>JAKLKU010000010.1 GCA_023150475.1 Planctomycetota bacterium
GCCGCGCGCGAGCCGGCGCACTGGAAGTTCGTGGAACGAGCCTTCCCGGCGACCGACGCCGCGGCGCGCGCCGCGCTCGCCCTCGCGGACCTCGCGTTCGCGGACGGCCGCCGCGAGGTCACCGCGGTCTGGCTCGCGCGTGCCGAGCGCCATGCGACTCGCCGCGCCGCTGCGGACTCGACGGCTGCGGCGGACCCGGAGGCCGCGGCAGGTGCACGCGTCGACCTCACCGGAGCCCTCGCGCGCCGCCGCGAATGGCTCGCACGCGCCTTGCCGCTCGCGCCTCGCGCGGAACCGGTGTTCGACCGTGCGCTCGGCTTCGGCCGCGCGGAGGTCGGGCGCTTCCACGCGTCGGGGGATCGGCGCACGTCGCCACGGAGCACGACCCTCGCCGTGCGCGAACCCGGCGACACCCAGTTCTACTGGGAAGCCCTGCCCGGCGCCGCGGAACTCGCTTCCGGCCGCGTCGTCGTGCAGACGAGCGACGCGCTGGTCGTCTTCGCGCGCGAAGGCGCGGCCGCCGAGTTCGAGACCGGAGTCACGACGCTGCTCTCCGGGCTCGGACTGCAACGCGAGACGAGCCTGCGCTTCGAGCAACCGCCGTTGCGCTCGGCGACGCCGATCGCGGTCGGCGAGGACGTCGTGCTCGCGCTCGGTTTCGACGAACGCAGTCGGCGCGCGGCGCTGGTCCGCGTCGCGCTGCCGAGCGGCGCATTCGCGCTCGAACCGCGTTCGCGCGTGGTGTGGGCGCTCGCCGAACGCACGCGCGTCGATCGAGACGGGCGCGCGACGCCGCTCGAGCAGGAGCATTCGCTCGCCGCGCTCGACTTCCAGCCTGGACCGGCCGTGTTCTCGAGCGAGATCGTCTGGCTCGCGCGCGAAGCGTCATCCGAAGAACCGCGCGATCGTCCGCCAGGTCGCGGTCGGCGCGCGCCGTCGGCGGACGACTCGGCGCGGCCGACGTACGCGGTCGCGGTCGATCTCACGACCGGTTCGGTGCTGTGGAAGCGCAAGCTCGCGGTCGGACCGGTCGGGCCGAAAGTGATCGAAGAACGCTTCGGCGCGGGCTCGAGCCGCGACCTCGCGCCGCTCGAGCTCGGCGCACGCGACGGTTCGGTGCTCGCGGTCCCCCACACGGGCACCGTCGTGCTCTGCTCGCTCGCCGACGGCCGCTTGGGCTACTCGTTCAAGACGCGGCGGCGGCTCGCGACGGCCGCGGGTTGGCAGGGCAGGACGGCGCTCGAGGGTGGACCGACGGACTGGATCGTCGCGCCTTGCGATTCCGATCGCGGCTACCGGCTCGCCGCCTCCGCCGACTTCGCGATTTCCGGCGGCCGCGGCGCGTTGCGCGACGCACCGTTCGAGATCGGCGACCTCGGCACGCTGCTCCACGTGGACGGCGAGCGTGCAATCGGGGTCGTCGCCGACGGCGAACGAGAACGACTGGCGTCGATCGATCTCGCGCACGGCGGCCGCGTGCTTTCGCTCGCGCTGCCGCGAGGCGAGCACTTCTCCAACCGTGCCGCGGTCTCGACCCGCCGCGTGCTCGCCGCGACCGACCGCGGCGTCGTGCTCTTCGACCGCGAACGAGAACTCGAACTCGTCGATCGGCTCGACCTCGGCGCACCGGTGATCCAAGTACTGCCGACGCGTGACGGAGTCGTCGCCTTGGGGCACGACGCGCTC
The DNA here is from genome assembly GCA_023150475.1 of Planctomycetota bacterium. Taxonomy (GTDB): domain Bacteria; phylum Planctomycetota; class UBA1135; order UBA1135; genus JACRIN01. The sequence goes on from JAKLKU010000010.1 coordinate 1,687, forward strand.
TGGCGGGTCGCGCTGAGGTGAGTTCGGACGACCTCCGAATCGACTGCGGGAGAACGGTCGTCGGGAGCCCCGTGAATCTCCTGTAGTCGGCCCGCGGGATCCGACGTATCGCTCGTCGAAATGCTAGTTTGCGCGTAGTCCGGCGCGCCGGCGACCGACGAGCGTTCGAACGCCGCCGACGCAGGCCCGACGAGCGTTCGCCGGGCCGCTTCCGCCACCTCTTCCAACAGGGCACGCCACGTGACCGAGTCCAGCCTCCAACGCCTCCGCGAAGCCCACGCCCGCGTCAAGACCGAGCTCCACCGTGCGATCGTCGGCCAAGAGCAAGTGATCGACCAACTCCTGCTCGCGATCCTGACGCGCGGGCACGTGCTCCTGGTCGGCGTGCCGGGCCTCGCGAAGACGCTGCTCATCTCGAGCCTCGCGAAGAGCCTCGACCTGTCGTTCAACCGCATCCAGTTCACGCCGGACCTGATGCCGGGCGACATCACGGGCACCGACCTCTTGCACATCGACGCGGCGACCAACGAGCGCACGTTCCGCTTCGCGCCTGGACCGATCTTCGCCAACGTGATCCTCGCCGACGAGATCAACCGCACGCCGCCGAAGACGCAGGCCGCGCTGCTCGAGTCGATGGTCGAAGGCCAAGTGACGGTCGGCGGCCGACGCCACCCGCTGCCGAACCCGTTCTTCGTGCTCGCGACGCAGAACCCGATCGAACAGGAAGGCACCTATCCGTTGCCCGAGGCGCAACTCGACCGCTTCATGTTCATGGTGCGAGTCGAATACCCGACGCACGACGAAGAGCGCGAGATCCTGCGCCGGACGACCGGTTCCGAGTCGTCGGAACCGCAGAAGGTGCTCGGCGCCGCGGAACTCGTCGAACTGCAGCGGGTCGTCCGCGGTGTCGCGGTCGCCGACACGATCTACGACTACGTGCTCGCGATCACCCGCGGCACGCGTGTCGGCCAGAGCGAGCAACTGCCGTTCGTCCGCGAATGGGTCACTTGGGGCGCCGGTCCGCGCGCGAGCCAGAACGTGATCCTCGGAGCGAAGGCCCACGCCGCGTTGCGTGGCTCGAGCCACGTCGAGATCGAAGACGTGAAAGCCGTCGTGCACCCCGTGTTGCGCCACCGCATCGTGACCAACTTCTCCGCGTCCGCGGAAGGCATCACGCCCGACGTCCTGATCGATCGCCTGCTCCGTGAAATCGATCCGAAGGCCGCGGTCGGCGCCGGGTTGCCCGGCGTGAAGGCCTGAAACCGCGCGCCGGAACTCGCCCGCCTTCCTCCCACCCACTCGACCGCGCATGGCCGACAAGAGCGTCGATCCGGCCGTTCTCGATCGCCTCGAGGGACTCGAACTCGTCGCGCGCACGGTCGTCGAAGGTTTCATGGCGGGACACCACCGCTCGCCGTTGCGCGGTTCGTCGGCGGAGTTCGCGCAGCACCGCGAGTACGTTCCGGGCGACGAGCTGAGACGCCTCGACTGGAAAGTCTTCGCGCGCTCCGACCGATTGGTCGTCAAGGAGTACTTCGAGGAGACCAACCTGTCGTGCCACTTGCTGCTCGACGCGAGCGAGTCGATGGCGTTCGGTTCGCTCGCGTGGAGCAAGTTCGACTACGCGCGTTGGTGCGCCGCGGCGCTCGCGCACTTGGTGCTCGCGTCGCGCGACACGGCAGGACTCGTGGTCTTCGATCAGAAGGAGAAGGCGAAGGTCCCGCCGAAGACGGGCGAAGGCCAGGAGCGCACGATCTTCGACGCGCTCGCCAAGGCGGAAGCGTCGGGCCCGACCGGCGTCGGTGCGACGTTGCAGTGGCTCGCGACCCGTTTGAAGAGCCGCGGCATCGTCGCGGTCTTCAGCGACTTCTTCGACGAACCCGAGACGATCGTCGCCGGCCTGCGCCGCCTGGTGCATTCGGGACACGAACCGATCCTCTTCCAAGTGCTCGATCCGCTCGAGACGACGTTCTCGCTCGACCATCTCGTGCGCTTCGACGGACTCGAAGCGAGCGGGCAGCTCAAAGTCGATCCGAAAGCGATCCGGGCGGCGTACCTAGAAGAGTTCGGCGCGCACACGGCGTTGCTCAAGAAGCACGCGCGCGCACTGTCGCTCGATTTCGTCGAGCTCTCGACGAAACAGCCGCTCGATGCCGCGCTGTCGACCTACTTGGCGCGCCGCACCGCGCGCGCCCGCGGCGGGAGGCGCTGAGTCGTGCTCGCCGCGCTCATGGCTTCGACGCCCCTCGGCCTCTTCGAGGGCTTCGTGCATCCGGCGCTGGTCGTCGGCACGTCGCTCGCCGCCGTGCCGCTCGTCATCCACTTGCTGAACCGCCAGCGGCACAAGCCGATGACTTGGGCCGCGATGCGCTTCGTGCTCGCGGCGTACAAGAAGACTCGCCGGCGCGCGCGCTTCGAGAACTGGCTCCTGCTCCTCCTCCGCATGGCCGCCGTCGCGCTGTTCGCGCTCGCGATCGCCCGGCCGTTCGTCGGGAAGGACGACGTGCTCTCGGGACTGACCGAAACGCGCCGCGACATGGTGCTGGTGCTCGACGCGTCCGCCTCGACGGGTTGGCGCACCGGCACGCGCTCGGTGTTCGAAGGCATCGTCGAACGGGCGCGAGAGCTCGTGCTCGAACTCGATTCGAACCGCGGCGACCGCGTGCGACTCCTCTCGGCGGCGGGCGCGCCGCGGCTGCTCTCGTGGCGCACGCCCGAAGAAGCGCTCGACATGCTCGGCACGTTGCGCGAGCCGACCGACGAAGCGCTCGACCTCGCAGCGGCGCTCTCGGAAGTCGCGAGCCACGCCGAAGAGCAAGCCGGCGGCGGCGACGCGCGCGAGCTCGAGGTCCGGCTGCTCTCCGATCTCCAACGGCGCGACTTCTTGCCGCCGACGAGCTCCGGCGAGCCCGCCGCGGTAGCCGGCAGGCCCCGCGCCGAATCGGCCGGCGCCGAGTTGCCCGGCGCCGGGCTCGACGGCGCGGAGTCCGACTCGCCCACCGACGCGCGGCTCTTCGCAGCGCTCGACCGCCTGAAGAAACTCGGCGTCAAGGTGCGCGTCGAGGACCTCGGACCGCAAGAGCTCGTGCCGCCGAACCTCGCGATCGCCGACCTCTCGCTCGACGAACACGAAGTCGCCGTCGACGTGCCGCTCGAAGTCGGCGTGCGCATCGCGAACCACGGAGCGACGGCGACCGCCGGCGTCAAAGTCGTCCTCGAAGTCGACGGCGAACGCCGGCCCGCCAAGTTGGTCGACGTGCCCGCCCGCGGCGCAGCCGCGGAAGTCTTCGAAGTGACGTTTCGGCACGCAGGCGCGCACACGTTGGTCGCGCGGCTCGAGTCCGATCGGCTCGCGATCGACGACGCGCGCGCGGCCGTGATCGCCGTGCCGCCGCCGCTGCGCATCCTGTTGGTCGACGGCGCGCCCTCGAGCGACGTCGCCGAAGACGAAGTCGGATACCTCGCCGCGGTGCTCGCGCCGCTCGACGACGCAGGACTCGGCGGTTCGCCGTTCGAGACCCGCGTGATCGAGCCGGCAGCGCTGCGCGACGGCAGCGTGTCGGTCGACGATTTCGATCTCGTGTGGCTCGCGAACGTCGACGCGCTCTCCGACGGCGTCGTCGAGAAACTCGAGAAGCGCGTCGCCGCTGGCGCGGGCCTCGTCGTCTCGCTCGGCGACCAAGTCCAAGCCGAGGTCTACGACCGCCGGTTCTTCGCCGCCGACGGTTCGGGCCTCTTGCCGGCGGAACTCGCGGGGCGTGTCTCCGTGCCGTCGCGGCGCGAGTCGTACTTCCGGGCGCACCAGTTCGACGCCCAGCACCCGGCGCTCGCGTTCTTCGCCGACGAAAAGTGGCGGCCACTCTTCACCGAAGTGCCGGTCTACGAATTCGTCGCGACGCGGCCGTTGCCGGCCGCGCACGTGCTGGCGCGGCTCGACGACGAAGCGCAGAGCCCGTTGCTCGTCGAGAAGGCCTTCGATCGTGGTCGCGTGATGCTGCTCACGACGACCATCGACACGGCGTGGACGCGCATCGCCGAGTCGCCGCGCACGTTGGTGCCGCTGGTGCACGAGCTCGTGCGCTGGGTCGGTCGGCCGCGAGGCGCGAGCCGCAACGTCGCCGTCGGGCGCGGCATCGAGCTCGAAGTGGCGGAGTTCCCGCGCTCGCCCGTGATCGTTCGGCCGGATGGCGCCCGCGCGGGACTCGCCGGCGAAGCCGTCGCCGCGGGACCGAACGCGTGGCGCCTGCCGCGCATCGACGACACGGCCCGGGTCGGTCTCTATCGCGTCGAGTTCTCCGACGGCGCCGCGCAGTCGTTCGCCGTGCAGCTCGACCCGCGCGAGAGCGACCTCGAACGGATCGGCGCGAGCGAGCTTTCGAGCCTCCACCCGGCGCTCGTGCCGGTGTCGTCGCTGACGACGGAACGCTCGCGCGAGCCGGAAACCGCCGCGCCGCGCGGCGAGCTCTGGCGCTGGCTCGCGATCGCCGCGCTCGCGGCGTTGGTGCTCGAAACGCTCTGGTCCGCGTGGATCGGCCGCGCGAGGAGCGTGCGCCCGTGAACCTCGCGCTGCTGCAACAGGCCGTCGACACCGGGATGCGCGAGAGCTTCAAGCTCGCCGACGCGCCGGCGTCGTGGATCGTCGTGCTCGTGATCGCGCCGCTCGCGCTGCTCGTGTGCGTGCTCGGTTATCGCGGCGAATCGATCTCGCTCTTCGCGAAGCTCGTGCTCGGCACGTTGCGGTTCGCCGCGCTCGCGCTGCTCTGCTTCGTGATCTTCCGGCCCGTGAAGGTCGAGCGGCGCGAAGAAGTGCAGAAAGCGGAGGTCGTCGTGCTCGTCGACGACTCCGCGAGCATGTTGCGTCAGGACTCCTACTCCGCGAACGAGCCCGGCCGGCGGGCCGCGCTGCGGTACGCGAAGACCGATCCCGAGCCGACGCGCAGCGTCGTCGCGACCGGCATCGTGCGCGACGAACTCGTGCCCGCGCTCGCGGCGAAGGGCTACTTGCCGCGCGTCTACACGTTCGCGGACACCGTCGCGGCGCAAGGCGAGACGTGGACGACGAACGCGCACGGATCGACGACGCGGATCGGCGACGCGCTCGCGCAGGTGCTCGCGAGCTACCGCGGTCACCACTTGACCGACATCGTGATCGTGTCCGATGGCCGGCAGACTTCAGGGTCGCCCGCGCTCGACGCGGCGCGCGCCGCACGGTCCGGCGGCGTCCAGGTCCACACGGTGGTGGTCGGCGACACGCAAGCCGAGAAGAACGTGCGCCTCGAGCTCGTCGAAGCGCCGTCCGCGGCGTTCGAAGGCGACGAAATCGCAGCGGTGGTGCGCATCGCGGCGCGAGGCTTGCCGCCGGGCGCGCGCGGGCACGTGACGCTCGAGGAACTCTCGTCCGACGAAGGCCGCCGCGTCGTCGCGGAAGACGAAGCCGAGCTCGGCGAGAGCGGCGCGCGGCGCACCCTCGTCGCTCGGCCCGGGCCCGCGGATCCGCGCACGCAGGAACGCCGCTTCCGAGTGTCGCTCCCGCCGGAGCCCGGCGAGACGCTCGTCGACGACAACGCCGTCGAGTTCAGCGTCCACGTGACGCCCGAGAAGATCCGGGTGCTCTACGTCGACGGGTACCCGCGCTACGAGTGGCGCTACTTGAAGGAGATCCTGCGCCGCGCCGACCAGAACGTCGTGATGCAGACGGTGCTGATCTCCGGCGATCCCGGTTGGGTGCAGCCGAGCACCAAAGGCGTGTCGGCGCTCTCCGAAGTGCCGACCGATCGCAAGACGTTGCTCGAGCAGTACGACGTCGTGTTGCTCGGTGACCTCTCGCCGTTCTCGGTCTCCGCGGACCCTGCGCGCTGCGACGAGTTCCTGCGCGCGCTGCGCGAGTTCGTCGAACGCGGCGGCGGCCTCGCGTTCCTCGCCGGCGAGTACGACAATCCGCGCGCGTTCCTCGAGACGCCGCTCGAAGATCTGCTCCCGGTCACGATCGAAGCCGCCGAGCTGCCGGGCTTCCAAGGCGATTCGACGCGCGAGTTCCGCCCGGTGCTCGAAGACCCGCAGAATCCGCACGAGATCGTGCGGCTCGCCGCCGACAGCGAAGCGAACCGCAAGCTCTGGGAGGACCCGGGCGGTCTCGAAGGCCAGTTCTGGTATCGGCCGGTGACGCGCGCGAAACCGGGTGCGCAAGTGCTGCTGCGCCACCCGAAGGACGGCGCTCGCGGCGAGCGCCACCCGTTGCTCGTCGCAGGCTATTTCCCCGCGGGCCGCGTGCTCTTCTGCGGCATGGACTCGACGTGGCGCTGGCGTCTCTATCACGTCGGCGAGCACGAGAAGTTCTGGCGCAACGCGGTGCGTTGGCTGTCGCTCGGCCGCCTGAAGGGCGGCGATCGCCGCTTCCGGCTCGAAGTCGCGCGCTCGCACTACGACCTCGGCGAACGCGTGACGCTCGAAGCGCGCGTGCTCGACGAGGACTACCGCCCGAGCACGGAGCCCAATCAGACGATCCGCGTCGGCACGCCGGACGGGCGCGCCGCCGAGCTCGAACTCGCCGCCGTCGGTGGCAAACCGGGCACCTACCGCGCGTCGTACGACGCCGAGCGACTCGGCCTCTACCGCGCGTGGTTCGAGCGCGATTCGACGCGCATCGCGTCGACGGAATTCGAGATCGGGCTGCCGTCGCTCGAGAACCAGGACCCCACGCCCGACCCGGCACTGCTCGCCGAGCTCGCGGTCGCCACGGGCGGCCGCCACGTCGACGTCGCGACGGTCGCGGAACTCGTTTCCGACTTCCGTGGAGGCGAAGAGCGCCGCGAGCCGATCTCCGCTCGCTTGGACGACGTCTGGGATCGTTGGAGCACGCTGATCGCCGCGGTGTGCGTGTTCGCGTTGGAATGGGTGCTGCGCAAGCGCTGGGACCTGGTCTAGGAGCCTTCGAACTCCATGCGACACCTGCGCACGGGATCCTCGGCGATGCGACGTTCGGCGCTTTGGAGCCTCGCGCTTGGCGTGGGGCTCGCTGGCTTCGCTCCGTGGTCGCTCGCGCGCGCCCAAGGCGACGATCGCGACGTCAAGAGCTTCTCGTTGCCGGAGACCGCGTCCGCGAAGCAGCTCTTCGATCGGGCACGCGAGCACGCCGACGCAGGCCGCTTCGGCGACGCGATCTCGGGGTTCCAGGAGCTCGTCGAGCTGCACCGCGGCGCCGTGCTCGGCGCCGAGCGCCGCGATCCGCGCGGACGCCACTCGCAACAGGACTTCCACACCGGCGTCGTCGCGCGCGTGACCGAACTCATGATCGGTCTCCCGGAGGAGGCTCGTCGGATCTACCGCGAACGTTTCGGCTCCATCGCCGCCGGAGAATTCGAACGCGCGCGCCGTGCGGGCGACGCCCGCGCGCTCGCCGAGCTCGCGCGGCGTTGGCCGATCACGGTCGCGGCGGAGCATGCGTGGGTCGCACTCGGCGACCTCGAGTTCGAACGCGGCAACGTCGACGCGGCATGGCTCGCGTGGCGCCGCGCGGACGAACTCTCACGCGCTCTCGGCGACACGCTCGAGCTCGGTGCGACGCGCACCGCGTTCTTCGACGCGGAGAGCGACGCAGCCCGTTCGCTCTCGCGACCGTCCGCCGGCGCGCTCGTGCTCGACGACGGCGAGCGAGCGCACGACGGACTGCCTGAACTCGGGCCGCTGCCCGGCGAAGAGTGCCACGTCTGGAAACGCAAGCTCGTCGAGGACGATGCGAGCGTCGCCGTGTCGCTGCGGTACACGCAATCCGCGCCCGTGATGACGCCGGTGCTGGTCGGCGATCGAGTGCTCGTCTCGACGCCGCTGCGTTTGATCGCCTACAACGCCTACTCCGGCCATCGTGAGTGGCGCTCGGAAGAACACCCCGGCTGGAAGGAAGTCGACGCGGGCCGCGTGCGCCCGGACGACACCGACCGGCCGCTGCAGCGCTCCGACTTCTTCCAAGGCATCAACGGCGACGCGTTGATGCTCGCGCCGACCGCGTGGGGCAACGTCGCCGTCGCGGCGCTGCAGATCCCCTACACGACGCTGCGCAACGATCGCTACCAGAACATCCAGATCACGACGATCACGCCCGAGCGTCGGCTCTTCGGCTTCGATCTCGCGACGGGCGACTTGCTCTGGAGCCACTTGCCTCCGCCGCTCTGGGACGGCGAATCGGGCTCGTTCTCCGAGCGCATGCGCGTCGCCGGACCGCCGGTCGCGTGGCAAGGCCGCGTGTTCGCGCCGTTCTATCGGATGCAGGGCCGCGTCGAGTTCCACGTCGGTTGCTTCGACCTCTACACCGGCGCGCTCTACTGGTCGACGCAACTGATCTCCGGCCAAGTCGAGCTCAACATGTTCGGCCGCCAGAGCCACGAGCTCGCGACGCCGCCGCTCCTGATCCACGACGGCCGCGTGATCGCGCAGACGCAACTCGGGGCGCTCGCGGCGATCGACGCGTTCTCCGGCGACATCGTGTGGGAGTCGCTCTACGAGCAGATCCCGTTGCCGCAGGCGCAAGGCTATCAGTCGGGGCAACGCGACGAAGTCTGGCTCGCGTCGCCCGCGGTCGTCGCGGACGGCGTCGTGGTCGCGGCGCCGCTCGATTGCGACGATCTGATCGGCGTCGACGCCGAACACGGCACGTTGCTTTGGTCGAAGCCGCACTCGCGCCTCGCCTCGCGGATCACTTCGCGGCTCGCGCTGCTCGGCGCGGACGAACGTTCGGTGGTGCTCGGCTCTGCGGCGCAAGTGCTCCAGATCGCGAGCCGCGCGGGCTTGTCGGCGTCGCAAGGGCCGACCGACCTCACGTGGAGCGAACGTGCGCTCGGCGACGGCTTCCTCGGACCGGAGAACCAACCGCGGCCGCTGCTCGTCGGCGAGCACGTCGTCGTGCCGAGTTCGTCGAAGCGCTGGGTCCTGCCGCGGGCGAACCTGCGCACGCCGGACGCGAAGTTGACGGCGGCGTGGCCCTCCGATGCGGCGCCCGGCAACCTCGCCGCGGGCCCCGGCGTGCTGTACTCGCTCTCGTCGAACACCGGGGGCGCGACGTTGGTCGGCATGTGCGACTGGACGAGCCTCGAGGAGCGCCTGCAACGCGACTTCGAGCGCGCCCCCGAAAACGTCGACATGGCGTGCGCGTGGGCGGACTTCCTCGAGAGCCGCGCGAACCTCGAGCTCCGTGAGGGCCGCACCGCCAAAGCGCTCGGCTACTTCGCCCGGCTCTCGGCGGCGCTCGAACCGCTGGTCGACGTCGAAGCTCCGGCGCAGCGGCCCGACGTCGCCCGTCGGTTGCACTCAGGCCTGCTCGGCGAAGCGCGTGCGCTCGCGGATCTCGCCGACGTGCGCGGCGCCACCGAACGCCTCGAACGCTCGCGCGCGCTCGCACTCGACTCGAAAGCGCTGCGCGACACGCTCTACGAGCTCGCGCTGCTCGCCCGCGGCCGCGATGGGGCGCGCTACCGGAGTTTGCTCGGCGAACTCGACGATTCCTCCGCGGCGCTCGCGTTGCCTGGCGCGGGCAACGACTCGGGCGCGACGGAACGTGTCGAACCGGTCGGTCTCTGGGTGCAGCGCGAACTCGCGGCGCTCGGCCACACCGAAGGCGCGATCGGGCCGGAGCTCGAAGCGTTGCACACCTTGCTCGAGCGCTACGGCGACGTCCCGCTCGCGCACGCCGCCGACGCGAATGCGAACACGGCGACGCGCGAAGCCGCTGACCGCTACGGCGCGCAACACGTCTCCGCGCGCATCCGCGAGATGGTCGGCCGCAATCCGCCGCCCGAGTACGCGGCGTACGAAGCACGCGCGACCGAGCTCCTTGACGCCGGCATCGCGGCGCACGACCTGCGGCTCTTGATGCGCATCCGGGTCCTCTTCCCCCACTCGCAGGCCGCCGCGCGCGCGATCGAAGCCGCGCTTTCGGTCGCCCGCGACGAACAACGCCTCGACCTGTACGCCGAGGAGCTCGGCAACTCGCTCGGCGACTCGTGGTCGTTCGCCCGCGCCAACGCGACCGAGCTCGCGCGCCTCGCGGACTTCGCCCACCTCGCGTGCAAGGTCGGCGAACGTGGACTCGGCACGGCGCTCTACGCGCGTCTTGCGACCATCGCGCCCGACCTGCGGGTCGCACCGCCGTCGCCGCTCGTCGGCACCGACCTCGCCGCGTCCGAAGTCGCGCGCGCCTTGCTCGGCGAGCCGCGCCCGGCCGCGGCGGCCGAAGCGAACTTCGACGACACGATCCGGCCGCGCGGTGCCCGTTCGGCGGGCGCGTGGGACCTGCTCGGCTACCTGCCGCTCGCGCCGGACGCGCCGCTCGACGCGCCGCGCCATCTCGTCGCGTCGACGCGTGGTTGGCTCGACGTCTGGCGTGCCGGTTCGCCGCCCGAGCGCATCTTCCGTCACCGCCTCGGCGACGGCGAGGATCCCGAAGTGCGGCCGAATCGTGTCGTGCTCGGGGCCGACCGCATCGTGATCGGACTCGCCGACGAAGTGGTCGCGATCGACGTCACCGAGCCCGCGCGCGCCTGGGGCGCGAGCGTGATCGGCGAGTCGGTCGAAGCGCTCGACGGCTCCGACGGCGTGATCGTCGCGGCGTTCGTGGAGCGCGGACGCGACGTCACGCTGCGCGCGTACTCCATGGAGCTCGGCGCCGAGCTCTGGGAGCGCAACGTCGGCGCCGACGTTTCGTTGCCGCCGGTGATCGGCGACGGTCGGCTCGTGCTCCTGCCGCGTGGCCGCGGCGTGCGGTCGGCGCAGATCTTCGACCTCTTCACCGGCCAACGCAGCGCGAAGTTCGAACTCGACGCCGACGGTTGGGAGCAGGACGGACGGGCTGCGTGGATCGAACGTGGCAAGGTCATCCTGCCCGCGTTCCGCCGCAACGCGCGCTCGGCGCCGGAGATGCTGCGTGCGTTCGACCTCGAAAGCGGCGCGAAGGCCTGGTCCGTGCCGGTCGAGAGCGGTCGCGAGCTCGAAAGCGTCCTGCGCAGCGAAGGCCGCTCCTACCTCGTGCTCGCCGGCGAAGCGAATGCCGGCCGCGTGCAGCTCGGCGGCTTCCTCGAATTGGACGCGACCCTCGGTGCGCTGCGTCCGTTGCAGAACGCGAAGCTCGCCGCCGGCGACGTCCTGATCGGCGTGCCGCGACTCGCGGTCGTCGAGCTCGACACGCCGTTCGTGTTCGTGCGCGGCGAAGCTCCCGGCGTGCGTGAGACGCTGCTCCGGGCGATCCACTTGCCGTACGGCGAGCGCTGGTCCACGCGCCTCTCGGTGCCGGTCGACGCGCTCTACAATGGCTCCATGCCGCGGCCGGTGGTTTCGCAGTCGACCGTCGCCGTCGTGTACGGCGAATACACGCGCAATCTGGACGGCGAACGCGATCGACGCACTTCGCTCGCGCTCTTCGACCGCGCGAGCGGTCAGCGCCGCGACTTGCGCACGCTCGAACGTGGACTCGGCAGTTCGGACATGATCTCGATGCTCGGCCTCGGCTCGGCGCTCTTCGTCGCGTCCGGAGGCGGAATGGACGTGTTCTCCAAATGAAGGACGCAGCGCTTCGACGGGTGTGCTGGCTCGGTCTGCTCCTCGGAGTCTCGTTGGGGTTCGCGCCCGCGGCGCGTGCCCAAGCGACGCTCGCCGGCGACATCGATCCGGTGGCGATCACCGAAGAGCAGATGCGCGCGGTCGAACACGGGCTCGCCTGGCTCGCCGCGAATCAGAACGACGACGGCAGTTGGAATGGCGACATCGGCTTCAAGCTGAACACCGGCTACTCCGCGACGTCGTACGACAAGCCGCACGTCGGCGTCACGGCGCTCGCTGGCATGGCGTTCCTCGCGGGTGGCCACTTGCCCGGCCGCGGACAGTACGGCCCGGTCGTCGAGAAAGCGTTGTCGTTCGTCCTCGGCTGCGTCCAGTCGGACGGCTACGTCACGCGCGGCGGCACGCGGATGTACAGCCACGCGATGTCGGCGCTCTTCCTCGCCGAGATCTACGGGATGACTCACAAAACCGAAGTGCGCGACAAGCTGCAGAAGTCGATCGACTTCATCGTCGCGTCGCAGAACGAAGAGGGCGCGTGGCGCTACGAGCCGTACGCGGCGGAAAGCGACATGTCGATCGTCGTCTGCCAAGTCGTCGCCCTGCGCGCGGCACGCAACATCGGTCTGCGCGTGCCGAAGGCGGTCGTCGATCGCGCGGCGCGTTACGTCGTCGACTCCGCTGTGACGGAGAACAGCTTCTCGCGTTCGTACTTCGGTCAGACGGCGAGCTTCCGCGACGAGATCGGTTCGTTCCACTACCAGAAGCAGGACGGTTCGCGCTCGTCGTTCCCGCTGACCGCGGCCGGCGTCACGGCATTGCACGGGCTCGGCATCTACTCCGACGACGCGATCGACGCCGGGATCTCGTACCTCCGACGCAACCTCCACGAGTTCAACCGGCAGAACGGCTACAACCGCCGCGGCCACTACTTCTTCTGGTACGGCCACTACTACGGCGTCCAAGCGATGTACACCGCCGGCGGCGAAGTGTGGGAGTCGTACTACAGCGTCGTGCGCGACGAGATCCTGCGCATGCAGGAACCGAACGGCGCGTTCCCGAACGACGTCGGTCCCGGCCGCGCTTTCGGCACGGCGATGGGCGTCTTGATCCTCGAGATCCCGTTCCGGTTCCTGCCGATCTTCCAACGCTGACCGGCCACTCGAATCCATGAGCGCCCGCCCCCCGACCGATCCGCACGCCCGTCTCGACGCGACGCCCGCGCTCGAGCGCGTGCTCTCGCGCGTCGGTCATGCGCTCTCGACGACGATCGCGGTGCACGGGCTCGCGACGGTGGTCGCGCTGACCCTCGCGTGGATCGGTTGGTGCTGGTTCGCCGACTTCGTGCTGCGCGTGCCGTACGCGGTGCGCGTCGTGCACCTCGTCGCCGCGATCGTGGTGCCGTGTCTGGCGGCGTGGCATTTCGTGGTCCGGCCGTGGAAGCGGCGGCCGGAACGCGCCGGCCTCGCGATGCTCGTCGAACGTTCGGAGCGATCGCTCGGCGAGCTCTTCGTGTCCGCGGTCGAACTCCAACGCTCGTCGCGACCCTCCGGCGACCCCGAGCGCATACGTGAAGTGCTCGCCGACGCCGAACGCCGCGCCAGCGCGCTCGCTCTGTCGCCCGAACTCGCCCGAGTCGTCGATCGCCGCCCCGCGCTCGTGCGCGGCGGACTCGCGGCGCTCTGTGTCGTGCTCGGCGTCTTCGCGGCGACACGGTCCGTCGAACACACGCGCATCTTCTTCGCTCGCCTCGCGGGCGGGACGACGGCGTGGCCGCAGCGCACGCACCTCTTCGTCTCGATCCCGGTCGCGCCCGAACGCGCGAACGTCACCGTCGCCGCGACCGAAATCGCCGTCCGCGTCGCGCGCGGCGTCGATCTGCCGGTGCTCGTCCGCGCGGAAGGCGTCGTGCCCGAGGAAGTCGTGCTCGCGCTCTCGGGCGGCGAGGAGATCGCGCTTTCCGAAAGCAGCGACGGCGAGTTCCGCGCCGTGTTGCGCGCGCTCCAAGAGGACTTCTCGTTCCACGTCGCGGGCGGCGACGATCCGCACGGTGACAAGACGGTGTCGGTGACGGTGCTCGAACCGCCCGACCTCGCGGGGCTCGCGATCCGCATCGTGCCGCCCGCGTACACCGGCCTGCCGGAACGGCTCGAACGCGACCACGACGTACGCGTGCCGGCAGGTTCGAAGCTCGCGATCACGATCCTCCCCTACCCGGCCGACGCGCGCGGCGAAGCGCGGATCCTGCCCGAGGATCGCGCGCTCGAGCTCGTGCCCGTGCCGTTCCCGACGACCGACGAACCTGGCGGACCGACCGAACCGGGCCTCGGCTTCGAACTCGTCGCGGAACGCTCGCTGCGCTATCGCTTCCGGTTGACGGATTCGACCGGGCTCGAGAATCCCGATCCCGGCCTCTTCGCCGTCGAAGTCGCGGAAGACCGCCCGCCGGAAGTCGAGTGGATCTTCCCCGGCCGCAGCGACTTCGAGACCGTGCGCACCGGCGAGTTGCGGATCGTCGCTCGCGCGGAAGACGACTTCGGGTTGCGCTCGCTCGCGTGGCGCGCGACCCGCTCCACGCTCGGGGCGAACGCACCGGCCACAGCCTCGCCCGGAGAGTCGCACGGAGCCCCGAACGCCGACTCGACCGGCGTCACGGATGGCTCCGTCGGTGCCGAACTCGAGCGCCTCGTGGCACCGCCGCGCGGCGCGAACTCGGGCGCCACGTCGCCCCGGCGCGAAGCAGCGCTCGGCACGGCGAGACTCGCGGCGAAAGCGCTCGTGCCGGCCGGCGTGGAACTCGTCGATGGTGAACAGCTCGTGCTCGTCGTCACGGCCGCCGACGATCGGCCCGACACTGGGACCGAAGCCGACGAGAAGCGTTGGGCGAAGTCGGCGGCGTTGCGCGTGCGCATCATCACCGACGAGGAGTTCCTCCGCCGCTTGCAGGATCGGCTGTCGCGCGTGCGCGTACAGGTCGGCGAGCTCGAAGAACTGGCGCGAGCGAAACAGAAGCGAGTCAGCGAACTCGTCGCCGCGCTCGAGAGCGACGCACCGGGCAGCGCGGCGAGCGCCGGTGAACTCGCCGCGCTGTTGAGCGGCGTGCGGCGCGTGCAAGTCGACGCGGAAGGCGTGACGCGCGAACTCGCGGCGATCACCGAAGGCGTGCTCTACGCGCGGCTCGAAGAGTCCGCGGGCGCGCTGCTCGAGCTGCTCGACGCCGCCAACGCACGAGCGACGTCTCGCGAGTTCCGCGCCGAAGTGTGGCGCGACCTGCGAGTGGCGCTCGGCGACGGCCGCGCCGGCGCAGCGAACGGCCTCGCGCCGGCGCTGGTCGGCTTGGTCGACGCCGCGCGCGAGATCAGCCACGTCGACTTCACGACGGCGGCGAGCCGCGCCGAAACGGCGAGCGAGGCCGTCGACCTCGGCGAAGTGCATGCCGCGTTGCTCGAATGCGCGACGGCGCAGGCGAACGGGCAAGCGCACATCGAAGAGCTGCTCGCGCGGCTCGTCGAGTGGGACGACTTCCAATCGGTGGTCTCGTTGGCCCGCGAGATCCTCGCGCGGCAGAAATCGCTGCTCGACCGCACGCGTTCGAGCGCGCAGGAGAAATGAGCGATGCGCAATCGACGCTTCCACCTCGTGTGCGCGCGACTCGCCGCGTGCGGACTGCCGCTCGCGCTGTCCGTCGCGACGAACGCGCCCGCCGCCGCCTCGCCGGCGCCCGCCGTCACTCGCGCCGCAGTCCAGACTCCCACGCAGGACCGCGACCTCGGCGCGTTGGCGGAAGAGCAGGAACACCTCCGCCGGCAGTTGCAGCGGCTCGAACGCACGATGGAGTCGCTGATCCCGCGGCTCGAGCAGGAGCAACGCACCGACACGCTCGAGTTGGTGCGTCAAGCGTTGAAGGAACTCGACCTGCGCGCGGAAGACGCTCGGTCGCGCACGCTCGAGGAATTGATGGACAGCGCACGCTCCGCCGCGGCGAGCGGCCAGGTCGTGCAGGCACTCGAAGAACAGGAACGGGTCCTGCGCGGACTCGAGCGGCTGCTCTCGATCCTGATGAACCGCCAGAGCCTCGACCACGTCGAGGACCAGCTCGCGGCGCTGAAAGAGGTCAAACAGCTCGTCGAGGAACTGAAGTCGCGCGAAGCGACGCTCGAGCGCGAGACCCGCGAACTCGCCGAACGTGCGAAGTCGGAAGAGCAGAAGGCGCTCGAACGGGAACTCGACCGCCTGCTCGACGAGCAGCGGAAACTGCAGGCCGAGAGCGAGGCGCTCGGCCGCGACGACGGCTCGTTCGCGCTCGACGAGCTCGCTCGCGGGCTCGAGCAACTGCGCACGGACCAAGCGACCGACGCAGCGGTGCTCGAAGCCTGGCGGCCCGAACACCGCGACGAACGGGCCGAGCTGCGCGACGCCGTCACGCGTGCGCGCGCCGAACTTTCTCGGGCGAGTCGCGCACGCGAAGCGGCCGAACGGATGCGCCGAGGCGCCGACGAAGCCCGTCGCGCGGCGAGCGAGAGCGATCGCGAAGCAACCGCGGGCCAGCTCGAAAACGCGGCCGACCGCGAGGAACGCCGCGCTCGCGCCGCAGGCGAGGCGCCGCCGATCGCCGCGGCCGAAGCGCTCCGCAAGGCCGCGGAATCGTTGCGCCAAGCCGGTGAAAGCGCGGAGGCCCGCGAAGAGGCCGCGCGTGCGCTCGAACGCGCCGCCGCGGAGCAAGAGGCACGCGCCAGCGAACGCGCCGGAGCCGCGAACACTGCGACCCAGTCGCTCGCGAAGGAGCTCGAACCGCTCGCGGGCGGCGCGAACCCCGCCGGCGAGGCGAACTCCGATCGCACGCAGTCTCCGACCGCGGAGCAGAGCCCGCTCGCCGAAGCGGCGCAGAGCGCGAAGGAGGCTCTCGCGCGCGCCGCGAGCGAGTCGCGTTCCGCCGCGGAACGCGCCGAGTCGGAGGACCGCGCGCTTGCCGAACTCGCGAAGGCGCTCGACGACGAAGCGCGGCTCGGCCCCGCGCTCGAAGCGTCGCAGGCGCGGTCCGCCCGTGAGGCCGAACGGCTCGAACAAGCGCTCGGCACGTTGCCGGAGGCCGCTCGACCGGCGTCGACGTCGACCGCCCGCGACGCGCTCAGACAAGCAGGCGAAGCGATGCGCCGTGCGTCCCGCGCCGCCGGCGAGAACTCGCAACCGCGCGCGGCCCAAGCGGCTCGCGAGGCCGAGAAGGCACTCGACGACGCGGCTCGCGCGCTCGAACAAGCTCGCGAACGCACCGCAGCGGCGCAGGCGGAGCGTCAAGGCGCCGCCGGCGCGAACCTCGCCGAACGTCAACGGCAGTTGGCCCGCAACGCGTCGCAAGCCGCGAAGAACGCCGAAAGCGGCTCGATGTCCGCGGAGGGCAAACGAGCGACGGAGCAGGCGCTCGAAGAGGCCAGCCAAGCGATGGAGCGCGCGAGCGAAGCGTTGCAGCAAGGCCGCTCCTCGTCCGCGTCGAGCGAACAGTCCGAAGCGCGCGACGCGCTCGAACGTGCGCGCTCCGCCGCGCAGAACTCGACGCGCCCGGAACGCGCCGAGGATCGCCAGCGCGCGGAGGAACTCGAGCGCGAGCAGGCCGAGATCAAGAAGCGCTTGCTCGAGCTCGCGACTCGGAACAAACAACGCAACGGCGCGGAGGGACAACGCTCGCTCGAACGTGCCGCGCAGAACGCGGGCGAGGCCGAAGCCGGACTCGACCAAGGCGATCTCGACCGCGCCGAGCAGGAGGAACGCGAGGTCCAACGCGATCTCGAAGAGGCGAATCGCGAGCTCGGACGCGAGGAAGAGGAGTACCAGCGGCTGCGCCAGGACGAGCTGCTCTTCAAGATCGGCGAGGAGCTCGCGAGTCTGCTCGAGACCCACCGCGCCGCGATGAAAGAGGTGCTCGAGATCGACGGTGCGCGCGAGGCCGACGCCAGGCCGAGCCGCGTGCAACGCCTCGCCTTGAAGCGCATCTCGCGCGACGAACTGACGCTCGCGGGCCGCGCCGCCGAGCTCGGCAAGGCGATCGCCGCCGAGCAGAGCGTCGTCTTCGCGGAGACGTTCGAGGAGATGCGCCAGGATCTCGAACGCATCTCTCGCGACCTCGACGAAGCCGGCGACTGGGAGACCGGTCCACGCGTGCAGACGCTGCAGGAAGACGTCGAAGAACGCGCCGTCTGGCTGCTCGAAGCACTGAAGGCGGAGCGCGACCGGCGCCAACGCGAACAGCAGCAGGGGAACCAGCAACAACAGCAGCAGCAACAGCAGCCGCCCGGCGAACAGCGGCTGGTGCCCGACGAGGCGGAGCTGAAGCTCCTGAAGCGTCTCGACTCCGACGTGACGCAGCGCATCGACCAACTGCTCGAGCTCTACCCCGAGATCGAACGCGGCACCGACGATCCGCTGCTGCTCGAGGAGATCCAGCGCATCGCGGAACGCCACGAGCGCGTCACCAAGCTCTTCATGCGCTTCCGCGAACGGCTCGGCATCCCGGCGCCGGAGAAATGAGGTCCACGATGAACCGATCGATCCCTCTCGGAGCGTTGCGATTCGCCGGCCTCGTGCTGGTCGCCGCGGGTGTGTCCGCCGCGAGCGCGTGGCCCGTCTTCGCCGCGAACGCCTCGGCACGCGTCGCGCCGCAGTCGGGTGAACCGGCGCCGCCGCCGCGTGACGGCGAAGGACGAACGCAGCCGCCCGCGAAGCAGAAGCCCGCGCCTGCGAAGCAGGACACCGGCGAGAAGCAGGAGCTCGAGGAGCTGCCGATGCCGAAACTCGCCGGCGCGGACGAAGCGCGGAACGAGATGATCGAGCTCTTCCACCAAGTCGAGGCGCAACTCGGCGAGATCGACAAGTTGCTCTACGACGCTGGCGCAGGCGAGGCGCTCGGCGACGGCGTGCAGGACGCGGGCATCGATCGGCTGCTGCGCGACGCGCAACAACGCAGTGCCTCGGCGCAACAGGGGATCGACCGCATCCTCGAACTCGCGCGCCAACAGCGTCAGCAACAACAGCAGTCTTCGTCTTCAGGCGGTGGGAAGAGCCAACAACAAGGTCCCTCGCCGCTCGACCAACAACAGTCGGGTGATCCGCAGCAACGCGAGAAACGCCCGGAAGGCGAGGCGCCGGAACAGACGCAACCAGAAGGCGAAGAGCCGCAGGGCGGCGACCCGCAGCAGCCCAAGGACTCGTCCGGCGATCCCGCCCAACGCCAGGGCGCGCGACCGCCCTCGGGCGCGAAGGGCGGCGCGTCGCAACCGGGCGACGATCGCGAGCGCTGGGGCGAACTGCCCGAACAGGTCCGCGACGTCTTCCGCGTGCAAGGCGGCAGCGACCTGCCGCCGCGCTACCGCGACTTCATCGATTCGTACTACCGGCGGATGAGCAAGCGGCCGTGAGCGGCACGCGAGCCCGTTCGCCGAGCGCCGAAACTCCGGCGCTCGCCGCGAGCCGCGTGCCTCGGTCCGCCGTCCGAGGCGCGTCTCGGCGGGCCCTGCGGCTCGCGACCGGGCTCGCGTCCGGGTCCGGCACGGCTCTCGTCCTGGCACTCGTTCTCGCACTCTCGCCTGCGCTCGCTTCGGCGCTCGCGCCGGCACTCGAGCTGGCACTCGGGCCGGCCCTCGAGCTGGCACTCGGGCCGGCCCTAGTGAGGGGACCTCTGGGCGCCGCGCACGGCGCAGCGGTCGATGGCGAACTCGCGGAGGACACCAGGCTTCCGCAGGAAACGCGGCAAGAACCTCGGTCGGCCCAGACGAACGAGCCGACCGGGCGCGGGAGCGAGTCGCTGCCGGCGGCGCACACGGCACGCGCCCGAGAGGCTCTGACGCGTGGGCTCGCGTACCTCGCGCGCCGTCAAGCCGAGTTGCGCGACGGCTCATTTCCCTCCGACGGCGCCGAATTCCGCGTGCCGGTGCCCGTCACGGCGCTCGCCGCGCTCGCGTTCATGGCGGACGGCAGCCAACCCGATCGTGGCCCGCACGGCCGCGCGATCGCCGCCGCCGCCGACTACCTGTGTTCGCAGGCGGAGCTGACGCCGGGCTCCGAGATCTTCGGCTACATCGCGAGCGACGGTGACGCGCTCTCGCGCATGCACGGCCACGGCTTCGCGACGCTCGCGTTGACGCAGGCTTACAGCATGTCGCCGCGCTCGCCTCGCGGGGAACGGCTCGCTCGCGTGATCACGGCCGCGATCGAGCGCATCCAACGGAGCCAAGGACTCGAAGGCGGCTGGATGTACGAGCCGCGCCGCGTCGCGGATCACGAGAACTCGGTCACGGTCGTGCTCGTCGCCGCGCTGCGCGGCGCGCACAACGTCGGGTTCGAAGTGGACCGCGAGACGATCGCTCGCGCGATCGACTACGTTCGCCGCTGCCAGAACGAGAACGGCAGTTTTCGCTACGGACTCGCGCCGAAGAGCCCGTCGACGCTCGCGCTGACCGCCGCGAGTCTCGCGACACTCAACGCGGCGGGGCGCTACGACACGCCGGAAGTCGAGCGCGGCATGACGCATCTGTGGCAAGCGCTCGAAAGCGACGCCGCCGGCGTGGCTCATCGGGTGCTCTACCCCCACTACGAGCGCATGTACGTCGCGGAAGCCCTGTGGCACCACCGCGATCCGCGGCTCTACGAACGATGGATGGAGCGCGAGATCGAGAAGCTCGTGACGACGCAGGCCGCCGATGGTTCGTGGGACGAGCCTCAGTTCGGCGCTTGTTATGCGACGGCGACGAACTGTCTGGTGCTCGCGCTGCCGCTCGGTCAGCTGCCGTTCTATCAGCGCTGACGCCGCGCCGCCGTTCAGCGTCCGAGCCGCTCTGGCGGTCAGCGCTCGAGCCGCTCTGGCGGTCGGGCCTCGAGCCTCTCGGCGGGTGCGCGATACGCGGCGAGTTCGACTGCGCGGAAGCCGCTCGGCTCGAGCGCGCGCTCGAGCTGCGCGACGTGCTCGCGGGCTCGCTCGAGGAACTCCGGGTCGACTTCGACGCGTGCGCGCTCTCCGAGGTGCCGCACGCGTCGCACTCCGAGTCCGAGCGCCGCGACGGCAGCCTCCGCCGCTTCCACTTGCGCGAGCTTCTCGCGCGTCACGCGCGAACCGACCGGGATCCGTGATGCGAGGCACGCGCTCGCCGGCTTCTCCGCGACGGCGAGCCCGTGCTCGCGCGCATACCGCCGAACGTCGTCCTTGGTGAAGCCCGCTTCGGCGAGCGGCGCGACGACGCCACGCTCCGCCGCCGCTCGACGGCCGGGACGGTCGTCGAAGAGATCGTCGACGATCTCGCCGAACGCGAGCGCGGCGAAACCGCGAGCGACGACCCAAGGGGCCATCGCTTCGAACAGCGCCGACTTGCAGAAGTAGCAGCGGTCGCCACGGTTCTCGCGATACCGCTCGTCGGCGAGTTCGTCGGTCGACACCACTTCGAGCGTCGCGCCGAGCGCGGCGGCGAACTCGCGCGCGAGCTCGAGCTCGCGGCGCGCGAGCGACGGCGAATCCGCGATGACGCCGACCGCACCCGCGCCGAGCGCGGCGTGCGCCGCGTGCAAGAGCACGCTCGAGTCGACGCCGCCCGAAAAGGCGACCGCGACGCACCCGAGTTCGCGCAGACGCGCGTCGAGCGCGGCGCGCTTCTCGGCGTAGGTCCTCGCGGTCGCTGCGGGCGTCATCGCGGCGGGATTCTAGTGTCCTGGCGAGCCACCCGGACCGAGAACCTGCTGGCCGACGGCAGCGCGGCCCGGATCAGTGGCTCTGGTTCAAACCGACCCAGAGGTGCCGGCTCTCCGGCGCGACGAAGAGCAGGTCGGAAAGCCCGTCGCCATCGAGGTCGACGAACGTCGAGGCGTTGGTCGCGAACGGCGAAGGCAGATCGAGCGCGAACTCGGGCGGCGTGGTCTCGAACCCGCCTTTGCCGGTGCCGAGCAGCACTCGCAGCCGACCGATGCCGAGCGGCACGATCAGGTCGTCGTGACCGTCGACGTCGACGTCCGCGACTTCGAGCGTGCCCGGGTTGTTGCCGACCGTGATCGCGCTCGCGCCGAACTGGAAGCCGCCGAGGTTCGCGAGCACGTAGACCTTGTCCGACGGGTACCCGAACTGCGAGAGCGCCAAGTCGATCCGGCCGTCCTCGTCGAAGTCCGCGCGGCTCAGCACCAGCGCCGTCGACGTCGTCGCGAGCGAAGACACGAGCGCGACGTGGCCTTGCCCGTCGCCACGCCAGAAGAGCACCTTCGCGTTCGAACCGTCGAACTCGCCGACGGCGAGCGCGAGGTCGACGAGCGTGTCGCCGTCGAAGTCGTCGAGCAACACGGTGAGCGGCCGATCGGCGAGCGGAATCGGCAGACCGGAGACGAACGTGCCGTCGCCGACGCCGAGCAGCACTTGGAACGTGCGGTCGAGCGAGTTCGCGACGACGACGTCGAGGTGCCCGTCGCCGTTCAAGTCGGCGACGTCGAGGCCCCGCGGCTCACCGCCGACCGGGATGCGGTCGACGCGCAACGAGATCAACGGCAGTCCGCCTTCGTTGCGCATGAGCTGCAGTTCGGAGCTCTCGAGCACCGACGTGATCACGTCCTGGAGCCCGTCCTCGTCGAAGTCCGCGACGATCAAGTAGCCGGGCGTCTCCTGCGTCGACGGATCGAGCGGGACCGCCGCGACGTACTCGAACGTGCCGTCGCCGAGGCCACGTTGGAAGACGACGTCCTGTTGGAACTGGTCGACGCTGACCGCGTCCTGGAAACCGTCGCCGTCGAAGTCCGCGCACCGCACGTACTGCGGCCGATCGCCGATCGGGAAGCCGCGCATCGCTTGGAAGTCGAGCGGTGCGCTCGCGCGCAGCACCGACACCGTCTCGAACGCCGACACGGCGACGTCGAGCCGTGTGTCGCCCGGCAGACGCAGCGGCAGCACCGATCGAGGTCCGTTCGCCGTGTTGAAGTAGCGCGCGGCGCCGAAGCCACCGCCGGCGAGGCCGGGCCGCAACGCCAACGCGCCTTCCTCGAAGAGCGACGCGCCGACGTCGAAGACACCGTCGGCGTCGAAGTCGCCGAAACCGACGCCCAGTTGTTTCGCGCCGAAGTCGATCGCCTCGAGCGTCGCCGCGGAGAAGCCGCTCGCCGCGCCGCGGTAGACGAGCACGTCCTCGGCTTCGATCTGCGCGACCGCGAGGTCGGGCTCGTTCGAGCCGTCCGAGTCGACCGCGAGCACGATCGGCCACGCGACTTGCGGATTCAGCACCCGCGGTCCAGTCAACACGCCCGCGACGTTCGTGTAGACGATCACACGGTCGGGTTGGCTGCCGCCGACCCGCCGCTCGCCGACGGCGAGGTCGAGATCGCCGTCGGCTTCGTCGTCGACGAGCGCGGCGGTCACCGGTGCACCGTCGGACACTTCGGGCACGCCCGAGCGGTACGCAGCGACGAGCGAGATCACGTGCGGCGCCGTGACTCGGAGCTGCCACACCGCGCGCTGCTCTTCGATCGCGACGAACATGTCCTGATTCACGCCGTCGAGCGACCCGATGACGATCGAACCGGGATCGTTCGGCAGCGAGAGCGAGAAGCTCTGCGTGTACGTGCCGCTCGTGTCCTGTTCGAAGACGGTGACGCACGCAGGCTCGAACGGCCCCGCCTTCACACACGCCGCCGCGAGGTCGACGCGTCCGTCGCCGCCGAGGTCCCCCGCCGCGACCGCGAGCGGGAACGCAGGCACCGGCAGCGGCAAGAGCGGCAGGAACGAACCGTTCGGCCGGCCGGCGGCGACGAGCAGGGCGCGCGAACCGTAGCTGCCGACGACCAGGTCGGTGAGCCCGTCCTGATCGAGGTCGGGCGCGAGCGCTTGCGAGAAGCCGAACGAACCGAAGTCGACGTCGACGCGGGTCTTGAAGCCCAGGTTCTCGAGCCCGGTGCCGGGCGGCGTCGTGCCGCCGCCGGACTTGTGGTTGCAGGCGGAAACGGCGAGCAGCAGCGCGCTGACGACGAGGGCGCGTGCCGAGGGCCGGCGGACGGGGAGGCGTTGGGTGCTCTTCACGGTGCGAGGACGTTCGGGATTCCGCGCCGGGCGCGGCGAGCGGGGCGAATCGCTCGGGATTCGAGGCGACGAGGGCGTCCGCGCGGCCTCCTTGGGGGTCGGAAGGCGGCTCGGAGCCCGCCGGAAGGCCTGGTGGCCGCATGGCGCGGACCGTCGAGACTCCCGGCAGGGAAGTATGCCCCATCCATGGAGCGGGGCAAACGCCGGGGCCGCCACACGCGGCGCGCCCGCGCGTCTAACGCGGCAGATAGAGCCGAAGCTTCTGGGCGTAGCCTTCCGCGCTCGCCGCGATCGAGCGCACTTCGTCGTCGGAGAGCGTGCGCAAGATCTTCGCGGGCACGCCGGCGACCAACGAACGCGGCGGCACGACGAAGTTCTCCTTCACGACCGCGCCCGCCGCGACCAGCGACTCGCGGCCGATCACGGAGCCCGCGAGCAGGATCGCGCCCATGCCGATCAGACAGCGGTCCTCCACCTTCGCGCCGTGCAACACGCAGCGGTGGCCGATCGTCACTTCGTCGCCGATGACGTTCGGCACGCCGGGGTCGGCGTGGATCATCGTCAGGTCCTGCACATTGGTGCGCCGGCCGATCACGAGCGGGGCGTCGTCGCCGCGCAAGACGCATCCGAACCACACGCCGGCGTCGGCGCCGAACGTGACGTCGCCCGTGACGATCGCGTTCGACGCGACGAATCCGCCGCCTTCGACCGCATGCATCAGACCTTCGCGAGGGAAGAAGCTCATGGCAGGCCCATCGTCCCGAAGCCGAGGAAGTCGCGCGCCGCCGGCACCGACGTCAACAGGTAGATCACGAGCGCGTTGTGGAGCGCGTGGACCGCCCACACGCCGACCAAGCGCTGCGTGCGCAGCATCAACATGCCGAGCAACAGACTGAAGCCGAAGATCGGCAAGAACGCGTTCCAGCCGTGGGCGGCCGCGAAGAGCGCGGACGTCAGGAACACGCCGCCGCGATCGCCGAGGTTCTGCACGAGCAGTGGTTGCAGGAACGCACGGAAGACGAGTTCCTCGAAGAAAGGCTGCAACGCGACTGCCGCGACGACGGCGATCCAGAAGCGTTCCCCGTCGAGCGCGAGCAGCGACGTCGCGACTTCCTGCGGCCGATACTCGCCGCCGAGCGCGTCGACGACCCACGGCCAGAGCAGCGCGGTGCCGAGCAGGATCGGCACCCAGCCGACGTATCCGAGGAGACCGACGGCGACGCTTTGCAGCTTCCGCCCCGGCCAGAAGCCGAGGCACGCGAGGCCTTTCGGGTCCTTCGACAGCGCGTACCACGCGATCAGTGCCGACGCGGGCAAGAACGAGAGCACGCCGGCGAGGCGTTGGGTCATGCCGTCCCAACGCTCGCCGAGCACGTCTTGCGCGACCGAGTTGACCGACGCCGACGTGCCGACCAGCACTAACGCGACCCAGAGCGCGTTCATGAAGCCCCAACGCGCGAAGAACACGTTGCGGCCGTCGAACAGCCTGCGGATCGTCGCGACGCCGAGCGGCGCGAGCGCGAGGCCCGCGAGCACGAGCGCGACGCCGAGCTGCAGCCGCTCGAGCGCCGGATCGGCGCCGCTTTGGAGCGCGAGGGTCACGAGCGCGGTTGCTCCGTGGCGTGCGGCACGTGCGGCGCGATCAAGCCGTCGGTCGGCGAGGACGCGTTCGCGTAGAGCTTCTTCGGGATGCGTCCGGCGAGGTACGCGTTGCGCCCGGCGAGGCACGCGTCGCGCATCGCCGCCGCCATGCGCAACGGCTCGCGCGCGAGCGCGATGCCGGAGTTCAGGAGCACGCCGGCGACGCCGAGCTCCATCGCGAACGCGACGTCCGACGCCGTGCCGACGCCGGCGTCGACGATCACCGGCACGCGCACGAGCTCGAGCGTGATGCGGATCGCGTTGGGATTGAGCACGCCTTGGCCCGAACCGATCGGCGAACCCGCCGGCATCACGGCGGTCGCACCGAGCTCCGCGAGCCTCACCGCCATGCGCGGATCGTCGGAGCAGTAGACGAGCACGTCGAAGCCCTGGCGCACGAGTTCCTTCGTCGCTTCGAGCGTGCCGATCGGATCCGGGAGCAGCGTCTGCGGATCGCCGAGCACTTCGAGCTTCACGAGCTTCGTGCCGAGGATCTCGCGCGCGAGTTCGGACGTGCGCACGGCGCTCTCCGCGTCGAAGCAGCCCGCCGTGTTCGGCAAGATCGTGTAGCGCGAACGATCGACGTGATCGAGCAGCGACGGCCCCTTCGAACGATCGAGGTTCACGCGTCGCACGGCGACGGTCACGCACTCGGTGCCCGAGATCGCGAGCGCGCGAGCGGTCTCCTCGAAGCTCTGGTACTTGCCGGTGCCGACCAACAGGCGCGAACGGAAACGGTGCTCGCCGAGCACCAGCGGTTCGTCCCGGGTCACGTCGTCCGTCATGTCGTCCATCCTCCGCACGCTCTCCGCGCCGCGTCTCAACCGCCGCCGACCAGCGTGACGACTTCGATCGCGTCGCCCGCGGCGAAGCCACGCGTCGCATGCTCCGCGCGGCGCACGACGCGGCCGTTCTGCTCGACGGCCACTTGTTCGGGCCGCAGCCCGAGCTCGCGCACCAGGTCCGCGATCGTGCACGCGGGCGGCACTTCGCGCGGCTCGCCGTTCACACGGATCACGATCGTTCCTTGGTTTGCGTCCACGGTGCGCGCCGAAGCGGGCGGAAGAGCTTAGCTGCGGCCCCGCGGGCCCTCAAGCCGCGCCGCCGGCGCGCAGGAAAGCGCACTTCAAGTACGCACTCTCCGGCAGCGTGACGAGGTGCGGGTGATCGAGCGACGCACCGGCGTACGCTTCGAGCCAGACCGAACGGCCGGCGTCGCTCGCGGCGCGCGCGAGCCACTCGAGATAGAGCTCCGGCTTGACGGCGTGGCTGCACGAAGCGCTGACGAGCAGTCCGCCCGCTTCGAGCAGTTTCAGCGCGCGGACGTTGAGCTCGCGGTAACCACGTTCCGCGCCCTCGAGCTCGTTCTTGTTCTTCGCGAACGCCGGCGGATCGACGATCACGAGCTCGTAGCGTGCGTCGCCTTTCGCGCGCTCGCGCAAGTCGCGCAGCGCGTCGACGCGTTCGGTCGCGACGAGGTGCGCGACGCCGTTGCGCGCAGCGTTCTCCTTCGCGCGCTCGAGCGCAGCCTCGGACTGATCGAGGCACAGCACCGAACGTGCGCCGGCGAGCGCGGCGCGCACGCCGAAGAGTCCGTCGTACGAGAACACGTCGAGCACGCGTCCGTCGCGCGCCGACCGTGCGGCGAGCATGCGGTTCTCGCGTTGGTCGAGGTAGTGCCCGGTCTTGTGTCCGCCGACCAAGTCGACCGTGTAGCGCAGTCCTGGCTCTTCGATCTCGAGCGACTGGGGCGGCGTGCCGCGCAGCGTCTCGGTCCGCGCCGCGAGCCCTTCGAAACGCCGCACCGCGCTTTCGGAACGGTCGAGCACGGTCGTGATCGGACATTCGAGCTCGCGCTCGAGTTCGGCGAGCCACGCGTCGCGCCGTTGGTCCGCCGCGAGCGTCCCGCTCTGCACGACGAGTGCGTCGGCGTAACGGTCGACGATCCAGCCGGGGAACCCGTCGGCGTCGCCGGCGACGAGCCTGCACGCGCCGCGCGGCGCGAGGAAACCGTGGCGGCGCCGATGCGCGACGGCGCGGGCCGCGCGCTCGCGCCAGAAACCGTCGTCGGGTTCACGCGAGCCGCGCGCGACGAGCCTGACGCGGATCTTCGAGCCTTCGGAGAAGAGCCCGTGGCCGAGCACGCGACCGTCGGGAGCTTCGACACGCACCAACGCACCGGGCGCGGCAGCTGCGCTCTCGACGTCGTTCGCGTAGAGCCACGGGTGGCCGCTCTCGAGCCAACGCCTGCCGCGTCCGGTCGCGCGCACGCTGCCTTCGACGACGCTCACTTCACGAGCTCCTGGAAGCGCGGATCGGCGTAGAGCGACACGAGGTCGGGATCGTCCTTCGCCCACGCTTTCTGCCGTTCGCGCGAGCCCTTGCTCGCGTCGGGGTCCGCGAGCTCTCGCGCGAGGTACGCAAGCGCCGTCTCGCGCTCGCCGAGCAACGCCCACGTGCACGCGAGGTTGTAGTAGTGCACGGGCGCGTCGGGGATCTCCGCGAGCAACGCGCGCGCTTCGGCGGCGCGTCCGGCGCGAGCGCGGTAACACGCGAGCAGCACCCGCGACGATTCGTCTTCCTCGAGCGCGAGCGAACGCTCGAAGTACTCGAGCGCGAGCGCCGGTTGCTTGCGCTTGACGTTCGCGTTGACCGCGAGGCTGCGCAGGATGCCGGCTCGTTGGCGCTTCAGGCCCTTCTCGAACACGGCGAGCTCGGCCGACGTACGCGCGGTCTCTTCGAGCGCCGTGAGTCGCTCGAGCGCGCGATTGAGCATCTGGTCCGCGCGTTCGCCGTCGTTCTGGTCGGTGTAGGAGTCGCCGAGCGACCGTTCGGCGAGCGCGATCAGGTTCTCGATGCCGTAGAACTGCCGCAGCTCGTGCCTTTCGAGCGCGTCGCGCAGACTTTCCGCGACGTCGCGCGCCTCCGCGGCGCGTCCGTCCTCGCGCAAGGCGGCGGACAACGTCAACGCGAGGTCGGACGGCCAACGTTCCTGCCGCATGCGCGCAGCGAAACTCGCGTCGTCGACGGGCCAATTGCGCCCCGCTCGCGCAGCAGCCTTGCGCTCGGTCTCGCGCACCGCGCGGAAGAACTCGAAGCGCGATGGATCCGCAGTGAAGTCCGCGATCACCGCGGGCGCGGCCGCCGCGTGGAATCCGGGCATTTCGTCCGGCGCGACGGTGGCGAGCGCGTCGCCGAAACGGCGCAACGCGGCGAGGCGCGCGTCGCGCGGCACGCCGCCGGCGCGCGCGTTGATCGCGAAGAGCTGCAGCGGTCCCGAACGATGGAGCAGGATCGCGTCGAGCGAGTACGCGCTCGGACCGTCGGCGCGCGCGCGCCGCAGCACGTGCGCTCGCAGCGAACAACGATGGACCTCGCGCGCGTGGTCGAGCACGGTCGCGTGCAACGGACCCTTGCCCGCGAGGACGTCGGCGAGCAGGCGCCAAGCTTCCGCGACGCCGCGCAGGTCGAGCGCTTCGATCGCGAAACCGTCGAGGTCCTCGTCGTGGAGCTCGACGTGTTCTTCGAGCAGCGCGTCGAGCACCGCGGCGCCGTGCGCGAACGACCGGTCCGCGTCGTCGATGCGCCTCGCGCACAGCTCGCCTGCGCCGCGCAACACGTACGCCGCGGCGAGCGCGCGCCTGCGAGTCACGTCGAGGCCCGAACCGAGTTCCTGGACGAGAGCGTCGGCCGGCGCGAGCGCGGCTTCGGGCTCGCGTCCGTCTTCGAGCACGCCGCGCGCCGCCGAGAGCCGCAGCTCGACGTCGTTCAGACCGTGCCCGAGCAAACCGACGCCCGCCGCGTCCGCGCGAGCGTGTTCGCCGAGGAACCGCAGGCGCTCGAAGTACGCGTCGACCGCGCCGTCGACGCGCGCACGCACCCGAGCCGACGGGTGCCGCGCCAAACGGCCGAAGATCCGCACGTCGCGCTCGAGGCTCGCGAGCCGCGACGTTTCCGCGAGCCCCTCGCCGAGACCATTCGCGAGCCACTCCTCCAAGGCCGACTCCGGCACCGACCGAGTTCCGCCGGCGCCGCGCTCGTCGCGCGTGAACGCACGGTCGAGCCACGCGACGATCCGCGCGCGTCCGGCCGGCCGCGCGGCGAGGGCTTGCGCGGCGGCGCGGCCTTCGCGCGAGGCTGCGGCGAAGCCGGCGACAGCCGCGTCGGCGCCTGTCGCCGCGCCTGTCGTCGCGCTGGCCTTCGCCGGCGCTCGGTCGTTCGGCGTGGCGCCGTCGTTCGGCGTGGCGCCAGAGCTCGGCGTGGCGCCGGAGCTCGGCGGCACGAGCGACGCCTCGAGCGCGTCGAGCGCGCGGTCGGACGCGGCGCGACCGAGCGTCGCGCAAAGCTCGAGCCTGACCGCCGACTCCCCCTCTCGCGCAAGCCGCGCGACGAGTGCGTCGACCACCTGATCCTGAACGGTGCCGACGGCGAGCCGCGGACTGCCGAGCCCGGCGATCAACGCGCGGCGCACCGCGGGATCGGGGTCGTCGAGGAGCACGAGGACTTCGCGTAACGTGTCCGGCCCGACCGCGAGCGCCAAGAATCGGGCGCGGACTCGGCGGACCGACGCGGTTTCGCCCGCGAACCCGGCACACGCGGCGCGCACGGCCCCATCGCCGCCGGCGAGCAACAGCGAGAGCGCGGCGGCGGTGGCGCTCGGGTCGGGGCTCGCGAGCTCGGCGAGTTCGATCTCGAAATCGCGCGCCCGGAACGCCGGCGCGCCCGCCTGGACGAGACTCGACGCGAGAGCCGGCGCACGCGTGGATGCGAGGGCGGAGACGGAGGCGACGGTGCACGCCCTCGCGCCGGTGAACCCCGCGTCGCGGCCGACGAAGCTCGAAGCCCGGGCGGCGGCGACGGGCCACGAAACGGCCAGGACGGCCGAGAACACGAATCGGAAGAGAGGCGACATCCGGAGCGCGCCGCGGCAAGCGTCCGCGCGCAGCGGCGCCACGTTACCCAAACCCGCGCGTGGCCTCACTCGAAGCGCCCGGTCAGTGGAGCTACCGGTCGCCCCAAGCGCCGGTCGGGTGAGACGGCCAGGCACCCGGGGCCATCGCGACTCGCTGGGCGGCCGGGCGCGACGGCGTGCGCCCGCCCCATGGCGACGGGCCTTGCCGCGATTCCCGGCGCCACGGCCTTCCGTCCGACGGCCGCGCCCTGTCGCCGCGCCCTGTTGCCGCGCCCCGTAGCCGCGCCCGATCGCGGCGCCCGATAACGGCGCCGAGTCGCCGCGCCCGGCCGCGCGCGCCAGTTCGTGGCGTGGTCGAGGTTCGCAACGACGCCCCCCCGGTGGCGGCGGTTCGCGTGGGGGTCCGAGTCCCGGTCGGAGCGCTCGCGGCGGCCGGACGGCGTGCGTCGGGCGCGCGCGCAGGACGCCCGTGGCAGCTCGTCACTCCGGCAAGCGCGCGTCCCGCGTCGGCAAACCGTGGCCGAGTCGTCGTTGACGCCGACGCCCGCTTAGACGAAACTCGCCGCCCCCAAACTCCGCGTCGGCACCGGGGCTCCCCTCTCCGCGGCGGCGGAAGAGGGTAAGCCCCGTATTGCCTTGCATTTAAGCCTTCCTAAGGCGCGCCGCGGCCCGAAAGGCCACGGACGAGCCGCCGGAAGGCGCAACCATCGCCACTCCATGAACACAGACGACCTGCTGCGGATGATCGACGTCATCCACCGCGACAAGGACATCCCGAAGGAAGTGATCTTCCTCGGTCTGGAGGACGCGATGGCCCAAGGCGTACGCAAGCGCCTCGGCCTCGGCGAGGACCTGATCGTGAAGATCGACCGCAAGTCGGGCGAGATCACCGTCGAGGACGAAGAAGAGGTCTACGAGATCGAGCTCGAGGAGCTCGGCCGCATCGCGGCGCAGACGATCAAGCAGGGCTTCATGCAGAAGCTCAAGGAAGCCGAGCGCGACGTGCTCTACGACGAGTACGAGAGCCGCGTCGGCCAGCTCGTCAACGGCACGGTGCAGCGCTTCGAAGGCGACGAGCTCGTGATCAACCTCGGCAAGGTCGAAGCGTTCCTCCCGAAGGAAGAGCGCGTTCGCGGCGAGACGTTCCAGCCCGGCGATCGCATCCGCGTGATCGTGATCGAAGTGCGCAAGGACGGCCCGCGCGTGCGGATCATCGTGTCGCGCACCCACGCCGATCTCGTGCGCCGGCTGTTCGAACTCGAAGTGCCCGAGATCGCCGACGCGATCATCGAGATCAAACGTGTCGTGCGCGAGCCCGGCTACCGCACCAAGATGGCCGTGATCTCGCAGGATCCGAAGATCGACTGCATCGGCGCGTGCGTCGGCGTGCGCGGTTCGCGCATCAAGGCGGTGATCGACGAGTTGCGCGGCGAGCGCATCGACATCATCCGCTGGAGCGATTCGCTCGAGACGCTGATCATGAACGGCCTGAAGCCGGCCGTGATCCACATCGACAACATCTACCCCGACGTGAAATCGCGCTCGGCGGTGGTGATCGTCGACGAGGACCAACAGTCGCTCGCGATCGGCAAGAAGGGCCAGAACGTGCGGCTCGCGAGCCGTTTGTGCGGCTGGGACATCGACATCAAGACACGCGCGGACTTCGAAGCCGAACAACTCGGCGGTGAGTCTGGCGCGGAAGCAGGCGGAGGCGACGTGGGCTCCGGCGATGGCGCCGGAGCGGAGGACGAAGCCACCGGGGAAGCGCCAACTCGAGCAGGAAGCGCCGACGATTCCGGAGTGCGCGGCTGACGAAGCCGAAGCCCTTCATTCCCCGAGCACCCCACCAACACCCGTCGCACCCTCCGCAGGCAACCAAGGAGATCCGTGAGCAAGAAAGTACGCGTCCACGAGCTGGCCAAGGAGTACGGCCTCACCGGCCAGGAGTTCGCCACCAAGTTGCGCGAGCTCGGAGTCTCGGAGATCAAGGGCCCGCAGTCGACGCTGGACGAGTTCCAGCTCCTGCAGGTCGAAGGTCTGCTCGCCGCGCACAACATCAATCGCGCGCAAGCTTCCTCCGCCGGCGCCACGCACACCGGCGGTCTGACGATCAAGAAGAAGAAGAAGAAGCTCGGCGTCGAAGGCGACGAAGCTCATGGCGCGCAGGAAGAGGCAGCGCCCGAAGCCGCGGCGAGCTCCGGCGTCGCACCGAGCGCGACCGCGTCGTCGGCCGCCGCGCCGGGCGCTCCGGCCGAAAGCGAATCTCCGGCCACGGAAGTGAGCCCGGCAGTCCGCCCCGAGCTCCGCTCCGACGGCCGCGAAGGCGTCCGCCCGGAACTCCGAACCGAACCTCGGCCGGAGTCGCACCCGGCGCCTGCCGCCGAGCTCGAAGCGACTCCGCCGAGCCTCCCCCACACCAAGCCTGCACCGTCCGCGCCCGCGCAACCGTCGCGCGAGGCCCACCCCGAAACGACGCCGCAGCCCGAAACGGCGCAGCCGTCCGAAACGGCCGCGAAGCCTCTCTCGGAGCCGCAACCGCGAGTCGCGGCAAAGCTCGAGACTCCCGCCGCCCCGGCGGTCGCGCCGCGGACCGTCGAGCCGGCGCCGGCCGCCGAAGCACAGCCCGCGCGTCCGGCCGCGGCCGCGAAGGTCGAGCCCCAAGCGGCCGGCGCGGCGACTCCGCCGACGCCTTCCGCGACCGCGCAAGCCGCCGCCGCGCCCGCGCCCGCCGCTCCCGACGTCAAACCCGTGCGCAAGCCCGCGGGCAAGGTCGTCGGCTTCGTCGACCTGTCGAAGATCCAAGCTCCGCCGAGCAAGAGCCAAGCGGAGTCGCGACGCCTGCGTTCGAAGGACGACGTCGCGCCCGACGTGTTGCCGACGCTCGGCCACGATCGCAAGCGTGCGCTCGTCCGCGGCGACCACGGCAGCCGCGGCCAGATGACCGCGTCGCAGCTGCGCGAAAAGGAGTCCGGCCGGTACCTGCGACGCAAGGGCGCGACGCCCGCCGCGCCGCCGCCCGCACGCGGCTCGCGTCTGCAACGCACGGAAGTCGGCGGCTCGCCGATGGCCGGCGGCGAAGTGAAGATCGAAGCGCCGATCACGATCAAGAAGCTCGCCGACGGGCTCGCGCTGCGCGTCAACCAGGTCCTGGTCAAGGCGATGCAGTCGCTCGGACTGAACGTCAACCAGAACTCGACGCTCGACAACGACACGGCCGAACTGCTCGCCGGCGACTTCGACGTGAAACTCGTCGTGGTCGAGGAGCAGGGCGCCGAAGACGTCGTGCTGAAGGAACTCGTCAAGAAGCGCACGGCCGTCGAGGAAGCGAACCTAGTCGTGCGTCCGCCAACCGTCGCGTTCCTC
This sequence comes from Planctomycetota bacterium, assembly GCA_023150475.1. GTDB lineage: Bacteria > Planctomycetota > UBA1135 > UBA1135 > JACRIN01. Next base: position 35,172 of record JAKLKU010000010.1, read on the forward strand.
GGTCACGTCGACCACGGCAAGACGACGATGCTCGACAAGATCCGCAACTCGCAGATCGCCGAGTCGGAGTCGGGCGGCATCACGCAGCACATCGGTGCGTACCAGGTCCAGACCAAGTCGGGCCACACGCTGACGATCATCGACACTCCGGGCCACGAAGCGTTCAGCGCGATGCGCGCGCGCGGCGCCAAGGCCGTCGACATCGTCGTGCTCGTGGTCGCTGCGGACGACGGCGTGATGCCGAGCACCGTCGAAGCGCTCAACCACGCACGCGCCGCGAAGGTGCCGGTCGTCGTCGCCGTCAACAAGTGCGACAAGCCGCAAGCCAACCCCGAACGCGTGCGCCGGCAGTTGACCGAACAAGGCCTGCAGCCCGAAGAATGGGGCGGCACGACCGCGTTCCTCGAGGTCAGCGCGCTGACCGGCAAGGGACTCGACGAGCTCCTCGAACGCGTGTTCCTCGAGAGCATGGTGCTCGAGCTCAAGTCGCACGACAAAGGCCCTGCGTCCGGCATCGTGCTCGAAGCCGAGATCCAGGAAGGCAAGGGCCGCGTCGCGTTCCTGCTGGTCAAGGACGGCACGCTCAACCAGGGCGACGTCATCATGGCCGGCGAGGGCTACGGCAAGGTCCGTTCGATCCACGACGACCGCGGCCGTTCGATCAAGGCGGCCGGCCCGTCGATGCCCGTCGAAGTGTCGGGTCTCTCCGAGCTGCCGAGCGTCGGCGATCAGTTCCACGTCGTCGAAAGCCTCGAACAGGCTCGCGACGTCGCGGAAGAGCGCGCGAAGAAGAACCGCGCGATGTCGTTGCTCGAGCGGCGCTCGGTCACGGCGGAAAACCTGCTCCAGGCCGTCGCCGAACAGAAGAAGAAGACGATCAACGTCGTGCTGCGTTGCGACGTGCAGGGCTCCCTCGAGGCGCTCAAGTCGCAGCTCGAAGCGCTCGTCCACGCCGAAGTCGACGTCCGACTCCTGCAGTCGGGTCTCGGCTCGGTCACCGAAGCCGACGTCAACCTCGCGGCGCCCGCCGGCGGTGTCGTGTTGGCGTTCCGCGTCGGCGTCAACGACAAGGCCCGCGTCGCGGCCGAGCGCAACAACGTCGAGATCCGCCACTACGACATCATCTACGAGCTGCTCGACGAAGTCCGCCAGATGATGGAAGGCACGCTCGCACCGGAGATGACCGAGCAGATCACCGGACACATCGAAGTCCGCGCGATCTTCAAGTCGTCGAAGATCGGCAAGATCGCCGGTTCTCACGTGATCGACGGCACGGTCGCCCGCGACGCGAAGATCCGCGTGATCCGCGACGGCGACGTGGTCTCCACGACGGCCATTTCTTCGCTGAAGCGCGAGAAGGACGATGCGCGGGAAGTCCGCGAGGGCTTCGACTGCGGCGTCACGCTCAAGGACTTCGAGGACTTCGAGATCGGCGACGTGCTCGAGGCCTTCAAGGTCGTGGCAGTCAAACGACTGCTCAAGATCTGACGCACCCACGGCCGGCGGCGCGCTGCGTCGCCGGCCAGGCTCCCCCACCGGGCTCCCGAGCGAGACTTCATGGTCAGTCAACGAACGATCGCCCGCCTGGAGGCGCGCATTCACGAGCGCGCGGCGCACTGCCTCGAGTTCGAGATCGCGGATCCGCGAGCGACGTTCATCACGATCACCAAGGTCGAGCTCTCTCACGATCTCGCGAGCGGCAAGATCCACTACTCGGTGCTCGGCTCCGCCGCGGATCGCTCGCGCGCGAAGCACATGCTCGAGTCGGCGGCGGGTTACATCCAACGCCGCGTCGCCCGCGTGCTCGAGCTACGGCGCATGCCGTTCCTCAAGTGGGTCTACGACGACTCGATCGAACAAGCGGCGAAACTCGACAAGGCGATCCAAGAGGCGCTGAAGCGCGACGAGGAGATCCACGACAAGGGCAAGGCGGAAGAAGCCGAGCCCGACCGCGGCTGGCAAGAGGAGTACGACGAGTTCTCCGCCGCGGACGAAGACGACGACGAACCTCGCCGCCGTCCTCGTCACTGACCCCCGCGAAGACCGACGCGGTCGCCCATGCCGACGCCATGCCGGCGCGCGACGCCGGAAGGCGCGCCGCGCGCCGCCTTTCGCTGCGTCAGAGCGAGGCTTGGAGCGCGGAGAGCAGCCAGTCCTCGTACAGCGTGTAGTTCGAGTGTCGCGACACGCACGACAACGCGAACGGCGGTCGGTGATCGAGCAACATGCCGATGCCGTTCAGAGCCGCCGCGCGTGACGCGGCGCCGGTCGACTCCGCGCGCGAGAGTTCGGTGAGTCCGACGAGCGCGCTGCGCGAACCGTGGAACGCCATGGCGACTGCCGCGAGTCCCTGCAGCGCGGGCTCCCGCACGTCGCCGAGCACCGAGACGAGCCGCGGCGCATCCTCGGACTTGCCGCAATGTCCGAGCGCCTGAGCGATCGCCACGCGGACGAGCGGCGAACGCTCGTCGTCGAGGCGCGCTCGCAGCGCCTTCAATGCCGCCTCGTCGCCGACCAGTCCGAGCGCGGTCGCCGCGTACATGCGTTGCCGCGGATCGGAGACGGCCACGAGCGCCTGGGCGAGTTCGGGCACCGAGCCACGATCGCGCGCGAGGCCTGCACCGATGCGATACGCGCCGATCGCGTCGGCGTTGCGCTCGGACTTCACCCCGCGACGTACCGCGTCACGCGCCACGGCGTCGTCCGCATTCCGCGCGAGGATGCCGAGACCGAGCGCCGCCCACGGCCGCCAGACGGCGTCGCCCTTCTCCACCGTGCGGATCAGGAAGTCGCGGGCCTTCGTGCCGCCTTGTTCGCCGATCGACACCAGCAGGAACCCTTTGGTCAGCGGCTCGACTTCGACTTCGAACGCGGTCATCAGCGGCGGCAGCGCCAAGTCGTGGCGTGAACGCCCGAGCACGAGCGCCGCGGATCGACGCAGCTCGAGTTCGGCGCCGGAGAGCCAATGTTGCAGTGCCGACAGCGTTTCCTGGCGATCCACCGACGAAAGCGATTCGATCGCACGCGCGCGCAGCGGCGTCGGAGCCTGCGCGTCTTTCGCGATCGAGAGCACGGCGGTCTCGAGCTCCGGGCTCGGCGCGAGCGCGTGATAGGCAAGCGCGGCGACGACGATGGAATCCGTCCGTGCCGTCTTGCGCTCGATCAGGATCTCGAACACCGCGCGGTCGGCCCGCACGTCGAACGAACCCGCGCGGCGTCCGAGCGCGAGTCCGAGCAACGCGAACTCACGCGCTCGTGTCGAAACCTGCGGCCCGCCCTCGCGCACGGCGCCCGTGCGCGCCAACGACTCGAGGCAACCGAACGCCTTGGGCGAACCGGAGACGCCGAGCGCCAGGATCGCACGGTGGCGCACCTCGAGGCTGCGATCCGTCAGCGCGCCGAGCAGGAGCTCCAGGTTCGGGGCGGCACCGAGACGGGCAAGCGCGATCACCGCTTCGGCGCGGACCACGGCGTCGTCGTCGCGCACTCCACTCGCAAGCGCTTCGCGCTGTGCCTGGCGCAAGGCATCGAGCTCCTGCGCCGTCGCCGCACGGCGAGCTTCGGCGTCGAACTCGCCCGTGCGCCGCTCGAGTTCGATCGCGAGCGGCGTCGCCGGGAGATACGCGAGCTTGTTGTACTCCCACCACATCCACCACGTCGCCTCGTCGCTCGCCTCGGCCGCGAGTGCGCGCGGAGTGATCGGCGACGCCGGAGATTGCGGCGCGGTCGGAGTCGTCGGCCCCTTCGGTCCGGACGCGGGCCCGGACGAGGGCTCGGGCGTCGTCGGCGCTGCCGGTGTCGGCGTGGCCTTGCCGCTGCCGCCGCTCCCGCCCAACGTGTCGCCGGGACCTGAGTAGCCGCGACGGCCGCTCGGAGGCGGAACGGTGTCGACACCGATCCCGCCGGTCGCGGGCAACTGGATGCGCGCCGCCTCGGCGAGGGTCAGTCCGCTCCTCTCCAACCAAGCGAGGAACTCGTCGTTGCATTCGAGGTCGAGCACCCACGCGTCGTTGTCGAGCGTGCGCACGAGTTCGACCAGGTCGTCGCGTCCGCTCGCGAAGAGGAGCTCCGCCACGGCGCAGCGCCGCTCGCCGGCATCGACGAACTGCGGCACGCGCCCCGCGCCCGGAAGGCGACCGAAATCACCGCGCTCACGGTAGGCCGCGAGCACCTCGATCAGCCGCTCGCGCTCCGCGCGCCGAGCCGCGTCGAGGTGGTCGACGTCCGCGGCGCGGAGTTCCGCCTCGGCCGCCTGATAGTGCGCCCGCATCCGCGCGAGCGTGCGAGCTTCGATCGTGTCCTGGAACGGTGCGCAGACGAACGACAGCAACCACGGAACGAGCATGAAGGAACTCCGGTTGGGACGATGCCGACGGCACTCGGTTCGGCGGCTGTGGGAGCTCCGATCCGTGAACCGGGGGGCGCGGGAAACGCGTTGGAGCGCCGGCGAGGGATGCGCCGGCGCAGGCGCCGCTTGGCAACGCGCGAGCCCGGTCGCCGCCGGCGCGCGAAACCCGGTCCCACGCGAACCTAGCTCGCGCATCGGCAACGACTTGCGGACGCGGGTCACGCTCGGAGTGGCGCGCCTCGGCACGACGGTGCGCGTCACGACTCCGGAGCACTCCGAGCGGATGCGCTCGGGCTCGGCGGCGAGCTGGACGAGACGAGCCGACTCGGTCGAGGGCGACGGAGACGCTGCGGGCGCGGTGCTACCTGCGTTTCCAGACGACGCCCTTCGGCGTGTCTTCGAGCACGATGCCTTCCGCGTCGAGTTGCTTGCGGATCTCGTCGGCGCGGCGGAAGTCCTTCGACTTGCGCGCGGCCTGTCGCTCCTGGATCAACGCGTCGATTCTCGCGTCGAGTGACTGCTCCTCGACCGCGATCACTCCAAGCACTTCGTTCGCGCGCCCGACGAACTCGAGCGCGTGTTTCGCCGCAACGGAGCCGAACGCGCCTTCGAGCGCCTTGGTGCGCAAACCGAAGAGCGGCGCGAGCGCCGGAGCGACGTTCAAGTCGTCGTTCAGGTGCTGCTCGAACTCCGCGCGGGCCGCCGCGACGGCTTCGGCGCCTGCGTTCGGGTCCGAAGCCGCGCCCTCGCCGTTCGAGATCCGCCGCAGACGCACGACCAAATCGTCGAGGTTCTCGAGCGAACTGGCGGCGTCCTTCATCGCGTCCCAGGTGAAGTTCAGCGGGGCCCGATAGTGCCCACGGATCAACGCGAAGCGCAGTTGCCGCGGCGTGTAGCCGCGCGCCGACACGTCGTCGAGCGTGTACGTGTTGCCGAGGCTCTTCGACATCTTGCCGCCGTCGACCTGGAGGAACTTCGAGTGCATCCAGAACGTCGCGAACGGCTGACCGGTGAAGCTCTCGGACTGCGCGATCTCGCATTCGTGGTGCGGGAAGATGTTGTCTTCGCCGCCGGTGTGGATGTCGAGTCGGTCGCCGAGGTGCTTGCGCGCCATCGCCGAGCACTCGATGTGCCAGCCCGGGAATCCGTCGGGCCCGAAGCGCGTCGCCCACTTCATGATGTGGGCCGGGTCGCTCTTCCAGAGCGCGAAGTCCTCCGGGTTGCGCTTCTCCTCCCGCACGGCGATTCGGGAGCCGGCCTCGAGATCCTCGACGCGGTTGCCGGAGAGCTTGCCGTAACGCGGGAAGCTCTTGACGTCGAAATACACGTCGCCGCCGACCGCGTAGGCGTGCCCCTTCGCGATCAACCCCTCGATGATCTCGACCATCTCGGCGATGTGCTCGCTCGCCTTCGGATAGACCTTCGCCGGGCGGACGCCGAGCGCGCGCAGGTCGGCGAAGAACTGCTCGGCGACCTTGCGCGAGATCTGCCAGGGATCGAGCTTCTCCTTGCGAGCCTGCTTCTCGAGCTTGTCCTCGCCGTCGTCGGCATCGTCGGTCAGGTGACCGACGTCGGTGATGTTCATCACTTGCTCGACTCGGTAGCCCGAGTACTCGAGCCAGCGCCGGAGCGTGTCGGCGAATAGGAACGCGCGGTAGTTCCCGACGTGCGGCCGGTTGTAGACCGTCGGTCCGCAGTTGTACATGCGGACGACGCCGGGCTCGAGCGAACGGAAGGGCTCCTTGGACTTGGACAGCGAGTTGTAGACGACGAACGGCACGTAGCTCCTCGCAACGCGTTGGAACGCTCGTGGATTCTAGGAGGCCCGCTTCGTGCGTGCCACGCCGCGGACGCGATCGGCGCGAGACGTCGGCGCGAAATGTCGGCGCCAGTTCGCGGCGCCGGGCCACGGCGTCCGTGCGCGGCAGGCGGAACGCCGAACGACGCTGTCGTGCGCCGAACTCGGCTCGGAGTGCGCGCAGCGATCGTTATCCTCTTGCGGCCATGTCGCACGCGTCTCCCCGCTACGAGAAGCTCGCCGAGATCGGGCGCGGCGCGACCGGGACCGTGCATCGCGTGCGACTGCTCGAACCGTGGCTCGACCTCGGCGCAGGCACCGAACTCGCGGTCAAGGCGCTCCACCCGAGCCTGATCGCCGATTCAGGTGCGAGGGAGCGCTTCCGTACCGAAGGAGTCGCTGGGCTCCGGGTGAAGCATCCGAACTTGGTGCGGGTGCTCCATTTCGACGACGGCGAGGCGCCCCGAATCTTGATGGCTCTCGTCGGCGGACGGACGTTGGAACGTGCGCTCGAGGAGCAAGGCCCGTTTCCCGAGCCGCAGGTGCGGGCGATCGGCGCCCAAGTCGCCGCGGCGCTCGCTGCGTTGCATGCGAAGGGCTGGAGTCACAACGACGTCAAACCGGAGAACGTACGTTGGGACGACACCGGCAGAGCGGTGCTGCTCGACCTCGGCTTCGCGCGCAAGGTCGCGCGGTCCGCCGAGCGTGCGGAATCCGCTGCGACGCTCGACCTCGCGCACGCCGACGGCGTCAACCCCGGCAGCCTCGCGTACCTCGCGCCGGAACGAGCTCGAGGGGAGAGCGGCAGTCCCGCCGGCGACGTCTTCGCGCTGGGCGTGACGCTCTACCGTCTCGCGACCGGACGGCACCCGTTCGCGGACGATACGAACACACTCGAGCATCCGGCCGAACTCCACGAGGAAGCCGGGTTCTCGAGCGCCGCGTGGATGCGCAACTCGCTCGACACGCCCGGCGCCGATCGCATGCTCGCCGCGATGGCGACGGCCCGCTTCGTGCCGCCTTCGCGGATCGTGCCGCGGCTCTCGCCGTTCTTCGACGCGCTGATCGAGGAACTCCTGCGGCGTGATTCCGAGGTCCGGCCCAACGCGGCCGAAGTCGCCGCGCGCTTCACGGCGAACGAAGCGAGTCCGTGGTGGCGCGCCCAACTCGACCCTGGGCCCGCGTCTCGGCGCGGCTCGCTGGGCTCACCCGATGCGGCGCACTTCCTGCCGCTCGTCGGGCGAGACGCCGAACTCGCTCGGCTCGCAGGCATCTGGGCTTCGGTGATCGGCGGTGAGGCGAGCCGCGGCCGTGCCGTGTGGGTGCATGGACCCGCGGGCGCGGGCAAGTCGCGCTTCGTCGGTGAGTTCGGCGCGCTCGTCCGCCGCAGCGAGGACCCGCCGCTCTATCTCTACGCGCGCTGCACGCAGGACGACGACAGCCGCCCGTGCGCCGCGATCCTGCGTCTGCTGCAGCGTTACCTCCAACTGCCGCCGGGCGCGAAAGTCGGCGAACGCGAGCGAGCGTGGCTCGGACGAATCGTGCCTCCGCGCGAAGCGTCGACGCTCGCCAACGCGTTGGACGCCGACTTCGAAGGCGCGAGCGGCACGGCGGTCGATGCGGCGCTCGCACGCTGGCTCCTCGCGCTCGGCCGCAGAGCCCCGCTCGTCGTCTTCGTCGACGACGTCAACTTCGCGGGAGAAGGCACGCTCGAAGTGCTCCTGCGACTGTGTGAGGAACTCGCCGCGTCGAAGACGTTGCTCGTGCTCGGCTGGCGCGACGGCGAGGACGGTCAGTCGCCGAGCGAGTTGGCTCGACTGCGCGAACGCTTGCGCGAGAAAGGCCTCGACGAAGAGCTCACACTCGGCGCGATCGACGAGTCCGCGATCGAAACGTTGGTGATGGAGCTCTTCCACCACACCGCGCCGCGACTGCGCATCGCCCAAGTGCTCTTCGCGCGCAGCCGCGGGAACCCCGGCCTCGTCGCGGAAATCCTCCGTGGCCTCCTCGATCGAGGCACGTTGCGCCCGTTCTCGGCCGACGATCGGCGCTTCGTGCTGAGCATCGCTCCCGACGAACTGCCGCTGCCGGAATCGCTCCACCAGTTGATCGGCGAGCGCTTCCAGAAGCTCCCGCCGGAGGATCGTGCGTGGCTCGGTCGCCTGGCCGTCGTCGGAGGCCGGATCGACTCGACGTTCCTCCAGCGAGCCTTCGCTCCCGTCACCCGCGCCGAGGTCGACGCCATGCTCGCCCGACTCGTGCGCGCCGAGTGGTTGGTTCCCGCCGGTGGCCGGTATCGCTTCGCTCGCCCGGCGTTGCGTGAAGCGGTGTACCGCGGGCTCGGCGACGCGCGAAAGCGGCGGCTGCACTCGCTCGCCGCGGCCGCGCTCGCTCCGACACGCGGCAGGCGGATGTCGCTCGACGATGCGTTCCAGCGCGCGTTCCACCTCCGCGCGGCGAGCGAGCACGCCGCGTTGCTGCGGCTACTCGCACCGTTGATCGCCGCACTCGAACGCCGCGGTCAACCGCAACGAGTGCACTCGCTCGCGAGTTGGGGACTCGACGCGCTCGACGCGCTCGCGCACACCAAACCGCGCGATCGGATCCGCATCCGCTTGCTCGAAGCCGCCGCCGACGCATCCGATCGTCTGGCGATCCGGGCGGAACAACGACAGTGGCTCGACCAGCTCTCCAACCTCGATCTCTCTCCGGACGAGGACACCGAAGCGCTCGCGCGCGTCTACCTGCTGCACGGGCGCTACGCAGTCGCGACGGGCCAGTTCGGACTGGCGCGAGGCATGCTGCGCAATGCCGTCGAGCTTGCGCGACGGCGCGAAGACTGCCGCGAACTCGAAAGCGAAGCTCTGCGCCGGCTTTCGGCCGTGCAAGCGCACGTCGGTGAGCTGCAGGAAGCGAGGCGTCTCGCGCTCGACGCGCTCGAACGCGCGGTGCACGACCCACAGAAGGCCGTCGCGTGGCTCAACCTCGGCGTCATCGAGTTGCTCGAGGACGACATCGAGGAGGCGCTGCGGACGGCGAGCCGCGCGCTCGCGCACATGCGCGCCGCGCCGGACTGGCAGCTTCCCGGTGTGCTCGCCGCGGCGTACATGCTCCGAGGACGGACCTATCGGCTCGCTGGCCTCTTGCGCCGCGCGTTGGGTTCGATGGATCGTGCCGTGCGACTCGCGGAACAAGCCGGCGAGCGGCGTCTCGAGATGGAAGCCACCGCGCGACTCGGGGGGCTGCTGCTCGACGCGAACCGCGTCGATGACGCCGAAGCACGTTTGCGGGAGGCGCTCCGGATCGCGAACGAAATCGAGGATCGACGAGGACAAGCGCTCGCCGGGCTGTGGCTCGGGATCCTGCTCGCCGAACGACTCGACCCGGAAGCCGAGCGACTGCTCGCCAGGGTCTCCACGCTCTCCGGCGAAATCGGCCTCGCCCGTGTCGAAGCCCTGGCGCTCGCCGTCTCCGCGCGCATCTACGTGCACCAACGCCGGCACGAGCAAGCGGAAGCCGCCGCAACTCGGGCGCACGAGTTGTTGGAACGGCACGGCGCGGAACTCGCCGACCGCATCGTCATCACGGGGACGTTTGCGCTCGTGCTGGAAGCGCTCGGCCGCTCGAGAGCCGCGCGCGAGCTCGTGAAAACGCTGCGTGCGCGGCTGCGCGTCGAGAATCGCCGACTGCGTGCGCCGGCGCTCCGCCGCGGGCATCGCGTGGCGAGCACGAGGCTGCTCGAGGAAGTGCTGTCTGCGGAAGGCACCATCTATCCCCGGGTCGAGCTCGATCTCGTCACACCGGAAGCGGACGAGTCGCGCTGAGGCCCGCCGCTCGCGGCCAGAGCAGGTTCTCCGGCGTTCGACCGCATTCGGCGGAACGCGCCCGAGCGGCGTTTCTGAACGGCGTTCCCGAGCGGCGTGGCCGAGCAATCTCGCCGAGTCACGTCGCCGGGCCACGTCCCGGACGGGGTCGGCCGAGCCGTCGCTCGCACGCCCGTCCGAGAAACCTGACCGGGTGATTTCCGAACGCGACGCACCGATCACCTGGCGCGCACTTGGCATGCGTCGCGCGGCCGACGTCCTCCCGTCGTCACCCTGCCTGGCACGACCCCGCGACACCGGCTCGCGCTCGTGCGCGCCGAACGCTTACGCACCGGTTCGTAGTTGAGATCGATTCTCAATTTTTTGCGTGCCAATGAGACCCAGTCTCATCTACCCTGCCGCGCGAGGTTCCACACATGATTCCCAGCACCATCTGCTTCGTCCCTTTCCTGATCACCCCAGTCCAGGACACGTCGGCCGTCGCGCCGCAGTCCTCCCAGGATCTCGCCCACCGCGTCGAGCTGCTCGAACAGGAGCTCGCCCGGCTCGCAGAGCCGGCGCGTCCGCAGGAGGCGGCCTTGACCCAAGCGGGAGCCGGCGCCGCCTGGCACGAGAAGTTCCGCCTCGGCGGTTATGGCGAACTGCACTTCAACGAGCCGGGCAATGGCGGCAACCAGCTCGACTTCCATCGCATCGTCCTGTACCTCGGCTACCGCTTCAACGAGTGGATCTCGCTGCACTCGGAGACGGAGCTCGAGCACGCCTTCGTCGAAGAGGGCAACGGTGTGCTGGGGCTCGAACAGATGTACGTCGAGTTCGCCGTCGGCCAGGACACTGCGATTCGCGTCGGGCGCATCCTCGCCCCGCTCGGCATCGTCAACGCCCGCCACGAACCGCCGGTGTTCCAAGGAGTCGAGCGTCCGGCGGTCGAAACGGTCGTCCTGCCCTCGACGTGGTTCTTGGACGGAGTCGGCGTGGCGGGCCGCGTTTCTCCGAGCCTTGCCTACCAGCTCTACTTGACCAACGGGCTCGACGGCTCGGGCTTCTCCGAGCTCGACGGCATTCGCGGCGGTCGACAAGAAGAGCGTCCTGGAGTGACCCACGCGTCGCTCTCCGGCCGACTGGATTGGTTCCCGCTCGATAGCCTCGAACACGACCTACGGCTCGGAATCGGCGCCTTCGGCGGTGACGTCGACAACGGCGACCAGGGGGCTGCCCCGGGTGTCGACGCTGATCTCGTCGTCATGGCCGCCGATTTCCAGTACGCGTGGGAACGTCTCGAGCTTCGCGGCGTGATCGCGCACGAAGAGATCGACGGCGCCGACGAGTTGTCCGTCGCGACGGGCGAGACGATCGCGGAGCAAATCGACGGTTGGTATCTGGAAGCGGCATGGCGCTGCCTGCCGGAACAGTGGAAGACCGGCCGTTGGACCGACGCCGAAGCACGCGTCTTCGTTCGCTACGAGGAGTTCGACACTCAGGCCGACGTCCCCGATGGATTCGTCGCGAACCCCGCGGCTGACCGCAATCAATGGGTGATCGGCGCCAGCTTCCACCCGACCCACTCCGTGGTGCTCAAGGCCGACATCGAGATCCGGGACGATGAGTCGAACTCCGCGGTCCCCGAGCGGGTGAACTTGGGCATCGGCTGGAGCCTTTGACGGTGACCGAGCGCATCCAACGGTGGGCGCTGCGACAGGGCTCGAACGCCGCGCGGCTCATCTGCGCGGCGTTTCGGGCCCTGCGCGCCGATGCGCGATCTGCTCGGCTACCCGGCGGAACTGACGCGCACGACCGCCCGGGCATCGGAAGGGTCGCTCGAATCTCCACGTTCGTCTGTTCGATCCTCGCACTCGCAGCCGCGACGCCGGCTGCGTCGGGGGGCAACTACTTGACACGGCCCCAGGCGCTCGAAGCGGCATTCCCGGGAGCCAGGTCTTTCGCGCCCGTCGAGCTGCCGAGAGAGCCCAAGGCGCAGGAAGAACTTCGCCGCGCGTCCCGACTCCGCGGCTTGCCGCGCTCGATCCACGAAGCGCGGAATGAACACGGCGCCGTTCTCGGCTGGGCGGTCGAACGCGACGTCATCGGGAAATCCGAACCGATCACCTACCTGCTCGCAGTGAATGCCGACCAGCGAGTTCTCTCCGTCGAGATTCTCGCGTATCGCGAATCTCATGGCGGCGAAATTCGCCGAGAGGCCTTTCGGAAACAGTTCGTCGGCAAGACGGACGACTCCGAGCTGACGCTGGGTCGAGACGTCCGCAACATCACTGGGGCGACCCTTTCGTGTCGTGCGATCACAGACGGAGTTCACGATGACCTCCTGGCGCTGAGGTATGTCCTCGAACGAAAGCCGCACGACGCGCAGGCAGACCAGGGCACGCTCGTCGAACCGCAGCGGTTCGCATCCAGCGAACAAGGGCTGTTTCGCCGCGCTCAAGTCTGCATGGGCACGCAGCTCGAAATCACCATCGCTGGGGTGCCGCACGACTTGGCAGAACGTGCGAGTTCGGCGGCGTTTGCAGAGGCTCGTCGTCTCGACGGCTTGCTCAGCCATTTCCGTGACGACAGCGATGTGAGTCGAATCGCCCGAGCCGATTCGCAGGGCGCCAAAGTCGCGCCCGAGACATACCGACTTCTCGAAGCAAGCAAGGAACTTTCCGATCGCACGCTGGGCTCGTTCGATCCGTGCCTCGGCGCTGCAATCCAACTTTGGAGAGACTCGGTCCGCACGCAAGTCTGGCCGACGCCGGAGGACATCCGCGAAACACGCGACCGCTGCGGCGTAGGGCTTCTCGTACTGCATCCGGATGGCCTTCGCGTCGCATTGCGAAATCCGATGGCCCGCATCGACCTCGGCGGAGTCGGCAAGGGTTACGCTCTGGATCAGATGGCTGCCGTGCTGCGCGCACAGGGAGTGAACCGCTCCCTGCTCAACTTTGGCGGACAACTGCTGGCGCTCGATCCCCCGCCGGGCGAGGACGGCTGGACCGTCGAGGTCGGCAGCCCCGTCGATCGCCACAGATCCCTCATCACCCTCTCGCTGAATCGCCTATCCGTCGCCTCGAGCGGTACGAGCGAACAACTCCTGTCGATCGGTGCGCGGTCGATCGGCCACATCATCGACCCGCGCACGCTTCATCCCGTGGATTCACGTCGAATCGCGACCGCGATCGCCGTACGAGCCATGGACGCAGACGCGTGGTCGACCGCTGCGTTCGTCCTAGGCGATGACGGGCTCTCTCTCGCGGAAGCATCCGGCGTCGGCTTGCTGATCGCCGATCCCTTCGCAGAACCACGAACGAATCCCCTCTTCCGAGAGCTGGCCAACACCACCGGAGAAGCGCTTGCGGCGCCTGGACGGTAGACGCGCGCTCCTGATCGCCGGCTCATGCTCGGCAACCGCGGGCGTGGCGCTGCTCCTCATTCGCACCGTGTGCGAGGCTCCGGACGAATTCAGCGTCTATCGACACTGGTCTGAACCCTGGCTCCTTGCCACCCATCGCTGGTCCGCGCCGTTCGTATACGTCGCGCTCGGTTGGACGATCGGCGACCACGTCGTCCAGAAGTGGACATCCGCCACCCGCCGCAGGTCCGGGCTCGTCACGCTGGGTCTCCTGTGCGCAGTCGGCTTGACCGGAGCGACGCTGCAGAACGTCGACCTCGAGCTCGCCCGCAACACGTTCGTCTGGGTGCACTCCGCCACCGCAATCGCGGCGTTCGGTTCCATCGTGCTTCACCGACGCCGCACCGCTGGCTGATCAAGGCGGCTGGCGGAACCCCCGAGTGGGACGCCAGCAAACGAAAAAGGGCTTCCCGACATTCGGGAAGCCCTTCGATAAGAAACCCCGGCGACGACCTACTTTCTCGCTGAAGCAATATCATCGGCGGTTCCTGCTTGACGACCGTGTTCGGGATGGGAACGGGTATGACCAGGAACCTATGGTCACCGGGAATGCGTTGCGCAGGCGTGAACCGCCTGCGCAGTGTAAGAAAGGTGAATCGGGAGAAGCGCAGTCAGGAGCATCGAGCTCCTCTTGCCTCGCCGACGCAAGCGTCGACGTGGAAAAAGGTGGCTAAGCCGATCGTCCGATTAGTACCGGTAAGCTCACGTGTTGCCACGTTTTCACCGCCGGCCTATCAACCTAGTAGTCTCCTAGGGGACTGATTGGGATGACTCGTTTAGGAGAGGGCTTCGCGCTTAGATGCATTCAGCGCTTATCCGTTCCGGTCATAGCTACCCAGCTGTACCACTAGCGTGATAACTGGAGCACCAGAGGACCGTCCTCCCCAATCCTCTCGTACTAGGGGAAAACCTCCGCAGTCATCCTACACCCACGCCAGATAGGGACCGACCTGTCTCACGACGGTCTAAACCCAGCTCGCGTACCGCTTTAATTGGCGAACAGCCAAACCCTTGGGACCTCCTTCAGCCCCAGGATGCGATGAGCCGACATCGAGGTGCCAAACCGCCTCGTCGATATGAACTCTTGGAGGCGATCAGCCTGTTATCCCCGGAGTACCTTTTATCTGATGAGCGACGGCCCTTCCACTCGGAATCCGCCGGATCACTAGGACCAACTTTCGTTTCTGCTTGAGCTATATCTCTCGCAGTCAGGCGCACTTCTACCCTTACGCTCGACGCGCGATTGCCGACCGCGCTGAGTGCACCATCGTGCTCCTCCGTTACTCTTTTGGAGGAGACCGCCCCAGCCAAACTACCCACCTGACACTGTTCGAAACCCGGATTCACGGTGTTTCGTTAGGAACCTATCAGGACGAGAGTGGTATTTCACTGACGACTCCCCCCGGCCCGGAAGCCAGGATTCAACGTCTCCCACCTATGCTACGCACGTCATAACAAGCCCCAATATCAGGCTATAGTGAAGGTTCACGGGGTCTTTCCGTCTTGGCGCGGGAACGTGGCATCTTCACCACGGCTACAAGTTCGCCGAGTCTGCTGTTGAGACAGAGCCCAACTCGTTACGCGATTCATGCGGGTCGGAACTTACCCGACAAGGAACTTCGCTACCTTAGGACCGTCATAGTTACGGCCGCCATTCACCGGGGCTTCAATTCGAAGCTTCGCTTGCGCTAACTCCTCCTCTTAACCTTCCGGCATTGGGCACGCGTCAGTCTGTATACATCGTCGTTTTGACTTAGCACAGACCTGTGTTTTTAGTAAACAGTCGGTTGGGCCATTTCTCTGCGGCCCCTCCAAGCTTCGACCGCGAAGGCCTCTACCTCGAAGGGCTCCCCTTATCCCGAAGTTACGGGGTTAATTTGCCGAGTTCCTTAACAGCAGTTCTCTCGAGCGCCTTAGGATATTCACCTCACCCACCTGTGTCGGTTTAGGTACGGACACCAAAGCCACTCCCTAGAGGATTTTCTTGGCGGTTGATCCAGTCGCTTCGTCGTGAGACTCGACATCACCTCCGGAATTACGCCCACGGATTTACCTGTGAGCCTTCCTCGGGCTTGTACGCACTAAGCTAACAGTGCGACGACCTTACTTCCCGCGTCCCCCCATCGGTGGTAACGCAGCTTCAGTGGTACAGGAATATTAGCCTGTCATCCATCGACTACGCCTTTCGGCCTCGTCTTAGGGTCCGACTAACCCTGGGCGGATTTACCGTGCCCAGGAACCCATAGGTTTACGGCGAACAGGATTCTCACCTGTTTTCTCGCTACTTATTCCTGCATAATCACTTCCAGAGCGTCCAGTCGTCGTTACCGTCGACCTTCACCCGCTTGGAACGCTCCCCTACCCAAGCACGAGACCAGCGGTCTCGTACATGTCGTAGCTTCGGTTGTGCACTTGAGCCCCGTTCATTTTCGGCGCAGGACCTCTCGATCAGTGAGCTGTTACGCACTCTTTAAATGATGGCTGCTTCTAAGCCAACATCCTGACTGTCTTAGAGATCCCACTTCCTTTACTACACTTAGCACACATTAGGGACCTTAGCTGACGATCTGGGCTGTTTCCCTCTCGACCACGAACCTTATCGCTCGTAGTCTGACTCCCTGGGTACGACAAACGGTATTCGGAGTTTGATTGGGTAAAGTACCCCGAAAGGCCTTTATCCCATTCAGTCGCTCTACCCCCGTCGGTCAATTTACCAGAGGCTAGCCCAAAAGCTATTTCGGGGAGAACCAGCTATTTGCAAGTTTGATAAGCCTTTCACTCCTAACCACAAGTCATCAGAACGGTTTTCAACCCATACCTGTTCGGTCCTCCACGGATTGTTACATCCGCTTCAACCTGCTCATGGTTAGATCACTTGCTTTCGGGTCTGCTCCATCTGACTTGAGTCGCGCTATTCACACTCGGTTTCCCTTCGGCTACGGGCCTTAAGCCCTTAACCTTGCCAGATAAAGCAACTCGCAGGATCATTATGCAAAAGGCACGCCGTCAGCCATTGCCCCGAAGGGCCATAGGCCTCCGACAGCTCGTAAGTGCATGGTTTCAGGTACTATTTCACTCCCCTAGAAGGGGTACTTTTCACCTTTCGCTCGCGCTACTATTACGCTATCGGTCGTCCAGTAGTACTTAGCCTTGGGGGGTGGTCCCCCCGAATTCACACCAGGTTTCTCGTGTCTGGTGCTACTTGGGATCGCCACGGAAGACTCATCTCTTTCGACTAAGGGGCTTTCACCCTCTGCGGCCGGCCTTCCCATGCCGTTCGTCTAGAGACGAGCTTGGTAACTTCCTCGGTTCTTTACGGAGAACCTGTGGATCCCGCGACCCCGATGCAGCAACGCCCGTAAGCTTGGCACTGCACCGGTTTGGGCTGGTCCCCGTTCGCTCGCCGCTACTGGGGGAGTCGAGGTTTCTTTCTTTTCCTGTGGGTACTGAGATGTTTCAGTTCCCCACGTTCCCACCGCTTGCGCGGCGTCAGAAAATGATTTCTGACCGGTTTCCCGATCTCGGAGATCTTCGGATCAAAGCCTGCTAGGCGGCTCCCCGAAGCTTATCGCAGCTTGGCCACGTCCTTCTTAGGCTCTGGACGCCAAGGCATCCACCATACACTCTTTGTAGCTTAACCACGCTCTTGCTTGTTTCCGTAATTCTGCCACTTCATTCCCGATTCACCTTGTTTTCAAAGAGCGGCCGGCGCTATGCACCGACCTGTTCGACAATTCGTTCGCGTGCAACACAAACGCAGCGCGCATTGCGCGCTGCCTGGGTGGCCCTCTGGTGGAGGCGACGGGACTCGAACCCACGACCACCTGGTTGCAAACCAGGTGCTCTACCAGCTGAGCTACGCCCCCGACCGCAGCGGCTCGACCGCGCGGTGAGTTTGGTGGGCCTGACTGGACTTGAACCAGAGACCTCCCGCTTATCAGGCGGACGCTCTAACCAACTGAGCTACAGGCCCGGGGCCTCTGAGCCCCCGCCACGGCCTGCTGCCAGGCGTGTACCTGAAGCCAGGGGTCGAGGTGAGCGACGAACGAAATGATGAAGAGAAAGGGTGGCCCTATCCACCGTGGAGCTCCTATGCTTCGCCACGCAGCTAGGCTGCGCGTCTAACATAATCCGTTAGAAAGGAGGTGATCCAGCCGCAGGTTCCCCTACGGCTACCTTGTTACGACTTAGTCCCAATCACGGAGCTTGCTTTAGGCGCCGCCATCCTTACGGTTTGGCAGAACGACTTCGAGCACTCCCCGCTTTCGTGGCTTGACGGGCGGTGTGTACAAGGCTCAGGAACATATTCACCGCGCCATGGCTGATGCGCGATTACTAGCGATTCCAGCTTCATGAAGGCGAGTTGCAGCCTTCAATCCGAACTGACGCCAGCTTTTGGGATTGCCTCCACCTCGCGGTCTCGGAACCCTTTGTACTGGCGATTGTAGCACGTGTGTCGCCCTGGACATAAGGGCCATGATGACTTGACGTCGTCCCCGCCTTCCTCCGTTTTAACAACGGCAGTCTCACTAGAGTCCCCGGCATTACCCGTTGGCAACTAATGATAAGGGTTTCGCTCGTTACAGGACTTAACCTAACATCTCACGACACGAGCTGACGACAGCCATGCAACACCTGTGCACGTTCCGACCCCGAAGGGCTGTTATCCCGCTTTCACAGGACTAATCCGTGCATGTCAAGCCCAGGTAAGGTTCTTCGCGTTGCTTCGAATTGAACCACATGCTCCACCGCTTGTGTGAGCCCCCGTCAATTCCTTTGAGTTTTACCCTTGCGAGCGTACTCCCCAGGCGGGGCACTTAACACATTAGCTACGGCAAGGAGGACCATAGGAATCCCCCTTACCAAGTGCCCATCGTTTACGGCTAGGACTACCGGGGTATCTAATCCCGTTTGCTACCCTAGCTTTCGCACCTCAGCGTCAGTGACGGTCCAGTGAGCCGCTTTCGCCACCGGTGTTCCTCCAGATATCTACGCATTTCACCGCTCCACCTGGAGTTCCGCTCACCCCTACCGTTCTCAAGCCGACCAGTATCAGACGCAGTTCCCCGGTTGAGCCGGGGGATTTCACATTTGACTTAGTCAGCCGCCTACGTGCGCTTTATGCCCAGTGATTCCGAACAACGTTTGCAACCTCTGTCTTACCGCGGCTGCTGGCACAGAGTTAGCCGTTGCTTCCTCTCGCTTTAGTCAACCCTTGCGGGGTTCCTATAGCGTGACAGCAGTTTACAACCCGAAGGCCTTCATCCTGCACGCGGTGTCGCTCCGTCAGGCTTTCGCCCATTGCGGAAGATCCTCGACTGCAGCCTCCCGTAGGAGTCTGGGCAGTGTCTCAGTCCCAGTGTGCCCGACCATCCTCTCAGACCGGGTACCCGTCATCGCCTTGGTGGGCCATTACCCCGCCAACTAGCTGATAGGCCGCAACCCCCTCCTCGAGCAGCTTACGCCATTTACCCGCATCGAGATGCCTCGACGCAGGGCCATCTGGTATTAGCCCGATTTTCACCAGGTTATCCCAGTCTCAAGGGCAGATTGGTTACGTGTTACTCACCCTTTCGCCGCTTTACTCGGCTTACGCCTTTCACGCACGACTTGCATGCCTAATCCACACCGCTAACGTTCGTTCTGAGCCAGGATCAAACCCTTCACTTGAGTTTGTCTGGTTCTGTGGAAATTTTTGTGAGCCGCGCCGCGCCGGCTAGGCGCATGCGGGCTCCGCTCGCACGGTTTCAAGGGCCACCCTTGTTTTCAAAGAGCACCGAGGCGAACCCCGGCTGATCGTGTTCTGGCGGGCCGAAACCCGCTTCCCAGTGACCTCCGGACGTCGATCCGTCGTTCACCAGGGGTCGCAGAGGATAGGGCCTGGGGACCCAGTGTCAACGTTCGCGCAGGATTTCCTCGATCTTGCGCGAACGCGCTCGTAAGTGCCTGTGCAGCATGCTGTTGCGGCTGCTTGGAAGTCGCAACTTCTGTACGGATCTGGCGCCACACCTGGATCCTGGGGGTTTGGAGGTGCTCGGGGCTCGGTGTCCGCGTGGGCTCCGCCCGCGCGCCCCGGCGAGGTCGCGCGGCCGGCACGTGCGGGCCCTCTGCGTACCCCACTCACCGCCGACGCGCGGCGTGCGTTGCCTCCCGATCGGCGCACGAGGCTCGGGCCGCCGCCGTTCCCCTCGGCGGCCTGGGTTCGAGCGTTCGACGCGATACGCCACCGTGCCGGCCGGGCCCTCCCGGGGACGTGCAGCCTTGGGGGTGGTCCTCGGCTGGGGCGCGCTCGATGTGGCGCTGTGGGGCCGTTCCGATGGCAGTGGTGCGGACCGCGACAAGATGCCCGTCGCGCCATCGGCGAGGCCAGCGGGCTCAAGAGTCTGCCCACGACGCGCCGTGGGAGCTGCGGTCCCGATGTTCCTGTGACCGCCGCTGGGCGGGGTATGGTGACGCGGTGCCGCGCGCCCGCCGTTCCCGCAACGGACGGCCGTTGTGTGATCGACTTGCCCATTCGGCGGGATGCACTGCGTCGAGTCCGCTGCGTGGCGCGAGCGTCGGGCATCGGCGATCGCGCGCGCCGGATCGAAGCCGTTCGTTTCCCGCCGCGGCACCGCGGTGCGCAGCGCTTCCCCACCGCGGTGCCACCAGGTTGCGCCTCCCGCACGTGCTCCGTCCACGTGCGTCGAGAGCACTGCGACGACCAGGTGACCTCCCGACAGTTCGCAGCGTGCCCGTGCGGCAGGTTGCCCGAGCGCGGCGAACACTCGGAGCTGCCGACACACGGCACGCACTCGGGGGCACGCACCGGGGGCAGGCAGCCCCTGGCGCGCGATCATCGTCAACGCGGCCGGCGACGTGTCGGGAGCTGGGCCCGAGGACTGCCGGGCCTTGCTGCGGCGCGCCGAGGAAGAGCGCTCGCTGATCGCGCGTTCGCGGCGAACGAGGATGGCGCGGTCGCTCGAGTTCGCTCGCCGCGGCGCGTCGAGCGCCACGCTTCCGCGTCGGGACTCGCCCCTCGGTGTCGCCGCGGACTCCGCGCGCGACGCAGGAAGCAGAGCGCCCGGGATTCGCAGGCCGCGAATCCCGGGCGCCGATGTCCTTGCGTCGCCGTGCCGTCAGTCCTGGACGACGATCGTCGCCCCTTCCGGCAGGATGTCGAACACGAGCTCGGCGTCGACGTTGCGGAGCCGCACGCACCCCTGACTCACACGTCCACCGACGCCGGCCTCCTCGTTCGTGCCGTGGAAGCCCACGTCCGTCTTCACGCCGTCGCGCATCCACGGGATCCAGCGCGTGCCGAGCGGGTTCTCGGGATCACCGAACGGCACCGGTTTCGCGCCCTTCGGGAACCACATCGGGTTCTTCTGCTTCGGCCCGACGGTGAACGTGCCGGTCGGCGTGTCGTGGCCGTCGCGACCGACGCCGATCTCGAACGCCGCGGCAACTTCGTCGCCCAGCATATACAGCATCCAACGGCTCGAAACGTCGACGAGCACGCTCGCTCGATCGGTGGGCACCCGCAACACGTCGTCCGGCTTGATCGCGTCGTCGTCCTTCAACTGGTTCGCTCGCGCGACGAGCCCGGTGCAGATCAGCATCTCCGGGTGTTCGGCGAGCACGCGCTTGCGGATCAACGTCAGGCTGTCGCCCTTGCGCACCTTGACGTCCAGCGCGGGCCATTTGCCGCGCACGCTCCAACGGTGGGCGCGTTGAGCCTCGGCGAGGCCTTGGTTCCAACGCGCGAGCGTCGCCGGGTCGCCGTCCCACGGTGCCGAGAGTTCGTCGCGCATCAGCGACGAGAACGCGCGCGCGGCGATTTCGACGTTCTTCGCGGCAAGCGACGCGCGCGCATCGCGTTCCCGCACGAGCATGTCCATCGCGAGGGCGAGCGGCGAGTCCCCGCCGTAGGCCGCGGGCGCGGCGCGTTTGCCTGGCCCCGCGAGCGCCGCTTGCAGCAGTTCGCGTTCGGCGGCGGAGAGCTCGTCGTCGTCGATGTCGTCCGCGACCCGTTTGGCATCGGACAGCGAGCCGCGCGCGGCGTGCGAAAGCGCGAGCGCCAACGCGCGCCGATCTTCGGCGAAGCGCGCACCATCGCGGGCGAGCCAGGCCTTCAACGCTTCGGTCTCCTGGTGCACCAGCGCAGCCGCGAGCGCGACTTCGTCGTTCGCAGCGCCGCGAGCGGACGAGCGTTTGGGTCGCGCTTCTTCGGCCGGCGGCGGAGCGACGCTGGCCGCGGGCTCGCCGACGGTCGCCGCAGCGCCGCTCGGCGCGGCCGGTTCGTCCATCGCGACGAACCCCGCAGGTCCGCCGGAGGCTTCGACGCCGCCGTCGTTACCGCACGCGACGCAGGTCGCAGCGAGACCTAATCCAACACTCCAACTCCAACGCGTCGAAATGAACATCGCCACACGCTCCAAGCGCTCGTGCGCGGCCAAACCTCGGCCACGGCGCGGGGATGATAGCGGTGCATCCGCCGCCTTCTCGCGCGAATTCGCAATCCGCGGATCCCTCGCGCGACATGCCCGCAGCGCGTGTGCGCCGCGGAGCCGGTGATGCTCGACGTCGATCGACGCACGCGGCCGCGGCGAAGCGCACATCGGCTCGTGGGACGAGGGCGGTTTCGCATCGCCGATGCGAAGTCGGACGGCGGCGGCGAGAGCGGCGGCGAGAGCGGCGGAGGAGAGTTCGGCGAAGCGACCCAAACGCCTGCGCGCGCGCAGCCCGCCGTGGTGACTCACCCCACTGGCCCGACTGCTTCACCGGGTCGATTGGCTCCACTGGTCCCACACGCCCAAGCGGCCCGATGGCGTGCGAAGCGAGCGACCCACCCGCGATCGACGTCGCCAAGGCTCACGGCCGTTTCACCCTGCGCGCAGTCTGCGCAGGTCATGCGCTCGCTCGGCCGTCGCGCGTTCGCGGGCCGTGCCACGAGTCGGCTCGAGCGTGGCTCGCGCAGACGCCGACGCAGGAGACGGGGCTGCGCGTTCGAGCGGGCCGAGGTGCACGCGCGAGCGGAGCAGCGAACGCCCCAAGGGCTGCGCAGGGAGAGCGGGGGGCCCCAGCGACGCCGTGCCGCGTGGATCCCGGAACCCGATGGGTCCAGGTGGGCCCGACTGGGCAACGAGTGCCGTGAAGAATGGGCCCGTAGACTGCTTGTTAGGCTCCGGAGGATGGACGCCGGTTCACCTGCGCCACCAGGGTTGCCCCCGAGGCAAGGAACCTAACACCACGGCCTGCTCCGCACAACGCGACGAACGGCGGACGGCGCGAGTACGCGGAACGACGGTCGCGCCGCGGATCGGCGAAGATCGTCCGCGCGGGGACCGGCCACTTCTCGCCGCACTCGAAATCGCGATCGGCGTGCAACCGGAGCGGTCCGCGCCAGTCCATTCCGGAAGCCCCGCGTCGTCTCGTGCGCCGCCAGCAGTCTGGACGAGCCCGCCGAACGAGAAGCCACGAGTGCGCCCTCGCGTGCGATGACCGGCGGAACGAGCGGTCCGCGTGGCGAGAGCTCTGCGACGGGCACCCGCTCACGAGCACGCGCCGCGGGTCCACGACGGCGATGCGCGGCGTCGGCGGGAAACGGCTCGTCGGTGCCACCCGCACCGACTTCCTGGTCCACCGTCCGAGACCGGTCCCACCGCCGTCCGAGACCGGTCCCACCGCCGTCCGAGACCGGTCCCACCGCCGTCCGAGGCCGGTCCCACCGCGCCGCTCCCGTCCGGACGCGCGCTGCGTGCGGCGCATCGCACGCGCCAGAAGCTCGGAACGGTTCAGCGAACGCGCTCGAGCCTCGCGCGCAACATCCGTCCGTCGCCGAGATCCCACGCGGCCACACCGTCGTCGGCGGCAAGCTCGGCGACCAGTTCGACCTCCGTCGCGAGCGTCTCGTTGGCGACCAGCTCACGGAATCCACCCTCGCTGCGTGGGGCGCCGACCGCCGCGCGAACGTCCGCGTCGTCGCTCTGGAGCACCAACCGGATCCGATCCTCGACTTCGAGTTCGCGCTCCTTGCGCAGCCCGTTGATGCGGTTCACCGCCTCTCGCGCGAGCCCTTCGAGCGCGAGCTCTCGATCGAGCGCCGTGTCGAGCCACAACACGAAACGTCCGTCGGTCTCGACCGGAAAGTCCGCTCGGCTCTCGACCGACACCAGCACGTCCTCGGGCGTGAGTTCGAGCGGTGCGCCTTCGACTTCGAGCGTGACGCTGCTGCCCGCGCGCAGGCGGGCCAACGCGGCCGCGTCGAGCGCTCCGATCGCCGCGGCGGCGGACTTCATGCGCGAGCCGATCTTCTTGCCGAGCACCTTGAAGTTCGCCTTGCCGACGAGCTTGACGAGTTGGCCGTCGTCCGCCGCGAGACTCCCCCACTGCTTGATGTTGAGTTCGTCGAGCACCTGCGCCGTCGCGAACGGCGTCGCGAGCAAGCGCAGCGCCTCGCCGTCGGACGCGCGCAAGTGCAATGCACGCAGCGGCTGGCGCGTGCGCATGCCGGCCTTTTCGCGCAACGCGCGGCCCATGACGACCAATCCTTCGACGAGGCGCATCGCGCCTTCGAGGTCGCGATCGACGAGCGCCCGCTCCGGGGTCGGGAAACGCTGCGCATGGACCGAGCCCGTGCCCGGCTCCAACCGACGCCACAGCATCTCCGCGAGGAACGGTGCGAACGGCGCCATCACGAGCGCGGTCTTCGCAAGCGCATCGTGCAACGTCGCGAACGCGGCCCACTTGTCGGCGCCGCTCTCACCTTTCCAGAAGCGCCGGCGATTGCGGCGGATGTACCAGTTCGAGAGCTCGTCGACGACGAAGCGTTCGATCGAACGCGTCGCGCCGGTGAGGTCGTAGCGCTCGAGCGCGCCGTGCACTTCGGCGCAGACGGACTGCGTGCGCGAGACGAGCCAACGATCGATCTCGGGCCGATCCGTGACCGGCGGGATCGTCGCCGCACGCGGATCGAAACCGTCGATGCGCGCGTACTCGCGGAAGAACTGGTAGGAGTTGACGAGCGCGCGGAAGAAGCGTCCGCGGATCTCCGAGACGCCTTCGGGGTCGAACTTCTTCGGCAACCACGGCGCCGCGGAGGAGACCAGGTACCAACGCAGGACGTCGGTGCCGTGCTCTTCGATCACCTTCCACGGATCGACGACGTTGCCGAGCCGTTTCGACATCTTCACGCCGTCCTTGTCGAGCACGAGCCCGTTGACGAGGCACGTGCCGTAGGCCGGTGCGTCGGCGAGCTTCGCGTCGGAGAGCGTCGTCACGAACGCGCCGATCGCGTGCAGCGTGTAGAACCAGCCGCGCGTCTGATCGAGACCCTCGCAGATGAAGTGCGCGGGGAACTGGTCCTCGACGATCTTGCGGCTGCCGCCGAACGGCCAGTGGTACTGCGCGAACGGCATCGCGCCCGAGTCGAACCAGCAGTCGAGCACCGCCGGTGTGCGCCGCATGCGGCCGCCGCACTCGCACGGGATCGTCGGCGCGTCGACCGACGGCTTGTGGTGGTCGAAATCGGCGGGCAACGCTCCCGCGCGGCGCGCGAGCTCGTCGGCGCTCTCGATCGCGACGTCACGGTCGCAGCGCTCGCAGATCCAGAACGGCAGCGGCGTGCCCCAGTAACGATCGCGCGAGATGTTCCAGTCGACGTTGTTCTCGAGCCATTCGCCGAAACGCCCCGAACCGACGTCGTCGGGCACCCAACGGATGCGGCGGTTCAGCTCGACCATGCGCTCCTTGAGCGCGGTCGTGCGGATGTACCAGGCCGGCGAAGCGAAATAGAAGAGCGCCGTGCTGCAGCGCCAACAGTGCGGGTAGCTGTGCGCCTCGCGCGACTTCTTGAAGACGAGTCCCCGAGCCTTGAGGTCGTCCATCAACGCGTCGTCGGCGTCCTTGAAGAACGTGCCGGCCTTCACGGGCCCGATGTCGACGACGAACTTGCCGTCCGCGCCGACCGCTTGCAACACGGGCAGTCCGTACTTCGCGGCGACGGCCCAGTCGTCGGCGCCGTAGCTCGGAGCCTGGTGCACGATGCCGGTGCCGTCCTCGACCGTCACGTAGTCGGCGAGCACGACGCGCCAGCGTTGGTCGTCGCGCGGCTGCCACGCACCGGGTTCGACGCTCGGCACGTTCGAGTCGAACAACGGTCGATAACGCAGGCCTTCGAGCTCACGGCCCTTCTTGGTGGCGAGGATCTCGACGCCTTCGCCGAGCACCGCTTTCGCGCGCGCCGCGACGACCCAGAGCACTTCGTGGCCACGCGATCCCGGCGCTTCGCCCTTGCCCACGGCGAGCGGCACGCGGACGCGCAGGTAGTCTCGCTCGGGGTGCACGGCGAGTGCGACGTTCGACGGCAATGTCCAGGGCGTCGTCGTCCACGCGAGCAAGCTCTCGCGTTCGCCGCCCGACCGGCTCGCGACGTCCGCGAGCTCGAAACGCGCGTAGATGCTCGGGTCGAGCAAGTCGCGGTACACGCCCGGCTGCCCGAGCTCGTGCGAAGAAAGCCCGGTGCCGCAACGGCCGCAGTACGGCAACACGCGCTTGCCGCGGTACACGAGCCCCGCGCGATGGAAGCGCGCGAGCAGGTACCAGACCGACTCGACGTAGTCGGGCTCGTACGTCACGTACGGCCGCTCGTAGTCGAGCCAGTAGCCGATGCGCGCGGAGAGCTTCTCCCACTCCTCGCGGTACTTCCAGACCGACTCGCGGCACTTCTGATTGAACGCCGCGACGCCGAACTTCTCGATCTCCGGCTTGCCGCTGATGCCGAGCGCCTTCTCGACTTCGAGTTCGACCGGCAGACCGTGCGTGTCCCAACCGGCCTTGCGCTCGACGCGCCGCCCGAGCATCGTCTGGAAGCGGCACACGGTGTCCTTCAACGTCCGCGCGAGCACGTGGTGGATGCCCGGGCGTCCGTTCGCGGTCGGCGGCCCCTCCCAGAACACGAACGCCTGCGCGTCGCGCCGCGCTTCCTGGACACGCTCGAACGTGTGCTCGCGCGCCCAGAGCTCGAGGATCTCGAGCTCCGCCTTGGACGGCGCGGACGTGATCGATTCGGCGAGAGGCGCGAAGCGCCCGGACAGAGCGGCAGCGGTCGACATGGGACCGATGTTCTACCAAGGCGCCGAAGCGCTTTCGCGTCCGCCGCGCCGCCCAGAGCGCTTTCGTGCCCAAGACTCTGCCGCGGGCCGCTCCGCGAGGAATCGCGTGTCGCGTCGCGCGCGGAGCGTCGAGCCCCGCACACGCCGCACGTGACTCACCAGGCCTGCGCGCGGATCGCTTGCGAGATGCGTTCGGCGAGTTCGAGCGCCGCGAGACCGTCCGCACCGGTGACTTCCGGCGCCGACCCCGTCTGCACGGAGCGCAGGAAGGAGTCGAGTTCCGCTTGGAGCGGACGTTCGGAACCCGAGAGCTCGAGCTCCTGCACTTCGATCATGTCGCTCTTCACGAGGTCGGGGCGCTCGGCGAGCACCGCGGGGTCGAGGTGCTTGAGCTCGGCGCGGCCCGCTTCGAAACGTGGGCCCTTCTTCACCATCAAGCCGTAGTTCTTCGTGAAATCGAGACTGACGTAGCTCTCGCTCGAGAACATCCGGAAGCGACGCATCGGCGCGAGCGAGACGCGGCTCGCCGTGACGTTCGCCCGCGCGCCGTCCTGGAAGACGAGGCGCACCGACGCGAGGTCCTCGCGTTCGGTCAGGATCGCCCCGCCGGCGGCGTCGAAGCTCTCCACGGCGCTCGGCACGAGGTGCAGGATCAGATCGAGGTCGTGGATCATCAGATCGTGGACGACGCCGATGTCCATCGAGCGGAACGAGAACGGCGCGAGGCGGTGGCACTCGATGAAACGCGGCTTCAACTCGAGCGCCGCGACCTTGCGCAGACCGGGTTGGAAACGCTCGACGTGCCCGATCGCGAGCACCGCGTCGCCCTTCTTCGCCGCCGCGAGCATCCGCGCGCCTTCGTCCGGCGTCGCCGCGATCGGCTTCTCGACGAGGCACGCGAGGCCGCGTTCGAGCAGCGGCACGGCGACGGCGGCGTGGTACGTCGTCGGCACGGCGATCGACACTGCGTCGAGGTCGCGCGGCAATTCGTCGACCGACGCGACGAGCGGCACGCCGAGTTCCGCGGCGAGCGGCCCGACGCGGGCCCGGTCGGTGTCGACGAGTCCGACGAGCTCGGCCCGCGGATTCTCCTTGTAGATGCGGGCGTGGAACTTGCCCAAGTGACCGCAACCGATCACGGCGACCCGCAGACGTTCCTTCGGACGCGGCTTGGCCATCAGACTTTCACCTCGTTCGTGATGCGCTCCTGACCGAGCTTCGCGAACGCTTCGCGCAGGCTCTCGCGGTGGCGGCCCTTGCGACCCGCTTCGGTGTTCTCGAGCGACTCGACGAGTTGCAACACCAACGGATGCGTGCCGAGCTCCGCGCGCACCTGCTCGAGCGTGCGGCTCTTCGGCTCGCCGGAGCGGTAGATGATGCGGAACGCGTGCTTCAACTGCTCGATGTCGTCCTTCGAGAAGCCTGCACGTTCGAGCCCGACTTGGTTGACGTTGCGCACGCGCGCTTGGTGGCCTTCGTAGACCATGAAGGGCGGCACGTCCTGGTTGATGCGCGTCATGCCGCCGATGTAGGCGAACGCGCCGATCGTGACGAAGTGGTGCGCCGCGCACGCGCCGGAGATGTTCGCGCCCTTGCCGACGAACACGTGGCCCGCGAGCAACGCGCAGTTCGCCATGATCACGCGATCCTGCACTTCGCAGTCGTGCGCGACGTGGCAGCACGCCATCAGCAGACAGTCGTTGCCGAGCCGCGTGATGCCGCCGCCCTTGATCGTGCCGCGGTTGATCGTCACGAACTCACGGATCGTGTTGCGGTCGCCGATCACGAGCTCGGTCGGTTGGCCCTTGTACGACAGATCCTGCGG
Organism: Planctomycetota bacterium; assembly: GCA_023150475.1. Classification (GTDB taxonomy): domain Bacteria; phylum Planctomycetota; class UBA1135; order UBA1135; genus JACRIN01. Next base: position 63,467 of record JAKLKU010000010.1, read on the forward strand.
CGGGCCGCCGAGGTTCGCCTGTCCGACGATCAGGTTGTCGGCACCGATCGTCGTCACGCCGTCGACGACGACGTGCGGGCCGAGTTTGGTGCGATCGCCGATCTTCGCGCGCGCGCCGACGAAGCAGTACGGCCCGATCTCGACGTCGTGCCCGAGCTCGGCGCCCGTTTCGATCACGGCCGACGGATGGATGTGACTCGCCATGTTGCCCTACCGTTCCTCGCGGTCCTTCACGCGTCGATCAGAGTGAACATCAGTTGCGCTTCGCAAACGACGCGGCCGGCGACCGTGCCGACGCCGCGGACTTGGCCCGTGGTGCCCTTGAGCCTCACGGTCTCCACTTCGAGCCGCAGTTGATCGCCCGGCACGACCGCGCCGCGCAGCTTGACCTTGTCGATCGCCCAGAGCACCGCGAGCTTGCCGGTATTCTCGAGCTTGCGCAGCAGGAGCACGCCGGCGAGCTGCGCCATCGCTTCGAGCTGCAGGACGCCCGGCATCAGCGGCTGATCGGGGAAGTGCCCCTGGAAATAGGGCTCGTTGATCGTGACGTTCTTGATCGCGACGGCACGTTGGTAGCCCTCGATCTCGATCACGCGATCGATCAAGAGGAACGGATACCGGTGCGGCAGCATCCGCAGGATCTCGCGCACGTCGAGCCCGGATTCGCGCGTCACGAGGCCGCCGGTTTCGGCCTGTTGCAGCAAGTCGAGCAAGCGCCGCACGAGCTCGGCGTTCGTCGCGTGTCCGGAGCGCGTCGCGATGATGTGCGCGTGCAGATCCGCGCCGAGCAGGCTCAGGTCGCCGAGCAAGTCGAGCATCTTGTGGCGCACGGGCTCGCCCTGCATGCGCATCACCGTCTGCGGGTCGCCGAGCACGACGGTGTTGTCGCGCGTCGCACCCTTGCCGAAGCCCGCCGCCTGGAGCTTCTCCACTTGCGACGCGAGGCAGAACGTCCGCGCCGGCGCGATGTCGCGCGCGAAGGTCTCCGGAGAGATCTCGAGCTGCACCGAGCCGCCTTCGACACCCGGTTCGTCGAACGACGCGATGTACTGCAAGGTCAACGCCGGGTTCTCGCTCGGCAACGCGACGAGTGTCGCTTGGCCTTCGCGCACGTACACCGGTTGGTCGAGACGGAACGTCTTCGCCGCGGCGCGCTGCTCGATCACTCCGGCGCGCTGGAAGAGCTCCAGGAACACCTTCGCCGACCCGTCCATGCCCGGCATCTCCTGACCGTTCATCTCCACGGTCAGGTTGTCGATGCCGAGCGCGGAGCAGACGGCGAGCAAGTGCTCGACGGTGTCGACTTGCGCCCCACCACGTTCGAGGCGCGTGCGCAGATCGACCGGCACGCGGTACTGGATGCGCGCCGGGATCGGCGGCGCATCCGCGAGGTCGGTGCGCACGAACTCGATGCCGTTGTCCTGCGGCGCGGGCAGGATGCGGATCCGGGTCTCCGCGCCGGAGTGGAGTCCCACACCGGTGAATTCGACCGCGGTGCGGAGCGTGCGTTGGTTGCGGGTCATGCGCCGTGTTCCTGGTTGGACGACGAACGTTCATGGGCGACTCGTTCGAGCCGCCGTTCGAGCTCGGCGATGCGCGCTTCGAGACGCTCGACGAGCTTCGGCAAGCGCTCGACGAGCGCGTAGTGCTTGAAGACTTCGCGTTTCGGCCGCGCGGGCGTCCCGAAGAGTTCGACTCCGCCGGGGATCGGACCGATCACGCCCGATTGCGCTCCGATGCGCACGCCGTCGGGCAACGTGAGGTGACCGCCGATGCCCGTCTGCCCGCCGATCATCGCGGAGCGGCCGATGCGCGTCGACCCGGCGATGCCGACTTGCGCCGCGAGCATCGACCCTGCGCCGATCTCGCAGTTGTGCGCGACGTGGATCAGGTTGTCGAGCTTCGCTCCGCGGCCGATGCGCGTCGTGCCGAAGCGCGCGCGGTCGATCGTCGCGTTCGCGCCGATCTCGACGTCGTCTTCGACGATCACCGTGCCCGACTGCGGGATCTTGGTCCACGGTTCGCCGAGCGCGCGCGGCGGCTCGAAGCCGAAGCCATCGGCACCGATCACTGCGCCGGCGTGCAGGAGACAGCGCGCGCCGACGCGCACGCCGGAGTACAGCACGACGTGCGGATGGAGCTCGGTGTCGTCGCCGACTTCGCAGTCCGGACCGACCACGGCGCCCGGATGCAGCACCACGCGCGCGCCGAGCACCGCGCCCTGGCCGACCACCGCGCATTCGCCGATCGCGACGTCGACCCCAAGCCGTGCGGTCGGGGCGACGACCGCGCGCGAGTGCACGCCTGCGGCGGGCTTCGGCCGTTCCTTGGCGAAGAGCGCACAGATCTTGGTGAACGCGCGGTTGGGATCGTCGCAGCGCAAGAGCGCGAGGTCGCCGCGCGAGACGGCGAGCGACTGCGGCACGACGACCGCCGCGGCCTGCGTGCGCGCGAGCGCCTCGGCGTACTTCGGATCGACGCAGAACGTGACGTGCGTCGGCCGCGCGTCGGCGAGCGACGCCGTGCCATCGACACGGCGCGCCGGATCGCCTTCGAGGCGCGCGCCGGCGAGCGCGGCGAGTTCAGAGACAGTGTGCGTGGCCATGGATTGCGGCCCGAAGTTCGGGCTCAGGCGTCCTACGGTGCGAACCAGCCTGGAAAGCCCCTGGCGAGGGTCTTTCGAGCGCGGATGGTGTATCGAGGCTCCCGCGAGCTGTCAAACGACGCCGCGTGGGCGCCCGCGCTCAGCGCAGCCCGATCGTGAACGAGAACGTGCGCCGCTGGTCGCCGTCCTGCGAATCGATCGGGAAGCCGAAGTTGAGCGTCAACGGCAACGGATACGCGAGACCGATGCCGAAACCGACCGACGTGCGCAACTCGTTGATGTCGAGGCTGTACGCCTCGGGGTCGAGCACGCCCCAGTCGAAGAAGAGCGTCGCGCGCAACGTCTCGATCTGGCGGTAGGTGCCGGGCTGCGTGATCGAGTAGATCGGATACTGGTACTCGACGGTGCCGGCGAGGAACGTCTCGCCACCGAGCGGGAAGCCCGACGCTCCGTCGACCGGTCCGACGCCGCGGAACTCGAATCCGCGGAGCGTGCTGGTGCCACCGAGGTGGTAGCGCTCGGTGTAAGGCACGGAGTCGGTCCTGCCGTAAGCGTGCGCCATGCCGCCGTCGACGCCGACGTGGATGCCCGGCACGACGCCGAGCTCGTGGTCGCCGAGCGGGAAGTAGCCGTCCGCGGAGAACTCGGTCTGGACGAAGTCGCCGTCGCCGCCGAATGCGCCGCCGTACCACTCGCTCGACGCGCGCAGCCAGTAGCCCTTGCGCGGGTTCAAGAGGTTGTCGACGTTGCGCCAGCCCGCGTCCATCACGAGGCCCTGGAACGCTTGTTCGCCGAGCGCGTCCTGATCGTCGAGCGACGAAGGCACGCCGTCGGAGTCGAGGTCGCTGACGTCGACGAGCGCGTACTTGACGCCGAGTCCGACCGTGACGTCGTGCGTGAAGCGTCGACGCAACTTGATCGTGCCTTCGAAGCGATCTTCGTCGTGCGTGTCGTAGAGCCGCAGGCGCTTCTGGAAGTCGATGTCGAGCCCGATCGGCCGCTTGTAGAGCCGGAAGATGTCGGGCTCGAAGAAGCTGATGCCGTAACGCTGCACGACGGTGCCCGGCGACAACTCGAGGTTCAACCGTTGCCCGGCGCCGTGGAACGCGTCCTTCGAGTAGGTCTCCGTCAGGAAGCGCCAAGGCTTCGACGGCGTGTCCGCGAGGTCGAAGTTGCGCATCGAGAGCTGCAAGAGCCCGAAGATGCCTTCGTTCGAGTCGACGCCGCCGGTGATGTTGAAGTTGACGACGCGGCCTTCTTCGACGACGAACTCGAGATCCCAGAGCTCGACTTCTCCGGGCACCGCGCGGAAGCGGAACGTCGGGTCGCGGTGCTGCTCCGGATTCATGTCGTCCGAGAAGAATCCGGTGCCTTGGATCCGCGAGAGCGAGCGCTGGATCTCCTCGAGGTTCGCGATGTCGCCCGGATAGACCGAGAGTTCGGTCCGCAGCACCCGGTCGCGCGTGTGCGTCGTGCCGGCGAAGCGGATCTCGTGGATGCGCACCGGCCGGCCCTGCACGAGCCGGTACGTGACGGCGACGGTCTTGGTCGCGTGGTCGAAGACGAGCTCCGGTTCGAGGAACTCCCAGTTCACCACCCGCGAGAGCGAAGGGTGTTGGATCCGGCCGGTCGAACCGTAGCGCTTGCGCAGCTCGGAGCGGTCGTGCGCGCGGACGCGTTCCTCCCACACGACTCCCGCCTTCGCGTCGCAGAGCTCGAGGAGCTCCTGCTCGGGGAACACGAGGTCGACCGGAGTGAGCTTCTCGCTGTCGCCGGCCTTCGGGTCCGCCCATTCGAATCCGCGGATCGCGAGCGACGACACGCGCCAGCGAGGACCTTCGTCGACCTGGACGATCACCGTCGCGCGGTCGCGTTCGGCGTTGAACTTGACGTCGGACTCGATCACCACGTCGAGCCAGCCGCGGTCGCGGTAGACGTCGCGCATCGCGACGAGGTCCGCGTCGAGCACTTCCTGGACGAAAGGCTCGCCCTTCCAGTTCGTGAAGTGCGGTCCGTCGAGTTCGCGCTTCGCGAGCGCCGAGATGCCGTCCTTCCAGAAGCCGAAGCCGGTGTCCGGCATCGAATCGTTGCCGCGCACGATCACGTCGGCGACGCGCACCTTCGGGCCTTCGCGGATCTCGAAGATCACGTCCGCCGGCACGTCGAGTTCGGTGCTCTCGCCGCCACGCGTGACGATCGCGACGTCGGCCCAGTAGAAGCCTTCCGACTTGTAGTTCTCGATCAGTCGCTGGCGGATCTTCGGAGCCTGGAGCAAGTACACCTGCTCGCTCTCCTCGAGCCCCGCCCACTTGCGGATCGTCTCGTCGTCGATGCCGTCGTTGCCGATGAAGCGCGGCTCGAGGTCGGCCGGGAGTTCGACGACTTCGAGCAGGAGTTCGACTCCGGAGCCGGTCGCGCCGGCCCCCGTGGCGTCGTTTCCAGCCGAGTCCGTGGGGCTCGCCTGGACTTCGCGCGCCGAGACCTTCGCGCGCACGCGGAACGATTGCCAGAGCGTCTTGATCCCGCGGTCGACGGCGAGCCGATCGAGCGGCTCGCCCACGCGCTGCCCCAAGGCTTCGATCAGCCGCTCGGAGGTGTAGCGCTTCGCGCCGCGCACTTCGATGCGGCGCACGATGTCCGGCCGCGCCGACGGATCTTGGCGCCCCGGCGCCTGAGCCGGCGCCTGAACCGGCGCCTGAATTGGGGCCTCGGCCGGAGCCGGCGGGCCTTGCGTCTCCTGCGCGTGCACCGCGATGGCGAGCCACGCGATCGAAACGAGGCACACGAACACGCGGAAGACGCGTGCGAAGTTCCGCCGACTGCGTGACGCGTGCTTCAACGGGGTGCGCGTCAACCGAGGATCGGCTCGGAGATCGTCAGGGCCGGGTTCTCGAAGCGCGTGTACTCCGAGAAGTAGTGCAACTGCACTTCGCCCGTCGGGCCGTTGCGGTGCTTTGCGACGATCACGAATGCCTTGTTCTTGAGCTCGGGGTTCTGGCGGTCGTAGTACTCGGGCCGGTGCAAGAGCAGGATGACGTCCGCGTCCTGTTCGATCGAGCCCGATTCACGCAAGTCGGACATCTGCGGGATCTTGTCTTCGCGCAATTCGACCTGCCGCGAAAGCTGCGAGAGCGCGATCACCGGCACGTTGAGCTCGCGCGCGAGCGCCTTGAGCGAGCGCGAAATCGCGCTGATCTCCATCTGGCGACTCTCGGCCTTCGGGTGCGTCATCAACTGCAAGTAGTCGACGACGACCAAGTCGAGGCCGATCTGGGCCTTGATCCGTCGCGCGCGGCCGCGCAGCGTCATCGCCGAAACGCCCGGCGTGTCGTCGATGAAGATGTTCGTCTGGTCGAGCTCGCCCGCGGCCTGGTTCAGTGCGCCGTAGTCGCCGTCGGGGATGTTGCCGGTGCGCATGCGGTACGCGTCGACGCGCGCGCGGCTGAACAGCATGCGGCTCGCGATCTGTTGGCGCCCCATCTCGAGGCTGAAGAACAGGATCGACGGCTTGCGTCCGAGCCCCTCGGGCTCGCTGAACGCCGCCGCTTCGATCATGTTGAGCGCGAGCGCGGTCTTGCCCATCGACGGACGCGCGGCGAGCACGACCAAATCGCCCGGGTTGAAGCCGAAGAGGATCCGATCGAGCTCGGTGAAGCCCGTGGTGAGCCCGGTGAGCCCGCGCCGGTGCGCTTGGCTCTCCATGCGTTTGAAGGTCTCGACCAGCACCGAACGGATCGGCTCCGCCTGCTCGACGGAGCCTTGGCGTGCGACTTGGAAGATGCGGTTCTCCGATTCGTCGAGCAGGAGCCGCATCGCTTCGGGGTCGGCGCGCATCTGCTGCGCTTCTTCGATGATGATCGTCGCCTCTTCGATCAGCCGCCGGCGCGTCGCTTCCTGTTGGACGATGCGCGCGTGGTGCGAGAGGTGCGCCGTCGTCGTGACGGCGTGCATCACTTCGACGAGGAACGGGTTCCCGCCGCACGCTTCGAACTTGCCCTGGGCCTCGAGCGCTTGCGCGATCGTGTAGACGTCGACCGGCAGACTCTTGTTCGAGAGCGAGACCAACGTCTCGAAGAGCGTCCGATTGCGTTTCGAGTAGAACGAGTCGGCGTTGACGATCTCCGCGATCTCGGGGATGCGGTCGGGCGCGAGCAGGAGCCCGCCGAGCACGGCGCGCTCCACTTCTTCGTTGTGCGGCGGCCGGCGCTCGCTCCGTTGCTCCTCCGACATGCCTCCTCCTCGCGCGCAGAGGATACCCGACACGCGCGGCTCGACGGAAGCGCGTGCACGCTCTACGAACGCACGGGCGAATCGCTGCGCACGGATCTGCGCGGTTCGCTGGACGCGCGCCGCCGGGCGCTCGAAGTCAGCACGCGACGCGCGCAGGCAGCGCGAGCGCCGAGCACGCAACGCGCAAGCATGGGGAGCTGCCGGCGAGCGACTGGCGAGCAACGAGAGAGCCCGCGCGAGGTGCGTGACCTCCGCGCGGGCTCGTGGGGACTCGGTCGTGTGCGTGTCGGCGCGTTACGGACGCGTCAGCTCGCGTCGCCCATCTCGGCTTCGACGACCACCGTGACGTCCGCCGTGCGATCGCCGTGGACGTGCACCTTGACCGTGTGCTTGCCGACGGCCTTGAGCGGCGCGTCGAGACGCACGTGTTTCTCCTCGGTCGGGTGCCCGGCCTTGGTGAGGAGCTCGGCGACGTTCGCGGCGTTGACCGAACCGTACAGGTGTCCCTGCGCGTCGGCCTTGGCCTTGGTCGTCACCGTCACGGCGGCGAGCACTGCGACGAGTTTGTCGAGCTCCGCCGTGCGCGCCGCTTCTTCGGCGTCGAGCTTGGCGCGACGGCGCGACATCTGCTTCTTGTTGTCGTCGTTCGCGATGGTCGCGAGTCGACGCGGGAACAGGAAGTTCCGAGCGTAGCCCGGAGCGACGTTGACGACGTCGCCGCACTTCCCGAGGTGTTGCACGTGCTCGCGCAGGAGCACTTCGACTTTCTTGGCCATCTGAGCGTTCCTTTCAGCTCACGAAGGGCATCAGGGCCATGTGCCGCGCGCGCTTGATCGCTTCCTTGAGCTGGCGCTGGCACTGAGTGCAGAAGCCGGTGCGCTTGCGCGAGAGCATCTGCGCTTGCGGCGTGACGAACTTCTGCAGGTACGTCGTCTCCTTGTAGTCGATCCGCGGATCGTCGCAGTTGCGGCTGGCGATCGGCGGCGCGGGAGCACGCGACGGCTTGTTCGAGTATTCGACCATGGTTCAAACCTCCGTGCTGGCTTCGGCCGGGACGTCTTCGATTGCGTCGGGGGCGTCGGGAGCCGCTTCGGGAGCGGTTTCCTCGGCGACGACCGGTTCCTCGACGACGAGCGGCTCGTCGTCCGCGGGCGGCGGCGGCACCGTGAAGCCTTCGGCGAGCTCGGCCTTCGAGAGCTCGAGTTCGGCGTCCGGCACGGTTTCCGCGCGCAGCATCAGGTAGCGGAGCACGCGCTCGTCGAGTTCGAACTCGCGCCGCGTCGTGGCGATCGCGTTCGGCGCCGCCTTGAAGTAGGTGAGGTAGTAGGTCCCGCGACGGCGGCCGCGGATCGGGTACGCGAGCCGGCGCTCGTCCCAGCGACGGATCGTCACGACCTCGCCGCCGTTCTTCTTGATCAGGTCGACGACGAGGCTCTTCGCCGTCTTCCAGTCCGCACGCACCACCTGGTTGTCCAGGAGGAACATGCCTTCGTACAGATTCATGGTGAGTGAGTGGCTCCTGGCTCAGGAGGGTTGAGAGGACCCTGGCAGGTCCTGATTCCAGCGGCTGTGGAACCGCGTCATCGTGCTCGCGAGGTCACCGCGTTCGAGCCAGTCGAGCAGAGCGTCCGAGGCGTTGGCCACGGAGATCTCCGCTTCGACTCGCGCGTCCTTGGTGAACTTCGTCAGCACGTGCCGCGCCGCGTCGGTTCTCGGACGACCGATGCCCACGCGCAATCGCGGGAAGCGGTCGGAGCCGAGCTCCATCACGATCGATTCCATGCCCCGGTGACCCGCGGTTCCGCCGTGCGGGCGGATGCGCAGCGCCCCGAGCGGGAGGTCGAGCTCGTCGTAGACGACGAACACGTTCTCGATCGGGATGCCGAACCGTCGGACCAACGGAGCCACCACCTTGCCCGAGAGGTTCATGTAGGTGAGCGGCTTCACCACGAGCGCCTGCCCCTCCGCCGCCGATGAGGCGAGTCGAGGCAGGGCTGCCCACAGGAAGTTCGCCGGCCCGACATGGCCCGCGAGTTCGGCGGCAGGTCGAAAGAACGTCTTCCCGCGCGTCACCAGGTGCTCGACCACATGGAAGCCGACGTTGTGCGGCGTCCACTCGTACTCCGGTCCGGGATTGCCGAGGCCGACGACGAGCGCGTGCATCCGAGTGCCCTGACGTGCGACGAGAAAGCCCGCTCGGACGAGGTTCTCTCGTTCGAGCGGGCCGAGGATTGTACGGACGACGCGCGGCGGCGCAAGCGCGGCGAGCACGCGCCCGCCGCCGAGGCCCGCGCATCCGGGCGACTACTTCTTGTCGCCGCCCTTCTTGTCGGCGGCAGGCGCAGCGCCCTTCGCCGGCGCGGCACCGGCGGCCGGGGCAGCGCCCGCGGCCGGAGCGGTACCCGCAGCCGGAGCGGCACCCGCGGCGGCACCTTCGGCCGGCGCGGCTTCCGCGGTCGGCGCCGGGCCGAGGTCGACCTTGAGCTCGCTGATGCGAGCGATCAACGTCTCTTTCGGCGTGACGAGTTCGACGTTCGCCGGGAGCTTCAACGCGCTCGCGAACACCGCGGCGCCGATCTCGAGGTCGGCGATCGAGCACTCGAGCTCGTCGGGGATGTCGAGCGGCAGCGCGCGCACGGTGACGTGCGTCACGAGGTGGTTCAACACGCCCTTCGAGTGGCCGGTGAACGCGATCTCGACTTCGACGTCGGTCTTCTTCTTCAAGTCGACGCGACGGAACTCGATGTGATCGATGCTCTCGCCGAACACGTTCCAATCGAGGTGGCGCACGAGCGCCGTTTCGACCGAGCCGCCGCAGCGGATCTCGTACACGTGCTGGTGCTTGCGGCGCGACGCCATGAACTCGGCTTCGTCGACCGAGAGGTCGACGTGCGGCGAACCGCCGTCCGCCTCGATCATCGCCGGGATGCGACCTTCCGCGCGCAACGACCGCGCGGCGCGCGTGCCGAGCTTCGCGCGCGGCTCGGCTTTCAGGATGCCAACGTTCTTCGTGGTGCTCATGACCTTCACTTCTCCGGATTCGGGTGGGCTCAGTCGAAGAGCGAGCTGACCGACTCGCTCCGGTGGATGTTGAGGATCGCGCGCGCGAGCAGCGGCGCGATCGAGACGATTTCGATGCGCTCCGGCAGCTTCTCACGCCGCGGGATCGTGTCCGTGATCAGCACGCGGTCCGCCGGGCATGCGGCGAGGCGCTCCAGCGCGGGTCCGCAGAACACGGCGTGGGAGACGGCGATCACGATCTTCTGCGCGCCGTGATCGCGCACGATGCGCGCGGCCTCGGTGATCGAACCGCCGGTCGAGATCATGTCGTCGATGATGATCACGTTGCGGCCGCTGACTTCGCCGATCACGTGCTCGACGGCGATTTCCGCGCCGGAGATGCGGCGTTTGTCGACGATCGCGAGGTCCGCGCCGAACGACTTCGCCCACGAACGCGCCATCTTGATGCCGCCGACGTCCGGGGACACCACGACCGGGTTCGTGAGCTCGATCCGGCGCGCGGCTTCGAGCAACGCCGGCTTGGCGTAGAGGTGGTCGACCGGGATGTCGAAGAAGCCTTGGATCTGCGCCGCGTGCATGTCGAGCGCGAGCACGCGGTTCGCACCCGCGGTGACCAGCGAGTTCGCGACGACTTTCGCGCTGATCGGCACGCGACCTTCGTCCTTGCGGTCCTTGCGCGCGTAGCCGTAGTACGGCATCACGGCGGTGATCCGACCGGCGCTCGCGCGCCGCAGCGTGTCGATCAGGAGCAGGAGCTCGCACCAGTTCTCGTTGACCGGCGGACACGTCGGCTGCAGGACGAAGACGTCGCCCCCGCGGATGTCGTCGTGGATCTTGATGTCGATCTCGCCGTCGGGGAAACGGCCGACGTGCGCATTCGCGAGCGGCAAGTCGAGCGACCGACTGATCGCCTTCGAGAGCTCCGGGTGCGCGGTGCCCGAGATCAGGATCAAACGTTCGTTGTAGGCCACGTCCGTCTCCTCAGCGCCCGGGGTTCCGAGCGTCGCCTGACTTGTCGAGCTTCTTCGCGGGCACGCCGATCCAGACCTCCCCTGCGGGGATGTCCGAACCACGTTTGACGACGGCGCCGGCGCCGGTGACGGCGCCACGACCGACCTTGACCGGAGCGACGAGCACGGTGCCGGAACCGACGAACGCGCCGTCCTCCACCACGCACTTGTGCTTCGCCTTGCCGTCGTAGTTGGCGAACACGGTGCCCGCGCCGATGTTGACCTTGGCGCCGAGCTCCGCGTCGCCGACGTAGGCCAGGTGTTTCGCCTTGGCGCGCGGCCCGAGCGTCGAGTTCTTCGTCTCGACGAAATTGCCGACCGCCGCGCCGTCCGCGAGCACCGTGCCCGAACGCAAATGCGCGAACGGCCCGACTTCACAGCCTTCGCCGATCTTGACGCCCGAGCGGATCACGGTGCACGGCTGCACGTGCGTGCGGGCGCCGATCTCGACCCCCCACTCGATCGTGGTGGTCGCAGGGTCCTCGACGTACACGCCGCGGAGCATGTGCTCCTCGAGCACCCGCCGCTGCAGCACCGCGCGCGCCTCGGCGAGGTGCACCAAGGTGTTCACGCCGATCGCTTCGTGTTCGTCCTCGAGCACCAACGCTTCGACGCGCCGGCCTTCGGCGACGAGGCGCGCGATCACGTCGGTCAGGTAGTACTCCTTCTGCGCGTTGTCGTTCGACAAGTGCGGCAGGTGGCGCACCAAGTCGCGACCGGTGAAGGCGTAGACGCCGAGGTTCACTTCGCGGATCGAGAGCTCGTGCGGAGCCGCGTCCTTCTGTTCGACGATGCGCTCGACGCTGTCGTCCGCGCGCCGCACGATGCGGCCGAAGCCGCGTGGGTCGCTCGGAGTCGCGGTCAGCATCGCCGCGCCGCCCGCGGTCTTCGCGTGCACGTCGACGAGCCGTTCGAGGCTGCCGCGCGAGAGCAGCGGCATGTCGCCGTAGAGCACGACGACCACGCCGGGGTCCGCGCCGAGCGCCGGTAGACAACATTGGAGCGCGTGCCCCGTGCCGCGCTGGGGCTCCTGACGCACGAAGGTCAGTCGGCCGCCGGAGTCATAACCTTCCGCCGCGCGTTGCACTTCGTCGGCGCCGTGGCCGACGACGACCAGCACGCGCTTAGGTTCGAGTGCGAGCGCTTGGTCGACCACCCACGCGAGCATCGCGCGGCCGAGCAGCGGCGCGAGCACCTTCGGGGCGCCCGACTTCATCCGGGTCCCCTGGCCGGCGGCCAGGATCACGACGGTATCGGGCCGGGGCATGGGACGGGCTCGGACGGTTGTCTTGGAAGGGGGCGGTCAGGCCGACAAAGGGCCGAACGTTCTACGGACGCGGCCCGGAGTTGTCAATCGAACGGCTGGTACGCCCCGGCGCCGCGGCCCCACCACGACAGTCCGGTCGGGCGTCCGGTTCGCCGGCTCGCGGCGCGGCGAGTGGGGCTCGTCGCGCCGGGCTCGTCGCGCGGGGCTCGTCGCGCGGGGCTCGTCAAGCCGGCCTCTTCGGGGGCCGCGGTCTCGAAGCACCGTTCGCGGCACACCGAAACGAGGCGCGCCGCGCATGCGAAACGCAGGCGCGGCGCGCGGAGTCGTGCAGACCGTCCGCGGTCGGCGAGGGCCGGCCGCGGAGCGTTCGTGCTCGGCGCGAAGCCGTTCGGCCGAGTTCTAAGGAGCGATCACGAAGCGTACGGCGTCGGTCAGGCTGACGTAGTTCCCCGCGACGTCGTCCGGATCACGGGTGTACCACTGGCCACAGACCTCGGCGCCTTCGACGAGCCGCGGATCGACGCCGCTCACGATGTACTGCTTCATGTTCATCGTGATCGCACCACCGCAGCCGTATCCCACGGTGCCGGTCAAGCTGACCTTCGTCCTACCGAACGGGCCCTTCGAGCAGAGCGTCCCGCCGGCGAACGGCACCGCGTCCGGACCACCGAATCCGTAGTGGAAGACGGCGGGCTTCTTCGGCAGCACTTCGGTCGCCGTGATCCAGAACGGCGACGGGTCGGAGAGGAATGGCGTGCCCGAGACCTTGAGGGCCGGCAGGCAACCCGCCGAGTTCGACTTCGCGGTGCAGTAGATGGTCGGCGGCGTGCCACCGAAGAACACGTGCGCGACGGCGTCCGCCTGGTCCGTGTCGCCGTTCAAGTCGACGGCCTCGCTGGTCTCGTCGACCAACGCGACCACGTAGTTCCCTTCGAAGGCGAGCGCCGTGACCGCGGCCGTCGCGCCTCCGAGCGAACCCGAACCGAACGGTGCGATCACGAGGACGTCGTCCCAGAGATCGCCGTCCACGTTGACGTCGACGCCGTGCGCGATTTCGTCGACGACGAAAGCGGCACGGTCCAGCGCGACGTCGGCTTCTCCCTCGGGGTCGGTCGCGACGCCGAGGTTCGTCGCCGTCGCGGTCGCCGCGTCGACGGCGAACAGCACGTCGTCGAAGACGTCGCCGTCGAGGTTGAAGTCGATGCCGCCCTGCAAGTTCTCGGTGACCCGCACGAGCGCGCGGACGTTGCCGTTCGCGATTTCGCCGCCGGCGTACGCACCGATGATCCCGAGGTCCCTCGCCACGCCGCTCGACGCTTCCCATGCCGCGAGCACGGCGTCCGCCGTGTCGCCGTCGCCGTTGCGGTCGAGCTTGCCCTGCGCGTTCTCGTCGACCCACAAGAGGAAGCGCGCGGCGTCGCCGAGGAACGACGGCGACACGGCGGTCGACACTGCGAGTTGCGAGTTGACGACCGTGCCGCTCGCCAGATCGAGCACGTGCAGCACCTTGTCCGCAGCGTTCACGTCGCCGTCGCCGTTCAAGTCGCCCGCGCCTTGGCCCGCTTCGGCGACCAAGAACACGAGCTTGCCTTCGACGAGCACTGGAGCCGTCGCCACGGCGAGCGAGAGCGACTGCGCGACGCCGCTCGGCAAGTCGACTTCGACGAGCACGAGGTCGGTCGCGTCGCCGTCGCCGTTCAAGTCCACGCCGGCTTGGCTGGTCTCGGGCACCCTCAGGACGACTTTGTCGCCGACGATCACGCTCGCGGTCGCGGCATAGCCGAGCGAGTGGGCCAGACCCTGCGCGATGTCGAAGGCGTACGCCACGGTGTCACTGGTGTCGCCGTCGCCGTTCAGGTCCTGCTTGCCTTGATCGTTCTCGTCGACGGCTCCGACCACGTAGCCGCCGGCGAGCGAGAGCGTCGCTCCGTCGACGGCGAACCAGAGGTCGTCGATCGCGCCGGTGTCGGCGTCGAACAAGTGCCACACGTCGTCGGTCTTGTCGCCGTCGCCGTTCAGATCGGTGTTGCCCTGCTTCGCTTCGGGGACGAGGAACGTCGCGCGCGCGCCGTCGACCACGAGCGAGCTCGGCAGGATCGCAACGGGCGCAGTGCGCAGCGACGCTTGCGCGACGGTGTAGACGTGCAGGACGGTGTCCGACTTGTCGCCGTCGCCGTTCAAGTCGGTGGGACCTTGCGCGTCTTCGTCGACGAAGAACCACACACGATCGCCGTCGAAGCGCACCGGCTGCGACGCGGCGAGCGCGCGTCCGAGGACGGTCGAGGTCGAAGTCGTGACGTCGTACAGGACCAACACGTCGTCGAGCGCGTCTCCGTCGCCGTCGAGGTCGGTCGTGTCTTGATCGCTTTCCGATACGACGAGCAGTGCGCGCGTGCCGACCATCTGCACGTCGCGTGACGCCCAGCCGAGGTTCAAGGAACCAGAGGAAATCGAATCGAGCGGGCCGAGTTCCGGCCCTCCCGCTGCCAGCGCGTGCGTCGCGCCGGGAACGAGCGCGAGAAGGCCGCACACGGAACGAATCCAGGTCTGCATGGACTCCTTTCCTTTCTGCCGCGCGCAGGGAAGCGCACGACGAAGAACCTAGAACGGAATCCGCGGTCAGTAGACACGGACTTTCTCGTACTCCTCGTTTTTCGCGAGCGCACTCGCGAAGCGTCGCGTTCGCGATCGCACCACGATCGTTCGATCGCGCGCAATGCGCACGACGAGCGGCGTGCGCGCGAGCACGTCGACGCGCGCAAGCGCCCGTTCGCAGCGCCGTTCGCGCTTTCGCACGTGTGCGAAGCGCCGCGAGCTTTCGCGCTGCTCGAGAGCATGGTGGAATCCCGCGCATGCGCATCGTGCTCACCGGCGGCCCGCACGCCGGAAAGACGACTCTGATCGAGGAACTAGGCCGCCGAGGAGAACGTGTCGTTCCCGAAGCCGCGATCGGAGTGATCGCGAAACTGCAACGCGAGCTCGGCGCGGAGCGAACCACCGAGTGGCGGCGCGCGCACGCCGACGAATTCCAGGAGCACATCGCCCGAGCGCAGCTCGAACTCGAAGCGCAGACGAGCGTGCGTCCAATGGAACGGGTGTTCTTCGACCGAGGGCTATTCGACGGTCTCGCGTACTGCCGCTTGGCCGGCGTCGCACCGCCGCGCACGGTCGTGGCGGCGAGCGGCGAGCGGCGCTACGACCTCGTCGTGCTCTGCGAGCTCGTCTTGCCGTTCCAGGAGCGTGGCGCATCCGGCCGCACGTCGGATCTGCCCCGTGCGCGAGCGATCGAAGCGGCCCTCGAGGCCGTCTGGACCGAGCTCGGGTACCCCGTTTGGCGGTTGCCGGCGGACCGCCCGCCCGGGGCCCGCGCCGAGCTCCTGCTCGAGCGAGTCGCAGCCGAGGCACGCGCCAAGGGCCTCGCAGGCGCGGATTAGCCGCCGCACTTCACCCAGGGCCCCGGGCGAGCCGATCCGAGCGCCATGCTGGTCCGCCACCTGATGACCCGCGGCGTGCACACGCTCCGCGAGACCGACGATTGCCGCGATGCGCTCGAGCTCTTCCAGCGCGAACGCATCCGCCGCGCGCCGGTCGTGCGCGGCGAAACGGAAGAACTGGTCGGCATCCTGAGCGAGCGCGACATCCTGCGCGTGCTGCCGACGTCGGTCGCGATGCTCGAGTGCGCGATCGAGCGCGGCATCGCGAGCCCGAAAGTGGCGACGGCGATGACGCACCACGTGATCACCGTGACGCTCGACACGCACGTCGAAGACGCGGCGAACCTGATGTACCTGCGGCGCATCGGCGGTTTGCCGGTGATCGAAGAAGGCAAGATCGTCGGCATGCTGACCGAGACCGACGTGTTCCGCGCGTACGTGACGCTGTGGCGCGACGGCGCGCATCTGCGCGTCACGCTCGCGCCGCCCGAGGGCGCACGAGACGCGCGTCAGCCGGACGAACCGCTGCGCATCGCGCTGGCGCTCGAGCTGCAAGTCACCGGACTCAACACCTACCGCTCGCCGGGCGGGAGCCAACTGATCTCGTTGCGCGTGCGCGGACCGCGCTGCGCCGAGTTGCCGGAACGGCTGAGCGCACGCGGTTGGTCGTTGCTCGAAGTCGAACGCCGGCTCAGCGACCAGGCTGCCTGAGCGTCGCGCGATCGCCGTTTCGCGCCATCGCGCTCTCGCGCTCTCGCCCTCTCGCCCTCTCGCCCTCTCGATCGTTCGATCGATCGTTCGACGTTCGATCGATCGATCGCGCAGCGCTCAGCGCGCGGCGCACGGCGCGCAGCGAGCCAGGCCGCGAACGGTCAGCCGCCGAGTTTGAGCACGTCGCGCGCGATCACCAGGCGCTGGATCTCGCTCGTGCCTTCGTAGATGCGCGTGACGCGTGCGTCGCGGTAGAGCTTCTCGATCACGAACTCCGCGGAGTATCCCATGCCGCCGTGGATCTGCACGGCGCGGTCGACGACGCGGTCGAGCGCTTCGCTCGCGTAGAGCTTGACGATCGCGGACTCGCGCGAGAAACGCTGCTTCGTGTCGCACATCCACGCGGTGCGATACACGAGGCTCTCCATCGCGTAGATGTCGGTCGCGTTGTCCGCGAGCATCCACTGGATCGCCTGCAGCTCCGCGATCGGCTTGCCGAACGCGACGCGTTCCTTCGCGTACGCGACCGAAAGCGCGTGCGCCTCGCGTGCGCAGCCGAGGCAATTCGCGGCGAGCGCGAGCCGCCCGCGATCGAGCGTCGCCATCGCGATCTTGAATCCGTCGCCGACGTTGCCGAGCCGCTGCGCGTCGGGCACCCGCACGTCCTCGAAGGAGAGCGTCACCGTGCTCGAGCCACGTTGCCCCATCTTCTCTTCGCGTTTGCCGACGGCGAAGCCCTTCGCCTCGCTCGGCACCAGGAACGCCGTGATGCCGCCCGACGCGCGACGCTCCTTGTCGGTGACGGCATAAACCGTGACGACGTCCGCCATGTCGCCGTTGGTGATCCAGACCTTCTCGCCGTTGATCACCCAATCGTTGCCGTCGCGGACCGCCGTCGTCGTCATCGCTCCGGGATCGGAGCCCGCGTTGGCTTCGGTCAGTGCGTACGCACCGAGCACTCGGCCTTGCGCCATCTGCGGCAGGAAGCGCCGCTTCTGTTCCTCGGTGCCGCCGACGACGACCGACATCGCGCCGATCGAAGCATGCGCGCCGTACGTGACGGCGACGGCGAAATCGCCGCGGGTCACTTCCTCCATCACGACGCAGAGCCCGGTTTCGCCGAGCCCGGAGCCGCCGTACTCCTCGGGGATCGCGACGCCCATCAATCCGAGGTCCGACATTTCGTCGATCAGCGCGCGCGGGACCCGGTGCGCCTTCTCGATCTCGGCCGCCGCGGGACGGACGCTCTTCTCGGTGAATTCGCGGGCGAGGTCCCGCACCATCCGCAACTCGTCGCTGAACTCGAAATCCATGGGTCGGTCGGGGGGCTTCTCGAAGGGAGGCTAGGCAGAGGGAAAGAGCCGCGTGAGCACGCGTTCGGTCGCGGCGAGGTGCTCGCGCGCGACGAAGAGGTGATCGCGGCTGTAGCCGCACACGGCGCCGATCGGGACCCCGGCCGCCGCCAGTTCGCCACTGACGAGGGCCAGGAAGCCGACGAGCTGCCAGTCCATCGGCATCCGGAAACGGATCCACGAGAGCGGCAGTTGCACTTGCGCCAGCGGGTGCCGCCGCAGCGCCTCGGCGACGTGTTCGGCGCGCACGAGCAAGGTCGACTCCCCGCCCTCGCGTACGGCCTGCGCCGGTTCGTCCGCGAGCAGGGCGAGATCCTCCGGTTGCAGAGGCTCGGGGAAGCCAAGCAGGGCGAAATCCCCCTCGATGCGCTCCCAGCGCATGGACGCGAGGGCCTCTTTCAGGGTCTTTGCGCGCTCTTCGGGAACCAAAGCAGGGTCTTCGGGTTCCAGTCCGGGTCGAAGACCACGGTTGGAGGCCCGGTATCCTAGCCGCGCGTCGCCCTCGAAACCCCAAGCGATCCCCCAAGCCCTCATGAAACTCGCGCTCTTCGCCGGTGGCCTCTTCGCGCTCCTCGCCGGTGTCGCCGTGTTCTTCACCGTCGAGTCACGCAACCGCGCACAGGCCGAACTCGCGGCCGCCCAACGCGCCGCAGCCGAAGCTCGCGCCGCCGCGACGCAGGTCGCGACTCCGGCCCCGAGCGACGCGGCGCGCATCGACGCGCTCGAACGCGAGCTCGATTCCGTGTCGATGCAGCTCAGCCAGTTGAGCGCGGATCTCGCCGCCTTGCGCGGCGCCTCCGAGCGCACCCCGGCGGTGGCGGCGACCGCGGACGAGAAAGTCGCGGAAGCAGCCGCGCTCGCCACGAACCGCGCGCTCAGCGAGAGCGAGCGCGAGGACGTGCGCGAAGTGCTGGCGCAGGAGTTCAAACGTCAGGAAGCCGAACGCGAGGCGCAGCGCCAGAAGCGCGAGCAAGAAGCCGCCGAGCGCCGCGCCGACAGCATCGCGAAGAAGTTGAGCCTGTCCGCCAAGGACGCGTCGCGCCTCTCGGAGATCCTGGTCGCCGAGAACCAGAAGCGTCGCGAGCTCTTCGAAGGCTTCCAGGACGCCGGCTTCGACCGCGAGCAGATGCGCCAGACCATGGGCGAGCTCCAGACGTGGAAGAAGGACGAACTGACGGCCGCGTTCGGCGCCGGACTCGCCGACCAGATCAGCGAGCTCGATCAACCGCGCCGCGGAGGCTTCGGCGGTGACTTCGGTGGCCCCGGCGGCGGCTTCGGCGGCGGTGGCCGCCGCGGCGGCGGCGCCAACAACAACGGCGGCAACGACTGACGCCGCGCGCGCGCGCCGAAGTGCGCGCGCCTCGAAGTGCGCGCGCCTCGAAGTGCGGGCGCCTCGAAGTACGCGCGCGTCCACGGGCAAGCAGCGCCGGCCGCGGAGTCACGCTCGACGCGTCCAGTGCGACCTGTCCGTGCGAGCCGTTCTTGCGAGTGTCCTTCGTCGCGCGCCTGCGACCCACGCAACGAGATGGCAGCGGCCTCGACGCGGCCCTAGACTCCGCGCGATGTCGACTCCGATGCTGCGGGCGCTGTCGCTCGCGACCGGCTGGTGCGCGGACCGCAAGCTGCCGCGCTTCGCGCGCGCGCCGCTCTATCGGCTCTACTCGAGCGCGTACTCGGTCGACCTCTCCGAAGTGCGTCTCGCGCTCGCCGACCATCCGAGCTTCGCGGCGTTCTTCGTGCGGCGCCTGAAGGACGGCGCGCGTTCGTTCCCGAGCGACCCGCGGACGTTCCCGTCGCCGTGCGACGGCACGTTCCAGAGCTTCGGTCGCATCGAATCGGGCTCGATCCTGCAAGCGAAAGGCCGGCCGTATCCGGTGACCGAGCTGCTCGCGCTCGAGCCGAACGAGTTCGACTTCGAGGGTGGACACGCCTGGACGATCTACCTCTCGCCGCGCGACTACCACCGCGTGCACTCGCCGGTCGCGGGCGAACTCGAGGAGGTTCGTTGGTGCGCCGGAGCGCGCTACTCGGTCGCTCCGGGAGTGCTCGCGAAACGGCCCAAGGTGCTGTCGATCAACGAACGCGCGGTGCTGCGGCTCGCGACCGAGCACGGACCGCTCTGGCTCGTGATGGTCGGCGCGCTCAACGTCGGGCGCATCCGCGTCGTCGGCGTCGAACCGGGCGAACGTGGCTCGCCGCGCCGCTTCGAACGGGGCGAAGAGCTCGCGCGCTTCGAGATGGGCTCGACGGTCGTCCTGGTCGCGCCGCGCGGCGGCCCGAAGCCGCTCGAGACGCTCGAGCTCGCGAAGTCCGTGCGCATGGGCGACCCGATCGGGCGGGTCGACTGACACTCCCGAGGGGCGACGCCACGAGCGGCGCGCTCCCGTTCACCGTGCTCGGGCACGTCAGCGATTCAAGCTGAGCACGAGGCCCAATGACTGGACCCCGTCCATGTCCGTCCCGAGCAAGTCGACGCGGCCGTCGCCGTTCGCATCGCCGACCACGATCGCGTCCCGTCCGCTCGCGTATGCGTGGATGCGCTTCCAAGCACCGCTCGCGCTCCCCATGAGCAAGGCAGCGAAGGCGGTGTACGGGTCGTGCGAGCCGACCAACAGATCGTCGAATCCGTCGCCATCGGCGTCGAACGGCACGATTTCGTCGACGAACGACGGTTGGAGCAGCGGCGTGAAGCGCGCGGGCTCGAAACTCCCGTCGCCGCGTCCGAGCAAGACGTAAATCCCGATCGGCTCGTAGAGCGAGTGCACGGCGAGGTCGTCCTTCGCATCGCCGTTGACGTCGAGGGCACAGATGTCGCCGGCGTCCCCGAGAGGCAGGGACACGAGCAGCGCCGGCGCGAACACGCCATTGCCGAGATTGCGAGCGAGCGCGATTCGATTGGGCCCGAAGCCGAGCGCGGCAAGGTCGACCAGACCGTCGAGGTCGAAGTCGAGCGTGGTGAAGTACCAGCCGCCCCCCACCATCGCGGGTGTCGGGAGCAGATTCAACTCGCCAGCGCCCCGGTTCCGTGCGATGCGAACCGTGTTCGCGTAGGCCAACCACACGTCGAGATCGCCGTCGGAGTCCACGTCCGCGAAGTGCGGCTCCTGCTGCGGAACGTTCGCGAGCGCGGTTCCCTGCGACGCGCTGTGGAAACCTCCTGCACCGTCGGCGAGCGCGACGCGGAGATTCGGCCCGGTCGAACTCGAGCACACGGCCACGACGTCGGCGGTGCCGTCGCCGTTCAGGTCGCCGGCGTTCGCGCGGACCGCGCCGACGAGCGACGCGATCGGAATGGACGGAGCGAACGTGCCATCGCCTCGTCCGGGAGCCACGAACGTGCCCCACGGATCCGCCGCGTCGACGAAGAGGACGTCGGCGTGCGCGTCTCCAGTCAGCTCCGCGAGCGCTTTCGGAAAACTCGGGACATCGACCGCGCGCAGTGGAGCGAACAACTCCGGCGTTCCGGGACCGCAGACGAGGATCAAACGCTCGCGAAAACCCACAACGAAGTCGACGGCGCCGTCGCGATCGAAGTCGTCGACTTCGAGACAACCTGCATGCGGAGTCGCCGGCAGTTCGTGCACGGCGCTGAATCCGCCCAGACCATCCCCGCGCAGCCATTGAACTCCGACCCGCAGACCGAGCGCGACGTCCAAACGGCCATCGGCGTCGATGTCGGCGAGCCGCACGGCGTTGGGATCACCCGACAGGGTCACGGCGTGCTCCGCGCCGAACGTTCCGTCGCCGGCGCCGAACGAGATCAGGACTCGCGGCAGGTGATAGTAGGGTTGGGTGACCGGAGCGACGCAGACCAGGTCGGCATGGCCGTCACCGTCGAGATCGCCCACATCGAGGTCCGAGATCCAGCCACCGACTCCGACGTCGTGCGGCGCGGCGAACGCGAATCCTCCGAGTCCCAATGCGACCCAAGGTTTGTCGCCGACACCTTTCTTGCGCAGACCGACGAGATCGAGCCGCCCGTCCTGGTCGACGTCGCGCGCGAGCATGTGGCTCGCGTTGCTTCCGATCGTCAACGACGCAGCGTGCACGAACGTGCCGTCTCCGACGCCGCGCAGGAACTCCATCGCGCCCAGAGCGCCGGCGTGGTGCGCCGCGACCAAGTCGACGACACCGTCGAAGTCGAGGTCGACCATGAGCACGTCGTGAGCCACGAACGCGAGTGGCGTGCGCTCGAGAAGCTGCCAACCCGTCTCAGCCGCGTGCCACGCCTCGATGCAAGGGCCGACCGGCGCGTAGTCCGCCGCCAGGACGGCTTCGTCGTCGCCGTCGCCGTCGAGATCCGCGGCCGCGATGGCGTACTGTGTGTTGAAGTACGCGAACTCGAGCCGATTGCGGAAGCCTCCGCGTCCGTCGCCGAAGTGCAGCGTCAGGCTGTCGTAGCCGTAGAAGTCACCGTCGTGCCTCGCGAGCACGTCGACCCGCGAATCGCCGTCGAAGTCCCCCGTCGCGACGTCCGAGAGCAACGGCCGGGACGGTTCCCCGGGGAACGGATAGAGCCCGTGCTGGGCGCTCGTCGGAACGGCGAGGCAGGAGAGGCACACGAAGTTGCGCAGAGCGAGCATGCGACACCTCCACGGTAAGAAGTCGAGACGCTGGACACCGGACTCGACGGACGCAGGAAGCGCCATACGCCGAACGGCCCCCAATTCCGCGGCGCGGGCGGCTCGGAGCTCGTGCACTCGCTTCAGCGCGCACGCGCGGGCGCCGCTCGCGGCGGATGCGCCGCCGCCGATCGCGCCAGACTGCGGTCAGCGATGCAGACTGACCCAGAACGACGATTGATCTTCGTCGGTGATCAGGTCCTCTCGGCCGTCGAGATCGAGGTCGCCGACCACGAGCGGCGCCTTGCGCGCGACGTACGTTTCGGCGCGCGCGAAATCGCCGTCCTTGGTGCCGCGCAACACCTCGACGGTGTAACCGCCGCCTTGACGATGCAGGAGCAAGTCGTCGCAGGTGTCGCCGTCGGCTCGGATGCGAGCGAATGCCTGCGGCAAATGCCAACTGTTGAACGAACGGGCGCGCGGCGGTGAAAACGTGCCGTCGCCGCGCCCGAGGAACCAGGTCACCCGGGTCGAATACGTGCTGAAGAACGCGAGGTCGGACCATCCGTCGCCGTCGACGTCGAGCACGGCGCCGGCTTGTGTGTCACCGCCGAGGTCCAACACGGTCGGCGCCCCCAGGATCCCCTGTCCAAGGTTGCGCAGCACGTTGGCATCGTCATAGGGCGCCGACACCGGAAACGCTGCCACGTCGGTCCAACCGTCGCGGTCGAAGTCCGCCGTCAACACTCCCGACACGCCTCCGACGATCTTGACGGAATTCCAAACGGTGAGAGCTCCGCCGCCGACGTGCTTGCAGATCACCAAGTGGTATCCACCGATCAGCACTTCGAGATAGCCGTCGTTGTCGAGGTCCACGCACAAGATGTCGCTGGACGGCCCGACGAAAGCACCGGGAATCACGGTCTCGACCGCCGCAGCGAAGTTGCCGCTTCCGTCGCCGCTGAAGACCGCAACCGTTCCAGGGAACGACGCGGTGAGCGCGGCGACGTCGGGATCGCCGTCGCGGTCGAGATCTCCGACGGCGACGTGGTACGCCTTGGTGGAAGTCGAGAGCGCGAGCTCGCTCGTGAACCCGCCATCGCCCAAACCTGGATGGACGATGATCCCGAGCTTCGGTGCATCCGCGATCCCGAGCACGTCGGGTCGGCCGTCGCCCGTCGCATCGGCGACGAGGTCGGGAGTGAACTTCGTCGACGGGACGCGTCGCGGAACGTCGATCGACGCCACACCGGGATTCACGTGCAGCACCATGTCGCCGCCGTAGCGGACGAAGGCGTCGGCGGCAACGTTGCCGTCGTGATCCGCCGCGCCCCAGCCGGAGGGCAGTGTCGCCGTTCGGTGGATCGGACCTGGTGTGAACGAGATGCCACCGGCACCGAACCACAACTCCAACTGCGTGGCCGAGAACGAGGCGATGTCGAGCGTTCCATCACCGTCGAAATCCGCGATGCGCGGGATGCGCGGAATCACGGGACCGCCGGTCAACGGCGTCAACACCGGCGGCGCGAATGCTCCAGCGCCGAGCCCTCGGAAGAACCCGGTCGAGAAGGGCGGCGGCGGCCAACCGCTCGGATAACCGACGGCCAACAAGTCGACGTGCCCGTCGGAATCGAAGTCCTCGAAGGTGGTCACTCCCAAGCCCGATGTCTTCGGGATGAACACGCACGGCGCGAACGTCAGTCCTGGAGTCTGCAACGCGATGAACACCGACGAGCCCGCGCCTCCGACGAGGTCGAGCAGTCCGTCGGAGTCGACGTCGGCGGCGTCGATGCCGGAAATCGACGCGCCGATCTGGACCGAACCCGCAGCAGCGAATGCGCCGTCACCGAGACCGCGAAACAAGCCGATGAATTTCGGACTCTGGCTGTTCGGCAGCCCAGCGAGGTCGACACGACCGTCCGCATCGAAGTCCGCGGCAACGAGAGACGCCGCTTCGAACACCGTGGGCGTTTCCGCGACCAACATCTCTTGCGTTCGGTCGAGCTTCCACGTCTGGAACGCGTAGCCCGCACCCCACGGGTCCGTGGCGATGATGGCCTCGTTCGATCCATCGCCGTCCACGTCGCCGATGGCGACGGCGCGGCCCAACGCGTTCGAGAACTCGACGCGTCCGTCGAAGCCTCGGACCCCGTCGCCGAACGCCGCCGCGAATCCGCTGGTCAGCCCGTGGCTTCCTTGCGCGAGCACGTCTTGCTTGCCGTCGCCGTCGAGGTCGCCGAAGTCGACCTCGCCGACGTAGGCGAAGACACCGAGCGTGCGCAGCGGAAGGGCATCCTGCGCAGACAGCGGCAGCGCGAACCACACGAACCCGGCGAGCGACGCGAGCAACTTCACGGGCGGCCTCCTTCGGAAGCGACGGGTTCCGGGCGAAGCTACGTGCCCCGGCACCATCCGGCAATACCGCCGATTGCCGACACTCGATTGCCGACACTGGTGCCCGCGGTTGCGGACGCAGGCGGGTGCACCTAGTCTGCGCGCTCCATGTCCGGAACCGTGGTGTCGACGCTCGGCGACAAGGACCGGCGGCTCGTGCGGCTCTTCGCGGCCTGTGTGCTCGGGCGCTTCGACGAAGTGGCGCGGTTGCGGCGCGAGGCGCCCGCCGGCGAGCCCGATCGCGCGTGGCGCGAAACGTTGCTCCAAGTGCACGTGTTCGCGGGCTTCCCGCGGCTCGTCGAAGCGTACGGCGTGGTCGCGAGCGAAGGCGGACTCGGCCGCGTCGAGCCCGAAGAGGTGCTCGGCGAGAGCGACCAACACGCGCGCGGTCGAGCGCTCTTCGAGCGCATCTATCAGGCCGACGCGAACAAGGTCCGCGCGTTGCTCGCGTCGGGACACCCCGACTTCGCGCAGTGGATCGAGGGCCACGCGTACGGTCGCATCCTCGCGCGGCCGGGACTGCTGCCGGCGCAGCGCGAGCTGCTCGCGTGCGCCGCGCTCGCGGTGCTCGGGCAGGAACGTCAACTCGCGAGCCACGTGCGCGGCGCCGTGCGCTGCGGCGCGAGCCCGGAAGCGGTGCGCGCCGTGATCGAGACCGTCGCCGACCTCGCGGGCGCGGACCGCGCCGAGAGCGCCCGGACGATCGCAGCTCACTTCGGCGCGACTCACTTCGGCGCGACTCACTTCGGCGCGACTCACTTCGGCGCAGCTCACTTCGGCGCGCCTCCGCCCGGCTCGGCGAGCGGCCGCGACGCCGCGGACCGCAACGCGTGACCGTGGTCAGCGCGTCGCGAAACTCGCCTGCACGCGCACGAGCCGAAGCACTTCGAGCGACCGCGCCGAGAGCCGCGCCTTCGCGTCGACGTCCGCGGGCCTGAGCCCGCTCTCTTCGCCGAGCAACTTGCCGTCGAGCGTGACTTGGATCCGCCCGCGCTTGTGCGAGAGCCGCACGCCGAGCACGTGCGTCGCGCCGACCGCGAGCGGTTCGATCGAGCGTCCGCGTCCGGCGAAGAGTCCGTCGACGAGCTCCGCGAGTTCCCCACTCGACGTACGCCACCGCCCGCGCTCGCCGGGCGCCGCGGGCCCGACGAAACCGACGTGCCAACCCGCGACCGTGAAGACACAGAGCCGCGGCGGCCCCGCGCCTTTCGGCTGCTCGAATTCGAATTCGACTTCGAGCTCGCGTTCGAAGTCGGCGAACGGCGCGAGCGAAGCATGCGGCCAACGCTCTTCGACGAAGAGGTCGTCGCGCGCACGCAACGCGCTCGCCCGCCAGCCATCCGCAGCAGTGAGCCAATCTCCCGGATCGAAACCGAAATCCGCCGTCGCGCCGAGGCGCCATTCGAGCCGCGCGCGGCCATTCGCGAGTTCGAGCAACGCCGCGCCGAAACGTTCGGCGAGCGTCGCCGTGTCGATCGGTTGCGGCCCGGCGGTCGCTTCGGCGCGCCACGCGTCGAGCGCGGCGCGTTGGCCCTTCAGCCACTCGAGGTCGCCGAACCGCGCGAGCAAGTCGTCGATGCGCTCCACCAGTCGTTCGCGTTGGCTCGGATCGTTGCGCGTGCGCTGGACCAGGTTGTAGAGCGTCTTCGCTTCCGCGAGCCGCGCGCCGTTCGCGTCCGCGAACGCCGTCGCGGACTGCAAGAGCCGTCGCTCGACCTCCGCGCAGAGCTCCGGGAACTCCTCGCGCGCGAGCGGGCCCGAGCGCAGCGCCGAGAGCGCGCCCGCGAAGTCCCCTTCGCGATAGCGGAAGAGCACTCGCAACAGCCGATCGCGCGGCGCGTCGTTCGACAGCGAAGCGAGCCGCTCGATCGCGTCCGTGCCGAGCACGACCGCGCGCGGATCGCCGTTCGCGCGCAACGCGAGCCTGCGCTCTGCGGCGCTCGCGCCGGCGCGGAAGCCGAAGCCCTGCACCAGCGGATCCTCCGCCACGGTGACGACGCCTTCGGTCTGGATCGTGCCGATCAGCAGCGAGAGCTCCTTGCCGCGCGAACGTCGCACCTCTTCGGCCGCGCGACCGACGAGTTCGTCGAGCAACGTCGCCCATTGTGTCTCGACGCGGATCCGCTCGGCGACCTTCGCCGTCCACGACTGGCCTTCGCCTGCCCGCCAACGCTGCTCGACTTGCGCGTAGTCGCGCGCCTTCCACGCGTCCGCGACGTCACGATCGGTGACGAACGCCCACGTCTGCGCGTCTTCTTCCTCGACACGGCCCTGGCGTTCCGTGAGTCGGCGAGAGCGCGTCTCCAGCGCATCGAGCGTGCGCCGCGACAGTTCGTCGGCGAACTCGCTGCGGACCA
This sequence comes from Planctomycetota bacterium, assembly GCA_023150475.1. Lineage (GTDB taxonomy): Bacteria > Planctomycetota > UBA1135 > UBA1135 > JACRIN01. The sequence continues at coordinate 90,410 of JAKLKU010000010.1, forward strand.
AACCACGCACCTCGAGCTCGACCGCGACGAGCTGCGCCAACGCGGCCGCGGCGTCGCCTTCGAGCGTGCGCTCGACGAGCCGCGCCTCGATTTCGTCGGCGCGCGCCTCGACGAGCCCGGCGAGTTCGAAATCCAACGCGCTCCACCGAGTGGCGACGTCGTCCGCGAGCGGCGCGAAGCACGCGAGCACGGTGCGCACGAGCCGTTCGGCGTCGTCGACTTCGAGCCTGCGCGGCGCACGCGCGAGCTCGGCCTGCAGCGTGTCGCGCGCGTGGACGATTTCGGCCGCGGCGCTCGCGAACTTCGCTTGGGAGACCAACTCCGCGACGTGCGGCTCCACGCGGCTCGCGACCAGCGCTTGCGCCTTGGCGACGTCGGTCTCGAGCTCGTGCTGCACGGCGAGCGCGATGCGCGCGCGGCACTCGTCGTCGCGCAGGCGCTCGAAGAGCTCGGCGAGTTGGCCCGCGCTCGGTGCGAAGCGCTCGCGCAAGCTCGCTTCGAGCGTGGGACGCGCGGCGAGCGACGCGGCGCGCACGTAGTCGCGCTCCACGAGTGCGGCGTCGACCGCGCCGCGCCACTCGCGGCCGTAGCCGTCGACCGCCGTGTGGTACGCGCCGACCAGCGCGGCGACCACTTCGTCGTGACGCGCGCGGTAGCGCTCGGGCACCGGTTGGAGTTGGCGCACCTCCGTGATCGCCGCGGCGAGCCCGCTCGACGGCCCACGCGTCCGTTCGGCGATGCGCTCGAGTTCCGGCCACGGTTCGACGCGCACGTCGGCGGCCGAAGCGTCGTTCGCGGCCGGTTCGTCACCGAACGGCCACCAGACGGCGAGCGCGACGCCCGCGACGAGCACGAGCACGCCGCTCGCAAGCAGCAGACGCCGCCGCCGCCCGCCGTCGCCCGCGACGGGATCGAGCGTCGACGCGCGGATCTTGACGTCGCGCCGCTCGCGCAGGAGCTCGAGGTCCTCGAGCAGTTCGCGCGGCGTCTGGTAGCGGCGTTCCGGCGCGCGCGAGAGGCACTTGCGCAAGACCAACGCGAGGCCGCGCGAAAGATTGGGCGCGAGCTCGCTCGGCTCCTGCACCCGCGCGTAGAGCACGCCGGAGAGGATCTCGGCGACGCTCGCGCCGACGAACGGCGGCCGTCCGCAAACCGCGTGATAGAAAGTCGCGCCGAGCGACCAGATGTCGGAGCGGATGTCGACGTTCGCCGGGTTGCGCGCTTGCTCCGGGCTCAAGTAGTGCGGCGTGCCGAGCGTGCCGCCGTGGCGCGTGATCGCCGGATCGTCCTCGACGAGCGCCAGCCCGAGGTCGACCAAGTGCGGTCGACCTTCGGTGTCGACCAGGATGTTCGCGGGTTTGACGTCGCGGTGGACGACGCCGTGCTCGTGCGCGTGTTGCAGCGCTTCGACGAGCGGGATGACGAGGCGCAGCGTCTCGCGCTCGGAGAGTTTGCCCTTGGTGCGCAGGCGTTCCGCGAGCGACTCGCCTTCGACGAGCTCCATCGCGTACCACCAACGGCCGCGCGTCTCGCCCATGTCGATCGCGCTGACGATCGACGGATGCGTCAAACGCGCGGTCGTGCGCGCCTCGCGCTGCAACCGGCGGATGGCGTTGCCCTTGCCGGCGAGTTCCGGGTGCAAAACCTTGAGCGCGACGGCGCGGTCGACGGCGAGCTGCCGCGCGCGATAGACGACCCCGGTCGACCCGCGCCCGATCACCCCTTCGATGCGATAGCCCGGGATCTCGGGCAGCGACTCGCGCGGACGAGTCGCCTCGCGCGCGCGGTCGGGTTCGCGAAAGCGCTCCTGCGGATCGTTGGACATCAGGTCGAGCTCGCCTCGGGCACCAGCCTATCGCCCGAGCTGGCGAAGTCAGCGGCGCTGGCTGTATCCGACGGGCGGCGCCAGGGGACGGAGTTCGTCCGCGTGACCCCGTCCGCGCGACGATCTATCGCGGCGCGCCGAGCAATCGCATGCTTCGACTCGTCGTCCCACAGGTCGTGCCGCTCGTGGTGCTACTGACACCGGTTCCGGTAGCAGAGCTTCCTACAGCGAGGGTCACGCTGCGCCACGCGACTGCGTCGACCTGCGCGACGGCGTCGAGCGACGGCGCGTGGCGGCTCTCGGTCGAGGGGTCGAGTCCGAACGGCGCCGGCAAGGCCACGTACGTGTTGACGCACGACACGCGAGTCGCGTGGAAAGGCACGCGGCCGTACACGCTGCTCGATGTCGCCGTCGCGATGGACGGGACGGTCGCGGGAGCCGCGTACACCGAGGGCCACGACGGCTGGCGCGGCGAGTGCCTGCTGATCACGCTCGGTCCGGACGGCGTCGAGCGCGGTCGCTACGCGACGCCGCGGCGCGGCCCGCGCGAACCGGACGGGCCGCCGGAACCCTCCTTCCAAGGCGTGTGTTTCGCCGAAACCGAAGGCTACTGGCTCGTGCGTGCGCGCGGACTGCCGGCCGCGCAAGTCGCCGCGGACGAACTCGCGGAACACGTCGTGCTGCGCATCGACGCGTCGACCGGCTTGCCGATCGACCGAATCGAATTGCCGAGCCGACGCCGGCTTGGCGGGCGCGAGGAGGCGTTCCTCTGGGACGTGCGCCCCGTGGTCGGCAGGCCACTGCTCGCAACGTATTGGCGCCGCGCGAACTGGGAGACGCGCGCGACGATCGGTGATGGCGCGCGCTACGAGCTCGTCGACTTCGAGGGCGAGGTCGTGTGGACGCTCGATCGTCCCGGCGAGTACGGACCGTGGACGGACGACGAGCCGAACGACCTCGTGCTGCGCGCGTGGCACACGCGACCTCTGTCGGTCGGACCCGACGCCGGTCGTTTCTCGGTGCTGCTCGCGAGCAGCGAACGGAGGCTCGAGCTCGTCGTTGATTCAGGCGGCGACCGGCGCGGCGATCGAGGGGGAGACGCATGGAACGTCCGCGCCCTCGGCCTGGCGCCGGCGCCACTCGTTCCGCGCACGTCCGAGCCCGAACCCAAAGTGCGGCGCCGGCGCTGAAGCGACGGCGATCGCGAGCCTCTCGAGCCCACGAAGTCCCGTTCGGCGCGCGCGTCTCGCTCGACCGGAAGGGCGCCGTTCAGTTCGTCGCGCGCTTCTTCGCGAGCTCCGGCGTCGGCCGACGAACGTCGACCACTTCGTGCAGGAACGCGAGCCACGGATGATGGAGCAGCATCTTCGGGCCCGAGCGGCGCATCACTTGGCGCACGCGTTCGCGCATGTCGCCGCGGTAGCAGTGCACCGTGCACTTCGCGCACGTCGGCTTCTCCGCGCCGAACGGGCAGCGCGCGAGGCGTTGGTCGGCGTACGCGGCGAGCTCGGCACAGCTCGTACAGAGGACGCGCGAGCCGTGTGCGTCGCGGCAGTAGACGGCGATCATCGCCTGCACGAGTTTGCGCTCGCGCGCGAGGCGCCCCGTGAACTCGTTCGGGTGAAGGGCGTGCATGCGCACAGCATCGTGTACGCCGAGCGCCCGAGACTTGACCGAGATCAAACCTCGCACATCGCGCCGGCCCACTACGCTCTTCGGCCCGGCCGAACTCCGGCGCAGGACCGAGGCGCGCGCGCCGCTAGACTGCGCCGCTTCGACCGCCGCCGTGCCCAACGCCGGCCCCCTTCGGAGCCCCCCATGCACTCGATCGTCCGCGCCACGCTCTTCGGTCTCGTCGCGTTCGCTTGTTCGACTCCAGCGCCGCAGGAGCCCGCGCGCAGCGAGCTCGCGCTCCCCGGCCCCGGCACGGGCAAGCGCGCGTTCGAGATCGCCGACTTCTATCGCTGCGCCGTCGTGTCGGCGCCCGCGGTGTCGCCCGACGGCACGCTCGCGGCGTTCGGCGTGCGCCGTTACGAGTTCGAGCAAGGGAAGAGCTGGTCGGAGCTCTGGATCGCGCGCGTCGACGGCACCGGCCTGCGTCCGATGACCGCCGCCGGTCACAACGATGCCGATCCGCGGTTCACGCCCGACGGCAAGTCGCTCGTCTTCGTCTCCGATCGCGACGGTTCGAGCCAACTCTGGACGATGCCGATCGACGGTGGCGAGCCGCGGCAGCTCACGCACTTCGGGCCGGGCGTCGAAGGTCCGGTGCTCTCGCCAGACGGCAAGTGGATCGCCGTCGTCTCGGAGGTCTTCCCCGAGTGCGGCATCGAAGCAGCGTGCAACCAGAAGAATTCCGACGGCCTCGAAGGCAAGTTGAAGGTGCACGTCGCCGACGAGCTGCTCTACCGCCACTGGACGTCGTGGCGTGACGGCCGGCGCGCGCACGTCTTGCTCGTCGATGCGGCGAGCGGCGCCGTCGTCAAGGACCTGACGCCGGGCGACTACGAGAGTCCGAACTTCTCGCTCGGCGACCGCGGCTTCGCGTTCTCGCCGGACTCGAAGGAGCTCTGCTTCTCGTCGAACCGCGAGCGCGACCAAGCGTCGAACACCAACGTCGACCTGTGGACCGTCGCGCTCGACGGCGACGTCGCGCACCCCAAGAACATCACCGACGCGAACGAAGGCTTCGACGGCGCGCCGCTCTATTCGCCCGACGGTCGTTACATCGGTTACCTGAGCCAAGCGACGCCGGGCTACGAGTCGGACCTGAAGCGGCTCGCGCTCTACGACCGCAAGACGGGCCAGACGAGCTACGTGACCGATCGCAAGGTCTTCGACGACCTGATCACCGACTTCCGCTGGGTCGACGATCCGCACGGCCACTCGACCGCCGTCGTGTTCCAGGCGGAACGTCACGGCCGCACGCCGCTCTTCTTCATGGAGCTCGAGAAGCGCGAGCCCGCGAAGCTCCTCGAGGACGCGTTCATCGCCGGTTGGGAGATCGCGGGCAAACAGCCAGGCATCGTGTACACGCGCCGGTCGATCGACTCGCCCGCGGAACTCTTCGTCGCGGGCTTGCCGCACGCATCGAAACGCCAGCTCACGAGCTTCAACCAGCACGTGCGCGACGAAGTCGACATCCGGCCGCCGGTCGAGCTCTGGCTCGAAGGCGCGGGCGACTACCGCGTGCACTGCTTCGTCGTCACGCCGCACGGATTCGATCCGGCGAAGAAGTACCCGCTGATCCTCAACGTGCACGGCGGACCGCAATCGCAGTGGGCGGACGCGTTCCGCGGCGATTGGCAGGTCTATCCCGGCAAGGGCTACGTCGTCGCGTTCTGCAATCCGACGGGCTCGACCGGCTACGGCCAGGACTTCACCGACGCGATCTCGCGCGACTGGGGCGGACGCGTCTATCGCGACTTGATGAAGGCGGTCGATCAGCTCGACGACCTGCCGTGGATCGACGCCGAGCGCGTCGGCGTCATGGGCTGGTCGTACGGCGGCTACATGGCGATGTGGATGCAAGGTCACACGCAGCGTTTCAAGGCGAACGCGTCGATGATGGGCGTCTACGACCTGACCGCGATGCACGGCGCCACGGAGGAAGTGTGGTTCCCCGAGCACGATCTCGGTGGTGCACCGTGGGAGAGCGACGACTACCAACGCTGGTCGCCGAACCAATTCGTCCGGAACTTCTCGACGCCCGCGCTCGTGATCACCGGCGAGAAGGACTACCGCGTGCCGTACACGCAGAGCCTCGAGTACTTCACGCACCTGAAGAAGATGGGCGTGCCCGCGCGGCTCGTGGTCTTCCCGAACGCCGGTCACTGGCCGAGCTGGTACGAGATGGCCTTCTACTACAACGTGCACCTCGACTTCTTCGCGAAGTGGCTCGGCGGCGAGCCCGCGCCCTACGACGTGACCGAGTTCAGCCGCAACCTCGCGTTCGAGAAGTGAGTTCGTGCGCCGCGCGGCCGCGCGACCCGCGGCTCGCGGCGCGCAACGCGCGACGTGAGCGCGGCTAGGCACCGCGTGTGGATCGCGGTCCTCTTCGCGCTCGGGCTCCAGACGGGCGAGGTCGCCGGGGTCACCGGGGTCACCGGGGTCACCGGGGTCACCGTCGGCGCGCACGATCTCCACTCCTCGCGCGACGCGCTCGAGCGGGTGCTGCAGGCCGAGTCGCGTGCGACTCCGGACGAACTCGCGGAGCTCGAGCGAGCCGTCTTGCGCACGCTCGGCCTCCCCACCGGTCCGGACGCAGCCTGGCACGTCGAGTGGGTGCGTCCGGCGCCCGACGGCGGGCGTGAAGTCCGCGGCCGACTCGAGCGTTTCGGCGACGCCGAGTTCCTCACGGCGGCGCTCGTCGATCGCGCGGGGCGGGAGCTCGAGTTCTGCGTCTCGCTCGATGGTTGCTGGATCCGCCTCGGCAGCGTGCTCGCGCTCGCGGAAGGCGGCACTTCGCGCGTCACCGCCGCGGCGCCCGACGAACGCCGCGACTACTTTCCGCGCCACGCCGTGCCGCTCGTCCTCGACGCGCTCGCTCGCGAGCTCGAGCTCGGCGCCCCGGCGCACTTCGTCGTGCACGAGCTCGAGCTCGTCGAACCTCGGCCCCTCGGGCCGGCCCCCTCGCTCGTCGTGCGCATGACGCTCGCCGAACCCGGTCGCCGCGGCGCCGCTTGGCCGGTGCGTGGCGAACTCGTGCTCCCCGGCGCCGCCGCGCACCCCGCAGGTTTCGCGTACCCCGCAGGTTTCGCGTACCCCGCGGGGACGTCGGCTCGAGCGGCGGCACCCGCCGCAGTGCCCAGCGCGCCGAACACGCGGGCCGGACCGGACGCAGGGCGACCGGCGTCACTCGCCGCGGCGCTCGCCTTCGTCGAAGAGCTGCAGGACTCGCTCGACGCGCGTGCACCTTGGAGTTGGCGGACGGGCACGTTTGACGCCGGCTCCGTGGCGCTGATGCTCTGGGACGCTCGGCCGACGGGCCGCCCTGCCGAACGTTCCTGGCTGCGCCTGCGCGTGCTCTGGAGCGCGGGGGCCGACGCACGCCCGTCCGTCGACTTCGGCGGCGTGACGCTGTCCCCGCGGGAGCTCGAGCACGTGCTCGACGGGCTCGCGTCCGCCTACGATCCGGCGTACGCCATGCCGCTGCTCGTCTGGGGCGCGCGCGACCGCAGCGCCATCGCGGCGGTCTTCACGCCCGTGCCGCGTTACGGACGCTTCGACGTCGAAGCTCCGCTGCTGTCGCTCGAACTCGATGGTTCGAGCGCTCCCGGTGCGCGAGGGCTCGGCGTCGGTCGCGAGCCTCTGCGCTCGGCGTACCACGCGACCTCCGAACTGGGCGACGAGTGGACGTTCGAACTGGCCGACGGTTGCCGCGTGGAAGTCGTCGTCCCACGGCCACCGTGGTGCGCCGACGGCGTCGAGCTCTCACTTCGAAGTCGAGCCGCCTGGGACACGCTCGAGCCCGTCGGCGGGCTCGCGTTCGTCGAGCATCGCTGACGGCGCCTACTCCGGCGTGCCGGCGGGCGTGGGCTCGTCGACGGAGTCGTCGTCGTGGCTCTCGAGCAGGCCGTACTTGTCGAGCTTGCGCTGCAGCGCGAAACGGCTGATGCCGAGCAACTGCGCCGCCTTCGACTTGTTGCCGTTCGCTTGTTTGATCGCGGCTTCGATCGAGCGGCGTTCGAGGTCGGCGACCGCTTCGCGGATGTTCGCCGTCGAGTCGAGCGCGAACGCGGCGTGCGGCGAGCCCGGGATCGGTCGGCGCTCGAGCACGGCGGCAGACAAGTGCTCGAGCCGCACTTCTTCGCCAGCGAGCACGACGAGCCGGCGCATCTCGTTCTCGAGCTCGCGCACGTTGCCCGGCCAATCGTAGGCCGAGAGCGACGCGATCACTTCGCGCGGCAGGACCGGCACCGGCCGGCTCGCGTCGCGCGCGGCGCGCGCCAACAGCGCTTCGGCGAGCAGCGGGATGTCCTCACGGCGTTCGCGCAACGCGGGCAAGCGCACGGCGAGCACGTTGACGCGGTAGAAGAGGTCCTCGCGGAACTTGCCTTCGCGCACGAGCTGCTCGAGATCGCGATGGCTCGCGGCGATCACGCGCACGTCGACGTGGATGCGCTGATCCGAGCCGAGCATGCGGAACTCGCCTTCCTGCAGCACGCGCAGGAGCTTCTTCTGCATCTCGGGGCTCATGTCCCCGATCTCGTCGAGGAAGAGCGTGCCGCCGTCGGCTTGTTCGAGCAGGCCTTTCTTCGCGCGGTGCGCGCCGGTGAAGGCGCCGCGCGCGTGGCCGAAGAGCTCGCTTTCGAGCAACGTGTCGGGCAACGCCGCGCAGTTCTCGGTGACGAACGGCTTCTCCTTGCGGGCGCCGTTGTAGTGGATCGCGCGGGCGATCAGCTCCTTGCCGGTGCCGCTCTCGCCGTGGATCAGGACGGGCAACTCGCTCTCGATGATCTTGTCGAGCTGGTGGAAGACGCGGCGCATGCCTTCGGACGCGCCGACGATCTGGCCGTAGTCGTAGCGGCCGCGTTCGCGCGACAGCTCCGCGCGCACGACCGCGAGCTCGGTGTCGCGGTCGCGCACCTTGCGGCCGAGCTGTTCGTTCAAGAGCTCGATCTGGCGCGCGCTGACCGAGAGCTTGCTAGCGCGCTCGACGAGCTCGACCACCATACGCGCGTTGCGCAGCGCGATCGACGCGAGGTCGGCGAAGAGCCGCAGGAGCTCGAGGTCGTCCTCGCCGAACGCCGACTGCTGCAAGCGGTTGTCGACGTAGAGCACGCCTTCGACGCGACCGTCGATCGCGATCGGCGTGCACATCACCGAACGCAGTTTCAGGTCCTCGACGCTCGCCATGCCGGTGAAGCGGTCGTCGCGGCCCGCGTCGACCGAGATCAAGGGCTCGCTCGTCTCGACCACTTTGCGCGCGATGCCGAGCGAGAGGCGCGTCGCCGGCACCGGGATGTCCTCGCGGTCGAAGCTGCGCGCGATGCGCACCTTCATCGTCGCGGTGTCGGGCTTGACCTTCGGATCGGTCGCCGCGACGGCGTCGGCGAGCAACAAGAAGCCGCGTTCCGCCCCGACCAACGCGATCGCACTGTCGACGATCGAACGCAGCAGGCGCTGCAAGTCGGTCTCGCGCACGAGCTCGCGCGCGACCCGCGCGAAGACCCGCAGGTTCTCGCGCTCGCGCTGCGCGTCGCCCGAGAGCGTCGCCATGCCGGTGCCTTCGCGGCTGAAGTCGAGCCGGTTGGTCTCGCCCGGCTCGGTGGTCTCCGCGAAGAAGACCTGCAGGTGCGCACGCCCGACCGCGAGGCGGTCGCCGTTCGCGAGCAGCTTGCGCTTCACCTTCTCGCCGTTCACCTGCGTGCCGTTCGACGACTCGAGGTCGAGGATCCAGGTGCCTTCCGGGCCCTGCTCGATGCGGCAGTGGTGGCGCGAGACCAGGTTCGACTGCAGGCGGATTTCGTTGTCGACGGCGCGACCGACGCGGACGACAGGACGGTCGATGGTGAGCTCGGTGCGTGTGCCGTCCTCGACGACGATGACCTTCATGGGTATACGGGGGCTTTCCAAGGGGTCTCGGGGCAGGTCTGGCGTGTGAAAACGCACACGCCACCCTTCCTAGCGGCACCCCCGTTGTTCGGTTACCGCACAGCCCGCGCAAAGCCTCGACCTCGCCGCGACGATGAGCTCCAAACCCTGGTACGCCAACGGCTTACGATTCGAGTGCACGCAATGCGGGCGCTGCTGCAAGAACCACGGCCGGTACACCTACGTCAACCTGAGCCCGCGCGACATGGAGCGCATCCCGAAGTTCCTCGGGCTCTCGCGCCGCGAGTTCCTCGACCGCTTCTGCCACACCGCGCCGGGGTTCCACCCGTCGCTGCGCTTCGACGAGGAGGCCTGCCCGTTCCTCGAAGCGAACAACCGCTGCCGAATCTATCCCGTGCGGCCAATGCAGTGCGAGACGTGGCCCTTCTGGACCGAGAACCTGGTCGAAGAGGTTTGGAAGGGCGAAGTGAAGGAGTGTTGTCCTGGGCTCGACCACGGGCCGCTCTACGCGGAGGACGAGATCGAACGCCGCGCGCGAGCGACCGAGGACGACTTCGCGTGATCCCGGCGGCGCTGCGTCCGCTCGCTGCGTCGACCGCGATCGTCGGCGGCCGCCCGCTCGTGGCGCTCGTCGATCCGCTCGGGCTCGCCACCGGTGACGGCGCGTGGGTGCTGCGACTTGAGACCGACGAATTCGCCGTCGCGCGGCTCTTCGGCCGCGGGCGCTCGGTCGCCGAGCTCGTGCACCTCGCCGCCGAGCAAGGAGTCGCCTGCGACGCGGCGCGTGTCGAAGCCCTCGCGCTGCGGCTCGGCGCCGCGGGGCTGCTCGACGACGAACCGACGCGCGCGGCGCTCCAACGCGCGTGGGAGGCATTCGACGCGCTCCCCGCGCGAGCGCCACTCGGCGCGGGCCGCGACTATCCCGCCGACCCGTTCGAGCTCCGGCTCGCGATCGGCGGCATGGTCGCCGACGACTGGGACCTGCCGCCGCCCGACGCGTGCGTCGCCGCGTGGACCAGCGCCGCCAACCTCAAGCTCGCGCGCGCCTTGCACGCGCGAACCTGGGCGGCGTTGCGACACTTCACGCTCGACTTCGACCGCGTGTTGGTGCTCGCACCGCTCGCCGCGCCGCTCGCAACGTCGGTGAACGTGCTCACGAAGTCGCTCGCGACGCCGCTCGGCACGGTCGCGCTGGATCGCGAGCTCGCGATGCTGTTCCCGACGCCGCAGGCACCCGAAGGCCTCGCCGCCGCCCGAGCGCTCGCGCTCGAGCGTCAAGCGTTGTTCCTGCGCGTGCTCTACCGCGACAAACCGGCGCTCTTCGCGCTCGTCCGCCGCACGGAGGACGCCAGCGAGACGAGCGACCTCGAGGCACGCCTCGCCGCGGCGCTGCGCCTGCCGCGCACGCTGGTGCTGGTCGCGGCAGACCTCGCGCACGCCGAGCTCGACTTGCCTTTGCCCGACGCGCCGACGCGCAGCGAACGGTCGCCCACCGCGCTGCGGGACACGCGCGACACGCACTGGATCGTGCGCCACGAGCTCGTCGACGCGGCGCGCGACGACGACGCAGGCGCCGTCGACGCCGCGACGCGCGTCGATCCGCTCGGGCTCGACGAACTCGCCGCTCGCGAGCCGGACGCTGCACGCGCCGCGACGCTTGCGCTGCTCGCGCGGTTCACGGCGGCTCTGGCGCTCGCGCGCCCCGACGTTCGCGGTTCGCTGCTCGGTTACGCACAGGCGAACGCGCGCGGCGCACTGCTCTCGGGCGCGAGCGTGCTCTTCCACTGACACGCGAGTCGCGTTCGCCACGCGCACGCCGCGACTCCGGCGCCTTGCGCGATCGGTGACGCGGATGCGGCGCGCTCAGCGGCCTTGGTAACGCGGCTTGCGCTTCTCCGCGAACGCGGCGAGCGCTTCGAGCCGGTCCTGCGTCGGGAGCACGAGCTCATAGCACCGCGCTTCGGTCTCGAGGCCTCGTGCGAGCGGTTCCTCGCAGCCAGCGTCGATCGCGCGCTTCGCCGCGCGCACCGCGACCGGCCCGTTCGCGGCGATCGCCCGCGCGACTTCGAGCGCGCGTTCGAGCAGCTTGCCCGCCGGCGCGACTTCGTTGACGAGTCCGAGCGCCTCGGCCCGCGCGGCGCCGATCTTCTTCGCGGTCAGGATCAGCTCCTTCGCGCGCGCCTTGCCGATCAGGCGCGGCAAGCGCTGCGTGCCGCCGGCGCCCGGAATGATCGCGAGCGACGTCTCGGTGAGCCCGAGCTCCGCGTGCGGCGCGGCGATGCGCAAGTCGCAGGCGAGCAAGAGCTCGGTGCCGCCGCCGAACGCGACGCCGTTGATCGCGCCGATCGTCGGCTGCGGCAACGCTTCGAAGTCGTCCATCGTGCGGCGGATGTTCTTGACGAAGAGCGGCACGCGGTCGAGCGGCATCTCGCGCCGTTCCTTCAGGTCCGCGCCGGCGCAGAACGCCTTCTCGCCCGCACCGGTGATCACGATCGCGCGCAACGAGAGATCCTGCGCGAGCTCGTAGCACAGCGTGCGCAGCCGCTTGAGCGTCGGGAACGAGAGGCAGTTCAGCACTTCGGGACGCTCGAGAGTGAGCACCATCACGTCGCCGTCGCGCTCGGCGCGCACGAGCTCGGGACGATCGGGAACGTCGGCGGGAAAGTCGGAACGCGGGTCTTGCATGGGGCGAGGACTCTAGCGGCCGAGCCCCAGCGCGTCAGCGCGGTCCAGGCGCGAGTGAGCCGACGCGGCCCGAGACGCGGCGAGTCACCGCGCTTCGAGCACCAGCTCGTCGAAGCTCTCGACCGAGCCCCACTCCGACGGCGACACGATCCGCGGCGTCGCGGCGGTCGAACGGACGGCGAATTGCGTCGGCGCGCGCCACTCGACGACGCCGACGACGAGCGCGCAGGCTGCCGCCGCGGCGAGCACGGCGGCCGCGAGACGGTTCACGCGCCGCTCCGGCCCGACGTGACGCGCGAGTTCGTCGAACGCGAACGCCCCGAGGCACGCGAAGACGAACCCAATCGACGCCGCTTGGCGCGCGTAGCCGTAGAAGGCGAGCGTCACGACGAGCTTGTAGACGAGCACGAGCAGCACGAGCCCCCCGAGCTTGCGCCGCCACGCGACGACGAGTCCGAGGCCGAAGAGCGCCGCGAAGCCGAGCTTCGCCGCGAGCGCAGCACTCGGCACCGTCAAATCGACCGGCCGGCGCACGCCACTTGCGCCGTACGGGAAGTCGCGCGCGCCGAAACCGAGCGTCGCGCCGTCGCCGAAACGCGCGAGCTTCGCGCCGAGCAGCCGAGCCGTGCGCGCGGGATCCTCGGCGAGCCAGCCGACGCCGAGCGCGTAGCCGTGGTTCAGGAGGCGCAGGTGGCTCGGCCGCGCGAACGAGAACTCGGGCTCGCCGCCTCGGTCTCGTCCGTCGGCGAGCGCGGCGCGCGAGAAGCCGCCGTCCGCGTCGGGATGGTTCGCGAGCGCGAAGTCGAGCGGCCCCTTCCACGTGACGAGCGTCCACCCGGCGAGCGGCTCAGGCGTCGCCCCCCACTCCGCGAAGAAACGCTCGACGTCGTCGCGCTCGATGCGCGGATCACCGGCGGCGCGCCGAAGGTCGGTCAGGTAGCGCGCGTTCGGCTCGCGGGCGAACGCGGGCAAGCCGTCGATGGCCGCTCGCGCGTCGGCGCTCCAGGGCGGCACGAGCGAGTCCCACGCGATCGGCGCAGCGTGGTGGTTGAAGTCCGCTGTGGCGAGGTGGGCACGCACGCTCCAGGGCGCGCACACGGCGAAGAACGCAAGCACGCCGACCGCGAGCCGCGCGACGAGAGCACGGGGTGCTCCGCGGTCCGCGCCCCGCGCGTCGCTCGTCCCGGGCTCGTGCTGCGCGACGGTCGCGCGGCTCGCGCGCCACACGATCCAGACGACCGACGACACGGCGAAGAGCAGATGCTCGGCACGCAAGAGCGTCGCCGCGGCGTGCACGAGGCCGAGCGCGGCGGCCAGCGCGAACGTGGGCCGCTCGACGAAACGCAGGCTCGCGGCGAGCGATGCGACGAGGCACAGCGCGTACGGCGTCTCGTTGTTCAGCGACGTCGCGAGCTGCAAGTCGCCGTAGGAACACGAGAGCCACGTCGCCGCGAACGCCGCGACGCGCCCGCCGATTGTTCGCGCGAGGAAGAGAAACGTGAGGGCGACCGTTGCCGCCGAAAGCGCGCACCACACGAGCTTCACGCTCTCGAACGACGCACCGTGGACGAGCGCGAGCACGTACGCGACGCCTGGCGCGCGCAGCGGCAGGTCGAACTCGAATGGCTCGCCGCGCGCGAGCGCGCTCGCCCAACGCGCCCACGTCGGCGCGTCGCCCTCGTAGTGCATCGAGTGCGGCCACGCCGCGTCGCTCGACGCGACGAGGAAGAGCGCGCGCAGCACGAACGCGAGCACGAAGAAGCCGAGTGCGCCGCGCGAGGCGCGTTGCACCGGCGCTCCGGTTCCGGCGGCGATCGTCACGGCCCCTCGGCGCCGCGAAGCAAGCGCTCGGCGGCCTCGGCGAAACGCTCGGGCGCGACTTCGCGCATGCAGCGGTGGCGTTCGCCGCCGACGAGCTCGCAGAGTTCGCGGTGACACGGCCCGCACGGCACGCGCACGCGCACGAGCTCGGTGCGCTCCTGGTGCGCATGCGTGTGCCGCGGATCGGTGGGCCCGCACACGACGGCGACGCGCGCGCCGACCGCTTGCGCCACGTGGCGCGGTCCGTTGTCGGCGGTCAGCACGAGTTCCGAGAGCGCGCAGAGCGCCGCGAGTTCGCCGAGGCTCGGCGCGGGCCGCGAGAGCGACACCAGCGGCCGGGGCGCGAGCGCGCGCTCGACTTCCGTGCACGCGGCGTCCTCGCCGGGTCCACAGACGAGCACCGGCGCGAGTCCATGGCGCTCGAAGACGAGCTCGATCGTCCGTGCGAAGAGCTCCGGCGGATACGCCTTCGCCGACTCGGCGCGCGCGCCGACGTTGGCGAGCACGAAGCGCGCGTTCGGCGCGAGTCCGAGCGCGAGCAATCGTGCGCGAGCCCGTTCGACGAGCGCCGCGGACACTTCGAGCCGCGGACGCGGATCGCGGACGAACACGCCCAGCCGCGCGGCGAGTTCGCTCGCCGTGACCGAGACCGGCCGCGGCAACCAGCGCGGAAAACGTCCGGCGACGCCGACGTGCAGCGGCACGTCGCCGAGCTCGCGCGCCGGAGCCACGGCTTCGGTGAGCAGCAACATGCGCCCGTCGCGCGCTTGGCCGATGCGCCGCGGGATGCGCGCGCGAAATGCGGCGAGCGCGCTGCGGAAGGAGCCCGTGAAGAGCAACGCGACGTCGTGGCCGAGCCATGCGGGCCCGGGCTCGCCGTCTTCGGCGGCGACGCACGTCGCGGCGCCTGCTGGCAGGAGCTCGAAGAACCGCCGCGGCGCGACCAACGTGATCCGCTCGCCGAAACGAGCGACCAGCGCGCGCACCGTGGGCTCGCACGCGACGAAGTCGCCGAGCCACGAAGGCAAACGGACCAGCACACGCTCGCTCACGTGATCGCCTCGCGCGCGCGGTCCGCCGCGAACGGCGCGCCCCGACCGCTCGACGCCGAGGACTCGTCGAGCAAGCGCTCCGCCGCGCGCGCCACGCGTTCGACCGAGAGGTCGGTCATGCAACGATGGTGGCCGAGCGGACAGACGCGTTCGATGCAGGGCGAGCATTCGAGGCCTTCGATCCGCACGATCGTCGCGCGTTCGAGCGAGGTCGCCGTCAGCTCGGGGAAGTTCGGCCCCATCACGCACACGCACGGCACGTCGAACGCCGCGGCGTACCAGCGCGGGCCGGAATCGCCGACCAGCATCAGCGCCGCGTTGGCGACGAGCGCGCGCAACGTGCCGAGGTCGCGCGGCACGCTCGCGAGCGATACGGCGCCCGACCGCGTCGCGCGCGCGACGGCGTCCATCAGCGGTTCTTCGCCCGGTCCGCCGCTGATCACCGCGCGCAGACCGCGCCGCGCGTGGAGCTGGTCGAGCGCGGCGGCGAAGCGTTCGACCGGCCAGAGCTTCGCGGCGCCGAACGCGGCGCCGGGCGAGCAGACGACGTAGGCAGCGTCGTGCGCGAGGCCGAGGCGCGCGAGCTCTTCCCGCGAGGCCGCCCGCTCCGCGGCGCTCGCGGCGAGCCGCGGCTCGAGACCATCGGGCAGGATGCCGAGGAGTCCGGCGACGTCCGCGAGCAAGTGCGCGGTCGGGATCGGCACGCGCCGGCCGTCCTGGGTCGTCGGCACGACGGCGTGCGAGAGCAGCCAGCGCCGAGCCGAGAGTCCGGCGCCGGCGCGCACCGGGACGCCGGCTCGCGCGGCTCGCCACGCGGCGCCGAACGAATTCGAGAGCAGGAGCACCGCGTCGAGCCGCTCGCGGCGCAACGCGTCGACTTCGTGCGCGCTCGACTCGAGCGCGACGACGGCGTCGTCGGGCACGAGCCCCCCGAGCACCTTCGCGAGCGGCTTCTTCACGAACACGCGCACGCGCTCGAAGCGCGGATCGGCGAGCGCCGCCGTGATCACCGGAGTCGCCATCACGAGGTCGCCGACCCAGTTCGGCGCGCGCAGACCGAGCGTCGCGATCCTCATGCTCGCGACCTCCCGCCGCCCGCCGGGTCGACGAACTTCGGCGCGTGAGCCGCGAGCCGCGCGCGCTTCGCGTCGACCCAACGCGTGAGGTCCGCAAGCTCGGGCCCCGCGCCGCGCCGCTCGCGATAGCGCGCGAGGAACTCGAGCCACGCGTCGCCGCCCAGGTTCGCCGGCCACGAATGCGCGAGCGCGGCGAGGTCCTTGACGAACCAACGTTCGCGCGGCGCCGTTTCGCGCCGGGCACGGCCACAGTCGAGCAACACGAGCTCGCCGCTCGCCCGCCGCAACACGACGTGCTGCAGGTAGAGGTCGCGGTGGTAGAACCCGGCGACGTGCAGTCGCGCGACGAGCTGAGCGAGTTCGGTGAGCCGTTCGACGTGGCGCGCGGACTCTGCGGCGAGCGCACTCGCGAGATCGGTCTCGTGCTCGACGCGCTCCATCACCAGCACCGAGGCGCGCCCGGACTCGAGCAGCGCGTGAGGCCGCGGCGCCGGAAAACCTGCGGCGACGAGCTCCGCCAGATTGTCCGCCTCGATGCGGCCAGCCGAACGCACCGAGAGCCGGTGCAGCCGCTCGTGCCACCACTCGCGGCGGTCGAGCCCGACTTGGCGCTTGACCACCGCCGAACCGCCCGGGCCGTCGAAGACGAACGTCTCGCGGCCCGGCACCCGGCGCAGGAAGGCCTCCGGCCGATGCTCGAACAAGGCGGCGAGCGCCGCGGCGCCACCGAGCCCCTGGATCGCGCTCGGGTCGTACGCCGTCGTCCGGACCGGGCCCGTGCGGCCGGGCGGCGGGGCGTCCGTGGCCTGCGGCAAAGGGCGTTCGAGTCGGTCCACGGCGCCATCCCACCAGTCAGGTTGTTCCCCTGCAACCCAGCCGGACGCCCGCGCAACGGGGTGCGCAGGCCCGCACCGACGCTGGCGACGCAAAAATCCGCACCCAGGAGGATTCCCCCTACGCCCCCCGCTCGATTCAATGTTCGCCCCTCCAACCCGCGCGGCCCCATGCGAGCCCGGTTGGAGGCTCGACCTCCCCACTTCAACCAAGGCCCGGCCTCCCACCGCGGGAGCCGGCGACACCCATGTCCTCCGGAACCGCAGTAGCAGTGAGCAAGACTCAACTGGACGAACTCAATCCCTTCCTCGCCATGTCGAAACGCTTCGACTCGGCGGCGGACCACCTCGGCCTCGACAGCGGCGTGCGCGAAGTGCTGCGCACCCCCGACCGCGAAGTGACCGTGGCCATCCCCGTCCAGATGGACAATGGCCAGCTCAAGGTCTTCACGGGCTATCGCGTGCAGCACAACTTCTCGCGCGGCCCGTGCAAGGGCGGCATCCGCTACGCCCCGGACGTCAACCTCGACGAAGTCCGCGCGCTCGCCGCGTGGATGACCTGGAAGTGCTCGGTCGTCGACCTCCCCTTCGGCGGCGGCAAGGGCGGCGTGATCTGCGATCCGCGCAAGATGTCGCTGGGCGAACTCGAGCGTATGACGCGCCGCTATACGGCCGCGATCATGGACGTGATCGGTCCCGACCGCGACGTGCCCGCGCCGGACGTCAACACGAACGAGCAGACGATGGCGTGGATCATGGACACCTACTCCATGCACATGCGCGGCACGGCGACGGCGATCGTCACCGGCAAGCCGCTGTCGCTCGGCGGCTCGAAGGGTCGCACCGAAGCGACCGGCCGCGGCGTGATGCTCTCGGTGCGTGAAGCGCTGAAGAAGATGAACCTGCACATCGCGAGCCCGCGCGTCGTCGTGCAAGGCGCCGGCAACGTCGGTGGTCTCGGCGCGCGCCTCCTGCAGGAGCAAGGCTTCAAGATCGTGTCGATCTCCGACATCGACACCGCGATCTATAAGCCGGAGGGCCTGAACATGGTCGACGTGCTCGACTACATCAAGAAGCACAAGACCCTGAAGGGCTACCCGAACGTCCAGCACATGACGCAAGCGGAGCAACTGCTGCTCGACTGCGACATCCTCGTGCCGGCCGCGACCGAGAACCAGATCACTTCGGCGAACGCCGACAAGATCAAGGCCAAGCTGATCGTCGAAGGCGCGAACGGCCCGACGACGGCGTCCGCCGACGCGATCCTCGAATCGAAGGGCATCCTCGTGGTGCCCGACATCCTCGCGAACGCGGGCGGCGTGACGGTCTCCTACTTCGAGTGGGTCCAAGACCGCGCCGCGTACTTCTGGAGCGAAGCGGAAGTGAACCAGAAGCTCGAGCAAGTGATGGTGCACTCGTTCGCCGAAGTCGACGCGACGGCGAAGAAGTACAAGGTCTCGATGCGCATCGGCGCGTACATCCTCGCGATCGATCGCGTGGCGAGCACCTACCGCCTGCGCGGCACGTACGCCTGATCGTTTCTGTCTCCTGTCCGATGCCGCCGGCGCCCTCGAGACGCCGGCGGCGTCGTTTTCGGCACGCGGGTCTGGCACGCGGGTCTGGCACGCGGGTCTGGCACGAACGGCCGCGCATCGTCCGTGCGCGCCACGAACTCGCGCGCCGCTCGCGGCGCCACGGGTTTCGAGCCGCGGAGCTAGACTCCGCAGCCTTGAAGAAGAGCTCGCGCATCCTGCTGATCGTCGCGCTCTCGCCCGTGCTGTGCTGCGGCGGTTGGTTCGGCTGCGCCACGCTGTTCTTCGGGCCAGACGCCTGGTCGGACGAACGTCCGCCGCCCGACGCGGCGCTCGTCGCCGGCGTGCGCGTCGGGGCTGAGCTCTACGAGCAGCGCGAGCTCCCGCTCGCGGACTCCACGGGCTTCGTCACCGATCTCGCTCTCGCGCGCGCGCCGAACGATCCGACCGAGTGCCTGATCGTCGTCGGCACGCGCGGTTACGAATATCGCGACCGAACGACACTCGAGTTCCTCGCCGCCGGCCCGTTCGGCATCCAAGTGGACGGCTTGCGCGCAATCGACCTCGACGGCGACGGTCGGGTCGAGTTCGCGACGCTCGGCGGACACTTCTCCGGGCCGGTCGTCTTCGATGGCGCAGGCGAGCAACGGCCACTCGAGCTCGCGGACGGCCCCGTATCTCCTTCGACGCCGCTGCGCGTCGGGTGGGAGCGCTCGCACTTCCACGTGCTCGGTCACGATGGAAGAGAACGTCGAGTCGCACTGCCGCTCGGGAGCGGCTGGATGGACGACGGCGACCTGGCCCTCGCCGACACCGATGGCGATGGTTCGCCGGAGATCCTGACGACGGAGGACGACGTGTTGGTCGTGCGCGAGCTCGACGGCAAGCAGCGCCGGCGCTTCCGGCCGCCGGATGCAAACTACGTCAACCGTGTCGAGCTGCGGGACGACTTCGGAAGCCCCGCCCGCGAGCTCTTGGTCATCGGGTACCGCGTGTACCGCGGGCCACGCGAAGGTCAGCACTACGATCTCTACGAGCTCGATCTCGCCAAACGTGTTGGTGAACTCGGTGAGACGGAGTTCCACGAGCGGCGCGCGCGACGGGCCCCGCTCGGCGAAGGCCGCACGGTGAGCGCGGACGAGCGGGTGCAGCAAGCGCGCATCGCCGGCATCGACTACACGCGCCAGCGGATCTGCGTGCGCGATCCGGACGGCACCGTGATCTTCGAGGACATCGTCGAACCGGGGAACGCGAACACCTCCCGTGCCGCGTGCGGCGACGTGCTGCCGCTCGCGGAACCCGCCGGAGCGTTCGTCGCGGGCTACGGGCCGCGGCTCCGCCTCTACGTCCCCCGCTGAGACTGCGCCTTCGCTCTGATACGCTCCCGCGATTGAACTCGACTCCGCCGCAACGCAGTTGGCGACGCAAGCTCGCGATCGCGGGTGCGTCGCTCGTCGTGTTCTTCGCGCTCGCCGAAGGCGTGCTGCGGCTCGCCGGTTACCCGCGTTCGAGCGGCGTGCGCTGGATCGCCGACGACGCGCTCGGCCAACTGCCTGCGCCGGACCAAGGTTGGATCGAGAACGAGACCGACCGCGCCGCGGGCCGCCAGCCCTTCAAGATCCGCATCAACTCGCACTCGTTGCGCGGCGCGGACTTCCCCCTCGCGAAATCGACGGGCGAGAAGCGCGTGCTCGTCGTCGGCGACTCGTTGACGTTTGGCGCCGGCATCGACGAGGAAGAAGCGTTCCCCGCGCGGCTCGAAGCGGCGCTCGCGGAACGCGCCGCGTCGCCGACGAACCGCGAGCGCGTGCACGTGATCAACGCCGGCGTCAACGGCGCTTCGTCGTGGACCTATCTGCGCTACGTCGAGGCGCGCGGGCTCGCGTTCGAGCCCGACGCGCTCGTGGTCGCCGTCTTCTTCGGCAACGACATGGAGCCCGAGCGCCGCTTGCCGCGCCTCGGCCCTGCGTGGTTCGAGAACGCGTGTCGGCGCACGGCGACGTTCGATTGGCTCTTCGCGCTCTACTTCAAGCACGGTTGGAAACGCGTGCAGGCGTGGCGCAGCGGCAAGAGCATCGCGGACGTCGAAGCGGAGCTCGCGGCCTACACCGGCGGCGCGCAGTCGGTCCACGCGCCAGAGGAGTTGCTCGCGAGTTGGCGGCGGCAGGCGTTCCCGTCGCTCGCCGCACTCGGCGAGCTCGCGCAGCGCCGCGCGCTGCCGCTGGTCGTGCTCGCGTTGCCGAGTTACGTCGTCTGCCGCGCGCCGAAAACGCCCGCGGTCTGGGCGCGCTGGCGCGACGAGCTCGCGCAGCTCGGCCTAGACGTGATCGACGCGGAGCCGTGGTTGCGCGAACTCGGCGACGACGCGTGGCTCGACTGGGATCACGGCCATCTCGACGAACAAGGTTGCGAGCGCGTCGGGCGAGGTCTCGCCGCGGAACTCGAGAGTCGCGGACTCGTCGATTGAGTCGGTGCCGACGACGCACGTCGCTCGCGCGAGAATTCGAGCGGTTCGCGGAACCGTTTTGGCCGAGCGTGGTGTCTCTCGAAGGAGGCGGTAACCATCCTTCGGCCCGATCCTCACGGGTACGTCCCTGGGAGAATCCATGCTACGCACTGCGTTCCAGGCTTCGATCGTCCTCTTTGCGTCGATTCCCGTCCTTGCCGGCGGCGTTCGCATCGTCGAGCCGACGGGCACGGCGAACTTTGCGACCGTCCAAGCGGCGATCGATGCCGCGAGCGACGGCGCAGTGATCTTGGTCGGACCCGGGACATACCCGGGATTCCAAGTCTCCAACAAGTCGCTCGTGGTCGCGGCCGCCATGCCCGGCACAGTGATGATCGCGGGCGTGGTCACGATTTCGGGCCTCACCGGCAGCAAGAGTGTGCTGCTCTCCGAGCTCGCCGTGCAGAGTCAGCTGGCGGTGCTCAATTGCTCGGGCCACGTGCGAGTGCAGGGCTCCGACTTCTCGTATCCGCCTGCAGGCGGAGGCTATTGCTCAGCCCCCCCATCGCCGGGCTCGCCGGCGGCGCGGATCGTGAACTCGACGAAGGTTGCCTTCGTCGCATGCCAACTCACTGGCGGGGACGGGGACGACTTCCTCACCTTCGACGATTGCAGTTGCTTCGACCCGGGGACCGGCGGCTCCGGTCTCGACGCCACGAACTCGAGCGTGGCGTTGTACGACTGCGTCGTCGCGGGTGGAATCGGAGGCGCGAGCGAGTGTCTGCCCGCGCGCGGTGGCATCGGCGTTGCCGCGGGAGGAGGCTCGATCGTTGCGTCGAACACTCAGTTCATCGGCGGCGCGGGCGGGGACCGACTCAGTCCGTGGCAACCGGGCATGTCCGGCGGGATCGGCGGGGATGCGGAGTATCTCGTGCTCGGTGGCACGTTCCACGAGATCGGGTGCTCCTTCACGGGCGGAGCCGGCGGCTCCGGTTGGCCGCAAGGGGCGCCCGGCAATCCGTTCTTCGGCAGTCCTCCGATCAGTCTCGGCGGAGCCGCGCGCGTCGCGACGCTCGCGCCGTACGTGGGTGGCGACGCCAGCACGTGGAGCGTCGCCTTCGCGGGCGTCCCTGGTGACAAGGTCTACTCGCTCGGCTCGCTGAGCCCTGGGTTCCAGATCTCGCCTCCATTCCACGGCGCGTGGCTGGTGCTGCGCTCCGCGTTGCTGCCGATCGTCGCCCTCGGTCAGGTGAACCCGCAGGGCGCGCTGAACGGCGCGGTCGGCACCGGCGACCTGCCGGCGGGCTCGCTGGTGGGCGTCGTGTGGGGCCAAGTCGCGGCACGAGCGCTCGTCGGTCCCTACCTCGCGACGCCCGCGACGTTCGTGCTGCTCGATCGTCAATCGGGTCCCGACTGCAACGCGAACGGCGTGTGCGATTTCGTCGAAGTGATCGAAGGAACCGCGCCGGACGCCAACGGCAACCTGATCCCGGACGGCTGCCCGGGTGGTTGAGCCCGAGGCTCGCGCGCGCCGCTCGGTCAGCGGGAGCGGCGCGCGAGCGAGTGCTGGTAGAGGTCGAATCCGAAGCGCACCGCGATCACGAAGAGCGTGATCGCGAGCAAGTAGCGCGCGACTTCGTCCCAACCTTCGCGGTGCACCGCGAAGACGCCGGCGACGCCCGCGAGCACGGCGACCAGCCCCAGCGAGCGTGCTGCGTCGCGATCGAGCTTGCCCTCGCGCCAGTACATCCACGCGAGCTGGGCGCTCGTCACCGTCGACATCGCGGTGCTGCACGCACGCGCCGTCAGGTAGTCGACGTGGTCGAGCCCGAGGTAGAGCGCCGGCACGACGACCAAACCGCCGCCGATGCCGAAGATCGGCGCGACGAAGCCGCCGAGGAATCCGAAGAGCACGACGAGCGCGAGCTCGCCGGTGGTCAGCTCGTGCACGAGGATGCCGCGCAACGCGTCGTCGACGCCTTCCGTCGCGAAGACCTTGACGCCCATCCCGACGAGCACGAGCACGAAGAGTCCGCGCAAGACGTCGTTCGAGAGCCGTTCCACCAACGCCTTGCCGAGCCGCGCGCCGACGAACGCGCCGATGCAGAGCCAGAGGACGATTCCCCAGTCGAGCGCGGAGTCGGCGCGCACGGCCTCGGTCACCGTGCCCGCCGCGGTCATGCCGGCGACGATCGGCAGCGACGTCGCGATCGCCACTTTGAGCTCGACGCCGAGCAGGAAGTGCAGGATCGGCACCGCGTAGAGCCCGCCGCCGATGCCGCAGATCGTGCTGATGGTCGCCGCGACGAACCAGAGGGCGAGCACCCAGGCTCGTGTGGGGCGACGCTCTCCGCTCATGCGTCCCCGCGCGCGCGGCGCAGGAGCTCGGTCGAGCTGTGGTCCTTCGGGTCGCCGCAGATCGCGATCTCGATCCCGAGCTCACGATCGATCGCGGCCTCGGGCACGTTCTCGAGCGTGTAGTCGCTGCCTTTCGCGTGCACGTGCGGCCGGAGCACGCGCAACGTCGCTTCGAGCGTGCGCTCGCCGAAGCTCGTCACGCGATCCACGCAACGCAGCGCGGCGACGAGCTCCGCGCGCTCGGCGAGCGGCGCGAGCGGCCGCGTCGGCCCCTTCAACGCGCGCACGGACTCGTCGGTGTTGAGTGCGACGACGAGGAAATCGCCGCGGCGCTTCGCGTCCTCGAGGTAACGCACGTGGCCGACGTGCAGGAGATCGAAGCACCCGTTCGCGAGCACGACGCGCGTGGCCGGTCGCGAACGTCGCAGCTCCACGAGCTCGCGCGCGAGCGTCTCGCGATCGACGAGCGCTCCGGTCACAGCGGATCGACTCCGAAGAGCCGCACCGGACTCGGCGAGAGCGGCAGCGCGGCGCGCAGCGCTTCCCGCGAACACGTCGCGCAGCCCGTCTCCATCACGACGACGCCGGACGCGGCGTTGGCGAGCCGCATCGCATTCCAAGGCGCCTCGCCGGCGGCGAGCGCGAGAGCGAACACCGCCGCCGCCGTGTCGCCCGCGCCGGTCGGATCGGTGACGTTGCCCGAACCGGAGGCGTCGACGCTCGCGCCTTCCGGCGGCAGGCCTTCGCCGAAGAGCGCCATGCCGCGGTTGCCGCGGGTGACGAGCAACCAACGCAGCGAGACGCGCTCGAGCAGCTCGCACGCCGCCGCCGCGAGCGTGCGGACGTCCGCGAGTTCGTCGATGTCGCGCCGCGTGAACCGGGCGAGCTCGCCGACGTTCGGCGTCAACGCCGTGAGGCCGGAAAAGCCGTCGAGTGTCGCCCGCGGATCGAGCACGACGATCTTGCCGCGTCGCGCGAGCTCGACCGCCGCGCGACCGAGTTCGGCGTCGATCGAGCCGTACTCGTAGTCGGAGAGCACCAGCGCGTCGAAGTCGCGCTCGCGCGCGAGCAGCCGTTCGAGGACGCCGGCGCGCACGTCGCGCGGCGCGGCGCCCTTGGGCTCGCGGTCGATGCGCAACACCTGCTGCAAGTTGCGGCGCGGTTCGGCCGCGACGATGCGCGACTTCGTCGGCGTCAGCCAGCCCGCGACGGAAACCAGGCCCGAGACGTCGACGTGCTCGTTCTCGAGCAGCTCGAAGAGCTCGCGACCGCGCGCGTCGCGGCCGATCACGCCGAAGAGCGCCGTCTTGGCGCCGAGCGCGTGCAGGTTGCGCGCGACGTTCGCCGCGCCGCCGGCGCCGACGTACTCGTGCGCGTGGCGCAACACCATCACCGGCGCTTCGCGCGAGAGCGAACGGGGCTCGCAGACGACGTAGTGGTCGGCGATCAGATCGCCGAGCACGGCGACGCGCAGCGCGGAGAAGTCGGGCACGCCGTGCGAAGGAAGTGCGTTCACGTGCGCGGCCTCAACACACTTCGTTCGCGGCCGCGGCGAGCGCGAGTTCGCGCAGGCGCTCGGGCACCGGCTTCTGCGCGGCGGTGTACCACTCGATGCCGTGTTCTTCGGCGAGGTAGAAGTCCGAGCGCACGCCCATGAACGCGTTGTAGCGGATCGAGTAGTGCAACTCCTCGGCGCGCGTCGCTTCGCGCGCGATCTCGCGGTCGACGTCGCGCACGGTCGGCTCGAAACGTGCCCACTCGTCCGCGTCCATCGCGAGCACCTTTTCGACGAGCGGCCGGTAACGCTTCGCCGCCGGGGCGTCGCGGAAACGATCCATGCGGCTCGTGACGAACCACGGCATGCACGCGGCGAGCTTCGCGACGAAGAGGTTCTCTTCCGGCCCGAAGTCGAGGCAACTCGACTCGGTGAAGTCGGTCAACCGGATGTCCTGGTCCGCGCGGATGAAACCGCCTTGCACCGCGAGCCGGTGGCTCTCGGTGCCGGGGAACGGGAAGAAGAGCGACGTGCGGAAGCGGCCGATGCCGGACTTCGCGAGCAAGTCGACGGTCTCCCAGCGTTCCGCGTGCGTCTCGTACGGCAGCCCGACCATCAGGAAACCCGACGTGTGCAGCCCGTTCCTCTCGGCCGCTTCGATGGTCTTCAGGATGTCGGTGTCGGTCATGAAGCGCTGGAGCACGTCCTTGCGCACGCGCGGCGAGCCGGACTCGATGCCGAGCTTCAGGATCTTGCAGCCCGCTTCCGCCAGTGCCTTCGCGACGCGCGGATCGAGGCGCTTGACGTGGCTGTTGACGACGAACGGCACGTCGATCTTCGCGTCGCGGTACGCGTTCGCGACCGCGATCGCGTGCGCCGGGTTCTGCGTGAAGAGGTCGTCGTCGAAGATGAACGTGCCGACGTCGGTGTAACGCGCCAGCACCCAGCGAATCTCTTCGACGAGCTTCTCCGGCGGCCGATAGCGGAAGAAACCGAGGTCCGGCACCGCGCGGCCGAGCTCGTCGTGGTAACGATCGACGATCTTGTGGTTCAGGCAGTACGTGCAGCGATACGGACAACCGCGCGACGACAGCAGGCCGAACCAACCGTGTTTCTGGTCGGTGATGCGCTGCACGTCGAAGAGCTCGTAGTCGGGGATCGGCAGCTCGGCGAGGTTCGGGAACTCGCCGACCTTGTTGTGGATCCAGTGTTCGCTCGCGACCGGCGCCGCGTCGGCGAGTTTCGGTCGCACGCCGGCCTTCCACGACAGGAAGTTCGCCACGTCGCTCGGACGTTCGCCGCGTTCGACGCGCGTCACGAGCTCGAGCAGCGCGTCCTCGCACTCGCCGACGCCGACGTGGTCCCAGACGCCGTCCGCCATCACGCTCTCGGGCACCATCGTCGGGTGCACGCCGCCGACGACGAGCGGCGGGAGCTCGCGGCGCTCTCGCGCGGCGCGCGCGCGTAGGTCGCGTGCGATGTCGAGCGCGGCGCGGTACTGCTGCGTGAGACAGGAGAAGCCGATCACGCCGGGCCCCCACTCGACCACCGTGCGCCAGAGCTCGTCGGGCGTCGGCACCGGAGGCAGGTTCTCGTTCAAGTTGACGAGCCGCGTCTCGTGCCCCGCGCGCTTCAGCACCGCCGAAAGCGACGCGAGCCCATGGTTGAACCCCATCTGCGTGTAGAGGTTCGGGTAGACGAAGAGGACGCGCATCGGCGCGCGGGAAGATAACCGATTCGGTTCGAGCCCCGAAACGCGCCGCGTCGCCGGCCTTGCCGAATCCCGGGCGACGCCGCAGATTGGTGGTCGCCCCGGACCCACTTCCCCCCTGGTCCCAACGGAGTCTTCCCGTGCAGCTCGATCACAACCGGTTCGCCGTCCTCGTCGTTCGCGCATTCATTCCGCTCGCCGCCGCGGTCGCGCCGAACGCTCCGGCCGCGGCGCAACAGAACTCCGTGGTGAGCGTCAACTCGGCCGGACTGGCGGGCAACGGCCCCTCGGGCGGCGAGGGGAGAGATCTGAGTGCGGATGGGCGCTACGTCGTCTTCGCGAGCGATGCGACCAACCTCGATCCGTTGGATACGACCCTGTATCACGACGTCTACGTGCGCGATCGACTGCTCGGTCAGACGTATCTGGCGAGCGTGACCGAAGCGGGCGGTGCCGGAGACTGGCACTCGTACGAACCGCGCATCAGCGCGGATGGACGCTACGTCGTGTTCCAGTCCGTGGCGTCGAACATGGTCTCGGGTGATGCGGGCTTCGACTTCGACGTCTTCGTCCGGGACACGCTCGCCGGCACGACGACCCGCGTTTCGATCACGACGGCCTTCGGCGAACCCGACGACAGCGCGACTCGACCGGACATCTCCGCCGACGGCCGCTGGATCGTGTTCGACAGTTGGGCGTCGAACCTCGTGGCCAATGACACGAATGGCAAGCCCGACGTGTTCTTGCGCGACATGCAGACCGGAGTGATCACTCGGGTTTCCGTCGGCCCGGGAGGCCTCGAGGGCAACAACTGGAGCATCCTGCCGCGGATCTCGGACGACGCTTCGACGATCGTCTTCGTGTCCACGGCGACGAACTTCGGTTGGAACGACACGAGCGTCTACTACGACGCCTTCGCGGTCGACCGTGCGACGGGAACGTTGGACTTGCTCAGCGTGACGCCCGCGGGCACGACTGGTTCGGATGACTCCGACTGCGTCGCGGCTTCCGCGGATGGTCGCTTCGTCGCCTTCGCCAGTTTCGCTACGAACCTGACCAGCAAGCCGGTCGACGGCATCTTCGTGCGAGACCGCGTCCTCGGCACGACGCAGCACGTCAGTGGCCCGATCCACGGCGCATTCGCGAACGGCTACAGCCGCTTCCCGGACATCTCGGGAGACGGACGATGGATCGTGTTCGAAAGCGACGCGAACAACCTCGCTGGCAGCGAGACGACGAACCACGGCGACGTGCTCCGCTCGGATCGATTGACCGGCGAAATCGTGCTCCTTTCGACGACGTGGTCCGGCGGCGAATCGTCGTACGGCGCCGGCGGCGCGGCGATCTCGGCAGATGGATCCCGAGTCGTGTTCGTCGGGAAGGGCGACATCGTCCAGAACAACCCGAACGTCACCGGCGACGTCTACGTGCACGACTTCACGATGACGTTGCCGCAGAGCTACTGCATCGGTAAGCCCCACTCGGAAGGCTGCACGGCGAAGATCGGCTCGAGCGGCACGCCTTCGGTCTCGGCGACGAGTGGCTTCGACGTCTTCGCGCAATCGGTCCGCCGCAACGCGTTCGGGTTGCTCTTCTACGGCCTCGCGCCTCAGGGAACACCCTTCCTCGGCGGCACGCTCTGCGTCCAACCGCCGCTCAAGCGCACGGGCGCCCAGAACTCCGTCGGCAATTTCCTCGCGTGCTCCGGTCAGTACCACTTCGACTTCAACGCGTGGATGCACGCGGGTTTCGACCCGGCGTTGCAACCCGGGAGCGTCGTCTTCGCGCAGTACTGGTTCCGCGATCCGCAGGATCCGACCGGCTTCGGTGTCGGCTTCACCGACGCTCGACGATTCGTCGTCCAGCCCTGAGCCGACGTCACCAACCGCGAGCGGGGCGCCACTCGTCGACGAGTGTCTCGCCGCGGGCGACGAAGTAGCGTTCGTGCTGCGCCGCGGCGAGGCACGAGTGGTTCGCGATCACGCGGAGCTTCGTGCCCGGCGGGAACCGCTCGACGACGCCGGCCTGCTTCGCCCGCACCTTGCCGTGCTCTTGGGACAGAGCCACGAGCTCGAGTTCGCGGATCGGCATGCCGTGAAGTGTCGCCAGCACGCCGAAGCCGCACTCGGGATCGAGGTGGCGCGCTCCGGGATCCTTCGAGAGCGCGAGAGCGCCGCAGTCGAGGACGAGCTCGTGCCTCGCTGGGTAGCAGCCGATCACGCTCGCGAGCACGCTGAACGCGGCGTCGCCGAGCTCGCAGCTCCCGAGCCGAGCTTGGAACGCGTCGAAGAAGACGTAGTTGCCCGGCCGCACTTCGGTGACGCCACGTAGATCGTCCGCGACCGCAAGCGTCGGCGTCGAGCCGAGGCTGACCTCCTCGACACGGATCGAGGCCGCACGCAGGCGCTCGGCGAAACCGACGACCCCTTGGCGCTCCGCCCGAGCGATCGCCCGCAACTCGGCGTGCGAGCGCGCGTCGTACGCGTGGCCCGCGTGCGTCAGCACTCCGCGGAAATGCAGCGACTTCGACGTCGCGAGCGTGCGTGCGAGCTCGACGCTCTCCGCCGCGAGCGGATCGACGCCCGCGCGGTGGTAGCCGCAATCCACTTTGAGGAAGACGTCGAGCACGCGCCCGTGCGACGCCGCAGCTCGTTCGAGCGCCGCCGCCGCCACGGGATGATCGACGAGCACGGCGAAGCGTTCGGCGCGCGCCGCGAGCTCGCACACGCGCTCGAACTTGTCGAGCGCGACAGGCACCGCCCAAGTCAAGTCGCGGAACCCGGCGTCGAGCAACGCGCGCGCCTCCGCCAGCGTCGAAACCGTCACGCCGCCGAAGTGCCCCGCGACCGAGAGCCGCGCGCCTTCGAACGTCTTGTGCGTCTTGACGTGCGGCCGCAACCTCGCCCCGAGCCGCGCGACACGTTCGGCCATCGCCCGACAGTTCCGCTCCACGCGCTCGAGGTCGACCACTGCCGCGGGAGTGACGAGCTCAGCGATCTGCATCGCACCAGCCTGACCGAGACGGGCCGGCGATCAAGCCTCCCTGCGGCCGCCGCCGTCGCCGGCTAGAGTCCACCCCCATGCGCGCCAACGGTCGCACGTTCGTCAAGGTCTGCTGCATCCAGTCGATCGACGAGGCCGAACTCGCCCTGCGCGCGGGCGCGTCCGCGCTCGGGCTCGTCTCCGCGATGCCGAGCGGTCCAGGAGTGATCGACGAAGCGACGATCGCCGAGATCGCGGCGTGGGCTGCGCGCGACATCGAGACGTTCCTCCTGACCGCCCTGACCGATGCCGACGCGATCGTCGCGCAACACGCCCGGTGTCGGACGACGACGCTGCAGCTCGTCGACCACGTTCCTGAGGCGGAGCTCGTGGCGCTGCGGCGCGCGCTGCCAGCCGTCCGACTCGTCCAGGTGCTGCACGTGCGCGGCCCCGAGACGCTCGACGAAGCCCGTGCCGCGGCAGCGCACGTCGATGGCCTCCTGCTCGACTCCGGCAATCCCGCGCTCGCCGTGAAGGAACTCGGCGGCACGGGCCGCACGCACGATTGGAAGACGAGCCGCGCGATCCGCGAGTCGGTCCGACTCCCCGTGCTGCTCGCGGGCGGCTTGCGTGCGGAGAACGTCGGCGCCGCGCTCGCGACGGTCGAACCTTTCGGCCTGGACGTCTGCAGCGGGGTGCGCCGGGCCGATCGACTCGATCCCGAACGCCTCGCCGCGTTCTTCGCGGCCGTGGCGGCGAGTCGGCGCTAGTCCGCCGACGCCGCGCGGGACGTCAGGCGCGCCGTGCAACCGTCGCAGAACTCGCGGCCCTTCGCGTCGACTTGTTCGACGTAGGTCGAGGCGCGCATCACGCAGCTCGGGTCCGTGCAGTGCAGCAGGCCTTGCACGTGGCCGAGCTCGTGCACGGCTTCCTTCACCAGCCGTTCGTGGCACAACGCTGCGTTCGCCGCGAGCCCGTAGGCCTCCGCGCGCAACCGGTGCAACGACACGACGGCGGCGCGGCCGTCGAGTTGCGCTTCGCCGTACACGAACGTCAGCACGGGCACGAACAGGTCGACGCCGGTCACGCCGAGCACGCACGCGTCGCTCGCTTCCGGATCGTCGAGCAGGAGCGCGAGCAACTTGGTCGAGTCGTATTGGCCGCGCTCGGCGTCGTACGCGTCTTCGGGATCGAACCACGGGCGGCGGACGCGCGTGGGACAACCGAACTCGCGCTCGAGCTCGACGGCCAGCCGCTCGACGAGCCCGTCGTTCGCCGGCACGTAGAACGGCACGAGTTCGAGCGCGCGCATCGGCTCACGGACGCACGAGGCCCCACTTCTTGATCTTGTTGTAGAGCGTGACGCGGTCGATCTCGAGCAGCTCCGCCGCGTGCGTCACGTTCCACTCGGTGCGCGCGAGCATCCGCTCGACGTGCGCGCGCTCGACGGCTTCGAGCGAGTCGCCGGTCGCCGGGCCACCCGCCGCGTCGGGCCGCAACGGCAGGTCCGCGGCACGCACCGTCGGCGGCTTGCCGACGACCAACGCGCGTTCGACGGCGTTCGCGAGCTCGCGCACGTTGCCCGGCCAAGCGTGGCGCACGAGCAAGTCGAGAGCCGCGGGCTCGAAGTCCTGGAACGGCCGGTTCATCTGCTTCGCGTAACGCTCGAGGAAGTGCTGCGCGAGCAACGGGATGTCCGCGCGGCGCTCGCGCAGCGGCGGCATCGCGATCGTGAAGACGTTCAGGCGGAAGTAGAGGTCCTCGCGGAACTTGCCTTCCTCGACCAGCTTCTCGAGGTTCTGGTTGGTCGCGGCGATCACCCGGAACTCGACTTGGATCGGCGCGCTGCCGCCCACGCGCGTGAACTCCTTGGTCTCGAGCGCGCGCAAGAGGTCGACCTGCGTGCGCGCCCCGATCGTGCCGATCTCGTCGAGGAACAGCGTGCCGCCGTTCGCCATTTCGAGCCGGCCCTTGCGCCGGTAGAGCGCGCCAGTGAAGGCACCTTTCTCGTGACCGAAGAGTTCGCTCTCGAGCAGCGTCTCGGAGAGCGCGCCGCAGTTCACCGGCACGATCGGGAAGTAACGCCGCCGGCTGTTCGCGTGGATCGCCTGCGCGACGAGCTCCTTGCCCGTGCCGCTCTCTCCGCGGATCAGGACCGTGGCGTCGGTGTCGGCGACCGACTGCACGAGTTCCAGCACTCGTTTCATCTCGGGACTCTCGCCGACGATGTGGCCGGGCAGCGTCAGAGTCTCGACGGTGCGCTTCAAGTCGCGGTTCTCGCGCTTCAACGCACGGCGTTCGACCGCGCGCCGCACGAGGTGGCTCAGCTCGTCGGGATCGAACGGTTTGGTGACGTAGTCGAACGCGCCTTCCTTGAGCGCTTGCACCGCCGTCTCGACCGAGGCGAACGCCGTGATCATGATCACCACGATCTCGGGATCGATCTGGTGGATGCGCCGGTTGAGCTCGAGCCCGTCGATGCCCGGCATCTTGATGTCGAGCAGGACGACGTCCCACGAGCTCTCCTGGAGCAACTTCAACGCCGCCGTCGCGTCCGCCGCGCTCGCGGCGCGGTAGCCGTCCTTCTTGAACCAGTTCTCGAGCGAGTCGCGCACCGAGAACTCGTCGTCGACGACGAGCACGCTGGCGATCGAATTCCTGACGAGCGGTTTCTCCCGAGTGGCTTGCATGTCACGGATGCTCCTCGGCCGCGGCGCCGACCAGGCGCGTGCGCGGCTCGTTGGTGGACGGTTCCTCGGCGCGCGCGACCTTCGGCCGGCGCGCGAGTTCGATCCGGAACGTCGTGCCGACGCCCGGCTGGCTGTCGACTTCGATCGCGCCGGAGTGGCGTTGCACGATGCCGTAGACGACGGCGAGTCCGAGGCCGACGCCTTCCGCGCGATCCTTCGACGTCACGAACGGCTCGAAGATGTGCGGTAGGACGTCGTGCGGGATGCCGCAGCCCGTGTCCGCGATCGACAGCACGAGCGAGTCGGTGCGGGCCTCGACGCCGATCCGCAGCTTGCCGCCCTGCGGCATCGCTTCGACGGCGTTGACGAAGAGCGCGACGAGCGCCTGTTGGATCTGGTCCGGATTGCACGAGAGGCGGTCGTCGCCTTCGATCGGCGAGAACTCGATCTGCACTTGCGACATCGCGAGCGAGTGCTGCACCAGCGTCAACGCGCGTTCGACGATCGGCGCGAGCCGCTGCTCGGAGAACGCGCCGCCCGATTGGCGCGCGAACGAGAGCAGGTTGCGGACGATGTTCCCGGAGCGCGCTGCTTCCTTCTGGATCAGGCCGAGGAACCGGACGAGCTCGGCGCGTTCCTCCGCCGACAACGCGACGTCGCGCAGACTGCGTTCGACGAGCTTCGCGTAGCTCTGGATGCCGGCGAGCGGGTTGTTGAGCTCGTGCGCGACGGTCGCGGCGAGCCGACCGAGCGAAGCCATCTTGTCCATGTGCGCGACTTGGCGCTGCGTGCGGCCGAGTTCGGCGGCTTTCTCCTGCAGGTTCGTCTCGAGCCTGACGTTCCAGTCGCGCAGTTCGCCGCGCGCCTTCTTCAAGTCGCGGATCATCGCGTTGAACGAGCTCGCGAGCGTCTCCATCTCGCTGCCCGGCGGCACGCGGATCTCCGTGTCGAGGTCGCCCGCGGCGACGCGGCTCGTGCCGCGGATCAACGCGCGCATCGGCCGGCGCACGACGCGCAGCACGAAGATCGCCGAGAAGAGGCCCGCGATGCCTGCGAGCACGATCGCGGTGATCCAAGCGTCACGGCGCAGGCTCGCGAGCTCCGCGTCCGCTTCGGCGAGCGACATCGTCACGTCGAGCACGCCGAGCACGCTCTGCACTTCCGGATGCGCGTGGCACGCCGCCGCCGAACAGTCGGGCGCGTTGTAGATCGGCGTGATCAGGCCGAGCACGCGGCCCCCGCCGGCGCGCGCGAACGTGCGGGCCCGCTCGCCGACCGGCACCGACTCGAGCGGCGTCGGGCCGGTGTGGCAGCCGACGCAGGCTTCCGCGTTCAAGTCGACGCGCGTGCCGAGCTCCCCGTCGGTCGCGGAGAAGATGATCACGCCCTGTTTGTCGTAGATGCGCACGTTCTCGACGGCGCGCGAGCTCGCGATCGACGCGATCGAACGGTGCACCGAGTCCTTGCGGTTCTCGAGCATCCCGTCGCGCGTCGACGAGAGGATCACGTCGGAGAGCTGCTGCGCACCTTCGTGGACCCGCCGCTCCCACACGCGGTTCGTCGCCGTGAGGTGCGCGAACGCATAGGCGCCGAACGTCAGCGCGATCGTCGCCGAGAGCAGCAGGAAGAGTCGCGTCGAGAGCGAGTGCGTGAACGGCCGAAAGGTGCGGATCGAGGCCATGGGCACCCCCTACCGGGAGCGGGCCGAGCCGGTCGTGTCGCACGGCCGGCGGACGGCCGAAGGCTCGCTCCACTCTAGGGCGTACGTCATCGCGGGCCTCTGCCTCGGTGTGCGCAGCACGCGCGGACTTTCAGCCCAGCCAACGCCGCAGGAGCCGTCGGAAACGGCTTGCGCCGAGCACGCGGCGGAGATCGCGCAGCGGACTCCCGCCGTCTTGCGCGGTGCGGCCGACGCCAGGCACGCGTTCCGAGCCATGCGCTCGATCGACGCGACGCGCGACGAGCCTGCGCCAAGCGCGCAGATCACGCGCGGCGAGCCGTCGTGCTTCGTGCGCGTCGTGGAGCGCGAGGCGTGATCCTCCGTCACCACCGCGTCCGTCGCGCGCGAGTTCGACGAGCCAGCCCGAGTGGTAAGGGTCGCCGAGCGCGAGCGCGGGTTCCGCGCGCACTCTCGGGTTCGCCGCGAGCACGAGTCCGTCGACCGGCGCCGCGACCGGCGACGCTTCGTCCTCGTCGACGATCCAACCCAGCGGCTCACCGGCGCGCACGTGCGTGCCCGCGGCCGGCAGGACGAACGCGTGCAGTCGCCCGATGAAGCGCGCGGCGAGCGCATCGAGACCGCAGCGCACGCGCACGGCGTCGAGCGGCGCGACCCACACGTGACGCGGCGAGTACTCGCGGTCGTCGGGGAACTCGAGCTTCGCGAGCTCGACGCGCCCCGGTGCTTTCGTCGGGTCCGGTGCGCGCGGTGCGCGCGCCACGCCGAGCGCGAGGTCGAGCGGACAGCGCTCGCACTCGAAGTCGCGGTCGCAGAGCTTGAAGGCGATCACTCCGGCCGTCATCCACACGCACGGCTCCGGGCTCGGGTTCGAACCGGCCGGCGGCTCGCCGCTTGCCCCACGTTCGAGCGTGGGATCGGACGGAACGACCGTCCGGGTCGCGCGAAGATCGAGGTCGCGGCTCGCGCCGTGCTCTCGTCCCGCGGGCCCGGACGGGCGCGGTTTCGAATCGCCGGAGGGAATCATCGGATCAAGAAGTCACGCGCGAACTCGTCCCAGCGCTCGCCCGCGAGCACGCGAGCGAGGCCGGAGACCGGCACGCCGCCGTCCTGCAGGAGCAGGCCGAAGCTCGGCGACATCCGCCGCCGCAGCCGCTCCTCCATTTCGTCCGCGAAGCGCGCCGCGTCGTCGTTCTCGAGCAGTTGCTCGCGATCGGCTTCGAAGTGCGCCGGGCGAATCTTGTAGAGCCAACCCGAGCCGTAGGGATCGCGGTTCACGCGCCCGGGCTCGGCGAGCAACGCTTCGTTGCGCTCCACCACTTCGCCTTCGAGCGGCGCGACGATCTCGACGGACCGCTCGCCGACGGCGAGGCGCGAAGCCGCGCCGCCTTGGTGGACGTGCTCGCCCACCGCGGGCAACTCGATCGAGCTCGGCGCACCGACGAGTTTCTGCGCGAAGTCGTCGACACCGACGGTGACGAGTCCGGCTTCGTCGGGCTTCGCCCAAGCGTGACCGGGGTGGTAGAGGCGCTCGAGCGCGACTTGGAACCAACCGCTCTTCGACTGCGCGTGCGGACCGGCGGGCAGCAAGGTCGCAGGCGACTCGACGCGGCGGTTCAGGAGCCACCAGAACGCGACCAGCGCCGCGAGGAAGCCGAGGATCAGGACGTATTCCAGGCTCTTGGTGGCGAAGAGATCGAGGGGGAGGTCTTGCATGTCAGGCTTCCTTGCTCGCGATCGAGCGTTGCAGTCGAGCCGCTTGCGCCGAACGTGCGGGACGGAGCTCCTTCTCGGGCTCGCCGCGACGTTCGGACGCGTGCGACCACGCCGGCGCTTCGCCGAGCACCGGCAGACGGTTGACGATCCAACGGAACACCCACACTTCGGCGAGGATCACCGAAAGGGCGACGACCACTTCCATCCAGGTCGGCACGTATCGCACCGGCGCGTCGATCTTGTAGGCGATCAACGAGACGTTGAGGCGGTTCAACACGATGCCGAGCATCGCGACCACCGACGCCCACCGCGCGAGCGAGGTGCTGCGCCGCTTGTACGCGAGCGCGAAGAGCACGCAGGGCACCGCGACGAAGCCGACGATCTCGAGTCCGTACCAGGCGCCCCAGAAGCCCGAGAGGTGCTTCCAGTCCTGGCCGTGCACGAACACGAGGGTCTGCAGGAAGAGGTAGACGAACAGCGCGCCCGCGGCGATCCGCGAGAGCGAGAGCACGATGCGTTCGTGCGAGAAGTGATAACTCGGGCTGATGCGGCTCTTGAAGACGCGGCGGCTCAGAGTGCCTTCGAAGATCACCATCGAGAGGCCCGCGAAGACGCTCGAGACCAAGAACTGGATCGGGATGAACTCCGAGTACCAGAGCGGGTGGATCTTGTCCTTGGCCATCAGGAAGAGCGCGCCGAGGCCGGACTGGTGCAGGATCGAGAGCGAGATGCCGAACACCACGGCGCCGAGGGTCAGCGAGTGCAGCACTCGGCGCACGCGCGGCCAGCCGATCCACTCGGCGATCGCCGGCGAGAACTCGAGGAACTGCGCGACCATGTAGAGCAGGAAGTGCCACGCGACGAGGAACAGCACCGAGCTCCACCCGAACGAGTTGCCGATCACCGGGTTGATCACGTTCCACGGCCGGCCGAGTTCGAGCAGCAGCGCGCCTGCGTAGAACACGTAGGCGAGGAACCCGTTCAGGATCGTGACGCGCACGATCGGCCGGTACTGCTCTTGGTGCAGCACGTACACCAGGAAGACCAGCACGTACGCACCGCCCGCGAACGCGACGCCGGTGACGACGTTGAAGCCCTTCCAGATGCCCCACGGGTAGTCCTGGTTCAGGTTGGTGACGGCACCGAGCCCGAACCAGAAGCGCAGCGCGAGGATCACGGCGCCCGCGAGGATGATCACGCCGCTCGCGACGTTGAACGGAGTCAGGAGCTTGCCGCGCGGCTTCAGTTCGGCGCGCAGGAACGCACCGACGCGTCGCGCTTCGTCGCGCCAAGAGAGCTTAGTGGCTTCCATGGTCGCCTCCTTCCGCGCCGTGCTCCGGCGCGAACGCCGGACGAGTCGCGTTGCTCATCGCGAGCAGCAGCGGCGGCACCAAGGTGAGGATCACCGGCACGCCGTAGAGGAACTCCTTGGTCAGGCTCGGATAGGTGACGCGCTCGAGGTCGGGCTCGAAGCCGAGCTTGTCGAACTCGGTCGCGGCGAGGTAGAGCCACGAAGTGCCGCCGGCCTCGCGCTCGCCGTAGATGTGGTGCACGTACACGTCGGGCGAGTCCGCGATGCGCTTGTGCGCTTCTTCGATCAGCGCGCTGCGCCGACCGAAAGTGAGGGCACTCGCGCCGCAGCTCTCGACGCAGACCGGTTGTTTGCCTTCCGCGACACGGTCGGCGCACAGGTCGCACTTCATGATCCGCGGCGCAGCGGAGTCGTACTCCGCCTTCGGCATGTCGAACGGGCACGAGACCATGCAGTAGCGGCAGCCCATGCACTTCGAACCGCGCCAGACCACCGGGCCGTCCGCAGTCTTGAGCAGCGCCTTGGTCAGGCACGCCGACGCACAGGCGGGTTGCAGGCAGTGCATGCACTGGCGCTTGACGAACACGACGCCCATGTCGACGCGCGGATCGGAGCTCTCGTGGTGCTGCACGATCGAGAGCTGCTCGGGCGCGGTCACGGTGCGGTACCCACCTTCGGGCACCGGCAGTCCGTGCGCCTTGGCGCACTCCTTCTCGCAGGTGCGGCAGCCGACGCACTGAGTGGTGTCGACCAGCACGCCCCACGGATCGTCCGCAGAGCCTTCGTCACGCGCGCCGTTCGCCCCTGCGGAGGTTTCGTTCGCGAGGGCGAGTCCGGCGCCGACGACGCCAAGGGTCCGGAAGAAGCCGCGTCGGTCGACGCCACACGAACCACGCGCGGGTTTCACCGCGGGGCTCGCGTCGTCGACCGCGTCGGGGATCCCAACCTCGAGGGTCATGTCAGCTCCTTCCCTGATGACCCTGCAGGCGCACCTGCGGGTGGACCGGCGCCGACTCGCGCGCGCCGAAGAGCTCGCGCCGGAGTTCGCGCCATTCTTCGTCGTCGAAGCGTTCACCGAACGCTTGGACCCAATCGCCGCCGTCGAACGCGACGGTCGCCGGCACCGGCGAGAGCTTCGCCGAGAGCGCCGCACGCGCATCGTCGAACCAACGTTGCGCAACCGCGAGCGGCGCGAGTTCCGCGCTCTCCTCCTTCGGCGCGATCCGCACGAGCCAACCTTGGTCGTACGGCCGGCGCTGGAGCAGCGTCGGATCCTTGCCGAGCTCCGCGTTGACCGCGAGCACCTTGCCGCCGACCGGCAACGGCAGCGAGAGCCGCCGTCCGTTCTTCGCGACCAGCGTCACGATGCGTTGATCGGCCTCGACCTTGGAGCCTTCCGGCGGCAGCTCGAGCGCATCGAGCTCACCGATGAAGTTCGCCGCGAGCGAGCTCACGCCGATCGACGCGAGCTTGGAATCGTGCCGTTCGACCCACGTGTGTCCGCGGTGGAAGCGCTGGGTGGGTGATGGCGATCCGATCGGCGCTTCGGCGACGAAGCGGACCGCTGCGCGCGCCCGATCCGCGATGCGCCGACGGTGACGGGTCAAGTAGAGGTGCGCCGCGAGCGCGACGCAGACCATCGA
The DNA here is from genome assembly GCA_023150475.1 of Planctomycetota bacterium. Classification (GTDB taxonomy): domain Bacteria; phylum Planctomycetota; class UBA1135; order UBA1135; genus JACRIN01. Next base: position 128,822 of record JAKLKU010000010.1, read on the forward strand.
GAAGACGAGGAGAGCAGTCATGATTCACCTCCTTGGGGCGATCCCAAGTGCGTGTCGAAACCGCTGCTCGAGAGACAACCGCCGTGCCTCTCCGGCCGTCGAAGAACTCGGCGGTCCGCCTGCGCACGCAACCGTCGAATTCCACGACGGATAGCGCGATGGCCGTGGCGAAGTTCGGCGTGCGCGGCGATCTCGCGCCCGCCAGCGCACCGTGGAGTTCTTCGACACTCCCGGAGCCGCGCGCGCGAGCGGCGCGCGCAACGGCCTTGGCGACAAGGCCTTGCGGCGACCGTTGCGCTTCTCGACGGTGCCGTTGAAACTTTCGACGGCCCAGCGCGGGCCATCCCGTAACACGGGGCCTGCCGTGACGCTTTCCTCTGGGTCGACGGGATCGCTCGACCGCCAAGGAGTCCGCACCATGCTCGTTCCCCCCGCCGCTCTCGGCACGTGCTGCTTCGCCCTCGCTTCCGCGGCGTCCGCGCAAACACCCACCCAGTTGGTGAGCGTGAGCTCGTCGGGAGTCCAAGTCGACCAACCGGTCGCGATCACGACCCCCGCCTTGTCGGACGACGGCCGCTTCGTGGCGTTCCAGACCGCCGCGACGAACCTCGTCGCCGGCGACACGAACGGCTTCGAGGACGTCTACCTGCGGGACCGCCTGCTCGGCACGACCGAGCTCGTCAGTCGCACGCCGCTCGGCAGCAGCGGGAACGGTGCGAGCTCGAACCCAAGCGTCTCGGACGACGGTCGGTACGTGACGTTCTCGAGCGTCGCGAGCGATCTGGTCGCGAACGACACGAACGGCGCGTCCGACGTCTTCCTGCTCGATCGCGCCACCGGTGTGGTCACGCGCGTCTCCGAGCTCCCGGGCGGAGTCTCCGCGAGCGGCGCGAGCTTCCTCGCGCAGGTCTCGGGCGACGGACGCTTCGTGGCGTTCTCGAGCGAAGCCCCGGACCTCGTCGCGAACGACAGCAACGGCGAAACCGACGCCTTCGTGCGGGATCTCGCGACCGGCGTGATCGAACGCGTCAGCGTGGCGACCGGCGGAGCCCAGGCCCAAGGCAGCTCCCTCGTGGCGGGGATCTCGGACGACGGGTCGGTGATCGCGTTCGTCTCGAGCGCCGGGAACCTCTGGCCCCAAGACGCCAACGTGACGTACGACGCCTACGTCCACGACCGCACGAACGGCACGACGGAACTCGCCAGCCGCACCCCGAGCGGCGCCGCGTCGATGACGGGCCTGGCGTGGAACGCCGCGATCTCCGGCGACGGCTCGACCGTCGTGTTCCAGTCGAACGCCGTCGAGTTCGAGCCGATTCCGCCGTTCTCGACCCAGGTCTTCGCGTTCGACCGCGCGAGCCGCTCGGTCAAGCTGGTCTCGAAGAACTTCCTCGGGGCGTGCGCCGCGCTCCCGAGCACGCGACCGTCGATCTCGGACGACGCACGCTTCGTCGCGTTCGAGTCGGACTCGAAGAACCTCGTCAACCTCGACCTCGGCCCCGGCAAGGACGTCTACGTCGTCGATCGCACGACCGGTGAAGTCACGCGAGGTTCGATGAACGTGTTCGGCACGAACGCGGTCGGTGGTGACTCGTACGGCGCGGCGCTGTCGGGTCTGGGCACCGCGCTCGCGTTCGCGAGCTACGCGTACGACATGGTCGGCGGCGACTCGAACGGCGTCTCCGACGTGTTCGTGCACGACACCACGCAGACCCAACCCGTCGCCTACTGCACCGGCAAGGTCACGACGTTCGGGTGCTCCCCGAACCTGGTCCCGAGCGGACTGCCGTCACTCTCCCAATCCAGCGGCTTCGTGCTCACCGCAGAGCACGTGCCCGGCAACAAGTCCGGGATCTTCTTCTACGGCCGCGCCCCGCTCAAAGCTGCGTTCCAAGGCGGCACGCTGTGCGTCGCGCCGCCGCACCGGCGGTCCAACGTGTTGACGAGCAGCGCAGCGACCGCATGCAGCGGCGTCTTCCTCTTCGACTTCAACGGCTGGCTCGCGGCGGGCAACGATCCGTCGGTGATCGCGGGCGACACGCTCTACGGCCAGTTCTGGTTCCGCGATCCGCCGAGCTCGTTCGACGTCGGCTTCACCGACGCCGTGCGCTTCGTCGTCTATCCGTGAACCCCGAGGCCGCCGACTAACACGTCGGCGGCGTCGATTTCGCTCGCTCGAGGATCGAAGTCGTCGAACGACCGGCGAGCAGCGGCGCCAAGTGCACTTGGCCGCCGTGCTTCTCGACCCACTCGCGACCGACGACGCCCTTGCCCTCCCAGTCCTGGCCCTTGACGAGCACGTGCGGCGTCACGCGTTCGATCAGCGCGAGCGGCGTGTCCTCGCCGAACGGCACGACCGCGTCGACCATCTCGAGCGCGGAGAGCACCGTCATGCGGTCCTCGAGCTTGTTGACCGGCCGCGTCGGGCCCTTGAGGCGCTTGACCGAAGCGTCGTCGTTCATGCCGACGATCAGGACGTCGCCTTTCGACCGCGCGAACCGCAGGTAGTCGACGTGACCGGCGTGCAGGATGTCGAAGCAGCCGTTGGTGAAGACGATGCGTTTCTCCTGCGCGCGCCACTGGCTGACGACGAGCTCGACGTCCTCGGGCCGCAGGATCTTGCCGTGGTGCTCGGGCACTTCGCCGAGCACCGTCGAAAGCTCTTCGCGCGTCGTCGACGCGGCGCCGCGTTTGCCGACGACGATGCCGGCGGCGTGGTTCGCGAGGTGCACGGCCGTCGCGAGCGGTGAACCCGCGCCCAAACACAGCGCGAGGTGCGAGATCACCGTGTCGCCCGCGCCCGTGACGTCGAACACGGCGCGCGCCATCGTCGGCACGCGCGCGCTCTCGCCGGTCTTCGCGACGCGGTAGTACATGCCGTCCGGGCCGAGCGTGATCACGGCGGCGTCGAGCGACGCGATCGCGATCAGCTCCTCCGCCGCCTTCGGCACGTCTTCGAGGCTCGCGAGCTTGCGCCCGACCGCCTCCTCCGCCTCCTTACGGTTCGGCGTGACCAGCGTGGCCCCGCGATAACGGCGGTAGTCGTGCCCCTTCGGGTCGACGAGCACCGGGATCGAACGTTCGCGCGCCGCGCGGATCGTCGCGGCGATCAGTTCGTCGACGAGCAGTCCCTTGCCGTAGTCGGAGAGGATCACGGCGTTCGCTGCGTGGACGCGCGCCGGGAGCTCGACGAGCAGCTTCGCGAGCAACGGCTTCGGGATCGGGTGCGTCTTCTCCCAGTCGACGCGCAGCATCTGGTGGATGCCGCTCGTCATGCGCGTCTTCTCGATCGTCGGGCGGTCCGGATCGACGACGCACGCCGACGTCTCGACGCCGATCTCCTCGAGCAGACCGCGCAAGCGCCGGCCGCGCGAGTCGTCGCCGAGCAAGCCAATCACTTCGACGGTCGCTTCCATCGAGCGCAGGTTCGCCGCGACGTTGCCGGCGCCGCCGAGGCGTTCGTCGGTCAGCTTCGCGTTGAGCACCGGGATCGGCGCTTCCGGCGAGATGCGCGAGACTTCGCCCGACACGTAGCTGTCGAGGATCAAGTCGCCGATCACCAGGATCCTCGGACGCGCGAGCGCCGCGAGCGCCGCTCTGAGTTCGCGAGTGTTCATCGCCGCTCTTCTAACGCCAGTAACCGTCGGATTCCTTCAACGTGCGCACGTAGGTCGCCACGCCGGTCTCGAGCGACGAGAACTCGACGTCGCAGCCCGTGCGACGCAACGCCGTGAGGTCGGCGCGGGTGAAGCGCTGGTACTTGCCTTCGAGCTCCGCCGGGAACGGGATCTCGACGATGCGCGCGCCCGAGTAGTGCTGCTTCACTTCTTCGGCGAGCGCACGGAAACTCTCCGCGCGGCCCGAGCCGCAGTTGAAGATGCCGCTCTGGTCCGGATGGTCGAGGAACCAGAGGTTGACGTCGACCGCGTCGCCGACCCACACGAAATCGCGGCGGAAGCGCTCGGAGCCCGCGAAGATCTCGAGCTTCTTCGTGCTCTTCACTTGGTGGTGGAACTTGTAGACCACCGAGGCCATGCGGCCCTTGTGGTTCTCCTGCGGTCCGTAGACGTTGAAGTAGCGCAGGCCGACGATCTGCGACTTCGCGTGCGGCAACACGGTGCGCACGTGGCGGTCGAAGAGGAACTTCGAGAACGCGTAGACGTTGAGCGGGTACTCCGAGCGCGGATCCTCGACGAACCCGTGGTCGCCGTCGCCGTACACCGACGCGGACGACGCGTAGACGAACGGACAACGGCCGTGCGCGAAGCCGAGCAACGTCTTCGAGTACTCCGTGTTGACCGCGAGCATGTAGCGGCCGTTCTTCTCCATCGTGTCGGAGCACGCGCCCTGGTGCAGGATCGCGTCGATCTTCGCCCACGGCGACGGCCCGTTCAGGCGCGCGAGGAAGTCGCGGTAGTCGATGAACTCCTGGAACTGGAGCGTGTTGAGCCCTCGGTGCTTGTCGCCGTTCTCGAGGTCGTCGACGACCACGATGTCGGTGATGCCGCGGCGGTTCAGTCCGCGCACGAGGTTCGAGCCGATGAAGCCGGCGCCGCCGGTGACGATGTACATGGGGAGTGGGTTCGGGCGTGGCCCAAGAGGAACGCGGAGCAGCGCCCATGAAAGCGCGCGGGACGCGCGCTTCCAAGTGTCCGCGTCGTGAGGGGCACGGAATCGACGCGCGACGCGCCGAGACTCCAGCGGCGCCGCGGCGCCGGCCCGCCTTCAAGGCGCGGGCGGCGCGACGGTCGGTCTTTTTTTCCGGTAGCGGTCGTGGAGCCAGAACGTCTGCTCCGGCCGGCGCATCAAGAGCGCCTCGAGCTCGCGGTTGACGACCGTCATCACTTCGACCGGGTCCTTGCCCGCGAGCTCTTCCGGTCGGATCACGCGCGTGAACACGAGCTCCCAGTGGAACGGCCGGTCGGTCAGCCAGCAACCGAAGAACACGAGCGGCGCGCCGACGCGGCGCAGCATCACGGCGGCGCCGCGTTCGCACTTCGCGCGCCGGCCGAAGAAGGGCGCGACGACGTACTTCTTGCGGGCGCGTTGGTCGAGGAAGAGCATCACGCTGCCGCCGGCCTCGAGCACGGTCGGGATCTGGCTCGCCGCACCGTGGCGCGGGATCAGCCGCACGTGGTGGCGCTCGCGGATGCGTTGGAAGTGGCGCGAGAGCCGCTGGTTGCGCGGCGGGCGCGACACGACGTAGAACGGCTTGAACCCGAGCCACGGCAACGCGCCGCCGCCCGCTTCCCAGTCGCCGGTGTGCGCGGTCACCAGGAACGCGCCGCGCCGCTCGGCGAGCAGCGCGCGCACGTCGTCCGACATCGTCACCGAATAGCGCGCGAGCGGCGAACCGGTCCCGAGCTCGCGCTCGAAGCGCTGCGTGCGCAGCGTCACCGTCACCACGTGCCGCCACGCCGCGCGCACCAGGCTCTCGACGCGCTCCTTGGGCGGCGGCGCGCCCGACGTGTGCGTCAGCGCCTGGGTCACGTACTCGCGGGCCGCGCGCGATCGGCCCGGCTGCACGGCGGCGGCGAGCGGCGCGACGACGTTCGTGAAGAGCTTCTGCGCGCCGTGCGGCAGGGCGCCGATCGTCGCGAGCACGCTGCGATAGAGCACGTACTCGACGAACGGCACGAACCCGGTGCGATCGCCGAGCACCGGTTGGCTCGCGACCGGCCAATCCGTTTCGACGAGGCCGAGCTCGCTCCGTTCACCAGGTCCGAGCTCAGCCATGGAGCCCCTCGTGCAGCGCCTTGCGCGCGCGCTCCGCTCGCGACCCGGGCAACGCGTCGAGCAACGCCGCGAGCACCGAGGCCCCGGCGACGAGCTCGAACTCGATCGCGAGCGTCCACACCTTCGCGCCGAGCGGCCGCAGCTTGACCGCGTCCTTCGCCGTCGTGACGACCAGGCTCTCGCGCGCAAGCCGCGCGACGTCGTCCGCAGACCACGCGTGGTGATCGGGCGCCGCTTCGTGACGTTCGACCGTCACGCCGAGCGCGCGCACGGCGCTCTCGAACGCCGCCGGATGCGCGATGCCCGACGCGAGCACCGCCGCACGACCACGGAGCGCGTCGAGCGGCGCGCGCGTGCCGTCCGGCGCGAGCCAAGCGCGCGGCCGATGCACGCTCTCGAGCACGGCGCGGCCGGGCGCGAGCTCGGCGAGTTCGTGCTTCAGCGCCTCGAGCGCGCTCGCCTCGCACTGATCGACGCGCGTCAAGACGAGCGCATCGGCTCGCGCGAGCGCGCTCGGCGGCTCGCGCAAGAGCCCCCGCGGCAAGAACGCACGCACCGGCGCGCCGTTCGCCGCGACGAGCCCCCAGGGCCGCGTCGCGTCGACGAGCGCGAGATCGAGATCACGCGCGAGCCGGCGATGCTGGAAGCCGTCGTCGAGCACGATCACGTCGACGCCGCGCTCGACCAGCGCTTGGCCCCCCCGCACTCGGTCGGGATCGGCGACGTGTTCGACGCCGGGCACGAGCTCGGCGAGCAACGCCGCTTCGTCGCTCTGCGCGCCGGTGTGGCCGCGTGCCGAGTTCGCGACCTTCGCCCCGTAGCCGCGCGACAGGACGCCGGCGCGCCGGCCGCGGCGCGTGAGCTCGTGCACGAGCCACGCGACGAACGGCGTCTTGCCGGTGCCGCCCGCCGTGACGTTGCCGACGCTGACGACTGCGGCATCGAGCCGCGCGCTGCGCAGGAGCCCGAGGTCGTAACACGCGCCCCGCGCCCGCGCCGCGACGCCGAACAGCGCCGCGGGCACACGCAAGAGCTCGATCGCGCCGCCGCGCCGTGCGAGACGTTCCTCGAGACGCGGCGCGACCTGTCCGGCAATCCTCGGTCCAACCGCCATTCCGCGCCGGGAATGGGACCCCTTGCCGGCCCCGCCGCTCATGGGACGCTCGTCCCCCTACACAGGCTTCGATCCGCCGACATGCCAGGAGCCTGGCGTCAAACTGGACGAAGTAAAGCACCAGAGCCCGCAGACGCGCACGAGACCGGCACTTACCGCCCGCGCACGTGGCGAACCGAGCCGAAGGGCCCGCCGGAGCGAGCCGAGGCAGCCCGACACGCATCGCGCACCCGATGTCGAGGCGGTTCCCCTACGCCACAGCCCCCCCGCGGCGCCACCCACGCCGTTGCGCGGATGGTGCGGTCGCTGGGCCCCGCAAGCCAAGTCGTGGCTCAACGCAGACGCCCCGGCAAGCGCCGCCCTCGCCGCTCCGCCCGGTCACTTCGTTCGATGAATGTCGACGACGAGCTGAGAGGTCTTGGTGACCGCGGACCAATCCAACGTGCCGCTGGGTTGGATCTTGACTTCGTAGGAGTGCATCGTCGACGCGGCGACATCGAGGCCGAGTGACGGGTCGATTCCGCCAAGCGTCAGGGTGACGACGTCCTTGCCCGACGCATTGACTTCGACCAAGCCGTGGAGTTGGCCGAGCAGAGTGCGCCGATCGCGTCGGAAGTTGATGCAGTAGCCGAGGCAACGAACGTCACCAGACGTCTGACTGTAGAGCGTTCCAGTCAACTGAAGGTCGAAATCGGAGTACACACCATCGCCATGGAACACGCGCTCGGCGATCTCGTGATCACAGACGGCACTCTGCGCCGGCGTCGCGTCTTGTCCTAGGGCTGCTGGGCGCAGCCCGAACATCGCGGCCGAGAGGCACGCGAGGGACAGCGATGACACGGTCGCGAACGACACGAACCCAGTTCGACTCATGATCTGTCTCCCAGTTTGATGAATGCAGAGCGACCGCTACGACGCCTCGAGCCCGGCTAGTGGGGTTGGGTGCAGAACCCTACCAAGTCCGTGCACTCGTCCACCGAGCCCCAAGTCTCGCCGGGTTTCGGCGCGACGTTCATGCCAAAACCGACCGCCTGAGCGGTACTCGTGTCACGGACAGCAATCGAGCCCGACGAGCCATCGAGGTGGAACGTGATCGTCGTGGTTCCATCGCCGTTGTGGCAGACATGGAAGTCGCCATCACATCCGGAAACACCACAGGGAGCTGCACAGGGCATCGCAATGCCGGCGAACAGCGACGTCAGCAGGCCTGCGAGGATTTGTCGGCAGTGCAGCATGGGCTCGAGCTGCGGGATGAAGTTTGTGAATTTGACTCGCAGGATCCTATCTCCCCCCCCCCCCCGGTCCATGTCGAGGCGCGCCCGTGGATTGCCGTCGCCACAGCGGAACAGCTGCTTCAAGACGGCGGCAGAACCCGAACAGGGCGAAGCATTGTGCGCCGCGCCGCACGCCTCTCGGACAGTTCGAGCTCGAGCCGCAGGCTGCTCCGACATCGACGAGTCTCGAGTGTCTCGCCGAACCACTGTCCACGTCCTCGAGTCCGCGCCGCCCGACGCAGGCGCGGACGGCTCGCGGACACACGTCGACGCGTCCAAGATCCGCGGGCGCGAATCCGAAGCGTCAGTCGGGTCAGAGCGTCGGCGGCGGAGTCGTCTGCTCTTCGTCGGGGATCAGCTCGATCAACCCGCGCTCCATCTCGAGGAACGCGACCTTGATCGGATTGCGCTCGCGGGTCTCGATCAACGGCGCGGCGCCGCGGATCAGCTCACGCACGCGCTTTTGCAAGAGCGCCGTCTTGTGGAAGGACCCGGAGACCGACTTTTGGAGGCGTTGCGGGAGGGTGAGTTCCATCGACGATCCGGCAGGTGTCCGCGAGTGGCGAAAGCGGGATGGGAGGAGGCGACGAAGCGAGCCCGAGCCTCGGCACGCGGCCGGGCGGGTTTTCGCGAGCCGAGCTTTATACCCGGAGCCGGCGTCGGACTCAATGCGGCGCGAGAGGCGGGCGTCCGGCGCAGGCCGCCCGCGACCTCGGCGCGCTGAGCCGCACCGGACGGATTCCTGCGCCGGCGAGCCTTCGCGCGCCCACGGTGGGCTCCCGCGAGCCCGGCCACGCCGGCCAGGTCGGTCGTCCCGGGCGCGCTCGCGCTCCGACGCCTCGGCTGGTTCAAAGCCCGAGCGGGTTCTCCGCCGGCAGCACCAGATCCGCGCGTTGGGAGGGCGGAAACGCCTCGTCGAATGCGCGCTGGACCGGCAACGACGTCCGCCGCGCGCGGATCAGGATCTCGGGGTCGCCTTCGCGGGCAGCGAGCCGCCGCAAGGCGACCGCTTCGTCGAGCTCGAGCGAGAGCACCCGTTCCAGCACGCCGCGCAGCCGCGGATGGGTCAGGAAGAGCCCCTGCAGGATCAAGAGCCCGTCGCCCGGCAGCACTTCGCCCGCGCGGGTGACCACCGGCTCGCCTCGGCGGTGCGGCTGGATCACCGTCTCGATCAGGCCGTCGAGATCGAACGTCGCCTGCACGTGCTCGAGCGGTGAGAGCTCCCCCGCCGGCGCGCCGAGCAGATAGTCCTCGAGCGCGACGACCGCGCACGGGATGCGCCGCGCGCGCAGGAGCTTCGCGACGTCGCGCGCGAAGATGCTCTTGCCCGCGAGCAGCCGCCCCGTGACGCCGAGCGTCGTCGCGCAGAGCTTCGACTTCGACGCGTCGAGCACGCGCGCGCGCATCAAGGCGTCCTCGATCCACGCGCCACGACGCTCGAGCAGCGGCACGAGCTCCGCGAGGTCGAAGAGCTGCGCCTCGAACTCGATCGTCTCGCCGGCTTCGGCGAGGCCTTGCGCGAGGTGCACGTGCGGCAAACCGTTCGCGTGCGCCGCTTCCGCGTCGGGCGAACGATCGCCGACCATCACGGCGGAGCGCGTCTCGAAGAGCTCGAGCAGGTCGCGGACCATGTCGCTCTTCGTGTGCACGCGCGGCGAATCGAGGCACCGCGCCGCGTCGACGAGCTCGGAGAGCCCGAGCTCCTCCTGCATGCGCTTCAAGTAGCCCATCGCGCAGTTCGAGGCGATGCCGAGCTTGAGCCCGCGCCGGCGCAGCTCGACCAGCGCGTCGCGCGCGCCGGGCATGAACGCCGCTTGGCCGCCGCGCACGGCCTTCTCCTCTTCTTCGACGCAGCGCTTCATCACGTGGGCGCGCTGGGCGGGCGAGAGGTCGGGGAAGACTCGCCGGAAGCCGACTTCGAGCGGGAAGCCCACCATCGAGAGCCACGCCTGCGCTTCCGGCAGCTCGCGGGCGAGCCCGAGCTCCTCGAACGCCCGCCGGGCGCCGGTGCGCGCCGCGGCGACCCAGAAGCCGCCGGTCGCGACGAGCGTCCCGTCGAGGTCGAAGATCACTGCGTCGAAGAGGATCGGCCCGGGCATGAAGGGCCAGAGCCTAACGGCGAGTCCGCTCCGCGAGAATGCGCTCGGGTTCGGGACCTGTCGGAGCACGCGCAGACGCCACGCTGCTCGTTCCCGTGCGGCGGCCGACCGTCTATCCTCTTGCGTTGCTCCGCGTCCAGTTCCGCCGCGAACCGGCGGCTCGCGCCCTCCCCCGTCGCACGCCCCCTATGCGCTCCTTCGTCTCGTGCGCTGCACTCGTCGGTGTCGTCGTAGGCATCGCTTCCGGCGTACACGCGTTCGGCGCACACGCGTGCGGCGAGACCCGTCCGGGTGACGCCGAGCCCGAGAGCCGCAGGCTCGCGCGCGAGCTCTCCGGGTTCACGCGGCTCGCGGGAACGTCGGGGTCGGTGGTCGGCGCGGAGTGGGCGAAAGCCGAACTCGAGCGCGCCGGCTTCTCGGTCGAGCTCGACGAGCGCGAAGTGCTGCTCTCCTACCCGCGCGAGATCCGTTTCGCGATCTTCGCCGGTTCCGCGAGCACGCGACCGGAACACGAACGCGGCGAGCGCTTCGATCCGAACGCGCTGCCGCCGGGCGACGTGCCGCTCTACAACGCGTGGGGCAAGTCGGGCCGCGTGCGCGCCGCCGTGGTCGACGCGGGTCGCGGGTTGCGCGCCGACTTCGAGCGCCTGAAGGCGGTCGGCGTCGACGTGACGGGCAAAGTCGTGCTCGCGCGCTACGGCGGCGCGTACCGCGGCGTGAAACCGGAGCTCGCGGCCGAGTACGGCGCCGCCGCCGTGTTGCTCTGGACGCCCGCGAGCGACGACGGCGCCGCGAAAGGCGCGCTCTGGCCCGACGGTCCGTGGAAGCCGGGCCACGAAGCGCAGCGCGGCTCGATCCTCTCGATGGCGCGCATCCCGGGCGATCCGTCGACGCCGGGCACGCCGTCGCCGCGGCCGGGCGAGCCGGCGGCGCGCGTCACCGGCGCGGCGCTCGACGCGCTCTTGCCGTCGATTCCGTGCGTGCCGATCGGCGCGGACGAAGCGACGCTGCTGCGCGAGCGCCTCGCGCGCGACACCCAGGGAAAGGAGCCGCTCGGCCCCGGCCCGGTCGAAGTCGCGCTCACGCTCGACGCGCCGCGCGAGCTGCGCCGGATCGTCAACGTGATCGGCACGCTCGAGGGCGCGAGCGACGAGCTCGTGCTCGCCGGCGCGCACCGCGACGCTTGGGTGCGCGGCATGAACGACAACGCGTCGGGCGTCGTGACGTTGCTGCGCGCCGCGGCGCGCCTCGGCGAGCGCGCGCGTTCCGGTTGGCGGCCGAAGGCGACGTTGCGCATCGCGTTCTGGGACGCCGAGGAGTTCGGTCTCGTCGGCTCGAGCGAGTACGGCGAAGCGCACGCCGACGAACTCGCGCGGCGCGCGCGGCTCTACGTCAACACCGACTCCGGTTGCAGCGGCATCGAGTTCCACGCGGGCGGTTCGCCCGGGCTCGTCGCGCTCTTGAAGCGCGCGCTCGAACGCGTCGAGGAGCCGCGCGCTCCGCACGCCGCGAGCGCGAACGATGTCACCGCGACGAACGCGAGACCGCGCACGCTCCTCGAGCAGTGGACTGCGAAAGAGCCGAACCCTGCGCTCGGCTTCCCCGGGTCGGGCTCGGACTTCGCGGTGTTCCTCCACCATCTCTCGGTCCCCGTCGTCGACGTCGGTTTCGGCGGCAACGGCGGCGGGCAGTACCACACGGCGTTCGACGATTTCGCGCTCGCCGATCGGTTCCTCGATCCCGGTTGGGTCGGTCACGAACTCGCGGGCGAGTTCCTGGCGGAGCTCTTGGCGCAAGCGAGCGACGCGCCCGACGCGATCTTCGATCCGACGGAAGCGGCGCACGCGCTCGCCGGCGCGGCGCGTGAGCCCGCGCGGATCGAACGACTCGGCGCGGAACGAGCCGAAGCGCTCGCGAGCGCGTTCGAAAGGCTCGCCGCCGCGCCGAACGCCGACGCGCGCCGTTGGTTCTACGCGCGCCTCGCGACGCGCGACGGCCTCGCGGGCCGCACGTGGTTCAAGAACCGCCTCTGGGCGCCCGGACTCGAGACCGGTTACAGCGCGGAGCTCTTCCCGAGCCTCGCGCTCGCCGCGCGCGCCGGCGCAGAGACGGTCGATCGAGAGCTCGCGGACCTCGTGCGCGCGATCGACGCGCTCGTGGCGGATCCGTGAAGCACCTCGCTCGGCAGTTCCGCCGGTTCCTGCGCTACAAGCGCACGCTCGCGCTCGGGCTGCTCTGCATCCCGATCGGCGCGGCGGCGGACTTGTGGCTCACGATCCTGGTCGGCGACGCGCTCGACCAACTGAAGACCGCGGAGAACGCCGACTTCCTCGCGCGGCTCTTCTTCCTGACGTTCGGCGTCGCGCTCGTGCGCGGCACGTTCCGCTTCTACCAACGTTGGTGGGTCGTCGGCGTGTCGCGGTACGTCGAGAACGACCTGAAGCAGGACCTCTTCGACAAACTGCTCGCGCTGCCGCTCTCGTTCCACCACAAGAACCGTTCGGGCGACCTCGTCAGCCGCATCACGTCCGACGTCGAGAACATCCGCATGTTCCTCGGGCCCGGCTTGATGTACACGCTCGGCGCGTGCTGCATGTTGCCGCTCTCGATCGGCACGATGCTCGTGCTGAACGCGCCGCTCGCGGCGGCGGTCGTCGTGCCGCTCGTCATCATGGGGCTCGGCATGTGGCTGCTCTCGCCGCGGCTGCAGAAGCACTCGCTCGCCGTGCAGGAGACGCAAGCGGACCTCTCGGCGCGCGCGCAGGAGACCTTCGCCGGCGTGCGCATCGTCAAGGGCTACGCGCGCGAGGACGAACAAGCCGCGAAGTTCGACGCGGTGTCGCGCGCGAACTTCCGCCACCAAGTCGAGCTCGGGCGAGCGCGTGGACTCTCGAGCGCGATCACCTGGGGCTCGAAGGACTTCACGTACCTGCCGATCCTCTTCATCGGCGGCTGGTCGATGATCGACCGCGACTTCCAGGCGGGCGACCTCTTCAAGTTCGTCGACCTGACGTTCAAGGTCTTCTGGCCGATCATCGCGGTCGGTTGGCTCGCCGGCGTGTTCCCGCGCGCGCAGGTCAGCGCGCAACGCGTCCAGGAACTGCTCGACGCGCCGAATCCGATCGCCGATCCGCCGGAGCCCGTGCGCCTCGACGCCGTGCGCGGTCACTTCCGGCTCGTCGACGTCTCCTTCACCTATCCCGGCGCGCCGGCGCCAGCGCTCTCGCGCATCACGTTCGAAGTGCGGCCCGGTGAAGTCGTCGGCATCGTCGGCGCGACGGGGTCCGGCAAGAGCTCGCTCCTGAACCTGTTCGCGCGGCTGTACGACGCGCAGGGTCGGATCGAGCTCGACGGCGTGCCGCTCGCGAAGCTCGAGCTCGCGACGCTGCGCAACGCGCTCGGCTACGTGCCGCAGGACAGTTTCCTCTTCAGCGCGACGTGGCGCGAGAACCTGAGCTTCGGCTCGGATCACGAGCTCTCGGATGCAGAACTCGCCGAGCTCTCGAAGCTCGTCTGCATGACCGACGAAGTGACGCGCTTCCCTCGAGGCTACGACCAGACGATCGGCGAACGCGGCGTGACGCTCTCCGGCGGTCAACGCCAACGTTCGTGCATCGCCCGCGCGCTCGCGAAGGATCCGCCGGTGTTGATCCTCGACGACGCGCTCTCCGCGGTCGACACCGAGACCGAAACGGCGCTCGTGCGGCACTTGAAGCACGCCGGCCACGGCCGCACGGTGATCCTCTCCGCGCACCGGCTCTCGACCGTACGCCACGCGGACCGCATCGTCGTGCTCGACGGTGGCCGCATCGAAGCGATCGGCACGCACGACGAGCTCGTGGCGCGCGACGGCTGGTATCGGACGACGTGGGCGCGCCAGCAAGCGCAAGAGGAGCTCGCCGAGCTGTGAAACTCGCGTGGCGCAAACCGTCGGTCGAAGCCGACGACCACATCGACGAGATCCCGGCGCCGAAGGCGTTCGACGGGACGCTCTTCAAGCGGCTCTTCGCCGAGGCGCGGCCGCACGCGAAGCTCTTCGCCGGCGCGTACGGCGTCCTCGCGGCGCTGTTCGCGCTCGAGCTCGCGGGTCCGTGGATCCTGCGCGGGGCGATCGACGGGCCGGTGACGCAGGCGCTCGAAGCGCGCCAGCGCCACGCCGACGCCTTCGAGTCCGACGCGTTCGTCCACGACTTGCTCTTCTGGGCGGGGCTCTACGTCGCGTGCGCGCTCGGCATGGTGATCGCGCGCTACTACGAGGTCGCGCACATCGTGCGCACCGGGCAAGCGGTGGTCGCCGACCTGCGCACCAAGCTCTTCCGCCACATCGTCTCCCAGGACCTCGCCTGGTTCGACAAGCGACCGACCGGACAGTTGGTCACCCGCGTCTCGAGCGACGTCGAGAACCTGAGCGAGATGGTGACCACCGGGCTCTGCACGCTCGCCTTCGACGTGATCAAGGTGGTCGTCGCGTGCATCGTGCTCTTCTTCCTGCACTGGAAGCTCGCGCTGGTCGTCAGTCTCTCGCTGCCCGTGTTGATCGGCGTCAGCCTCTTCTTCCGCGGCGGCGCCCGCGACGCGCACCGCCTCGTCCGCGCTCGGCTCGCGCGCACCAACGGCTACTTGCAGGAAGTCTTGTCGGGCATCCGCGTCGTGCAGGTCTTCCGCCGCGAGGAACGCGTCTCCGGGCGCTTCACCGGTCTGCTCGGTCGCTACCTCGAAGCGAACATGCGGACGATCTTCCTGTTCGCGCTCGCGTTGCCCGCGCTCGACTTCACCGTCAACACGATCCAGAGCGGCGTGGTCTGGACCGGCGGCATCGAGATCCTGGGCTCGAGCATGTCGTACGGCGAGTTCCTGCAGTTCTGGTTCTACGTCAAGCTCCTGACGAACCCGCTGCAGGAACTCGGCGAGCGCTACAACGTGCTGCAGTCGGCGTTCGCGTCGGCGGAGCGCGTGTTCGGCGTGCTCGACACGCGCCCCGGACTCGCGCTCGCGCCGGCGGCCAGCGCGCGGCGTGTCGCGCCCGAGTTCCGCGGACACGTGCGCTTCGAACACGTCAGCTTCGGCTACGTCGAAGGCGTCGAAGTGCTCTCCGACGTCTCGTTCGAGATCCCGCCCGGCGCGACCGTCGCCGTCGTCGGCGCGACCGGCGCGGGCAAGTCGACGCTCGTCAACTTGCTCCTGCGTTTCTACGAGCCCACGAAGGGCCGCATCACCGTCGACGGCGTCGACCTGCGCGAGTGGGACCTCGCGGCGCTGCGCAAACGTTTCGGCCTCGTGCTGCAAGAGGACTTCCTCTTCGCTGGCTCGATCCGCGAGAACTTGGTGATGGGCCGCGATGCGATCGACGACGAGATCCTCGCCGAAGCGCTCGAAGCCTCGCGCGCCGAACGGGTCGTCGCGAACCTCGCGGGCGGCCTCGACGCGCCGGTCGCCGAACGCGGCGCGACTTTGTCGACCGGCGAGCGCCAACTGCTCGCGATCGCGCGCGCGCTCGCCGGCCGGCCCGACCTCGTGATCCTCGACGAAGCGACCGCCAGCGTCGATTCGGCGACCGAAGCCCGCATCGAAGAGGCCCAACAGAGCCTGCTCGCGGACCGTAGCTCGCTCGTGATCGCGCACCGGCTCTCGACCGTCCGCCGCGCCGATCAGATCCTGGTGATGCACCGCGGCAAGATCCGCGAGCGCGGCAAGCACCACGAACTCTTGCGCGAACGCGGTATCTACGCTCGCTTGCACACGCTCCAATTCGCCGACACCCACGCCCGCCCATGACCCTTCGTCGCGTCGCGCTCGTTTGCTTCTCCCTGGGAGTCACGTCCCCCACTCTCCTGCCGTTCGCGGCCGGCGCGGCGCTGCCTGGCTCGCTGCCGGTCTCCTCGGCTGGCTCACTGGCCGGCTCACTGGCTGCCTCACTGGCCGGCGTGGCGCGGCTCGACGAACCGGCGCTGCGCGTGACGCTCGGTGACGAGACGCTCGAGGTCTCGCGCTCCACGTTCGCCGACTGGCTCTGCGCGTGGCGCGGCGAGTACTTCGCCGTCGACTTCGCGCGGAGCGCAGCGATCGCCGCCGCAGCCGAACGCGCCGGCGTGCGACTCACCGACGCGCAGGTCGAAGCGGCGCTCGACGCCGAGATCGCCGAGCGGCTCCAAGGCGCGTTCGGCGGACGCCGTGAAGATTGGCTCGCGGAACTCGCCCAAGTCGGCCGCTCCGAAGCGGGCTACCGTGCGGCCCGCCGGCTGCAGATCCAAGACGAGCTGCGTGTGCTCGCACTCGCCGGTGAACAGCGCCTCTCGGATCCCGTCGCGCTCGCGCGCGCGTTCGAAGCCCGCTTCGGGCGCGGCGGACGCCGGCTCGAGCTCGACGTGATCCGCTGCGACGTCATCGTGCAATCGCGCGAAGGTGCGTCGCGAGAGGAGCTGAACCGCAACGAGGAGCTCGCGCGTCGCAAGGGCTACGAGAAAGCGCTCGAGCTCGCGCGCGAAGTGCGCGCCGGCAAGGACTTCGCCGACCTCGCGCGACGTTTCTCCGACGACGCGGCGACGCGCGAATCCGGCGGCCGCGTCGAAGGCTACTTCGAGCCGCGACAATGGCCGGAGGCTGCGCTCGACGCGCTCGCTGCCCTCGCGGAAGGCGCGACGTCCGAGCCGATCTTCGCCCGCGGAGCGTGGTGGGTCGTGCGCGCGCGCCGGGTCGTCGCGACGAAGATCGACGACGTGAAACCGGAGCTCGAAGCCTGGTTGCGCACCGCTCGGCCGACCACCGACGAAGTCGCGGCGTACGCGAGCACTCTGGACACCACTGCCGCTCCGGTGCTCGAGCCGGCGCTGTGGAGCAAGAGCGGCTCCCCGAGCGACGTCGTGTTCCGCCTCGGAGAGCGTCCGGTCACGCGGGACGAATTCGTCGCGTTCGCGTTGCCGCTGCGCGGCGAAGGCCTGCTGCAGACGTTCCTCGAGCACTGGTGGGTCGAAGAACGAGCGCGCCGCGTCGGGATCACCGTCGACGACGCGACGATCGAGCGGCGCATCGAAGAGGACCTCGCGCGCAAGCTGCGTGATCTCTACGGCAGCAGTCGCGAGAAGTGGCTGAAGGAGCTCGACCGCCAAGGCCGCACGGAAGCGTCGTACTACCGCGAACAGCGCGTCAAGGCCCGCATCGACGTCTTGGCCGACCTCGTCCTGATGCGCGATCGAAAGTTCGGCGAGGCCGATCTGCGGCGCGCGTGGGAAGCACGCTACGGCAAGGACGGACGCAAACTCGAGGTGCGCATGCTCTCGAAACGGCTCGTGCTGCCGGTCTTCGAGACCGAGATCTCCCGCGAACGCTACGACGAGATCGTGCGCCAGAAGAAGGCGGAAGTCGTCGCGGCGCTCGTCGAACTCAAACGCCGCGCGGAGGCTGGCGAGAGCTTCGCCGAGCTCGCGAAGTCCGAGAGCGACGACCCGGAGACCAAGCCGCAGGGCGGCGCGTTCCCCGGCGGTTGGCGTGATGCCCGCTTCACGGTCGAACTCGCGACGAAGCTCCGCGCGCTGCCGGTCGGCTCGATCTCGGCGCCGGAGGAGATCACCGAGGCCTTCGCGATCTTCTGGATCGAAAGCGAACGCCGCGTCGCCTTCGAAGACGCCCGCGCGGAGCTCGAACGTGCGCTGCGCGAGGAGCGGCCGACGCCCGCCGAACGCGCGGGGTGGATCAACCTCGGCGTGCAGTCGTTGCGCGTCGAACCGGCGCCCGGGCTGTTCCGGTAGCAGGCCGACGTGGTGGCCGGCCGCGCGCGGCGCGTGCGGCGTCGACGCCGGTCCGTCAGAGCTGCGCGCGGACCTCGCGGGCGAGCCGCACGAGCTCCGCGTCATCCGGCGCGCGTGCGACCAGACGGTCGAAGAGCAGGACGGCTTCCGCGAGAGCGCTGCGTTTCGCGGCGGGCTCGGTCTCCTGCATCGCGCGGTTCGCGAGCGACACGGCGAGCCGGCGCAGCACCTCGAAGTCCTCGGGATCGAATTCTGCCGCGACGCGGAAGTCGCGCTCGGCGGCCGCGAACTCGCCGCGGTACTGGCGAATCGCGCCGCGCAGCTTCGTGACGCCGAAGCGCTCCTGCGGATTCGCACGGGGCTCGCATGCGTCGAGCGCGGCGACGATCCGCTCGAGCTCGCCGCGCGCGCGCGCGACGTCCATCGGAGCGGCGCGCGGATCGTCGAGCACACGCCGCGCGAGCCGATAGTCGACGTCGGCCGCGAGCAACGTCGGCCTCGGCGTGCCCGGATACCGTCGCTCGAGCGCGCCCGCGATCGTGCGCACCCGCAGGAGGTCGCCGCCGTCCGCGAGCACGACGGTCGCCAAGTTGTAGTCGCGTTCGTCGAGGTCGCGCTGACGCTGTCCGGCGTCGTAGACCGGAATGCACACGAGCGGCACGGCGAACACGAGTCCGACGAACGCTCCGGTGCGACGCGGCGCGCCGCGCGAACAGACGTGCACGATCCAGCCGGCGGCGAACGTCGCGACGAGCGGCAACAACACGAGCCGCGCCCGTTCGCTCATCACGGTCAGCACGATCGTGCCGAGGTAGAGCACGAAGAACGCGAGCGCCGGCCAAGGGTTCGCGCGCCGCCGCAATCCAGCGATCGCGAGCATGCCGGCGAGCCCGAGCGTGCCGGAGAGCGCGAATCCCGGCCAAGGCGCGGCGAGCAGCGGCACGAACGCGCGATCCCAGTCGTAGAAGTGGTTGTCGGGCACTTCGTACTCGCCGAGCGCGAGCCGAAACTTGCGCCACAGCGCGCGCAAGTGGAAGAACGGCTCGGCCTGCATCGAGCGCAGGCTCTCGCCGAGCCAGAACGAGCTCGTCTCCGCCGGATCGAGCGTCCGGCCGGTGCGTCGTTCCGCTTCGTGCCGCCAGTCCGCCGCTTCGTACTTCGGCACGCCGCGCACGAAGTCGAACTCCTTCGCGACGCCGTACGGGTTGTCGAGGTTGTTGCCGCCGTAGAAGTTCGTCCCGGCGCCGCTCGTCGTCAGCACGAAGCGGCCGCCGACGACTTGGTTGCGCCACGCGACGGGCGACAGCACACAGGCGACGCCGAGCACCGTGCACGTGCTCGCGACCGCCGCGCGGCGCCACGCGCGTTCGCCGAACCAGCCGACGACGAACGGCGTGAGCGTGAACCACGGCAACAGCACCAACATGTTGCCGCGCAAGAGCGCGCCGAGCGCACCCAACGCGCCGACGGCGAACCACGCGGCTCGGCGCGCGTTCGACTCGGCCGCGAACGACAAGAGCCACGCGAACCCGGCGGCGAGCGGCAGGAAGAGATTCTCCTTCAGCAAGAGCACCGGGAACCAGAGCGCCGGTCCGTGCAGCGCGACGAACGTCGCCGCGACGAGCCCCGCGCCCGGACCGAAGAGCCGGCGCGCGAGCCGCGCGACCAGGAACACCGTCAAGACGCCGAGCCCGACGTGCACGCGACGCGCCCACTCGCGCTCGACCGTCGGCGAACCGTCGACCGCGGCGTAGAGCACCGCGAGCGCGTACGGATAGAGAGGCTCCTGGAAGAAGATCTCGTGCCCGAGCCACTCCCCGCCCGCGATCTCGCGGGCCCACGCGTCGTAGCTCCGCTCGTCGATCACGGGCCGGTCGGCGAGCGGATGCGCCGCTTCGTATTGCTCGACGACGACCCAACGCAGGCCGCCCGCCACGACGAGCACGAGCGCGAGCAGCCAGTTCTCGAGCTTGGTCGACACGCCGAGAGAGGATGACGCGGTGGGCGCGTGCACTCAACGGCGCGCCGTGGTCCACGCGCCGGAAAGCGTGCCGCGTCGCTCCGCGCGCGTTGCTTGCACGATGACGGTGAACAGCCCGAGGAGCCGCCGCCCGAGCGGACTCGCGACGAACATGGCGACCACGGCGACGCAACCGAGCGCCACCCGCGGTGCGCCCGCGGCCCAGAAGCTCGCAGGCACGAGGAGCGCGCCGGCGAGCACGAACCACGGAGCGCCGAGCGGCACGCTGCGATAGAGGTCGAGCTGCACGCGATCGAGCCAACCGAGTTCGCGTCGCAGCGCCGCGACGCGCGGGCTCTTCACCCATTGCACGTAGGCTCGCGCGCGGCGCAACGCCTGGGCGTCGCGCGCCGCCCCGTGCGGCGCCTTGCATTCGAAGAAGAGCGCGCGGTCGACGAGTTCGACCCGTGCGCCGCGCGCTCGCGCCTGCAGCCGGAGGTCGAGATCGTCCGCGGCGATTCCGGGCGTCGCGCCGAGCGCGAGGTCGCGCCGCCAACCGAGCCACTGGCCGTGCACGCTGAAGAGGCGTCCCGAACGGGATTCCTGGCGTCGCACCCACGCCGTGATGCGGTCGTAGGCGCCGGCGTCGTCGCCGCGGACGAGCTCGGCGTCGCCGTCGTCGGGCAGCGCCTCGACGAAACGCTGCGCGCCGCACGCGAGCCCGAGCCGAGGCTCCTCGTCGAAGCGGCGCGCGAGCTCGACCAGCGCGTCCAAAGCGACGATCACGTCCGCGTCGGTCAGCACGCAGAGCTCGACGTCGTCTCGGAGCGCCTCGAGTCCCCGCGCGATCGCATGCGCCTTGCCCGACGGACCGGAGTTCACGACGACGTCGACCCGCACGTCCGTGCGCTTCTCGAAGTGCGCCGCCGCCGCGCGCCGCGCGAGCGACTCCGTGCCGTCGCTCGAGCCGTCGTCGACGACGACGATGCGGTGCGGCCGCGCCGCGGAGGGCCAGACGATGCGCGCGAGGTTCGCGAGCTTGCGTCCGATCACCGCCGCTTCGTCGCGGCACGGCACGAGCACGCCGATCGACGGCCGGTTCATCGCGCGAGGCTCTTCACGAAGAGCCGCGGCCAACTCTGCGGGTCGAAGAGCACGTTGTCCGCCTGCGCGCACTCCCACGTGCACTTGCAGCGCGTCTCGACGATCTCGCGCCGCAACGCGGCCGCCGCGCTCGACTTCCACACGCGCTCGAGATCCCAATCGACGTCGTTCAGGTTGCCGATCTCGCGGCCGAGGATCTCGCACGGGTGCACCGAGCCGTTCTCGAAGATCACCGCCGAAAGCTCGGCCGCCGTGCACGGCGTGAAACGACCGTTCAGACCGCGCGCCTGGTGCTCGACCTTCTCGTACATCAACTGATCGCGCGCGACGGCGAGCCGCGCGAGCGGGAAGTCGAAGTAAGGCAAGCGCTTCTCGCGCACGAGCCGCGCCTTCGTCGCCACGAGTTCCGCGTAACGATCGAGATCGACGCGCAGCAGGTGTTCCTCCATCGCGGTGCCGCGTGCGAGGTTCAGCGTCACGTTGTCCGGCCCGAGCTCGTCGACGAGTTCCTCGAGGTGCGCCGCGAGCACGTCTTGGTTCTCCTGCGTCAACGTGACGAGGATGCCGACGCCGAGCCGCCGGTGGCGCGTCTGCTGCTCCTTGAGCCGCCGTACCGAGTTCCGCGAGCGCGCGTGGCCGCCCCTCACTTGCCGAATCGAGTCGTGGATCGCCTCGGGCCCGTCGAACGACACGGCCACCGACAGATAGAGCTCCGGATTCTCGGCGAGGATCCGTTCGATCGTCGCGTGCATGCGCTCCTCGACGAGCCCGTTGGTCGGGATCGCGAGGTGGCGCAGTCCGTGGCGGCCGAACGAGCGCGCGAGTTCCGCCAAGTCGTCGCGCAAGAAGGGTTCGCCGCCGCCGAAGCTCACCCAGAGCAACGGGCCCATTCGCGCGGCGGAGTCGGCGAGCTTCCGGACCTGCTCGACGCTCGGGCCCGGCACGCCGGCCGCCACTTCGCGCCAATGGAAACAGTGCCGGCAACGCGCGTTGCACCGGCCGGTGACGAACACCGTCAAGTGCAACGGCGGCCCGGCGCGTTTCAGGACGCGCGCCGCGAAGGGCAGGTAGCGCAGAGCGTTCAAGCGCGTCCCAGCCTAAACGACGCCGGGACGCGCTCGGAGCTCACTGCATGACGAACTCGATCGCTTCGGTGAGTCCGGTGTTGTTCGGCGGCGCGAAACCGGGGTCGCGCTGCCACCACTGGCCCCAAACCGTCGTCCCGGTCACCTGCACGGCGGGGTCGGCGCCGCTCGCCGCGTAGGCGTTGAAGTCGAAGACGTATCCACCGCTGCAATCGTTCGGCGGCGGCTGGCCGGCCGAGTTCTGCGTCGGCGTGCGCTTCGTCGGCAGCTTCACGCAGAGGTAGCCGCCCTGGAACGCGACGGCCTGCTTTCCGGCGAGCGAGTAGAAGAAGAGCCCGAACTTGTTGTTGAGCACGTTGTTCGCGCCGACCACGAAACCGCTCGCGCTCGTGGTGCTCGGCACGCCCGAGAAGCTGAGCTGGGGATAACAAACCTCGCTGTTCGTCTTCGAGGTGCAGTACACCGACACCGAGCCCGCGCCGACGCCGGAGTGGAAGCAGCGCTCCGGCGACTCGGACGTGTTGCCGTAGAAGTCGGTCGAGCGCACTCGGTAACAAACGTCGCCTTCGAGCGCGCCGGGCAACTCGCCGCGGAAGAGATTGCCGCCCACCCACTGCACGGGGAGGACGGTCGCGCTGCCGCCGTTCACTCGGTAGACGAGCTGGTGCAGCTCCTGCGCCGTGAGGAGCCACGGCTCGTTGTCGTAGATCAACGCGCGCACGACCGTCGGCGTCGCGCTCGGTGCGCGCGAGGGCACCTGCTCGACCTTGAACACGCGCGGCGCGTGCGTGTCGACGACGTCCGTGTGATTCTCGAGGAACACGTTGGCGAGCCCGACGTCCTCGGCGGTGAAGACGTCGGAGTCACCGTCTTGGTCGACGTCGGCGGTCGCGGCCGCGAGACTGCGTTGACTGGTCGTCGGCAGCACGCCGCTCGCCACGGAGTAGCCGTAGCCGCCGGACGCCCCGGAGTTCTGGAACATCCGGTTCGGACCCGACCACACGGCGATGAACACGTCGAGGTCGCCGTCGCGGTCGTAGTCGACCCATTCGGCTTCGTTGTCGTCCTGTCCCGAGCCCGGAATCGTGATCGGCGGCGCGAACGTGCCGTCGCCGTTGTTCTTCAGCAGGCCGTCGGTCAGGTTCAGCCAGTTCAGGCCGTAGATGTCGAGGTCTCCGTCGTCGTCCATGTCGCCGAGCTCCTGCTCGTAGTGCCCGGTGCCCGTCGACCAATTGGCGGGGAACTGCGCATTCGAGACGTCGCGGAAGCTCAGTGTCCCGCCGGTTTCGGTCACGCGGTTGCGGAAGAGCCGCGGGCGATCGTTGCGCGACCCGTGCACCAGATCCAAGTCGAAGTCGCCGTCGATGTCGCCGAGATCGACCGACAACGCGCTCATCGCGATGTCGCAGAACTGCCCGGTCGCGTTCGTGGTCCCGTTCTGTTGGAGACCTTCGCACCAGAGCCCGGGGTCACCGTCCACGATCGCGACGCCGGTGAGCTGGAAGCCGCTTGGATTGAACTCCTGGAAGAACCCGTTGCCGTCGTTCAAGAACACGCGGCTCGGCACGTTGCCGTTGAAGGCAGGGCCGTAGGACGAGTGGACCAAGTCGAGGTCGCCGTCGGCGTCGAGGTCGCCGAACGCGGCGAACGCGGACCAATCGATGAACCCGCCGCTCGGCAACACGAGCGACGGATGGACCGACGAGCCGCTGCCTCCCAGACCGACCCAACGCGTCGACGTCTGATCGGTGTACGTGCCGCTCGAACCGCCCTGCACGCCGCCCTGGTTGACCCACCAGCGACTCGTTTGGTTGACCCAGCTCGAGTGATTCGAAATGTGGAGATCGGCGTCACCGTCGGCGTCGATGTCCGCGAACTCGAGATTGCGGCTCGAATCGTTGACGACGGGAAACGCCGCCGCCGTCGCGTCGAGGAACGTGCCCACCGTTCCGCCCTGGGCGCCGCCCTGATTCAGCCAGAGTCGGTTCTGGTCGTTGCAGCAGTCACCGCCGTCGGCGAACGCCGCGTCGAGATCGCCGTCGAGGTCGACGTCCGCGAAATTCACGCTCTCGGTGTAGGACGCGTTGAATGGGCTGCCCTGCGGGATCGCGCCCGGATTCGACGTGAAGGTCTGGGCGAAGGCGCTGGACGCACACGAGATCAGCACGACGAGTCCGAGCGAAAGGCGGACGACCTGCATCGGTGGAGCTCCTCGGTAAGCAGAGGGTTGGGAACGGGGTGCCGCGGAGGCGACGCTGCGGAGGAGAACACGCCGCTCGCCGCCCGCTTGACTCCACGATTCCGAAAATCTCGCCCGCCAAAGCAGAAGGCGGCGCCGCGCGAGTCCGCGCGACGCCGCCCGTTCAGGTTCGAGGTTCGAGCCGGCGCTTACTGCACCGTGAACTTGATGCCTTCGGTCAGGCTGGTGTTGTTCGGCGGCGTGAAGCTCGGATCACGTCCCCAGTACTGACCGTACACCGTCGTGCCCGCGACGATCGCCGGATCGCCGCCGTTGAACAGGTAGGTGTTGAAGTCGAACGAGTACGTGCCGGTGCAGTCGGTGCCCGAGCCCGTGCCACCCGACGATTGCACCGGGGTGCGCTTCGTCGGGAGCTTGACGCAGAGGTGACCGCCCTGGAACGCGACGCCGTTCGGACCGGCCGTCGAGTAGAAGAACAGGCCGAACTTGTTGTTCAGCATGTTGCTCGCCTTGATGTCGAAGCCCGAGGACTGCGTGCTGTCCGGCGTGCCGGTGAAGTTGATCTGCGGGTAGCAGCCCTTCGAGTTGGTCTTCGCCGTGCAGTACACCGAGACGCTGCCCGCGCCGCCCGCCGTGTAGCAGCGGTCGAAGCCGACGGTGGTGTTGCCGTAGAAGTCGGTCGACTCGATGTGGTAGCAGATGTCGCCGGCGAGGTTGCCCGGGATCGTGCCGCGGAACAGGTTGCCACCGGCCCAGTGCATCGGCGTCGCGGTGTAGGAACCACCGTTGACCGAGTACATGAGCGTGTGGGTCTGCTGCGCGGTCATGTAGAACGACTCGTTGTCGTAGATCAGCGCGCGGATGACCGTCGGGTTGGCACCGACCGAGCGCGACGGAGCCTGCTCCATCTTGAAGATGCGCGGGGCGTGCGTGTCGACGGTGTTGGTGCTGTTCTTGAGGAACAGGTTCGCCGTGCCGGCGTCTTCGGCCGTGAACAGGTCCTGGTCGCCGTCGTTGTCGACGTCGCAGGCCGCCGCCGCGAGCGAGTTCTCGCCGTTGGTCGGCACGACGCCCGACACGAAGGTCAGCGTGTAGCCCGGCGCGCCGCTGTTGACGTACATGCGGTTCGGACCGGCGAAGCCCGCGACGAAGCAGTCGAGGTCTCCGTCGTTGTCGTAGTCGAGCCACTCCGGCTCGTTGTCGTCCTGACCCGAGCTGTTGGTCGCCGTCGGCGCCGAGAACACGCCCTGACCGTTGTTCTTCAGGTACGCGTCGGTCAGGTTCAGCCAGTTCAGGCCGTAGATGTCGAGGTCGCCGTCGTCGTCCATGTCACCGAGCTCTTGCTCGTAGTGACCGCCACCGGTCGAGTGGCCGGACGGGAAGCTCGCCGCCGTGGTGTCACGGAACGCGAGCGAGCCGGTTTCCGAGAGACGGTTGGTGAAGATACGCGGCACTTCGTTGCGCGCGCCTTGCAGGACGTCGAGGTCGTAGTCGCCGTCGAGGTCGCCGAGTTCGGCGCCGAGCGGCGTGTCCGCGACGTCGCAGAACTGGCCGGTCGTGTTGGTGGTGCCGTGCGACTGCGTGCCTTCGCACCAGAGACCCGGGTTGCCGTTCGAGATCGTCTGCGTCGTCAACTGGAAGCCGCTCGGGTTGAACTCCGCGAAGTTTCCGTTGCCGTCGTTCAAGAAGACGCGCGAAGGCACGTTGCCGGCGAACGTTCCACCGTAGGTCGAGTGGAAGAGGTCCATGTCGCCGTCGTTGTCGATGTCACCGAACGCGCAGAAGCACGACCAGTCGATGAAACCGCCGCTCGCGAGCTTCATGCTGTTCGCGACCGACGAACCGGCCGCCGCGATGCCGACCCAACGCGCCGCGGTCTGATCGGTGAACGTGCCGAGCGAGCCGCCTTGCGCGTGCCCCATGTTCACCCACCAGCGGTTCGTCTGGTTGGAGTTGGTCGACGTGTTCGAGATGTAGAGGTCCGCGTCGCCGTCGTTGTCGATGTCGACGAACTCGATGTCGCGGCTGTCGTCGCTGATCACCGGGAACTGCGTCGACGTCACGTCGGTGAAGAAACCGATCGTGCCGCCTTGCGCGCCACCGTTGTTGCGCCACAGACGGTTCTGGTCGTTGCAGCAGTCGCCACCGTCGGCGAACGCGGCGTCGAAGTCGCCGTCTTCGTCGATGTCGTCGAAGTTGACGCTCTCGGAGAACGAGTTGTTGAACGGGTTACCCGAAGGGATCTGGGTGGTGTTCGAGGTGAACTGGGCCGACGCGTTGGTCGCGAGGCCGAGCACCCCGAACGCCGAGCCCAAGGCGAGGCGACGGAAGGGTACGTGCATGGTGTTTGGGCGGAGCTGAGGAGTAAGGGGGGGGCGTCCAACCGCGACGAGCACGCGGCCAACGACCCACGACGGTTACGGACGAGGTACGAAATGGGCTGCGGACGGGGCTCAGGACGACCTCGCGCAGCCTTGATTACTGTACTCGAAGGCTGCGCACTCGTTGCCATCGGCGTCGGAAGAACTGCGCACCAGGACCTACCTCACGAACTTCTTTCGATACGCAGGGGGTGGGCTTGATGCGCAGCCGGGGCGAACCTTCGGCCGCCTACGCACTTCGGCCCGGGGTGCCGGACCGTGGGTTCGCCGGCGCGGTGAACGGACGGCCGCCGAAGCCCCGAACCGTGACCGACCCGCGGCCTGGTTCGAGGTCGCGAGTCCCGCGGGCGTGCCCCGGCGCCTCGCGCAGCGACTTCGTCGGTCACACGCGCGCGTCTCGTGTGCCCGATGCCCGATGCCCGATTGCACAAGGCGCACAGGGCGCACAGGGCACGCGGCGCCGGACCGGCTAGCGCAACTGCCGCAGCACCGCGGCGGCGACGCGCTCGGGCGTGATCGACGAGACGTCCGCGTCCGGTTTGTACGAGCAGTAGTCGGCCGCGGTGCTGACCACCTTCTCGCCGAGCCCGTAGAGCTCGATCTCCGCCGCCGAGGTGGGCGCGAAGAACACGACGCACCGCACGTCGAGCGCGAGCGCGACGTGCAACGCGAGCGAGTCGCTCGTCACGAGCAGCCCGCACTTCGAGACGATCGCCGCGAAGTCGAGCATCGCGTTGTCGCAACCCGCGTCGACGAGACGCACGTCGTTCGCGAGCGCCGAGACGATCGCTTGGTTGCGTTCGACTTCGCCGGGGCCGCCGAGCAGCACGAACGTGACGCGTCCGCCGAGTTCGCGATCGAGGATCCGCGCGAGCGCCGCGGTCTTCTCGACGCTGAGCGTCTTCGAGTGCCAACGCCCGCCGGCGCCGGTGTTCAAGCCGATCACCCGACCGTGGGCGCCGAGCGCGTGCCGCTTCGCGAACTCGTCGCCGAACGCACGCGCTCGTTCGTCGAGCACCAGCGTCGGCTTGCCCATCCGGATGCCGAGCATCTCGGCGAAGATCGCGGGATGGCTCTTCTGGTTCTCGACCTTCATCTGGTCCGCGCGAGCCTTGCCGTGCACGGAAAGCAGCCCCATGTCGAACCACGGTCCGACGTCGAGCGTGTACGCGCGCCGGCCGTCCTCCGTCAGGTAGGCACCGGAGAGGTGTTTCGTGCGCAGCCCGGCTGCGAGCCGACAGAGCGGCTCCTCGTCGTCGAACGACAGCACGCGATCCCAGGTCGTCCGCGCGAGCTCGCGCTGGACTTCCGCGAGCTGCTCCGGAGCCTTGACGTCGAGCGCGATCACTTCCGCGACCAGCGGATTCAGCCGCACGAGATCGACGGCCGCGGGCGCCGTCACCCACGTGACGCGACCACCGGGATGGCGTTCCGCCAGTCCGGGCAGGATCGACGTCGTGCGCAGCACGTCGCCGAGCGCGCCGGTCTTGACGACAAGGATCGTGGTCACAGCGGTTCGGCCGGGAGACGAGGGGCGAAGAGGATAGCGGAGCGAGGGGTCCAACATCAGCGGGAGCCTTGGGGCGGAGCGCTCTTTTCGGGTTCGCACCCGCCGCGTCTCAAGCGCGTCAGCCGCCGCTGATCGCGAGCACCAAGTCCAGCCGATCGCCGTCCGCGACACTGGAATTCGGTTCCAGTCGCCGGCCGGCGCGAAAGACCGCCGGGATCGGCAGTCCACCGGCGAAAAGCGGCGCACCCGCGGGCGTCGTCGCCTCGAGTGCCGCGAGCACGTGCGCGACGTCGCACGGCAAGTCGAGCGCGAGCTCGCGTTCGCGACCGTAACTCGCCGCGAGCGTGCCGCCGGAAACGACCGAGACGACGCCGCGCCCGCGGGCCACCGTGCTCGCGCCGCTCCGCGCCTGACTCGGCGCGTCGGACGCCCCACCGACGCCACGCACGGCGACGGCGGGTCCGAGCGCGTCCTCGACCGGACGACTCGCGACGCCCCACCGCGGGCGGCTCGCACGTTCGAGCGCCGTCGCTGCGGACTCGCTCGAGCGCAGCGCGAGGTACTCGTCGAGCATGCCGGGACGCTGGAGCTCGTCTCGCGCGAACGCCGGACGATCGACGTCGTCGGGCGCGCCGAAGCGCCGCTCCAGCGCGCGCACGAGCTCGACGACGCGCGCGCCGAGTTCGAGCAGCGTCCAACCGAGCGGCTCTCGTCGGTCCGTTCGCCACGCCGACGGCAGGATCGCCGACGCGAGCTCGTCGAGCGTCACGGTGCCGTCGACCAACAACGCCCCGGCGGAGAACGCGCAGAATCCGGTCGCGTCGAGCGCCGCGGAGAGGTTTTCGTGCCACCACACGAGCCGGCCCTTGCCGACGGACGACTCCGGGTCCTCCGCGCCGAGCGGCAACGCGAGCGGCGCGATCAGGCGTTCGAGCCGCACCCGCGAGCTCGCATCGGTCGCGAGGAACGGGAACGTGCGCATCGGTTCGGGCCCACGCGCGGCGACGCATTGGCCGAGCAGCGACGCGCGGCTCTGTTCGCGGCGGACCGTTTGTCCGCGGGCGACGCGTGCCTCGAAGCCGAAGCGTTCGGCGACCGCCGCGGAGCCGCGGCCGAGGAGCTCGCCGGTTCCTCGCACGTCCGCGGTTCGCGCGACGAGTTCGAGGAAGCCGTCGAGCTCGCCGAAACGCGGCCCGTCCGCGACGAGCCCCGCTTCCCGTGCGCGCGCCACGAGCGCCAGCGCCGAGCCGAGCTCCTTCGCGTCGAGGCCCGCCGCGTCGCAAGCGGCGAGCAAGCGCAACGCGTCTTCCCCGCGCTCGAGTCCGAGGTTCAAACCGAGCGCGTGACCCGCCGAGAAACGCACCGAGCGCTTTTCGCCGCGCGCACCTTCGAGCACCAATCCACACGGCGTCGGACAACCGCGACAACCGTGCTGAGCCTTCGCGTGAGCTTCGATCTCGCGGCCGAACGCGCGCGCCGCGTCGCGATCGAGCGCCAGCGTGCCGCCGCGCGCGAACAGGTCGCCGCGCGCGGCATACGACTCCGAGAGTTCGAACGTGCCGCCTGTCGCGCGAGCCGCGAGTCGCGGCGAGCCGAGCAACCAGCGCACGAGTTCGGGATCGACCGCGGTCTCGATCGCAGGCGCGGCGACCGCCACGAGTTTCAAACCGTGCGCCCCGAACGCGGCGCCGAGTCCGCCGCGACCGACGTAGTGCGCGAGCGCGGCGGCTCCGCTGCCCGACGAACACGCGGCGAGGTTCGCGATGCGCACCCCACGCTCGCCGGCGCGGCCGATCGACAACGTCGCGCACGGCCCGAGCCGAGCTTCGACGAACGCGTGCGCGTCGCGCGGTTCGCGGCGCGCGAGTTCCGGGATCTCGACGAGCTTCACGCCGTCCACGCCGAGCACCAGCACGTTCGCGCGCGCGCGGCCGACCAACACGACGACGTCGGCGACGCTCGCGAGCCGGCGCGCGACGTCGCTGCCGACCTGTCCGTCCGCGACGAGGCCCGAGAGCGGTGAACGCGCGACGACAGTCGCCCGTGACGCGGTCGGCACGCCGCGGCGCACCGCGTCGCCGACCGCGAGCACGAACGCGTCCTCGCGGCGCGCGAGTTCCACCAACGCCGACGCTTCGCCGCCGACGCGCGCGAGCCGACGCAGTCGCTCCGGCACCGCCGACTCGCTCCGCGCGAACGCCGTCCACGGGGACGTCCGGTCGGTCTCGAGGCGGTCGAGATCGAGCTCGTAGACGCGCGGTTCTTGGAGAGCGTCGTCCATGCGTGGCCGCGGGTCAGTCTAGGTCCTGGCGAGCGGGCGCACTCGCGGCCCGCGCCGCTGGCGGCGATTCGCGCGCTCGCCCGCCAGGGCTTGGCGCGGCTCCGCACGGCTCGGGCGGCGACTTGACCGCGACCCGGCGACGCCCCGGAGCGGATCCGAGTCCACCCCTTGTCCGCGCGCGGGTCCGTACCCAAGATCTTCGGCCCTTCGAAAGTCCCGCGCGTGTTCGGCTCTTTCTCCATCGGTCGCCTCGCCGGTATCCAGGTGCGCGTGCACTGGATGTTCCCGGCGATGGTCGTGCTCTTCGCGACCGCGGCGCCGCCGGACGAGCCGTGGTACCTGACGGTGGCCACCGTCCTCCTGATGTTCACGTGCGTGCTGTTGCACGAGCTCGGCCACTCGCTGGTCGCGCGGCGCTTCGGCATCCGTGTGTACGACATCACGCTCTGGCCACTCGGCGGCATGGCGCGGATGGACCACATCCCCGAGCAGTCGAAAGTCGAAGCGGCGGTCGCGATCGCTGGGCCGGCGGTCAACTTCGTGCTCGCCGTGCTCGGCACGTTGGCGGTCGGGCTCGGCGTGCTCTGGCAGACCGCCCACGGCGATTGGCGCACGGTGTTCCGCGAAGGCGAGCCCGGGCACCTCGGCACGACGTTCGGCGTGCTCTTCGTCGTCTACAACCTCGTGCTCGGCACGTTCAACCTCCTGCCTGCGTTCCCGATGGACGGCGGTCGAGTGTTGCGCGCGGTGCTCGGCCGGTTCCACGACTGGGTGCGAGCGACCGAAATCGCCGTGCGCGTCGGCCGGTGGATCGCGTTCGCGATGTTCGCGTTCGGAATCTGGCTCTGGATCCGCAGCGGGTTCGACGGCGGCGTGTTCTCGCTGCTCGCGATCGCGCTGTTCATCGGCTGGGCGGGCGCGCGTGAGCTCTGGGCCGTGCGCCTGCGCCACGGCCGGTTCCCGTTTGGCAACTTCGCCGGCAACCCGGGCGGCAACTTCGCCGGTTCGTTCGGCGGCGTGAGATTCCAGTTCGGCGGTGCCTCGGCGCCGCGCGGCGCGCCGGGGGCCGCCGGAGCACATGCACCACGCGAGGCGGAGCACGATCCGCGCGCGACTCGCGCCGAGCCCGAGGCGGACGGCCGCAGCGCGCCAGGCGATCCGTCGACCGGCGCGCGCCGACCGCTCGGCGACTGGAAGCCCGACGGTTTCGGCCACGACCGACTCGACGACGACGCCGTCGCGCGGCTCGAACGCTTCAAGGGTCGCCTGGGTCAGGGCCGCGCACCGTCACGGGACGGCGACGACGCGCAGGACGGCTGATCAGGCGAGCAGCTTCGGCTGCACCACGCCTTCGACGTCGGTCAGACGGAAGTCGCGGCCCTGGAAGCGGAAGGTCAACCGCTCGTGGTCGAAGCCGAAGAGGTGGAGGAGCGTCGCGTGCAGGTCGTGCACCGAGATCGGATCCTCGGTCACGCGGTAGCCGAGCTCGTCGGTCGCGCCGACGCTGGTCCCCCGCCGGATGCCGGCGCCCGCG
The DNA here is from genome assembly GCA_023150475.1 of Planctomycetota bacterium. Classification (GTDB taxonomy): domain Bacteria; phylum Planctomycetota; class UBA1135; order UBA1135; genus JACRIN01. The sequence continues at coordinate 160,845 of JAKLKU010000010.1, forward strand.
AGCCAGACGGTGAACGCGTGCGGATGGTGATCGCGGCCGAGGAACTTCGAGCCGTCGCGTTCCTCGTTCATCGGCGTGCGCCCGAACTCGCCGGTCCAGACGACGAGCGTGTCGTCGAGCAGCCCGCGCTCGCGCAAGTCGCAAAGCAACGCCGCGATCGGCCGATCGGTCTCGAGGCAGCGTTGCTTCAAGCTCGTGACGATGTCGTCGTCGGGGCTCGTGCCGTGGCTGTCCCAACCCCAGTGGTAGAGCTGCACGAAACGCACGTCGCGCTCGAGCAGGCGCCGCGCGAGGAGACAGTTGTTCGCGAACGACGTCTCGCCGAGCTTCGCGCCGTAACGTTCGCGCACGCTCTCGGGCTCGCTCGCGACGTCGATCAGTTCGGGCACGCTCGCTTGCATCCGGTACGCCATCTCGTACTGCGCGATGCGCGTCTCGATCTCCGGATCGCCTTCGCGCGCGAACGCTTCGCGATTGAGCGCGTTCACGGCGTCGAGCGAACGCCGGCGCGCCGCGCGATCGATGCCGTGCGGATCGGAGAGGAAGAGCACCGCGTCGCCTTGCGAACGGAAGCGCACGCCTTGGTGGATCGTCGGCAGGAAGCCCGAGCCCCAGAGCGACGTCCCGCCGTCGGGCGCGTAGCGGCCGGAGAGCAGCACGACGAACGCCGGCAAGTCGCGGTTCTCGCTCCCGAGGCCGTACGAGAGCCACGAGCCGAAGCTCGGCCGGCCGATGCGGAAGTGGCCGGTGTGCATGAAGATCTGCGCGGGCGCGTGGTTGAACTGCGTCGTGTGCATCGAACGCACGACGCAGAGCTCGTCGGCGACCGTCGCGAGGTGCGGCAGGAGCTCCGAGAGCACTTGGCCGCTCTCGCCGTGGCGCGCGAACGCGTACGGCGACGCGAGGATCTTCGGGTGGCCCTTGATGAAGGCGAACATCTCGCCTTGGAGCAGACTCTCGGGGCACGGCCGTCGATCGAGCTCGACGAGCTTCGGCTTCGGGTCGAAGAGGTCGAGCTGCGACGGTGAACCCGCCATGTGCAGGTAGACGATGCGCTTCGCTTTCGCCGGGAGCGGCGGCCGTTTCGGCGCGAGCGGGTTCTGCGCGTCCGCCGCGTCACCCGCTGCCGCCCCGGCGAGCGACGCGAGCGCGAGACCGCCGAGCCCGACGCCGCACTGCTTGAAGAACCAGCGGCGGGTGCTCAGCGCGACCAGCGGATCGAGCTCGTGCATCGTCGGCCCTCGAGGGTTCATCCCTTGGTGATCGTCTCGTCGAGGTTCAGGAGCGCGTTCGCGATCACCACCCACGCGGCGAGTTCGGCGAGCGCGCCCGCGGCCGGCTCGCCAGGCTCGCCAGGCGCTCCTGGCACAATCTCTGCGCTCGCGCGGCTCGCGGCGCAGAGCGCGGCGGCAGCCTCGGGCTCGCGTTCGAAGCGCGCGCGTTCGTCGGCGCGCAGCGCGAGCAGGATCTCGAGCTCGCGGACGGTCGGTGCACGCGAGGTCGCGGCGCGGAACGCCCACGTCAAGCGCTCGCGCTCGTCGCCGGTGCGTGCGGCGATCCGCCGCGCGAAGCCGCCCGCGCACTCGACGAACGCGGGATCGTTGAGCAGGACGAGCGCTTGCAGCGGCGTGTTCGAGCGCGGCCGGCGCGTGCACGTGAGCTCGCGCGACGGCGCATCGAACGTGTTGAACGTCGGGTACGGCGCGGAACGGCGCGCGAACGTGTAGAGCCCGCGGCGGTGACGATTCTCGCCGTCGTCGTCGCGCCACTGGTCGCCGTTGTACGGCAGGTTCCAGATGCCTGCGGGCTGCGGCGGGAAGACGCTCGGACCGCCGAGGCGTTCGACGAGCAGCCCGGAGGTCGCGAGCGCGACGTCGCGCACGGCTTCGGCGTCGATCCGCCGGCGCGGCCCGCGCAGGAAGCGACGGTTCTCGGGATCCGCCTCGAAGCTCTGCGGCGTCACGCGCGAGTCCTGGCGATATGCCGCGGACGTGACGATCCGCTTCACGAGCTCCTTCTGGCTCCAGCCGCGCGCGACGAACTCGCACGCGAGCCAGTCGAGGAGCTCGGGGTACGTCGGCGGATCGCCGCGGGTGCCGAAGTCGTCGGACGTCGGCACGATGCCGACGCCGAAGCAGCGCTCCCACAGCCGATTCACGGTGACCCGCGCGACCAACGGATTCGCAGGATCGACGAGCCAACGCGCGAGCCCGAGCCGGTTCGCCGGCGCGTCGACGAAGCCGCTCGCGCTCTCCGCGTCGCGCGAGGACGCGAACAGCGCCGGCGTGCCCGGCTCGACGCGTTCGCCCGGATTGCGGAAGTCGCCGCGGTTGTAGATCCGCGTCTCGCGCGGCGTGGCGCGCTCTTGCATCACCATCACGCGCGGCAACGCGGCTTCGAACGCCGCGAGCGCGCGCTCGAGTTCGACGCGCCTTTCGGCGAGCGCGCGGCCCTCGGGCTCGACGTGCGTGCGGAAGTAGCGCGTCACGGCGAGCGCCCGCTCCGCGTCCACGGCGTCGTCGCCGCTCTGCAGCGCAGCGCTCACCTCGCGCGGCAAACCGCCGGCGCGCGCCGCGTCGAACCGGAACGCGAAACCGTCGCGGCCTTGGTAGTTGACGACCTTGACGAAGAGCTCGTTCGTGCCGGCGCGCGTCGCGACGCGGACGCGGTCCTGGTCGAGCGCGGCGCCGCGGCCGGTGCGGCTCTCGAGCACCCGTTCACGATTCCACCAGACGACCAACGCGTCGTCGCTGCCGAAGAGGAGCTCGAGCTCGCCGTCGCGCAGGCACTCGAACGTGCGCTTGAAATAGTAGGTGCCCCGGCGGTGATCGAGTTCGTGCACGACGCCGTCGGTGAGCTCTGGCGCTGCGCGCCAGGTGGTGAGCTCCGGCGCCGCGCGCCAGGCGACGAGCTCGCGCGCCGCTCCCGCAGCGTCCGCGCTCGGCGCGTGACCGAGCACTTCGGCTTCCGGCGGGAAACGCAGGTCGAATTGCGCGCGCGCCGACTGCTCGTCGGATTCGGCCGGATACGGGCCCGTGCGCGACCACGGCGACGCGACGATCGCGCGCACGCGGCTCGCGAGGTCGGCGCCGTCGCCCAACGCGACGCGCCAACGCCCGAGCGCGTGTCCCCCGCCCGGCCACTCCTGGCGCAGCCGCACGTGCAGGCGCGTCGTCTCGTCACAATCGAACGGCTCGGCGAAGAGCACCGCGAGTTCACGCGAGCCCGGCCGTTCGCCGACGCCGCCCGCCCAGCCGCTCGCCGGATCACCGTCGATCGCATTCCGCGCTTGCCACGCGCCGGGACCGCGCTGTTCGTAGTCCGCTTCCGCGCCGACGAGCGCGATGCGCTCGCGCGTGATCGGCGTGGCGTTCGAGCTCCGCCACACTTCGAGCTCGGTGACCACGAAGTTGCCGTTCGCGGCGCGGCCGGGACCGCCGCTCGGCAGCGCGGGGTCGGTCAACGCTTCGAGCCGCAGCGCGCCGAATCGACCCGCGCCCGGCGCGAACTCGAAGTCGTAGACGTCGTTCGTGTCGTGCCCCCCGTGCTCGTACGCGTGCGCGTGCGCGTGCGCGTCGGGCGTCGCCGCACGCACCGCGATCGAGCCGTCGTCCGCGACGACGAGCGGGGCGCCGGAACGTGCGCTGCCGCAGAGCGCTCGCGCCACGCGCCAGTCGGGCGGCGGCGCGAGCCGCGCGCGTTCGTTCGTCCGCCAACGAGCCTCGCGCGCGTCCCACTCCGGATGCGGCGCTTCGAGCGCGGCGGCGACGCTCGCGAGCTCGGCACGCCGCGTCGCGAGTTCCGCCGACTGCTCGCGCGTCGGACTGACGAGCTCCGGCGCGCGCGCGTTGCCGGTGTCCGCGCTCTGGTCGAAGTACGCAAGGAAGCGGTAGTAGTCCTTCGCCGTGAACGGGTCGTACTTGTGGTTGTGGCACTGCGCGCACGCGAGCGTCGATGCGAGCCACACCGACGCCGTCGTGTTGACGCGATCGACCAACGCGGCGGAGCGGAACTCCTCCGGATCGGTGCCGCCTTCTTCGTTGATCAACGTGTTGCGGTGGAAGGCGGTCGCAAGCCGCGTCTCGTCGGTCGCATCGGGCAACAGGTCGCCGGCGAGCTGCTCGAGCGTGAACCGATCGAACGGCATGTCGCGGTTCAACGCGTCGATGACCCAATCGCGCCAGCGCCACTGCGTGCGCCGATCGTCCTTCTCGTAGCCGTGGGTGTCGGCGTAGCGCGCGAGGTCGAGCCAGCCGACGGCGAAGTGCTCGCCGTAACGAGGCGAAGCGAGCAGACGTTCGACTTCGCGCTCGTACGCGTCGGGTCTGGGATCGGCGAGGAAACGATCGAGCTCCTCCACCGTCGGCGCGAGACCGGTCAAGTCGAGCGTCACGCGCCGCAAGAGCTTCTCGCGCGACGCTTCGGGCGCGTGCACGAGCCCGTCGCGCTCCCAGCTCGCGAGCAGGAACGCGTCGATCGGGTTGCGCACCCACTCGCGCTCGCGCACGTCGGGCACCGCGGGCCGCACGGGCTTGCGCCACGCCCAGTGCGTCGCGCGTGGATCGTGTTCGCCGGGCGTGGCGCCGTCGCCGGGCGCAGCGCCTTCGTCGGGCCAGCGCGCGCCCGCGGCGATCCACGCGCGCACGAGCTCGAGCTCCGCGGCGGCGAGCGGCTCGCGGTCGAGCGGCATGCGTTCGTCCTCGTCGGCGGTGACCAGCCGCTGGTAGAGCGTGCTCGCGAGCGCGTCGCCGGGCACGAGCACCGGCGAGGCGCCGAACTGCGCTCCGGCGAACGCGTCGGCGCGCCGATCGAGCCGCAGCCCGCCCTTCTGCTTCTTATCGCCGTGGCACGCGAAGCAGCGCGCCTCGAGGATCGGCCAGACGTCGCGCGCGAAATCGGGCTGCGTCGGCGGCGCGACGGCGCCGTCCTGCGGTGCGAGGACCGCGAGCGCACCGACGAGCGCCGCAACGGAGGAGAGCATGCGTCGAACGAGTGCGACCGATCCTAGCGCGGCCCGCGTGGGCCGCATGCGCGCGTGCACCGGTGTCGACGAGGCCGGGCGAACTTTCAGGACCGTGCTCCGCGGCTTTACTCGGGCTCGAAAGAGCGTTCGAATGGCGTGTGATGAAGCCGTCGCAGCCGTCCGATTCGTCGTCGCCGTTCGACCGTCGCTCCTTGTTGCTCGGCGTCGCAGGCGCCGCAACCTTGGCGGCCCTGACGCCCAACGCCGCCGCGGCCGCGCGCAAGCCGCGTTTCGAAATCTCGCTCGCCGAGTGGTCGTTGCATCGTGCGCTGCAGGGGGGACGGATGACGAACCTCGACTTCCCGCGGGTCGCGAAGGTCGAGTACGGGATCGGCGCGATCGAGTACGTCAACTCGTTCTTCAAGGACCGCGCGACCGACTTCCGCTACCTGCGCGAGCTCGAGAGCCGCTGCAAGGAGCACGGCGTCGAGAGCCGCTTGATCATGATCGACGGCGAAGGCGCGCTCGGCGACGCCGATGCTGCGGCGCGCGCGAAAGCGATCGAGAACCACCTGCGTTGGATCGCGGCCGCGTCGTTCCTCGGCTGCATGGCGATCCGCGTCAACGCGTACGGCGAAGGGCCGCGCGAGGAAGTCGCGAAGCGTGTCGCCGACTCGCTCCAGCATCTCGGCGCGTACGCGGATCCCTACGGCATCGACGTGATCGTCGAGAACCACGGCGGCGATTCCTCCGACGGCGGTTGGCTCGCGGGCGTGATGCAGGCCGCCGACCACCCGCGCGTCGGCACGTTGCCCGACTTCGGCAACTTCTCGCTCGGAGGCGGCCGCGAGTACGACCGCTACCAAGGCGTCGCCGACATGATGCCTTGGGCCCGCGCGGTCAGCGCGAAGAGCCACGACTTCGACGCCGCGGGCAACGAAGTGCACACCGATTATCGGCGCATGCTGAAGATCGTGCTCGACGCGGGTTACGCGAGCTTCGTCGGCATCGAGTACGAAGGTGAGCAGCTCTCCGAACACGACGGCATCGTGGCGACGAAGAAGCTGCTCGAGCGCGTGCGCGAGGAGCTCGCATGATCCACGCGCTCGCCCTGCTCCTCGCGTGCGGCGCTCAGGAGCCCGAGAACTCGCCTGCGCCCGCTCAGGAAGCTCCGCAGGCGCCGGCAGCGGAGCCTGCGCCGTCGACGGACGCGCCGCTCCAGGAGTCCCCGCCCGTCTACTCGCCCAAAGTCGAAGCCGCGAGCGACGAGACGCGCACCGCGGTCGAGAAGCTCGAGCTCGCCGACGGCCTCGAAGCGTCGCTCTGGGCCGCCGAGCCGCTGCTCGCCAACCCGGTGTGCCTCTACGTGACGAACCGAGGCGACGTCTTCGTCGCCGAGACGTTCCGCCACTACGCCGGCGTCACCGACATGCGCGATCACATGGACTGGCTCGACGACGAGCTCGCCGCGCGCACCGTCGACGATCGCGTCGCGATGTACCGCCGGCGGGCGGACGACTTTCGCTGGTTCACCAACGACTCCGACCGCGTGCGTTTGATCCGCGACGTCGACCACGACGGCAAGGCCGACGTCGCGACGGTCTTCGCCGACCAGTTCTTCGATCCTGCGTCGGGCATCGGCGCGGGTCTGCTCGAGCGCCGCGGCGACGTGTGGTTCACCAACATCCCCGACCTGTGGCTGCTGCGCGACGAGGACCACAACGGCCGCGCGGACGTGCAACGGAAACTCTCGACCGGCTACGGCGTGCACGTCGCCTACCTCGGCCACGACTTGCACGGCCTCTGCATCGGCCCCGAAGGCAAGCTCTACTTCTCGTGCGGCGACCGCGGCCTGCACGTCGAGACGCCGAACGGTGTGATCGACGCCGGCGCGACCGGCGCCGTGTTGCGCTGCAACCAGGACGGCAGCGACCTCGAGCTCTGGGCGACGGGCCTGCGCAATCCGCAGGAGCTCGCGTTCGACGAGTTCGGCGACCTCTTCACCGGCGACAACAACTCCGACGGCGGCGACGAAGCGCGCTTCGTCTACGTCATGGAAGGTTCGGACTCGGGCTGGCGCTTCCACTACCAGCACCTGACCGAGCCCTGGTTGCGCGGACCGTGGAACGACGAGCTCCTCTGGAAGCCGCACTTCGCCGGTCAGGCCGCGTACATCCTGCCGCCGATCGCAAACGTCGCGCACGGCCCGTCGGGCCTGACTTATCACCCGGGCACCGGTCTCGACGAGCGTTATGCGAACCGCTTCTTCCTCGTCGAGTTCGAAGGCGACCCGCGCTGGTCGGGCGTGCTGAGCTTCGCCGTCGAACGCAAGGCCGCGGGCTTCGCGCTCGCCGGCGAGCCCGAGAAGACGGTGTGGAACGTCTGCGCGACCGACGTCGACTTCGGCCCCGATGGCGCGTTGTGGCTCTGCGACTGGGTCTTCGGTTGGCAGAAGACCGGCAAGGGCCGCGTGTTCCGCGTCGCGTCGAAGGCGGCGCAAGGCTCGCCGGCGATCGCGGAGACGCGTGAGCTCCTGGGCTCCGACTTCGAGACCAAGACGCTGGTCGAGTTGGGCACGTTGCTCGCGCACGCCGACCGGCGCGTGCGCATGGAAGCCCAACTCGAGCTCGCCGCACGCGGCGAGAGCGGCCACGCGATCCTCGCGAGCACGGTGAAGGGCACCGTGTCCCGCCTCGCGCGCCTGCACAGCGTCTGGGGTCTCGGCATCGTCGCGCGCGGCGCCGAAGCGACGGCGGAGTCGGCGCGCACCGAGCTGCTCGCGCTGCTCGCCGACGAGGACGGCGAAGTCCGCGCGCAGGCCGCGCGCATGCTCGGCGACGCCCGCGAGGAACGCGCCCGCGAAGCGCTGGTCGGCTTGCTCGCCGACCGCGAGCCACGAGCACGCTCGTTCGCGGCGCTCGCCCTCGCGCGCCTCGGCGCGAACTCGACGCCCGGCGCGACGGCGACCGTCGACGCGCTCCTTCGCTACGCGCGCGAGACCGGCGACACCGATCCGTGGGCGCGACACGCCGCGATCCAGGGGCTCGCGCGCTGCGCGGACGAGCTCCAGCTCGCAGGCGCGATCGACGATGCGTCGGTCGACGTGCGGCTCGCGGCCGTCGTCGCGTTGCGCAAGCGCGGGAGCGCGCTCGTCGCGAGATTCCTCGGCGACGGCGATCCCCGCGTGGTCACCGAAGCGGCCCGCGCGATCTACGACGTCGGCCTCGTGGACGGCCTCGACGACTTGGCCGACCTGATCGGCAATCCGCGCATCGACGGCAATCCGCTCGTGCGCCGCGTGCTGCACGCGAACTATCGTTTGGGCGGCGGCGAACGGCCGAAACGGCTCGCGGAGTTCGCGTTGCGCGACGGCGCGGCGGAGAAGCTGCGCGTCGAAGCGCTCTCGCTGCTCGAACGTTGGCTCGAACCCGAGGGCCGCGACTTGCTCACCGGCGAGTGGCGCCCGATCTCGAAGCGCGAGAGCGACCGCGCGCGGCTCGTCGATCTCGTCGTGTGGCTCGAGAAGCGCGGCATCGGCACGAAGTCGGAAGCGCTGCGCATCGCGTGGACGAAGCTCGTCGCGCGTTACCACGTCGAGAGCTCGGCGGACGTGCTCGCGAAGTGGTCCTCCGACGCCAAGGAGCCGTCGAAGCTGCGCGCCGCGGCGCTCGGCACGCTCGCGGCGCTCGGACCCGAAGTGTCGCTCGCGCTCTTGCGCCAGAGCGTGCTCGACCGCGACGGCGAAGTGCGCGCCGCGGCGATCTCGGGCCTGCAGAAAGTGGCGCCCGGCGAAGCGCTGCCGATCCTCGAGACGGCATTGTCGAGCTCCGACCCGCGCGAACTGCGCGTCGCGTACGGCGGGCTCGCGAAACTCGACGAACCGCGGGCGGAAGAGCTGCTCTCGCGAGCCCTCGACGATCTGGACCGCGGACTCGTCGCCGAAGAAGTCGCGCTCGACCTCGTCGAAGCGGCCCGCAAGCGAGGCGGCGTGCTCGCGACCCGAGTCACGGCGCGGGAAGCGGCGCGCGCCGAAGCCGACGCGGCGCTCGCGCCGTTCCTCGACTCGCTCCACGGCGGTGACGTCGAGAAGGGCCGCGCGCTCTTCCGCGAGAAGAGCGAAGTGACCTGCCTCAAGTGCCACCGCATCGACGAAGGCGGCGAAGGCGGCAACGTCGGGCCGGTCCTGCGCGGGCTCGGCGGGCGCTCGACGCGGCTCGCGATGCTCGAAGCGATCGTGGAACCGAACCGGCGCATCGCGCGCGGTTACGACGCGACGCAATTCGTCACGCAGGACGAAGAAGTGCTCGAGGGCCGCATCCTCTCGGAGACGCCCGACGCGATCCGCCTGATCGACTCGGAAGGCAAGGAGCACGAGCTCCATCCCGCCGACGTCGAGTCGCGCCGCCCCGCGCTCTCCGCGATGCCGTCGGGACTCGCGCAGCACCTGTCGAAGAGCGAGATGCGCGACTTGCTCGCGTTCCTCGCGAGCCTCTGATGCGGATCACGCGACTGCAGGGACTCGCCGCGGCGCGCGACGCGCGCGGCTCGGTCGTCGTGATCGACGTGCTCCGCGCGTTCACGACGGCGGCGTTCGCGTTCGCGCGCGGCGCGAAGGAGATCGTGCTCGTCGAGACGGCCGAGGAGGCGCTCGCGCTGCGCGCCGAGGATCCGCGGCGCATCCTGGTCGGCGAAGTCCAAGGCCGGCCGATCCCGGGCTTCGACTTCGGCAACTCGCCGGAAGCGCTCGATCGACTGGGACGCGATGGCCTCGCGGGCCGCACGCTGGTGCTGCGTTCGTCGAGTGGCACGCAAGGCGTCGCTCGCTCGGTGCACGCCACTCGCACGTACTTGGGCTCGTTCGTGGTCGCAGGCGCGACGGCCCGAGCGCTCGCGGCCCACGGCGACGACGTCAGCCTACTCGCGATGGGCTGGGCGGGCGACGGCCACGGCGACGAGGACGACGCGTGCGGCGATTGGCTCGAAGCGCGGCTCGCGGAGCGCGCGCCCGACGTCACCGCCTGCCTCGCGAAGGCTCGCGCGAGCCGCGCCGCGCGGAACGCACTCGATCCGGCGAACGACTGGATCACCCGCGGCGACGTCGACCGCGCGCTCGAGCTCGACCGCTTCGACTTCGCGATGCCGGTCGCGCGCGAGCACGGCCGGCTCGTCGCGCGCGCCGTGCCCACGCCTTAATCGCCCGCGAGCCTCACCGGCCGCACGCGGCATTCGCAGCGTCGCACATCGAACACGACTTGCGCGCGGCGAAGACGCCGGGTTGCTCGAGACTCCGCAGGTTCTCGAGCTGCGCCATGCCTTTCTCGCGCCAGCCCTTCATCACTCGGGCCCATGCCGCGCGTTCGTCGGGCGAGAGCCGGCGCGCGTCGAAGCGACGCTCGATCCAGCCCTGCACGAGCTTGCCGGAGATCGCGAAACGTGCGTCGGCGCTGCCCGAGACGAGCTGCGCCTCGAGGTCGGCGGCGAGGCCGTCGCCGAGTTCGGTCTTGAAGCTCGACGCCGGCCGCGCGCGGTACGCACGGAACGCGTCGTACGCCGGCATGCAGATCGGACAGCCTTTGACGAGGTTCAGCGGCAAGCCGCTCGCGGGATCGTTCGCGAGCACCGCGTCGACGGCCTCGTTCGACACGCCGTCGGCGTAGAGCCCTTCGAGCACGGCGAAGAAGAGCTCGCGCCGACCTTCCGCGGCGACCGACTGGTCGAGCGCGGCTTGGCGGCACGCTTCGCCGCCGGTCACGGACGACGCGCTGGGCGCGGACGACGCACCGGGCGCGGACGACGCAGCGGGCGCGACGAAGCAGAGCGCCGCGCCGAGCGGCAGACAGGCAGCGAGCGAGGCGAACACGGCTTTCGACATGGAGTCCTCCGGGATCAGGGGTTCGGGTTCGGTTCCACGCTCCGAGGACGTCGAAAGCGACGCAGTGTTATCCACGGCGCGCGCTAGAGTTCCGCGCTTCTTCGCGGACCGCCTTGAGCTCGACCCTCCCCACTCCGTCGCGCGGCGCGACCCACGCCGCGCTCGTCGTGCTCTGTCTGATCTGGGGCTCGAGTTGGCTCGTGATCGCCGACGGCCTGAAGAGCTTGCCCCCGCTGCAGTCGGTCGCGGTGCGCATGTGGATCGCAGCGGCGGTCATGGCGCTCGCGGCGCCGTTCCTGAGGCGTTTCGAACGCGGCGATCCGCCGCCGCTGCGCCTGACGCTGATCGTCGGCTCGATCCAGCTCGGCTACTCGTACGCGATCGTCTACCTCTCGGAGACGGTGCTGCCGTCGGGGCTCGCGAGCCTGCTCTGGACGGTCTTCCCGATCTTCATGGCGATCGGCGCGCACTTCTTCGTGCCCGGCGAACGCCTCGTCCCCGCGCAATGGACGGGCTTCGTCGTCGGCTTCCTCGGTGTCGGGCTGCTCTTCGCGAAAGTGCTCGGCGACGTCGACGAGCACGCGATCCCGATGGGGCTCTTGCTCTTGACGAGCCCGCTCGCATCGACGTTCTCGAACGTGCTCGTCAAGCGCAACGCGGCGAAGACGAGCTCGGTGCTGCTCAACCGAAATGCCCTCTTCGTCGGCGCGCTCGTGCTGTCCGTGGCGGCGCTGGTCTTCGAGAGCGACGTCCGCGGCGGTTGGACGCCGCGCGCCATCGCGAGCGTCGTGTACCTCGCGGTCTTCGCCACCGCCGTCGCGTTCGGGCTCTACTTCTGGCTCCTGCGCGTCATCCCGGCGCACCGCATGAGCCTGATCTCGTACGTCAACCCGGCGATCGCGCTGCTGCTCGGCTGGGCGATCGGCAAGGAGCCCGTGACCGCGTGGACGCTCGCGGGCAGCGCGTTGATCCTCTGCGGCGTGTGGCTCGTCGTGCGCGGGCATCGCACGGGCCACTGAGCCGGCGTCCGACCCGCTTGCGAGCCCGCGCCGCTCCCGCGACACTGCGCCGAAGATGTCGACCGTCGCCGCGCGCGTGCTGACCGCCGTGATCACGACCGTCGTCGTGGTCGCAGCGACGTACCCGCTCTGGAAGCGCGAGCCCGCGCCCGGCCCGGTCGTGCTGCGCGACAACACGACGGCGTCGGAGCGCTTGCTCGCCGAGCGCGCGCGCTCGCCACACCCGAATCCGCCGCTCTGGGAGACGATCGAACTCGCCGACGCGCTGCCGCTCTACGGCGCGCCCGACGAAGAACGGCTCGCCGATCCGTTCACCGGGTTCGTCTACCGGCCGAATCACGCGCGCCGCGTGATCCTCGCCGACCACCCCGAAGGCGCGTTCGCGAAGCGCACGAACTCGCTCGGGCTCTCGCAGGACGACGAACTCGCCGCGACGCGTGACTTCCTGGTGCTCGTCGGCGGCGACTCGCACGCCGACGGACTCTGCGACAACCGGGACACGTTCGGTGCACGGGTCCGCGACGGCCTGCGCGCGCGCGCGCCCGAGCTCTCGATCGACGTCGCGAACGCCGCCGAAGCCGGCTACGCGTTCCACCAATATCTCGGCCTGCTCCACAAGTTCGCCGACCTGCGCCCCGACGTGTACGTCGTCGCGTTCTACACCGGCAACGACGTGCTCGGCGCGGTCAAGCTGCGGCACTACTTCGCGCGCACGATGCCGCCGGCGCACACGCTCGAGTACTTCAAGGAGATCCGCCGCGCGCAGAAGCTCTCGACCGGCTCGGTCGCGAACGCGCTCAACCAACTGCTCTACTTCCGCCTCTACCCGAACGAGCTCGAGCCTGCGCTCGCGAATTGCCTCGAGCTCTGCGCCGAGATCGAACGGTTGTGCGCCGAACGCGGCATCGAACTCCTCTACGTCGCGATCCCGACGTGCCTCGAAGCGAGCGGCGTGTCCGACGCGGCGTTCGCCGAGCTGCGCCGCGACCTCGCGCTCGACGACACCGCCTGGAACCACTTCGAGCTCGTCACCGATCGACTGGTCGGCGGCCTGCGCGCGCGCGGTCGCGACGTCATCGACCTGCGCGAGCACTTCCGCTCGCCGCGGCGCGACTACTACTGGACCGACCTGCACATCGACGTCGAAGGGCAAGCGTTGATCGCGGAACTCCTGCTGCCGAAACTCGAGGCCGCGCTCGCGAAGCGGCGGAAGTGAACGCCGCGCGGCTGGTGGCCACGCTGCGTCCGGTTTAGCCTCTCGCCATGCGCTCGCTCGCCGTGCTCGTCACCTGCGTCGCTCTGTTCGGCTGCATCGCGCCGCTCGCTCGCGCGCAAGGCGCGGACGCCGCGCCGAAACCGCCGGCGGCTGCGCCCAAGCTCTTCCGCATCGAGCCCAAGCCCGACTCGGCGATGCTCTTCCTCACGACCGACCGACTGCCCGACGAACGCTTGCGCTTCGTCACGTGCGAAGCCGTGCTCGACGGCAACGTCGACTTCGGCGTCAATCAAGTGAAGCCCAAGGCCGACGCATGGCTTCGCGAAGGCACCGGCGCGAACGAAGTCTGGAGCTACACGTGGACCTTCGAACCCGGCGTCGAGCTGCGCTTCAGTGCGCGACCGCTCGCCGACGGTCTCGAGCTCCGCTATCAAGTCGAGAACCGGACCAAGAAGCCGCTCGAGCGTGTGCTCGTCCATCCGTGCCTGCAATCGGTCGGCGCGAAGAGCTTCCATCCAGGCAACGACGAACAAGCCGCCGACGACGCCGGCGGCCGCGCCGCGCGCACCGGAGTGCGCGACTACTCCGAGCTCTATGCGCGGCTCTTCCTCTGGGAGCGCAAGCAGCCGTTCGCGTTCGCGGAGTCCGAGCTCGCGAAGCACGAACCGCATCTGGGCTTCCTAGCGCGTGGAGAGCGTGAGATCTCCTGGGGCTGGTGGCAGAACGACGCGCGGCGCTTCGACGAGCCGTGGATCGCGCTCGTGAGCAAGGACAAGCGCCGCGTGCTCGCACTGACGTTCGACCGTGCCGCGTGGGCATCGTCGAACACGGGCGACGGCCGCGCGTGTTTCCACCTGTTCGGCGCTCTCGGCAAGATCGCGCCGGGCGCCAAGGCGGAAGTCAAAGGCCGCTTGTGGCTGGTCGACGGCGACCTCGAGACCTTCGCGAAGCGCGCGAGAGCCGAGTCCACGGCGAAACGCTGACCACGCCGCGCAGCCGGTGGGAAGAACGCCGCCCGGCGAGCGTCGGCGTGCGGTCGCAATGCTTGCACGGCGCAACTGGATCGCTTGGCCGGGCCTCTGCGTGTTGCTCGGCGCAGCACTGGTGTGCGCTTCGTGCCACTCCGAACGGCGGACTGAAGTGGAGCGCGTTCGTCTTCCAGGACCCGACGCCGTGTCGCTCGAAGTCACGAACGAACTCGTGCTCGCGGGCGAGTGGCAGATCACGTTCGCCGACGCGGCGGACGGTCGGCGCTCCTACCAGTGCGTCGAAGTCGGCGGCAAAGGCGCGCGGCTCGAGTGGACGCAGGCGATCGATGCTCGGCTGCCGATCCGCGTCGCTCGCGGCTTCAACGGTCGCGAAATCGACCTGTCGAGCGGGTTCCGAGCACCGTGCGACGGAGCAGCGGAACGTGACGCTGCCGGACGCCGATGCGCCGTGCGCATCACGGAGTGTCATGCGGAGTCGATCCCCTACTGGCTCGGGCTCCGAGTCGGGGACCGTGTGCTCTCGGTAGACGACGTCGCCGTGCGCTCGTTCGTGGAGCTCGCGCAGCGGACGAAGCTCGCCGACGAGGGCCGAGCGCCCGTGCACGTCCGGCTCGAACGAGATGGAGCGCCGATCGGGCTCTTGTGGTTGACCGGGGATCGCTGAGACGCTCGAACGAGCCGTTCGCTGCGGTCTACAGGTTGCCGAGGCTGATCGCGCCCGTCGGGCAGTTGCGGGCGCACGCGTGGTCGCGGGTGCACTCGTAGTTCGCGGGTTTGCGCACCGTCGCTTTGTCGCCGTGCGCGGTGAACGCGTCGGTCTCGCACACTGCTTCGCAGAGGCCGCAGCCGATGCACGAGATCGGGTCGATGCGCACGCTGACGAAGTCGCGCGGCGTCACTGGGCACGCGAGCCCCGGCACGGCGTCGCACGCGACGAGTTCGCGGGTCGCGGAATGCGACGTCAACACGCGCAACGCCTCTTCTTCGCCGCGGCGCACGATGTCCGCGACGTCGTGGAAGTCGAAACGCGCGAGGTGCCCGACCTTTGGCTGGATCAGGGCGACCCTGTGGTCGACCTGCATGTGCAGTTGGTGCTCCGTGATCACTTCTTCCGCGATCTCGAACGCGCGGAAGAGCGTCGTCGCGACGCGGCTCTTGTAGTTCGGCGTCTTGAAGGTCGCTTTGATCGACAGATCGACGGCGATGATCAGCTCGGGCCGCAGCGTCTTCGCGAAGCGCAACGGCACGGAATCGACCATGCCGCCGTCCATGTAGTGGTAACCGTCGCGCTCGTACGGCTCGAACACGCCGGGCAACGCGCACGAGGAGTACACCGCGTCGACGAGCGAGATCTGGTCGAACCCCGGCGTGCCCCAGAAGATCGAGCCGCCGGTCTCGAGCCGGACGGCGTTGCAGTAGAACGGCACGTGGGTCGCGCCGAACTTCGTCTTCGGCAGGATCTTCTCGAGCTTCTTCTTGAAGTGGTCGCCCGCGTACATCGATGGCGTTCGCACGCCCTTGAGCAGGAACTTGACGACGTTCAGCTTGAAGTAGTCCTGGCGCTGGACCTCGCTGATCATCCGCTCCATTTGCTCGAGCGTGTACCCACCCGCCGCCATCGCACCGACGAGCGAACCGATGCTCGTGCCGACGATCGCGTCGTAGTGGAGGCCGAGCTTCGCGAGCGCCTTCAGCACACCGACGTGCGCCATGCCGCGCATGCCGCCGCCGCCGAGCACGAGCACCGTGCGCGGACGAGGTCGGCTCGCGCGACTCGCGCTCGGGACTTGGCCGTCGATCATGGGACGTCGCGGGAATCGGCCGAAGGCGCCCGAGCCCTTCACCCGCCCAGGCGCAAGTGCGCGCGAGTTCTTGAGTTCGGGACGCGGAAGGGACAAGGTGTGCGCAAGCTCGCGCACCGTCCATCCGCACCCGATGGTAGGCCGCGACGAACTCGCACCCATCGACGGACCCATGCGCAGGATCGGAGACTGGACGACGCTGCAACGCGCTCCCACGGCGGAGCTCAAGGTGCTGCAGGATGCGCGCCTCGCTCGGTTCGTGAGCGAGGAGCTCTATCCGTTCTCGCCGCACTACCGCCGCGTGTTCGACGAAGCGCGGGTCGCGCCCGACTCGATCCGCACGGTCGCGGACCTCGTGCGGTTGCCGTTCACGACGAAGCAGGATCTGCTCGCGGCCCAAGTCGATCCGGCGCGGAAGCTCGACTTCATCCTGCAACCGAGCCCGGAGAAGATCCGCGCCGCGTGGCCGCTCTCGCGCAAGCTGCCGTTGCTCTTCGGCGGCGCCGCGAAACGCGAAGCGCTGCGCTACGCGTACACGCCGAACTTCGTGACGTTCACCACCGGCCGCTCGAGCGAGCCGGTCGCGTTCACCTACACGCCGCACGACCTCGAAGTGCTCGGCGAAGCGATCGCGCGCATGTTCGACATCGGCCGCGTCAACGCGCCGGACGACCGCATCGTCAACTTGATGCCGTTCGCTCCGCACCTCGCGTTCTGGGCGGTCACGCTCGGAGGATTCACGACCGGACGCATGGTGCTGCCGACCGGCGGCGGCAAAGTGATGGGCACCGACGGCAACCTGCGCATGATGGAGCGCGCGAAGCCGACGGTCCTCGTCGGCGTGCCGGGCTTCGTGTACCACTTGCTGCGGCAAGCGCGCGAAGAGCGGCGCGACCTCTCGAAGGTGCGCACGATCGTGCTCGGCGCGGAGAAAGTGCCGCCTGGGCTGAAGGCCAAGATGGCGGAGTGCCTCGCCGCGTGCGGCGCCTCGAACGTGACGATCCTCGGCACGTACGGTTTCACCGAGTCGCGCCTTGCGTTCATCGAGTGCCCGACGACGTTCGACGCGTCGAGCGGCTACCACGTGCAGCCCGACCTCTCGGTCTTCGAAGTGATCGACCCGAAGACCGGCGCGCCGGTGCCCGACGGTGCCGACGGCGAACTCGTCTACACCGGCATCTCGGGTCACGGCACGTGCGTCGTCCGCTACCGCACCGGCGACCTCGCGGTCGGCGGCCAGACGTGGAAACCGTGCCCTCACTGCGGGCGCACGCTGCCGCGGATCGCGAGCGAGCTGAAGCGCGTCAGCGAACAGCACGCGCTCAGCCTGACGAAGATCAAAGGCACGTTGGTCGACTTGGCGCAGATGGGGTTCGTCCTGTCGTCGCTCGCCGAAGTCGAAGAGTGGCAAGTCGTGATCTCGAAGAAGGACGACGACCCGCTCGAGCTCGACGAGCTCGAGATCCGCGTCGCCGCTCGGAGCGGGATCTCGCCCGACGCGCTGAGGGAGAACGTGAAAAAGGAACTCGTGTCCGCGACCGAAGTCGCGCCGACGCGGGTCCAAGTCCTGCCGCTCGACGAGCTCGTACGCACTCTGGGCATGGAGACGGAGCTCAAGGAGAAGCGCTTCGTCGACCGACGGCCGAAGTGACCATGGCTCTCGATCCCGCCCGCACCGCCGTCCTCGCGTGCGGCTTGCGCTCTCCGCAAGCCAAGGCCGGAGGTGCGTTCGCGAAGGAGGACGCCGGTCACTTGGGCGCCGTGGTCGCACGCGAGGTGCTCGCGCGTTCCGGTCTCGCCGCGGGCGAGCTCGACGAAGTGATCGTCGGCTGCGTCGGGCCGCCGCACGACCAAGCGAACGTCGCCCGAGTGCTCGCGTTGCGCGCCGGCGTGCCGAAGCAGGTGCCTGCGTTCACCGTCGCGCGCAACTGCGCGAGCGGCATGGAGGCGCTCGGCCAAGCCGTGTTGCGCATCGAAGCCGGCGTCGGCCAGGCGTACCTCGTCGTCGGCGTCGAAGTGATGAGTCGTTATCCGCTGATCTTCTCGGACGCGATGACGACGTTCTTCGATCGGCTCTCGCGCTCGCGCTCGCTAGGCGAGAAGCTCGGCGTGTTCGCGAGCTTCCGGCCGAAGTTCCTCGCGCCGCGCATCGCCTTGCTCGAAGGTCTGACCGACCCGACGTGCGGGCTGATCATGGGCAAGACCGCGGAACGGATCGCCCGCGAGTTCGGCATCGATCGCCGCGCGGCGGACGAGTACGCGCTGCGCAGCCACCAACTCGCCGCGAAAGCGCGCGACGCGGGCCGTTTCGCGCGCGAGATCCTGCCGGTGTTGCCGCTCGGCGCCAAGGAAGGCGCGATTTCGGTCGCGAGCGACGACGGCATCCGCGACGGGCAGACGATGGAAGCGCTGGGCAAGCTGAAGCCGTACTTCGAGAAGCCCGACGGCGTCGTCACCGTCGGCAACGCGTGCGGCATCACCGATGGCGCGACGGCGCTCGTGGTCACCAGCGAAGCGCGCGCGAAGAGCCTCGGGCTCACGCCGCTCGCACGCATCCGCGCGGTCCGCTTCGCGGGCCTCGATCCGGCGCGCATGGGCCTCGGTCCGGTCTACGCGAGCGCGAAGGCGCTCGAGAGTGTCGGCGCCGAGCTCACCGACGTCGGACCGGTCGAGATCAACGAAGCGTTCGCGGTCCAAGTGCTCGCTTGCGCCAAGGCGTTCGCGTCGAAGAGCTTCGCGGAGAAGGAACTCGGGCGCGCCAAGGCAATCGGCGAGCTCGACTTCGCGCGCACGAACCCGAACGGCGGCGCGATCGCGCTCGGCCACCCGGTCGGCGCGAGCGGCGCGCGCATCGTGCTCTCGGCGGCGCACGAACTCGCCGCGAGCGAGAAGAGCCTCGCGCTCGCGTCGCTGTGCATCGGCGGCGGCCAAGGCGGCGCGACCGTGCTGGAGAAGGTGGCATGAACCTCCCCGCCGGCATCGCCTTGCCGAACGACGCGCCCGCCGCGGGCACGTGCGTCAAGATCGAACGGCCGGAAGCCGGCCTCGCGCTCGTGCGCCTCGATCCTCCGCACCGCAAGATGCCGGTATTCGACCTCGCGTTGATGCGCGACTTCGCGCTCGCGCTCGACGAGCTCGAAGCGGACAAAGGCCTGCGCGCGGTCGTGATCGCCGGCCGCGAGCCGTTGACCTTCGTCGCCGGCGCCGACGTCGACGTGATCGCGAGCATCACCGATCGAGCGCTCGCCCGCGAGCTCGGTCGTTTCGGCGAGCTCCTGTTCGACCGCGTCGCGCGACTTTCGGTGCCGACGGTCGCCGCGGTCGGCGGTCCGGTGCCGGGCGGCGCGTGTGAGCTCGCGCTCGCGGCCCGCTGGATCGTGCTCGCCGACGACAAGCGCTCGCGCATCGGCCTGCCGGAAGTGCGCCTCGGCATCCTGCCCGGTTGGGGCGGCTCGCAACGGCTGCCGCGCCGCATCGGCACGCCGGCGGCGCTCGAAGCGATCCTCACAGGGCGTCTCTACGGCCCGCGCGAAGCCCTGAAGCTCGGCCTCGTCGATCGCCTGGCGGCGCCCGAGAACCTGGTGCGGATCGCGAGCGACCTCGCGCTCGGTCGCGAGATGCCGCGCAGCTTCAAGAAGCCCCTGCCTGCGCGGATCGTCGACTCGAACAGTCTCGCGCGCTCGTTCGTCGAGCGCCAAGTGCGCACGAAGCTCGAGCGCGAGACGCACGGACACTACCCGGCTCCGTTCGCGGCGCTCGAGCTCGTGCTGCGCGCGACGTCCACGCCGCTCGAGCAGGGCCTCGAAGCGGAAGCGGACGCGCTCGCGACACTCGCGATCTCGCCGGAGTGCAAGAGCCTCGTCACGCTCTTCCGCCTCTCCGAGGAAGCGAAGAAGACCAAGTTCCTCGCCGACGGCAGCGAAGGCAAACGCCTCGCGCGCATCGGCGTGATCGGCGCCGGCGTCATGGGCGCGGGCATCGCGCGGCTCGCCGCGGAAAAGGGCGTGACCGCGCGGCTGTCGGACGTCGCGCGTGCGCCGCTCGACGCCGCGCTGCACGTGCACCGCAAGGAAGTCGGCCGACAGCTCGCGAAACGCCGCGTGCAGAAGCACGAAGCCGACGCAGCGCTCGATCGGCTCGAGCTGACCGAAGGCCTCGTCGGCTTCGACCGCTGCGACTTGGTCGTCGAAGCGGTCGTCGAACGCCTCGACGTGAAACAGAAAGTGCTCGGCGAGCTCGCGCGCCGCATGGCGGACGACGCGTTGCTCGCGACGAACACCTCGTCGCTCTCGGTCGACTCGATCGCGGAGGGATTGCCGCATCCCGAGCGCGTCGTCGGCATGCACTTCTTCAACCCGGTCGCGCAGATGCCGCTCGTCGAAGTCGTGCGCGGCAAGCGCACCGCAGATTGGGCCGTCGCCGCGGTCGCGAAGCTCGCGCTCGAGCTCGGCAAGACGCCGGTGATCTGCGCCGACGTGCCGGGTTTCCTCGTGAACCGCCTGCTCGGCCCGTACCTCGACGAAGCGGCACGGCTCTTCGTCGCCGGCGTCGATCCCGAGCACATCGACTCACTCGCGCGCGACTTCGGCATGCCGATGGGCCCGCTCGAGCTGCTCGACGAGGTCGGCTTCGACGTCGCCGCGCACGCCGCTGAATCGCTCGCTGCCGCGTACGGGCCGCGCATGCACTCTGCGAAGCTGATCCACGACGCGCTCGCGGCAGGCTTGAAGGGCAAGAAAGGCGGCGCCGGTTTCTATCTGCACGCGCTCGATCCGAAAACCAAGAAGGCGAAGCGCGGCGCGGTCAATCCTGCGATGGCGCGTTTCGTCGCGCCCGGCAAGCGCACGATCGACTACGGCGAAGCGACGATCCTCGATCAGCTCTTCCTCACGATGCTGAATGAAGCGGCGCGCTGTCTCGAAGAAGGCGTCGTCGCTGGGCCGCGTGAACTCGACCTCGCCAGTGTCTTCGGCATGGGCTTCGCGCCGTTCCGCGGCGGTCTACTGCGTTGGGCGGACACGCTGGGCGCGAAGGACGCGCTCGCGCGGCTACGCCGCATCGCCGGCGCACCCGACGTGCTCGCGCGCCCCGAAGGCGCGGCGCGCTTCCAGCCCGCGATGCTGCTGCAGACGATGGCCGAGCACGGCGGGCGGTTTCACGGTTAGCGCTTAGCGGCTAGCGCTTCGCGTTCGCGATGCGGAAGGCGAGCGCATCAGTCAGCACGCCGTGCGTGGCTCCGGTCGGGTCCGACACCCAGAACTGCAAGCAGACTCTCGTTCCGTCGACCAGCGCCGGATCCTTGCCGGCGTCGATCCACGCGCCGAAATCGAAGGCGAATCGGCCGCCGCAGCTCACCGACGTGCCGGACTGCACCAGCGCCAATTTCGCGAGCGGCGGTCGCACGCACAACCAACCGCTCGAGCCGAGCGGCGTGATGTCGCCCCCCGCCGTGCCGTAGAGCAGAAGCGCACGGGAGTTCGCTGGCGCGTCGGCGACGACCAACTGCGGTCCCGACGGTCGATTCGGGCACTCGAGGTCCGTCGCATCGATCCGCGTGGCGCAGCCGTCGGCGTTCGGCAGTGTATTGCAGTAATGCGCCGGCTCGGCGAAGTCGCGCGCGACGACGTACACGTCCTCTCCCTCGACATCACTTGGTACGAGACTGGCGCCCGTGTTGAACGCGACGACTCGGCCATCGTCCGAGATCTCCGGTCCGACGGACTGTCCACTCTGCAGTTGCCCGTGGTCACCAAAATTGACCATCGACACGACCCCCAGCGAATGGTCGCGCACGAATACGTCGTCCCAGCCGCCCGAGATCGGCGTCAAGTTCTTCGCGGAGCTCAACATTGCGAAGAATCGTGCGTCTGCAGACATCGACGTCTGGTCGACCTCGGAGTCGGCGCGCCCTCCCTCGAGCGTTACTCCGACGTCCTCGCCGATCGCGCGCTGCATGTCGCGCCGATACACGCTCCAGAAGCCCTTCGGGCCGCTTACGTGTGGGTAGGCAGCGCCCAGAGTTTCGAACGCCACGTAACGGCCGTCGAACGACAATTCGAAGTCTCCACTCGCTCCGCCGCTCGCCGGCGTCCCATCGGGATTCTGGTAGAGAGCTTCGATCGTGCCCGTGTCCAAGTTCTTGACGTACGCCCGGTTCTTGAACGTGTGGCCATAGCCTGGGAGGAAGTTGTACGCGTCGCTCGTAAAGGCAACCGTGCGACCACCAGGCGCAATGAACCCAATCCCCGAGTCGTTGTTTCCGATCTCACCCTTCGCGTTCGCGGAGGCGAGTTCGTACGTACGTGTCCACGTGTCGTAGATGTACACGTCTCGCCCGCCGTTAGTGTCCCCAGGCATCAGGTCCGCGGACACCGTCTCTATGGCGACGTACCGTCCGTCCCTCGACATTCCACCGAACACTCCGGCTCCGAGCTTCGGTACCCCGCTCACGAAACGCGGCGTGACGAGCGTCGTCGTTCCGGCGATCTGATCCCGGATGAATCCGTCGGTTATCGGATCTGGATCGTCCGGAGCTAAGTTCGATGCCGAGCCACCGATGAGTGCGTATCGGCCGTCGCTCGATAGCTCGAGTAGTCCCATGTCGGCGTTGGCCTGAGCTCCTGAGCTCGAGACGCTCACGCGTTCGATGTTGCCCGTTCGCCACTCGCAAGCAAAAGCATCGAACGCACCATTCGTGTCGCCCACGACGTAGGCCGGACTCAGACTCGTGAAACCAACGACCGTACCGTCTCCTGAAAGGCGCGCCGAAGATGCACCGAAACCGGAACCGGTCCAGAGCGGAACCGACACGCGCCGAACCACCCAACCATCGACACGCGACTGGCCGGCCGAGTGCCTTGCGAAGAACGCGCAGGCGGCCGCCACGACGAACTTCCAGCAGCCGAATCGGATCATGTCGCTGCCTCGACCAACACACCACTTCGTGTACATCGCGCCGCCCCCGACTCGCGAGAATGGACTGTCTCCGACACTTTCGAGTACTGTCCGCGATTGCGCGACAAGCTGTCGAGCGCGAACACGGTGCCACGACCGTCGAACTGCGCCGTGGAGGTGCCGCTGAACAGATCCACGGCGAATGCACGCCGGAAGCGCCTTGCGGGCACTGCAGGGAGAATCGCCCACTCGCTCCGCAGAGCGCTGGCGCCCACGACGATTCCACGTGCCTTGTACCGCAACGCGAGATCCGTGAGTTCGACCGCCGTCTTGCAGGCGACGCCGGCCACGACTACGTCGAACGCTAGGACCAGTGGCGACGTGACGATCTCCACATCGATCAGTCTCATGACTCCCTCACGAACGACTCCCTCTCGACCTGACGCCTTGCGGATGCCGCTTGCGCACGCGCTGCGCCGATCAAAGAGGGTGCCGGTCACGACCGCTAACGAATCGATCGAACTCACAAGGCTCGCCGATCCAAAGGATCGGGCGTCGGGGATTGCCCCTTGCGTGCCTGCCAACGCATGAACGCGCTCGATGCTGCGCGAAGTTTCGCGCCATCGCCCAGTCATCCCGCGCTTCGCACGAAACAGGCGCAAGAAACGGCAGTGGCCGCCCGCCGCACAGTGCTCTTCCGCACAGCTCGAGCGAGTACCGCACGCTGCATCCGCGCGCTTGCCGACCTGCGCTCGCCGCCCGCGTCCAGCCCGCGATGCTGCTCCAGACGATGGCTGAGCACCGCGGGCGGTTCCACGGCGCGTAACGCCGCGACGACGCGCGCGGCACCGGCGCGTCAACGCGTGGGAGCCGTCGGCGCCGAGACCGTCACGGCGACGTCCGGCAGGAGCACGACGTCCTTCTGGTTCTCGGTGACGATGACGCGCCAGGTATCGGAGCCCGCGCTCGTGCCCGCCTTGACCGGGAACGAGTAGGTGCCGTCGCCGTGATCGACGAGCGCGCCGGGGCTCGTCACCGGACTCGGCGTGTTCAACGGTTCGATGCGCACCGTGTGACCGCCGTGCGAGATGCGCCGGCGCTCGATGTCGCCGACCGAGAGTCGCACGATGAGCGCATCCTCGCCATTCGCGACAAGCGTCGTCTTCGACGGCTCCACACGCGAATGCACCTGGTCGACGAGCCCCTGCATCGACGCGCGCCACGTGCGGTAGTAACCGTCGAGTTGGCGGATCGGGTCGGCCTCGAAGAGCCCGCCCGGCTCGTTGAGGTCGAGGTAGTAGGTCGCCGTCGCGCAGCCCTGCTGCTGCGTGCACGTGCCGACGCCGTCGCCGATGCGCGCGACGATCAGGAAGCCCGAGTGCGCGGACTTGTCGAAGTCGGGCGGCGGCGCACCGCATTGCGTCGGATGGCTGAAGTTGCAGGAGCAACGGCCGTCGCCGCCCCACGCGCGCGCGGCCAGCATCGCGGCGAGCAGCCGCTCGGAGAGATCGCCCGGCGTCGACAGGAAGACGATTTCGGCCGCTTCGATCACTTCGTCGCCCGTGAGCACGTTGCCTTGCATCGCGTAGCGGTACTCGCCGACGGTGCCCGAGCGGCTGGGTTTCGCCTTGCCCGCGCCGTTGCCCGTGAACGTCACCGGCGTGTCGAGCAGGTTGACGATGCCGTACTGACGCTTCTGGTGCTGCGGATCCGTGGCGGCGAGCGCGGCGAGGATGTCCGCGGGCGCGAAACCGCCGAGCAAGCCGTCGTAGATCACGAGGCGATTCTGTGCGGAGACGTCGACCATCGACTGCGCGCAACCCCCGCCGACGCCGGGCACGACGACCGGCAGGATGCGCTCCAGGTCACCGAGCAAGCACGTTGCGCCGGCGACGCCGACCTCGCCGGTGCGCGTGTTGACGACGACGATCGACCACGTGGCGAGCGCCGGCGCCGCGAGGGCGCAGAGCGCGACGAGGGACACGAAACGGCGCAGGGTGCGCATCGGAGCTCTCCGCTAGGGCAACACGTCGAAACCCGCCGCGACCGTCACGGCCGGCGCCGGCGTGGAGATCGCGGCGGCGAAGTCGAGCCGGTGCCCGACGAATGGCGCGAGCGTGCCTGGATTCGCGAGGAAGCCCGCGACCGCGCGGCCGTCGATGTCGAGCTTGCCTTGCGTGTTCTGCAGCGCGCCTTCGTTCGGGTGGCGCAGCGTGCGGCGGAAGAACGGGTCGAAGTTGAGCGGCAACACGAGGCCGGAGAACGGCGTGCCCGGACTGGTGCCGGTCATGCTGCCGACGAGCCAATAGTCGCCGCCGGCGAAGCTCGATCCGAGGTCGAGCGTGAACGGCACCGGTGCGCCGCCCGACGCGCTCACCCACGGATAGCCGCAGTGCAGGCTCGTCGGCGCGACGAGCTCGAGCATCAGATCGGGCACGATCGTGATGTCCTGGAAGCCCTCGGTGACGACGATCTTCCAGTGATCGATGCCGACGTTCGTGCCCGCGACGAAGTCGAACGCGTACGTGCCGTCGCCATTGTCGACGAGGTTCTGCGGAGTGACGAGCGGAGCGCCGCTCTGCGGGACGATCTGGATCAGGCTGCCGCCGTGACCGATCGGTTGGCCGTCGACGTCCTTCAGCTCGAGCACCACCCACGTCTTCGACTTGCCGTCCGCCATCATCGTCGGCGCGCCGAGGTACAAGACGGACTCCAGTTGGTCGGGAATGCCCACGAGACCCGCGCGCCACGCGTCGTAGGCGACTTGCAGCGAGTCGACGGGGTCGACCGGATTGGACGGGACACCGGGGATCTCGAGGTCGAGCCAATACCCGCCGTTCGCGCAACCCGCCGCGCCGGTGCAGACGCCGAGCGGATCGCCTTCGCGCGCCACGATGATGAACGCGACGTGCGCGCTCTTCTTCTGGCCGCTCGTGACGCAACCGCAGCCCGTCGGGTTCTGTGGCGCGCACGAGCAGCGGCCGTCGCCGCCCTGCGCTTTCGCCGCTTGCATCGCGGCCATCAGTTTCTGCGAGAGATCGCCGTTCGTGTTGAGCAGCGCCTGTTCGGCGTCGAGCCACACTTGCGAGCACGTCAAGACGTTGCCCTGGATCGCGTACTTCAGCGAGCCGACCTGGCCGCGCACGCCGCCCGCCGCGAGACCGGCGAGCGAGCCGGTGAACGTCTCCGGCGTGTGGTCGCGGTCGACGATGCCGAACTGCCGCGATTGGAAGCTCGCATCGCTCGCGGCGATCAGCCCGAGGATCTCGCGCGGCGTCGAGCCCGCGAGGAAGCCGTTCCAGATCACTTTGCGGTTCTTCGCGGTCGCGTCGATCATCGACTGCGCGGCCGCGGCGCCATAGCCGGGTTGGATCAGCGGCACGTGCTGTTCGAGCGTGCCGGAGAGACACGTCGCGCACGCGACGCCCACTTCGCCGGTCTTCGTGTCGACGACGACGATCGACCAAGTCGCGAAGGCCGCCGGCGCGGCGAGCACCAGTAAGGCGGCGGCGGTTCCGAGCTGCTGGAGGAGGCGCTTCATGCCTCCAATCTTATGCCGGGAGACGTACTCCGGCGCGCGCTCCGCCGGCGAGTCCGGAATCGTCCGCTCGGCCCCGCGCCGTCGGCGAATCGTTCACTCGCCGCGCAAGGCCGCTTCGAGCGCGGTCGCGCGGTCGGTGCGCTCGTCGCGGTACTTGACGATCAGCGCGCAGGCGACGTGCAAGCCGGCGCGGCGCGCGAACTCCGACGTGGCCGGCCGCGAACCCGGCACGACCACGGCGCGCGGCGGGACTTCCAACGGTGCTTCGCGCGAGCCGCGGAGTTCACGCTCGTGGACCAAGTCGTAGAGCACCGTGCCCGACGTCAGCACGGTCCCCGCCGCGAGCACCGCGCCCGAGCGGACGAGCACGCCTTCGTACACGCCCGTGTTGCCGCCGACGAACACGTCGTCCTCGAGGATCACCGGCCGCGCGTTCGCGGGCTCGAGCACGCCGCCGATCTGCGCCGCCGCGGAGACGTGCACGCGTTTGCCGATCTGCGCGCACGAGCCGACCAACGCGTGGCTGTCGATCAGCGTGCCTTCGTCGACGTACGCGCCGACGTTGACGTACATCGGCGGCATGCACACGACGCCTTTCGCGACGAACGCGCCGCGGCGCACCGCCGAGCCGCCGGGCACGAGCCGCACGCCGCGCTCGAGATCGAAACGCTGCACGGGGAAGCTCGCTTTGTCGACGAACGGGAAGACGTCGCGCAGCGAGCCGTGCTCGACGAGCGGCGAGCCGCGGAAGATCGCGAGCAGCTCTTCCTTCACCCACGCGTTCGCGCGCCAGACGCCGTGTTCGTCGCGCTCCGCCGCGCGCACTTCGCCGCGCTCGAGCGCATCGAGCAGCTTCTCGCCGGTGAAGCGCTCGTTCATGACCCGTTCGGCCTCGCGTCGGGAGTCGCATCCAACCGCGCGAGCAAGTCGCGCGCGGTCTTCGCATAGGTCGCCGCGGCGAGTTCGAGCGAGCGCTTCGACACGCGCTCGTGATCGGTGTGCGCGTCGAGGATGCGCCCCGGTCCGTAGAGCAGCGGCGTCCCCCACCGCTTCAGGTGCGGCGCGTCGGTGCCGAACGCGACCGGGATCGGCGTCTCGCCTTCCGGCACGCAGAACTCGGTCGGCCCGTAGTTCTTCATCACGAGCTCGAGCGCGACGTGCGCGCCCAAACACGCACGGATGCGGCTCTCGGTGACTTCCGGCGGCTCGACGGCGCGCAGCAGCAGGCTCGCCTCCGCGCGATCGGCGACGACGTTCGCCGCGACGCCGCCCTGCACGGTGCCGACGTTGAGCGTGCCCGGCCCGAGCAACGGGTGTGAGCCGTACGAGCCCGCGAGCAACTTCTCGAGCACGTGCACGAGCTCGTGGACGGCGCTCGGCCCGACGTTCTGCGACGAGTGCCCCGCGACGCCCGACGCGACGAGCTTGGCTTTGAACACGCCTTTGTGCGCGCCGACGAAACGATTCTCGGTCGGTTCGCCGACGATCGTGTACGCGGGTTGCCAGGGCTCGGCGAGCCGCGCGTTCGCGAGCGCCGCGCCGGCGCTGTCGGTCTCTTCGCCGACGGTGAAGAGGAAGCCGATGCGGTCCTCGCCGTCGCGCACCAGCGCTTCCGCCGCCGCGAGCATCGCGACCGCTGGCCCTTTCGCGTCGCACGAACCGCGGCCGTGCACGAACTCCGCGTCCTCGCGCGAGCCGAAGTACGGCGGCACCGTGTCGAGGTGCGTGCAGAAGATCACCCGCGGCACGCCGCGGCGCGCGAGCACGTTGAAACGGCCCTCCGCGACGACTTGGCGCTCGACCGCGCAGCCTCGCGACGAGAGCTCGCGAGCGAGCGCGTCGGCGTAGTGATTCTCCGCGCCCGTCACCGACGGGATCTCGACGAAGTCGCGGAGCTTCGCGATCCAAGGCTGCATCGCGGCTGGCTCGCTAGACGTGCGGCCGCGTCAGGTTCTGGTGGCCCGACGGCGTGACGTGCACGTTGTCCTCGATGCGCACGCCGCCGCACGGCGTCAGGCGGTCGATCAGCGCCCAATCGAACGCCGCCGCGTTCGCACCGGTGCGGTGCTCGCGCAGCAGCATCGGAATGAAGTAGACGCCGGGCTCGATCGTGAAGACCTGGCGGTCTTCGACTTGCCGCGTGGTGCGCAGGTACGGGTACGCAGCGGGCGGCGCTTTCGTGCCACCGCTCGGTTCCGCTTGCCGGCCGCCGACGTCGTGCACTTGGATGCCGAGGAAGTGGCCGACGCCGTGCGGGAAGAACGGCCGCGTGAGCCCACGCTCGAACGCCTCCGCGCCGCTCACCTTGAAGACGCCGAGTTGCGCGAGCAGGTTCGCGATCTCGCGGTGCGCCGCGACGTGGATGTCGAGGTACGGGATGCCGGGCTTCACCATCGCGCACAGTCGCTGCTCGAGCGCGTCGACGCCGCACTGCAGGTCGCGAAACGTCGCATCGGCGGCCGCGGTGGTCCACGTGCGCGTGATGTCCGAGCCGTAGCCCGCGTGGGGCGCGCCGACGTCGATCAGGAGCACGCGACCGTCCTTCTTCGCGCGCTTCGACTGGTAGTGCAGCGTCGCGCCCTTCTCGTCGAGCGCGACGATCGACTCGTACGGGAGTTCGCGCTCGAGGCACCCGGTCTGCTCGAGGTAGAGCTGGTGGATCTCGAGCTCGCTCGCGCCCCGTTCGAACGCCGCGCGTGCGGCTTGGTGCCCTTTCGCGGCGCGTTCGGTCGCCTTCGAGAGGCACTCGACTTCGTACGCCGACTTGTACGCGCGCTCCCAGTCGAGCCGGGCGACGAGCTTCGGCGGGTTGATCGCGTTCGGCGCGAACCCCGCCGCCTTCGCTGCGTCGGGTTGGTCGCCGACGTAGGCCGTGCGCGGCGTGAGCGAGAGCTCCTTCCACGCCTTCGCCGCGTCGCCGACCTCGACGAAGTCGTACTCGCGCTTCCAGAACGGATCGCCGAGCGGCGCCTGCTCGTACCAGTAGTCCTCGGGCGCGACGCGCACGAGCTTCGGGCGCTTGGCCGAAGCGACGTGGAGCAAGTGCTCCGGACCCGCAAGAGGCACCCAGTGCGCGAAGTGCGGCGTCCGTTTGAACGGCGCGTCCTGGTCGTCGGAGTAGTACGTGAACGGCGTGCCGCTCGAGATCACGAGCGCATCGAAGCCTTCCGCGGCGAGCGCCGCTTCGGTCGTGCGCCGCCGCTCGGCGACGTGGGCCGCGTAGTTCGAGCTCATCTCACTTCACTCCGTGCATCCACTTGTTCATCACGCGCGAGAGCAGGATCACGCCGATGCCGACGCCGAGGCCGAGGTAGATCATGTACTGGAAGACGTGGCCGTAGGCCTGCACTTTGCCGAGCGCGTCCGCGGCCTTGCCAGCTTCTTCCGCGGCCCAGCTCGAGACCTTGCCCGCGATGAAGTTGCCGGTCGCGATCGAGATGAACCACGCGCCCATCACCATGCCGGTCATGCGCGCCGGCGCGAGTTTCGTCACCATCGAGAGGCCGACCGGCGAGAGGCAGAGTTCGCCGAGCGTGTGCACGACGTAGAGGCCGAGCAGGAAGTACCACATCACCAGGCCGGCCGCCGACGCCGAGCCGATGCCTTGGTTGATCACCAGGAAGCCGAGGCCCATGCCGCAGAAACCGAGGCCGAACTTCGCCGGGATCGACGGGTTCAGGTTCTTCTTGTCGAGCGCGACCCAGAGCCACGAGAAGATCGGTCCGAAGAGCACGATCAAGACAGCGTTGACCGACTGCCACCATGGTCCGGGCATCGCCCATGCGCCGACGCGGAACGGTTCGAGCTGCTTCTCGGCGAAGAAGTTGAGCGAGTTGCCGGCCTGCTCGAAGCCGATCCAGAACACGCAGTTCAGGAAGAGCAGCAGCACGAGCACGTACAAGCGCTCGCGTTGCGCCTTCTCTTCCTTCAGTCCGACGCTGATCAGGAACACCGCGATCGCGGCGAAGCACGCGTAGAGGATGTAGCCGACGGCGTCTTCCTTCAGGCTGAGCAGCGCATAGACGCCCGGCGCGACGATGATGCCGCCGAGGATCACCATCAGGATCGGGCCGAAGCCTTCCTTGCCCTTCGGCGGCAAACCCTGGTCGCCGAGGACGCGGATGAAGGCCCAGAAGCACACGAGGCCGAGCAACATGCCGGCGCCGGCGAGCGCGAAGCCGTAGCGGTAGTCGGGCTTGCCGTCGGTGCCCATGTACGCGGCGAACGCTTGGCACGCGACCGGCGCGATCGCGGCGCCGATGTTGATGCCCATGTAGAAGATCGTGAAACCGCCGTCGCGCCGCGGATCGCCCTGCTTGTAGAGCTTGCCGACGAGCGAGGAGATGTTCGGCTTGAAGAGCCCGTTGCCGACGATCAGCAACGCGAGACCGAAGAAGAAGATCTCCTTCTGCTCGAAGCCGAAGTGCGCGCCCTTCGGCACCATCAGGAAGAACTCGCCCGCCGCGATGAAGAGCCCGCCGAGCACGATCGTCCGTCGATAGCCGAGGATCCGGTCGGCGACCGAGCCGCCGAAGATCCCGAGCGCGTACACCATCGCGGTGAAGCCGCCGTAGCTCGCCGACGCCGAGCTCTGCGCCGACTCGGGATCGAGCTCGGAGAAGAACGCCTGCGCGATGTAGAGCGCGAGCAGAGCGCGCATGCCGTAGTAGCAGAAGCGCTCCCACAGCTCGGCGAAGAAGAGGACGAAGAGGCCGGCCGGGTGTCCGAGCAGCGTCGGACCTTCGTGGCCTTGCGCGGGCGTCGTGGATTGGCTCATGGGACGTGAAAGGGGTCCTCGAGCGCTTCGGGGGCCGGTCGGCAACCGGCGCGGGGGCCCGAAGGGCGCGAGGGAGCCTAGCGCCGCCCGCGCGGGGGCCGCCACACTCTTTCCGCGGCGCTGATCGGAGGCTTACGCTCTGCCGATGCCCTCGGACCTCGTGCGCCGCGCCGCCAGCGATGCGGACCATCCGCTCTTCGCGCGCTTCTTCGCGGAGCTCGAAGTGCCCGAAGCGCCGCCGCACTTCGAACGTTGGCGGAGCGTCATGCAGCCGACGTCGTTCTTCCTCGAACGCGGCGGCGTCGCGGTCGGGTACGCGTGGTACGAGGTCTTCGGCACCGACGGCTACGTCCGTCACGTCGTCGCGGATCCGGCGGCCCGGCGTGCCGGTGTCGGGCGCGCGCTGATGCGCGAGCTCGCGAGCACGTTCCGCGCCGCGGGCTGCACGCGCTGGCGACTCAACGTGAAGAGCACGAACCACGCCGCGATCGCGCTCTATCGCCGCGTCGGCATGGCCGTCGAGTACCCGACCAGCGTGTCGCGCTTGCCGTGGAGTGCGCTCGCGAGCTTGCCGCGGCCCGCGAAGACGATCGAAGCCCGCGAACTCGCTCCCGCGCGCGACGCGGCGGTCGAACGTGCGTTCTCGCTGCCGAAGGGGCGCCTGGCGTCCGCGCGCACGCTCGCCGGCGCGCGGGTGCTCGAGCTCGTCGACCACCACGACGCGGCGAACCCCAAGGTCGGCGTCGCGTGTTTCGATCCGGCGTTCCCCGGCTGTTTCCCGTTCAAGGTCGCGAAGCAAGAGTTCGCGCACGCCCTGCTCGCCGCGCTCGAGCCGGTCTCCCCGCGACCGCCGGAGTGGATCCAACTCGTGATCGAGGACGACGTGCCGCTCGCCAAGCTCGTCGTCGCGCGCGGCGGCGAAGAGCTCTTCGAAGTCCTGCACTTCTCGGGCCCGCTGCCGCGCGCCGAAGCGTTTCCGTAATGGCCGCCGCGGCGCGCCCCTGACGCGATCACCAGAGTGCCGCGTTCACCGAAGCGAACGGAGCGGTGGCGGCGCGTCGGTGTTTGGAAGCACGCGGCCCGGATCGACCGCCGCGCGTGCCCTGGACGCGGGCGGCGAGCGCGCACGGAGCGGCCGCGGGCGCGCGGAGTCAGGCTCAGAGCTCGGCGAGCGTCGCCTTGCGGCCGCGGTTCTGCTCCTTCAGCCAGCCCATCAGCGGCTCGAAGTAGCGCACCATCGCCTTGGCGCTCATGTCGCTGCCGGTCTTCTCGCGCAGGAGCTCCTTCCAGTCGACGCTCGCGCCCGGCGCGAGGATCGAACGGAGGAAGTCGCCGACTTCCTTGCGGCCGTAGTAGTTCGTGTCGTGCGGATCCTCGTGCAGGATCTCGCGCGCGATGTGGTCGTGGAGCTGGAAGAGCAGCACGAACGACAGCGCGTAGTCGTAGTACCCGGCCGGGTCGTCGTTGATGTGCGTCTTGGTCGCGGCGTCGCAGTACTCCTCGCCGCGCGGCGTCGGCGGCGCGATGCCTTGGTACTTCGCGGCGAGCTCCCACCAACGTCGGTTCCACTGCGAGCTCGGGAGCTCGTCGTGATAGAGCTCCTTCTCGAACGCGAACATCGTCCCGGTCGACCACGGGATGAACACGACGTAGTTGAGCGCTTCCTTGAGCAGCAACTGCGTCTTGTCGGGCTTCGGCCCCTGCATCTCGAGCCCGACCGCTTGCACGAAGCGCGGCTGTTGCGCGGCGAGCCCCATCAAGGACCCGACGGCTTCGTGGTACGCGCGGTTCGCGCCTTCGCGCAAGAGCGGCGGCACCGCGGGAGTCGAGTACGAGACGTAGTAGTAGACGTGGCCGAGCTCGTGGTGCGTCGTCTCGTACCACTCGGTGTTCGGCTCGACGCTCATCAGCGAACGTACGTCGTCGGCGAGGTCGATGTGCCAGGCGCTCGCGTGGGTGTTCTTCTTGAAGCCTGCGTCGAGCGCGACCGGATAGAGCGACGACTTCTCCCAGAAGCTCTGCGGCAGCTTCGGGAAACCGAGGCTGACGTAGAACCGCTCGGCCTGCTCGAGGCACCACTCCTTGCCGCGCGAGGCGAGCGGCGCGTCGAGGTCGAAGCCCGGCACGTCGACGAGCGCGTCCCACTGCTGGCCCCAACGGTTCGGCAGCCAATGCGCCGGGATCAGGTCGGGCACCGGCTGGCCGTAGCGTTTCGCGAGCTCGTGACGCGCCCACGTGTGCAGTTCGCGGAAGAGCGGCCGCAAGTCGCGGTTGATCGACTCGATCGTCGCGGCGAGCTCGTCGGTGGTCATGCCGTACTCGCTCGCCATGTACGAGAAGAAGTCGTGGTAGCCGAGCGGCCGGACGCACGCGTTGCGCAGACGCTGCAACTCGATCAGGCCGGGCCGCAGGACCTTGCCGACTTCCTTGGACGCCTCCCAGAGTTTCTGCCGCTTCGCGAGGTCCTGCTCCTTGCGCAGACCGTCGTCGATGTCGTTCGGCGAGAGCGGCTGGCCGTCGAGCGTGAACTCGAAGCCGTAGAGCGCCTTGGTCTGCTTCGTTTCCGCTTCGATGCGCTGCTTGACGACGTCCGCGACGGTCGCCGGGTTGCCGCCCGCCTTGAAGAGCACCGCGCGCAACTGGCGCACTTGCAGGTCGGTCAGCGCGTCGGCGTGCGCGAGATACTTGCGCGCCGCCTCGATGTTCGCGGTCGAGCCGGTGAACGCGGTCAGCGCTTCGTCGGCCGCCTGCACGCGCCGGTCGTTCGAGTCGTCGCCTTCGACGATGTGCGTCTGCGCGAGCCACTGCGCTTCCGACGACGCGGTGACGAGCTCGCGGTAGCGCGCGTTGTAGCCGTCGAGGTACGCCTGGGCCTCCTGCTGCAACGCAGGGTCGGCGGCCGTCGAACGACACGCGAGCGGGACGAGGAGCGACGCGGCGAGCAAGCTCGACGCAGCGACGAGGGCGAAGGCGTACGGTTGCTTCATGGCGCGGCGCAGCATACCGCGCGGCTCCGGCGTCGTCCGTCGGGCGCTCGGCGATCGGGTGCTCGGCGATCGGGTGCTCGGCGATCGGGCGCTCGGCGATCGGGTGCTCGGCGAGCCGTGAGGCTCACGTCGCGACCGTGTAGGCGCGCACGCGGCGAGGCTCGAGCGCGCACTCGAAGACGACGCGCACGCCTTCGAGGTCGCCCATGCGGCCCCACAGGCTCACTCCGAGCGTCATCGGCGGCGGAACGACCACGACGAGCTCGGCCGGAGGCTCGAGCGCCGGACCGTCGGGCCCGAGCCCATGACGCGTCGCGAACTCGCGCCACTCGCGGCGAGACGAGCTCGCGAGCTCGAGCGGCGCGAACGGGAGCAGCGCGGGATAGTCGGCGTACGGCCAATCGTCGCTCGAGGTCGGCGGCGTGATCGACAGGACGCGCAATCGGTCGGCGTCGTGCTCGTACTCGAGCCGACAGTCGTCGAAGCACAGTCCGAACGCGAGGTCGAGCTCGAGCGACGCGCGCGCGCCGAGCAACGTCGGCACTTGCGCGCCGGAGACGTGGGCGATCGCGTGCAGCCTTCGCGGCCCGAACGTCGCGCCGGTGACGGGCAGTTCGAGCGGACCGCCGAAACGCGAGAGCGTCGCGGTCGTCGCGCGCACGAGCTCGTGCTCGACGCCGGCATGGAAGACGTGAACGAGCGTTTCCGCGGCGACCGAGTCGTTCATGGCGCTCAATCTAACGCGTCGAGGCTCGCGATCCCTGCGGCGACCGTCGTGCGCACGAGCCGCGTCAGCAGCGGCCTCGCGAGCGACGCCATCGCCGCATCGCGCAAAGCGCGCAGGAACGGCGCTTCGATCTGGCCCCACCGGCCGGCGCGGCGCGAATCACGTGCGACACGGTCGATGCGGGCGCGGCGCACGGAGGCGTACCGTTCGAGCGCCTGCGGCGTCGGTCCGAAGCGTGCGATCGCACGGCCGAGCACCCAGGCGTCCTCGAGTCCGACGCACGCGCCTTGCCCGAGATTCGGCGTCATCGCGTGCGCAGCGTCGCCGGCGAGCGCGATGCGCCCGCGGACGAGCCTCGCCGGGCGCGCGAGCTCGATCACCGGGTGACGCAGGATCGCCGCT
Organism: Planctomycetota bacterium; assembly: GCA_023150475.1. Taxonomy (GTDB): domain Bacteria; phylum Planctomycetota; class UBA1135; order UBA1135; genus JACRIN01. The sequence continues at coordinate 196,034 of JAKLKU010000010.1, forward strand.
CGCGGCGTGCGGAGGACGAGCTCGCGGATCGGCGCGTGCCACGCGCCGAAATGCTCGAGCAACGTCTCGGCGCGGCGCTCGTCGGTCGAGTGCTCGGCGGCGTTCAGCGTCGCGAACCAGTAGAGCCGTTCTCGATCGACGCGCAGCGCGCCGAAGCGCTTGGCCGGTCCCCACGCTTCGAACGCGAGCCCCGGAGGCACGAGCTCGTTCGGAGCCTCGACGATCGCGCGATACGCGACGTAGCCCGAGTGACCGGGCTGCTCGCCGCCGAGCGCGGCTCGCACGGCGGAGCGCACGCCGTCCGCCCCGATGACGACGCTTGCGCGCGTCGTCGAACCGTTCGCGAAGCGCAGCTCGACGCCGGCGGCGTCCTCGCGGACCTCGACGAGCTCGCGGCCGAGTTCCAGCACGCCCGGCGGCAACTTGCGGGCGAGTTCGTCCTGCAGCACGGCGCGCTGCAGCGCGATGCACGGAGCGTCGAGCTCGCGCGCGAGCGGCGCGAAGTCGAACCCGACGAGTACCCGTCCGTCGATCCGCCGCGTCTCGCCGCGGACGAGCGGGTTCGCGCGTGCGACGAGCTCGTCTTCGACACCGAGCCGCCGCAGGACGTGCAGCGCGTTCGACCACAGCGTCAGACCGGCCCCGAGCGCGTCGAGCTTCGGCGCACGCTCGAAGATGCGCACGCGCCGCTGCGGATCCCGACCGGCGCCGAGCGCGAGGGCCAGCGCGAGACCGGTGCTGCCCGCGCCGACGATCGCGACGTCGAGCGCGCAGTCGATCGAGCTCTCGATCGCGCCGCCGGGCGCGCCGCCGATTGAGCTGTCGGGCGCGATGTCGAGCGCGCTGTCGATCGAGCCGTCGGGCGAGCCGCCGGGCCCGCTGTCGGGCGCGCTGTCGATGGAGCGCTCGGGCGCGACGTCGAGCGCCGCGGCTGCGGGGTCCGCCGTGGCGCGCACGACGGGCTCCGCGGCGTCGCTCACGTCGCGGACGCGAGCAACACGAGCTTCGCGCCGCCGCCGACCGCTTCGCGCTCCTTGATGAAGAGCTGTTTCACGACGCCTTCGGAAGGCGCCGTGATCTCGTTCTGCATCTTCATCGCTTCGAGGATCAGGAGCGGCTGGTCCTTCGCGACCGTGTCGCCTTCCTTGACGAGCAACTTGACGACGATGCCGGGCATCACGGCCTTGACGAGCCCGCCGCCCTTCGCCTGCGCGCGCTCGGCGGCGTGCGCGGCGCGTTCGCGTTCGTCTTCGATCTCGCACGCATAGAGGTGGCCCGCGATCGTCGCCGACAGCTTGTGCTCGTCGCCTTCGATCGAGAGACCGAAGCTCTTGCCGCCGCACAGCACCGCGACTTGGCCGAGGTTGTCGACTTCCTGGTAGTCGAGTTCCATCGGGGCGCCGTCGACCGAGACCGTCAGTTCGCCGAGCCGCTCGACGACGTCGACCAAGTGCTCCTTGCCGTTGACGCTGATGTAGTACTTCACGGTTGCGGCTCCTTGGCGCGGGCGACTTCGCCGCGATGCGGCGGATACTGCGAATGCCGCAGCCTGCTGCGCGCGGACCACGCCGTGCGGCTCGCCGCGGACGTGCCGAGCGCCTTGCGCCGCGCGAGCAAATGGCGGTGGATCGCCGCGGCTGCCGCGACGATCAGGTCCTCGCCTTCCGACGGCTTCGACAAGTCGAGGGTCGAGAGGAAGCCAGTGTCGAACTCGCCGCGTTGGAAACGCTCGTCCTCGAGCACGCGCAACGCCGCGGGCGCGCCGGTGCGCACGCCGCCGACGTTGAGCTCTTCGAGCGCGCGCCGCATGCGTTGGATCGCGCTCAGCCGATCCGGCCCCCACACGATCAACTTCGCGAGCATCGGATCGTAGTTGAGGCTGACTTCCATGCCGCGGTAGAGCGCCGCGTCGAGGCGCACCCACGGTCCACCCGGCGCGCGCAGGTTCGAGATCGTGCCGATCGACGGCACGAAGTTGTTGAACGGGTCCTCCGCGTTGATGCGCACTTCGAAGGCCCAACCGCGCGGCTGGATCGCCGCTTGGTCGTAACCGAGCTTCTCGCCCCACGCGATGCGCAACTGCTCGCGCACGAGGTCGACGCCGTAGACCATCTCGGTCACCGGGTGCTCGACCTGCAGGCGCGTGTTCATCTCGAGGAAGAACACTTCGCCCTTCGAATAGAGGAACTCGACCGTGCCCGCGTTCTGGTAGCCCACCGCGCGGCCCGCGGCGAGCGCGATCTCGCCCATCTTCTTGCGCAGCTCGGGCGTGATCACCGGCGACGGCGCTTCTTCGATCAGCTTCTGGTGGCGGCGCTGGATCGAGCATTCGCGCTCGCCGAAGTGCACGCCGTTGCCGTGCTTGTCGAAGAGCACTTGGATCTCGATGTGCCGCGGCTCGTCGAGGTAGCGCTCCATGTACATCGACCCGTCGCGGAACGACGAAAGCGCTTCACCCGACGCCGTGCGGAACGCGCTCGGCATGTCTTGCTTCGACCGCACGATGCGCATGCCCTTGCCGCCGCCGCCTGCAGCGGCCTTCAGCATGATCGGGTAGCCGATCTTGTCTGCCGCGGCGACCGCCTCGGCCGCGTCGGCGACCGGATCGGTGAGCCCGGGCACGACCGGCACGTTCGCGCGCTTCATGTTGCGCCGGCTCGTGATCTTGTCGCCCATGCCGCGGATCGCCGCGGGCGGCGGCCCGATCCAGACCAGGCCCTCTTTGGTCACCCGTTCGGCGAACTCGGCGTTCTCGGACAGGAAGCCGTAGCCCGGGTGGATCGCTTCCGAGCCGGTGGCTTTCGCGGCCGCGATCACCTTGTCCATGTCGAGGTAGCTCTCGCGCGGCAACGCGCCGCCGAGCGGCACGGCGTTGTAGGCCATGCGAGTGTGCAGCGCCTTGCGATCGACGTCGCTGAAGACGGCGACCGGTTGGATGCCCATTTCACGGCAGGTGCGGATCACGCGCAGCGCGATCTCGCCTCGGTTGGCGACCAGGATGCGTCGGAACATGGGACCTCGTTCGAAAAGTCCGCGGAGTCTAGCAGTCGCGACCTTCGACGCGCGATGCGCAAGCCGTCGGAGCATGCGTCGGAACGTGTGCCGGACTGCCCACTTCGGCGGCGCGCGACTCCCCTGTTCGGCGCGTTGACATCGCGCTCGCCAAGGATACTGCCCCGCGTCGTTGCGCCGAAAATTCGGGCGCGGCTGAAACCAAAACGGGTTGTGGCGGTCTTTGTCTGGC
>JAKLKU010000011.1 GCA_023150475.1 Planctomycetota bacterium
TGCGCTTCAAGGACGGCATCAAGGTCATCGCCGCGTGATCTGCTCAACTCACCGTCCACAACTCTTGACCATTCCTCTCCCGCACGACATCGTTTGACGTACGGAGTTTCCATGACGATCCAGACAATCCTCACCCTCGTCCTCCTGCTCGTACCCGTGGGGCAGGATAAGCCGTCTGCTCCCGCCTCTCAGCCGGCGCCGACGGCGAGCACACCGATCTACCCCAACGCCTCCTGCCCGATCATGGGCAAGCCGGTATCGACCAAGCTCTTCGCGGAGACCGACAAGGGGCGCATCTACGTCTGCTGCAAGGGCTGCGTGAAGGACATCCTCGCCGATGTTCCCACCGCCTACCGCACTGCGTTCCCGTCCGACAAGAAGGTCGCGAACAAGGTCTGCCCCGTGACCGGCGGGGAGATCACCAAGGATTCCCCCACAGTCGTCTTGCAGGGCTTCGAGTTTTTCGTGCGGGGCAAGGAGAACGTTCGCGCTGCACAGGAGAATTCGCAGGTCGTCTTGGCGAAGCTGAACGACCCGAAGCTCGTCGATCTCGACAACAAGACCTGCCCCGTCACGGGCGATGCTGTCGCCAAGAACACCTTCGTCGTGATCGAGGGCACGATCGTCCGGCTCTCGTCGGCGAAGCTCCTCGAGGGGGTCGCGAAGGATCCGGCCAAGGTCCTGGCGAAGGCCAAGGAGATCCGCGCGAAAGAGGAGAAGGAGCAAGCGGCCAAACAGGGGCAGGGTGAGGGCAAGAAGCCTTGACCGTTTCCACTCACACGTCGGCGCGAGAGTGGAGGTGCATCGTCTGCATCGCGCTCGCGCCGGCATGCGTCGGAGTCCCCGCGATGCCCGAGGTAGCGAACACTCATCCCGCCTCGCTGCAAGCCGCGGAGTCGCCTAGGCCCGACCGGCCTTCGGTTCTCAGTGGACCTGCGAATCCCCAGGCCGTTCCGGCAACCGAGGCCGCTCCAGAGATGATGCCGGCCCACGGAGGTCACAAGGAATGAGCACCCGGCTCATCCTGAGTCTGCTTCTGGCGACGGGCGCATGGGGTTGCGCTTCCGTGGGCGAGGAGCGCGAGTCGGCCGCTGCGAACATCGCCGCGCTCACGCGAGAGCGGACGGGGTTCGAGCCCTCGACCGACATGCCCCAGGACGGCTCCTTTGCTGAACCAGCGCGCCAGCTCCTCGCCCAGCCGCTGACAGAGGAGGCGGCGATCCGCATCGCGCTCTTGAACAACCGCGAGGTCGCCGCCGCGTTCGCTCGGCTCGGCGTGGGGGTAGCGGAGCTGCACCAAGCCGGACTACTGGCGAACCCCGTCCTCGCCGCCAACGCCAAGTTCTTCGGGGGTGGAACCGAGATCGAGCTGGGCCTCGCCGAATCTTTGCTCGACGTCTTCTTCGTTGGCGCACGCAAGCGCGTCGCCGAAGCCGAATTCGAGGCGACGAGGCTCCACATCGCCGAGGAGATGGTGGGGCTCGTGTACGACGTCCGGAGGGCCTTCGTCGGGGTACGTGCCGCGGAGCGTCTGCTCGCGGTTGAGCGCGAAGTGCTCCGCGCAGCGCAGGCGTCCGTCGACCTGATGGGCGAGCTCCACCGCGCCGGGAACGTCACGGACCCGGAGCTGACTTCCGAGGAACTGGGGCTCGCGCGTGCGAAGCTCGCAGTTGCTCGCGCCGAAGCTGGCCTCTTGGAAGCTCGCGAACCCCTCAACGAATTGCTCGGACTCTGGGGTGGCGCTGTGGCCTGGACAGTAGACGGTGCGCTCCCGGAGGACCCCACTGGAGGGCTCGACCTGGAGCACGTCGAGTCCCGCGCCATCCAGTCTAGCCTCATGCTCGCCGGTGTGCGCTCCGAGGCCACCGCGGCGGCTCGTCGTCTTGGCCTCGTCGGATGGGAGGCAGTCCTCGATCCAGGAGAGCTGGGAGTCGTTGCCAAACGCGAGGTCGACGGCGGTGATTGGGGCCTCGGCCCCGCACTCGGGTTCAGCCTTCCGCTGTTCGACTCGGGTGCTGCACGAAAGGCCGCCGTGACCGCTGCTCTCGAGGCGCTTCTCGCGGAGCACGTGGCGGGAGCTGTCCGGGTGCGATCTGCGGCACGACGCCTGCGGGAGAGGAGCGCGGCTTTGGCCGATCAGCTGCGCTTCATCGAAGCAGAGGAGTTGCCGAAGTCGAAGCGCCTCGTCCGCGAGACACTGCGCAACTACAACGCGATGCAGATCGGAGCCTTCGGAGTGTTCGTCGCTCGGCAGCAGGAGATCGAAGCGATGCAGGGCTACGTGGAGACATTGCGGGCCGCATGGACTGCGCGCATCGACCTGGAAGAACTGCTCGCAGGGAGCTTCCGCGAGTCTCGCGTGGAGGCGGAACCGAGCACCCTCCGGGCGGCATCCAGATCCAAAGGGATGAAGGGACAGCACTGACATGAGCACGTCTCGCCGAACATTCCTCCTTCGCTCCACGACGACCGCGTTCGCCGCCGGGTCTCTCCCCGCGATGTTGCGCGCGGCGCCAGCGAGCACCGTCTCGGCCGAAGCACTGCGTACAGGGTTTCCGCTCGGTGTTCCCGGGCGGGACTACCTGCCAACCGTGACGCCGAACTCGGTGACCTTGCCGCATCGCGTCGTGAACGGCGTGAAGGTCTTCCATCTGATCGCCGAGGACGTCGAGCACGAGTTCGCGCCCGGCATGAAGGCGCACTGCTGGGGCTACAACGGCCGCGTCCATGGCCCCACGATCGAAGCCGTCGAGGGCGACCGCGTGCGCATCTACGTGACCAATCGGCTCGACGTGCCGACCAGTGTCCACTGGCACGGCTTCCTGATCCCGAACGGCATGGACGGCGTCGGAGGCTTGACCCAGCGGCCGATTCCGCCCGGCGACACGTTCAAGTACGAGTTCGTGCTCCGCCAGCACGGAACGTACATGTACCACTCGCACCACGACGAGATGACGCAGATGGCCATGGGCATGATGGGCATGTTCGTCGTCCATCCCCGCAACCCGAACTCGCCTCCGCCCGACCGTGACTACTCGTTCCTCTTGAGCGAGTGGAAGATGACGCCAGGCGTGCGTCGTCCCGACCCCAACGAGATGGCTGACTTCAATGTCCTTACGTTCAACGCGAAGATCGCGCCCGCGACCGAGTCGATCGTGGCGCGCACGGGTGAGCGCGTGCGCATCCGGATCGGGAACCTCTCCGCGATGGATCACCATCCAATCCACTTGCATGGCCACTCGTTCGTCGTCACCGAGACGGACGGCGGCGTGATCCCCGAGCAAGGTCGCTGGCCCGAGGTCAGCGTGCTCGTCCCGGTCGGCAGCACGCGCACGATCGAGTTCGTCGCGGACAATCCGGGCGACTGGGCGTTGCACTGCCACATGACGCACCACGTCATGACGCAGATGGGCCACGGCATCCCGAACCTGATCGGTGTCGATCCGAGCCTCTTCGATCACAAGATCGAGGAAGTCGTGCCCGAGTTCGAGGGCATGGGCATGGCCATGGACGGCGAGATCGACGACTCGATCCCGCCGAACAGCCTGCCAATGGTGAGCACGCGCGGCCCGTTCGGCTACATCACGATGAGCGGCATGTTCACCTTGCTCAAGGTGCGCGATCAGCTCGACGAGAGCGGGGGCGTGAGTCCCTACGTTCATCCGGAGGGGACCGTGGCAGACAAGGCCGCTGACGAAGACCTAAAAAGTGACGGGATCGAGACTTGAAACGCCTTCGAGGTCTGCAAGTTGACGCCACTTCCCGAGACGTCCGGGCCGTCTCCCTTGGCTCTCAAGATGCCTCGGGCCGTTCGGCTCGGTATGGGTGCTCCCAATTCGAGGAGGCATTACGCCCAAGTGCGTAGATCAACCGAAGGCCACACTAGCGTACACACTTGAAGGTCATGATTCTCCGTGGCACTTGGCAGCAGATGGCATCTTGCACGGCGATAGCCTTGCTGCTCGTCCTGTGGCCTGTGCTGTGCTGCTGCGGCTTCAATCACCTCGGCTGCGGTAAGGACGCGTCGCCGGACACGATGGCGCGGTCGGCCGATGAGGGGCAACACCAGGTCGCGGCAGGTGAACACCACGGGGCCTCCGGACGTTGCCACGGCGGTTCGAGCGGCGGGTGTCACGACGACAGCCCGGGCGATCAAGGCCCGGACGATGGTTGCGGCTGCCAGAAGTCGAAGACGCAGCTCTCCAGTGTCGACACGGTGCACGCGTCGTTCGTCGCACCGATCGTCGTCGCTGCCTTGCTCCCGGCCATGAGCACGAACCCGCCACCCGCGCGTTCGATCGCACGGTGGACCTCGAGGGTCGAGCGACCGCCGCCACTGACGTTGTCGCAGTTGCGCGTGTTGCGCATCTAGAGAGCGCGAACGGGCGACCTCGCCGGCGGTGAACTTCCGCCCGCGGAGGTCGCTTCGTCTTCGTCTCGCGTCGAGCTCGCGCGCCGCTGCGGCGCCATTGCTCCGCGCTCCGGCGATCCGCTCTCTCGTCCGCGCAACCACTGCCCGAGGTCCGACCATGTTCAGTCACCGCATTCGCTCTCTGCCCAATCCCGCTGTACGTGCCCTCGCCGCGTGCTCGATCGCGCTCGCCGCCGCGAGTTGCGTCCTCGCGCCCGCTGGCTACGACGACGAGCGCGAGCGCTCCGACGTCGCAGGCAAGCCCTACGAGCAACCTCCCGAGCATCGCGAGCTCCCCGAGCTCACCGCGCGCCCGACCTGGCGCGAGGTGCTCGAGCGCGCGTTCCTCGCCAACGGCGATCTCGAGGCCGCCTACTTCGAGTGGCGCGCGGCGCTCGAGCGCGTCGAGATCGCGGCCGGCTGGCCGAACACGAGCCTGATGCCGTCGTTCAGCTACATGTTCTCCAGCGGCTCGATGAAAGCCTGGGACCGCACGACGGTCAACCTGGGCTTCGACGGGTCGGAGAACCTCGAGCTGCCGGTCAAGACGCGAAAGGCGGCCGAGGTCGCCCTCGCCGACGCGCGCGCGGCGGGGGAGCGCTTCCGGGAAGCGAAGTTCCTGCTGCAGAAGCGCGTGCTCGACGGCTGGCTCGATCTTGCGCTCGCGGAGGAAGGGCTGCGCATCGCGCGCGCTGACCTCGAACTCCTGCGCGTCGTCGCGGGCACCGCCGCGCCACGCGTGCAGTCGGGTGGGCCACAGCGAGAGCTGCTGCAAGCCGACATCGAGGTCCGCGAGGCCGAGAACCGCGTGCTGAACGCCGGAGCAGAGGCGCGAGCGATACGTGCGATGCTCAACGGGATGCTCGCGCGCGACGCGTACGCGCCGCTGGAGGTCGGAGAACAGCTTCCCGAGCCGCGCGGCGTGCCCGACGACGATGCACGTGTGCTCGCACTCGGCGTCGACAGCAGCCCGGAGCTCGCGGCGCTTGCCAACACGATCGAGGGCCGCGAGGACGCACTCGAGCTCGCGCGGCTGATGTACTTGCCCAACGTCAACCCGTTTGCGGGCTTCACCGGCGGCGTCTCTCAAGTCGTCGGCGTCGCCGTGATGCTGCCGACCACGCTGCCCGAGATTCGAGGCGGCATCGCCGAGGCGCGCGCGATGCTCGCCGAAGTGCGCGCGATGGAGCGCCAAGCGCGGCTCGACCGTACGGCGAGCTTCGTGGCGGGGCTGATCGTGCTGCGCAACAGCGCGCGCGAGGCCGAGCTGTTCCAAGGAAGCGTGCTCCCTGCAGCGCGGCTGCTCGCCAGCACGACGCAGCAGTCGTATGCGGCGGGCAGCGCCGACCTGCTGGAGCTGATCGAAGCCCAGCGCACGCTGCTCGACGTGCGCTTGATGGTCGCACAAGCGCGCATCGAGCGCGAACGGCGTGTCGCGGAGCTGGAGCAGCTCGCGGGAGTCGATTTCGAGACGGTCGCGAACCTTGGCGAGGAGCAGTGACATGAACGCGAGCAACATCCATACCCAATCGAGTCGCGCGAGTGCCTCGCGCGTCCGCCTCGTCGTCGCGTCGCTCGTAGTGTTCGCCGTTGGTCTCGCAACGGGCGTGCTGTCGGGCGAGCGGATCCGCAAGGCGCTCGGCTTCGGCACTGAGCACGGAACTGCGGCAATGGAGCCGGCCGAAGCCGGTCAGCTCTGGACCTGCGGGATGCACCCGCAGGTGATCCAGGATCGCCCGGGCACGTGCCCGATCTGCGGAATGGCGCTCACGCCGGTCGCAGGCTCCGGCGCGCAGGCGCCGACAATGAGCGGCGAGCGGAAGATCAAGTACTGGTGGGACCCGATGATGAGCCCGCCGTACATCTCGGATCAGCCCGGGAAGAGCCCGATGGGCATGGATCTCGTTCCCGTGTACGAGGACGAAGTCTCGGCCGGTTCGACGCTCGTGATCGACCCGAGCGTCGTGCAGAACATGGGCTTGCGCGTCGCTCGTGTCGGGGAGGCCCCGCTCGCGCGCTCGATCCGCGCCGTCGGCGTGCTCGCGGAGCCCGAGCCGTCGCGTCACGACGTCAACCTGCGCCTCGAAGGCTGGATCGACCGCCTGCACGCGGCCACCGAGGGCATGCGGCTTTCGAAGGGCGATCCACTCTTCGACCTTTACAGTCCAGAGCTGCAGGTCGCGATCGAGGAGCTGATCGGCGCGCGCAAGATGCGCGAGGTCCTCGCGAGCCGCGACCAGGCGGACGCCCTGTTCGGCGCTGCGACGCGCAAGCTCGAGCTCTACGGCCTCGCGCGAGACCAGGTCGACGCGCTCGCAGCGCTCGACACCGCGCCGCGCACGGTGACCTTCACCAGCCCGGCCGACGGCTTCCTGGTCGAGAAGATGGTCTACGCCGGCTCGGCGGTGATGGCAGGCGACACGGTGATGCGCATCGCGGACACGTCGAAGCTCTGGCTCGACGCGCGTGTCTTCGAGAAGGACCTCGCGCACGTCCGCATCGACCAAGAGGTAAGCGCGCGCGTCGACGGCCGCCCTGGCGAGAGCTTCGAGGGCCGCGTGATCCTCGTGCACCCGCGCATCGATCCGATCACGCGCGCCGCGCTCGTGCGCATGGAGCTCGACAACCCCGAGCTCACGCTGCGCCACGGGATGTTCGCGACGGCGTTCCTGGAGGTCCAGATCGCGTCGCGCGCGATCGTGGTGCCGCGCGAGGCGATCATCGACACCGGAGAGCGGCAGGTCGCGTTCGTGGCGCTCGACATGGGCCACTTCGAGCCGCGCAAGGTCGAGATGGGCGCGAGCGGCGACGGCGGCATCGTGCAAGTGCTGTCGGGGCTCGCGCCGGGCGAAGAAGTGGTCGTCAGCGGCCAGTTCCTGCTCGACGCCGAGAGCCGCATGAAGGAGGCGATCCAGCGCTTCTTGAAGGAGAAGTCCCTGCCCGCGGGCGCGCTGCCGAAGGGCGAGAAGCCCGTGGCGGCGTTGAAGGGGCTGCAAGGCGTGTCCGGGGAGTGGAAACGCGCGGCGGAGGACTTGCTCGCGGCGTACCTGGACGTCGCGCGCACACTCGGGGCACCGCAGACGTCCGAAGAGCCAGTCGATGTCACCCCGCTCGCGCTGGCGGCGGGCGCCCTGCGCACGCGTGCGATAGGCGGGGATCAGACGACGCTCGCCGACGAGCTCGTCAATGTCGTCGGCGCGATGTCCCAGCGGCCGATCGCAGAGCAGCGCAAGCTCTTCGCCGCCGTCAGCGACGCCGCGATCGAGTTCGCCACCCGCTCGCCGCGTACCGGCGAGCGAGTACCGCGACTCCTCGTCGCGCACTGCCCGATGGTCGAGGCGCGCTGGCTGCAGGACGCCGAGTCAATCTCGAATCCGTACTACGCGACGACGATGAAGCTTTGCGGCGAGATCGAGCGTGAGCTCGTCAGCCCGAGCGGCGACGCCGCCCCGGCCACCCAGGAGCACGATCACTCCGGAGGCCGCCGATGATCGCCGCGATCATCGCCTACTCGATCCGGAACCGTTTCCTGATCCTGCTGCTCACCGCGATCGTCACCGCGCTCGGGGTCTGGGGCACCTATCGCATCCGCCTCGATGCGATCCCCGACCTCTCCGACGTGCAGGTGATCGTCGTCACCGAGTTTCCGGGTCAGAACCCGCAGGTGGTCGACGACCAGGTCACGTACCCGCTGACGACCGCGATGCTCTCCGTGCCCGGCTCGACCGTCGTGCGCGGCTACAGCATGTTCGAGCTGTCGTTCGTGTACGTGCTCTTCGAGGACGGCACCGACATCTACTGGGCGCGCAGCCGCGTGCTCGAGTACCTCAACTTCGCGCGCGATCGTCTGCCGCAGGGCGTCGAGCCCAAGCTGGGGCCGGACGCGACGGGGGTCGGCTGGGTCTACCAGTACGTGCTCTATCCGGGCTGGTACTGCGCGGAACACCCCAAGGGCATCTGGAAGGACGAGCACGAGGGCGAGACGCGCTGGTACGCGAGTGCCGCCGACGCGCCGGATGAGCGGCGTGAGCACGTCACGCGCGTGCGTGCGTTCGAGCAGCCGGGAAAGTGTCCTCTCGACGGCGGCGAGCTCGTTAGCGCGAATCAGGACCTCTCGCAACTGCGTAGCCTGCAGGACTGGTACCTGCGATATCCGCTGACGGCGGTCGAAGGGGTGTCCGAGGTCGCTCCGATCGGCGGCTTCGTGCGTCAGTACCAGGTAGTGCTCGATCCTCAGCGTCTTCAGGCCTTCGCCTTGCCGCTGAAGGACGTCATCGAGGCGATCGAGCGTTCGAACAACGACGTCGGAGGTTCGGTGGTCGAGATCGCGGAGAGCGAGTACATGGTGCGTAGCCGCGGCTACCTGCGCGGACTCGACGATCTCGCGAAGGTCGTCGTGGGGCTGGGCGACGGAGGCACGCCAATCCTGCTCGGCGACGTGGCGACGTTGGAGATCGGCGGCGAGATGCGTCGCGGCGTGGGCGAGCTCGATGGGCGCGGCGAGGCGGTTGGCGGCGTGATCGTCTCGCGCTTCGGCGAAAACGCGTTCAAGGTCATCCAGGAGGCCAAGCGCAAGCTCTTCGAACTCGAGGACGGCCTGCCGACAGGAGTGTTCGTCAAGACGACCTACGACCGCTCGGCCTTGATCGACCGCGCGGTTGGCACGCTGCGCAAGGCGGTCATCGAGGAGCTGATCGTTACTGCGCTGATCTGCTTGGTGTTCCTCGCCCACGTACGCAGCGCCTTCGTCGCGGTACTCGTGCTGCCGATAGGGCTCTTGGTGTCAATACTGGTGATGAACCTGTTCGGTATCAACGCGAACATCATGAGCCTGGGCGGGCTTGCTCTGGCCATCGGCGTGATGGTCGATTCCGGCGTGGTGATGATCGAGAACGCTCACAAGCACCTCGAGCGCGAGAAGGAGCGCGTCGCCGCGGGCGGGTTGCCGCGCTCGCAGGCGGACGTCGTGCTCGCAGCTGCGCAGGAGGTCGGGCCGAGCCTGTTCTTCTCGCTGCTCGTCATCACTGTCGCGTTCCTGCCGATCTTCGTGCTCGGCGAGCAGTCTGGCAGGCTGTTCAAGCCGCTCGCATACACCAAGACCTTCGCGATCGCGGCCGGTGCCATCCTCGGCATCACGATCGTGCCGGTACTGATGGTCTACTTCATCCGCGGCAAGATCCCTGCCGAGGAACGCAACCCGATCAACCGGCTCTCGATGCGCCTCTACGAGCCGTTCTTCCACTGGGTGCTGCGCCATCCGGTCATCACGCTCGTGATCGTCCTCGCGCTCGGCGCGTCGACGCTCTATCCGATCAACAAGATCGGCTCGGAGTTCATGCCGCCACTCGAAGAGGGCGACCTTCTCTACATGCCGACGACGGACCCCAGCGTCAGCGTCGGGAAGAGCAAGGAGCTCCTGCAACAGACCGACAAGCTGATCGCGACCTTCCCCGAGGTCACGAGCGTCCACGGCAAGATCGGCCGTGCCGACACGGCGACGGATCCCGCGCCGCTCTCGATGATCGAGACGGTCGTCCAGCTCGAGACCGACCGCTCGAAGTGGCGCACGCGCAAGGTCGACTACTTCTTCAGCGGCTGGCCAGAGTGGCTGAAGTGGCCCTTCACGGCGTCGTTCTGGCCCGAAGAGCGCCCGATCACGACGCAGGAGCTCGTCTTCGGCTGGGGCGAGCCCGACGGCACGCAGCACCAAGGCCTGAACGGAGCGGTGAGCCTGCCCGGAGTCGCGAACGCGTGGCCGTACCCGATCGAGAACCGCATCAACATGCTCTCGACGGGCATCAAGACGCCGGTGGGCATCAAGATCCTCGGACCCGACCTCGAGGTGCTCGCCGAGCTCGCCGAAAGCACCGCGACCGCGATGCGGACGATCCCGGGCACGCTGAGCGCGTATCCGGAGCGCACGTACGGCGGCTACTACCTCGACGTCGACATCGACCGCGGAGCCGCGGCGCGTTACGGGCTAACGACCGGTGACGTTCAGGACGTGGTGATGACCGCTGTCGGAGGGATGAACGTCACGACGACCGTCGAAGGGCTCGAGCGCTATCCCGTGAACGCCCGCTATGCGCGCGAGCTGCGCGACGACTTGCCCGCGCTCCGTGAGGTGCTCGTCGCTACGCCGATGGGAGCACAGATACCGCTCGGGCAGCTCGCCGACCTGCATTACACGCCCGGCCCGCCGATGATCCGCAGCGAGAACGCCCAGCGCACGGCGTGGATCTTCGTCGACATCGCGGGGCGCGATCTCGGCGGCTACGTCGCCGAAGCGAAGCGCGTCGCGGAGGAGCAGGTGCCCATGCCGGCGGGCTACACGCGCGTGTGGTCGGGCCGTTTCGAGTACCTGGAGAGCGCGAACCAGCGGCTCAAGGTCGTGATCCCGATCACGTTCGCGCTGATCGTGCTGCTCCTCTACGTGTCCAACAAGAGCTGGTTCCGGGTCGGGGTCGTGCTGCTCGCGGTCCCCTTCAGCTTGATCGGCGCATTCTGGACGCTGTGGGCGCTCGACTACAACATGAGCCTCGCGGTCTGGGTCGGGATCATCGCGCTGCTCGGCATCGACGCCGAGACAGGGCAGGTGATGCTGCTCTACCTCGACAACGCGTTCGACCGCTTCAAGTCCGAGGGCCGCATGCGCGGCAAGACCGACCTGCTCGCTGCCATCCACGAGGGCGCGGTGAAGCGCATCCGGCCGAAGACGATGACGGTCGCGACCGACATGATCGGCTTGCTGCCGCTCCTGTGGGCCACCGGCACCGGAGCCGACGTGACCCGCCGCCTCGTCGCGCCCCTGATCGGCGGGATCACGATCAGCTTCTTGATGGAGCTGCTTGTCTACCCGGTGATCTTCTACCTCTACAAACGCTTCGAGCTGCGCCGCGCAGGCGCGTGGGAGCGCTCGGAGTGAGCTCGCTCTTCAGCTCGGTATCGACAAGGACTCCGTGGCTCGTCCGGAGCGCGCACGGTGCGCGCTACGAGAGCTGCATTCCATCCGCAAGGACGCTTCTCTCATGACTCACGTACACTTCCTCTCACGACTGGCGACAGGCGCTGCAATCGTTGCCGCACCGCTGCTCGCAGCGTGCCTGAACGGCGGCCACCACCACGCGCTCGGCGATGAGGCGGCTCCGCGCGTGCCCACGCTCGAGGCCCAGGGCTGCTGCAGCAGCAAGACCGCTGCGAGCGCCGGCCAGCACGGCGACCACGGGAACGCGAAGCCGCAAGCCCAGACCGCCGCGGCCGGGTTCAAGGGCGATCCCTACCTGCTCGACACCGACCCGGTGTCGGGCGCAAAGCTCGGCCCGATCGAAAGCCAAGTGATCGTCGAGCGCGAAGGCCGCGAACTGCGCTTCGCCAGCCAGCAGAGCGCCGACAAGTTCAAGACGGACCCGGCCAAGTACCTCGCCGACGTCGACAAGAAGCTCGTGGAGCAGCAGAAGCCGTTCTACGCGCTCCAGACCTGCCCGGTTTCGGGCGAGAAGCTCGGCGGCATGGGCGAGCCGGTAGACTTCGTCGTCAAGAACCGGCTCATACGCTTCTGCTGCCCGAGCTGCAAGGGCGACCTCCTGAAGGATTCCGCCAAGTACGTCGCCAAGCTCGACGCCGCCGTGATCGCGGCGCGGAGCAAGGACTACGCCCCCAAGACGTGCGTCGTCTCCGGCGAAGAGTTCGGCGGCGAGATGGGTGAGCCGATCGACTACGTCATCGGGAACCGCATGGTGCGCCTGTGCTGCACAGGCTGCATCAAGAAGCTGCGCAAGGACCCGCTGAAGTACTTGGCGCTGCTCGACAAGCCCGCGAAGACCGAGGAGAAGTCGCACGGCGGCGGTCACAACCACGGCAATCACTAGCCAGGAACTCGCGCCGCGGCGCGAAGCCGCTGCGCGGGCCGACGCCACGGAGGCTAGAGCCCATGAGCACGACAACACTCCAAGGGAAGGTGCCGGAACCGGCAGAGCTCAGCGCTCTCCTGCGCCCAGACGTTCCGTTCGGTCCGGCGTTCCTCCTCACCCAGTTGGCGGCCTTCGTCCGCGATCGGTGTCCCGCGCCCGCGGCTGCGTTGCCGCACGTGAACATTCACCTCGCCAGCGGCGAAGTGCTCGAGCTGTGCCACGTCATCGCGCTGGCACCGCGTTGGGCCGCGTTCGCGATCGTCGACGCTGGCGAGGACGAGGGCGCACGTCCGATGCGCACGGAGCTCGTGCCGTACGAGCTCATCGTGCGTATCACCGTCCGAGCCTCGTCCTGCCGGGGAGGCCACATTGGCTTCCACCAGGGGTCGCCGCCGACGGTGCACGCGACTCCGGAGGAGATGCTCCAGGCCGCGGCCTCGATGCGCACGCAGCCGAGCGACGAGCGACGAGGTGTCGCGCTGTGATCGGGACAGCCACGCGTCCTGAGCTCGCAAGCACAGCCCGCGCGTGGCACGTGCTTGCGCCGGACGAGGTGCTGCGAAACCTCGGCACGCGCTCGACCGGGCTCGAGCCGACCGAGGCCGTGGCACGTCTTGCCCAGCACGGCACCA
Source organism: Planctomycetota bacterium (assembly GCA_023150475.1). Taxonomy (GTDB): domain Bacteria; phylum Planctomycetota; class UBA1135; order UBA1135; genus JACRIN01. The sequence continues at coordinate 12,954 of JAKLKU010000011.1, forward strand.
ACGAGCTCCGCCACGAGGAGCGCGTCTCGCCGCTGCGCTTGTTCGTCGGTCAGTTCAAGAGCCTGATCGTCGGCATCCTCGCTGCTGCAGCAGTCGTGTCGTGCGCCCTCGGAGAGTGGCTCGATGCGAGCGCGATCCTCGCCATCGTCGTGCTCAACGGGTTCATCGGCTTCTACCAGGAGTACAACGCCGAGCGCGCGCTCGCGGCGTTGAAGCGCATGACGGCGCCGAGCGCGCGCGTTCGTCGCGGTGGTCGATCGTCACAGATCCCCGCGCGGGAAGTCGTGCCTGGGGACGTGCTCGAGCTCGAACCCGGCGATCTGGTCGCCGCTGATGCACGCTTAATCGAGGCCGCGTCGTTCCAGACCAACGAGGCTCCCCTGACCGGCGAATCGCATCCGGTCGCGAAGCGCGCCGAGGCTCTCGAGCGCGACGACACTCCGCTTGCGGAGCGCACCAACACCGTCTACCTCGGCACGAGCGTGGCGTCGGGGCGCGCAGCGGCGGTCGTCGTGGCCACGGGCATGCAGACCGAGTTCGGTCGCATCATGGACCTGCTCGCGACGGCGGAGTCGGGCGAGCGCACGCCGCTCCAGCAGCGACTGCACGAGCTCGGCCGCATCCTCGTTTGGTGCTCGCTCGCGCTCGTCGCGCTGATCTTCGCCATCGGGCTCGCGCGCGGCGTGCCGCCGCTCGAGCTCTTCATGACCTCGGTCAGCCTCGCGGTGGCGGCGGTGCCCGAAGGCTTGCCCGCGATCGTCACGGTCGCGCTCGCGCTGGGTGTGCAGCGCATGGCGAGGCGGCGCGCGCTCGTGCGCCGTTTGCATGCGGTCGAGACGCTCGGCTCGACCAACGTGATATGCTCGGACAAGACCGGCACGCTGACGGTCGGCGAGATGACCGTGCGCGCGTTGTGGGTGCCCGACCGCGAGTTCGAGGTAGGTGGCGAGGGCTACGCGCCGGTGGGAGAGATCACGCGCGCCGGTGCGGCTCTCTCGGTCTCCGACCGCGCGGCGGTCGAGCGTGTTCTCGGCGTGCTGGTCGGCTGCAATAGCGCGGCGCTCGCGCAATTGGACAGCGAGTGGCGCGTGATCGGCGATCCGACCGAAGGAGCGCTGCTCTGCGCGGGCTTGAAGGCCTCGATCTCCTCCGCCGAAGTCGAAACGCGCTCGCCGCGTGTCGTCGAACACCCCTTCGACTCCGATCGCAAGCGGATGACCGTCGTTCGGCGCATGGCCGGAGCGGACCGGTGCGCACTCGTGAAGGGCGCTCCTGACGTGCTGCTGGAGCTGTGCGACCGGGTCGATCGCGACGGCCATGTCGTGCCGCTCGCCTCATCCGATCGCGAGCGCATCACTGCCCAGATGAGCGCTATGGCCGAACGGGGTCTGCGGGTGCTCGCGGCTGCGCGACGCGAGCTCGATCAAGACGCAACCCTCGAATTCGCGCATGCGCTCGAGCGTGAGCTGGTCTTCGTCGGGCTCGCGGGCATGGTCGATCCGCCGCGCCCTCAGGCGAAGGGCGCCGTCGCGCTTGCCAAACGCGCTGGCATCCGGGTCACGATGATCACCGGCGATCACCCGCGCACCGCCGGCGCGATCGCTCGCGAGCTCGGCATCGCGAGTTCGGAAGCCGAAGTGATGGCCGGCGGTGATCTCGATCGGCTCGACGACGAGGCCTTCGCCGGCCGCATCGAAGACGTGAGCGTCTACGCGCGCGTGACGGCCGCGCACAAGCTGCGCATCGTGCGCGCCTGGAAGGGGCGCGGCGCGGTCGTCGCCATGACCGGCGACGGCGTCAACGACGCTCCGGCGATACGCGGCGCAGACGTGGGCCTCGCGATGGGAAGGACCGGTACCGAGGTCACGAAAGAGGCCTCGGACATGGTGATCACCGACGACGACTTCGCGACGATCGTCGCGGCAGTCGAGCAAGGGCGCGGTACCTACGACAACATCCGCAAGACGCTGCAGTACTTGCTCGCGGGCAACGTGGGCGAGCTGTTCCTGATGACGAGCGCGGTCGTCTTCGGTCTGCCGCTTCCGCTGATGCCCGTGCAGCTCCTGTGGATCAACCTCGCCACCGACGGTCTTCCGGCGCTGTGCCTGGCGACTGATCCGATCGAGCGCGACGTGATGCTCCGCCGGCCGCGAGTGCGAGCTGAATCGATCACCGATCGCTCGTTCGTGTTGAGCATGCTGGTGACCGGGCTGCTCACGGCGGGCGTGGCGCTCGGCACGTACCTGTACTCACTCGGTCGTTTCCCCGTCGAGATGGCTCGGGCGCACGCGTTCACGGCCCTCGTGTACGCCGAGCTGCTGCGCTCGTTCGGCGCGCGCAGCCTGACGCAACCCGTATGGCGCGTGGGCTTCACGTCGAACCTGAAGCTCGCCGCCGTCGTTGCCGCGTCAATCGGCCTCCAGTTCTCCCTGCCGCACCTCGGATCGCTCGGGAAGGTGCTCGACGTCCCCGAGATGCCGCTGGGCCATTGCGTCGCGCTCTTCGGTATAGGAGTGATCCCGCTGGCCGTCTTGGAGCTCGCCAAGGCGTTCCGCGGAAGACGGGCAGACCATGGTGACGTGGGAGTGTGAAGCAGCCATGAAGGAGTGTGCTTGCCAAGAGCCGCACGATCGGCGCCGGATCGTCCTCACGGGCGGGCCCGGCGCCGGCAAGTCCGCCGTGCTCGAGCTGGTGCGCCAGTCGCTCTGCAAGCACCTTTGGATCGTTCCCGAATCCGCTGGACTCCTGTTCGGCGGCGGCTTTCCGCGCGGGTCCGCGCTGTCGCAGCAGCGCGCGTCGCAACGTGCGATCTACTTCGTGCAACGCGAGCTCGAGAACAGCATTGCGACGGAACACCTGGCAATCGCGCTGTGCGACCGCAGCACAATCGAAGGCGGGGCCTACTGTCCCGACGAGGTCGACCTGAGGTCGTCCATCCGGACGATCAAGCAGGCGGAGTTCGCCCGCTACGACCCGGTGATCCACCTGCGCACGCCACAGTCTCAGGCCGGCTACCGCGACAACCGGCTCCGCCTCGAGGACGCCGTGCAGGCGCCCGCGATCGATGAGCGCATCGCTGCGGCGTGGGCGACGTGTCCTCACTGTTGCGCGGCGCCCTCAACAGTGAGCTTCCTCGAAATGGCGTCGCGCACGCTGTGGATCCTGCGCGAGGAGATGCCCGAGTGTTGCCGTGAGCGCATCGCAGTGCTCGATACCGGAGGGCGGCGGACCGAGGAGAACATCGGAGGGTGAGCATGGACGATGCACAAGGTTCTGGCTTGGACGCTACGATGCCCTCAATGACCTCGGCGACCCTCGTCACGCTCATCGAGCGCTGGAGATCCGACGCTCTCGGCACGTACCGCTCGTGGTTCCTGTGGGACCAGCGGCTCAAGAACTTCCGCTCGATCCGCGCGGGGATCGCCGAGGTCGTGCGCGAGATCGATGCCGGGAGCTTTGGCAACGCCTACAAGGGCTCGTCGCTCGAGACGGTCGTCCACTCCATCGCCGAGCAGCGCCAGATCTTCAAGGGCGCCGACCACGCGTTCCTGTGGAAGCCCAAGCTGCGCATCCCCGACATCTACGAGGACGTCGAGAACCAGCGCGCATTCGGACGCTTCCTGGACGCGTGCTCATGCTGCGACACCGAAGTGGGCGTGGTGCGCGCCATCCGGGAGCTCGCAGAGCGGGGCATCAAGGGGCTCGGGCCTGCCTCGGCGAACCTGCTCTACTTCCTGCACCCGGTGCTCGTGCCGCCGTTCAACACGTCTATCGTCAAGGGCTACAACGCATTGACCGGATCGAAGGTCAAACTTGGGTCGTGGGACGAGTACCTGGCGATGCGCGCGGGCGTGCTGCGCATCAACGAGCAGTGCCGATCGTTGCTGAGCAACGACCTCGGCGCCGTGGCAGGCTTGCTCTTCGACGTGGGCAGCGGCCGGTATCCCGCGCCGCCTTGTGAGCATGATTCAGCTGCGCTCGACGCGTGGCGCGCGGATTTGGAACGTGTACGCGAGGAATCGGCAGCGCATACGAAGGCGCGTGCCGTCGCCGAGCAGGAAGACCGATCGCATGCGCAAGTGCAGAGTTGGCTGCGCGACCTAGGACGCGCCCTGGGTTTCCGCGTGTGGGTTGCCGCGAATGATCGCAACAGGCCTTGGGCAGAGGGCCGGCTCTGCGACGGCTGCATTGATGCTCTGCCTGCAGAGCTCGACAGTGGACCGGGCGCCGAAGCCGTGCGCTTGATCGACGTGCTTTGGCTCGAGCCCTCGGGTGCGGTCGCGGCCGCCTTCGAGGTCGAGCACACGACCAGCATCTACTCTGGGATCGTGCGCATGCTCGATTTGGCGCTCGGCGCCCCCGACCGATTCGCCGTCGGTCTCTATCTTGTCGCGCCTGACGCGCGCGAGAAGGACGTGCGCGCCCAGCTCCGGCGACCCGCATTTGGCCGCGTCGTCGACATGAAGCTGCGATTCTTGCCGTATGGGGAGCTCGAGCGCAACCGTGAGTCGATGGCGCGCTTCGGCAGCGGGATCAAGGCGGTGGAAGCGGTCGCAAGGACGCTCGTCTGAGCCATGCGCGCGTGGCACGATCGATCCCGAGCCTTGCGATTGCTCACGACCGTAGTGTCGCCAGTGATCGCGGTCGCGTTCGCCAGCTGCCACAGCGCGAAGACAGCGCCGAAGGAGGAGACGACTTCGCCCGCGGCGATCACCGACCGGCTTCTTGCGGACGAGCGCCAGCGCATCGAGGTCTTCCGCCGTGCGTGTCCGTCAATCGTCCACGTCGAGTCGCTCGTGGTCCGGCGCGACCCCGCCCACTTGAACGTGCTCGAGATCCCCTCCGGGCTGGGCACCGGATTCGTGTGGGACCGCTCGGGACATCTGGTCACGAACCTGCACGTGATCCGTGGGAGCGACGAGGTGCGAGTCTCGTTCAAGGACGGCACGTCGCGCATCGCGCGCGTGATGGGCGACGATCCGACCTGCGACATCGCGTTGCTCATGGTCGATGCGCCGGCCGAGGCTCTCGTTCCGATCGAGATCGATCGAGCCGTCGCGCCCGAGGTGGGCCAGTCCGTGCTCGCGATCGGCAATCCGTTCGGCCTCGATCACACGCTCACGGTCGGAGTCATCAGCGCACTCGGCCGCGACTTGCGCACACAGTCGAGCGCCGTGATCCATGGCGTCATCCAGGTCGACGCGGCGATCAATCCCGGAAACTCCGGTGGGCCGCTGCTCGACAGCGCGGGGAGACTGCTCGGCGTCAACACCGCTCTCACGAGTCCCTCCGGCGCCTTCGCAGGGGTCGGGTTCGCGGTTCCCCTTGGCGCCGTGGACGCCGCGGTGTCGCGCATCCTTGGGCTCGTGCCGGCGCGGCGGCCGGGCCTCGGCGCTCGCTTCGCGGAGGACTCCTGGGTGCGCGAGCTGGGCCTCCCCGGACCGCTCGTGCTGGAGGTCCTACCCGGGAGCAGCGCGGAGCAGGCTGGGCTGCGGCCGACGCGCACGAGCTCTTCGGGCGACCTCGAGCTGGGTGACGTGATCGTCGCCGTCGGCGGCGTCGAGGTTCGGACGCGCGGCGACGTGTTCGCCGCACTTTCGGCGCATGGAGAGGGCGAGCGCGTGGACGTGACCGTCCTACGCGAGGGAGGAAGCGCCGTGCTCTCGATGGCCGTGACGCTGGACAAGCATCCGTGACCGAGCAGGCGCGAGCGCGCTCGACCCGTTCATCGCTCGCCGCTCGCGGGCAGGCATGCGTGCCACGCGATTCCCTTCGGTGCGCGGCGGGCGCAGCGGAGCCGCAGTGCGTCGCCGCCATCGTAGACCGTTGAGGTCGCGTCAAGAGGTGTGGAGGCGTGATGAGGCGGCGGACCGGGAGTGTCTTGATCGTGATGCTGTGCGCCTCATCATTTCCCGATCCCCCGCGCAGATGGAGCGCCTTCGGGGCGGTCGAGTCCAACCTCTTGCCAGGAACCGTCGATCCATACTTCGAGAGTGTCCTCGCCCGATTCGCGATCCGGGAGACCACACGCCTTCAGGAGCAGTCGCACGGCTTGCCGGAAGGAGTCCGGTGCCGGGTGTCGTAGGCGAATGGTCGGGGTGCCTACCTCGACTGATCCTCGTCGGACCATCTGCTCGCCCTCGTAGAGTTGCGTGTACCTGCGTGACGGCGCAGACGCGAATTCGACATCAGCGAGCCCGAACGCTCGTGCGCGTTCGACGATCATTGCGGGGGTGAGCGCGCCGCCGTTCGTCGCTTCCCATCCACGGACCAGTCGTTGCATCGAGGGCAACTCGCTCACGTCCAGTGTCCCGGCCCTGTCTTCGAAGTCGAACAGCGCATGCAGCGCGTCCTCGGGCATGGATCCGAGCTGCGAATGTGGAAGACCTCGGAACCAGTCCAATACGGCCTCCTGCCCGACCAACGACGGCGACAGGGCGGCGGCGAGGCTCTGTGCAACCTCAGGATCGTCCATGTACCAGGCAGCTACGAGATCGCGCAGCCGCGCCATCGACGCAGTGGCGCTCGGATCACCTGCGTCCCGCCGGCCGGGAAGGCTTGCGAGGATTCGCTCGACGCGCAAGTCGATCGGTGGGAGTTCGGGAAAGAGTTCCCGAAGGAGCGCGGCCTCGGCCTCCAAGAGTCGATGTGCTTCGAGCACGGCATCGATGTGGTCGAGACCCGGAAGCGTTGCGCTCCGCCCGCGCGCCGAGCGCACGGCGTAGCGGACGAAGCGTCGCTCGTCTTCCGGCAGCAGGGAGTCCTCGGCCGGTAGGATGGATAGCAGTGGAACTCGAGTGCGGGAAAGGGTCGCTGCGAGGTCCTCGGGGACGGCGCTCTTGTAGAAGAAGCTCACGAGTCCGCCGAAGGGCTTGCCCATCCGCTCGTCCGCGTAGTGCGAGGCAACCGTTTCCCCGCGCACGGGCGCAATCAGAACGACGCCGCCTGGCCTCATTCCTCGGTCCAAGAGGCTGGCAGCCGCGAGGGTTCCAATCGACATTCCGCGAAGGACGACGCGCCCCGGCAGCCCATCGGCTCGTCGAACCGCCTCCTCCCACATCGCTTCGGCGTCGGGGGCGAGGTTGTCGGGCGACCGATCCCCCTCGGAGGCGCCGACCCCGCTGTAGTCCATGGCCAAGGAAGCAAAGCCCAGGTCCCGTAGCTGCCACACGACCTCCAAGGAGGGGAAGTCGATCGAGCCCTGCGTGATCGAGCACCCGGACTCGAGGAAGTGCACGACCACGGGGGCGCCTGGGTCGCTCGGCACGAACACGCCGTGCAGCGAGTTCCCGTTCGCTCCACAGACCACGACCTCTTCGGTAGCCGGAGGGAACTCGGCGAGCCGGATGCCGCGACGCTCTCCCTCCAAGACAACGGGAGGTGTGATGCAGCCACTGAGCATGGCGGTCAGAAGGACCAGGTTGAGGCCCCGGCCCGTGATCCGGCCGTCTCGATCGCGCGCAGTCGCTTGGTGCTTTCGTGTCGAGGGCATCGACTCCGAGGGTACGACGGACGCGCCGATTGATGAAGCTCTACTCATCCACGCAGCAACCTCGGCCGTACTCGGCGCGTCGGCGCGTCACTTCACCTCCGTCCCGGTGCCCCTGGCCGCCAACGAAACGAGGGCAAGCACCGCGTCCTTCAGGGCCCCCCCCAGCATAGGCCACGCCGCGATGACGCGTCGGAGGCCCTCGTCTACCGGGTCACCTGGCAGCACGTCGCACCGCGCGGTACCCTGACGCTGCGGTGCTGATGGGGATTCTGCTGAGGTCTCAGGAGGGCCCGCCACAACTCCTTGTCGATCAACAACTACGGTGTCTGATCCGTCGTTTCCTAAACCGCAGGCCAGCTGTACGATTGCGCTCGGGCACGTCCTCACAACTCCTGCCGATCGCCTGACTTGCGAACCCGACCCGGACGGTCGGTGCGGCCCAACCTCAACCGAGTAGCGCGTACCAGTACGCGCAACTCTTGGGAGCCGCACCATGACCCGACCGCGCAACGAGATCCCCAAGCTCCGCAGGCACAAGGCCAAGAACCGGGCGTTCTTCCAGTTCCGAGGGAAGCGCTACTACACGGGCCGGTGGGGGTCGAAGGACGCCGAGCAGGAGTACCGCAAGCTGATTGCGGAGGTCGTCCTCCCCGCGCTTGGCGAGGAGACGACGACCATCCCGGCCGCCCCGACGAACGTCGCACGCGAACAGATCCTCGTCGAGGACCTCGCGGCCGAGTTCCTCGACTACGTCGTCCAGCGCCATCCGCCGCCGTCGCGTGAGGCCGACAACGTCGGCTACGCGGTCAAGGAACTCCTCGAAGTCCACGCGCGTACCCGCGTCGCTGACTTCACGCCCAGCGCGCTGCTCGCGTACCGCGCACACCTCATGCGCCCGAACCGCGCAGGCGGAGTTCAGGGAAAGCGACAGCTCTGCCGCCGGAGCATCAACCGGCGAGTGGACAGCGTGCGGAAGATGTTCAAGTGGGGTGTGAGTCGGGAGATGGTCCCGGTCGCAGTCTGGCAGGCCCTGACGACGGTCGAGGGGTTGCGGCGCGGGCAATTCGGCATCATCGACCGGCCGCCGGTTCAGGACGCCACGATCGAGGACGTGCGTGCCGTGCTACCGCACCTCTCTCGCGTCGTGAGGACGATGCTCCGCGTGCAGTGCCTTACGGGAATGCGCTCCGGGGAGCTAGTAACGATGCGGAAGGGAGATATCAGCATCGAGGGCGACCGTTGGTTCTACCGTCCGCGTCGGCACAAGACGCAGCACCACGGCAAGTCGCGGGAGATCGAACTCCTTCCCGTCGTGCAGCGGGAGTTGACGCCGTTCATGCTGAGGCCGGACGAGGCATTCCTGTTCAGTCCACGCGAGGCTGAGGCCGAGTCGCACGCGGAACAGGCCGCTCTGCGGAAGACGCCCGTTCAGCCTTCGCAGCAAGCGCGCCACGAACGCGCGCTTCGGAATGAGGGACAGCACATGAATGATCACTACGCGACCGACTCGTACGGCCGTGCGATCGCGCGCGGCTGCAAGCGCGCAGGTCTCACCGCGAAGGGGCGGGCATGGTCGCCGCACCGAATTCGTCACGCAGCGACGACATGGATGGTGACGCACACCGACGGCGACCTTCCGTCGGTGGCGAAGGCGGTTGGGCACTCCTCCACGAAGACGACGGAGCGGTACACGCACCTCGGTCGCGATCAGGCTGCTAAGGCCCTCAAGTCGCTCGAAGCGCTCGATGTCTTGCTAGACGCACTGCCGACCACGCCTCCGCCCGGCCCCGCGCGAGCCGAGAGCGCACACCGGGGGGCGGACAAGAAATCCGCGAAGTAAGTTACGAAGATGCCGCAATTCGCAACCCAACTGTTTTCTACCGTCCACTAGGAACGAAGTCCGGCGCTTTCACTAGATGCTAATTGCCGTAAGTGGTTTCAGAGCGTGACGACGCTTGCAGCGACCTGCTTGACATCAAGAATCGGCGCAGCGAGTATCCCTCATGTGCCGGTCAGGACGTTCCTGGCAGGCGCACCCGCCCGGCGACATCGCGCCGGTTTCGACAGTCCCCGCTCCAGCCGCTCCCCATCGGGGTGCCCTGGCAGCACAGACACGGAACCATTGCGCCATGATCGAAATCGACCGGGAAGAAGTGTTCGCCCTGCGGCACGCTGCCAAGTACATCCCCTCGGGACGGCTTGAAGGCAAGCCCGCGCACCATTCGACGCTGTATCGCTGGGCCTCGACGGGCATCGGCGGCGTAGTGCTGGAGACCGTCATGATCGGCGGCATTCGATTCACGTCGAAGGCTGCGCTCATGCGCTTCATCGAGCAACGCAACGGCGGTACGGTCCCCGTGCTGCCGCCGCCGAAGCGCGATCAGATTCGCGAGCGGCGAACGAAGCATCTACTCGACAAGCACCTCTCGGGCAAACGATCGCCGGAGCGTCTCCGCTGTGCGTCGAACGGGACCGCGTAGACACCGTGTCTAGTCGAGTCACCTGCATCGCGCTCGGCGGATCGCTGACGCGACCGCCCCGCGCAATCAAGCACACCTCGACCGGCGGGTGTTCCCCGGTCTACTCCCTGGGCCATCGGCACCGGACGATTCTCACAACTACGGACCGTCTCTCCACGGCGCATCGCGTCACGAGTCGCGTCCTCGAACTTCCGCGTCGGCGGAGGAAGAGAGCGTCTCGTGATCGACATCGGTTCAGAAACACTCGTACCGCTTGCCCAGGTCGCTCGGAACTTCCCGGCACCTGAGTCGAAGCGAGGACTCGACGTGCGCGTGCTCCACAGGTGGGCGCACAAGGGGCTGCGGGGCGTGCGGCTCGATGTTGTCCGCAAGGACGGCGTCGCCTGCACAACCTACGAATCGATCGCCCGCTTCTTGGAGGCCCTCGCGGACAAGCTAGAAGGCAGCGGTGATGTCCAGCCGCTCCGGTGGCACTCCGCCGACGTGAGATCAATGCTCGCGCGAGTTCGACAGGAAAGGCCAGCGGACCGCCGCCGTGGCATGGCCGGGGCGGCCAACCGACCGTCACCTGAGCCACGGCGACGCGGCCACGAAGGCAACGCGATCGTCGCTTCGGAGTGTTCCCAATCAAAGGTGGCTCCCGAATCGACGACGTGATCGAGGGAGATGTCCTGACCAAGCACCACATCGGCAAGCGCGTCTCATGGAGACCCGAGTATCCGAACCGGACAGACGCGCTCGCCGCCGCATGGGACGCGCGGGGCCTGCTCGTGGGCAGGGTCAGCGATCCGCCGACACGGAGAGGAAGGCCGCTGTCGCATTCCTCATGGAGCACGGTGAAGACCGGCTCAGCCTTCGAGTGCGCTACTGTGCTCGGGCAGGGCTGGGCAAAAAGCCATGCAACGTGCCAGCCTTCTGCGGTCTGTGCGCCGCCATTGCCAAGTTGGAGTGCGAGGACTGGGTGACCGCGCTCTTCCGGTTGACCCTGGCGGACCATCCCACGCTCGTCGTCTTTGCTGGCGACTTCACAGTCGGTGAGACGGGCACGATCGAGGAGGGCCTTCACTTCCTGACTGCCGTGCACAAGAGTCTGCGACGGCATCCGACGCGGGCTTGGCAACGTGTTCTTGGAATGAGCTACACGATCGAGATCGGAAAAAGCCCAAGCGGCCGGTGGTGGGTTCACATGCACACCTTCTTCGCGCTCGACGCAAGAGACCTGCCCCCCGCGATTCGGAGCATTGCCACTTCGTGGGCTCGGCAGGTTCGCATCAAGCGCTGGCCGGAGATCCCATTCGACCCACGCTCGGGACGGGACGAGCTATTCAACGAACTCGCGGATCATCAACGAGTCGTGCCACTACGAGCATACGCGGCAGAGCTTTCGACCGGGCGCGTACTGCACCCGCGCTCGTGCCTGGAGATCGAAGCGGATCTCCGAGGCCGTGCCCGCTATCTGCGAGAGCGCAAGGGCGATGGTCGGCGGGAAAGGCGGCGTCCTCTGGCCGTGCTGTCCAAGTCCGACTTGCTGGCGATTCGCCGTGTGCAGGCTCGACTCAACGGTCGGACGGGGATCTGCCGCTCGTACTCGGCGGACGACATCGAACGACTGGCACGAACGCTCCGAGACGCCCGGATGCAAGCGGCCCACACATCTAGTCGATGCCAAACGTCCCCCGCGTACTCCGCGACACCGGAAGCCCCGGCGGAAGACGCTCGACGAGTGCGCCCTTCGTCTCCCGAGTGGCGATCTCGTGTGCGTGCCCGATTCCGTGAGCGCACGCTATGTCCGCATCCTCTCCGTGATGACCCAACCGCGAAGCGGTGTGAAGATCGCAGACACCGTGTCTACGGAAACTGCCTCGGCGCTATGCAGGCCGTGGCTCGTAACGAGGGCCTTCCACGATGACCACAAATCGGCGAGAATGTAGTCCGTGAGACTCTCCTGCTTCTCGAAGTGCGCGAGCGGCGAACCTCTTCGCCGCGCGCTGACCAGCACCTCTCATCGACTCGACATCGAGCGCGATCAGGTCGGCGCTGTCGTAGCCGCGTTCCTGGAGGAGGTCGCCGACGAGGTCGCGCACGGACACGTCGTCTCGATCCCCGGCTTCGGGGCATTCGGTGCGTGGTTGATCGAAACACGCGCGGCACTTGCACGTGATCCGTCGCGGAGATGCAAACCGGCCTTCTCTCCGTCGAAGCGTTTCTACGAGCAGGTGCGCAGCTCGGCTCCGGCGACTCGGTGGGCGAAGAGCAAGCTCATTCGACACCGCAGCAATCACAGCCCGAGGTCGAGGACTACGGCGCGCGAGGTCCCGGTCATGACGCGCGAGGAGATTCGCGCCTCGATCGCGCGGCAGATGGCGCAGTCGTAGTCGCGGGTTTGCCAGACACGTTGTCTGGCGCAGTGTCCATCGAATCCGTTGTCTACGGGTTCGGCGCGCCCACTCCGGGGCCAGGGGATAGGACTCCTGGGAGCGACAGTCGTCCCGCGAGCAAGAGATCGCCATCGCTCGGCTGCCATCCCTCCGAGGCGCGCCGCCGGTCGGCGCGCCGGGTCCCGAGCCTGCCTTGGACCACGAGGTCCGGTCGCACGCCGATGGTCTTGGCCGTGCCAGACACCGTGTCTAGCCAACCTGCCCAAGTCTGGACAGTTCTGACTCGCGCCCGCCGTCGCCGTTTCGCAGACTGTCCCTTGCGATGCCCGAGCCCTGCCTGACCCTCCGCGAGGTGGCCGAGCTGCTCAGCCTCTCCGAGAAGTCCACCTACAGACTCGCCCAGAAGGGGAGCCTGCCGGGCTTCAAGGCCGGGGGTTCTTGGCGCTTCCGCCAGGAGGACATCGACGCCTGGATGCGCGACGGCATCCGCGCTGCCCAGACGCCGAAGGGCCAGCGCAAGACTCGCACAACCTCGACCCGGCGGAGAGAGAAGCGATGAAGACCATCTTCGACACATGCCAGCCTCGCGACGAGGTGCTGACGGGCGAGCTGCGCGACCAGATGTTCGCCGCTCGCTTGCGAGACGTTGTCGAAGGCAGCGCCGACCCGATCTACGGCGACGCGAAGCGCTTCTTCGCCGGGACGTACCCGACCGACGGTCTCAAGACGCTCCTCCGCGAGGTTGTTGGCCGACTCTCCGGCAAGGAACCGGGGAACAGCCCCTTCATCCGCCTTGAGACGAGCTTCGGCGGCGGCAAGTCGCACAACCTGATCGCGACCTACCACGTCTCCCAGGGCCACGCCGACGGCCTCCCGGAGAACATCCTCCCGCGCGACTGGGTTCCGACGAAGCCGTGGCCGACCGCTGGCGTCGTCGGCTCCGACGGCGAACCCGCCGACGGCATCGACCACGGCACGTTCCGAACGCGGACCTTGTGGGGCGAGATCGCCTTCCAGATCGGCCGCTGCAAGGGCAACGCCGAGGAGAGCTACAACGCCGTCCGCAAGAGCGACACCGACCTCGTCGCTCCCGGCACGAACGTGCTGGAGAAGCTGCTCGGCGACGGCCCGGCGCTGATCATGCTCGACGAGATCGCGCTCTACCTGCGCAAGGCGAAGGCCGTCGCGACCGCGAACGGACAGAGCAACCTCGCCGAGCAGACGGTCGCCTTCCTAATGAGCTTGATCGAGTACGCGACGAGCAAGCCGAAGGTCTGCGTCGTCCTCACTCTTGCCGACTCCTCCGACGCCTTCGCGAAGGAAACCGACGAGCTGCGCCAGGACCTCGCCGAGATGCGCCGCGTGTCCGCTCGCCAGGAGCGCGTCATCACGCCGACCGGCGAGACCGAAATCTCGAAGATCGTCACGCACCGCCTCTTCCGCTCGATCGACCGCAAGGCCGCGAAGGAGACCGCCGAAGCGTTCCACGCCTACTACTCCCAGCTCGAAGCGAAGGGCGCGGACATCCCGCAGCGCGCGATGCGCTCCGACTACACGTCGGAGATGGAGCAGGACTACCCGTTCCACCCGGAGTTCCTGACCACGCTCAACCGCAAGACGAGCACGATCCCGAACTTTCAGAAGACACGCGGCGCACTGCGCTTGCTCGCGCGCGTCGTGCGCCAGCTCTGGGCGACGAAGCCTGCCGACGCGCACCTGATCTGCATTCACCACCTCGACCTCGGGCTCGACGACATCGCGAACGATCTCACGAGCCGCCTGGAACGCCCGGCGTTCCGTAGCGTGATCGAGGCCGACATCGTCAGCCCGAAGAAGGGCAACGAGGCGCACGCGCAGTCGCTCGACCGCAAGTGGACCGGCGCAGGCAAGCCGCCCTACGCGCGCCGCCTCGCGACGAGCGTGCTGCTCCACAGCCTCTCGCAGACCGCGACGGGCGTTGATCCCGCCGAGCTGCTCCTAGCCGTCCTCCAGACCGGCGACGATCCGGCGCATATCAAGAAGACGCTCTCGCTCATGCTCGGCGAGGAGAAGGGCGACCCCGGCACTGCGTTCTGGTTCCTGCACTACGACGGGCACCGTTACCGCTTCAAGACCGAGCCGAGCCTGGAGAAGGTCATTCACGACGAGGTTCCGCTCGTCGGTCGCGTGAAGGCGAAGGGCGAGCTGGACGACCGCATCCAGCGCATCTGGCGCAAGGGCACGTTCAAGCCGAAGGCGTTCCCGACCGAGGCCGCCGACCTCGACGATGACGCAACCGAGCCGAAGCTCGCGATCGTCCACTACGACGCGGCCTCGACGACCGCCGCCAACGCAGCGGTGCCCGAGCTTGTGACCAAGCTCTTCGATCACGCGGGCACCATGCAGGGTTACCGCACGTACAAGAACAACGTCGTCTTCCTCGTCGCCGACAAGGACCACGTCGAGCGCATGGTGGACGTGACGCAACGCCACCTCGCCGTCCGCCGCATCGTCGGCGACACCGATCGCCTCGGCGAGTTCAGCGACGAGCAGAAGAAGAAGCTCAAGGCGATGGACGAGGCGGCGGAGCTGGAAGTCCGCGTCGCGATCACGCGCGCGTACCGCCACCTCTACTACCCGAGCGCCGACGCTCCGAAGAACGCCGGTGGACTCGCACGCGAGACGCTTCCCGCCGAGCACCAAGGCGACGTGAGCGGCGACCAGAGCGGCGTCGTGCTCAAGGTCTTGAAGCAGCTCCAGAAGGTGCTGACCGCCGACGACGCGGCGATGGCTCCGGCCTACGTGAAGTCCAAGGCGTGGCCGCACGGCCAGGACACGCTGACGACCGAGGACCTGCGCCGCGAGTTCGCCAAGCGCATCGGTCTCAAGATCCTGCTCGACCTGAACCAGCTCAAGAAGACGGTCAAGCAAGGCTGCACGCAGGGCACCTGGGTCTACTTCGACGCGACCGAGCAGCTCGGGTACGGCAAGGTCTCACCCGCGCCGATGGTGCAGGTCTCCGAGGAGGCGACGCTCTACACGCCCGAGGAAGCGCAGCGCATCAAGCTCAAGATCAAGGGCGAGACGACGGAGACCGCATATGCGGAGTGCCCGCTCTGTGGCAAGCCCGAGTGCGTGTGCGAGGCCGCGCCGCCGGACTACGGCTCCGACGAGAAGTCGAAGCGCCTGCACGTAAAGGTCGAGGGCTCCGCCGCCCAGGTCTTCCAGAAGATCGCCGACGAGTTCTACGACAAGAAGCGCTCGACGATCGGTCGTCTCGTGATCACGTCCGACGGCGCTGGTAAGGAGGCTGCGTCGGACGCGCGCGCTCTCGGTCTCGCGATTCCGCAGCTCGGCAAGGGCGAGTACCGCGTCGAGCAGCGCTTCAACGCCGAGTTCACCGACGGCGCGCAGGCGTCGTCGTTCTCGCTCACGTTCAGCGGTCCGTGGGATCGCTACAAGCGCGTGAAGTCGCTCACCGACGCCTTCGGCCAGGAGGCCGCGAAGCTGACGGTGAGCACCAAGCTGCACGCGCGCTACCCCGACGGCCTCGATGTCGGCTCGACGCAGTTCCAAGCGATGCGCGACATCTTCAACTCGCTCGGCGTGGGCAAGCTCGCCGTCGAGGTTGAGGAAGCCGAGGCCGCGAAGGAGAAGGCCCAATGATCATGGCGACCAAGGCAAGAAGGCACTACGAGCTGCGCGTCGTCCCCGGCAAGGGGAGCGCGTACGGTCTGGCGCTGTTCCAGAGTCCGCTCGGCACCGAACGCGGCGAGGAAGCCGAGCTGGAGCGTGTCGTCCAGGTCTGGGGCGATCCGCTGCGCGCGGTGATGGATCAGGTGCTCGGCGTGATCAAGCGCGCGGGCTATCGACCGAGCGAGCTGAGCGCGTCGCGCAAGGCACCGTTCACGCTCGGCGAGGAAGACGCGGTCCGCATCGGGCTCCTGTTCCAGGCGGTGAAGCCGCTCAAGCGACACGCGCGCATCGAGTCGATCTCCGAGCACGTGCGCGGCATGGAGCCGGAGGAGCTGTACTACTGGTTCTCGAAGACCGCCGCGAGAGACAGCGCATCGAGGGCGCAGCGGGCGCTCCGCATCCTCATGGCGGGGGAGTGAGCGTGACTAGAAGTGCGCGCGTACTGATCGAGGATTGGCTGCCGGTCGATGTGATCGGAGCAGAGTCCATGCGCGAGCGTGGAGCGTCGAGCGCGCTGCCACCCAACTACTTTCTTCACGTGTGGTGGGCGCGGCGACCCTTGCTCACGAGCCGCGCCGCGATCCTGGCAAGTGTGCTGCCGACGTGGAGTGAGAGCTGGCCTCCGAAGCTGCGAGAGAAGTTCCCCACGAGAGAGAGCTACCACGCTTGGTACTGCAAGCTCTGTGGCATCTTCGGCGACCCAGTGGCCGGACGGCGCTTGCTCCAGTGGGCAAGATCGACAGGGAAGATGATTCCGAACCCGTACACGCACAAGCGCGCGTTCGGTGTTGGTCCAGGCGACGAGTTTCTGGAAACTCTTGGCGATCTTCTTGAGATTGTGTGGGGGCGTCGGACTGTTCGTGTCCTGGACCCGTTCTCAGGTGGCGGATCAATTCCGTTTGAATCGCTCCGGTATGGTTTCGAGACTGTCGCAAACGAACTGAATCCGGTTGCGAGTGTCGTGCTCAAGGCCACGATCGACTACCCGTTCCGCTTCGGGCCTTCGCTTGCTCAAGACATCGACAAGTACGGCCAACAACTGGCCAAGAGAGTCCAGGAACGGCTGAAGCCGTTTTACTCAAATATCGACGCAGACTCACCCGATTCGGTCGGGGCTGCATACCTGTGGGCGCGAACGGTTCGCTGCCCCTACTCTGGCAAGAACATTCCGCTCTCTCCGAACTGGTGGATCGAGAAGGGAAGCACACCGCTCGCGGTGCGTCCAGTCTTCGCGCCAAACGCTCCCGACGCGACGTTCGAGATTCTCCGTGGGACAGCGATCGCTGGGTTCAATCCTGACCAGGGAACCGTGAAGCGCGGCGATGCGGTCTCTCCGTGGGCGCAGAACCAGCCCGTGGACGGGGACTACATCAAATCCGAGGCTAAAGCCGGAAGACTGGGACACCAACTCTATGCCATCGGCATAAAGCGTCGCGGGGGCTTTGACTTCCGCGCGCCGAAGGCTGGAGACAGCGCCGCGATGGATCGCGCGCTAGAGGAGTTGAAGCGGCGGCTTCCCGACTGGGAGGCGCGAGGAATGGTCCCGCGCGAACCCTATCCCAGCCAGAGCAACGACCTTCGCCCACTCCACTACGGTATGCCAACCTGGGGCGATTTCTTCTCGCCTCGCCAACTGCTCGCGCTCTGCACCTACCTCGACGAGTTCAGCGTGACGCGCGCGCAGATACTTGAAGAGCACGACCGCCAGCGAGCAATTGCCATCGCGACGTACTTGGCGTTCGTCCTCGACAAGTGTGCAGATCGCAACTCGTACATGGTCCGATGGATTCCTCAGCGCGGGGTGCTTGCGAATACGTTTGACCGGCATGACTTCAGCTTCAAGTGGAGCTTCGGCGAGTTCGATGCCTCGCGGAACATGGTGACATGGGCGCTGGAGCAGGTTGTGGATGCCTACAAGGGGATCGCTGGCCTTGCCGGATCTGAGCATCGCATGTTCGGCAGAGGCCCCAGTCAGATTCCCGTCTCGATTGCCAAGGGGTCCGCATCGAGCCTTGCAACTGTCGCTGATCGCTCCATTCACCACGTCTGCACTGACCCGCCCTACGAAGCGAACGTGATGTATGCGGAGTGCTCTGACTTCTTCTACGTCTGGATGAAGCGGACGCTTGGAGACCTCTATCCCGAGTTCTTCACAGAGGAGCTTACAAACAAGGATGACGAGGCAGTGGCCAACGCTGCTCGGTTCGCGGGGATGGGGCGCAAGAAGGCACAACTCGCCCTAGCGGACTACGAGCGGAAGATGGCGGCGGCGTTCCGCGAAATGCACCGCGTGCTCACCGATGACGGTGTGCTTACGGTCATGTTCACACACAAGAAGGTCGAGGCGTGGGACACGCTCGCGACTTCGCTCATCGGCGCAGGTTTCGCAATCCACTCTTCTTGGCCCGTGAAGACTGAGTTCGCGCACAGCCTTCACGTTGCGAAGAAAAACTCTGCGGAAAGCACCATCCTGCTCACCTGCCGCAAACGCGAACCGCGCTCGGAGCCGGTGTGGTGGGACGACATCAAGGGCAACGTGCGCCGCGCTGCTCGCGAGAAGGCGGAGGAGTTCGAGCGCCAGGGCATCCGTGGCGTGGACCTCTACATCGCGACCTTCGGACCGACGCTCGCGATCCTTTCCGAGAACTGGCCGGTGCTCACAAGTGAGGTCGATGAGCGCACGGGCGAACCGAAGCCGCTACGCCCCGAGATCGCGCTCGACCTCGCGCGCGAGGAAGTCGTCGCGTTGCGGAAGCAGGGCCTGCTCCTCGGCCGCTCGGTGACGTTCGATCCGTTCACCGACTGGTACTTGATGGCGTGGGACGCCTTCATGGCGCAGGAGTTCCCCGGTGACGAAGCGCGCAAGCTCGCGCTGGCGCTCGGCCTCGACCTGGAGAAGCAGGTCATCGCCGAGAAGAAGCTCGTCTCGAAGAAGGGCAAGACGGTCACGCTCCAGCAACCGAGCGCTCGCCGCAAGCGCGGCATGGTCGATCCCGATCAGCGCACGTTCACGCACTGGATCGACGCCGCGCACACCGCGATGCTCCTCTACAAGGAGGACGGCTCGCAGGCGTGCCAGCACTTCCTGCGCGAGACCGGCCTCCAGAACGACAGCACCTTCAAGGCCCTGATCCAAGCGCTGCTACAGGCAATCCCCCGCACGAAGCAGAAGGGCAATTTCGCCCGCCCCGAAGCCGAGGTCCTCGACGCGATGCGCCTCGCATTCTTCGACGACCTGCCTGTGCCGCCGGACGAGGAGGTCGAGATCAAGACGCTCCAGGGCGACCTGTTCGACGGCGCGTCGGTCGCCGCCGAGAAGCCGGACGCCGAAGACATCGAGGACGAGGACGAACCCGACGAAGACGAGGAGGACAACGAATGAGCCCCCCGAACCCGCATCCCTCCTTCAAGAACCCGACGATCGCGGAAGCGCTCTGCGAGCTGCACTTCGAGCTGCCCGAGGGCAAGCCCTGGGATGCGTCGTGGCACGGTGCTCTCTTCAAGAACGCCGGAGACGACTACCCCAAGCAGGAGCCGAACGAGATCGTGGAGGTCGGCGTTGGCATCGGCCCCGATGGCTTCGTGCAGGGGCTGCGCCGGACTGGCTTGCGTACGATCTACCCTCACAAGGATCGGAAGCAGCTCTTCCAGCTCTCGGAGACCACCTTCACCGTCAACGAACTCCCTCCGTACCCGACGTGGGCGGTCTTCGTGCAGGACATCCGTCGCGGTTGGGAGCTGCTCGCCAAGACGATCGGACCCTCCGGCCTCGGGCGGATCGGCCTGCGCTACATCAACCGCATTCCGCGCGCCGACATTGCCTCGCCGCTTTCGGTCTGGATCGCCGAGAACGAGTACGTGCCTCGCAAGATGCTGGAGTCACGCGAGCGCTTCTTCTCCCGTACGCAGCTCCCCCTGGCGGACGATCTCCGGCTCGTCGTCACGCTGGCGGACCTGGAGGAGGAGAACGGAGGACGCAGCATCCAGCTCGACATCGACGCGATCGTCGTCAAGAAGATCGGGCCGAGCTGGCAAGCGATCGAGCCGCACGTCGAAGGGCTTCACGAAGCCGTGTACCGAGTGTTCGAGAGTTGCATGACCGCCTCGCTGCGCTCACACCTGGAGGGTCAACATGCCGCCCATCGCTGAGCTAGACACGGTGTCTAGCGTGACCCGCTGGCCGCTACGCGGTCAGGTTCTGACCTTTGCGTTCGTGGGCGTGCTCGGGACGAACACCGTCGCGCGTGACCACAACGAGAACAAGCTCGCTGACCAGCTCACCGAGGACTCCAAGACCAGCCAGCTCCCTCCAACGAGGTTCGTCGCTTTCACCGAACACACTCTGACGGCACAACACCGCAAGAACCTAGCGCTCGCTGCACTCGTTCAGTCCTGGCTCGACGACGAGGACAGCAACGACGCTGAGGTAGGACCCGAACTCGATCGCATCCTGCGCGAGAACCCCCTTCGTCTTCGCGAGTGACCAATGCTGCTCGTGCTCGACTCAATGATCGTGAGCGCGGTGTGCACTCCCAAGACACCTGATCACAAACGAATCGCTCAGTGGTTCCGAGACCTTCTGAGCCAGAGCGGTTCATCGGTGGCGATCGTGCTGCCGGAGGTCGTTGACTACGAAGTGCGCCGAGGGCTGCTCTTCGTCGCCAAGCGCAGCGGGGTGGTCACCACGAAGGCGCTCTCGAAACTCGACGCGCTCGGCGCGAGCTGCAAGTACCTCCCGCTCAGCTCGCCGACCATGAAGCGAGCCGCTGACTTGTGGGCGGATGCTCAAGTCCGAGGGCGTCCGACTGGAGGCCCTGACACCTTCGACGGTGATCCGATCCTGGCGGCGCAAGCCTTGGAAGTTGGCGGCACGGTCGTCACCGAGAACGTTCGCCACCTCGCTCAGTTCGTGGCTGTGAGGCAGTGGAGCGCCATCGACCCCAAGGCCCCGTGATGCCCTCGCTCCGCTCGCACCCCTTCCGATTCAGCTACGGTCAAAGAGACGACCGGCTGCACGAGTTCTACATCCCAGCGCTCGAACGCAGCGTGAGGTACGACCGCAGCGCGGGCTTCTTCTCCAGCGCTGCGCTTGCGATCGCGGCGGCGGGCATCGTGCGACTGATCGCCAACGGTGGGCGGATGCGACTGCTCTGCGGCGCGCAGCTCACCAAGGAAGACGTGGAGGCGATCCGGCGCGGCGACGATCTCAAGGGTCGTGTCGGCGCGGCGATGCAGGGATGCCTCGGCGATCCGAAAGACGGCTCGCTGCGCGCGCGACTCGAAGCGCTCGCCTGGATGGTCGCGAACGATCGGCTCGTGATCCGCGTCGTGCTGCCGCGCGGCAAGGACGGACACCCGCTCGCCGCCGCTGACGCGCACGACTACTACCACCCGAAGGAAGGCGTCTTCGCCGACGACCAGGGCAACCGGCTCGGATTCAGCGGAAGCAGCAACGAGTCCATACAGGGCTGGCAGAACAACTACGAGACGTTCATGACGCACGCCTCGTGGGAGCGGCAGGAGGGCGGCGACACCGTCGGTCCCGGCGGCCCGTACCTGCGCGTGATCGAGCAGCGCTTCGAGGAGCTGTGGGAAGGCAAGAACGACTCGTGGATCGCGATGGAGATCCCCGAAGCCGCACGCCGACGGCTGCTCGAATTCCGACCGGCGAACATGCCGGAGCGCGACGCGCTGGAGGAGCCGGAGGAGGACGTGCCGCTCGTGCCGGTCCAGCCGCCGAAGGATGCCGCCGCCGCGCAACGCGAGCGCCTCGTGTTCCGCTTCCTGCGCGAGGCTCCGTTTCTTCCGAGCGCGGATCGCATCGGCATCGACACGAGCACGATCAAGCCGTGGCCGCATCAACTCCGGGTCGTGCGTGAGTGCACGGCTCGATACCCCGAGAACTTCCTCTTCTGCGACGAAGTAGGGCTGGGCAAAACGATCGAGGCCGGTCTGGCCGTGCGACAGCTCGTCATCTCGGGCAAGGTGAAGCGCGCGCTGATCCTCGTGCCGCGCAGCGTGCTCAAGCAGTGGCAGGAGGAGCTGTACGAGAAGTTCGTGCTCAACGTCCCGCGCTACGAGGACGGCGGCGTCTTCGACGTGTTCGATCGCGCGATCCAGGTGTCCGGGACCACGCCGTGGAAGGCGTGCCCGATCCTGCTCGCGTCGAGCCAGCTCGCGAAGCGCCGCGACCGACAG
This sequence comes from Planctomycetota bacterium, assembly GCA_023150475.1. GTDB lineage: Bacteria > Planctomycetota > UBA1135 > UBA1135 > JACRIN01. The sequence continues at coordinate 35,177 of JAKLKU010000011.1, forward strand.
GCCGAGGTCATCGACGGCGGGCCGTGGGACCTGATCATCGTGGACGAAGCGCACCACGCGCGTCGGAAGGACTTCCTCTCCGGGCAGTACAGGCCGAACCGACTCTTGGAGTTGCTCACCGGGTCCGACGGTCGTCCCGGACTGCGCTCGCAGACACAGTGTCTGTACCTGCTCACCGCTACGCCGATGCAGGTCGATCCCGTCGAGGTGTGGGATCTCTTGCGCGTGCTCGGCATGGGCGGACGCTGGGGCGCGCGCGAGGACAACTTCCTGAGCTTCTTCCAGGAGCTGCGCAAGCCGTTCGAGACTCGCGACTGGCCGTTCCTGATCGGCATGGTCAACGACTACCGACGCGCGGGCGGCCGGTGGGACGAGAACTTCTGCAAGCACGCGGAGGACAAGCTCGGCCTCGTCGAGTGGGAGCGAGTGAAGGCCGTCTTCGACACGCCCGGTGCCGCCGCGCACGTGTCGCGGCTCGACACAGGAAGCCGCGCGTACCTGGAGGAGATGGTCAAGCGCCACACGCCGCTGCGCTCCTTCCTGTGGCGCAACACACGACGCTTGCTTCGCCAGTACCGCGAGAAGGGGCTGCTCAAGGAGAACGTGCCGGACCGCGATCCGCGCAACGAATGGATTCCGCTGAACCCCGCCGACGAGCGGCAGCTCTACGAGCGGATCGAGGAGTACATCACCGCGCACTACCAGAAGTACGAGGCCGAGCGGAAGGGCCTCGGCTTCGTGATGACGGTTTACCGCAGGCGGCTGACCAGCTCGTTCTTCGCGATCCGAAAGAGCTTGGAGCGGAGGCGGGACTTCCTGCGCGGCATGGCGATCGCAAACGGCGGCTTCACCGAGGACGACCTCGAACAGGCAGAGCTGGACTTCGACGTAGACGAGTCGATCACGCCCGAGGATCTCAAGCCGTTCCTCGGCGAGCTGGCGTACATCGACGACTTCCTGCACGACCTCGGGATGCTGACGACGGACAGCAAGCTGGAGCAACTTCGCTCGGACCTCGTCTCGATCTTCAAGCAGCGCGAGACGGTGATCGTGTTTACTCAGTACACGGACACGATGGACTACCTCCGGGATCAGCTCCGGCAGGTGTACGGCGATCAGGTCGCGTGCTACTCGGGGCGCGGCGGCGAGGTGTGGGACCAAGTCGCCTGGGTGCCGCGCACGAAGGAGCACATCAAGGACAAGTTCCGCCAGGGCGAGGAGATCAAGATCCTGCTCTGCACCGAGTCTGCGAGCGAGGGCTTGAACCTCCAGACGTGCGGCGTGCTGATCAACTTCGACTTGCCATGGAACCCGATGCGTGTCGAGCAACGCATCGGTCGCATCGACCGTATCGGGCAGAAGTACTCGCGCGTGTGGATTCGGAACTACTTCTACGAGGACACCGTCGAGGCGCTCATCTACCAGCGGCTCGGCGACCGCATCGAGTGGTTCGAGGATGTCGTCGGCGAACTCCAGCCGATCCTTCACCGCGTCGGCCGTGCGATCGAGCAGGTTGCGATGCTGCCTGCCGAGGAGCGCGCTCGCCGACTCGACGAGCAGGTGCGCGCGCTTCGACTGGAGATCGACCAGAAGAGCGTCGATGCGCTCAACCTGGACGACTACACGGAAGCCGAGGCTCAAGCCGAGGACATTGCTCCGCCGCCGGTGACCTTGCAGCAACTCGAACGCGCGGTGGTCGGATCGAAGACGCTCGGCTCGAAGTTCACGCCGCACAACCAGATCGCGGGCGCGCACGCCTTGGCCTGGAACGGCGCGAGCGAGACCGTCACGTTCTCGCCCGAGGTGTTCGACGTGCACCCGAACTCAGTGAAGCTCCTATCCTACGGCGAGGCGCTGCTCGACGATGTGCTGGCATCGGTCGGAGACCCCGAGCGTGCGAACCACCCCGAGGGGGTCGCGTTGATCACGGCGGCATCGCCCGCGCGCGTGAGCGTGTTCGTGCAAGCGACCGCAAGAGGGGCGGACGAGGTCCGCGACCTGGGTGCATTCCAGAAGGTCGTCGATGCCCCATCGGCCGAGTGGAACCCCGAGCAAGTCCGGTCCGCCGAGGCCCTCGCTAGACAACGTGTCTACCAAGCCGAGCGACAGCACCAAGAGATCGACGCGCATCGCGCGCAGGCCGAACGGCTCGCCCTCGTCGAGGCGGCGCGGTCGATCCTCACGCGGTCCGCCCTGATCGAGATCGCGAAGTCGCGGACGCCCGAGCTGTTCGAGGACCGCCTGCCGTACGGCTTCGGCGTGGATGCCGTCACCGCGCTCCAGCGCTACGGCATCCCGTACAAGGGTCTGCTCAAGCTCGTCGGCCAGGACGTTCCCGAGGCGCGCGCGACCGACTCCTACTTCGTGGAGATCCAGGAGATGTCGCGCAACCAGCTCGACCGCCGCTTCGAGGCGCTCAAGCGCGAGGGCGTGGACGTGCTCAAACGGTTCACGTCCCTTCGGGCGGCATCGACCGGCGGGTCCAGCTCGGACGCCTCAGCATCGACGGCCCTCGTTGCGCACTGGTTCGCGGCAGGCGGCACGTCGGACCGGAAGTCATGAGTTAGGAGACACCATCGAGGTCAGATCCATGAAGAACGTCCGATTCTCCCTCCCACTCGTTGACGGTGGCTCCATGCCGCTGGAGTTCGAGACGACCAAGGATGTCGTCGTGCACGTAGCTGGCGACGATGTGCGCCCGCCTCCGCGCTGCCTCGTGATCGAAGCGGAAGCCGAGGATGGTCGAGTGGTCTCGATTACTTTCCCCTACGACCACAGGCAGGAGGCGGCGGTCCGAATCACCGAGCGCGAGGCGGCGACGATGCCGTACGAGGTCGGCGCGCGACTGCGACACAACGTGACCAACGAACTGGGCACCGTCAGGTCCTGCGAGTTCAATGGCCCCGTGCTCGTGCAGACAGATCGCGGCGTGTCTGCTCAGTGGAGCCTCGACGAAGTGCGACGCGCATGACCCGGCCGCGCCTCGGCCGGAGGCGGGGTCCCGCCGTCGCTGGCCTGCCGTCGCGCGAACCGGCATCCTGAGCCTCTCAGGCACCCCGTAGACAACGTGTCTGCCAAGCCCGGCGGATCATGCCCGGAGGGGCCGGGTTGGTACCCCCGGCGGGAATCGAACCTGCAACCTCAGCTTTAGGAAAGCTGCGCTCTATCCGGTTGAGCTACGGGGGCGTGTGGCAGCGATGGTACTTGCCTCCGCCGCGCCCCTCCAGCTTCGGTGCCCGCGAACCGGGGCCGCCCCCGTTCCTGCGGCGAGGGAGGCCAAGGTCGGCGTCTGGCGGGAGCGACGGTCGCCGCGCCGTCGTGAGCGGCGAGAAGAGAGTTCCGGGTGCCCGGTCCACCCGGAAGGATCTTCCAACCGCCAGAAGGCCGTCGGGACGGTCGAGCATTACCAACCGCTCCGTTGGTAACGGATTCGCTCCACCTGGAGGCTCCGCGCGGGCGATCCTTCGAGCATGGTCGTGATCGGGTACATCCGCGTCAGCACCGAGGGGCAGGTCGAGGACGGAGTCTCGCTCGACGCGCAGCGCGAGAAAATCGAAGCGTGGGCGAAGCTGCACGACGAGACCGAGATCGTCATCTACAAGGACGCGGGGATCAGCGGCGCGTCGATGGACCAGCGGCCCGGACTGCAAGACGCGCTGCGCGAAGCGTGCAAGCGTCGCGCGGCGCTCGTCGTCTACTCGCTCTCGCGCCTCGCCCGCTCCACACGAGACACGTTGTCTATCAGCGACCGACTGGCGAAGTCCGGCGCGGAACTCGTCTCGCTGTCCGAGAGGATCGACACCACGAGCGCGAGCGGGAAGATGGTCTTCCGGCTCCTCGCCGTGCTCGCGGAGTTCGAGCGTGATCAGATCAGCGAGCGCACGCGCGCAGCGATGGCGCACATGCGCAGATCGGGTCGTCGCATCTCTCGGTTCGCGCCCTACGGCTGGGACTTCGACGGGGTCGGTGAGACGCTCGTTGCCAACCTCGACGAGCAGCGGGTTGTCGTCCGAATGGTCGAGCTACGCGCGCAGGGACGCAGCTTCCAGGCCATCGCGGACCAGCTCAACGACGAATCTGTGCCAACCAAGCAAGGCGTACACAAGTGGAGCGCGAAGGTGGTGTGGACAAGTCTTCAACGACGACGGCCGTTGGCTGCGTGAAGGCTTGCTCGGCTCGGCGATCCCGTGCGTTGGGAGGTGCGGCATCGTGATCGCGATCCGGTGCGGTCGAAACACCGTGGCTACACGGCGTACATCCACCCCGAGCCGTAGATGGTCGTGCCATTCCACGTGCGCGCCTCCCACATTGGTCTTCCGCTCGATTCCTTCACGTCGTTGGCGAGCATCGCGTACACCCCCGAGGTGATCCATGAGGGAAACCCTCCTCGGAGTGTGCACAACTTCGCGGCGGTGTTCGGAGCGGTGCCCACCCACACAAGGTCGTTCGAACCGCGAATCCCGGTCTTCGCCACGAGGACCTTGCTTCCGTCGATCCCGACGACGTGATCTATGGCGTAGGTGGTCTGCGGATACCGCACCTTGATGGCCGGGTTGACGATCTCCTTGATCGCCTTGTTGATCCTGAGCGCCGTGCGCGTGGCCGCCGAGTTCTTGCCATCGCCAACGAAGACTGCCATGACTCGATCGCCGTCGAATGCGGTGATCCTGCCGCCGTTGTCGCGGATGATGCGACACGCGGTCGATAGGTAGCACTTGTAGATCTCGGCTGCGAATGTCGCGGACTCGCGGGCGACAAGTCCCGACGAGTCAACCAAGTCGGCGTACAGTACGACCGCATCCAAGGTGACACCGTCGTTTCCGAGGATGATCGCGTTGTCCTCTGGAACGTCTCTGCCTTCGCGGAGCTTCCAGTTGGTCCGCAGGATGTTGGTTACTTCACTCTTGATGTCGTCAGCGAGCGGCATGGTCAACCCTGGTACAGGATGTAGAGGGCGAGCATCCACGGCAGGATGCCCGCGAACAGCCAAGCGGTCGCGAAGCGAACGCGGCGGTACTTGTTCCTGGCGATCTCAGCGTTCCGATGGCACTGAGCTGTGAGGTCGGCGAGGTACTTGGAAGGCGTTAGCGCGTCCACCTCCTTCCGGTACTGCTCAGCGTTTCGCTCTGCGATACCGCCGAAGAAGATCAGTGAACCAGTCGGTCCCTTCGTCTGGGGGAAGGTCGCGAGTGCGCAGTACGCGAGGCTGACGAACTGCGGAACTACACCGGCGGCGATAACGCCGAGCGTTGGCAGCGTGAGCCTGTCTGCCGCCGGTGAGATGGTCGTGACCGATGCGACGATCGCACACGAGATGGCTGTCAGCACGGGCACCTTTGCATCGACGGCGCGGACCCAGTCGAGCAACCGCGCGAGTTCAGCGGTCTGAACCTCGACGATCCACTCGTGGGAATCGTCGCGCGGCGAAGCAGGTCGCTTGGGCTTGCGGCTCACGTGAACGGGCTACTTGCGTCGGTTGTAGGGGGACTGGTTGGTCGGCTTCAACGACACCTCGTTCTCACTGGCTTTCTGGCGTACAGCCGCCTCGGTTCGTCCCAGTTCCCACGCGATGAGACGGGTCGGCGTGTTGCCACCGGCGAGCTTCTCCAGCTTGCGTTCCTGGGGCTTCGTCCATTCCTTGCGGTGATTCGCGGGCGTCTTGGCCATGTTGACTCTCAGCTCTTGGGATGTGTGGCCTGGACCTCGACGCGAGGTCCGGCTGCTCGGGGGTCGTCAGCGGCGGGCGTCTGCGCATCGAGGTCCACCGTGAAGTCGTAGTCGCCGGACTGCACCTTCTTCTGCGCCCGCTTGAAGGCCCATTCAGGAGGCGTGATGCTCTGGCGGCGAGCCTCTTCCATCGCCGACATCCAGCGCTGAAACTCGGCCTCGAACTCTGCAAACGGCTTTCGTGACGCAACCATCGCCGTTTGTCGGAAGCGATCGCGAAGGTTTCCAAACGTGGCCGCAGCAAGTTCTAGCTCTTTCACGCTTTCGTCGAACCTCAACGCGGCGAAGATGCTAGGCAGGATTCCAGCGAGCATCGAGAACGCAGCGGTCAGGTACTTGATCTCGACGACCGGCGAGTCACGGAGTACCGCCCAACCGGCGAGTCCGCCAAGTACCAGTGGCGCGACGATGAAGAAGACGCGCACGTAGCGCTTGAACCGCAGCCAGATGTGCAGCGCCGTCGCCGTGTAGAGGCAGTTCTCGAACTGCCGCTTGCATTCAGTGATCAGCGCGTCGGTCTTTGTCGGTGCCATCGTTACGCCAGGGGCATGTCGTCGCCGAAGATCTTCCGCCATTCCAAGCCAGCGAGGACGGGGTCTTCGTCTCGTTCGTAGCCGCACGCCTTCACGGCACGCGCATGCGCGGACTCAGCCCGGCTCTTCCATTCCGAACCGAGGCCGATCCACTCGCCCGTACCCGGAACTGTCACCCAGCTCAACCACCCGGCCCGAGTGACCAAGTGCGCGAAGAAGTCTCGCGACATCCAGTCGTAGTAGACCTCGCTCTTGTCCGCGTGCGACCAGCCGTCCAGGAACTCAACCGCGAGCAGCTCCAGACAGAAGGACTTGAGGGGAACATTGCAGTGTTCCTGCCACTTCTTCGCCATGCGGATCAAAGCGCGCGTGTTGCCGTTGGTCTTCTCGTCGGATTTGCGAACGTGTGCGATCTCGGCCTTCGGGTCCGTGACCTTGTACGAGCCGCCGTCCTTGGTGTTGCAGATGCGGTAGCGTCCTGTCGTGCCGCCGAAAAGCGGATCGCGTTCTTCGAAGGCCGGGACAACCTCGACGGCGTACGAGTCGAAGCTGACCACGACGACCTGTCCATCGCCGCGCATCTCCGTTCTTGGATAGCTCGCGGACAGAACCCGCTTGACCTCTTGCAGTAGCTCCGACTGCTTGTTCGCGTCCCAGGGTCGTGCCTCGAAGCGCGTGTAGACAGAGTCCGGCAAGACGAAGAGCACGTCGATGTCGCGGGGCGGTCGGATCTCGGTGGACTTGCCCCAAGATCCGACGAGGAGGCTATTCGACGCGCCCGAGCTGACGCCGTAGTACCACTGGTTGAGGCAAGAACGGACGCCGCTGTGCTTAGTCCTGCCGTCTGCGCGCTGGTCTTCCGTCAGCATCAAGTTCGACCCGAACTGGCGGAAGCGACTCCAAGTAGTCATCTTCGTGAACGTGCTCATGCGCCCCCCCGTGCCTCGGCCCGCACCGCTCGCCACGCCGCGCTCAACCCGGATGGCCGCACCGCCGACGAAGCGGCCCACGCACCAGGACCCGCGTACGCGGTTCCAAGGACGGCGCGCCGCCTCGGGCGCAAGTTCGGAGACTGGGGACCGTGCTCCGGCAGGAGGGGGTTCAGTGGCATGTGCTCGAAATCCGACATCTACGACGTTGACTATGTAGTCGATGTCGGCTAGGTTCAATCCAGAATCCTCGGTTTCCGCCCGCCGTTCGGGGGCAGACGAGCAGGTGCCCATGACTCAGACCCCTCAAGACCTCGGCAAGCGCCTCCAGGAGGCACGGGAGGCCGCCGGGCTGACCCAGGCGGTCGTCTCCGAGCACCTGGGGGTCCCGCGCTCTGCGGTGGCGGAGTTCGAGGCCGGGCGACGGAACGTCACCGGCCTGGAGCTGGACCGGCTCGCCCGGCTCTACGGGCGGTCGGCTGCCGAGCTGCTCGAACCCACCCCGATGGCACCCGACCCGGTCTCCACGCTGCTTCGCGCGTCCCAGGAGATCGCGAGGGACCACGCCCTAGAGCAGAGGGTGCGCGGCTACTGGCGGCTCTGCGACGAGGTCGATCGACTCGAACGCGAACTCGGGATGCCGCGCAGGCCGTCGGCGCTGTTCGCCTATGCGATCGCCGCTCCGAACACGAAGTGGGAGGCGATCAAGCAGGGCCAAGACGTGGCTGCTCTCGAACGCAACCGCCTCGACCTCGGCACGTCGCCGGTGTGGGAACTACCGGAGATTCTCCAAGCGCAGGGTGTTCGCGTCACCGAGGAGGCGCTGCCGGACGGCGTCTCGGGCGCGTTCCTCTACGGGAAGGATCTCGGCCCGCTGATCATCGTGAACGAGAACGAGCACCGAGTGCGTCGGCTCTTCTCGTACGCGCACGAGTTCGCGCACGCGCTCCTCGACCGAGCCCGCAACGCGACCGTCAGCCGTCGATCGGACAAGGACGACTTGATGGAGGTGCGGGCCAACGCTTTCGCTGCGCACTTCTTGATGCCGGAGGCAGGTGTCTTCGCGTTCCTCGCGACCCTCGGCAAGGGCGAGACTGGGCGACAGCTCCAGGTCGTGCCGGACTCCGCGAGCACCGGCAGCGCGGACGCCGTCTTCGCCTCGAAGCGGTTGACCCCATCGAGCCAAGCGGTGCAGATCCACGACATCGTGCTACTCGCGCACGTGTTCGGCGTGAGCTACTCCGCCGCCTTGTTCCACCTGCTCAACCTGAAAGTGCTGACCCGCGACCAGTTCGAGGCGCTCCAGGTCCAAGAAGAACACGCGCGACGGCTGGCACGAGCGTTGCGCGGCGACGCACTCGACGAGGACTTCCACTGGAAGCTCTCCTCGCAGGTTCTCTCTCTCGGGCTCGAAGCGTACCGCCGCGAAGTCATCTCGCGCCGCAAGCTCGTCGAGCTGGCGAAGGAAGCCGGGATCGCGGAGTCCACGGTCGATGAAGTCCTCACCGATGCCGGGCTCGACGACGATCCGGTGCCCGCGCAGGTGGCGGAGTGACCGCAGTTGGAAGAGGCCGCCGATCGCCGCGCACGGGTCGTCTGCGACACGTGCATCCTCGTGAACTTCGCGCGCATCGCGCGGCTCGACCTCCTCGTCGAGCATCCTGACTACCGCTTCGTCGTCCCCGATCAGGTGCTCGATGAGCTGACCGAGCCTGGACAACGTGTCTACGTGGACGCGGCGATCGCGAGCGGAGGTCTCGAACTCGTCGTGTCGTCCGACCTCGCGGAGATCACGAAGGCCGTCGAGCTGCGTCGGCACATGGACCGAGGCGAGGCCGTCGCGTTCGCGGTCGCTGAACACCGAGGTTGGCGCATCGCGACCGACGAAGGGCGGCGGACGCGACGCATGATCGTCGAGCAGCTAGGCGCGACGCGACTCCTGACGACACCGGCGATCATCCTCCAGTGCATCCGCGCTGGAGTGCTCACGGTGGCGGACGCCGACGCGATCAAGGCGGAGCTGGAGCGACACCGCTTCCGCATGGGATTCGCGAGCTTCGCTGACCTGATTGGCACAAGCGGTTTCGGCCCTGACACCGCGGCGCGACGCGATCGAGAGCAGTAGATCCCTGTGGCAAGGCAGACGAGGACAAGATCAACATGAACATTCGGTCGGCATTCCCCATCGGCAGTGTGATAGGAGGACAGTACGAGGTCCTCGACGTGCTCGGACATGGTGGCATGGGCGTCGTGCTTCGCGTGCGCCGCAAGAGAGACCGCAAGGAGTTCGCTCTCAAGTACTGCAACGTTGCTGCGGACGAGGCTATCCGTCGATTCGCCCGCGAGGTTCGCGCGATGCAGGCGATCTCGCACCCAAACGTCATGCGGGTCCTTGATGCCAACCTGGACAACGATCCGCCGTACTTCGTCATGCCTCTAGCGGTGGGCAGCCTCGCCGATGAAGACCTACGTTCCAACGAGACCGAGGCACTGAAGGCGTTCGTCGCGATTCTTGAGGGCGTGCAGGCCATTCACGCATCCGGCGGGACGCATCGCGACTTGAAGCCCGCCAACGCCATGCGGTTGCCGAATGGCACGGTGGTAGTGTCCGATCTTGGCCTCGTGAAACTCGATCCGAGGGACACGACGATCCTTACTCAAACGGCTCAGTTCGTCGGCACGAGGAAGTATTGCGCACCGGAGCAGATGCTCCCGCAGGGAAGTCGGAATGCCGATGCGAGGACGGATGTGTATCAGCTCGGGAAGACGCTCTATGAACTCGTGACGGGTGAAGACGCGGCGTTGGTGAACCCGGATGTCTTGCCGAGCGGACTTGCTCACATCGTTCGCAGGTCAACCCGCGAGGCACCCGCCGAGCGCTACAAGAGCATCGCGGAACTCCGAGATGCACTAGAAGGCTATATGCGCGCGAAGGCTCCCGGTGCGCAGCCCTTGCAGCGATTCGACGTGCTGCTTCAACAAGCGTCGGAGCTGCTCAAGGGTAACGAGTACAAGCCCGAGACTCTGAGGGAGCTGTGCTCCATCCTCGCGCACCTTGATCAGCGTGAGGACGAGCTGGTCATCTCGATGTTCACCCAGCTTGATCCGCTACTGCTTCGCGCGCTTGGGGCAAACATGCCGGATGATCTTGAGCCAGCGCTGGAGAGGTACTCGAAGGCGATCGACGAGCTGGTCGGCGGAAAGAGCTTCTCCTTCGCGGAAACCGTGGCGAACCAGATGAAGGTCGTGTTCGAGTCCGCGACCGTGTCCAGTCTCCGTTGCGCTGCCCTGCGGACGGCATTGGTCGCGGCGGTTGCGTTGTGGCGATTCGCTGCGATGGACACGCTTAGCGAGATGCTCAAGTCCGTCACTCGTGACGATGACGCGATGGCGATCGCCGAGATGCTCCGCGAGAAGAAGGCGACCTTCGCGAAGATCGCCAGCCAGTACACGCCGACTCAATTGCACCCGATCATCCGAACGGTGTGGGAGGAAGTGCAGACCGAGGAGTAGCGGCGTCTCCACCGGAGCGACTGGACCGACACAACATGCGCAAGCACATGAAGCATGGCTGCACGCTGCGGCAACACCAGCGCGTCTCTGCTCAGGCCGCCAAGTAGGACACCCGATGTCAACGATTCACGACCTCGTCGGACACGCGAAGGGTGGCCTCGCTGGTATCCAAGCAGCGCAACGCGACTGGAGCCCGTTCCTTGTCCACCTGACCACATGGTCAGCAATGAAGCCGATTCGGTCCGCGATCAAGGATGGCAAGTCCGCCAAGGACATCGCTGGTCTCCTTGAAGCGGCAGATGCGGTGTCTGCGGCGACCGCACGGGTGATTGCATCGTCTGGAACGCTGAAGAAGAGCAGCCCGTCGAAAGAGGACGACGTTCCCGAGTGCGTGTGCCTGACCGAGTGCACGCTTCCCGGGCTTCTCGGGCACTGCGAGAGGTTTGGGCGGTTCGGTTGGGTCTTCACGAAGCGAGACCTCTACGCCATCGGTGGACGGCCCTGCATCTACGTTGGTGCCGAGCACTACACGGAGATCGCCAAGCTCGGACGTGGACCGTCGGCATCGCCCGTGTGGCGAGACCTGTTCGCCATCGCGAATGTGTTGCGTCCGCCCGGCAACGGACAGGTCCAGGACTTCACGCACGAGCGGGAGTGGCGCGTGCTCTCGAACATCCAGCTCGCAGAAGCAGCGCCCGTGGCTCTCATCGCTCCAGACGCATACGTGGCTGAGATGCGAGGGCTGTTTCCAACCGTGAAGCAGTGCATCCCGCTCGACACGCTCCACACGTGGGGCGTGTGACGGCGTGTTGACGATCGGCGAACGAGCGACCTCGAAGTGCTCGGCGCGGATTGTCGGAAGTCGCGCGTACGGTACGCGCTACTCGGGCGTGTACGCGCCTGCCGCGATCAGCGAGCGCGTTCGACACCGATCGACGCAAGTCCTTGCGAACGCCGCGATTTCAGGTATTTTCCCCTCGTGGCCGGTAGAAACGCCGGCACCCGCGCCGACCCCTGGATCGAGTTCCTAAACCGCAGGTCGGCAGTTCGACTCTGCCCGGGCGTACCAGCCGCGCGGAGGGCCGACGACGCGAGAGGCGGCGCATTTCGCCTTGCTGCGGCCCAACGTGTGTGACGGGGCGGTCGTGCTCGAGCGCGGAAGGCAGCGAGGAATTCCGATCGATCCGCGAGCACCGGGGAACGAGGCAACGGGGCAACGGGGCGACGGCCCAACGAGGCAACGGGGCAACGGGGCGACGGCCCAACGAGGCGACGAGGCAACGGGGCGACGAGCTCGTGCTCATCCCGCCGGCTCGAGCGGGCCTCGCGCGATCACGGCGTCACGGCCGGAAGCGCACGAACGTCTTGCCGTCGAACCTCCACGCGCCGTGGGCTTGCGTGCCGAGCCACAGCACGCCCTGCTTGTCCTCGTAGATCGAGAGCAGGTGGATCTGCATTCCGTCGACGAGCACCGGGAGTTGCGTGAGGCTCTCACCAGCGATGCGCCACACTCCCGCGCCGTAGGTTGCAGCCCACGAGATTCCGTTGCGGTCGGTGAGACCCGACATGAAGTACGCGTTGCCGACGTCGTCGTTCGGGTCGGTCGAGACGAGCCCGGGCTCCCTGCGATACAACGGGGCGCCGGGCGTGCTCTGCGATCCGTCGTCACGCGGGTACGCGTCGTAGCGGTGCATCAGGTTGCTGAGCCAGAACTTCCCTTCCCTGTCCTCGATGATCCCGCGCAGTCCGAACGCGGGGCCGGTGTCGAGCTCGGTCAGCTCGTCCTCCAAGGCCCAGTCGAACGACTTCCCGTCGTACCGGCATGCGCCGAAACACGCCGTGCCGAACCACAGCGCCCCGCGACTGTCGCGGCGAATCGTGTAGACGGAATACGGCCGCGCGACCGCGGTCGGGAAGGTGGCGTCGTACCAGTCCTCGAGCTCGATCCTCGGGAACTCGAGCGCGTACAACGTCTCGCCGTCGTAACGACCCACGTCGTGTTTGCCGACGCCTCTGACCCAAACGTCGCGCGAGTCGAGTCGCCACGCGCGCGTGCCGCCGTCGACGGGCACGAGCGTCTCGAAACGCCGGCCGTCGAACTTGCTGATGCCGCCGTGCGTGGAGAAGAACAGATTGCCCGACGCGTCCTCTTGGATCTCGCGAACGGTGTCGTGCGCGAGGCCGTCGCGCGTCGTGTAGCGGACGATGCGCTCGCCGGAGACGCGATAAGCACCCTGACCCTCGCTGCCGAACCAATGATCGAGCTTGCTGTCCTGGAAGACGCACCAATGCGCGTCGCTCAACCGGTGCACCACTTCGCCGAGTTCGACGACCGGACTCGCTCTGACGACCTCGGAAGCAGCGGCTGGCATCGTCGGCGGCTTGGAACTCGCGCGGATGCCGGAGCTCTCGGAGCGTTCGGCGGCGCAAGCGAGCGAGAGCGCGATGAGCGGGACGGCGACGGCGGGTCGTGCGAGCATGCGAGGATCCTCGGCGGTGGAGAGTGAAGCCCGTGGTACGCCGCCTTGGGCACGAGCGTTGACGCCATTCGTGATCCTCGTGAACGCGCTGGATCGCGATCTCCAGCGGATCGATGTCACATCGGACGCGAACGTGCGTCCGTCTCACGCCGACGGAGCTCGTTGACGACGCTCTGGCGAGCGCGTCAGAAGTTCATTCGGCGAATCGCGTCCTCGCCGGCGCCCTCGCCCGCGCGCTCCGTCGCCGCGGCGTGTTTCGAAAGCGAACCCGGTCGCGAAACTCGCTCGGTTTGCGACAAGGGACGTCGCGTGCGCGCGTCGCAGCGATGGTCTTCGTCGCCGGGGCGTCGCCGACGCGCGCGGCGAGCGTGTGCGATCCCGCTTGGAGGAACGGCACACGATCGCGCGACTTCCGGCACCGGATCGTTTGCCGTCGTGCCTAGGATGCGACCGCGTCGCAAGTCTCGGCTGAACGCCAAGGAGAGGAAAGCCATGCTCGATCGCCGCACGATTCACCGCCAATTGCCGTTCCTGGAATCGCTCGCGCCGAAGGACCGCAAGCGCGCGGAGCGCGCACTCGAAAGTCAGGCTGAGAAACGGCGCCGCGCGGCAGATTCGCGCGCGACGGAGATCGGAAGGATCGTCGAGTCGGTCGAGCGTCGCACACACGATCTGCTCGGAGCGAAGAAGCTCACCCAGTTGCGTGCCGGGCTCGCGTGCGAGCGTTTGGCTTTTCGCGATCTTTGGCAGCCGCCGAAGGGGCTCCAGCGGAACTATCGCAAGGAGCGACTGGCGAGTGAGAAGCGCGTCGATGCCTTGATGCGCAAGCTCGGGATCAACCGCGCCAAGGTGCGCAAGGTCTTCGAAGCTGCCGACACGAAGTTGCAGAGTCTCGTGTTGCCCGACGAACGCAAATTGGCGCGCGGCTACGGCGTGCGAGACAACTTCGCGAAATGGAGCAAGCTCTCGCCGTTTCACAAGTTCCCGCTCCCCTGGGGCGGCGACTTGCCGGAACTCGAATCCGACGATCCGCACCGGTGGTTCCTGTTCCGGCCGCCGTTCTTCGGGTTCCTGTTCAGCGAAGAATTCGTCACGTCGGACAATTTCGACGCCGATCGGCAGATGATCCTGCATCCGCCCTCCGGCCTCGTCGGCAACGTGAGCACGATGGACTGCAGCGATGCGAGCAGCTTCGACATCGCTTCGGTCGACGCACGTTCGGAGATCGCGTTCGCGTTCACGGCGCCGGTCGCTGGCCTGATCGAGGTGCTGATCGACGCGCAGAGCACGTTCGACCGACACAACTTCGCGCTCGAGGACGAGTGGGGCTTCTCGAACGGGTGGTGCAACCAGAACAACATGCTGATGATGAACGTGCTGCACCCGAACGTGCCCGAGCCGTCGTTCGCGACGATGTCCAACGTGTTCGAGGAGACCGACGGCGACGATCTGACCGTCGGCCGCGAGAACCTGACGCGCGGCCAGCACTTCTTCGCGCAATTGACGAGCTCCGGACCGGTGAGCGCCGGCGAACGAGTGATCATCACGGTCGGCACGCGGACTTTCGATCTCGCGCGCGCGAACGACATGACGCTGCACAGCCGCAGCGACTACCAGTGGTTCATCAGTTCCGTCGAGGTGCGCATCACGCCTTGACGGAGCGTGGTGCGCGCTGCTCGTCGCGAGTGAACGCCGCAGGCCGGCGCAAGTCGGCGCGGCGCTCGACGCATGAACCCGCCGCGACGGTGAATCGGCCGTGGCGGCGAGTGTCGTTCGCGCGTCCGATCCGTGAACGGGCAACGCATCCCGAGCTGCGCCGAGCGGCGAGCTCGTTCAGCGCAACGGATGCGCCGCGACGCCTTCGAAGGTCATCCTCACGGGCAGGATGCGGCCCGCGGCGTCGAACTCGAGGCGGTCGATGCACGTGACGCGGTGATCGCGGTCGAGGTTCGGGATCGGGCGGCGGTGGTAGACGATGTACCAAGTGTCGGTGCCCGGGACCTGCAGCACCGAGTTGTGGCCCGCACCGGTGGCCACGGAGTCGTCCTTCTCGAGGATCGTGCCGACGCGCTCGAACGGGCCGATCGGCGTCGGCGCAGTCGCATACACCACGCGATAGGAACCATCGCCCCAACCGCCTTCGGACCAGAGGAAGTAGTAGCGCTCGCCGCGGCGGAAGAGCACCGGGCCCTCGACGTAGCCTTCGGGCGTGATGTCGCGAAAGAGCGCGCCGTCGGGCCACGGGCGAAAGCCCGAGAGCTCGTCGTCGAGCCGCCCGACGTTGCAGCGGCCCCAACCTCCGTAGAAGAGGTAGAGCGCACCGTCGACGTCGCGGAAGACGAACGGGTCGATCGGCTGCGCGTCGTTCACGAACTCGCCGACGAGCGGTTTTCCGAGCGCGTCGCGATACGGACCTTCCGGACGATCCGCGACGGCGACGCCGATGCCGCCGGTGTGGCTGCGCGCGTCCGTGGGATCCCAGAGCGGACCGCCGGGCCGTTGCAGATCGTTCGCAGCGAAGAACAGGTAGTAGCGTCCACGATGTTCGAGCGCCGACGGCGCCCACAACGCACGCCGCGCCCAACCGACGTTCGCGACGTCGAGCACGCGTTCGTGCTTGGTCCACGTCACGAGGTCCGGCGACGAGAACGCGTCGAAGGAGAGCTGTCGATCGTACGGAGCGGACGTCGTCGGGAAGATCCAGTACTCGCCGGCGAGGAGTGCGACCTCCGGATCCGCGTACCAACCGTCGAAGATCGGGTTGCCGGACGTCGCCGGTCGAACGGTGTGCGGACCAGCGCACGCGGCGAACGTGATGGACAGCACGAGCGCGATGCGAGCGGCGCGAGCACGACGATGATTCGACATCGCGTCAGCCTAGCGCGCCGCGTGTCGGCGCAGCCAGTCGGCCATGTCCGGTCGCAACGCGTCGCGCGCCGGATCGCGGCGCGGCACAATGCGCACACGGCGCGCCCCGAGCACGCGTCCACGCTTCGATCGGCACGGCGTCGAGACACGCACGCGCTCCGCACCGTTCAAAGCGCGCCCCGTCCTGCTTGCTCCGCACGAACCCCATGAACTCCGCGCGCATCCTCGGTCTTCGATCACTGCGCTCGTCGGCACGCACGTGGCTCTGCGCCAGCGCATTCGTCGCGAGTCTCTGGATGCCGGCGTGCTCGTCGTCGAGCGACTCCTCGCCGTCCGCCGCCTCGACGTCGCCCCACTCGACGTCACCTGGCTCGACGTCACCTGGCTCGACTTCACTCGACCGGGCGTCGTTCGAACTGGCGCCGCCCGGGGAGCGCGCGCTCCCGAACTCCGCATCGGTGCCGCCGGCCGCGACGGATCGGTGGGAAGACGCGATGCGCGCGTTCGAAGCGGCGGACGCGGTCGAACCGCCGCCGCTCGGAGCGAACCTGTTCCTCGGCTCGTCGAGCATCCGCATGTGGGATCTCGCCGCGGACTTCGCGGGCTTCCCGGTCGTCCAGCGCGGCTTCGGCGGATCCGAAGTCGCGGACAGCGTGCGCTACGCGCCGCGCATCGTGCTGCCGTGCAAGCCGAGCGTCGTCGTCTTCTACGCCGGCGACAACGACATCGCGAACGGCAAGACCCCGGAGCGCGTCGCCGAGGATTTCGGCGAGCTCGTCACGCTGGTTCACCGCGAGCTCCCCGACACGCGCATCGTCTTCGTGTCGATCAAACCTAGCCTGCAACGGTGGGCTCTCGCGGACGCGATGCGCCGAGCGAACGGACTCGTCCGCGAGCTTGCGACGCGCGATCCGCTGGTGGAGTTCGTCGACGTCTGGCCCGCGATGCTCGGCCCCGACGGCCTTCCGCGTGCATCGTTCTTCGTCGAGGACGGGTTGCACTTGAGTCGCGACGGGTACCGCGCGTGGGCGGAGCTCGTGCGGCCGTTGCTCGTGCGCTGAACTCGTCGGGCGAGCAGCGCGCGCTCCGGCGCGGCGTGACGATGCGCGGCGCGTGACGATGCGCCGCGTGTGACGATGCGCCGCGACAGTGCGCGGCGACAGTGCGCGGCGACGACGCACCGTGCGTCCGACGCGGGCTCGCCGCACTTCAACGACGCTGGTCGACGGCGCCGGTCGATCCGCGCTCGGGCAAGGCGAGACCGAGCTTGCGGCACGTGTTCGCGACGTGACTGCCGTGCCAGAACACCGTCCCGCACCGCGGGCACGTGAAGAAGTGGCGGTGACGTTCGAAAACCTCGGGAATCACGCGCGAGCGGACGTTCTCGGGTTCGGCGACCGCGTCGAGGTCCACGTTGCAGCGGATGCAGCGCGTGAAGACGAAACGCACGAGGTCGAGCTCCAACACGCTCGCGAGCTCGCGAAACTGCGCGACCGGATCCGTCGCAACGAGCTCGACGCAGCGCGGCGGGCGCGGGAACTCGAATGCGACGCGTGTCGAGCGCGTCACGAAGACTCGCTCGGTGTCGCAGGCGCGTTTCGCGGCCTCGCGCGCGGTCGCGCGGGCGTCCCATTGCGCGTCGTAGCCGGCGCAGCGCAAGTACTTGCCGAGCTTGATCATGCTCGCGTCGAGCACGAAACGGGGGAGCGTGGCCTGCGACTTCGTGTCGTCCACGCCGCCAGCGTAACGAGTCGTGCGCGTTCGGCGCGGCGCGCACGAGCGGCGGCCGCAACACGCCTCGGGACGGCGCGAGGCGTGCGAGCGGGGCGCGTCATCGCGCGCCGCGAGTGCGAGCGCGCCGGCGCACGAAGCGCGCACGGAGCGCACGCGGCCGTCGAGCTCGTCGCATGTCTCGCACGTCCGGATTTCTGCGGATGAATCATGGGCCTGGTGCGGACTATCCTGCGCGCTTTGGAGCACCGAACCATGAGCCAGACCCAGTCGTCGTCCGCACCCGCCACTGCCGTTCCGACCCGCACGTTCGACGCTCGTGCCTTCGCCGCAGCGAGCGCGAGCTCGCCGCTCGCCGCCGCGACGATCCGCCGCCGCGCGCCGCTCGCCCGCGACGTGAAGCTCGAGGTGCTCTACTGCGGCATCTGTCACTCCGACCTCCACCAAGCGCGCGACGAGTGGAAGTCGGTGATGCCGACGGTGTATCCGTGCGTGCCGGGCCACGAAATCGTCGGGCGGGTGGTCGAAGTCGGTCGCGACGTGAAGAAGTTCGAGGTCGGCGATCTCGCCGCGGTCGGTTGCCTGGTCGATTCGTGCCGCAATTGCGGCGCGTGCCATGAAGGGACCGAACAGTTCTGCCAAGGGCCGGCGACGTTCACGTACAACGCGCCCGACAAGCACTTGGGCGGCGTCACGTACGGCGGCTACTCGGAAAGCGTCGTCGTCGACGAGGACTTCGCGCTCACGGTCTCGGACGAGCTCGATCTCGCCGGCACCGCGCCGCTCGTGTGCGCGGGGATCACCACGTACTCGCCGCTGCGTCATTGGAACGTCGGCAAGGGGCAGAAGGTCGGCATCGTCGGCCTCGGCGGCCTCGGGCACATGGGCGTGAAGTTCGCGAAGGCCTTCGGCGCGCGTGTCGTCGTGCTCACGACGTCCGCGAAGAAGTCGCAGGACGCCGTGCGGCTCGGCGCCGACGAAGTGATCGTCTCGACGAACGCGGATGCGATGACCAAAGCCGCCGGGAGCTTCGACTTCATCCTCGACACCGTGTCGGCGTCGCACGACCTGAACGCGTACCTCTCGCTCTTGAAGCGCGACGGCACTCTGACGATCGTCGGCGCGCCGGATGCGCCGCAACCGGTCAGCGTCTTCAACTTGCTCTTCGGTCGCCGGCGGCTCGCCGGTTCGATCATCGGCGGCATCCGCGAGACGCAGGAGATGCTCGACTTCTGCGCCGAACACGGCATCACGGCCGACGTCGAAGTGATTCCGATCCAGAAGGTGAACGAAGCCTACGCGCGTCTGCTGAAGGGCGACGTGAAGTACCGCTTCGTGATCGACATGGCTTCGTTGAAGGCGCCGCGCTGAAACGGCGGGGCTCACCAACGCTCGAAGGTCGGGTCGCGCAGGGGCGTCCAGATCCGGCCTTCGAGACGGTCGAGCGGCGTGCGGCGCATGCGAGCGAGTCGCGAGAAGTCGCTCGAGAAGCGTTGCATGCAGGCTGCGGAGACGGCGGCGTCGAACGAGTCCTCGGTCGACGCGGCAAGCGCGAGCAATGGCTGCGCTTCGCGTGCGAGGCGTGATTGCAGATAGAGCTCGCGAGCGACTCGATTCGACTTCTCCACCTTGCCGGTCAGGTACCGCGGGTAGATCTCGACGACGAGCGGCAGGCGCGGTCGATCGAACGGCCAGATCGTGAAGCCCGCGTCCTGCAACTCGCGGAGATACGGCATCCCGCGCAAGGAACCGGTGCCGACGGAGCCCGCGCCGCCGATCTGGAAGATCGATTTCGGCCCGATGCCTCCGACGAGGAGGTTCGCGTTCTCGGTCGAGCGCCATGCGCTGCGACCGGCGACCGGAGGCGGTCGTGGGACGAACGGCTTGCCCCAGAACGGCGGCGGACACTGCGCGAGCCACTCTTCGCCACGGCGTGCGACGAGCTCCCACAGAGAGCGCGCACTCGGCGCGCCGAGTTCGTCGATGAACCAACGAGGGAACGAGAACGCGAAATCGAGCCCCACGACGAGTCTGGGTTCGCGACGCGCGCACTCGATCAAGTGGCGCACGAGTTCCGCGCGGTCGAAGCCGCGTTCGACACGCACGAGGCGTCCGTCGCGGGCTTCGGCGAGCCACATCCGCGAACGCACGGTCGCGAGTGCGCCCGACCAGTCGACGGCGATGCACGCAGCGACGCGCTCGGTGGGAGCGCGGCGGCGGCGTGACGACGACTTCCGGGAAGTGCGGCGTGCGGACGGCATCGAGCGACGCGCACTCGCGCCGCGATGCCGCGAGGATACTCGCGGGCCGCAGAGTCCGGTCGCGGTCGCTCGTCAACCGCCGTCGAGTGCTTCGCGGACCTTGCGCGCGAGAGCCTCGCGGGTGAACGGCTTGTGGAGGAAACGCACCGAGGCCGTGTCGACGCCGCGGCGCAGGACCGTGTCGTCCGTGTAGCCGCTGACGAAGATGACGCGGAGCGCGGGGAGTCGCCGACGCAACGCTTCGGCGAGCTCGGGCCCGTCCATGCCGGGCATCACCACGTCGGTGACCAACAGGTCGATGGCGATCGAGCGACTCTCCATGAGCTCGAGCGCCGCTCGCGGCGTGCCCACGTCGGTGACCGTGTAACCACGATCGGTCAGGGCTCGGACGACCACGCGTCGCACGTCCGGTTCGTCTTCGACGAGGAGGATCGACTCGGTGCCCGTCGACGCGGCTTTGGGCGCGGGCTCGCTCGACTTCTCGGACGTGCCCTCGACCGCCGGGAACAGGAGGAAGAACGTCGTGCCGACTCCGACCGAGCTCTGCACGCGGACGTGTCCACCCGCCTGTTCGATCGCGCCTTGTACGACGGAGAGCCCGAGACCGGTGCCTTCGCCGACGTTCTTCGTCGTGAAGAACGGTTCGAAGACGCGCGGCAACGCGTCCGGTTCGATGCCGCAGCCCGTGTCGGTGACCTCGAGCTCGACATGACGACCCGGCGCGACCGCGGAATCGTTGCCTGCGTCGTTCGCGAGCACGTCCCGATGCCGCGTGAGCATGCGCAACGTGCCGCCTCTCGGCATCGCGTCGCGCGCGTTCACCGCGAGGTTGAGGAGCACTTGTTCGAGCTGCCCCACGTCGGCTCGGATCACACACGCGTTGGGGGCGAGCTCGACCTGGACGTCGATGTCCTCGCCGATCAACCTGCGCAGGAGCTGCTCCGAATCGCGCACGACTTCGTTCAGGTCGACGATGCGCGGCGCCACGATCGCCTTGCGGCTGAAGGCGAGGAGCTGCGCGGTGAGTCGCCGCGCACGCTCACAGGCGTTGCGGATGACGGTACGAGAACGCTCGACGTCCGCCGCGGGCCCGCTCGGATCGATCAACTCGCAGTAGCCGAGGATCACCGTCAGCAAGTTGTTGAAGTCGTGGGCCACGCCGCCCGCGAGACGCCCGACCGCTTCCATGCGCTGCGCGTGGAGGAGCTCGTTCTCGAGTTGCTTGCGCTGAGTCACGTCGCGGACGACGCCGGTGAAGTGGCGCAGACCGTTCCACGAGAACGAAGTGACGAAGAGCTCGGCGTCGAACTCGCTGCCGTCGCGACGGCGCACGCGGACGTCGTGGCTCTTCGCGAGGAACTCCTGACTGTGTTCGTCCTGGAGCAGGGCGAGGAACTCGGCGTTGCGCCCGCTCAACGCGTCGGGCATCAAGGTCCGCGCGTCCGCGCCGATCAACTCCGCCGGCGAGTAGCCGAACATCCGTTCCACGCTCGGGTTTACGGTGCGGATCGTCCCCGCCGTGTCGATCGCGATGATCGAGTCGGTGACGCTGCCCATCACGGCACGCAGCAGTTCGAGCGAACGCTCGCGCTCCGTCAGGTCGTGGACGACGACGAGAATGGTGGTGCCCGAACGTTCGACGACGGGCGTCGCGACGATCGAGACCGGCACCAAGCGTCCGTCGCGGCGTCGCAGGTGGTACTCGCGCGGCTCCACGGAGCGGCCGCTCTCCATCATCGCCGCGATCCGAGCCTTGATCACCGCGTGGTACTCCGGCGGGAAGAGCTCGAGCACCGGCAGTCCGATCACGTCGTCCGGGGTGGGCGCGGCGCACAGCTCGACGAACGCTCGGTTGCACACCGCGATTCGTCCGCCTCGGTTCAGGAACACCGCGTTCGGCAGCACGTCGACCAGGCGATGGTAGAGCTCTTCGCTCTCGCGCAACTTGCGCTCGGACTCGATCCGCTCGGTGATCTCCGTGCAGATCGCACCGAGCGACTCGATCCGTCCGGCGTCGTCGCGCAGCGGGAACTTGATCGAGAGGAACGTCCGCACGACACCGCCGATCTTCACGGTCTCTTCGAACGACTGCGCCACGCCGCTTTCGATGACGAGCCGGTCGTTCGCGGCGTATTGATCGGCCTCGGCCGAGCCGAAGAGCTCGCTCACGGAGCGGCCGACGATCGCGGCTTCGTCGTGCCCAAGGAGTTGCACGCAGCGGCGATTGACGGTGCGGAAGCGTCCTGCCAGGTCCTTGATCCAGATCACGGCCTCGGCGTGGTCGATCAAGGTACGCAGCAGCAGGTGGCTCGCGCGCAGCCGGTCCTCCGCCGCGACGCGTTCCGTGACGTCGCGGGAGATGCCGACGATGCCGACGACACGGCCCTCGCGGTCTCGCAACGGCGATTTCGTCGCGAGGAACATGTGCGGCACTCCGGCGATCAGGAGGCGCTCCTCGCGAGTGCTGCTCTCGCCGGATTCCCTGACGAACCGGTCGTGCGCGTGGATGACCTCCGCGCTCGCTTCGTCGAGCAACGCGCGATCGTCCACGCCCAGGATCGCGGACGGCTCACGTCCGAGGAAACGAGCCGCGGCGGCGTTGACGAACGTGTAACGACCCTCGCGGTCCTTCGCGAAGATCGCGTCGGAAGTGCTCGCCGAGATCGCGCGCAAGAGGTTCGCGGTGGCATCGCGTTCGCGCCGAACTTCGCGTTCGTCCGTCAAGTCCTGGAGGAAGAGCAGGATCAGTCGCTCGCCCGTCGCCGGATCCGCGACGATCGCGCCGTCGTGACGGACGATGCGCTCCCGACCCGTGGCCTTGTGGTGCAACGTCGCGATCCAGTTCTCGACCCGTTCACCGCGTCGCAGCCGATTCGGAGGCCATTCTTGGAACGGCAACGAGCGGCCGGACTCGTCGATCAACGCGAACTCGGTGGGAATCGAACGCTCGCGGCGGCGTGCTTCGTCGATGTCGACGAAACCGTGCAAGCGCAACGCTGCCTCGTTCCATTCGAGCGTGCCGAAATCGACGTCGGAGAGGATCACGCCGACCGGCAGGTTCGCGAGGGCGACCCGCAGCGAGGCGAGCGAACGTTCCGTCGGGCGGCGCAGCGCGTGCAAGGACGCCACGAATCGGGCGCGAGTCGTGTCGCGCACCGCAGCCTCCGTCGGCAGGACGCTGGCGGGTTCGGCGTGACGCTCGGTTTCGGCGAGCAACTGCGACAGCACACGCGCCGCATCGACGTCGTCTTCGGCGTCGAGAGCGGCACGGAGTTCGGCACGGTGCCGAGAAACGAGGTCAACGAGGTCGCCGGCGGCGTCGGTCAAACACTCCACCCTTCTCCGGCACTTCCGAGCGAGCGGCCGCGACGAGCCAGAGAGCGTCGCGGTCGGATGGGAACGAGGCACAAGCTATCGCTGCCGCGGTTCGCCGAGGAGTTCATCCACGTCATCGCGAGTACGTATGGCCCGATCGCGGAACACTCTTGCGAGAGCGATGCGGGGCGAATTCGTCCGAGTCGTTCAGCTCCAACCGAGCGTGTGCGTCGCCATCGACCTGCGCTCTTCGCGACCTGCGACTGCCGCCATCTACGGAGGCGAGCGCGGGCGGCGCCCACGAGCGTCGCCGATACGATGCGTGTCGACTCCAGGGTGCCCGAATCGGGGCGAGGAAACATGCGCGAGCTCATCGATGGTTCGGCGGCAATCGTGCGCGGCGCGCTCGATGCCGGTTGCGACTTCTTCGCCGGGTATCCGATCACGCCCGCGTCGCCGATCCTGATGCAGCTCTTGCGCGAGCTCCCGAAGGTCGGCGGCGTCGCGATCCAGGCCGAGGACGAGATCGCATCGATCGGCATGTGCATCGGCGCGACGCTCGCGGGGCGCCGTGCGTTGACGGCGACCAGCGGTCCGGGCCTCAGCCTCTACAGCGAGAACATCGGGCTCGCGATCATGGGCGAAGTGCCGCTCGTGATCGTCGACGTGCAGCGGCTCGGTCCGGCGACCGGCGGCGCGACGACGGTCGGCCAAGGCGACGTGCAGTTCGTGCGCTGGGGCACCGGCGGCGGGTATCCGGTGATCGCGCTCGCACCGTCGAACGTGCAAGAGTGCTACTCGTTGACGCGGCGCGCGTTCGACCTTGCGGAGCGCTTCCGGTGCCCCGTGTTCCTGCTCACCGACAAGGAACTCGACATGACGGCGACGACGGTCGAGATCGAGCGTTACGAACGGCCGCCGGTGCGCGCGCGCGAAGTGCTCGCGGGCGTCGCCCGAAGTGCTGCGGGCGCGGCGGACGCGAGCGTGGCGATCGCCGATCCTCCGCCGTATCGCTACGAGCCGGCGGATCGCGTGTCGCCCGTGGCGCAGTACGGCGGGGACACGCTGGTGCGCTTCACGGGCTCGACCCACGACGAGCGCGCGCTGATCACCAAGGCGCCGGCGAAGGTCGCGGCACTGAACGAGCACTTGCGCGCCAAGATCGAAGAGCACGCCGACGAGATCGAGCTCGTCGAGAGCGATCTCGACGCCGGCGCACGGACGTTGTTCGTCGCGTACGGAGTGACCGCCGGCGCGCTGCGCGAAGCGGTCGACCGGCTGCGGCACGAGGGTCGCGCCGTCTCGGCGCTGATCGTGAAGAGTCTGTGGCCGGTGCCCGAACGCGCGTTGCGCACCGCGTTGCTCGACGTCGACCGTGTCGTCGTCGCCGAGCTCAACCACGGTCAATACCGCCGCGAGATCGAGCGTCTGGCGCAAGGCCTCGAAGTCCGCGGCGTGAACCGCGTCGACGGCGAGCTGATCACGCCGGAGGAACTGATGGAGGCCGCGAGATGACCACTGCGACGACCGTCACGCCGCTCGCGACGTACCGCAATCGCACGCCGTACCCGTTCTGTCCGGGTTGCGGGCACGGAGCGATCCTCGATCACTTGAACGCCGCGCTCGTCAAACTCGCGCTCGATCCTCGGCACGTCGTGATCGTCAGCGACATCGGCTGCTCCGGCCTCTCCGATCAGTACTTCGCGACGAGCGCCTTCCACGGCTTGCACGGCCGCAGCATCACGTACGCGACCGGCATAAAACTCGCGCGGCCCGACCTGAAAGTGATCGTCGTGATGGGCGACGGCGGCACCGGCATCGGCGGCGCGCACCTGCTCGGCGCGGCGCGGCGGAACATCGGCATCACGGTGCTCGTGTTCAACAACTTCAACTTCGGCATGACCGGCGGACAACACTCGACGACGACACCGCCGGGCGCGGTGACGACCACGACGCCGGGCGGCAACCTCGAGCGACCGCTCGACATCTGCGCGACGGTCGCGGTCAACGGCGCGGGCTACGTGTGGCGCGGGACGAGCTTCGACAAGGACCTCGCCGAGCGCATCGCCGACGCCGTGCGCGCCGAGTGTTTCGCGTTGCTCGACATCTGGGAGCTCTGCACGGCGTACTTCGTGCCGAGCAACCACGCGAGCAAGAAGACGCTCGCGACGACGCTCGACGATCTCGGTTTGAAAGGTGGACTGCTCGAACGCGGCGAGCATCCCGAGTATGCCGCTGCGTACCGCGCGGAGGCCGAACGTGTGCGCGGCAAGCCCGTCGCCGGGCCGCGGGCGATCGAACCCGCGTTCCGCTCGACGCTCGATCGACCGTTCCGGTTGGTCGTCGCGGGGTCGGCCGGCGGCAAGGTGCGTTCGGCGGCGCGGCTCGTCGCGGAGGCCGCGATGCTCGCTGACCTTTGGGTGGCGCAGCGCGACGACTATCCGATCACCGTCAAGACCGGGCACAGCATCTCGGAGCGCGTGCTCAGCCCGCGCGAAGTGCGCTACACGGGCATCAGCCGTCCCGACGTCTTGCTCGCGGTCAGCGAAGAAGGTCTGGCGAAGTGCGCTCGACAGCTCGCGGCGATGAATGCCGGCGATAGGGTGTACGTGCTCGCCGGAATCGAGCCTCCGCCGACGCGCGCGCAGGTGACCACGATCGATCCGGCGAGCGCGGAGCTCAAGCTCGGCGGCGGCCGCGTCGTGCTGTTCGCGTTGTCGCAAGTGTTGCGCGATCTCGGCTTCCTGCCGCTCGTGGCGTTGGAGGCGGCGGCTCGCCGTTATCCGGAGTACGCGGAGGAGAACCTCGCGACGATTCGCGCGGCGCTCGCCGTCGCTCGCTGAACGAGCGCGTTCAGAAGTCCCAGCGCAACGCGACCATCAGCATCGTCAGCCGCGCGTCGCGGTCGCGATCGGCGACCGAGTAGTCGCTGCCGTCGGCGGCTTGCGCGTCGACCCCGATCGAGAAGTTGCCCGTGACGCGGCAGAACAGACCCGCGTGGACGTACGCTCCGAAGCTCGCACCGTTGTCGCTGGTCGGCGCGTACGTGCCGACGAGGTTGACGGTCGTGAACGCGAGCCGCGGGCCGCCGCCGACGACGAACTGCAGACGCTCGAGGAACTCGACCTCGCGACGGACGCCGAAGCGCCCCTCGACGAAGTCGGCGCTCGTCTCGCGTGGGTCGTCATGCGCCTCGGAGCGGCCGCCCTGGAGGCTCAGCTCGAAGCCGACCGGCGCGTCCGGCTTGACGGCGGCGTAACCGAGCTCGAGCTGCGGCCGGTCGTCGTAGTCCGCCCAGCCTTCGCTGCCGAGCTGCGCGGGGCCGACCGCCAACGTGAAGCTCCGTTGCACGCCGTCTTCGGCGTTCGACGACGCGCCCGCGTCGAGCGCGACGCACGCGCACGCGTCGAGCGCGATGCACCCGAGGAGGAGAATGACGCTCGAGCGCGGCATGCCTTCACGCTAGTCGTCGTGCGCACGGCCGACGATACGCCCCCGATCCGCACGAGCGCCCTACGCCGTCGGCTGCCCTCCGCGCGCGTGGCCCAGAGCGAAGCCAGGCTGCGTCGCAGCCTCGAGCTCGAGGTCGAAACGTCGACGCCGACTCGACCCACGACCGAACGAACGCCGAGCGTCACGAACGACGCCGATCTTCACGGAGTCGCGATGCCGCGTTCACGTGCTCCTGATCGAGCGTCTTCACAATCGCCTGCGAATCGTGGAGCGCAGTGTGAAGACGATGTGGGCGTTCGTGCGTGCCGGCCTCGCGGCGGTTTGCGCGCGAGCCTTCATGAGCCAGGCGCTTGTTCCCGCCTTGATCCTCGCGCCGCTCGCACGCGCGGCGGCACAGGCACAGCAGGGCGGCTCGATCCGCGGCTCGGTCGTCGACAAGGACTTCGACCTGCCGCTCGTCGGCGCGCAAGTGCTCGTCGTCGAGACCGGACAACGCGTCGAGACCGGCGACCAAGGCGGCTTCGTGCTGAGCGACGTGCCGCCGGGCACGTACACGTTGATCGTCTCGAAGGACGGCTACGTGAGGCTCGTCAAGGCGGACGTCCTGGTCACCGCCGGCCGACTGACGGACCTCGACGCCGAGCTCGCCGCGGAGTTCACCGAGCTCGACGAGTTCGTCGTGCGCGAAGTGCTCGCACTCGCGCTCGGCAGCGAACTCGCGTTGCTCGACCTGCGCAGCGATGCCGCCGCGCTGATGGACTCGATCGGTTCCGAGCTGATGAGCCGTGCCGGCGCGAGCGACGCCGCCGCGGCGTTGCGACTCGTCGCCGGTGCATCGACGCAAGGTGGCAAGTCCGCCGTGATCCGCGGCCTGCCCGATCGGTTCATCAGCTCGCAGATGAACGGCGTGCGCCTGCCGTCGGCCGACGAGGACAAACGCGCCGTCGAGCTCGATCAATTCCCGTCGTCGGTGATCGAGAGCATCCAAGTCGCGAAGACGTTCACGCCCGATCAACAAGGTGATGCATCGGGCGGTGCGGTGAACGTGAAGCTCAAAGGCGTGCCGAGCGAGGCCTTCTTCGAAGTGAAGGGGCAACTCGGTGCGAACTCGTCGACGTTCGGCGAGGACTTCCTGACCTATGACGGCGGGGGCGTCGACTTCTGGGGCCGTGATGACGGAGGGCGCGATCCGCAGCTCTCGAAGCTCGGCCAACACTGGGACGGCGCGGTCGGCACGCGCCATGGCGACGACCCGACGGAATACAAGTTCTCGACGGCGTTCGGCGGCATGCAGGAAGTCGCGGACGGTGTGCGGCTCGGTGGCTCGGCGAGCCTCTTCTACGAGCGCGACGCGTCGAGCTACGACGACGGCGTCGACGACTCGTGGTGGGTGACGACTCCGGGCGCCGGCATGGTGCCCGAGACCAACCAAGGCACCCCGCAGGACGGCGACTTCAAGACGGCGCTCTACGACGTCACGCAGAGCAAGCAATCGGTCCGGTGGGGCGGGCTCGGCGCGCTCGGGCTCGAGAGCGAAAACCACTCGGTCGCGTTGACCTACCTCTACACGCGCGTCGCCGAGGACACCGCGACGCTCGCGGTCGACACGCGCGGCAAGGAGTACTTCTTCCCGGGTTACGACCCGAACGATCCGCAAGGCACCGGCAACGAGCCGCAGAATCGTTTCGCGGCGCCGTATCTGCGGCTCGAAACGCTCGACTACAACGAACGCACGACGCAGACGCTGCAACTGCACGGCGAGCACGCGTTGCCGTTCGCGGGTTGGACGCTCGGCGACTCGGTGACGTTCGGGAAGCCGGAGCTCGATTGGACGCTGGCGCGGAGCTCCGCGGACTTCCACCAACCCGACAAGCGCCAGTTCGGCGCGTTGTGGCTCGCCGAGTCGTACAACCCGGGCTTCCCGCCGTTCGTGCCGCCGTTCACGACGCCCGAGACGTGGCTGCCGTACAAGCCGGGCGCGAACTTCAACCTCGGCAACGTTCAACGCATCTGGAAGTCGATCGAGGAAGAGAGCGACCAGGCTTTCACCAACCTGAAGTTCCCGTTCACGCAGTGGAGCGAGTCACAAGGCTACGTGAAGGTCGGCGTGTTCACCGACGCGGTCGACCGCACGTTCGACCAGGACTCGTACAGCAACTTCGGCGACTCCGGCGCGAGCTACCTCGGCGGCTTCGACGACGCGTGGAGCGAGCACTTCTCCGAGGAAGACCATCCGATCACCGACTCGACGCTCGACGTCGACTACGAAGGCAATCAGGACGTCGACGCGTGGTACGCGATGCTCGACCTGCCTCTGACCACGAAGGTGAACGTCATCGGCGGCGCGCGTTTCGAGTCGACTCGTCTCGGCGTGACGCTCGACCCGGAGGCCGACGCCGTCTGGTACCCGCCGAGCTCGGGCGTGCCGACACAGTTGAACCCCGGCGACGCCGACGTCGATTTCAGTCAGGACGACGTCCTGCCGTCGCTCGGACTCGTCTATCGCCCGATCGAACAAATCACCGTCCGCACGAGCTACAGCCAGACGATCGCGCGGCAGACGTTCAAGGAACTCACGCCGGTCATCCAACAGGAGTACCTCGGCGGGCCGATCTTCATCGGCAACCCCGACCTCGAGATGGCGGACGTCGCGAATTACGACCTCCGCGTCGACTACACGCCGCGTGAAGGCGCGTTGTTGTCGGCGTCGCTCTTCAGGAAGGACGTCGACAATTCGATCGAGTACGTCCAGCGTTACGGGCTCTTCGACTACACGACGGCCTCCAACTACCCGAAAGGGGAGATGAACGGCGTCGAACTCGAAGCTCGTCAGGACCTCGGGCATCTCTCGAAACGCTTCGAGGGTCTATCGCTCGGCGCGAACGCCACGTTCATTTCGTCGGAAGTCACGTTGCCCGACGATGAAGCGGCTGGTTTCAGCTTGCCCAACATCGCTGCGCCGATGACGTCGCGCGACATGACCAATGCGCCCGAGCATCTCTTCAATCTCTACGCGACGTACGACGTGGCCGATTGGGGCACGCAGATCGGGCTCTTCTGGACTCTCACCGGAGACACGCTCGTCGCGGGCGCCGCGCAGTCCAACGGCAACTTCATCCCGAGTGTCTACGCGACGGAATACGACACGCTGAACTTCAGTGTGTCGCAGAAGCTCGGCCGATTCCTCTCACTGCAGTTCCAGGCGAAGAACCTGACGAACCCGGAAATCCAAGAGGTCTATCGCTCGGAGTACATCGGCGACGACGTGCTCAAGACCTCGTACACCAAGGGCATCGACTACTCGTTGAGCCTCACGGCTCGATTCTCGTTCTGAATGCGACCGTCGCAGAGGTGCGAAACCATGAATCACCACATCCAGGAGCCGACCGCGCGGCGCGCGCGCCGTTCATCGATCGTCGCGTTGGCGCTGGCCGCCGCGCTCACCGGCGTCGGCGCGAACAGCGTCACTCGAGTCGCCGGCGGATCCGACACACCGGAGCTCGAAGAGACCCGCATCAAGATGGGCAAGTGGATCGAGACCCAGCAGCTCATCTCGAAGGAGCGCAAGGACTGGCAACAAGGCAAGGAAGTGCTCGTCGGCCGGCTCGAGCTCGTGAAGCAGGAGTCCACCTCGCTGCACGAGAAGATCACCGACCAACGCACCGAGCTCGACGACGCGCGGCTGAAGCGCGATCTGTTGCTCGACCAGAACGACGACCTGAAAGCGTCCGCGGCCAAGCTCGCCGACGCGGCGACGGCGCTCGAAGCGCGCGTCAAGCAGCTCTTCGCCAGCGTTCCCGAGCCGGTGCAAACCAAGTTGCAGCCGCTCTACCAGCGCATCCCCGAAGACCCGGCGAAGACCAAGGCCTCGGTCGCGGAGCGTTTCCAGAACGTGCTCGGGATCCTGAACGAGCTCAACAAGGCGAACAACGACCTGCTCGTCAACTACGAGATCCACGAGCTCGCCGACGGCAAGCCCGCCGAAGTGAAGGCGATCTACGTCGGTCTCGCGCAGGCCTACTACGTCAGCGCCGGCGGCGAGGCCGGCATCGGGCGTCCGGGCCCGAACGGGTGGAAGTGGGAGCCTTCGAAGGCCGTCGCGAACGACGTGCTGACGGCGCTCGAGATCCAACAAGGCAAGCACACTCCGGCGTTCGTCGCGCTGCCGGCCCAAATCCAATGAAGCACACTCTCGGACTCTTCGGCACGTTCCTGCTCACGCTCGGCGCCGCGGCGCAGACGCCCGCGCCGGCCGACACGGTCGCGAAGCTCGCGCGCTCCGCGGACGCGGAACTCGAACGCGGCATCCAGGAGCTCAACGGGCTCCGCGATGCGATCGCGAACGAGAAGCTGCCGCTCGCGCGCTCGCTCGGCGTCGCCGAGGACGAGCTCTCCGGATTGCGCAAGGAACACGATCAAGTCGGCCGCGACATCGCAGCGCTCCACCTCGAGACGGCGGGACTGAAGTCGGAGATGAAGGCTCGGCAGGACGAGCTCGACTACGTCGGCAACCTGCTCGACGAGTACGCACGCACGTTCGACCAGAAGATCAACGTCTGCGAGCTCCAGTCCTTCGGCGAGCACATCGAGAGCGCCAAGGCCGCCGGCGAGAACCCGTCGTTGACGCAGGTCGAGAAGTTCGAGAAGCAAGTCGCGTTCGTCAACCGCACGGTCGACCGCCTGTTCGACGTGATCGGTGGCATGCGCTTCCCGGGCGTCGGCATCGACCTGCAAGGCGGCGTGGTCGACGGCCAATACACGATCTTCGGTCCGGTCGCGCTGTTCGGCACGCCCGCGGCGGGCGCGAGCCCCGCGTTCGCCGGCGTCGTCGTGCCGCAGACCGGCTCGTCGAAGCCGTTGATCCGGCCGCTCGAAGGCGAACTGCAAGCGGGCCTCGTGTCGCTCGTCTCGAGCGGTTCGGGCGCGTTGCCGCTCGATCCGTCGCGCGGCGGCGCGCTGAAGGCGTTGGTGCAGAAGACCAACCTGATCCACATCTTCGAGAAGGGCGGACCGATCATGTGGCCGCTCTTGCTCGCTTCGATCCTCGCGCTCGGCGCCGTGATCGAACGGCTCTTCTTCCTCGCGAACGAACGGCGCAAGCGCGATCCGGACGCGATGGAGCGCCTGTTCGAGGAAGTCGAGAAGGGACGCATCGCCGAAGCGATCCGCATCGGCAAGCAGTCGAAGGACTACGTCGTGCGGCCGCTGACCTACGCGCTCGAACACGCCGAGAAATCGCTCTCGAACGCGCTCGTCTACGCGCAGGCTCAGGAGCTCAAGCGCTTCCGCCGCGGCATCTCGGTGCTCGACACGGTCATCACGCTCGCGCCGTTGCTCGGTCTGCTCGGCACGGTGACGGGGATGATGGGCTCGTTCTCGCTGATTGGCGGCGAGCTGAGTGCGCCCGGCGCGATCACCGGCGGCATCGCCGAGGCGCTGATCGCGACCGCGTTCGGTCTCGGCATCGCGATCACGGCGCTGATCCCGTTCAACTACCTCAACACCAAGTTGGACGAAGTGACGCAGGACATCGACGCCGCGGCGACGCAGCTCGAGCTCCTGGTGCACCCGCACAAGTCCGACGTGCTGACGCCGGCGGCGAAGCCCGCGCCGGTCGCAGCGCCGCAGCCGCTGCCGGCGGGAGCGAACTGACATGCACGGCGGAGGCGGCGGCGGTGGGCGCAAACGCGCCCGCATCGAGATCATCCCGCTGATCGACATCATCTTCTTCCTGCTCGCCACCTTCATCATGGTTTCGCTCTCCATGACGAAGAACCAAGGCGTGCAAGTGTCCTTGCCGACGGCGGGGACCGCGGCGTCGCTCGGCGATCAGCAGGAGATGGAGAAGGCGTTGACGCTGAGCGTCAACGACAAAGGCGACGTGTTCTTCAACAAGGAGAAGATCACGCTCGCTCAATTGCCGATGCGGCTCCAGACCTTCAAGTCGACGGCGAAGGACCCGAAGGTGATCGTCAACAGCGACGCGGCCGCCGACTTCAAGCACGTGGTCGCCGTGCTGGACGAGGTCCGGCGCATCGGCATCGCGAAGGTCGGGATCAACACCGACAAGAAGTAGTCATGGCGAAAGTGCTCGGAATCGTCGCGGCGGTGCTGCTCCATGCGGCATTCCTGCTCTTCGGCGGGATCTTCTTCGCCAAGGAGAAGGACGACTTCGGCACCGATCGCGAGGTCGAACTGCTCTCGGAGGCCGACGTCGAGGACGAGAAGCCCAAGGACGAAGCGCAGCCGGACGAGCCGGAGCCGACCGAAGAGCTCGACAGCGAGGCCGAAGAGCTGCCGAACCCCGACGAAGTCGTGAAGAGCCTCGAGCCGACGCCGCTCGACGACGCGCCGGCACTCGACGCCGCGTCGCTCAGCGCGATCGAACAAGCGTTGAGCGGTCAAGGCACGGCGAGCGGCGATTTCGCGGACGCGCTGAGCTTCGGCTCGGGCGGCCGAATCGGCGGCACCGGCCGCGTGGGCCCGGAAGGCGGCGGAGACGTCGCCGATGCGTTCGACATGGACGAGATCGATCAAAAAGCCCGCGAGACGTTCCGAGTGGCGCCGCTCTACCCGTCCGAGCTGCGCGGCAAGAAGCTCGAAGGCGTCGTCACGTTGATCTTCGTCGTCGACGAGACCGGCAAGGTGCTGAATCCCCGCGTCGAGAAGTCGACGCATCCGGCGTTCGAGAAACCCGCCCTCGAAGCCATTCGTCAGTGGCGGTTCGAACCCGCGGTCCGCGGCGGCAAGCGTGTGGCGTCACCCGTGCGCATCGGCATTCGTTTCCAACCGAGTTGAGAGTCATGCAGTCCATCCATCGCCAATTCCCTTCACGAGTGAGCCTCGCCCTCGTGCTCCTCGCGACGTCGATCACTGGAACCGCGAGCGCTCAGAACGACCTCGACACGATCTGGAACGATCCGGCCTTCCGCAAAGCGTTCATCGCCGGTTACGGCGTCAACGCCGAGATCGAGCCGCGGGTCACGCCCGAGGACGTGAAGCTGCTCGAAGAGGTGCGCCCGTTGATGGCGAGCGGCGAGCTCGAGAAGGCCGAGGCCTTGCTCGAGAAGAAGCTGCAACCCGACGGCTCCGCGCTGCTCGACTTCACGCTCGGTGGCATCCAGTTCCAACAGGGCCGGCTCGACGACGCGCTGAAGACGCACCACAAAGCGGTCGAGAAGTTCCCGAGCTTCCGCCGCGCGTGGCGCAACTTGGGTTTGATCAACGCGCAGGCGAGCAAGTTCGACGATGCGATTCGCGCGTTCACGAGGATGATCGAGCTCGGCGGCGGCGACGGCTATTCGTACGGCCTGCTCGGTTCCGCGTACGCGTCGAAGAACGATCAACAGGCCGCGGAAGGCGCGTACCGGAACGCGCTGTTGCTCCAGCCCGAACGTGTCGAGTGGCGCCTCGGTCTCACGCGAGCCGTGCTCGCTCAGGAGAAGTTCGAGGACGCCGCGAACCTCGCGAACTCGTTGATCGCGCTCTATCCGGACCGCCACGAGTTCTGGCTGCTGCAGGCGCGCACCTTCCTCGGCATGAAGCAGCCGCTGCGCGCCGCGGAGAACCTCGAGATCGTCGATCGGCTCGGCAAGTCGACCGTGGAGACGCTCAACCTGCTCGCGGACATCTACGCGAGCGAGAGCCTGATGGACCTCGCGGCGTTCACGTACGTCCGCGCGATCGCGCTCGATCCTGCGCAGCCGCCGGCGAAACCGCTGCGTGCGGTCGAGTTGCTCGCGCAGCGCGGCGCCGTCGCGGAAGCGGACCACGTCGCGAGGAAGGTGCGCGAAGCGTTCTCGACGACGCTGAACGACGACGAGAAGCGCAAGTTGCTCAAGCTCGAGGCGCGCATCGCGCTCGCCAAGGGGGATGCGGGCGCCGAAGTGGTGGCCGTGCTCGAGGAGGTCATCACCCTCGACCCGCTCGACGGCGACGCGTTGATCCTGCTCGGCCAGCACCACGCGACGAACAACGACCCCGAACGCGCGATCTTCTACTTCGAACGCGCGGCCGGCCTCGACGCGTTCGAAGCGAACGCGAAGCTGCGGCACGCGCAGGTGCTGATCCGGCTCGACCGGCACGCGGAAGCCGCGCCGCTCCTGCGTCGCGTGCAAGAGCTCAAGCCGCGCGAAGACGTCGCGCGTCTGCTCGAACAGGTCGAGCGCATCGCGAAGACGCGGCGTTGAGCGCCGAGCGCGCTCACGAGCACGTCGCGTCGCCGACGCGCGTCGACCCGTCGTCGGCGCGGCGCGTGCATCGGCGCCGATGCACGCTCGGCGACGCGGTGCGCGAAATCGACGAGAGCTGATCCGCGCTTCACGGGACGTCCACAAACGGCGCCTACCGTCCTTCCCGCACGGATCGAAGCGGGCACGAGGCGCCCGTTCGCAGTCCGTGTTGCCCACCTCACGTCCGAACTGCTTAGGAACAACACCCTGTGAAGAAGCTCATCAACGGCAAGGCGGCGCTCCTGACCGCCGTGATCGGCGCCGGCGCGGCCGGTTCCGCGAACGCGGCCGAGATCCTCGTCACCGCGGACATCTCGACGTCCACCACGTGGACTGCCAACAACACCTACAACCTCCAGAACCAGATCTACGTCCTGCCTGGCGCGACGCTGACGATCGAACCGGGCACGCTGATCCAGAGCGACACCGGCGTCGGCGGTAGCCTCGCGGTTTGCAAAGGCGCGCAGATCTTCGTGCAAGGCACGTCGGCGAAGCCCGTGGTCTTCACGTCGAAGGCCGACACGCTCACCGGTTGGCACGAAGGCGTCAACGAGTGGGGCAACCTCACGATCATGGGCGCCGCGTACATCTCCGAGAACGCGATCGCGACCAACACGCCGGCGCCGAACGCGGCGAACGTCGCGCCGATGGAAGGTCTCGTCGCGGCGTTCCCCGGCGACACCAAGGTGCTCTACGGCGGCGGCAACGACGACGACGACAGCGGTTCGGTGTCGTACGCCTCGTTCCGCTACGGCGGCAAGGTGATCGGCCTCAACAACGAGCTCAACGGTCTCTCGCTCGGCGGCATCGGTCGCAACACCGACCTGCACCACATCGAGATCCTCAGCAA
Source organism: Planctomycetota bacterium (assembly GCA_023150475.1). Classification (GTDB taxonomy): domain Bacteria; phylum Planctomycetota; class UBA1135; order UBA1135; genus JACRIN01. The sequence continues at coordinate 71,068 of JAKLKU010000011.1, forward strand.
CGTCGACGACGGCATCGAGATCTGGGGCGGCACGGTCAACCTCAAGCACTTCTCGATCTGGTACGTCGGTGACGACAGCCTCGACATCGACCAAGGCTGGCGCGGCAAGGCGCAGAACGGCCTGATCGTGCAGGGTTACTCGGCGAACGCGTCGCAAGGCTCGGGCGTCGGCGACAACGCGATCGAGATGGACGGCGCCGAGCAGTCGGACTACCAACCGGTCACGACCGGCACGCTCTACAACCTCACCGTCATCGGCCAGCCGATCGACGGCGACCACGGCACCGCGTGGCGCGACAACTGCCGCATGCAAGTCCGCAACTCGATCTTCATGGAGCTCGGCGAAGAGCTCGTGAAGTTCGACAACGTCGACGGCGACGGTGGCGCGGGTTACGGCTTCAACGGCACGCTCTCGTGGGCCAACACCTGGGCGACCGCCTACAACGCGGTGCCCGCGCACGGCAACGACTTCACGACCGGCACGTACACGACCAACTACCCGGCGCAGGTCGACGGCAATCTCGCCGAGATCAAGGACAGCGTCTTCTACAACAACCCGTTCGCGAACGCCTACACGCAAGCGACGACGGTCGGTGTCTTCAACGCCGGCAACAACAACGTGACCGCGGTCGCGTCGCCGATCACGGCGATCACCCGCGCCGCGCCGGTGGTCAAGGGCGGCAAGACGATGCTGCAAGTGACGTCGCTCGATCCGCGTCCGGCGAACGACGCGGTCACCAGCGTTGGTTCGGCGCCGAACGACGGCTTCTTCACGCCGCAGCAATACCGCGGCGCGTTCGATCCCGCGTGCGGCCAGACGTGGCTCGACGGTTGGACCGCGACTTACGCGTACGGCATCACGCCGACCGTTTCCGGTCCGGCGCAGTACTGCACGGCGAAGGTCAACAGCCTCGGCTGCACGCCGACCGTCGCGTCGACCGGCACGCCGAGCGTGCTGAACTGCTCGTCGAACGCGTTCACGCTCTCCGCGAGCGGCCTGCTCGGCAACAAGAACGGTCTCTGGTTCTACGGCACCAACGGTCTGAACGGCGTCGCGTTCCAGGGCGGCCACCTCTGCATCAAGCTGCCGATCAAGCGCCTCAACGTGCTCAACACCGGCGGTCAGGGCTCGGCCTGCAACGGCACGCTCTCGACCGACTTCAACGCGCGCATCTGCAGCGGTTCCGACACCGCGCTCGTCGCGGGCACGCTGGTCGGCACGCAGTGCTGGTCGCGCGATCCGGCGAGCCCGAGCACGACGAACCTCACGTCGGGCATCAGCTTCGTGATCTGCCCGTGAACTCGAGCTCGCGCGTGTTCGCCGTCGAACGCGCGTGACCCAAAGCAACGCGAGAGGCCGGCCGCACCCCTGCGGTCGGCCTCACGCCGTCCGACGATTCCAGGATCCCTGCACGCCGCCGCTGCCCGAAACCTCCGCACACCATGCGCACTCACGGCTTCTTCCTGTGGAGCTCGCTCTTCCTCGCGTCGTTCTCCGAGACGCATGCGTTCGCGTCGAGTGCAAGCCGCGCGAACGACGAACCGGGCGCGCAAGCCGGTAGGGACGCGCGCCTCGACGCGCTCGGTCTCGGCGCACTCGCGGACGCGCCGCTTTCGGCGGCTCGAGCGGAACTCCTCGACTTGGCGTTCGCCGCCGCGAGCGCGTTCCCGACGAATCCGCACGCGAAGAACAAGGCTCGCGCGCAAGCAGAAGTCGTCGACGCGTGCGTCGCACTCGACCAACATGCTCGCGCGGCGCGCTTCGCGAGCGAGATCGACGGGTGGGAGCGCGGAACGGCGTACGCAGACCTCGCGGCGCGGCTCGCCGAACGCGGTGCGAAGCAAGACGCGCAACGCTGCCTCGCGCTCGCCGAAGTCGTCGCGGAGAAGGACCGCACCGTGCTCGAGGACGAAGGCGGCCAGGTGTGGCGCCGCGATCGCATCCGGGCACGGATGGCGCGCGCTCGGTTGGCGCTGGGCGAAGAGCGCGCCGCCGCAGCGCTCTCGGACGAGCTCCCCGACGCGGAACGTGGGCTCGTCACGACCGAAATCGCCGCGCGCACCGACGCCGCGGACTTCGACGAGCGCATGCGCTGGGTCGACGAGACCGTGAAGCTCGCCAACTTCGAACTCGTCCAAGCCGCGCTCGCGACGTGCGTCGAGCTCTTCGACGCGCACTACGCGGACGTCGCGAAGCGCGAGGCGTGCGAAACGAAGATCGAGAGCTCGTGGGGCAAACTGCCGATCGGCATCCGCGTCGAGTTCGTGCTCGATCTCGGCCAACGCGCGCTCGCTCACGGTGACCGCGCCAAGACGCTCGCGCTCGCGTCGAAGGCGAAGGCGTTGATCGACGGCGCGGTTTGGCCGCCGGTGCTGAAGGTGGACGTGCTTTCGCGGCTCGCGAAGCTGCGGCATCGCGCCGGGGACGTCGAGGCGGGGCGCGCCGACGCGAACTTCGCGCTCGCGTACTTCGACGCCGAAGAGCGCGCCATCGTCGACATCGAACGCGCCGACGCGCTCCGGCCGCTCGCGGAGACGTTCCACGTCCTCGGTGACGCGGCAACGGCGCGCAAGACGTACCAACGTGCGCTCGAGGCGGGTCAGACGAATCCGAACGCGCGGCCGCGCTGCCAGGATTTCGTGGCGACGTGTTGTTCGCTCGCGCGCATCGACTTCGCGGTCGACGAAGAGCTCCTGCAGACGTTGCAGGCGATCCGAGCGAGCCTGCGCGAGCCCTGGTGAGCCGCCGCGCCTGCGCGCCGCTCGTTCGCCGGGCTACGCCATCCGCGCCCCGGCCGCTACGCAGCACGCGGCGGGCGGAAAAGCTCGCGCGCCGACCCAGATTCGCCCAACCGGCAAAGTGCCGGGAACGCGAGGGTAGCGCCATGACGATCGTCTGCGGGATCGACGGGTCGGCGATGTCTCGGAGAGCGGCGCGTGCCGCGGCGGCGTTGGCGCGGCGGACGGGCGACGCGCTCAAGCTGGTGCACGTGCACGAGATCACTGCGCTCTCGGTGATCGGCGAAGCGACGCCGGTGCCGTTCGTCAGGCCGGGCGCGATCGGCGCCGAGCGCGAGGAGCTCGAGCGTGAACTCGAACGCGAGCGCGAACACTTGAAGCGCGGCTTCCAAATCGAAGTCACGACCGAACTGCGCGCCGGGTTGCCCGACCAGGAGCTCGACCAAGTCGCGATCGCGAGCGATGCGTCGCTGATCGTGGTCGGGTCGCTCGGACGTCGCTCGGGCTCCGTGTGGCGCATCGGCAGCGTCGCCGACCGGTTGTCGCAGGCGGCCTCGGTGTCGGTGCTCGTCGTGCGCGATTCGGCGCCGTTCGAACGTTGGGCGCTCGAGGAGAAGCCGCTCGAAACCGTCGCAGCGCTCGGAGACGGTGCGACCGTCGCGGGCATCGTGCGTGCCGTCGACGGTTTGCGCGGCTTCGGACCGTGCGACGTCGCCGAAGTGCAGGTCTACGACGTGCACCACGAGGCCCTGCGCCTCGGATTCGTCGATCTCGAATCGGGCGAGACCAAGCGCAACATCGAAAACGCGCTCGTTCGCGACATGCAGCGCAAGTTCGGCGAGCTCCGCGGCCGCGGCAACGTCACGTTCCATGCGCTGCCTTCCGAACGCGGCACCGCCGATACGCTCGCCGAGTTCGCCGCACGGGCCAAGGCGGATCTGGTCGTCGTCGGCACGCACGGTCGCGGCGCGTTGCGGCGGCGGCTGCAGGGCTCGGTCTCGTTCGGCGTGGTCGCACTTGCGGACACGAACGTGCTCGTCGTGCATCCGGCGCGCGAGAAACTCGCGGTCGAGCGGGCGCCGGCGAAGATCCAGAGCGCTCTCGTCGCGATCGACCTCTCGAGCACGAGCCAACGCGCGTTGAACCACGCGCTCGGCATCCTCGGCGAACGCGGACGGCTGACGTTGTTGCACGTGTCCCTGGTTCCCGCGGTGCCCGGCGGGCTGATCCCCGAGTACCGACCGGGGCATCGCGCGTCCGCCGCCCAGATGAACCTCGAACGCACGCTCGCCGAGGCGGAGCTCAAGAAGCTCGTGCCGACCGAGACCGGGGGGCTCGAGTGCCTCGCCGAAGTCGTCGAGTCGCACGACGTCGCACAGGCGATCCTCGACGCGGCGGAGCGACACGACGTCGACCTCGTGTGCCTCGGCACGCACGGTCGCGGCCGCATCGCGAACGTCGTGCTCGGATCGGTCGCACGCGCCGTTTCGCAGAACTGCACGCGACCGGTGTTGCTCGTGCCGCCGCCGCGCAACGCGTGACGCGCGGAAACGGATCGAGTCCACACGGAAGTTCGACGCGTGGCGCGCGGCGCTACACTGCGCGATGATGCGTGTCCTCGTCGTCGGTGCGGGAGTCGTCGGGCTCACCGCGGCCTACCTGCTCCAACGCGAAGGCGCCGACGTCGTCATCGTCGAGCGCGAGCCCGGGCCCGCGGCCGGGGCGAGCGCGGTCAACGGCGCGCAGCTCTCGTATTCGTACGTCGCGCCGCTCGCGGATCCGGCGGTGCTGAAGAAGCTCGGCGCGTTGCTCTTCGACTCCGAGTCGCCGCTCAAATTCCGCCCGCGGTTCGAGCTCGCGCAGTGGTCGTGGGCGCTCGGGTTCGTGGGCGCTTGCGATCGCGACCGCTCGCGAGCGACGACGCGCGCGTTGCTCGGTCTGTCGTTCCTCTCGCGTGAAGTGACCGAAGGCATCCTGCGTGACGAACGCATCGATTGTCGGTTCACCCGGCCCGGCAAGCTCGTCGTCTACCCGGACGACGCCGCGCTGCACCACGCGGCGGAGCAGCTCGAGTTCCAGCGTGGCCTCGGTTGCGTGCAAGAGCTCCTCTCTCGCGAGCAATGCGTCGCGAAGGAGCCCGCGCTCGCCGAGTACGCGCCGCGGATCGCCGGCGGCGTGTGGACGCCCGGCGAAGCGGCCGCGGATTGCGGCGCGTTCTGTCGCGCGCTCGCGGCGAAGCTCGTCGAGCGTGGCGCGCGACTCGTGCTCGGCGACGAAGCGCTCGAGATCCACGCGGGAGACGAGCTCGCGCGCGTGCGCACTCAGAACGGCGCGTTCGAAGCGGAGCGCGTCGTGCTCGCGAACGGCAGCCGCGCCGCCGAACTCGGCCGCCGCGTGGGCCTGCGACTGCCGGTCTATCCGTTGAAAGGTTACGCCGTGACGTTGAAGCAGCGCGCGGCGCCGTTCGCACTGCGCGGTTCGGTCACCGATGTCCGACGGCGCGTCGTGTTCGCGCCGCTCGGCGACGAAGTGCGCGTCGCGGGCTTCGTCGAACTCGCCGGCCACGACGAAACGTTGCCGCGCGAACGCATCGACGCGTTGCTCGGCGCGGCGCGCGACGTGCTCGGGCTCGACACGCGCGGCGACGTGCAGCCGTGGTTCGGCTTCCGTCCGTCGACGCCGACGAGTCTGCCGATCCTCGGTGCGTCACCGAAGCGCACGCTCTTCCTCGACGTCGGCCACGGCATGCTCGGTTGGACGCTCGCGGGCGGCAGCGCGCGGCTCGTCGTCGACGCATTGTTCGGACGACGCCCGCCGATCGACGCCAGCGCGTTCGCGTACGGCGCGCAGTGACCGTCGCACGGCTACGGTGAATTCCGTAGCGATGCGCCGGACGCGCTCATCGTTCGGCGAGTGCGTCCGGAATTCGAACGCCGAACGTGCGTTCCGCCGAGCGCTCGCGCGCATTCCACGCGTCGAAAGTTCAATCGTCGCGTCTCGCCGATCGGACGCTTCGAGTGCGGCTTGCGCGGATGCGTCCAAAGCACGCTCACGATTGCGCGGCCGCTCGGGAACACGCGTTGCCTCTCTCATGAGCCGGTCCCCGACGTTCCAGGATTTCGACCGTTTGGCAGCGAGCTACGCAGTACGTAGTCCGCGCGATCGAGTCTCGCGTCGAGGAGCAATCAGAGGAGCATCCGCATCATGAAGTCCTTCAGGCGTTCCATGCTGACGGCAACAGCAACGACGCTCGTCGTCTCGGTCCTCGCGATCGGGACGGCGTCGGCCTACTCGAACTACTTGAACAACTGGCGCACGGTCAATCCGACCTCGACCACCGACGACAACGTGATCAACGGGACGGGACAGAGCTGTGCGCTCTGTCACTTCACGACGAACGGCGGGAAGAACTGGAACGCTTACGGTTGGAAGATGCGCCAGAACATGGCGGCCGGCCAATCGGTCAACAACGCGATCATCAACGCCGGGCCGTTCGACTCGGATGCCGATCCGACGGCGTCGACGAACATCACGGAGATCGGCGCCAACACCCAACCCGGATGGACGACCGGACCGCACAACACCGAGTACTTCGACAATGGCAACACGACTCCGAACCTCAACCCGCCCGCGACGATCCTCGGCAGTCTCGATCCGGCGTGCAGCGGTTCGATCGTGACCTACTGCACTTCGAAGGTGAACTCGCTCGGCTGCACACCGGCGATCTCGATGACCGGCGCGCCGAGCGCGAGCGCAGGCACCGGCTGCACGCTTTCGACGGTGAATGCGATCGGCAACAAGAACGGGCTCTTCTTCCACAGCACGAGCGGACCGCTCGGCGCCCCGTTCCACGGCGGATTCCTGTGCGTCAAGGCGCCGACGAAACGCCACGCCGTGCTCGCATCCGGTGGGACCGGCGGAACTTGCAGCGGCACGTTCACCGAGGACTTCAACGCGTACATCGCGAGCGGCGCCGACCCGGCGCTGGTTTCTGGAGCACAGGTCTGGATCCAGAATTGGTCGCGTGATCCGGGCTCCGCTTCGACCGACAGCCTGAGCGACGCCGTCACCGCCGTGTTGTGCCCGTAGAGCTCGGCGTCGTGAGCGGAGCTCGCTGCTTCACTCCGATCCAGCTCGTGCGTAGCTCGTGCGTGGCTCGTGCGTGGCTCGTGCGTGGCCGGCCGCGCTCGACCGCGGTCGGCCACGCGCAGCGTGCGGCCGACTTCCGGCGCGGGGCGTGCGCACGCCAGGCCTTCTTCGCGTCGACGCGCTCGCGCGCACGCGTGCACGCGTGCGAGCCATACGCTTCCACCGCCGCTAGCGGCGTGCTCCGTCGCGGAAGCGGCGTTCGATCTCGCCGACGTCGGCGAAGACGTTCGTGTCGACGTGACCGGCTCGGAAGGCGGCGCGCGCGAGTTCGCGGAACTCCCGCGCACCGAGGTTGCCGAGTGCGACGATCACGAAGGCGTTCACCGGCGGCACGTGGCGCTCGTGCTCGCGCAGGATCGGCGCGAGCGCTTCGACGACGGCGCGCCGGGCGTCGGAGTCGGCGGCACCGATGCGTGCGAGGCCCTCGATCGCGTGCAGCCGAGGTTCGACCGGCTCGCTGCCGTCCGCGGCCTTCCGCGCGAGCCGCTCGATCGCGGCCGGGCCGATCGCGGCGAAGAACTCGTCGAACCGCAGCGCCTCGTCGATCTCGTGCTCGGCTGCGTACGCGAGCAACGGCTCGACCGCGGCGTCGGCGCGCAGCGCCGTCAGTGCGCGCAACGCGTGGGACGGCGCCCAGCACGCGGGATGGTCGGCCTCGTGTTCGTGCAGCGCGACGTCGCATGCCATGCGCGTCAGTTCGGGCACGTCACGCGGCCCGAAACCGAGCTCACGCAGTCGTGCCGCATCGGCGCGTTCATCGGTGTCGGGCTCCCCGAGCTCGAGCAGCTTCGCGACGGGCGGCGAGTACGTCGCACGCGCGGCTTCGCGTTCGGTTTCCGACGTCCAGGGCGCGCCGGCGAGCAGCCACTCGAGCGCTGCTTCGTGCTTCATCCACGCGGAGCCGACCGCGACCACGGTGGCGCGTAGGTCGTCGTCCTCTTCGGGTTCGAAGGCCTCTCCGGCGAGGAACTCCTCGAACTCCGGCAGCAGCGCGCGGGCGAGCGCGAGCGTGCGGCGCGCGGCGACGCGGTCGTCGGAGAGGAATCGCTCCAACACCGACGCCCATGCGAGCGCCGGCGATTCCTCCGGTGCGAAGCGTTCGAACAGCGCGCGTGCTTCCGCGAGTTCGTCGAACTCGAGCAGCAGTCCGACGTAGACGTCGCACAACACCTGACTGTCGCCGCGATCGAGCGCAGCGATCTCGCGTGCGTGCTGCAGCGCTTCCGCGGGTCGTTCGAGCGACGCGAGCAGCCGCGTGAGCTCCGCGCGAGCCCGCAGGTAGGGCCTTGCGGCGAAGTTCGCTCCGAGGTCGCCGCGCGGTTCGACCGCCGCGAGATCGGGACCGAGCGCGCGACCCGCGCGTTCGACGATGCGAGCGAGCTCGTCCGCCGCTTTCGAGGCGTCGTCCATCCCGGTGAGCGCGACGCACGCGAGTGCGTCGACGTTGTCGGGGTCGAGCGCCAGCGCTTCGCGGGCGACGTCGAGTTGATCGTCCGGGTCGCATTCGAGCGTGTGGAAGCCGAGCTCCTCTCCCGCTTCGCGACCGCCTGCGTCGAGGGCTTCGTCGATCACGTCCTCGATCGGCCGTTCTCGCTGCCTTGCGAGCTCCGCGGCGAACTCCGGGGAGTCGGGCGCCACTCCGGGCCCGAGCGCTCGGCGCGCCGCCGCCGCGTAGCGCTCGTCGTCGAGTTCCGGCGCGACGAAGACCTCTTCGTACTGCTCTTCGGCCTCGGCCGGACGGCTCTGACGCTCGTGGCGTTCCCGCCGCAGCCGCTCCGCACGTTCCTTCTTCTTCTTCTCCGCTCGCTTGCGTCGGTTCATCGCCAGAGAGGGTAGCCGTTTCCCGATTCCGGCGGGCAGGCGGACGTCCTTGCGGGGAAATTCCCGGGCCGTTGCAACTTCTCGGGCCACCGAAGAGCGATCGGGGCGATGCAGCCCTCGAACTGGACTAACGAAACCCCGCGGACGGCGTCCCGGCGCCGGGCGTTAAGCTCCCGGCGCATGGTTCCCGGCAGCGACGGCGACGTTCGCGAGAGCTCCCACTCGTCGGATCTCGACCTGACCCGTCGCGCTCTCGCGGGAGAGCCGCTCGCGGTCGAGCTGCTGTGCCGGCGCCTCGCGTGCGTTCCGGCGATCCTGCGGGATCGGCACGCGCGCTACGGCTCGCCGCTGCGCCCGGAAGAGCTCGAGGAGATCCAGCAAGAGACGTTGGTTGCGCTGTGGGCGAAGTTGCCGGTCTACGAGGGCCGAGCTTCGCTCGAAACGTGGGCGTTCCGGTTCACGGTGCTCGAGCTCCTGAAGAGCCTCGCTCGGCGCGACCGGCGCCGGAACTATCTCGCCGAACCCGACGAGACGCTCGACACGACGCCCGACCGAGAGGACCCGGAACCGTCGCTCGAACCCGAGCGCCTGCACGCCGGGCTCGAACGCCTCGGACCGCCGGCCAACGACATCATTCGGATGCGGCACTTCGAAGAGCGTTCGTTCGAGGAGATCGCGGACTTCTACGGCGAGCCACTGAACACGATCAAAGCGCGGTACTACCGCGGCATGGAGCGGTTGAAGGCGCTCCTCGAGAAGCACATGAGGGGAGAGTGAACGGATGACTGCGAACGACGATGAATTGATCGCGAGCGTCCTCGCGGGCGATCTCGATCCTGATTCCGCGCTCTGGAAAGCCGCCGTGGCTCGCAACCCGGCGCTTGCCAAGCGTTGGGAAGAACTGCGCACGCTGCGCGAGGCGCTCGAACGAACGGGCGCCGACGAGCGTGATTCGCTGGCGCGGTCCAAGGCCGACGCCGGCCCACACGATGTCGCTTCGGTGCGACGCGCTGCGCCGGTCGTCCGGGCGGGAGCTCGCGCCGGTGGACGCCGGCTCGCGTACTTCGCCGCGGCCGCGGCGGTCGCGTTGATCGTCGGGTTCGTCGCCTACCGGCAGTTCGGGGGTTCCAGTCCCGAACAGGACGTGTTCCTCGGCGACCAATCGGACGCTGCTCTGCGTGCGACGGAGCCGACGCTCGACGTCGGTGACGCGCACGAGTTCGCCTGGACCGGCGATGCGCCCCCGGGAGGCGCGTTCGTGGTCAAGGTGTTCGAACTCGACGCTGCTGGTGCGCCGGGACGGTGCGTGGTCGAATCCGGCTCATGCACCGAACGCACGTGGCGACCGAGCGAGAGCGAGCTGGCCAAGATCCCGAACGAGTTCTTCTGGGTCGTCGAGTCGCGACGCGACGCGGTCACGTTCGAAGACTCCTCCGCGCCGCAGCGAGCCTTGCGCTCGCGGCCCTGACCCTCGCGCGGGCGAACGCGCAAGACGAGCCTTCGATCGACGAACTGCTCGCCGAACCGGCGCGGCAGATCGATGCTCCGCGGCCCGAGAAGGGTTGGGACGCGCGTACCGTCGCCGAAGTCGCGTCCGCGTGGATCGCAGTCCAGGAACTCGCCTACTCCGAACTTCGAGCCGACCATCTCACCACCTGCTTGCGTGCGCTCGAGCGGCTGGAGCTCGAGCAGCCGTTCCTCTCCTACTACTTCTGGCAGATCGGCGGCGCGCAAATGGAGGCCGCGCGACCGTTGGTCGCGATCGACACCTATCAGCGCGGCATCGCGAAAGCGACCCAGCCCAACGTCTACGCCGCAGCGATGAAGGTCGATCTCGCTGCGGTGTTGATCGGCGAGGGCTGCTGGCGTGACGCGAAGCAGCTCTTGACCGAGGCGGAGCCGGAGCTGGGCGCGGTCGACGCGACGGAGGTCGAGCGCTTCTACCGCACGGAGACGGTGGCGCATTGGTTTGGCATCCAAGGCGAAATCGATCTGCAACTCGGGTTGCCCGACCGCGCGGCGACTCGCTTCCAACGTGAGGCCGAAGCCGCGCGCGAAGCGTGGCAGATCCAGCAGACGGCATTCCCGAACGAGTTCTCGGCTTCGCGCTGGGATGCTCTGCGGCATCGATTCCACCTGGCGCTCGCCTCGAGCGACTTCGCGAGTGTCGATGCGTTGCTCGAAAAGTCGCGCACCGACCCGCTGTACCCGGACTGGACGCCGAGTCTCGACGCCGAGTTCGCGGTCCTCGCCGGCGCTGCGCGCTACGAGCTCGAGCGCCGCGGCAAGCCCGTCGTGGACGATGCCGAGGCGACCCTCGAAGCCGCAGCCGCCAACTCCGCGGCGCGCTCGATCGACAAGGAGCAGGCGTTGATGTTGCTCGCCAAGCTCCAGATCGAGAGCGGGAACTGGGAGGCTGCTCGCGAACTCGTCGACGAGCTTCGACGACTGCACCCGCAGTGGCCGACGCCGCGTTGCGGCAGCAATCCCACGTCGATCACGGTCGACGCCTACGACGCTCGAGTGCGTTACGAGTCTGCCACCGACGACACGACGCGCCGCTCGGTGTTGGAGGACTTCGAAAGGTCGTTCGAGGTCTTCTTGCGCGCGTGGTCGGACGCGCCCGACCGCGACGCCGGCATCGCGTTCCTGCGCTACGGCGAGCGTGCGCTCGTGCTCGACGAACTCCTGCGCATGTGCCTCGCGGTCGATGGACCGGAGGTCGGCGCGAAACGCGCGTTGCAGTGGCTGGGCAATGCGCAGTTGCTCGGCAGTCTCGCGACGCACTGGCAGCTCGCGCGCAAGCCGGTCGACGAGTGGCTCGCACCGCTCGTCGTCGACGGCGCCGGAGTCCTCTTCGTGCAGTCGGGGCGGCAGCAGTCCACGCTGTTCGTGGTCGACGCTGCCGGCATCGTGACGAGGCCGCTGGCCGCGGATTGGCAGATCGCCACCCAAGTCGGCGCCTTGCGCGGTGCCGTTGCTCGCGCGGTGCGCGCGCAAGGCGACGGCTCGGCGCCGCCCGTCGACGAAGCTCGCGCGCTCGCCGATCTCGTCCTGCCCGCCGATCTCCGCCCGCGGGTCGCAGGCTGGTCGCATGCGTGGGCGATCGGTGTCGAGAGCCTCGGGACGCTCGCGTTCGAGCTCGTGCCGCTCGCGGATGGGCGCCGGCTCGGGGACGTGTTGCCGATCAGCTACGTGCCGTCGCTCCCCGTGGCCGCGGAGCTCGCGACTCGCGCGCGTGTGCGAGGAGCGGAGCCCGAGTCGGCGACGAAAGCTGCGGTGCTCGCGGCCCCGAGTGTCGTGCCTGCCGTCGCGAGCAAGTGGAAGTCGAGCGCGCTCACGATCGACGACGCCGTGTTCGAGCCGTGGGCCGACGCGTGGGGCGGCCGATTCGAGTCGTGGATCGGCGCCGCAGCGACTGCGAACGCGCTCTGCGAAGCGGGCGCGAACGGAGTCGATGCGTTGCAAGTGGTCGTGCACGGCATCGAAGACGTCACGCGCGAGTCGGCGGCTGGATTGCTGCTCGCCGGCGCCCAAGGTGAGTTCTGGACCGACGCGCTGCGAGGCCCGACGCCGCGGTTGGTGTTGCTCGCAGCGTGTCAGATCGACGATCGGCCCGTGCGCATCGGCGACGACGGGCGCGCCGGTTGGGCCGGGCGGTTCGCGATCGAAGGCAGCGATTGTGTCGTGCTCACGCCAGTCGATCTCGAGTTGAAGCGCGCGCTCGCGTTCTTCGAGATCGTGCAACGTTCGCTCGCGCGAGGCCGCGCACCGGCCGCGGCGCTCGTCGACGCGCGCAGAGAGCTCGCGAAGTCCGGCGCCCGCGCTCAGGACTATCTGATCTACGCGTGGGGCGCGGGGGTGCAGCCCATCGTCGCCGCGCCCGCGACGCCCGTGACTGCGGACACGAATGCGGCGGGCGCCGCGACCGAAGCCGCGACGCCCGCGTTCGAGATGCGCTGGATCCTGATCGGCGGGGTGGTGCTCGTCGTGTTCGTCGTCGGCGGCATCGTCGCGCGGCGCCGCTCGTGACCCGACCGAGCAACTTGCCGATCACTGACCTGGCGGCGAGCCGTAGCCCGGCGGGAACGGTCCGATCGTCGAACGGCGACTGAAGCCGCCGATGATCACGCCGTCGTCCTCCCCGACGCCGGCGCTCCCGGGGCAGGTCAGCTCGACGCGGTTCTCCGCGGTGTAGCGATCGGGCTCGCCGGAGAACACGCCGCAGAGCAGCGGGTTCGCGGTCGTCGTCCCGCCGAGCACCGTCATCATGTTCACCGCCGTCCCTTGCTGCAGGATGGTCGGCGGGTTCGTGCCGAAGTCGACGCGCGCGGGGCGCACCGAGACGTAGACGAGCGATTCCTCCGGCGCGATGTTCGTCGTCGCCTGGAGCCACAGCGTGGTCGGTTGTCCGACGGCACAGCCGTGGATCACTCGCGGGCTCGGAGTCGTGTTCAGGTAGGTGCCCACGCCGCCTTCGCGGACCCAGTTGATCCCGAGCAACGCGTTCGGCGGTTGGCTCGCCGAGAAACCTTCCGGGATGCTCGAAAGCGTGAGGCTGATGCCGAACAGCACGGTGGTGCCCGAATCCTCGCCGCCGATCGGCATCGAGCCGGCCCAGTCGATCTGCGTGATGCCGTTCTCGCGGTTCTCGTCGTCCTGCGCCGGGAAGAGGTACGAGAAGCGATTTCCGGTGCTCGCGACGAGGATGTCGTCGAGTCCGTCCGAATCGAAGTCACCGCACGCCATGAGTCCGTCGAGCACCGGCGCGCCAGCGGCTTCGACCGCGGTCACCGGGATCCACCAGAACGCCTCTTGGGCGTGGGTCGTCGTCGGCCCGAGGATCGTGTTGACGCCGGGCACGTCGAACCACTTCTCCAAGCGGAAGACCTCACCGGTGTTCGCCGTGTGGACCATCACGCCGCGGCGTCCGTTCGACCACGGCTTCGAGCCGACGATGTTGCGAATGGTCCAATTGCCGGTCGGGAACGGGAGGCTGACGCCGTTCGGGAACACTTCCCAGAACGCTTCGACCGAGCCTGAGACCGGCGACGCCGTGACGTAGACGAAGCTGTCCATCACACCGCCCTCCGCGCCGCCGGGCAGCGCGAAGACCTTGTGGCCTACTTCCGCCGGCAGCCCGGTCACCGTGACCGGCGCGCCGTTTTCCGCGCAGATCTGCAGCGCACCGCTGACGATCATCGCGATCTCCGCGCCCGCGTTGTTCGAGAACTCGGCCGCGGCGAGGCCCGTCGGAACCGCGCCCGGTTCGATCGTGGTCGTCGTCGTCCACGCGCCACTGTCGTCCCAGCGACCACAAACGACGGTCCCTGCGGCGGTCACGCCCGCGATCGTGGTTCCGCCGTTCGCGGTCCGGCTCGCCGCCAGGAGCGGCGTGTCGCCGAGGATGGGTGAGCCCGAGATTCCTCCGATCTGCATCGCGTCGCTGGTCCACGAAGCCGCCTTCAGGCCAGCCGACGTCGCGAAGACCGCCACGTCGGAGTTGCCGCGACGGGTCACGATGAAGTCGGTGACGCCGTCGGCGACCGGTTGCCAGCGGGGGTACGTGCCCGCTCCGTGCACGAAGTACAACGCCGTGCCGTGCAGGGCGAACGCATCGTCGCTGTCGTCGAGGGTGGTGTTCGCCGCGACGAATTTCGTCAGGCCGGACGGAGTCGCATCCGGCCAGCCGTAGAAGTCGGGGCCGCTCGTGAACGTCGGCGATTGAGCGGCGGCCAGGGAACTCAGGGCACCGAGCGCGAGGCTGGTGCGGAGGGGAAGTCGGAGCATGATGGGTTGTGACTCGTTGCGTCTCTCGGAAGAGCGCGTGCTTGATGATCCCGCTGCTTGCCGGGGAGCGTCCGGCGAGCGCTCCGAGTCGTCGACGAGAGGGACTCGAACCGCCGTCGGCTTCGCATCACTTGCCCACGCAACGCGCGCCGAGTTGCATCAAGTCGTGAATAATCGCAACGGCGTCTCGCCGCGTCGAACACCGACGGATGAACGGCGATTCCCAGGGTGATCGACGAGCCCGCGTGCCACCGCTCCGACGAAAAGAGCCGAGCGCGGCGAAGTGTCTCGCCGCGCTCGGTTCGAGGCCTGGGAGCTTCGCGTTCGCGTGCCTTCAGGGCACCGGGCTGCCGTAACCGGCCGGGAACGGCCCGATCGTCGAGCGCCGGTTGAAGCCGCCGAGGATCACGGGGCCAGAGCCCAACGTGCAGCCGTTCTGCTGTTGGTTCGTGAGGGTGTAGCGATCAGGCTCCGCGCTGAAGAGCGGGCACAGATTCGGGTCGTTCGAGACCGTGCCGGCGACACAGTTCGCGGGTTGAGAGCTCTCGAGCACCGTACCCGTGGTCGAGTCGACGATCTGGCCGCGGTACTGGAGGTAGAAGATCAGGTCGGGTGCCGTGTAGTTCGTGCTGACCGAGACCGAGATCGGCGTCGGGCCCGACGGGTTGTAGGCGGCGGTCGCCGTCACCGGCGGGATGTCGACGTAGTTCGTGGCGCCGACGCCGTTGCGGACCCAGACCCAGACCTTGATGCGCGTCGGCGGGCCGGAGAGTCCCTGCAGTTGCCCGGTGTTGACGCTCGAGTTGAGCGTGTAGGTCGACAGCAGTGCCGAACCGCCGCCCCGCCGCGACGACGAGCTCTTGGAGAAGCTGCCCGTGATCTGCATGCCGTTCGAGCGCTCGATGTTGTCGCGTGCCGGATACACGTAGAAGTGCGAGAGCGAATTGCTGGCGACGAGCAAGTCGTCGAGGTCGTCGCCGTCGAAGTCCGCGTAGGTGATCAGGCCGTCGGTCACGGGCGTCGAGGTCGTGTTGCTGCTCGACACCGGAACGCACCAATAGTCCTGTTCACCCTCCTCGATGCTCGGAACCGCGATCAGCGTCGTCACGTTCGCCGCCGCGCCGACGTCTGCGAACCGGTACACGTGGAACGTGCCGTTGAGTTGCACGCTGACGCAGGGGTATTGCGCGAAGAGCGGGTGCGACCACGGACGATTCGTCGCGATGTCCCTCACGGTCAGTCCGAAGGTCTGCACGGGCGCGCTCGCGCCTTCGAGGAAGACTTCCTGGATCGACTCGAGCGACCCCGATTGCTGCGAAGCGGCGACGTAGAGGAAGCTGTCTCTACCGTTCGCTCCGCCCCCTGGGTTGCGGTACACCTTGTGCGCCTCCGGCGCCAGCGACGCGGGAAGTACGTTGAGAACGCCCGCTTCGGTGCGGATGCGCAGACTGCCGCCGGCGATGACCGCGCACTCGATGCCGTCGACGTGGTCGTCGTACTCACCGAGCGCCAACCCGGTGATCGTCGCGTGTTCGTTCGAGGTCATGAACGACCCGAGCGAGCCCGAGGAGAGCCAACGCGATCGCATGAGTCGCTGCGGCGCATTGTTCACGACGCCTGCGAGCGCGATGTAGTCATCGATCGGCTGCGAAGCGAGCCGGGTCGTGTACGCCCAATCCGTGGAACCCGGGATGAGGAACGTGTCGATCGCACTGCCGTTCCACGACGCGTAGCTCAGGCCGAGCTCCGTCGAGTAGATCACGACGTTCGTCCCCAGCGCAGAGCCGTCGTCGAACTGCCGCTGCACCACGGTGAAGTCCGTCACGCCGTTCGACACGAGCTCGAAGCGGGGGAACTGCGCCGGTGCGTGGATCAGATACAGGGAATCGCCATAGAGCGCGAACGCGTCATCGAGCTCGTCGGGCGTGACGTCGGCGCCGACGATCTTCCGGAGCGGCGCCGTCGGATCCGTCGGCCAGGCGATGAAGTCGGAGCCGGTGCCGTACGTCGTGTAGGTCTGGGCGAGCGCCGCGTTCGTGAGTGCGCAGACGGCGGCGACAAGGGGGAGGAGTCGAGTGGACATGGGTGAAGGCGCAGTGGCGGTCGGAGGTCGGAGTCTTCGAAACAGGCCGCGATCCACGCTTCGCGGTGGTCCGCGCAACGACTGATGTCGCGGCAGACGGACCCTTCGAACGAGTTCTTCCGAACCGGGCGCGTTCACCGTCGGTAGCCCACCGGCGGCGCGCCGAGTTGCAGGAAAGTCAGGGAAATCCTACGCGTCAGCGGCGTTTCAGGCTGCGCCAGAGCGCGATCACGAACACGCCCAAGCCGAGCGCCATCCCGACGTGGGCGACCGCATAGACGCCGTGGCGCAAGCCCAGGTTCCCTCCGAAGTACGCTGCGTCGATCGCGTCGAAGTCGCGTGCTCCGAAGCGCACCGAAAGAAGTACGTGGTAGCCCTTGTAGAGCATCAGCAGCACCGACGCGGCCGAGCACGGCACGTACACGTGCGTCAACCAGAGCCAGCTCCGGCGCGTCAGGTCGCTGCCCCCGGCTTTTCGACTCAGAAACGCAGCGCTGGCGAGCGCCAACGGCAACACGACGCCCGTCAACAGGATGTGGCCGTGCGTCAGCGCGAGCGAAAGCACCGCTTCGAGCCGCGCGCCGGGTCCGATCGCGGCGTAGTCGAGCTTCTTCGACGACTCCTGGAACGCCACGCCGGAGAGCAGGCCGACGATCGTCATCACGACGGCATAGCGGACGAGGGTGCGGACGGCGGCGGTGTAGGCAGTGGGCGTGTCTTGGCCTGGGCTCATGCCGAGAGCCTATCAAGGCCGCGCGGCGATCAGCGTGCGAGCTCGGCGGCATACCGCTCGAACGTCTCGCGAGCGCGCGCGAACTCCGCGGAGTCGGTGGCATAGAGGCCGAGGTGGAGCTCGGCGAGCGTGTGCGTCGCGCCTTCCGCCTGGACGAACTTCGCCCAGATCTGCGGTGTCTTGCGGCTCGCCCCGAACACGTCGCACCACCAACGTTCGAACGGCGATGCGGCTTGCACGCGCAGGATGCGCACCTCCGCGAGCGGTTGCCCGTTGCGACGATCCACGAGTTCGCCGCGATAGTCGACGTCGACGTCCAACGCGTCGCGCGCGGCGAGCACGGCGAAACGCTGCGACGCTTCGCTGGCCGGCGCGGCGATCTCGATCGACGTCTCGCGGCCGGTGATCTGGACGTCGCGGAAGTAGTTCACGCCGGCGAGCGACCAGAACAAGGCGTACGTCGCGGCGGCTTGGAACCCGAGCTCGAGAGCGACGCGCACGGCGCGCGTGCGTCCGGTCGGCGCCGCCGCGGTCCGCAGCCAGAGGTGGATGGCGAACGCCAGTCCGACGAGGCCGAGCGCGGAGAGCGCGTCCCAACCGATCGCGGGCAGCACCGTCGGATCGAGCGGTCCGTGGAACGCCGTCAACTCGAAGATCGGCGTGGGCACGGAGTCCGGCGGCAGCGAGAGCTCGCGCACCGGCAGCCATGGGTGGGCGTCCAAGACCTCGCGATACACGTGTGGATTCGCCGCGAACGGGTGCCACGTCGCGGTGCCGAGTTCCCAACTCGCCCAACGACCGACGTGCGCGAGCAACAGTCCGAGCGTGGCCACGAAGCCCGCGGCGATGAAGCCCTTGGCGCGCGGCCGGTCGTTCTGGTCGAACGCGAGCTCGGCGTCGTGGCGCAGCATCGCGCGCATGAGCCATGCGAGCAAACCGATCGCGAGCACGAGCGAGATGCCGTACACGAACGGCCCGAAGTTCCACAGAGCGGCGAGCGCGATCCACGCCGCGCCGAAGAGCGCCGTCGGCCGCCAATCGCGGATCGGTGACGCGAGGATCGCCCGCCGCGCGTCGAGTTCGTCGCGGCGTTTCGGTCGAGAACTCGTTCGCGCGCCGCCGGGCACCGTGTGGGGCTCGCGCTCGGCGTGTTCGACGTCCGTCTTCACTTCGAGCGCGTGCTGGTAACGCCGTTCCGGCTCGCGCGCGAGCGCCTTGAGCACGATTTCGTCGAGCTGCACGTCGACCTGCACGCGCTGCGACGGCGGCTCGAAATGCCCGCGCGGGAGCGAACCGGTGAGCATCTCGTAGAGCACGACGCCGACGGCGAAGAGGTCGGCGCGGTGGTCGACGTCGCGGGGACGCTCCATCTGCTCGGGCGCCATGTAATGCGGCGTGCCCATCACTTGGTCGGTGCGCGTCAGCCAAGCTTCCGCGCCGGGCTCGACCAGTTTCGCGAGACCGAAGTCCGCGACCTTGACGCGTCCTCGCGAGTCGAGCAGCACGTTCTCGGGCTTGATGTCGCGGTGCACGACGCCTTCGTCGTGTGCGTACTGCAACGCGTCGCAGAGTTCGCGAGTGATCGCGAGCGCACGCTGCGCGGCGAGCGGTCCGTCGCGCAGCAACTTCCGCAGGTCGACGCCGTCGACGAACTCCATCGAGAGGAAGTAGAGCCCCTCGCGCTCGCCGAAGTCGTGCACCGCGACGATGCCGTGGTGCGAGAGTTTCGCCAAGGCGCGCGCTTCGCGCAGGAAACGCTCGGCGAACGCGGGCTCGGCGCCGAGTTCGCGTGCGAGCACCTTGAGCGCGACGTGGCGCGCGAGCTTCGGCTGGCGCGCCTTGAACACGGCGCCCATGCCGCCCGCGCCGATCCGCGCTTCGACTTCGAGTTCGGGGAACGCCGCCTGCACCTCGTCGAGCGTCGGCAACGTCCCGCGGCTCGGTCCGGAACCCGACGCCCGACGCGCGTCGGGTTCGACCGAAGCGGCGAGCCCGAGTTCGAGCAGGCAACGCGGGCACGCGCCGTTGCTGCCGAGCGTCGTGCCGCAACGCGTGCAGTTCCGCGGGATGGAGCCGGACGGGTGTGTCATGGGACTTCGACCTCCGCGCCCTCCTGCGGCATCCGGCGCGGCAGGTTACGCGCGGCGCTCGAAAACTCCGAACAGCGAGCGCAGTTCCTCGTCGACGGCCTGCGGCCCGGCGACGGCTCGCGGCCCGGCGACGGCTCGCGGCCCGGCGACGGCTCGCGGATCACTCGGCTCGCCGAGCGTCGCGGCGATTTCCGCGCGGAGCAGCTCGCCGAAGCGCTTGCGCAGCCGATGGGCCGCGACCTTGACGGCGTTCTCGGTCGCTCCGAGTTCGGCCGCGATCGCGGCGAACCGCGGCGCGTCGTCGTCACCGGCGAGATGCGGACGCAGGCGCTCGAACCAATCGCCGCGACCGATGCCCGCCTGTTCCTCGCCGAGTCGTGCGAGCGCCTGCGCCAAGAGCTCGCCGACCCATGCGCGTTCGAAGGCCGCCTCGGGCGAGTCCGTCACGGCGGGCTCCTCGCGGAAGCGACGTTCGGCGTCGTTCGTGTCCAACGAGAGTGGTGCGCGACCGCCGCCGCGTTTCAACGCGGACTCGCGTCGGCGTTCGTCGTCGAGCACGTGCTTGAAGGCCGTCAGCAAGAAGCTGCGGAACTTGCCTCGCGCGGGATCGGCGCGCGCGAAATCGTCGCGTTCGAGCAAGAGCGCGAAACACGTCTGCACGCGATCGGCCGCGACGTCGGCGGCGAGTCCGCGTCGGCGCGCGAACGCGTAGAGCGGATACCAGTAGGCTCGCGCGAGCTCGTCGAGCGCCATTCGCCGCGCCGGCGAATCGACGTCGCCCGCGCGCAACACGACGCTCCAACGCGTGGTGGAGAACGACGACGATCGCGACGACGGACGGTTCACACGGCCGATCGTAGCCGGCGGCCGAGCACGCCGAACGCCATGGCTCGCCGTCCTTCGCTCGGTCGCCTCGAGGTCGGGGTTCCGACGGCCGTCGCTCGAACTCGACGCACGCCGAGCCTCTGGGCGACTCGCCGGACGCCAGGAGCCGACGACGCGGCGGAAGGACTTGGAAGCGGCCCGGCGAGCGTCTAGAACCGGCGCCCCGAAACACTGGAGTACACGACATGGCATCGGATCTGGAGAAGAAGGCGAGTTCCCTCGAAGACGAGTTCTTCCGCAAGGAAGACCAGAAGCTCATGGCGCGGCTGCGCGAGCTCGAGAAGGTGAAGGAGACCCAAGCCGAGCTCGCGAAGGTGTCCGGCATCAAGGACGAAGCCGTGCTGAAGCGGCTCGTCGCGCTGCACATCCATCCGCAGACGCTCGCTGCGCTCGCGACGATTCCGCTGGTCGAAGTCGCGTGGGCCGACGGCGCGATCGACGACAAGGAGCGCAAGGCGATCCTCGACGCGTCGAAGAAGTCCGGCGGCGTGGACACGACGTTGCTCGAGCAATGGCTCGCGAAGAAGCCCGAAGCGAAGCTCCTCGACGCGTGGAAGGTCTACGTGCAGGGACTTGCGAAGGAGCTCGGCGCCGCGGAATTCGCCGCGCTGAAGACCGACTTGCTCGGCCGCGCGCGTTCGGTTGCCGAAGCTTCGGGCGGATTGCTCGGGCTCGGCAGCAAGGTCTCCGCGAAGGAGGCCGCGATGCTGAAGACACTCGAGGGCGCGTTCGGCAAGTGATCCGCGCCGCATGACGATGCCGATCGTCGCCGGGAGCTTCGCCGAGAACCTCGGCGAAACTCTCGCCGGAACGCTCGGCGGACCTCTCGGCGAAACCCTCGACGGCACTCTCGCCGGAACACTCGGCGGACTCGGCGCGGGGCTCGCGACCGGACTCGGCGCGCTCGGCGTTTATTCGGTGCGCGAGCTGTCGCGCCGCGCGAACGACTTGCTGCTCGCCTGCGCCGCGGGCGTGATGCTCGCGGCGTCGTTCTTCTCGCTGCTCGCGCCCAGCATCGAGGTCGCGCACACGCAGCATCCGTCGAAGCCGGGCGCGGCGTTCGTCGTGTGCGCCGCGGTGCTCGCCGGCGCGCTCGCGTTGACGCTGGCGCACCGGCTCGTGCCGCACGAGCACTTCGGTTCGGGCCGCGAAGGCCCCGCCGGCGCGCACGTGAAGCGCATCTGGCTCTTCGTGCTCGCGATCGCGCTGCACAACCTGCCCGAAGGCATGGCGGTCGGCGTCGGCTTCGGCGGCGGCGAAGCGACGAGCGGCCTGTCGCTCGCCGTCGGCATCGGCTTGCAGAACGTGCCGGAAGGCCTCGCGGTCGCCGCGAGTCTCGTTTCGATCGGCTACGGCCGCACGCGAGCGTTCCTCGTCAGCCTGGGCACCGGCGTGATCGAAGCGCTCGGCGGCGCGCTCGGCGCCGTCGCCGCGGGTTGGACCGCGGAGCTCTTGCCCTGGGCGCTCGGCTTCGCCGCGGGCGCGATGCTCTTCGTGATCAGCGGCGAGATCATCCCCGAGACGCACCGCGGCGATTCGAAGGGCCTCGCGACGTACTCGCTGCTCGGTGGCTTCCTCGCGATGACTGCGATCACGATCGTGCTCGGCTGACGGAGGGACGAGCGAGGAAACGCTCTCGCTAGAGTGCTTCGGACGTGCAGAGTGCATCTGGAGAGGACGCCTGCGCGAAGGAAGAGATCCAATGATCGTCTCGATCCTGAATCCTTCGGCCTGGTTGGAGGCCTTCGCGGTCCAAGCGGAGGCGGCGCCGGCCGCGGACGCGAAGCTCTGGGCTTACGCCGGCTTCGTCGGCTTGGTCGTGCTCTTCCTCGCGCTCGACCTCGGCGTGTTCCACCGCGAAGCGCACGAAGTGAGCATGAAGGAAGCCGTCACGTGGTCGGTGATCTGGCTCACGTGCGGCATCGCGTTCAGCGCGTTCGTCTACTTCGCCTACGAGCACCACTGGCTCGGGCTCGGGCTCGACACGCCGCTCTACAACACGCGCGAGGCGGTCGCCGCCGGCGGAGCGTTGATCGTGAACGGCGAGGTGCTCGGCGCGGACGCCGCCAAGCAGTACCTCGTCGGGTACGTGGTCGAGAAGTCGCTCGCGATGGACAACATCTTCGTCATCGCGTTGATCTTCGCGTTCTTCGCCGTGCCCGCGAAGTACCAGCACCGCGTGCTCTTCTGGGGCATCATCGGCGCGTTGCTGATGCGCGGCGGGATGATCTTCCTCGGCGCGGGCCTGATCCTGCAGTACCAGTGGATCCTGATCGTCTTCGGCGGCTTCCTGGTCCTGACCGCGCTGAAGATGGCGCTGATCAAGGGCAACGACGATCCAGCGCAGAACATCGCGGTCAAGCTCGCGAAGAAGGTCTTCCGCACGGTCGAGTTCTACGACGGGCAGAAGTTCTTCACGAAGCGCACGCAAAAGCCGACTTACAGCCGCGATCCCGCGACCGGCAAGGAGACGATGGATCCGCCGCCGCCGGGGAGCCTCTCCGCGAAGTGGGCGATCACGCCGCTCTTCCTCGCGCTCCTCCTGGTCGAGATCACGGACCTCGTGTTCGCCGTCGACTCGATCCCGGCGATCTTCGCGATCACTCCGGATCCGTTCATCGTCTTCACGTCGAACATCTTCGCGATCCTGGGGCTGCGCTCCCTGTACTTCTGTCTCGCGGCGCTGATCGCGCGGTTCCGCTTCCTCAAGCCGGCGCTGATCCTGATCCTGGCCTTCGTGGGCGTGAAGCTGCTCCTCCTGAGCGTGCCGCCGTATCTGCCGGTGATCGGACTCGAGAAGGGCCAGCCGATCAAGATCGACACGACGGCCTCGCTCGTCGCCGTGTTGGGCACGCTCGCGCTCGCGACGCTGCTCTCGGTGCTGATCCCGAAACGGGCGACACGAGCCTGAGCACGTGGCGCTCGGCCCGCTAGATTGCTGGCGGAGAAAGGAGCACCCCGTGGGCAAGCGAGATCCGCGCGTCGACGCGTACATCGAGACGAAGGCCGAGTTCGCTCGTCCGATCCTGGTCAAGCTGCGCGAGCTGGTGCACCAGACGTGCCCCGACGTCGAAGAGACGATCAAGTGGGGCATGCCGTCGTTCACGTATCACGGCATCCTCTGCGGGATGGCCGCGTTCAAGGAGCACGCCGTCTTCGGGTTCTGGAAGCACGAGCTCGTGATCGGCGAGAACGGCAAGTGGCGCGACGCGATGGGGAGCTTCGGTTGCTTGAAGTCCGTGAGCGATCTGCCGACCAAAGCGCAGTTCGCGCAATGGATGAAGAAGGCGATGCAGCTCAACGTCGACGGCGTCAAGGCGCCGCAACGCAAGCACCCGAAGAAGGCGCCGCCGAAGTTGCACCCGGAGTTCGCCGCGGCTCTCGCGAAGAGTCCGAAGGCGAAGAAGACGCTCGAGGGCTTCCCGCCGGGCGCGCAGCGCGAGTACCTCGAGTGGATCGCGGAAGCGAAGGCCGACGCGACCCGCGCACGCCGCATCGCGGACGCCGTGAAGTGGCTCGCGGAAGGCAAACGGCGCAACTGGAAGTACGAGAAGTGCTGAGCAGCAACGATGCGCTGCGCGCCGCATGAAGCGCGTCCTGCTCGTCGTCGTCGCCGCGCTGGCGCTGTTCGTCGCCGGGCGCTGGCTCGTGCGCGCGCTCGCGTCACACGAGACGCGCATCGGTTGGGTGATCGACGACATGATCGAGGGCTTCAACGACACGCGGATGAACCCGATCCTCGCCGGGCTCGATCGCGAGTTCCTCGACGACACGTGGGGCGCCGATCGCGACACCGTGCGCGCCGCGGCGGCGCACCTCTTCTTCAACGAGCTCGATCACCAGACGAAGAAGTTCCTCTTCCGCGCGGAGTGGACCAAGGAGTCGATCGTGGTGACCGGCGACGACGCGCCACGCGCCGACGTCGTCTTCGAGACGCGCTTCTTCGAGACGAAGGGCGAGCGCGAGGAGCTCGCGTGGCGCATCCGCGTCGAAGGCGAGATGCACCTGAACCCGGAAGGCGAGTGGTGCTTCGCGCGCACGCGCACGACGACGACCGAAGGCGAGAAGCCGCGTTGACCAAAGGCGACGAGCCGCGTCGACCGACTGCGAGTCGCCGCACCGGACGACGGGAACGAGCGGCGCCGACGCCCTCCGCGCCCCCGCAAAGCCCGCTTCATTGACAAACGGGGTTCAGCCGATATCCTCTCTCGCCTTCGAACAGCGAGGACGGCTTCGGCCCGCGACATGACGCGCGCCGGACACCTCGCCGAGCCTGATCCAGAGACAGATCGGCTCGCGTCGCGCGCCTCCAAGACACGGAGCAAGTTGCGGGTTCGATCGGCCGCGAGCCGTGCCGGCGTGAAAGCCCACCTGCGACCGACCGTCTCCGGAGCGTCGCGAGCCCAAGTTGCTCGCACGCGCACGCTGCGCAGCGCTCCGCCCTCTCCAGCGCGACATTTCTTCTCCCGCGACCGCCGGTTTCAACGCCGCGCGGCGCCTTCGCACGCACACCGCGTGCTCCTCCGTTGATCCATTTCGCAGACCTCGGCTTGTGCGAGCCGATCCAGCGCGCCCTGCGCGCCGAGAACTACGCACACCCCACTCCGATCCAAGCCCGTTCGATCCCCGAGCTGCTCGCCGGCCGTGACCTACTCGGTTGCGCGCAGACCGGCACCGGCAAGACGGCCGCGTTCGCGCTGCCGATCCTCGAGCGCTTCGCCGCCGCGAAAGTGCGGCCGAAGCCGAAGGAGCCGCGCGCGCTCGTCCTCGTGCCGACGCGTGAACTCGCGCTGCAAGTGAAGGAGAGCTTCACGACCTACGGCAAGTTCTTGGCCGTCACGTCGACCGTCGTGTACGGCGGCGTCGGCAAGAACCCGCAGGTCGCGGCGCTCGCGCGCGGCGTCGACGTGCTCGTCGCGACGCCGGGGCGTTTGCTCGACTTGATGAACGACCGCGCCGTGCGGCTCTCCGCACTCGAGGTCTTCGTGCTCGACGAAGCCGACCAGATGCTCGACCTCGGTTTCGAGCGCGACGTCGAGCGCATCCTGAAGCACTTGCCGGCGAAGCGCCAAAGCGTCTTCTTCTCGGCGACGATGCCGCCGCCGATCGCGAAGCTCGCCGGTGGGCTCCTGAAGGATCCCGCGCGCGTCGTCGTCACGCCGGTCGCTTCGACCGTCGACACGGTCGAGCAGACCGTGCAGTTCGTCGAGACCGCCGACAAGCCTGCGCGCCTCGCCGACGTGCTGCGTCGACCGGAAGTCGAGCGCGCACTGATCTTCGTGCGCACGAAGCACGGCGCGAATCGCCTCGCGAAGCGCCTGCACCAAGCCGGACTGCGCGCCGACGCGATTCACGGCAACAAGTCGCAGAACGCACGCGAGCGCACGCTCGACGCCTTCCGCACGGCGCGCACGCCGTTCCTGGTCGCGACCGACATCGCGGCGCGCGGCATCGACGTCGACGGCGTGACGCACGTCGTCAACTTCGACCTGCCGAACGTGCCCGAGGTCTACGTGCACCGCATCGGTCGCACGGCGCGTGCCGGCGCGAGCGGCGTCGCGATCTCGTTCTGCTCGCGGGCGGAACGTCCATGGCTCAAGGACATCGAACGCCTGATCCGTCGTTCGCTGCACGTCGACACGAAGACGAGCTTCGCCAAGCGTGGCGTCCACGTCGATCCGAGCACGCAGCCGACCGCGAGTGCGCCGGAAGAAACCGGTGCGTCGAGCGTGGGGCACGAGCGCGAGCTCGTCGAGGTCGGCGCCGAGACCCAGGCCGCGCCGCCGCGTCGTGAGCGCCGCGAGCGTGGTCCGCGCCACGAGCCTCGCGAACGCCGCGACCGCGGCCCGCACGTGGAGGTTCGCGCCGAGCGCGCGGAAGACGGTCGCTCGCCGCACGACGGCGAACGTGGTCGCCGCGACGCGCACCGCGCGCGCCCGACGCATCACGACACGCGTCCCGAGCGCCGTGATCGTGGGCAGCACGACCGCCGTGGCCCGCGCCACGAACCGCAGCGACACGTCGCGGAGCGCGAGCGCTTCTCGCACCGCGCCGCGGTCGTCGAAGACCATCCGCCGCGCGAAGCCTTCGGCGTCGGTGTGACCGACGAGACGGCCGCACGCGAGCGCGGCGCGCCGCGCGAACGTGATTCGCGCGTTTCGCACGGCCCGCGTGGTCCGCACGGCGAATCGCCGCGCGAGCACACGCCGCGCCGCGGCCACGACGAACGCCCGGCGCACACCGGCGCTCGCCGCCCGCAAGGCGGCGCGCACCGCGACTCGGCCGACCGTTCGGGTCGCCGTCCGGGCGGCGACGCGCCGCGCCACGGCGGCAAACGCTTCCACCGCCCGCACTCGCACGGCTGAGTTCGGCGATTCAACGCGCGGGTCCTCGCGCGACGGACGTGTCCGTCGACGCGGGGTCCTGCGCGTGTTCGATGCGTCGCCCACGCGACGCTCGCGTCGTGGCTGAACCCGTCCAGGCGATTCGGCCGAGAGCTGCATGTCCGGTGGCGAGCCGATCGTCGGCCGGCACCTCGGCTCTGGCGCGTTGCGGTCCGCGCGGCGTGCGGAGCAGGCTCGCGCTCGTGGACGATCCGAACCGCAAGGCGCGCGAAGCACGCGACCGAGCGAAGAAACCGTTACCGCCGGAAGGCCCGACCGTCTCGTCGTCCGAGCACCTGCGTTCGATGGAACGCGCGGAGCGCCTGCCGCAGAACCGGCCGGGCACCGACAAGTCGTGGACCCAACGCGTGCTCGATGAATGGGCGTACTCCGTCGCTGATGACAAACGGCAGCCGCCTGGTCGAGCAGTCTCGCTCCCTTGGCCCGCGCTCTCGCAGCGCGCGGCGTAGGGTACGCGCTGATCGGCGTCGCTGGCCCCAACATGCACGCGCATGCGTCGGGCGTGGTGTTCACGATTCAGGTCCGTGATCTCTTCTTGCCGCGCGATCCAGAGAACCACCTGCGAGCGTGGCAAACGTGCGACGCGTGCAACGTCGACCTCGTGACCGAGACGGATCCTCTCGACTTCCCGCGCGGCCTCGAACTCGCGAGGAAGGTCGTCGGGCACGCCGCGTGGATCCGAGCGATCGATCCGGACGAGCTGCAAGTCGACCTGACGTTCGTGATGGCCGGTTTTCACTTCGAAGGCGTCCGGCGTGAACGGACCGTCTTCGTGCTCGAGGGGGCCGAGGTCCCGCTCGCGCGTCTGCGGCACATCGTCGAGTCGAAGGCCGCGGTCGGGCGCCACGAGGACCAGCTCTTCCTCGCCACGCACGAGGAAAACCTGCGCCAGTTGTTGGGCCTGGACGAAGACTGAATCCGCTGGCGTGCGAGTTCTCGGCCGACTGCTCGAGCGCGCGTGTAGCGCCGGCGAGTTGCCAGCTCCTTGGTCGTCTCCAGCGAGGTGCGAACGCGTTGACGAGTCGTGGAACGAAAGCGGGGATGCCCGAAGGCATCCCCGCGTGAAGGGCAGGAACGAGAAGCGGTTTACGGCTTCCAGTTCACGATCGCGGCGTTGGTCAGGTTGTACGTCTGACCGCACGGGCCGCCGACGTCGCGGTACCAGCCTTGGTAGTTCCAATCTTGGCCGGCGGCCGGCGCGCCCCACTTCGACGCGGCGTACGAGATGAACTCGCCCGGGCCGTAGGTGATGACGCCGTTGGCGTCGGCTTGCTTGACCGCGTAACGGTTGAGCGAGCCGCCGACGCAGCGTCGGCCGTCGCCGAACGCCACGTTCGCGAGCGTCTGACCCGTGAAGATCAACGCGAACGAGTTCGGCTTCACGCCGGAGATCGTCATCGTCAGGTTGTCGGCAGCGATCGAATCCGTGCCGGTGACCGCGAGCTCGGAACCCGTCGCCGGATCATTGTCGAAGCCAGAGTTGCCGCAGCCACGACGCGGATCGTTGTTCCCGCACGGGCAGTTGATGCCGTAGCAGTACGTGATCGCCGGGCCTTCTTGGATGCGGTGCGTGTAGGTGTCCGCGGCGCCGAGCTGCGTCGACATGTAGAGCGGCGTCGTCAGATTGCCCGCCGTCGCCATGCCGAGGTAGTCGCCGATGAAGCCGCCGCCGAAGCCGTCGTTCGCCGTGTTCCAAGGCGTCGTCATCAACGCTGCTTCGGACCACGTCGCGCCGCCGTCGTCGCTGTAGCTGTAGTACGGCTTGACCAGCGCGGTCGACGCGCTGTCGTTCTGCACCGGAGCACGGGTGTCGTAGAACGTCAGGTGCAGTCGACCTCCGCGATCGCATTCGATCCACGGGAAGTACTGGTCACCCGGCGTCGGCGAAGCGTCGGTGTTGATGACGACCGGCGTCGTCCACGTCGCACCTTGGTTCGTCGACTTGGTGAAGTAGATGTTGAGGTTCGAGCCGTTCGACGTGACGTTCGTCGTGTCGGGGTAGACGACGTAGAGCGCGCCGCTCACCGGATCGCACGCGAAGCCGTTGATGCACGTCACGCGCGCTTCGCCCGCGACGCGTGTCGCGTCGACGCCCCACGAGTCGAGTCGGTTCGCGACTTTGATCGCCGCGCCGAACGTGACGCCGCCGTCGAAGCTGCGGCGGATCCAGTGGCCGAAGCCGGTGTCCCAGTACACGGCGTAGACCTCGCCGTTCGGGCCGACGCGCGGCACGACGCCGAGCAGCGAGCCGAGGTTGACCGGGCCTTGCCACGTGTTGCCCATGTCGCTCGAGCGCAGCATCCCGAAGTTGTAGGCGATGTACACCTTGGTCGCGTTCGGGTTGTTGTGCGCGGGACCGGCGGCCATCCAGCACTTGTCCGCGCCGCCGGTTGCGTGGGCCATCACGCTCGGATTGAAGGTCGTCGCGCCCGGGTCCTTGCGCGCGACGTAGACGCCGCCGTTGCCGGCGAAGCTGATCGCGCCGACCCACAACGTGCCGGTGCGATCGTCGAACGCCGACATCGGATCGCCTTCGACCGACGATTGGTTGGGGAGCGGCGGGCGAATGATGATGTCCGACCACGTCTTGCCGCCGTCCATCGACAGACCGCCACCACATTTGATGTTCGAGCGGTAGTCGTTCCACGCGCCGACGATCTCGAGCGGGTTCGCGGCCGACGCGGCCATCGTCGTTTCGTTGCACGGACCCGTCGCCGCCGGAGCGTCGACCTTGATCTGCGTGCCGATGGTGGTTTGAGCGTTGGCGACGAGCGCGAGGCTCGCCGTTGCCGCGACCGAGAGCAGGTTCTTGTTCAGCATGGTGTGCGTCCTCCTCACTTCGCGCTCGGTTCGACGGCGGCTTCGGCCAACATCACTCGGAACTGCGGCGGCACGGCGCCGCCCAACGCTTCGACGGCGTGGACTTCCTTCCAAGCCGAGGCGAAGTCGTTCAAGTAGAAGTGCTGCACGGCGAGACGTTCGTGAGCCGTGACGTTCGACGCGTCGAGCGCGAGCGACTTCTGGAGCTCGCCGATCGCTTCCTCGCGTTGGTTGACGCGCACGAGCGCGTCGCCGAGTTGGAAGCGATAGGCGGCCGATTCGGGCGCGAGCTCGACGGCGACGCGCAACGCCGCGACGGCTTCCTTGGCCATGCGCTTGACGAGCAAGGCGTCGGCGAGGCCGGAGTAGTGCGCCGGGTTCTCCGGCTGGAGCAACACGGAGCGCGTGAACGAGTCGATCGCTTCGAGCGTGTGGTTCTCCGAGAGCTGCGCGCGACCCTGCGCGTGCATCGTCTCGGCGAGGACCGGATCCTGCACCGTGACCTTGGTCGCGGCAGCGATCGGATCGATCACGGCGCGGCCCGACGAATAGACGATGCCAGCGAGCGCCTTGGCCTTCTGTTCGTCCTTGTAGTTGAGTTGGACCGGCTCTTGGTTGCCGGTGGAAGGCGCCGTCGCCGGTGCCGTCGCGGGCGCCTCGCCTGCCGCGGGAGCCTGCGCCGGCGGATTCGCCGGAGTGGTTTCGGCCTTCGTCGAGCACGCGCCGAGCAGCAGCCCGGCCGCGACGAACGAATGCCATGCACGCATCGATCTCATCGTTCTCTCCTGAAGAGACGTTTCGTGAAGAGTTGGGAACGTGCGCGGACCCGCGGGGATGCTACGCGGGCCGAACACGCAGCCATCGTACCCTCCACGCGCCGATCCATGGGTTCGCGCGGCACGGCGAAACCCTGCGCGTTCTGGTGCGCGGACGCTCGTTTCGACCGAGCGGAAAGCGCACGACACACGACGGCCGCGCCGTCGCTTGGGGTGCCGAGCAACGCGCGAGTGACGTGGCGAGCGCTGCATGGTCGAGCCGGTGCACGGTCGAGCCAGTGCACGCGGAACGCGGCGGTCGTCGCGTCGCGACCGATACGGTGCGCGATCTCGCTCAGCGGATGATCTGCGCGAGCCCCCAGACTTCGTGTTTCGCGCCGTCGATCTCGAGCTCTCCCTTCGCGATCGCGACGGCGAAGCCGCCGACGACCCAGGTCAGGATCACTTCGCGGTCGACGAGTGCGAGATCGACCTTTGCAGGCTTTTCGCGGTCGAGCCAAGTCGCACGCCAACGTGCGGGCCAGCGGAAGAAGCCGCTGCCTTGGCTCCAATCGCTCGGCGTGAACTCGAGCTTCTTCGCGAGCCGCGCGTCGCCATCGAGTTGCAGGAAGCCCTGCTGCGGTAGGACGAGCTTCGAGACGTCGCCGGCCGCGAGATGGAGCCGCAAGTCGCCGAGCGCGGGCGTCGTCGTCGTCGCCTTCGGCGCGTCCGCGCGCGGCTCGACGAGCGCGTAGAGCCCGTGCCAGCCGTCGCCGAAGAAGTCCATGTCGGGATCGGCGATCAAGTTCGTGTCGGGCAAGTAGCAGCCTTCCCAAATCGCGCGTCCGACGAGCGTGCGACCCTTCCACGTCAACGTCGCCGCTGCGGAGCCCGTGTCGAAAGTCGCTGTCTTGCGCTCACGATGCGTGTGCGCCGTGAACGGCTCGATCGTGAGTACGAGCTCGTTCGTCTTGCCGGCGATCACGAGCCCGGACGACGGCGCGCCGGTGTACTCGTAGTGCTTCGAGCTCGTGATCGCCGCGAGCTCCTTCTTCGTGTTCGCCACTTCGCCGTTGCCGGCGAGCTCCGCCCAACCGGTCCCTTCCGCGTAGAGCACACCGAAGTGCTCCGCTTGGAAGCTCTCGCGGTCCCGGCCGCGATTGGTGTCGAGCGCGAACGCGACCCGCCCGCGCTCGTCGCGCCCGACGAACGAGACGAAGTCCGAGCGGTACTCGTAGCGCGTCTTGGCGGCTTCTTGCGGCGCCGCAGCGAGCGTCAGGATCGTCGTGAGCAACATGGGTGCACCTCGCGAGCGGCATTCGCAGGCCGAGGCCGTTCGGATGCGCGGCGTCGGCGTCGCGGGCGCCGCTGGGCGCCGCTGGGCGGCGTTAGGCGGCCGACTGCGGTCGAGGGTACCCCGGGCGGGCGCTGGAAAGGCCTCGGTCGATACTGCCACTCGTCGTTGCGCAGGAAATCGAGAGGGGGCTGCAACCGAACGCTCGCGGGCGAGTCCATGCTGGAAGCCCCGAGGTGTCTTTGGTGTCGCCGCGCCGACTGGAATCGGGCGTCGAGTCGCTCGAGCGCCGCACGGATCCGTCGCCACGCCGCGCTGCGAGACGGTGAGACGCGAGCTCGACGATCGTGGTCGGCGCCGCTCGACGCGCGCGTCGGGTGACGAGGCCGCTCGTCCGTCACGGCGGGGGCACCGCGGGGCCGAAATGCGCGTTGGCGGGGCCAAGAACCGGGTTTTCGTGATCCAACGTGACATGCCAGTTCCGCGTCCGGGGGGCCCAGCTCGGCAGCCGCATGAACGCATGCGACGACGCGCCTAGACTCCGCGCCCACCATGCGCACCGTCGTCGTCCTCAACCAAGATCAGATGGGCCACGGCGACCGGGAGCTCGGTCGCAAGATCCTCGCGACCTTCCTGCGCAAGGCGATCGCGCTCGAAGGGCTCGACACGATCGTGCTCTACAACTCGGGCGTCAAGTTGCTCGCGAAGGACTCGCCGGTGCTCGCGGAGCTCTCGCTGCTCGCCGAGCGCGGGATCGACCTCGTGCCGTGCGGCACCTGCGTGCAGCACTTCGGTCTGGAGCTCGCGACGGGCAAGACGAGCGACATGGACACGATCCTGCGCGAACTCGCCGCGGCCCAGAAGGTGATCACGCTCTGACGTCGCTCGCCACGTCGATGCGCACGAGCAACGCGTTCGTCGCGTCGCCGCGGCCGGTGAGCTCGAGTTCGTCGCCCGAGCGCGGGTCCTCGATCCACAGACTGTCGCCGGCGACGAGATCGAACGGTTCGTCCTCGCCGGTGATCCGCGCGAAGAGCGCACCCGAAAGAACGTGCACGAACGTGTGCGGCGTCGAGAGCGACTCTCTCGCGCTGCGTCGGCCGAGCGGCAGGCTCGCGACTTCCGCGCGCGCCGCGTCACGGCGCGTGATCACGTTGAAGTCCGCGATCGGGCCTTTGACGAGCTCTCCTGCCGTCGGCCATTCGCCCGAGAAGCGATAGGGCTCGAGCCGACGCAAGCGAGCGCGTGGCGCGGCGTCGCCGTGCACCAGCAGGAGTCCGTCGCCTTCGACGACGACGAGGATGCGCTCGAAGCCGGCGAAGTTCGAGAACGGTCCGTTCTCCTCGACGCGAGCACGCGAGATGCGCCATTCGAAATCGCCGCGCTCGAACGACGCTCCCGGCGGGTGCAGCGCAAGCTCGAGGGTCTCGCCGCGGCCGTTCTTCCAGGGCACTCGGCGCGCGTCGGTGGGCGAGAGATGGCGGATCGAGCGCACACTGGGAGCGTAGGACGGCTCGATCCGGGCCGCCACGGTGCGCCGGGCTACGTCGTCGAGCGCATGCGAGGCCCTCGCCCCTGCGCATCGGTGCGGACGCGCCTGCGCGGCAGTCCCTCTAGCATCCGAGGCGTCCTTTCCATCCCAGGGCGGCGCTCGCCGCCCGAGTCGTCTCAACGGAGCCCCCGAAACATGAACCCCAAGCTCTTCTTCGTCGGCGCTCTCGTCGCCACGTTCGGTCTCTTCTCGTTCGTCCAGGAAACTCCGCGCGCGACGGTCGACACGTACTCGTCGCTCGCCGATTCGATCCTCGCGTTGAAGCGCACCGAAGCGAACTTCGTGCGTTCGATGCTCGACGGGCACCATCACGCCGCGATGTCGTTCCAACAACGCGGCAACTCCGAGCGCGCGGCCGCGGAGATGGCGCTCTTCGCGAACGAAGGCGACAACGCGATCGCCGGCGTGCGCAAGCGGCTGCTCGAAGGTGGACACCACCACCACGCCGACGACGAAGGCAAAGGCGTCTACGAGCAGGGCTACGTGATCGTCACCAAGAAGGCGAAGGAGCAACTGCTCGCCGCGTCCGCCGCGATGCGCACCGCGAAGACCGACGCCGAGCGCAACGCT
Organism: Planctomycetota bacterium; assembly: GCA_023150475.1. Taxonomy (GTDB): domain Bacteria; phylum Planctomycetota; class UBA1135; order UBA1135; genus JACRIN01. The sequence continues at coordinate 104,753 of JAKLKU010000011.1, forward strand.
GCGTGGCAATCGTTCGACGCCGCTGCGGCGCCGTTGCTCAAGGTGAAATGAAGTTCGTCCGGCCCGGCGTACTCGTTCTCGCCGCGTGCGCCGCGTGCGCCGCGTGCGCCGACGAGCCGCAGCCCGCGGCCGAACAAGCCGCTGCGGCGAGCGCCTCCACGCCCGCCGCGGCGTCGAACGCTCCGTTGCGCTTCGTCGACGTCGCGGCGGCGTCGGGCGTGACGGCGATCACGTGGTGCGGCCGGCCGGAGAAGCCGCACTTGCTCGAGTCGGGCGGCACCGGGCTCGCGCTCTTCGACGCGGATCGCGACGGCGACCTGGATCTCTATCTCGTCAACGGTTGGCGGCTTTCGGGCAAGGAAGTCGCCGGGCGGCCGGGCAACGTCTTCTATCGCAACCGCGGCGACGGCACGTTCGAGGACGCGACGGCGAGCTCCGGTCTCGCCGACGGCGGCTTCGGCTGCGGCGTCGAGGTCGGCGACGTCGACTCGAACGGCACGCTCGACGTCTTCGTCACGAACTTCGGGCCCGACACGCTCTACCTCGGCCGCGGCGACGGCACGTTCGAGCGCGCGAGCTCGTCACCCGGCGTCGACGGTTGGTCCGCGGGCGCGGCGTTGTTCGACGGCGATCGCGACGGCGACCTCGATCTCTTCGTCGCGGGTTACATCCAAGCGACGCTCGAGGAAGTGCTCGCCGCCGAGCCGACGCTCGACTGGAAGGACCTGAAAGTGATGTTCGGGCCCTTCGGCATGGAAGGCGAACGCGACGCGTACTTCGTGAACGACGGCAAGGGGCACTTCAGCGACGCGACCGAGGTCGCGGGCGTCGAAGACGTCGGGCTCTTCTACGGCTTCGGCGTGCTCGCGTGCGATCTCGACGACGACCTCGATCTCGATCTGTACGTCGCCAACGATTCGAACCCGAACTACCTCTACGAGAACGACGGCACGGGGCACTTCAAGGACGTCGGACTCTGGAGCGGAGCGGCGCTCGAGAGCTCGGGTCGCGCACAAGCCGGCATGGGCGTCGCGGCGGGTGACGTCGACGGCGACGGTCGCGCGGACTTGATGGTGACGAACTTCGCGGACGACTTCTCGACGCTCTACCTCAATCAAGGCAATCGGCTGTTCCGCGACGTGACGGCTGCGTGGGGCGTGCGCGGGCCGACCTACAAGCCGCTCTCGTGGGGCGTCGTGTTCGAGGACTTCGATCTCGACGGCCACCGCGACATCTACGTCGCGAACGGACACATCTATCCACAAGCGTCGCTCGTGCCCGAGCAGTCGCTCGGCTACGAGCAGACGAACCTCGTGCTCCTGAACGAAGGCCAACGTTTTCGCGACGTCAGCGTGGAGGCGGGGCCGGGCCTCGAGGTCAAAGGCTCGAGCCGTGGTGTCGCCGCCGGCGATCTCGATCGTGACGGCGACGTCGATCTCGTGATCGCGAACGTCGACCAACCGCCGACGATCCTACGCAACGAATCGCCGCGACGCGGGAAGTGGCTCGTCGTCGACGCGCCGGGCGCGCTGCGCGTCGAGGTGCGCTGCGGCGAGCGCGTGTTCGTGCGCCATCAGGTCCACGGCGGCTCGTTCTGTTCGGTCAGCGATCGGCGCTTCCACTTCGGCCTCGGCGACATCGCACGAGCCGACGAAGTCGCCGCGGTCTTCTCCGACGGCAAACGCGTCACCCAAACCGACGTCGCTCTCGAGCGCGTGATCGTGTTGAGCCGCTGACGCACGGGCGGCGGCGAGCGTCTCGCACGCCGCGTACTCACTCGCGTACCCACTCGGGCCGAACACTCGCGTCGGGGCGTGCCCGCTCGGGCGGATCGAGATCCCTCGGCGCGCGACCCAAGGACACTCGAGCGAACCGCCACGTATCGCGTGGCAGGAGGTGTCCATGAACTCGCTCGCCTTGTTTGCGTGCTCCCTCGCGGCCGTGGCGCTCGCGAATCGCGCCGACGCGCAGTCGGTGCACATCCAGGCCTACGTCGACGGCCGCAGCAACCTGATCCTCGACGACGATTCGGCGACCTGGCAGCACTTCGACTGGGCCGCGCCGGGCCGCCTCGACTGCAACATGGGCGCAGAGATGCAGCCCACGATCCTCGACGGCGTCACGTGGTGGCCGGGTTGGCCGGACGTGCCGGACTGCGAGAACCGCGATTGCGGCGGCTGCTTCTCGAGCACGATCGTCGGCTTGCCGCACCCGCTGCCCAACGCCGACTTCACGCCGCAGATCGTCGTGCACCACGCGCGCGGTCCGGTGACCATCGTGGAGTGGCCGAGCAGCACGAACGGCTGGCGCGCCGTGATCGAATTCGAGGACACGTACTTCGGCGCCGCCGACTGGTACGACGTCGAGTTCTCGTTCTCCGCGGTCGGCGTCCCGTATTGCACGAGCACCATCAACTCCTCGGGCGCGGCCGCGACGATCTCCGTCTCCGGCAGCCTGTCGGTCGCGGTGAACGATCTCGTGCTCCACGCCCAAGGCGGGCCGGTCGGTCGCCCCGGGCTCTTCTTCTACGGCCTCGCGCCCGCCGAGCTCCCGTTCGCGGACGGTTGGTTGTGCGTCAGTCCGTTCGCGCCGGGGCTCGTCCGACTGCAGCCGGTGCAGGTGATCGACATGAGCGGCACGGCGTCGCTCGCCGTCGATCTCACGAGCCTGCCGCCCTGGGCGCCGATCGCACCGGGCACGACCGCGTACTTCCAGTTCTGGTTCCGCGATCTGCCGGCGGGCGGTGCGGGCTCGAACCTGACCGACGGCGTGCAAGCGACGTTCTTGCCGTGAGCGCGCCGCAGCGTGAGTCGCGCGAGCTCTCGAGCGCGGAAGCCGATCGTGCGCTCGCGACGACCGCCGGCGTGCGCGCCGAGGTCCCGGAGCGTGCCAGGACATTCGAGCGCAGCGAGATCCACGAGCGCAGCGGCGCGCCGGACTGCACGTGGGTGCTCGACGGCGAGGCGCTGACGCTCGAGACGCGCGACGGCTCGCGCGAACGGATCGAGCTCGGCGAACTCGCGGAGCTGCGGCTCGTGCGTGCGTCGACGCGTGCCGACTGCGACCGCTTCGAGTGCCGCTTGCGGACGCGCGACGGACGCAAGCGCGCGTTCGCGAGCCGTGCCGAGCATGGCCGCGCGACCCGTGTGACCCGTGTGACCCGTGCTACTGGCGCGGCCGCGCGCTCGGAGTACACGACGTTCGTCCGTGCGTTGATCGGCGCGCTCGTCGTCCGCGCACCGCAATGTCGGTTCCGCGCCGTCGCGAGCGACCGCACGCTGGGCTTCGACCTCGGTCGCGTGTGGTTCTGGCTCGTGCTGCTGGTCGTCGTGTTGCTGACGCTCGCGGCGGTCGGCGCGCCGTCGGCGTGGACGAAGCTCGGGTTCGTGCTCGCGCTCCTCTCCGTCGCGGTCCTCTGGACGACGCTCGATCGTCCACGCGAGTTCGATCCGCGGCGGATTCCGGGCGACGCGCTACCGGGCGGCTGATCGCCGCGGCGCGTGACGCGGGCGACACATGAGGAAGGCGCTCGCGTCCCGCGGCGCCGGTCGGCATCATCGCGCGACCGGAGTCCGTCGTGAAGCAAGCCTGGATCGTCGTCGCCCTCGCGAGTCTCGTCGTCGGCTGCTCGCGCTCCGGCACGCCCGCCCCGGTCGCGGCGCGCGACGCCGGCCCGCAGACGCCGCGCGAAGTGCGCCTCGCGCCGGCCGAGGAGATCGGCTGGGAGCGCAGTCTGCGCGTCACGGGCGAGCTCGTCGAGCACGAGGCCGCGACGTTGTCGACCAAGGTCGCGGGCCGAGTCGCCGAGCTCTCCGTCGACCTGGGCACGCGCGTGAAACGTGGCGAGCCGATCGCGACGATCGAGGCCCGCGACTACGAACTGCGCGTGCAACAGGCCGAAGCGGCGCTCGCCGCAGCGCGCGCATTGCTCGGACTCGCGTCCGACGCGTCGGCGGCGCACGCCGACGGCGCCGGAGCAGGCGCCGAGCCCGCCGATCGCGGCGACCGTGTCGACCCGGAGCTCACGGCGGTCGTGCGCAAGGCTCGCGCGGAGTTCGATGACGCACAGCGCGAGAACCGCAGGCTCGTCGAGCTCCAGAAGAGCGGGGTTTCTGCGCAAGCGGAGCTCGATGCGTCGAGCGCGCGGCTCGCGGCGGCCGAGAGCGGGCTGCAGGACGCTCGCGAGCTCGTGCAGAACCGCGTCGCGCTCGTCGCGCAGCGGCGCGCCGAGCTCGCGCTCGCCCGCCAACAACTCGCCGACACGCGCATCGTCGCGCCGTTCGACGGCGTGGTCGCGGCGCGCAGCGTCGGCACCGGCGACTACCTCGTGGTCGGCGCGGAGGTCGCGCGGCTGGTGCGCGACGATCCGTTGCGACTGCGGCTCTCCGTGCGCGAAGTCGACGCGCCGGAGATCGCCATCGGTCAGCTCGTGCGCATCGCGCTCGACGGTTTCGCGACTCCTTTCGAAGGGCGCGTCGCCCGCCTGTCGCCGACGCTCGATCCGCGCACGCGGATGTTGACGGCCGAGTGCGAGCTCCAAAACCCCGAGGGTCGGCTACGTCCCGGCTCGTTCGCGCGCGCCGAAATCGTCGTCGAGCCGAGCGCGCGCACGTTGTCGATCCCGCTCGAAGCGTTGGTGACGTTCGCCGGCATCGACAAGGTGATCGTGATGGACGGCGGCGTCGCGAAGGAGACGCGCATCGTCGTCGGGCGCCGCCGCGACGACCGCATCGAGGTGCTCTCGGGGCTCGCGCCCGGTGCGCAAGTCGTGCTCGCGCCAGGCGGTCTGCAGACCGGCGCGCCGATCTCGGCGGCGCGCGTGCCGCCCGCGACGCAGCCGCCCTCCCCGACGAAGTAGGAGCGCGGCGTGCAGAAGTTCGTCGACGCTTGCATCCGCCGTCCCGTCGCAGCGTCGATGCTGATCGTCGCGTTGGTGGTGATCGGCATCGCGAGCTACCTGCGGCTCGGCGTCGATCGTTTCCCGGCCGTCGACTTGCCGACGGTCAGCGTGCGCACGACGGTGCCCGGCGCGTCCGTCGAGGAAGTCGAGACGCTGGTCAGCCAACGCATCGAAGAAGCGGTCAACACGGTCGAAGGCATCGAGCAGTTGCGTTCGATCTCGACCAACGGTTCGAGCGTCGTGCTGCTGACCTTCGACCTCTCGCGCGAGATCGACGGCGCCGCGCAGGACGTGCGCGACCGCGTGGCCACCGTGCTGCGGCAGCTCCCGCCCGAAGCGGAAGCGCCGATCATCGGCAAGTTCGACAACGACCAGACTCCGGTCCTGTCGTTCGCGCTCTCCGCCGATCGGCCTTTGCGCGAGCTCTCCGAACTCGCGGACAAGGTCGTCAAGCCGCAGATCGAGCGTTCGATCGGCGTCGGCGGCGTTTCGCTCGTCGGTGCGTCGCCGCGCGCGATCAACGTCTGGGTCGACGCGGATCGGCTGCGCGCGTACGGCCTGCCGATCACGGCGGTGCGCGACGCGATCCGTCGCCAGAACGCCGAAACGCCCGGCGGCAACGTCACCGGGCCCGAACAAGAATCGGTGCTGCGGACGATGGGGCGCATCGCCGAGCCGCGCGACTTCGAGGAGCTCGTCGTCGCGACCGTCGACGGCGTGTCGATCCGCGTGCGCGACCTCGGACGCGCCGAGGACGGCACGAAGGAGATCCGTTCGATCTCGCGGCTCGACGGCAAGCCGTGCGTGCTCGTCGAAGTCCGGCGCCAGTCGGGCGCCAACACGATCGAAGTGATCGACGGCGTCAAGGCGAAGCTCGCGCGGGTCGCCGCCGAGCTGCCGACGGACGTCGAGGTCGACGTCATCCGCGACCAGTCGCGCTACATCCACGCGGCGCTCGGCGAGATCCGCGTGCACTTGGTGCTCGGCAGCGCGCTCGCGAGCCTCGTCGTGCTCGTCTTCATGCGCAGTTGGCGCTCGACGATCATCGCGGCGATCGCGATCCCGTGCTCGGTGATCGCGAGCTTCGGCGTGATGGAGGCGCTCGGGTTCACGCTGAACAGCGTCACGATGCTCGCGCTCGTCCTGATGGTCGGCATCGTGATCGACGACGCGATCGTCGTGCTCGAGAACGTCTTCCGCTTCCTCGAGGAGAAGCGGATGAACCCGTTCGACGCGGCGCGCGAAGGCACGGCGGAGATCGCGCTCGCCGTGATGGCGACGACGCTCTCGCTCGCGGTGATCTTCGTGCCCGTGTCCTTCATGTCGAGCGTGTCCGGCCGCTTCCTCTATCAATTCGGCATCACGGCGGCGGCGGCGGTGATGGTCAGTTTGCTCGTGTCGTTCACGCTGACGCCGACGATGAGCGCACGGCTCTTGCGCGTCGGCGACGCGCACGGCGCGGGCCCGAAGTCGCGCGGCGGTTTCTACGCGTGGGTCGAGCGCGGCTACGGCTGGCTCCTGCGCGGCTCGCTGCGGTTCCGGCCGTTGGTGCTGCTGCTCGCGTTCGCCGTGATCTCGAGCTCGAAGCCGCTCTACGGCGTCGTCAAGCAGGAGTACACGCCGAGCGACGTCGACGAGGCCGAGTTCGAGATCAACGTGACGGCGCCCGAAGGCACGAGCCTCGTCGCGATGGACGGCGTGATGCAACGCGTCGAAGCCGAGCTCTCGGCGCTCGAAGGCGTGCGGCTGGTGCAGACGTCCGTCGGCGGCAGTTTCCTCGGCCAAGTGAACTCCGGTTCCGTGTGGGTGCAGATCGCGCCGCACGAAGAGCGCACGTTCACGTTCGCGCGGCTGTGGAGCGCTCTGCTCGACGGCGAGCCGTCGCGCGCGTGGACCGGCAACTACACCCAGCGCGACGTGATGGTCGCGGCGCGCAAACGGCTCTCGCAGTTCAAGGACCTGCGTTGTTCCGTGCGCAACGCGCCGAGCTTCAACATCGGCGGCGGGCCGTTCGAAATCGACTTCTCGATCCTCGGGCCCGAGCTCGAGGAGCTCGCGAAGTACGGCAACCAACTGCGCGTCAAGGCGGGCGAGCTCGGCGGCGTCGTCGACGTCGACACGACGTTGAAACTGGAGAAGCCCGAACTGCAGGCCGTGATCGACCGCGAGCGTGCGGCGAACCTCGGCGTCGACGTCTCCGACGTCGCGACGGCGTTGCGCCTGATGGTCGGTGGCGAGGAACGCGTCTCGCGCTTCCGCGACCGCGAGCTCGGCGAAGAGTACGACGTGCAAGTGCGCCTCGAGGAGCGCGACCGCGCCGAGCCCGGTCGCATCGCCGAGCTCTGGGTGCCGTCGCAACGCGGCGGGTTGACGCGGCTCGACAACGTCGTCGAGCTCCGGCCCGCGATCAGCGCGTCGCGCATCGATCGTCTCGACCGTCAGCGTGTCGTGTCGTTGCGCGCGTCGGTGGGTCCGGGCTACGCGCTCGCGGATCGGCTGCAGGCGCTGCGCGGCGCCGCCGCCGAGATGAATCTGCCCGCGACGTACACGACCCGCGTGCTCGGACGAGGTCGCGAGCTCGAGCGGACGTTCCAGGAGTTCCTGTGGGCGTTCCTGCTCTCGGTCGTGTTGATGTACGTGATCCTCGCGGCGCAGTTCGAAAGCCTGGTGCACCCGCTGACGATCCTCTTCTCACTGCCGCTCTCGGTGCCGTTCGCGTTGTGGTCGCTCGACGCGAGCGGCAACTCGCTCAATCTCTACTCCGCGCTCGGCGTGCTCGTGCTCTTCGGCGTCGTCAAGAAGAACGCGATCCTGCAGATCGACCACACCAATCAACTGCGCGAGCGAGGGCTCGAGCGGCGCGAGGCGATCCTCCAAGCGAACCGCGACCGGCTGCGCCCGATCCTGATGACGACGTTCGCGCTGGTCGCGGGCATGTTGCCGTTGTGGCTCGGTTCGGGCCCGGGCTCCGAGGAGCGCCGCGCCGTCGCCGTCGTCGTCATCGGTGGGCAGACGTTGTCGCTCTTGCTGACGTTGCTCGTCACGCCGGTCGTCTACAGTTACTTCGACGACCTCGGGCGACTCTTCACGCGCCGCAAAGCGAGCAGCGACGAACCGCGGAACTGAAACGTCGCTCCCAAGCGGCGGAACTCGCGCACTCGACCATTTCGGCGCGTGCGATGCGTCGCCATGATGCCCTTTCCCACGGGAAGGAGCTCGTCATGGCGAAGAAGAAGGCCCGTACGTCGACCCGTCCGCCCGAGACGAACCTCGCGACGACCGTGTCGCTGCGCGCGCGCGGCGCAAAGTCGATCGAGTGGTCGGTGACGCCCGCGTTGGCGATGCGTTGGTCGAGCGCCGTGCTGAACCGGCGCCGCTGGGCCGGCGACGACAAAGCGAGCGCGTTGCAGTCCGAGGCCGCGGCCGCCGCGTTGCCGAGCGAAGTGCGCGCTTGGCTCGATGCGCTCGGCTCGCGCGCGTCCGACGGTTTCGACGGACTCGTCGAAGTCCACGTCGAGCACGAGAACGAGTCGCAGAGCTGGCCCGCACGGCTGTTCCCGTGGGAGTACGTGCTGTCGGCGGCTCGCAAGCGCACCGAACCGCGCATGACCGTGATGCGCTCGATCTCGTCGGAAGCCCGCAAGCCGGTGCGCTCGACGAACGGCGTCGTGCTCTTCGTCGAGAGCGCGCCGGCGGGTCTGCGCGACGAATACGACTTCGAGAGCGAACGCGAGCTCGTGCAACGCGCGCTCGGTGTGCCCGACACCGCCGTGCGCACCTGGCGCGGGTCGACGCGACCGCCGCTTTCCCAGGCCACTGGGCGCGCCGGCCGCGCCTTGGTCGTGCTCGAGGACCCCGATCGCGAGGAACTCGCTTCCGCGATCCGCGCGTTGCAGCCCGAGCTCGTGCACCTCGCCGGTTTCGACACGCACCAAGGCCGGGCGTTGCTCGCCGCGCGCGCGGCGGGAACGAAGCGCGCGAAACGGGAGCGAGCGGCGGCCGACGGCCCGTCGGCGCCCGCCACGCCGCTCGACGGCTACCTCGTGCGCGACGGCGTCGACGCGGCGCCGCTCGCGGCCGAAGAACTGGCGCGTGTGTTGTGTGGCGCGGCGAAGAAACCGCGGCTCGTCGGCTTCAACCTGTTCAACTCGGGTTCGCGTTCGGCGGCGCTGACCGTCGCCGCGGGCGCCGAGGCCGCGATCGGCTTCCTCGACGACTTCGACGACAGCTTGACCGAACGACTGTTCGCCGACCTCTACACAGCGTGGCGCCACCAGCCCGGCGAAAGCGTCAACGTCTTCCGTTGGGCGTTCGAGGAACAGCGCCGTTTCCGCGGCGCGTTGCGCGGCACGAGCGTCGTGTTCTGGCTCGCCGACGAGATCGTCGCGACGAGCGGCGTGGAGCGTGCGGGTCGCGCGCGGCGCCTCGAAGCGTTGTCGAAGTCGGTCGACAAGGCCCGCGACGTGACCATCCCGATCGACGACGAGCTCGGTTCGATCCTGAACTTCGAGATCGAGCATCGCGCGGCGGTCAACTACTCGCTCCTGCACAACGACCGGCCGCTGTTCGACAAGTTCGACCTCGTCAAACACGCCGACGGCACCGTGCGCGGCGTCGAGCTCGAAGTGCTGTTGCACCTCGGACCGGATTCCGCGCCGTATCGGCGTTCGCTCGACCTCGTCGATCGTGTGACGCCGCTCAAGGACGAGATTCGCGTGCCGCTGACGTCCGCGCTCGCGCGCGCCGTGCGCGAAAGCGTCCGCACGAGCCTCTACGTGAAGGCGTCGGCACAAGGTCGCACGTTGCTCTCGCGCACGTTGCCCGTCTCGCTGCTCTCCGCGAACGAGTGGCGCGACACCGACGAGGATCGCATCTGGCTGCCGTCGTTCGTCCTGCCGCGCGACCCGGCGGTCTCGCGCATCGTCGATTCGGCGCAGCGTTACCTGATGGCGATCGCGGACGATCCCACGATGGGTTTCGACGGCTACCAGAGCGTCGATCCCGACGCCGACGATCCGTTCGCGCTGATCGACACGCAAGTGCAGGCGCTGTGGTCCGCGTTGATCCACGAGCACGCGCTCGCGTACATCAACCCGCCGCCGACCTACACCGAGGCGTCGCAACGCATCCGCACGCCGTCGGAGATCCTCGGCGGGCGACGCGGCACGTGCATCGACCTCGCGTTGTTGCTCGCCGCGTGCCTCGAGTACGTCGAGATCTACCCGACGATCTTCCTGCTCGAAGGCCACTGCTTCCCCGGCTACTGGCGCAGCGAGGAGGACCACGAAGCCTTCGTGCTCGCTCGCGACGAAGCCGACGCTCGCGACGACGAGCGCGAGAACGCGCGGTTGCGCGGCGCGAAGTCCGAGTATGGTTGGTACTTCGACGCGCCGTACTTCGACGAGATCAAGAAGTGGGTGCAGAAGGGCTCGCTCGTGCCGCTCGAGGCCGTGTGGCTGACGACGCGCGAAGGATTCGCCGCGGCGCGCGAGGCGGGCGAGGACAACCTGCGGTCGAAGCGCGAGTTCGACTCGATGCTCGACGTCGTGCGCGCGCGAGCGTCCGCCGTGACGCCGTTGCCGATCCGGGAGGAAGGCGCATGAACCCGACCAGCGAAAGCCAACGTCGCGACGAAGAATTGGCCGCCTACTTCGGCGGCGAGGCGCAGGAGCTCGGCGTGCGTACCGCTGCCGAGTTCGTGCCGCCGATGTCGACGGCGGAGCGCCGCCGCCGCCGCCGCCGCGACGACGACGACCGCACGAGCGCGCTGGCTCTCGTCCGCGGCGACGACGGCGTCCTGCGTTGGGACGTCGGTGGCGCACGGCGGACGGTCGCACGCCGTCGGCGGCGAGCCGGCGGGAAACGCGCCGGGCTCTGGTCGTGGCTGACGGGCGAAGAGAAGCCGGTCGCGGAGCTCCATTTCGAGCTCCTGCCGCCGAACGAGATCGTCGCAGCGATCGGCAAGCTCGATCGCAAGTTCGCGACCAAGGACCTCGCGGGCGAGCCGGCGTTCGGCTTGCGGCGCTGGCGCGACGGCAAACTCGTGCCGGTTGCGTCGCCGAGCGCGACGGCGAAGACGAAACGCATCCTGCTCTTCGTCCACGGGACCTTCTCGAACTGCGATCACATGTTCCGCGAGGAGTTCCTGTCCTCGCAGCAGGGTCGCGACTTCGTCGCTTCGAACGCGTTCGACGAAGTGCTCACGTTCGATCATCCGACGCTCGCGGTGAGCCCGCTGCTCAACGCGTTCGAGCTCGCGCAGCGCTTCCGCGGCGTCGAGGCCGAAGTCTGCGTCGTCGCGCACAGCCGCGGCGGACTCGTGACGCGTTGGTGGCTCGAAGGCTTCGGCGGCACGGACGCCGGGCCGCGCAAGGCGGTGCTCGTCGGCAGCCCGCTCGCCGGCACCAGTCTCGCGTCGCCCGCGCGCATCCGCGAGTCGATGGATCTGCTGACGAACGTCGGCAACGCGCTCAAGCTCGCGGGTGCCGCCGCGACGAGCTTCGCGCCGTTCCTCGCGGCGCCGGTGGTGCTCTTGCGCGTCTTCACGTCGATCACGTCGGCGCTCAGCAAGCTGCCGATCGCGGACGCCGGTGTCGCGATGGTGCCCGGGCTTTCCGGCCAGTCGCGCGTCGGCAACAACGGCGAGCTCGTCCGCCTGCGCGCCGCGCGGCCGGTGAATCTGCCGACGTACTTCGTCGTGCGCTCGAACTACGAGCCCGAGGACGCGAACTGGCGCTTCTGGCGGTGGTTCCGCAAGGACAAGCTCGTCGATGCGGCCGCCGACACGGTCTTTCCGGGCCGCAACGACTTGGTCGTCGACACGGACTCGATGGACGACGTCTTCAGCGACGCGACGCTCCCGCGTCCGACCGTGATCCAAGAGTGGACGTCGAGTCCGACGGTGCACCACATCAACTACTTCCGTCAGCGGGAGACGATCGACGCGATCGCCAGAGCGCTCGCCAAGTAGCACCTGGCGGCCGAGAGCTCGCCGCGTTGAGATGGGCGGCTCGCGATGAGCGTCTACACCGAGACCGACGGCGCGTTCGAGCCGGCGTACCTGCGCACGCTCGAACGTCAGATCCTGGCGAGCCGCCACCTCGCGGCGGACAACTTGAACCGCGACTTCATCGGCACGCGGGGCTTTTCGGTCGTCTTCCGCGGCACGCATCGGGAGCGAGTCGAGCGCGAGTTCCCTTACTTCACGCCGTACCTCGCTCGCGCGCTGCGCGACGACTGCAACGCGTTCTACTTGAACCCGCTCCTCTTGGCCCAGGGCTCGCGCGTCGACCCGCACATCGATCGTTCGCTGCGCGCGTACGCGCCGACGATCGTCTCGCCGCGGGTCGTGTCGGTGCTCTACGTCGTCGTGCCCGAGCCCCTGGTCGGCGGCGCGTTGGTGCTCTCGCGCAACAAACGCGCGCTCGGCCGAGTGCGGCCCGCCGTGAACAAGCTCGTGGTGTTCGGTGGAGACCTGACGCACGCCGTCGAGCGCGTCGACTCGCCCGGCCGGCGGCTCAGCCTGGTGTGCGAGCAGTACCAACTGACCGCCGAGGAGCTCGCCGTGGTGCCGGAGTACCTGGTCGAGCGGCGCGCTCGGCAGTACGACTGAGTCGAGACACGACGTCCTCCGGGCGCCAGCGCTGCACCGCGGGCCGGCCGCGCGCGGGGCGCGGGTGTCGGCGTCTGTCCGTCCCACGGTCCGCGGCGCCAAGTTGGGCGGTCCGGCGGAACTGGCCTCGCGCGTTGGGTCACGAAAACCGCGCGGGTGACGCCTGCTTGGCGCTTCGCGCCGTCGTCATGCACCGTTCGGGCGGCCAACGCGTTCGTCGGCGTGAACGGAAGCTGCTCGGACGCCTCCGACTCGGACGACGCCGCGACCGAGTCGGCGCGTTTCGCGCCGCGCTTGGGCTCGCTCGCGCTTCGAGCTCGTCGGCTGGGTCCCGCCCCGACGCAGGCGACGACGCGGGGCTTCCGGCATGGACCGACGCAAGACGGTTTGGTGACACGTCGGTCGAAATTCTCTGCCCAACGGCAGGTGGCAGTAGCGCTCCGGGCCCGCCAGCTCGGGTCTGCTCTCCGATCGAGGTCCCTTTCGCGATCCGTTGCCGCCAGCCCGGCGACCCGTGCCGAGCGCGGTCCGCGACGGCCTCGTTCCGCGAGCCGGGCTCGCCGACGCGCCTGGGCGCACGCGCCGCGTTCCGGGCCGACACGGCCGTCAGCCACGTGTCGCCTCGACGACGGGGCCGAGCGGCGCCGGCCAGGGCCGAGCTGGGGGATGGAATCGTTCAAAACGTGCACTAGCTTCCCGCCCGTAAACCCCGAAGAACGACCCAGTGGCCAGGCAATGCCGCTGCTGATATCAAGAAGGACCCATTGTGGAAGCACTCGCAGTCATGGCCGAACCCGAGACCACCCGAAACGTCCAGCCCGATGCGGGCCCGTTCCTCTCCCCGAAGGACCTCGCCGATGCGATCGGTGTCAGCGAGTCATCGTTGAAACGTTGGGTCGACGACGGTCGCCTCGTCGCCGTCCGCACCGCTGGCGGGCACCGCCGCATCTCGCAGCACGAAGCCGTCCGTTTCGTGCGCAGCCAGCGGTTCGCGCTGCTGCACCCCGAGACGCTCGGTTTGCCGACGAACGACGCCCAACCTGCGCTCGAAGCGGGCGCGCCGGAGCCCTTCCTCCAGTACTTGCTCGCGGAGAACGCGGCCGCCGCACGAGCGTTCCTGGTGCAACGCTACCTCGCCGGCGTCGGCTTCGCCGCGCTGTGCGACGGACCGATTCGCAGCGCGCTCACGCACATCGGCGAGCTCTGGCGCCACAGCGAACGCGGCATCGCCATCGAGCACCGCGCGACCGACATCGCGTTCCAGTCGCTCGCCTATCTCCGCTCGCTCCTGCCGCCGTCGCCCGAAGACGGCTGGACGGCCGTCGGCTTCGCGCCGAGCGGCGACGCGTACCTCCTCCCGACGATGATGTGCGCCGCGGTGCTCGCGGAAGCCGGTTGGCGGGACCGCAACCTCGGGCCGGACACGCCGCTCGTCGCCATGCGCGAGGCAATCGCGATGGCGAACCCGAAAGTCGTGTGGTGCGCGCTGAGCCAAGAGCAGCCGAACGAAGTCGCGGCGCGCGAGATCCGCGAGCTCGTCGACGAACTCGCGACGAGGGACACGTACGTCGTGCTCGGCGGTCGCGGGGCTCCCGCGCTCGGCATCGTCGGACGCGAGCACGTGCTCACCGTCGGCTCGATGGTCGAACTCGCCGCGTTCGCGCGCGGCCTGGCCGCGGCACGCGCGAAACCCTCGCCGTCCCAGCCGAGCGCGCCTGCCGCCGACTAGCCGCCGCGCTTGTGCATCTCGAGGTGCGGGTTCTTCACGAGCTCCTCGCGCGGCGCGAAGGCGCCCCGTGAGTGCTCGGCGAGCCGCTCTTCGGCGCCGCGATCGGCGCGGGAGCGCCAACCTTGGGTCACGAGGTCGGCGAGCTCTGCGTCCGTCGCGCCAGAGCGCAATGCGTCGCGCAGGTTCGTGCCCTGCGTCGCGTAGAGGCAGCGGTACCACATGCCGTCGGCGGTCAGTCGACTCCGATCGCACGAACGACAGAAGGGGGCCGTCGTCGACGCAATGATGCCGAACACGGTGCCGTCTGAGAGGCGGAAGCGCTCGGCCGGCGCGCTGGAGATTTCGCGCAGCGGTTCGATCGGGCCGTAACGTTCGGCGAGGCGCGTGAGCAGCTCCGCGCGCGAGACGACTTGCTCGGCGCGCCACTGCGTCGCGCCGCCGACGTCCATGTATTCGATGTAGCGCAGCTCGGCGCGTTCGGCCTTCGCGAACTCGAGGAGGTCGCAGAGCTCGGCGTCGTTCGTGCCGCGGATCATCACGCTGTCGAGCTTGAGCGCGTCGAAACCCGCGTCGCGCGCCGCGCGGATGCCGGCGAGCACGTGTTCGAGGCCGTCGCGCTTCGCGAGCTCGCGGAAGACCGCCGGTTTCAGAGTGTCGAGGCTGACGGTGATCCGTTTCAGTCCGGCGGAGCGCAGCGCACGCGCCTGTTCGGCGAGCAAGATGCCGTTGGTGGTCAGCGCGAGGTCGTCGATGCGCGGATGGACGGCGAGCAACCGCACGAGGTTCGAGAGCTCGCGCCGCAGGAGCGGCTCGCCGCCGGTGATGCGCACCTTGGTGACGCCGACCGTCGTGAAGACGCCGACGAGCCGCGCGATCTCCTCGAACGAGAGGATGCTCTTCTTCGGCAGCCACGCGTAATCCTCCTCCGGCATGCAGTACGCGCAGCGCAGGTTGCACCGGTCGGTGACGGAGAGCCGCAGGTTCGCGAGCGGCCGTCCGAGCGTGTCGAGGATCGACGTCACGCCGCGAGCATAACGCGTGTCGCGGTGGATCGACGCGCGCCGTGATGGCGACGACCCGTCGCGCTCAGTAGCCGAGCGCGTCGAGTCGTGCGCGGGCCTCCGGATCGATCTGCCGTTCGCCGTCGCGGCGCGTGCGGGCGGCGAGCGCGCGCAACGCGTCGGTCCACTCCCAACGCTCCTTGCCGCGCGTCGCGTAGACGTCGCCGAGCTCGAGCGGATCCTTGACGACGTCGTACAGCTCGAAACGCTCCTCCAGAGGCGCGTAGATCAGTTTGAACTGTTCGTCACGTGCGCAGAACAACTCTCCCGTGCCGTCGGCGCGTTGAGTTTGCGCGAACAGCACGCGTTCTTCCTTCGCTCCGAGCAACGACATTCCGCGTTGGTCCGGCAACGGCGGCAGTTCGACGAGGTCGAGCAACGTGGGCGCGACGTCGATCAAGCGCACGAGCCGTTTGCTCCCCGCGGCGAGCACCTCGCGTCCGGCGAGCGTGCTCGGCAACTTGAACACGAGCGGCACGTGCAAGAGCTCGTCGTAGAGCGTGACGATGTGCCCCCAGGTTCCGTGTTCGCCGAGCGCCTCGCCGTGATCCGACGTGAACACGACGATGCTCGAGTCGTAGAGCCCGCGACGTTTCAGTCCACCGAGCAGGTCGCCGACGCAACGATCGGCGAACTCGACTTCCGACCGATAACGCAGCGGCGCTTCGTCCGGCCGCACCGCATCGTGGAGCCAGAACGTCAGCGTGCTCGCGACGCGCGCGGGCGCCGGATTCGTCACGTGCACGACGAACTTTTGGTGCGGGTCGTGCAGAGCGCCCTCGACGAACTCCCACGACAGGTCGACGTTCTGCGCCACGAACTCGAGGCTGCGCAACTGCGCGTCGCGGTCCGCTTCGATGACGAACGAGTGCTTGCCGGGCGGGATCAGGAGCTCGCGTCGCGTCTCGGTCGCTTCCGAGACGCACACGCCGCCGAGCGGCCGATCGTCGAACGAGATCGAGGCGTAGCGCTCGACTGCACCGTGCGCGTCGTACGGTTCGTGCGGATCGGAGAAGTGCGCGAAGAGGAAGAAAGGCTGCTCGGCGGTCAGTTGTTCCAGCGTCGCGTCGAGCATGTGCGCGACGTCGTCTCCGCGAGTGACGCTGTACCGGCCGCGGTCGTAACGTCCGAAACCGCGATCGAGGCCGCGGCGATCGCTCGCCGGCCACATGCTCGCGAGCGAGACGACGGCGTGCGTCGAATAGCCGTGCTTCGCGACCCATTCCGCGAAGAGCGGCAGGTCCTTCGGCACCGGCTGGCCGTTGGTGCGCACGCTCGACTCGCTCGGCGGCCGCGACGAGAAGAGCGAGACGTGCGATGGCAGAGTCGCTGGTGCGTGAGCGAACGCGCGCTCGAACCGCACGCCGTCCTTGGCGAGACCGTCGATCGCCGGCGTGCGCGCCTTCGCGAGCTCGGGGTCGGTGTGATCCGCGCGCAGCGTGTCGACCACGATCACGACGATGTTGGGCCGGATCTCGTTCGCGCGGGTGTCGCACGAGCCGAGCCCGAAGGTGGTCGCGAGCAACGAGGCGAGGAGGAGTTCGCGTGTGCGCATGCGGTCCAGTGCGGAGCGAGGCGAGTCTAGATGGGGCTCGTGCGGGCGGCCAGGATCGAGTCGGCCGAGCGCGAGCCCGCGGTTCGTTCGGGCGTCGCGTCCGAGTCGCGTGCGCGCGGTTCCGGTGCGCGACGCGAAGCTGCATGCCGGCCGCGGCGCGGCCGCGACTCGTCGAGGGCTCCCGGTCCTGCGCCCTGCGACGCGATTGAGGCGCCGCAGTAGCTCGCTGCGGGCCGCCGCGCCTCGCGGCGCTACACTCCCCGCTTCCTCATCGGGCCCGGGTGGGCCGGGAGCACGATCCATGCACAATCAGGTTCAGCGCGCGTTGGTCTCGGTCTCCGACAAGACCGGGCTGGTCGAGTTCGTCCGTTCCTTGAGCCGCCTCGGCATCGAGATCCTCTCGACCGGCGGCACGTACAAGGCGCTCGTCGAAGCGGGCGTGCCGGCCCGCGAAGTCAGCGACTACACGGGCTTCCCCGAGATGATGCACGGACGCGTGAAGACGCTGCATCCGAAGGTGCACGGCGGCATCCTCGCGTTGCGCGACGAAACGACGCACGTCGCGGCGATGAAGGAGCACGGCATCGCGCCGATCGACCTCGTCGTCGTCAACCTCTACCCGTTCGAAGCGACCGTCGCGAAGCCCGGCGTCGCGCGCGCCGACGCGATCGAGCAGATCGACATCGGCGGGCCGTCGATGGTGCGTTCCGCGGCGAAGAACCACCGCTTCGTCGGCATCGTCACCGAGCCGAGCGACTATCCCCGCGTGCTCGCCGAGCTCGCGGAAAACGGCGGCGCGCTCTCCGAGAAGTTCAAACGCGAGCTCGCGGTCAAGGCGTACTCGCTGACGGCGCGCTACGACGCGGCGATCTCGAGTTGGCTCTTCGAGCAAGAGCGCAAGGACGGTCTGACCGACGAGCGCTTCCCGGCGAGCGCGGCGTTCACGGGCAGGCGCGTCGCGGTATTGCGCTACGGCGAGAACCCGCACCAGACTGCGGCGTTGTACGCGTCCGCGAGCACCGGCGAGCCCAGCGTGACGTCGAGCGAAGTGCTCGGCGGCAAGGCGCTCTCCTACAACAACATCGTCGACCTCGACGCGGCGCTCGGGATCGCGAAGGAGTTCGACGAGCCGTTCGTCGCCGTCGTCAAGCACAACAACCCGTGCGGCGCGGCGGCCGGCGGCACGATCGTCGACGCGCTCGAACGCGCGTGGAACGGCGATCCGCTGTCGGCGTTCGGCTCGGTGCTCGCGTTCACGCGGCCGCTCGACCTCGCGTGCGCCGAGTTCCTGGTCGGAGGCAATCGCTTCGTCGAAGCGATCCTCGCGCCGGGCTTCGACGAGCAGGCGCTCGAGCTCTTGACGCACAAGCCGAAGTGGGGGAAGAGCGTGCGTTTGCTCGTCTCGCAACCGTTCGGACCCGCAGCACGCGCGGCGAGCGAGCTCGAAGTGAAGAAGATCGTCGGCGGGTTCCTCTTGCAGGACCGCGATCTCGCCGCGGAGCTGCCGCCGGCGATGAAGATCGTCACCCAGGCGCAGCCGACGGCGGAGCAGCTCGCGTCGCTCGCGTTCGCGACCAAGATCGGCAAACACGTGAAGTCGAACGCGATCGTCTTCGCTCGCGGCAACGAAGTGGTCGGCGTCGGCGCCGGTCAGATGAGCCGCGTCGATGCCGTCCACATCGCCGCGCGCAAGGCGGGCGAACGCGCGAAGGGCGCGGTGCTCGCGTCCGACGCGTTCTTCCCGTTCCCCGACGGCGTCGAGAACGCGATCGCGGCCGGTGTGCGCGCGATCCTGCAACCGGGCGGCTCGGTGCGCGACGACGAAGTGATCGCCGCGTGCGACAAACACGGCGTGCCGATGGTCTTCACCGGTGTGCGGCACTTCCGGCACTGAGCGTGACGTCGTGAGCGCCCTTCGAGCTGCTATCACGGGGCCCTCGGTGGCTGGCGGTGATCGTCGTGTGACTTCGAAGGCGCTTCACGGTGTGCTTGGCGTTGCGGCGCTCGTCGCCAGCTGCGTTGCTCCTCCAGCGCGTACTTCCGACACACGAGACGCGGCCGCTGAGCATCGTCCCCACCGCTGGGTGACGACGCACCGCGTCGCGATGCCTCTCGTCGTGCGTGAGCTCGTCTTCGCGATCGACGGGGACTGGAACGAGGAGGCGCTGGAGAGGTTTGGTTTTCCCCGAGCCGCGCTGGGGGCGATCGTCTGCCCCGTTCGCGAGCTGCGGAACGAACGGCTCGCGCCGGTCGACGTCGCGTCCTCATCGACTGGTCTCGGCGCGAGCAACGGATGGGCGCGTGGCGTTCTGGCGGATTCGGTTCGCTCCGATTGGTGGCGCTCGAGCGAAACGCGCGAGTCGGAGCTCACGCTCGTGCCGCCGGAATCAGCGGCGGTCCGCTGGGAGCTCGACACACCGAGCCTGAGAGCCTTGCTCACGGCGCCAGAGACGGGGCACTTTCGTCGCGATGTCGGCGCGTGGCAGGGGCTGAGCGATTCCATGCCGCCCGAGTCGCTCGAGGAGCGCATGCGGATCGCTCAGCTCGAGTCGATCGTCGGTCTGCTCGTCGATCGTGCGCTCGAGCTCGGCGCCTTCAACGGCAACGGCGTGGCACCGATCCAGAGCGGAGCGAACGAGCGGTCGACCGAGTTCGAGCTCGATGTCTCCTGCGTTGCCGACCTCGAACATCCGTTTGCGAGTGCGTGGCCAGATGCCGAGTGCGTCTTCATCGCGCCCTTCGTCGGACTGACGCTCGATCATGCGCACGTCGAGATCACGCTTCGCGGCCGCGGGGTGTCGGTTGGACCGTTCAAGGCCGATGGCGCGCGCGACGTATCGGGCACCTTCGAATCGAGGGTTTCGATCCATGCACACGGACAGGTGTCGCCTGTCGGCTGCGACCTACCGGCGCACATCACGTGCGAGCTGGATGGCGTGTTCGACGTCAGCCGCCGGCGATGGCTCGAGTGAGACACGTGGCCGTTCGGGTGAAGTCGGCCGTGCATGTCCGGCAGCGCGACGCATGCCTCGACTCGGACCGGTGCGTTGCCGCAGACCTCGACGTCACGATCGAGCAACCGAAAAGCGCTCGCGCTCGGGAATAGCTGCGACGCGGCTGAGGCGTGCGGTCGGACCATCAGCTCACGCGTTCTCAGGCGCATCACGCGGTCGGGTTCGATGCGCACGACAGGACGATCGCAGCGCGTTCGAGCGGCTGGCAGCCCGGTCTCGCGGTTGAAAGTCGACCGTGCCGTGATCGAGCTCCAGCGACGACCGAACACGTCGGTCAGAGCTCCTCAGAGCTTCACGTGTGTCTCGGTGCCGCCGGTGACGGTCACGGTGATCGGCGGCGCGAGCTCGGCCGCATTCGCGTGGGTGGCCGCGTTGGTCGCCGTCGCCTCGTCGCTCGTCGCGCGGTTTCCGAACCACACGAAGAGCAGCCAACCGACGGCGATCACCAGCACCGCACCGAGGAGCTTCGAGTGCGAGCGAGTCATCGATCACCTCACGCGCGAGGCTCTCGGCGGCGCGGCCGCGTCGGGCGACCACGTGTGCTCGCAGCGTTTGCAACGAAACTCCGGCGACGAGTCGTCGATGCAACAACCGCCGAGCGCGATTTCGCCGCAGCGCGCGCTCTCGCCGAGCTCCGGCGTCGGCAAGCCGTAGACGATGGGCACGAACTCGTCGCTGCCGCAACGCGGACAACGCGTCGGACGCGCTCGAGCATTTCGCCGGCCGATCACCATGGTCGGATCGAAACACGAGCGCCCGGCCGTGTCGAGCCGGGCGCTGTTCGTACGGCTTGACGGAGCTCGCAGGTCAGTTGCAGAGCACGAACTCGACCCCGCCTGACAGACCCGTGGT
Source organism: Planctomycetota bacterium (assembly GCA_023150475.1). GTDB lineage: Bacteria > Planctomycetota > UBA1135 > UBA1135 > JACRIN01. Next base: position 125,476 of record JAKLKU010000011.1, read on the forward strand.
GCTCGGCGAGTTCGGGTCGCGGAACCAGAATTGGCCGTCGACGGTCGCGCCGCCGACGAGCGCCGGATCGACGCCGGTCGCGATCCACGCGTTGAAGTCGTAGTCGAACGTGCCGGCGCACGTTCCGCTGCCGCCCGAGTTCTGCGGCAAGAGCCGCTTCAGCGGCGTCTTCACGCACAAGAAGCCACCTTGGAACGGCGCGGAGAGCCGCCCGCTCGTGCCGTAGAAGAAGAGGCCGAGTTTCGCGGCCTCGACTTGCGACGCACTGACGTGGAAGCCGCTGCCGGCGCTCGCCGAAGGTTCGCCGCTCGTCGCGATCGCAGGCACGCAGCCCGACGAACTCGTCTTCGGCGTGCAGTAGAACTCGATCGTCGACGAACCGCACACGTTCATGTCGGTCAATCGCGCGGAGCCCATCATCGTCTGCGTCGGGTCTTTCACGCCGCACAGGATCTGTCGCGCGTTGTTGATGTCGGAGGCGCCCCAGTACTGCACCCACCAACTGCCTTGCGACGGGTCGATCAACGAACCGAGCATGTGGTAGCCGGAACCTTCGAGGTAGACGCCGGACGCGGTCGGATACACGTAGGTCAGCGCGTCACCGAGATCGTTCAACGCCGTCGCCGACGTCGTTTGCGCGCAGCCGCCGACGAACGTCCACCCCGAGCTCGGCAGCCAACGAATCGGGAAACTCGGGCACGTCGACGAGAAGCCTTGGATGTAACCGCAGAAGCCGTCGAGCTCGTTCAGCGCCGCGCCGGCGACGCCCATCCAGTTGCCTGACGGCAAGGGGATCGTCTGCACTTGCAGCGTGTCGAGATCGAGCTGTTGATTGCCGCTCAGCACGTTGCGGTTGTCGTTGACGTCGGCGGCGCTGGTGAACGGCGCGAGCACGACGGGGCCGGAGCTCGTGAAGTGCACCGCGTGCACCCAATACGCCCACGGCATCACGCCGGACGAACCGACGATGTCACCGAGGTCGTTGACGCCGGTCGCTGCGGAGTAGCTGTCGCCGACGGGCTCGCCGAGCACTTGCACGGTGTAGCCCGAAGTCGACGGGAACCACGCGGCCGCGTGCGGTTGCAGGAAACCGGAGGTCACGACGCTGACCGCGCCGACGATCAGGCCGGCGTCGTTCACGTCGTAGGCTTGCGAGCTCACGAAGCCCGGCGGCATGGGCAGCAGGTTGTTCGTGAAGGGCTCGCCGTCGTACGAGATCGCCGCGCGCGCTTCGCCGGTCGGCAGCGTCACCCAGCCGACGGCGACGCCGTTCTCGTTCAGCGCGCTCGCGCTCGAATTCGATCCGAGGAAATCGACGCGATAGCTCGGCAACGTCGTGCCTTGCGGCGCCATCGCGAAGAGGAAGAGCATGTTTGCAAACGTCATCAATCACTCCTGGCACCGATGTGCCCGTGTCTACGGACACCAAGATGCCTGGCGACGCGTGATCGATGCAGCTAGTCGTTCGGCGTAGCGCGTGTGTCACGACCGTCCGAAGTGTGGACGTCGTGAGTGTCCAGGTCGCGGACGTCGTTCGGTCTCACTTCAAGACAGCGAACAGATTGCTGTAGTCGTCGGTGAAGACGAGCGGCGATTTGCCGGCGAGCTCGAGCGGACGTCCCGCGGCTGCGACGCGAGGACGTTCGAGCGCCGCACTCGAGCGTGCGACGAGGATCCAGCGCGCGTCGAGCAACGCACGAGAGTCGTCCTCTGGCGTCGTGATCTCGATCGTCGCGAGCCCGAGTTCGCCCGCGATTCCCGCGACGACCGGGCCGAGATCGAGGTGCCGCGACGTGAGATGCAACGCGAGCACGCCGTCGGGCTCGAGACGCGCGAGGAAGAGCTCGAACGCTTCGACGGTCAGCAGGTGCAGCGGGATCGCGTCGCTCGAGAACGCGTCGAGCACCAACACGTCGAATCGTCGATCGCGTTCGCGTTCCAGCGCGAGCCGCGCGTCGCCTTCCACCATCTCGATCGTCGCGCGCGAATCCGCGAGGAACGTGAAGTCGCGTTTGGCGATCGTGATCACGGCCGGGTTGATCTCGTAGTAACGGTAGACGTCGCCGGGCCGTCCGAACGCCGCGATGACGCCCGCGCCGAGACCGACGAGGCCGACGCGCAGCGGCGGGGCGCTCGCGAGTTCGCCGAGCAGGACGCCGATGCCGCTCGAGCTGCCGTAGTACGTCGTCGGCTCACGGCGGCGCGCGTCGTCCTGGTACTGCTGGCCGTGTCGCGTGCCGCCGTGCGTCAGATAGCGCATCGCGCCGCTGCCGTCCGGCGTGGGCAGGTCCTGGACCCGCAGGATGCCGAAGAAGTTGCGCGTCTCGCTGGAGCCAGGCTGCGAGCGCACGAGCATGCGCATCGTGAAGAGCGCACCGATGATCAGCACCACGGCGACGAGCGCCGGCAGCGCCGGATGCCACGTGCGGCGTTTGGCGACGCGCACCGCGCGCGGCTCCCACACGAAGGCGAGCGCGAGCAGTCCGACGACGAACAGCACGACGTAGAGCTCGTCGAAGCCGTCGAACACGAGTGGCGCGAGCAGCGCGACGAAGAGCCCGCCGAGGACGCCGCCGAGCGCGAGCGTCAGATAGAAACCGGTCAGGTGCTCGGGCCCCGGCCGCCGCGCCGCGAGCTCGCCGTGACAGAACATGCAGATCACGAAGAGTCCGAGCGAGTAGATCGGCACGCCGTACCAGATGCCGACTTTCGCGCCGAGCGCCGCGGCTTGCGTGAGCACGGTCAGCGACAGGATCAACACCGGCAGGTTCCACGAGCGCGAGTACCAACGCTCGCTCTCGAAGCACAGCACGAACGTGACGAGGTAGAGCGCGAGCGGCACGACCCAGAGCAGCGGCACGACCGCGACCTCTTGGCACATCTGGTTCGTGACGGCGAGCAAGAGCGCGGACGCCGTAGCGGCGAGCCCGGTCCACGACGCGCGTTGGCGCCACGTCGGCTTCGGCGACGCAGGCGCTGCGCCGAGGCTCGTGTTCGTCGCGGTCGGCGCGCCGAACGTGCTCCACGCCGCGCGCACGGCGAGTGCAGAGAGCAGCGCGAAACCGACGAACGACGCCGACCAGAGCCACGCTTGCGTGCGCGTCGAGAGCCACGGCTCGATCGCGAACGGATAGCCGACGAGTCCGAGCAGCGAGCCTGCGTTCGAAAGCGCGTACAGCCGATACGGCGACGCACCTCGGCGACTCCGAGCGAACCAGGCCTGCAAGAGCGGCCCCGAACCGGCGAGGGCGAAGTAGGGCAAGCCGATCGAACTCGCGAGCACGCGCAAGATCGCCGGCACCGGCGCTTCGTCCCCGGTCGGTCGGGACGCGTCGCTCGGCAGGATCGGCAGCGTCGCCGCTGCGAGCGCGAGCAACGCGAGCTGCACGACCGCTTGCGTCCGCGGCGTGAGCTTCGTCGTCGACGCGTGGGCGTACGCGTAGCCGCCGAGCAGCAGCGCCTGGAAGAAGAGCATGCACGTGGTCCACACCGCCGGCGCTCCGCCGAACCACGGCAGGATCGATTTGGCGACGAGCGGCTGGACCTGGAAGAGCAGGAACGCACCGAGGAAGACCGAGGTAGGCAGCGCGAACTTCATGCGTGTCGTGAGCTCGCCGTTCGATCGTCGTCGCCCTGTTGGGTCGGTGCAGGCTGAGCGTTCTAGCGCACCGCTGCGCGCCGATCGACGAGCCCCCGATGCGATACTGCCACTCGTCGTTGCGCAGGAAATCGCGAGTGGGGTGCAACCGAACGCTCGAGGGCGAGTCCATGCTGGAAGCCCCGAGGTGTCTCTGCCGTCGTGCTCCCGACGTGAATCGGGCGTCGAGTCGCTCGAGCAGCGCACGCACCCGTCGCCACGCGTCGCCGCGAGCCGGTGGGGCGCGCACCGGGCGGCCCCGCTCGTCGCCGTTCGACGGGCTCCTCGCGGCTCGAGACCCTCCGTCCCTCACTGCGAAGGCGCGGCGAAGCCGGGAAGCGCGCTGGCGAGGCCAAGAACCCGGTTTCGTTGACCCAACGGGCGGTGCCACTTTCGCGGCGCCAGTCTCGCGACGCCAGTCTCGCGACGGCGGCGTCAGGAGCCCGTCGCAAGTCGTTCGGCGCCGCGCGATTCGCCGCCCGGGGCCGGCGCTCGTCGCCGCGCGACCACGTGTTCGCGAGTCGGCGAATCCGGCGGAGCCCGCGCTGCGAACCGCTCGCCGTGAAGGAATCGAACCCAAACCCGATCCACCGAGAAGAACCATGAAGCTCACTCTCTCCGCACTATCCGTTCTCACCCTTGCCGGCCTGTTGCATGCCGCGCCGCAACCCGGCGACGGTTGTGCGTCCAAATGCTCGGCGACTGCGATGGCGAAGTCCGGCGCCGACCTCGTCGACACAGCGGTCGCTGCCGGCTCGTTCAAGACGCTCGCCGCCGCGCTGCAAGCGGCGGACTTGGTCGGGACGCTGAAGGGCAAAGGGCCGTTCACCGTGTTCGCGCCGACCGACGAAGCGTTCGCGAAGCTGCCGAAGGGCACGCTCGAAGAGCTGCTCAAGCCCGCGAACAAAGCGAAGCTCACGGCGATCCTGCTGCACCACGTGGTCCCGGGGAACGTGACCGCGACCGAGGTCGTCAAGTTGCGCCATGCGACCGCCGTCGGCGGACAGCGTCTCGACATCTCCGCCACCGAAGGCGAAGTGCGCATCGACGGCGTCAACGTGGTCAAGACGGACGTGCTCGCCTCGAACGGCGTCATCCACGTGATCGACGCGGTGTTGATGCCGAGCACGCAGACGATTCCCGAGCTCGCGGCGCACGCGGGCTCGTTCAAGACCTTGCTCGCGGCGCTCGACGCCGCCGAACTGCGCTCCGTCCTCGGCGGCGAAGGGCCGTTCACCGTCTTCGCGCCGACCGACGCTGCGTTCGCGAAGCTGCCCGCCGGCACCGTCGAGTCGCTGGTGAAGCCCGAGAACCGCGCGAAGCTCATCGCGATCCTCAAGAACCACGTCGTCGCGGGTCGCGTCTACGCCGACCAAGTGGTCGAGCTCTCGCGCGTGGAAACGCTCGGTGGCGCGCACTTGGAAGTGCGTGCGGACTCGTCGGGCGTGGCGATCGGTGGCGCGCAAGTCGCCAAGACCGATCTCGAGGCGAAGAACGGCGTGGTCCACGTGATCGACACCGTCATCGTCGTTCAGTAGCCTCGGTGAAACTCCCGTCGCCGCGCCGGACGGCGGCGGGAGTTCGATGTTCCGCCCGGCGAGTGGCAGAGTGAGCTCGATCCTCGAACGAGTCGCGACAGGCGAAGCAGGCGCGGTGCAGGAATGCATCGAGCGCTACGGTCCGCTCGTCTACGCGCTGGCTCGGAGCTTCGGCCGCGACGCGCACGCGATCGAGGACGCCGTGCAAGAGACGTTCCTGCATCTCTGGCAAGTGGCCGCGAGGTTCGATCCCTCGCGCAGCAACGAAGCGACGTTCGTCGCGATGATCGCGCGGCGCAGACTGATCGACCTGCGCCGTCGCGCCGAGAAACACGGCGGGCAGGAAGAAATCGACGAAGCCATGGCACCGCCTGCACCCGATCACTCGGAGCATGCCGAGCTCCGTGACGACGCTGCGCGCGCGAAGAGCGCGCTCGGCGAACTCCGCCCCGAACAGAAACGGGTGCTCGAGCTCTCGATCTACGAAGGGCTGTCGCATTCCGAGATCGCGGCGCGCACCGGATTGCCGCTCGGGACGGTCAAGACCCACGCGCGGCGCGGCTTGGACCGCGTGCGCGAACTGCTCGGCTTCGGACGCGCGGCGCGCGCGAGCGGGGTGACGTCGTGAGCGCTCGTCGCACCGACCGAGGGAGCTTCGATGCCGAACGTTTCGAGGAGCTGCGGACACTGCGCGCTCTCGGGACGCTGACCGCCGCGGAATGCCGCGAGTTCACGGCGCTGCTCGCCGAGCGCGCGAACGTCGATCTCGAGGCCGACGACCTCACCGTCGCGGCGCTCGAGCTCGCGCGCCTCGGGCCCGAACTCGCGCCGCTGCCGCAAGCACTCGCTCAGCGACTGCAAGCCGACGCGCAAGCGCACTTCGCGGCTCGCGGTGCCCAGGCGCCGGCGAGTGCAGCACGGGCGAGTACAGAACTGGCGAACACAGAACCGGCGAGTGCAGCTCCGGCGAGTGCAGCTCCGGCGAGCAAAGCACGGGGGGCAGCGGACTCGGCCGTGCCGGTCGAGCGCAAGTCGACCGCACCGAGCCCGACGACGCGCTCGACTTCGCGCGAAACGCCGATCCACGAGCTCCGTCCGCGTTCGTCGCGCGGCAGTTGGGGCTGGGTCGCGGCTGCCGCGGCGTTGGTGCTCGCGCTGGTCGGTTGGTGGCCTCGCGTCGCGGGCCCCGACCGTGTGGCGCCGGCGGCGGCGCGCGACGAACTGCTCGCGCACGGCGGTGTCCTGACCGTGCCGTGGCAAGGCACCGATTTCGCGAAAGGCGCCGACGGCGACGTGGTTTGGGACCCGGCCACTCAGCGCGGTTTCATGCGCATCCGCGGCCTCGCGAAGAACGACCCGGCGCGCGAGCAGTATCAGCTCTGGATCTTCGACGAAACCCAGAAGCATCCGATCGACGGCGGCGTGTTCGACGTCGGCGCGGACGGCGAGCTCGTGATCCCGATCGATCCGAAACTGCACGTCGCGAAGCCGACGCTCTTCGCAGTGACCGTCGAGAAGCCCGGTGGCGTGGTCGTCTCCGCGCAGGAGAAGATCGTGCTCGCCGGCAAGATCTGACGACGCGCGTCAGTCGCGGACGCGGATGCCGCGCTCGTAGAACCCGCTGAGCTCGGCGTCGCGCGTGCCGTCGGGCCGGCGGTGCTCCCAGTTCCCTTCCGCGAGCCCGTCGACGTACACGCCGCGCGCTTTCGGCGTCCCGTTCGCATACCAGCTCTCGTATTCGCCGTGCACGACGCCGGCGCGGTAGGCGCAGCGTCGCGCGAGCTCGCCGTTCGCGTGGAACAACTCCGTCGTGCCTTCGAGCGTGTCCGCGACGTACTCGCGCCGGTTCTCCAACGTCCCGTCTGGGAACCAGTTCGTCCAGACGCCGTGCTTCTGCCCGCTGACGAACGTCCCTTCGCCGTGCAACGCGCCGGAACGATGCCATTGCCGCGCGGCGCCTTCCAATCGTCCCCGCCGCCAAGGACGTTCGACGCGCAGCCCGCCGTCGTCGAACCATTCGCGTTCGACGCCGTCCTTCTCGCCGCGCACGAACGTCGACGCTGTCCACGGTCGTCCGTCGGGATGGAACGTGCGCCATTCGCCGTCGCGCACGTCGTCCTGGAACGTGCCTTCCTCCACGATGCAGCCGTTCACGTCGAACGAGCGAGCGAGGCCGTGTTTGGCGCCCGAGCGGTACGTGACGACGAGCTCCGGCGTGCCGTCGGAGCGCCACGAGCTCCACGTCGCCTCGCGCTTTCCGTCGACGTACTCGCCGGCGACGGCGAGCACACCGTTCGGATGATGCTCGAGCCACGCACCATGCGCGACATCGGCGCGCCAGTGCGTCGACGTCTTCGTGCGACCGCCAGGCCACGTCGTGCGCCACTCGCCATGTTTCGCGCCGCGTTCGAACGCACCGCTCGCGCTCGCGCCGTCGGCCGCCGTCCACGACCAGGTCCCGTCAGGCACCTCGTCGACGAGGACTCCCCGCCAGCCGCCGGCCGCGAAGTCCCTCTCGGCGCGAGCGCCATCGCAGCTCGCGACGAACGCGGCTGCCGCGAACGTCGCCGTGACTCGCAGGGGTACCGACATGGATCGCAGGCTCGGCGCGTGATGGATACAGTCCGAGGATGCGCGCGGAGCGCCGCTCAGTCTACCTGCCTCGCATCTTGGCGCTGGCGCTCGGCGTCGTGCTCGGCGCCATCTTGCTCGCGGTCTTCGTCGCGTTGCGAGACGAGCGCGCGCGGACGTCGTCGGAGCTCGTCGATCGGCGCCTCGAGACGACGCTGACCACCGCGTTGCGCTCGGTCGGGCCGCGTGGGCTCGCACTCGACGGCGACGGAGGTCCTGGGGGCGCGGAGCGTCGCCTGAGCGAAGCCGAAGTCGCCGCGTTCGTACCGGGGCTCCGCGCCGGACTGCAGAGCAGCGGTGTGTTCGTCTACGACGCCGAGACGTTCTACCGCGCGGCGCCGCAGCGCGTCGAGAGGTACGTCTGGCCCGAACACCCGCGTGGAGCTTGGACGAGTGCGACGAACAGCGACGGCGCACGAGAGGACCACGAGCTCGGCGCGATCGGCGCAAGGCGGCTCGTCGTCGTCGCCGGTGATTCACAGACCGAGGGTATGTGCGACAACGTGGACACGTTCTGTTCGGACGTGGAGCGCCGGCTCGAACGCGAACACGGGCTGAAGGTCGAGCTCTACGACACCGGCTTGTCCGGTTACACGTTCCAGAACTACGCCGGAGTGCTGCGCCGCTACGCCGATCGAGGACCGGAGGTCTTCGTCACGGTGGTCTACGGCGGCAACGATTTCGTCGAGGCCGTGCGGTTGGAGCGGGTGCTGCGACGTGAAGCACGACCCGCGGCCGGAGCGGACTACGACGCGCGACTCGTTCGTGCGCGCGAGCTCAGCACGGTCGCGTTCTCGCAGGGGCTGAACCAACTGCTGTACTTCCAGGAACGGCCGTCGGACGTCGAGCTCGCGTTCGACGCCGCGCGCGACTCGTTCGAGGAGATCGCGGCTCGGTGTCGCGAACAGGGCGTCGTTTGGATCCTCGTGTACCTGCCGACGCCGCTCGAGCTCGACCGCGAACCATGGAGTGGGATCGTGCGCGGCGCGCGGGAACGGCTCGGAATCGACGCTGCGGACCTGGCCCGCATCAGTGAGCTCGTCGAACGGTCGCTCGGTGTGGCGCGTGCGCTCGGAGCGACCGTGCTCGACCTGCGTCCGGCGCTCGCGGCGGCGCGGGAACGGTGCTTCTGGTCGGAGTTGCACCTCGACCTCGACGGTCACGCGCTCGTCGGCGCGGAGCTCGCTCCGGCGGTGCTCGCCGCGCTCGGTCCTCGAACTGAGCGCTGACGCCGCGCTTCGTTCAGTGCTGCGCGGAAGCCGTCGTCACGGCGCTTTCGACACGCGCCGAGTCGTTCGTCGCCGGAGCGTTCGCCAGTCCCTCGCGTTCGAGCCAGTCGTAGACCGAGAGCAGCGGCGTCGCGAGGCCCATGTGGGGCACGATCGTCGAGCGCAGCGAACCGTGGGTGTAGATCTTCGAGAAGATCGCGAGCAGCTCGTGCGAGTCCACGTCGAAGATGCCGCCGCCCGAGTTGCCGATGTACGTCGGCGCGCTGACCATCCAGTAGTGAGTGCCTTCGACGACGTGGTCGATCGCCGCGACTTCGCCGCGCGTCGGGATCGGATCGTTGCCGAGCGGGCAGCCGACCGCGTACACGCCGTCGAAGATCTTCGCGCTCGCGAGCCGTTCGCGTGTCGCGAGCCGCGCGCCGCAGGGCACGACCGTCGTGCAATCCAAGACGAGCAACGCGACGTCGAGCTCGACGTCGTGGGCGACGAGCTTCGCCGTCTCGTGCCGCAAACTGCCTCCCGGCAAGTAGATCTTCACGGGCACCGGCTCGTCGGTGCGGTCCGGCGAACCGTAGATGTCTCGCACGACGTGCCACGCGGTCAGCATGTGCGTACGCCAGCGTTCGCCGTCGCCGATTCGCCGTGACTCGAGCAGCACGCCGCTGCCGACCGTCGAGTCACCGGCGAGCTGCACGACCGGTCCGACGAGCTCGTCCCACATCCTCGACCGATCCGCTTCCGCGGCGAGCTGCCGGTCGAGTCGCTCGAGGCGCGCACGGTCCTCGCTCGCGAGCCGAGCCGTGGTCGAAGTGATCTCGTCGAGCGAGCGCCAACGCTCTTCCAGACCGACGCGCAGCTCGTCGAGTCGCGAGTTGATCGACGGTTCGAGCACGTCCCATTGCGTCTCCCAGTTCGAGAGCAGCGACCCTTGCGCGTCCAGTCGGCAGTCCGCGTCCGACAGCTTCGCTTCGAGCGCGAGCACGCGTTGCGCGAGTTCGACCTTCGCGCGATCACGCTCGATGCGGCGCTTCGCGTCGGCGAGTTGGGCGCCGACTTCGTCGAGCTCACTCTCCAGTGCCGCGACTTCCGCGGGGTCGGCGCGAGGCGTGCGCGAAACTTGCTCGAGTTCGACGCGCAGCCGCCAGAGCTCTTGCGCGCCGCACCACGCGGCGAGCACGAAACCGGTCGGGAGGAGAAGGCGCTTCATCGGTGTCCGTCGGGGTGCGAACGACGCGCGCGCGCGCCCCGAGATCGAGGTGCTCCGCCCGCGACGCTCGCCCTATCGGCGGCGTCGCTCGGGCCCGATGAGACGGGCTCGGCAAAACCGCGTAGCCGACGACTTTCCGCCGCCGGTCAGACGGGGACCGAGATCGCAATGCTTTGCGGATCAAGGACTTCGGAAAGAAGTTCCAAATGTGTCCACGGACTGTCCACAGCGCTGCCGGACTCTCCACCGCACTTCTCCACGCGCTGTGGAGAACGCCGTCAGCGCCCGCGATCGACGATCGTCACGCGTTCGATGCGATCGCCGACCTCGATCGTGTCGAGCGCGTCGAAGCCCTCGCGCAGTTCCCCGAAGATCGTGTACCGCCCGTCGAGGTGAGGCGTCTCGCGGTGCGTGACGAAGAACTGACTGCCGCCCGAGTCGAGGTCGTCGTTGCGCGGCATGCCGAGCGAACCACGCACGTACTTGCGAGGTCCGATCTCGTGGCGCAGCGAGTCTTGCGGAATCGGCTCGCCGCGCGCGTGGAGCTCGCGGGCGTTCGCCTTGACGCGGAATGTCGTCCCGCCGTTGCCGTCGCCGCGATAGTCACCGCCTTGGATGACGAAGTCGGGCACGACTCGATGGAAGCCGAGGCCGTCGTAGTACCCACGTTCGGCGAGCGTGAGGAAGTTGTGCACGTGGTACGGCGCTTCGTCGGGGAAGAGCTCGAAACGCATGGTCCCGCGATTCGTCACGACGTCGACGATCGGATGCCGTTCGTAGCGGGGCAGCTCGATCGCCGCGATCGGCGTGACCGGCGCGTGCTTCGTCGGGTCGGCGTCGAACAGAGCGAGCTTCTCCGGGGAGAGCTTCGCGAGCTCGGCGCGCGCGACCGAACGAACGTATGGTTCCGGTGCGATCAAACCGCGCTCGAGCAGCGCGACGGCGTCTACGCCGCCGACCTTCGCCCCGACCTTCGCGGCGATCTTCGCGGCGAGCTTCAGTGCGTTGAAGCGCACTTCGGGCGCGATGTCGCCGGTCGAATGGTCGAACGCCCAAGCGACGTGCTCGAGGTCGCTCGCATCGGGTTGGCTGTCGAGTGTGCCGAGGGCGGCGAGCCGCAGGCCGTTGTCGGGGTGATAGAGGAGCTCGTGCAGCACCTCGCGATACTCGGGTCGCAGTTGATCGACCAGCGCTTCGATCGCCGCGCTCGCGACGATCACGTTCGGATGGCGGAGGTAAGTCGGGATCAAACGATCGAACAGCGCGCTCGGAGCCCACGCCAACCCGCGTGCGATGCCGGCGAGAGCGATCGGGTCGTCTTCGGAGAGCGGTTGCGTCGAGAGCAGCGTCTCGTACGGACGCTGCCGCGGAACGAGATCCTCCGAGTCCTTCATCAAGCGGGCGTAGATGCGCAGTTGCGCCTCTCGGCCGGCCGCCCAGACGAAAGGCGAAGCTTCGTAGTCGACCAACGCGCCCGACCCTTCGTGCACGATCCAGGCCCACGCCGAGAGCAACGTCAGCGTGTCCCGCGTCGTCGCGATCCACTCGCCGACCACCTTCCAGGTCGAGTAGCGGACGTTGGCGTTCGTGTTGGAGAGCGGGTTTCCCGGCGTGTGCTCCTCGTCGACCGACGTCTTGAAGATCGGCACGGCTTCGCAGATCACGCGCCAGTCGTGATCGTCGGTGCGCGCGAGGAGGATCGCGCTCGTCGTCGTCGCGTCGAGCATGTTCAACGATCCGGCGGCGACCAATGCAACCAGACCGCGGACCGCGAAGATGCGCTGCCGCGGATCCAACGACGTTGCGAATCGCTGGAAGACCGTCACGGCGTCGGCGCTCTTGCGCCGATCGAGCGCGAACAACGCGTACGTGATCACGTTCGCGTCGGTCTCCTTCTCGAGGTGCGCGACGAGCGTGCGATCGACTTTCGTCGCGTTCGGCTCCTTCGTCGACCAACGCGCCGCGCCTTGAGCGGCTTCGAGACGCACGCGCGGATCGGCATCGGCGAGCGCCGCGAGCACTTCCTCGCGACGTTCGGGCGCATCCAGCTTCGACGCGGCTTCCACGGCGCGCGCGCGCACCAGGCCATCGGACTCGTGCTCGGCCTTGGTGCGGGCGATCAGCGCGTCGAACGCCGATTTGTCGCCGCGCATGCCGAGCGCGAACGCCGCTTCCGCTCGCACGTTCGCGTCGCCGTCGTCGAGCAACTTCACGAGCGGGCCGAGCTCGCTCGTGAGCACGCGCCCGAGCGCGCGCGCCGCCCGAGCGCGGACAGGCGCGTCCGCGTGCGTCGCGAAGTTCGCCACCGACGGATGCCGCGCGTCCTCGAGCACGCGCAACTCGTCGAGCGCTCGTTCAGCGGGGACCGCGGGCGCCGCGGATGGGTGCTCCGGTGTCGCGCGCGACTCTTCGGGCACGACCGGTGTGGCGCCGGGCACCACGTCGGCGCGCCGTCCGGAGTCCGTCGCCTTGGGCGTCGAGCACGCGCTCGTCACCCAGATCGCCAAAGCTGCCGCAAGAGAGATCGAAGTCGCGTTCATGGCTCGTTGAGCGGCGCAGGATACCGCTCGGCGAGGGGCAGACGTCAACGTCGCGTCGCGTCGGCGAGGGCACGCGCGAGCGCGTCGGCCGGGAGCGTGACCAAGCTCTCCTCGGGCGCCTCGACGAGTGTCACCCACGGAGAATCATCGAGCTCCAGCGCAAAACGTGCTCCGGAAGTGCGGTGCACGAGCAACGCGCCGCGCAGGCAGTATTGACCGAGGTGCGAAACCGTCGCTTCGGCGCGGTCGATCTGCGTGAACACGAGCGCAACGTCGTCGCTGAAGACGCCGGCGAGATCGTCGCCGCAGTACGTGAGCTCGACGGCGAGTGCGAGATCGGCGCCGGCGGCGCCCAGTGACGGACCGCGCACCACGATCCGTCTGCCGAGCGGCAGCGCGAGTTTCCCGCCGCTCGTCACGCCCTTGAAGATCCTCGAGCTGCAGCCCGGCGCAGACGCGACGACATCGATGTTCGTGGAGAGCGACGGGAGCACTGCGATGCCAAGCGCGTTCGCGTCGACGTGGTGGACGTACTCCTCGCCGCGGATCTCACAGACGTTGCCTGCGCCGAGCGGTCGACCGTCTTCGTCGACCAATTCGAAACGGAACGAGTGCACACGCTCGCGCAGATCGATCGAGGCGATCTCCGTCGTTTCGCCGGCGAGCAGCTCGATGCCTTCGAGGCGCGCGATCTCTTCGTCCTGGAAGAGCACCACGAGCGTCGCGAGCGCGAGTGGCACGGTGGTGATCTCGAACGGGCCCGACGCGTTCTCGTCCCAGTTCGCCCAGACACGGCTGCTGCCGTCCGCGGGATCCAGCGCGAAATCGATGTCGTCGGTGGTGAGGCCTTCGGGCCAGATCAGCTCACCGAGAAGCGCACTCGAGTCTCGCGGGTTCGGCAGCGTGATCACCACGTCGGTCGCACCGCGCGCGACTGGCTGGCGTCGCGTCCAATGGCTGTCGTTCGCTGCGCTTGCGGCCACCTCGAAGCGGTCGAACTCACTCGGCGCGCCCAAAGCGAACTGCGCGGCTTCGTTCGCGAGCCCGTACGCCCGGCCTGCGATCTGCCCGGCGGCATCGAGCCAGACCGCAGCGACCTCCGCGAGCGGCGCTGGCGAACCGTCGGGGAACGCGACGCGACCGGAGCACAGAAACGGATCGGCCTCGCAGACGACGTCGCCGACGTCGTACTCGTCGCGCGGCGCGATGTCTTGGACGGTGTGCCGTGCGGGCCACGACGCCCGACCGCGCAGCGGCGTGGCGCCGGGTTCGCGCGTGTCCACGCGCAACTCTCGAAGCTGTGGAGCCTGGGCCGAGTACCACGGGAGATAGATCTGGAACTCACCGCTCGCGTCGATCGCGAGCGAATCGGCGAGTGTCCACTCGCGGCCTTCGATCTGGAGCACGGACAACCGCACTCGGGCGCTCAATGGTGCGCCGTCCGCGGTCATGAGCCGCCCACGAACACGTGGTTCCGCGCGAACGATCGGGATCTGGATCGTGACGAGTTCGCCCGCGGTGGTCGGACCCGGCACCAAGCGGTCCGTGAACTCCAGACCGTCGGTCCGGGCGCGAGCCGCGAGCTCGAGTCCGAGCCCGACACCTTCGAATCTCGCACGTCCGTCGTCGGACCACGCGACGAGCGTCGCTCGGCTCGCGAGTCCGAACGGCAGCGGGTCCGGCATGCGCTCGTCGAGTTCGAGCGAGAGTTTGGTCGGCACCGCGAGTGGTTCGCCGCGGGCGTCGGTGACTTGCAGCTCGACGGAACCAGTCGCTTCGAGTTGCAGCCGCAGCGGGGACGTCGGAGGCTCGTCGACGTCGAACTCGAGGAACTCGGGGATGCATGCGGCGAGCGCAGAGGCTGCGCGCAGTCGGCCTTGCTCGTCTGGCGAGTGGTAGCCGAGCTCCTGGAACTCGACGCGTCCTCGCTCGTCCGTCGTCAGAGTCTCCACGTCCGTCCACGACCCGAGCTCGAACTCGAGGAGCGCGATTTCCACGTTCGCCGCGGGTGCGCCGCGAGAGTCGAGCACTTCGATCGTCACGCCGCGGTCGAGCACGAGTTCGACGAGCGCGTCGGTCGCGCCCGCGCCGACCCGAACTTCCCCGGCCAACCCGTTCGCCGTGGCCCAGATCGTGAGCGCTCGGCTCGGACTGACGACACGCACGCGGCCCGCAGAGTCGGCGACGATCTCGCGACCGAGCGCGGGACCGAGCCGCGACGCAGCGTCGCCGAACCGTACCGTGGCTGCTTCGAAGGCCTCTTCGTCGACGTCTTCGCGCTCGACGAAGACGTGCGCACCACCGAGCGGTGCCTGCGTGCGGCCGTCGACGACTTGGATCACGAGCTCCGTCGCGCGGGTGGGCGTCGTTGCGAGTGTCGAGGCGGCATTGCGGGCACTCGCCGCGGCGCCCGCATCCGTGTCCGCGAGAATCTCTTCCGTCGGGCGAGAATTCGTGGGCTCGCCAGCCGTTTCGAGCTTTGCGCGCTCGTCGCGCGAACTCGAGAGCACGAGGTAGAGCACCCACGCGATCGCGCCGGCGATCACGACGAGCACGAGGCGTTTCACGTGCCGCATCGTAGGCGCGGGCTCGTCCGCCAAGAAGCCGCACGCGACGCCACGTTGGCGCCGCGTGCGGGTCCGGGAGGGTTTCGAGCGCTCGATTCGAGCGCCGATTCGTTCAATCGAGCTTCACGAGCACCAAGTTCGCGAGGAACGCCGTCACGTCGGCTCGGGCGGGGCCTGAAAGTGCCGCGAACGCGTCACGCGCGGCCTGCGCTTCGCCGCCGTGGAGGAGGATCGCTTGCTCGAGCGTCGTCGCGCGACCGTCGTGGAGGTACGGCGCCGTCGAACCCACGCCCCACAGGTTCTCGGTCATGAACACCGCTGCGCCCGTGCCGATCTCGTCGATCGGTTCGGCGAGCCCCGGGCCCAGGTCGTGGCGTTTCAGATCGCCGAAGAGCTCGACGATCGTTTCACCCGCCAGGTTCTTCTTGAAGTTGCCGAGCTTGACGATGACCGCGCCGGTGTTCGGGTCGGTGATGACGTTGTCCGGCAGATCGCGAGTCAGGTCGTACTGCACCGCGTACGCTGGATCGAGCCCCTCGACCAGCGGGTCTTGGCCGGCGGGCAGGACCGCGTCGCGGAACGCCGGGTTGAGGCTCGGCTCGCGGAAGATCGGATCGGCGAGCGTCAACGACGGCACGTGGCACGCCGCGCAGCCAAGGCTCTCGAAGAGCTGGCGGCCGCCGCGAATCGCGCGCTTCTCTTCCGCCGAGAGCGGGTCGATCAGGCCCCACCGGTCGAGCTCGAGCTTCGAGAGCGGCCGAGGCTGGCCAGTGACGTAGATCACCATGCCGGTGATGTCGCCGACCGTGAGCTCGTCGGCAACCCCGTCGAAGTCCCCGTCGAGTCCTGGTCCGACGATCTCGACCGCTTGCATGCCGATCTCGTTGTTGGAGGCTCCGCGGCAGAACTGCCGCATCGTCGTCGTGTCGCCTTTCCACCCGAACGGTCGGACCACGAGGTCCGCGGAGACTCCGACGACGCCGGAAGTGTCGAGCGTCACCGTGCAGGGGCTCGCACCGCTCGGCGTCGCGACGAGTGCACCGAACGAGATGCCCTTCGCGACCAGTGCTTTCTCGACCGGCAGTCCGGACGAGCAGGCTTCCGCTTCGGCGTCCGCGCGCAACTGGTGCAGCGTCGCCGTCATTTCCTCGGCGACCCGCTGCAGAGCGCCGGAGCCGAAGAGGTGGGTCGTCTGTCGTTCGATGTACCGGGTCGGGTCGCCGAGCCGCAACGGATCGCGGACCACGTTGTGGGCGATGCCGCCGCCACCGTCGTCCATCGGAAGGGTGTGACACGCGGTGCAGGACTGCTCGTTGGGACCCGTCGGCCGCGCCGGGAAGTGGTTGAGCCACTCGGTCGGGCCGTTCAGGTCCGCGCGCGGGATCCGGGTGAAGCGCCGGCCGTGACCGATCGCCGCGCCGACGCCGTCGGACTCGACGAAGAAGAAGTGGAACGACTCGTCGCCGGCGTCGAACGCCGCAGTGTAAGCCTGCCCAAGGCGGCCGCCGGCGACCAGTTGGAGCAGGTCGGGCTGCTGCAGGTGGTTTAGGAAGCCGCTTTGACCGTACGTGATCGACGCTCCGGACAGCAGGGCGGCCGAAGCCAGGAGCAAACGCCCGCACGACGGGCGGTCGACGCCTCCGCGCCGTCGCCGGCAGGACTGGGGAAACTCACGCATCTCTCTGTCTCTCTGTGGTTTAGAGCCGCTCGAACCAGCAAGAACACGTGCGAGCGGATCGGTGGAGGGATGGGGGAGTCTACAACGTGGACCCGCTTCGCTGTAATAAGTACTGAGACCCAGTCTCAACAAATTCGTGATATTCGGTCGGAAACCGAGCTGCGGAGCGCACTTGCGCCGCCCCGGCCGCCTACTCCGTGCGCCGCGGCTCGGCTACCTTGGCTGCATGCCGATCAGCCCCATCCCGGAAATCCTGGACGAGCTCCGCCGCGGGCGGATGGTCATCCTCGTCGACGACCCCTCGCGTGAGAACGAGGGAGACTTGGCGATGCTCGCGGAGTTCGTCACTCCGGAGGCCATCAACTTCATGGCGAAGGAGGCGCGGGGGCTCATCTGCTTGCCGCTCGCCGCGGACATCTGCGACACGCTCGAGCTCGAGCCCCAGGTCGCGAAGAACACGTCGAAGCTCGGGACCGGTTTCACCGTGTCCGTCGAAGCCGCGCAGGGCGTCACGACCGGCATTAGCGCCGCCGACCGAGCCCACACGATCAAGGTCGCCGTCGATCCGAAGTCCAAGGCGAGCGATCTGGTTCGGCCCGGTCACGTCTTCCCGTTGCGCGCCCGCGACGGCGGCGTGCTGGTGCGCGGCGGCCAGACCGAAGGCATCGTCGACCTCGCCCGGCTGTGTGGGCGCCGGCCGGCCGGCGTGATCTGCGAGATCATGAACGAGGACGGCACGATGGCGCGGATGCCGGAGCTCGAGCGCTTCGCGGAGAAGCACGGGCTCAAGATCTGCACGATTGCCGATCTGATCGCGTGGCGTCGGCAGAACGAGCGCCTGGTCGAACCCGTCCAGATGGACGTGCCCTTGCCGACGCGCTACGGGACGTTCGTCGCGCACCTCTTCAAGTCGACCACCGACGGCAAGCAGCACATGGCGCTGACGATCGGCATGCCCGGTCCGTCGATCGACGGACCGCGCGCGGCCGTCGAGGAGCCGGTCGCCGTACGCGTGCACTCGGAGTGCCTGACCGGCGACGTGTTCCACTCGCTGCGCTGCGACTGTGGCCCTCAGCTCGAGAAGGCGCTCGCGATGCTCGGCCAGGAGAAGCGCGGCGTGCTCGTCTACATGCGTCAGGAAGGGCGCGGGATCGGGCTCGAGAACAAGCTGAAGGCCTACCGGCTCCAGGACGCGGGCCTCGACACCGTGGAAGCGAACCAGGCCCTCGGCTTCGCGGCGGACCTGCGCGAGTACGGTCTCGGCGCGCAGATCCTCCGGTACCTCGGGGTCAGGCACATGAAGCTCCTGACCAACAACCCGAAAAAGATCGCGGGTCTCGCGGGCTACGGGCTCGACGTCGTGTCCCAAGTGCCGCTCGCGACCCCGCCCAACCTGGCCAACGCCAAGTACTTGCGCACGAAGCGGGACAAGCTCGGTCACCTGCTGACCGACCTCGACATTCCGCCTGCGGAAGGCGCCGGCCGGGAATAGGAGCGCGTCCGCGGGCGTCGATGGGCTCGCGATGGCGGTCCACGCAATGCAGCCGGCCCCGAAGGAAGACCTGCGACTCGTCGAGGAGTCCCTGGCGGGCAATCAGCTCGCCTTCCAACTGCTCGTCGAGCGCTACCAGGGCCGGATGTTCGCCCTGGCGAGGCACTACACGAAGAACCCGACGGAGGTCGAGGACATCGTCCAAGACACGTTCCTGAAGGCCTTCACGCACCTCGCCAGTTTCGAACGGCAGTCGAGCCTCTACACGTGGCTCGCGCGGATCGCGATCAACACGGCGCTCGACTTCCTGAAGCGCCACGGGAGGAACCCGGTGCAAGCGGTCGAGGACCTGGAGGTTGTGCAGGTCCTCGATCGCTCGCGACCGAGCGGCACGTGCCCTGCGCCCGACGCGGGGCTCGAACGCGAGGAGATCGCTCGCATCACGCAGGAAGTGCTCGCGGAGTTGCCCGAGATCTTCCGCACGGTGCTCGTGCTGCGCGAGTTCGAGGAGCTGCCGTACCAGGAGATCGCCGACATCCTCGGCATCTCGATCGGCACCGTCGAATCGCGGCTCTTCCGTGCACGCGCTCGTTTCCGCGACAAGCTGCTGCACCTCCATCCGGAGTTCGAACACGGCCTCTGAGGCCCGAGAGGAATCACCATGACGATGACCTGCAACGAAGCGCAGCCCCTGGTGTGGAGCTACCTCGACGGCGAGCTCTCCGAAGCGCAAGCCGCGCCGCTGCGCAAGCACCTCCTCGAGTGCCACCCGTGCCGCAACTCCGCTCAGGACGGCAAGACGCTCAAGCGTTGGTTCGTCCGTTCCGAGGCGGCAGAACTCGCGCCCCGTGGTTTCGCCGCGCGCGTCGCGCAGCAGGCGTTCGCCGCACGTCACGCGGAGCGCGCCGAGCCGTTCTCCGAAGTCGACGACGCGCCGGTCACCGTCGAAGCCAGCGGCGAAGGCAACGGAGAAGGCAACGGCGAAGGCAACGGCGAAGGGCGCGTGTTCTCGTTCGTGCTCCGACTGACGGCGGTGGCCGCGGTGGCGCTGTTCGTGCTGTCGCTCGTGCTGCGTTTCCAAGCGCTGCCGGCGAGTGAAGGCATGCGCGCCGATCAACGCGAGCAGCCGACGCTCGAGGACGTGAAGCGTGGACTCGACGAGCTCAACGCGAAGGAAGCGAACGCCCGACCGGTCGGCCACGGCGGGGAGCAGCGCTAGCGCCATGCAACGCCTGCACCTGTGGATCGGGGTGCTCGCGCTGACGTGCTTCGGCGTCGGACTCGCCGCGGGACTGGTGATCGAGCGACGCCTGGCGCCGCGGACGACGCCGGGACCTTTCGAGGACTACGAGCGTCTGCTCGCGCAGACGTTCGATCTTTCCGCGGATCGGCGCGCGTATCTGTCGCAGGCGATGGACGCCTACGCGCGGGAGATCGACGCGATCCGCCGCCGCTATCTCGCGCAGGCAGGCAGCGAGATGCAGCGCGAACTCGAGCAACTGGGGCTACGCTACGCCGACCTGATTCGCAATGATGTGCTGCCCGTGAGCCAGCGCCCGAAATTCGACGAAGCGGCCCGAGCCACTCTCTTCCCGACCTACTGATCCATGGCACGTACCTGCGGCATCCGCGTCGGTCCGCGACGCTTCGAGATCGTCGTCCTCGACGGCAGCCCGAAGAAACACCGCATCGCGGCGTTCAAGACCGGCGAGTTCCGCGGCGGCGACGACGAAGCCGCGAGCACGCTCGGCGAGGCGGTCAAGGAGCTCAAGATCCCGGTCGACGCGACGTCGATCGCGATCGACACCGGGCTCGCGGCGTTCCGCACGCTGAAGCTGCCGTTCAACGAGCGCGAGAAGATCGAAGAGGTCATCAAGTTCGAAGTCGAGAGCCAGCTCCCGCAATGGGACATCGGCGACGTGGTCGTCGACTTCGTCGTGCAGGACCACGTCGAGGGCGAGACCAACCTGCTCGTCAGCGCTGTGCCCAAGGCCGACTTGAAGCGCGTGCTCGACCTCTGTTCGGAGGCGGGCGTCGAGCCGCTCGAAGCCGATCTCGAAGCGACCGCGATGGTCAACGCGGCGCTCGGCGCCGACGTGTGTCACGTCGACGACGCGCAGGTCCTGGTGCACGTCGGCGAAGGCTCGACTTCGGTGGTCGTCGTCGACGGTGGCAAGGTGCGGTCGATGCGCGCGATCCACGTCGGCGCGTTCGCTGCGCCGGAGGCCGACAAGTCCGAGAAGCCCGAGAAATCCGAGAAGGGCGAGAAGCCGGAAGCTCAGCCGCCGACCGCGAGCGAGGCGACGCCCGCGACCGAGTCCGCGGAGGCTGCCGTCGCGCTCGATCCGGAGGCGGCACAACGCCGCTTGGGCAACGTCGTCTCGCGCATCAAACGCGAGCTCGGCCGCACGATCTCGGGCGCGCGCACGGCCAACCCGATCGGTGCGATCTACGTCTGCGGGTATCCGCTGCCGGAACTCGTCGGCTCGACCTTGATGGACGTGCCGATCTACGAACTCGACGTCTTCGAAGAGGACAGCGGCCAACCGGCGAGCGCGGCTCCGCTCGTCGTCGCGTACGGCGTCGCACTGCGCCAGCTCGGCGGTCCGTCGATCGAAACTTCATTGCGGCGCGAAGAGTTGAAGTTCACCGGCACGCTCGAGCGCGTCGAGTTGCCGCTCGCGATCGCGGCGCTCCTGCTCGCGACGTTGGCCGGCATCTTCTGCATGTTCGAACTCATGCAGCTCAAGGGCCGCGAGCGCGACGTCAAGGCGTGGCGAGCGAGCGCCGAGAACTTCTTGATCGGCGACCCTGCGAAGGGTCACGCCGGCAATCTCTCGCAGCCGCTGACCGATCTCGACAACTACCTCAAGAAGTACAAGTACGACGACGCGAACCAGGACGGCGATCCCGAGCGCAGCGACTGGGAGCAAATGCAGTACGAACGCATGTTGCTCGGTCGCGAAGTGAAGAAGCTCGAGTCGCAGCTCGGGACCAGCGGTGAAGTGACTCTGCCGCAGTCGGCGTTGCAGGCCGCGACGCTGGTGCTTGGCGTGTTCGACGCGAACAAGGAGAAGCTCGGGCGCTTCTCGATCCGCATGCTCGACGCGACGTACGTGCAGGGCACGGGCGGTCGCGTCGACACGGTCAAGGTGATGCTCGACTTGTCGTTCTTCGGCGACACCGCGGTCGATGCCACGGTCGCTTACGACCAGCTCGAGCCCGCGTTGCGCGCGCAGCCTTGGGTGACCGACATCGACAAACGCGGTTCGAAGGAATTCGACGAGAAGGCCCCGGCGAAGGGCATCTTCGTCCAAGGATTCACGATCACCTGCGATCTCACGAAGGTGCCGAAGCCGTGAAACACTTCTTCTCCGACATGACCGTCGAACGCTGGGTGATCGTCGTCTCGCTCGTCGTGGCGACCGCGCTCGGCAGCGTCGGCTACTTCAAGTTCTACAGCGAACGTGCCCTGCTCGAGGAAGCGTTGACGGCCGACGTCATCCAGACCGCGCAAGGCATGCAAGCCGACGCGATGAAGTACTCGCGGCTCTACAAGGAGGCCGACCTCCAGGCGCTGACGGGCAGCCAGAGCAACGCGGAGTCGTTCTTGCGCACTCTCGCGGCGTCGCCCAAGGCGAACCTCGGCCAGGTCGACGTCAAGATCGCCGAGACCGCGAACTCCGTGCGCAAGGGCGTCGCCGACAAGAAGTTCACGATCCAACCGCAGAACCGCGACCGTGCCTTCCAGCGCATCGCGATCGCCAACTTCTTGTTCCTCGCCGAGACGGAAAGCGCCGGGATGCGCGTGTCGCACCTGCGACTGACGCTCAGCCCGAAGAACCTGAAGGAATGGGATTTCCCTCCGGGCGACGGCGACAATTGGTTCTGGGAAGCGGAGTTGCTCTCGCGCACGAAGAGCGAAGCCGCGAAGTGAGCGTGAACGACGCGGGCGGCGGCGATCGACGCCGCTGCTGAGCGTTCGCCACGGGTCGCTTCGATGCGCGGTGTTGCATGCGCTGCCGCGGTGCTCGTCCGCCGCGCGCACTCGGAGCGCCGGATCCGGCGCGCGGAGTTCTTCGGCGGCTTTTCGCTGCGCGACACTTGGGATGCGAGTGAGCCGCGGCTCGACTGACGTCCGTGGAATCCAGCACGTCCGAGATCGTCCCGCGCGCCAGGTTCGACACGACCACCGTCGAGCCGGCCGTGCCCGCGTTCGCGGTCGCGACGGCTCCGCTGCTCGATACGCCCGTCTGGCCGTTCGCGACGGCCGCAGCCGTGCTCGTCGCGGGCTCGTTGTGGTGGCGTGCGCGGCAGCAGACGCGGCAGATCGAGGATCTGCTGGCGGAACGGCGTGAGCTCGAGGCGCTCGCCGCGGCGCGCGAGAAGGAGCTCGAGCGCGTGTCCGCGGCGTTGCAGCGCGAGATCACTCGCTTGGGCAGCACGCTCGCCGCGGAACGACGACTGTTCGACGCCGGACCCGTGACGATGTTTCGTTGGCGGGCAGCATCGGGATGGCCCGTCGACTACGTGTCACCGAACGTGACGCAGCTCTTCGGTTGGTCGGCCGACGAGTTCGTCCACGGCCGAGTGCGCTACGCGGACGTCGTGCATCCGGAGGATCTTCAGCGTGTCGCCCGCGAAGTGGCCGAACACACGGCGGCGGGGCGCGCGTACTTCGAACAGGACTACCGCATCCTGCACAAGGACGGTGGCGTCCGTTGGCTCTACGACATCACACTGATCGAGCGCGATGCAGGCGGTGCGATCACGCACTTCACGGGTTACGTGCTCGATCGCACCGAGCGCGTGCAAGCCGAGAACGAGCGCCGCACGTTCGAGCAACGTCTGCAGCAGACCCAACGGCTCGAGAGCCTCGGCGTGCTCGCAGGCGGCGTCGCGCACGACTTCAACAACCTGCTCGTCGGGATCCTCGGCAATGCGGGGTTGGCGCGCGGGAGGATCGCGCCCGACGATCCGAATCGGGAGTTCATCGACAGCATCGAAGAAGCCGCACGGCGAGCCGCGGAGCTGACGCATCAGATGCTCGCGTACGCCGGTCGGGCGAGCGTGAAGTTCGAAGTCGTCGATCTCGATGCTGCGATCGCCGAGCTCGCGGGCTTGTTGCGCGCGTCGATCTCGAAGAAGACCACGTTCACCGTGAGGGCCGCCGCGACGCCGCCGCGCGTGCTGGGCGATCGCGTGCAACTCGACCAAGTCGTGATGAACCTGGTCACCAACGCAGCGGACGCGCTCGGCGACCGTGGAGGGGAAATCCTGCTTGCGACCGGCACCGCGGAGCTCGGACGCGATGCGTTGGAACGCCTGCACGGCGCTTCGGGCGTCGAACCAGGACGGTTCGCGTACGTCGAAGTCACCGACGACGGTTGCGGCATGGACGCGGAGACGCAGGCGCGCATGTTCGAGCCGTTCTTCACGACCAAGTTCCCGGGTCGCGGACTCGGCCTCGCCGCGGTGCTCGGGATCGCGCGCGGCCACCATGGCGGCCTCGAAGTCGAATCACGCGTCGACGGAGGGACGCGAGTGCGCTTCTACGCGCCGCTCGCACGGGCCGACGCACCTCCGAAGTCCGCCGCTGCGCCGACGATCGACGCCGGACGTGCGCTGCGGACGACGACGGTCCTCGTCGTGGACGACGAGCCCGCCGTGCAGAAACTCGCCGCGCGAGTGATGCAGAGCCGCGGACTCGCGGTGCTGCTCGCCGGCGACGGCGAACAGGCGTTGGCGGCGTTCGACGCGCACGCAGGCGAAGTCGGTTGCGTGTTGCTCGACCTCACGATGCCGAAGCTGAGCGGTGCGGACACGTTCCGGGCGTTGCGCGCGCGCGCGCCGAACTTGCCGGTGATCGTGACCAGCGGCTACAGCGAAAGCGACGCGACCGAACAGATCGGGTCCCGCACGGCGACGTACTTCTTGCAGAAGCCCTTCGGCCCCGACGAACTCGTCGGCCTGCTCGCGCAAGCCCTCGACGGCGCGTGACGGTCAGCGCGCGGCGGTCTTCGCGCGCTGCAGGCGCTTGTGGTGCGACTGCACGGTCTGCACTTGGTAGTCGGCCTTGTGCAGAGCGGCAAGCGCATTGATGACCGCGCTGATGCCGGCGCGCGTCGTGATGCACGGAATGCCGAGCTGCACCGCGGACGCGCGGATCTGACTGTCGTCCGCGCGCTGCTGTTTGCCGAGCGGCGTGTTGAGCACGAGGTCGATCTCGCGGTTCTTGATCTTGTCGACGATGTGCGGCCGGCCTTCGTGGACCTTGTTGACGCGCTGCACCGGGATGCCGGCGGACGTCAGCACGCGCCACGTACCTTCCGTCGCGAGCAACTCGTAACCGAGGTTCGCGAGGATGTACGCGTCGGACACCATCGAACGCTTGTCGGTGTTCTTCACCGAGATGAAGATCCGTCCGCGACGCGGCAACTTGATGCCTGCGGCCTCGAACGCCTTGGCGAAGGCGAAGCCGAGGTTCTCGTCGATGCCCATCACTTCGCCGGTCGAGCGCATCTCCGGTCCGAGCACGACGTCGGAGCCGAGGAACTTGTTGAACGGGAAGACCGGCGCCTTGACCGAGAAGTAGGGCGGGACGATCTCTTCGGTGAAGCCGAGTTCCTGCAACGTCGCGCCGCACATCACTTTCGCGGCGAGCTTCGCGAGCGGCACGCCGATCGCCTTCGACACGAACGGCACCGTGCGTGACGCACGCGGGTTCACTTCGAGCACGTACACCGTGTCGCCCTTGACGGCGAACTGCACGTTCATCAAGCCGACGACTTCGAGCTCGCGCGCCATCGAAATGGTCGCAGCGCGGATCTCGTCTTGCAGCGACTTGTCGAGCGTGTGCGGCGGCAGCACGCAGGTCGAATCACCGGAGTGGATGCCGGCTTCTTCGATGTGCTCCATCACGCCGCCGATGACGACCGTGCGACCGTCGGAGATGCAGTCGACGTCGACTTCGATCGCGTCCTCGAGGAACTTGTCGACGAGGATCGGCCGATCGGGCGACGCCTGGACCGCGTAGGTCATGTAGTGATCGAGCGCGGCGTCGTCGTAGACGATTTCCATCGCACGACCGCCGAGCACGTAGCTCGGGCGCACGAGCACCGGATACCCGATGCGGCGCGCGACTTCGAAGGCCTCGGCTGCGTTGGTCGCGAGGCCGTTCTCGGGCTGATTGAGCTTCAGCTTGCGGATCATCTCCGCGAAGAGCTTGCGGTCCTCGGCGCGGTCGATCGATTCGACCGACGTCCCGATCAACGGCGCGCCGGCCTTGTGCAGGCCGCCGGACAGGTTGAGCGGCGTCTGACCGCCGAACTGGACGATGATGCCCTGCGGCTCGATCGCCTTGACGATGTTCATCACGTCTTCGTGCGTCAGCGGCTCGAAGAACAGGTGATCGCTCGTGTCGTAGTCGGTCGAGACGGTCTCGGGGTTCGAGTTGACCATCACCGACTCGCGGCCGATCTCGCGCACCGCGAACGCGGCGTGCACGCAGCAGTAGTCGAACTCGATGCCTTGGCCGATGCGGTTCGGACCGCCGCCGAGGATCATCACTTTGGGCTTCTGCGTGACGCGCGCTTCCGATTCCTGCTCGTACGTCGAGTAGTAGTACGGCGTCAGCGCCTCGAACTCGGCCGCGCAGGTGTCGACGAGCTTGTACACGGGCGCGATGCCGTGTTCTTCACGGAGCGCGAGCACCGCGTCGACCGACTTGCCCGTCGCGACGGCGATCTGCTTGTCGGAGTAGCCGAGCTTCTTCGCTTCGCGCAGCAGCTCCTTGTTGAGCTTCGCGCCGCCGAGTTCGCGCTCGAAGTCGATCAGTTGGCGGATGTTCTCGAGGAACCACGGATCGATGTGCGTGGCTTCGTAGATGTCCTGCGTGCTCCAGCCCGCGCGATACGCCGAGCGCAGCGCGAGCAGGCGTTTGTCGTTCGGCACCCGCAGCAACCGCGTGAGCTGCTCGCGGTCGTGAGCGATGTTCTCGACCGGGTTCTTCGGGTCGAGCCCGTAGCCGGAAAGTCCGGTTTCGAGGCCGCGCACGGCCTTCTGGAGCGCTTCCTTGAACGTGCGCCCGATCGCCATCGTCTCGCCGACCGACTTCATCTGCGTCGTCAGCGTCGCATCGGCCTTCGGGAACTTCTCGAAGGCGAAGCGCGGGATCTTGACCACCGTGTAGTCGATCGACGGCTCGAAACACGCCGGCGTCTTCTTGGTGATGTCGTTGTTGATCTCGTCGAGCGTGTACCCGACGGCGAGCTTCGCGGCGAACTTCGCGATCGGGAAGCCGGTCGCCTTCGACGCGAGCGCCGACGAGCGCGACACCCGCGGGTTCATCTCGATGACGATCATCCGACCGGTCTTCGGATCGATCGCGAACTGGACGTTCGAGCCGCCGCACTCGATCCCGATCTCGCGCATGATCGTGATCGACGCATTGCGCATGTTCTGGTATTCGCGGTCGGTCAGCGTCTGTGCCGGCGCGACGGTGATCGAGTCGCCGGTGTGCACGCCCATCGGGTCGAAGTTCTCGATCGAGCAGATGATCACGACGTTGTCCTTCACGTCGCGCATCACCTCCATCTCGAACTCCTTCCAACCGACCAGGCTCTCCTCGATCAGCACTTCGCTGTTCAGCGAGAGCGCGAGGCCGCGCGCGACGATCTCTTCGAACTCGTCGACGTTGTAGGCGATGCCGCCGCCCGTGCCGCCGAGCGTGAAGCCCGGGCGGATGACGCACGGCAGGCCGATCTCCGACATCACGCGCCGCGCGTCGTCGATGTTGTGGGCGACGCCGCTCTTCGCGCACTCGAGCCCGCAGTGGCGCATCGCCGCGCGGAACATGTCACGGTCCTCGGCCTTGCGGATGACCTCGGCTCGCGCGCCGATCATCTCGACCTTGAACTTGTCGAGGATGCCTTCGTCGTAGAGCTTGAGCGCCGTGTTGAGGCCGGTCTGGCCGCCCATCGTCGGCAGGATCGCGTCGGGGCGCTCCTTCTCGATGATCTTGGCGACTGCGCCGACGGTGATCGGCTCGATGTAGGTCGCATCGGCCGTCTCGGGGTCCGTCATGATCGTCGCCGGGTTCGAGTTGACCAGGATGACCCGGTAACCCTCGGCGCGGAGCGCCTTGCAGGCCTGCGTGCCCGAATAATCGAACTCGCAGGCTTGCCCGATGATGATGGGACCCGAACCGATGATCAGGATCGACTTGAGGTCGTCGCGGCGGGGCATGGAGTGGGGACGTTGCTCGGAAGGGGCTGGAGGAGGACTCTTCGTGAGCGAGCGTTCCCGCCGCGCGGGCGGGCGCTGTGCAAACTGATGGATTGAACCATACCGCGCCGCGGCTGTCGACCCCGTGGTCGCCGCGTCAGAGTTCGGCGTGCGGTAGCGCGGCGGCGAGGGCGAGGAGCTCCGACCGGCAGGCGTATCCGGAGGGGACGTCGCCCAGGTCGATGACGACCCGGCCGCCGCCGTCGAGCTCGGCGCCGAGGCGCGTTTCGAGCTCGCGCCACCACTGCGCGCGTTCCGTGGCGTCGAGCTCGACCGGCTCCGCGAGGTCGACGGCCTCGAGCCCGAAGCGGTGACGCGCGAGGTAGACGTGGTCGGGGTGGAGCGCGACGAGCACGTCGCCGGGCACGAGCTCCGCGAGCGCACGTTCCTTCCAAGTCGCGTTGCGGTCCATGCCGGCGATGCCGCGGCTGAAGCCGAAGCCGATCGCGAACTGGCCGGCGACGAAGAGCACCGCGTAGCGCACGAGCTCCTTCCATTCACGATCGGCGAACCAGCTCGCGAGGCCGAGCGCCGCGGGCGGCAAGAGCGCGACGAGCACGGCCTTGGCGTCGATGTTCCACGTCAGGATCGGCAGCACGAGCGGTCCGACGCACCACACGGCGACCCAGACCGGCGGCCGGGCTTCTTCGGCGTCGATCGGCGGAAGCACCAGCACCAGCAGTCCGAACGCCGCCGTGCCGAGGCCGAAGAGCGCGAGCCAGAGCGAGCCGATCCCGCCGGGCCCGCGGCCGGTGAGCACGTCGAAGGCGCGTCCAATGAACGCCCACCCGCTCGGCTCCGACGGCAGACCGATCGCGACGAGCGCGAACGCGGCCGCGAGCACGCCGAGCGGCGCGAGCACCGCGACGGAACGGAGCTCGACGCGCCGGCGCGCCTCGCCCCGTTCGCGCCCGGTCGACCACGCCTCCGCGACGATCGCGGGCAAGTACGCGAGCGCCCGCACGTCGAGCAGGAGCGCGAGGCCGAACGCCAGCGCGACTTTCTTGTGCCGCGCGGCTCGATCGGGCTCGCGCGACGCGTCGAGCAGCGCGCCGAACACGAGCCACGCGCCGAGCAGCCCTGGCGCGGATCCGCCGGGCAGCGTCGCGGCGAGCCACGCCGCCGGCGCGCCGAGCGTCACGCACGCCGCGATCAAGGCCGCACGAGCTCGTGCGCCGTACCGCACGAGACTCTTCCAACTCGCGACGGCGCACACGGCCCAACACGCGGCCGAAAGGATGAACCACGCCTGCTCGATCCCGAGCCACGGCAGCCACGCGACGCTGCGTGCGAGAGGCGCGAGCGCGAGGTGCACGACGAACCACGCGCCACCGTCGCACGCACGCACGAAGTCGGGCCCGTCGCCGATCAACGCGCGCGTCGGAAACGCGAGCGCGAGGATCGCGAGTCCGAACGCGAGGAACACGGCCTGCCAGCGCGCGCGGGCGCGGCTCGCGTCCTCGTCGCCAGCGACCATCGAAGCGAGCAGGCGCCGCGGGAAGGCCTCTTGCTCGTCGTGCGCGCCGTCGTCGTGCGTGTGGCCCGCGTGCTCGTGCCCGCCATGCCCGTGAGTCGCCTCTGCAGGCCCGCCGGTCGCGGACGCGCCGGTTCCGGCCGCGTGCGGCTCGTGCGAGTGACGCTGCGATTGCGATTCGGACAAAGGACGTCTCCGCGCGAAAGCGTGCGCTCGAAAGCGAGCTCAGGCAAGCACGCGTTCGAGCACGCGCGGTTCGAGCGACTGGTCCCAGCGCACTCGACCCGGTGCGTCGAGCAACACGAAACGCGGCGAACGTGCGACACCCTTCTTGTCGAGCTGCATCGACTGCGCAAGCGCGGTCGCCGGCAAGTCCAGTCGCGTGTGCGTACGCAGCTCTGCGAGCGTCGCGACGAGCCCGAGCGCGCGCGCGAGCCGCTCGACGCGGTCGGCGAGCTCCTGCGCGCCGCCGGCGCGCAGCGCGAGTCCGACGCCGACCGCCACGGCGACGCCGTGCGGCACGCGGCCGTAGCCGGCGACGTGTTCGATCGCGTGCGCGAACGTGTGCCCGAGGTTCAACGCCTTGCGCTCGTCCCGCTCGCGCGGATCGCGCTCGACGATCGCGGATTTCAGGCGCACCGAGCGAGCGACGAGCTCGTGCAGCACGTGCGGCTCACGCCGGGCGATCCGGTCGGCCGACGTTTCGAGCCGTGCGACGAATTCCTCGCCGTCGAGCAGCGCGCTCTTCAGCACTTCGCCGAGCCCGGAACGGAACTCGTCGTCGGCGAGCGTCGTGAGCGTCGACGTGTCGGCGAACACGGCGCTCGGCGCGTGGAAGGTGCCGGCGAGGTTCTTGCCCGCGGCGAGATCGACCGCGGTCTTGCCGCCGACCGACGCGTCGACCTGCGCGAGCAACGTCGTCGGGCACTGCACGAGCTCGAGGCCGCGCATGTAGAGGGACGCGGCGAGCCCCGCGAGGTCGCCGATCGATCCGCCGCCCAAGCCGACCACGACGGAGCCTCGACCGAGTCCGAGACGCGCGAAGTCCTCGAGGACGCGCTCGAGCGTCGCGAAGCGTTTCGCCGCTTCGCCTCGCTCGACTTCGACGATCGGCGCGTCGAGCGCGAGCCGCGCGGCGTGCAAGCCGCGGACGTGCGGATCGGTGACGATCACGGCGCGACGGCCGGCGAGTTTCGTGCGCGCGTCGTCGAGCACGCGTTCACCGATCGTGACCGCGTAGCCGGGCTCGGCGTGCGTCTCGCCGCGCACTGTGATCGTCGTCACCACGCCGCGTGGTCCTCGCTAACGGCGCGACACGGCGAAGAGCTCGCGCGAACGCGCGACACCCGCCGCGCCGACGAGGCCGCGGAACAGGCGATCGTGCGGGCTGCCCTCCGGCGAACGTTCGGGGTGCCACTGCACGCCGACGCAGAAGGGCAGATCGGGCCGTTCGATCGCTTCGATCAAGCCTTGGTCGTCGCGGGCGCTTACGATCCAGCGCGGCCCGACGCTCGCGACGGCTTGGTGGTGGCTCGAGACGGTCTCCAGCTCACGCACTTCGACGAGACTCGCGAGTTTGGTGCCCGCGACGATCTCGACCGAGTGCAGCACGTTGCCGCGGTGCTCGCGCGCGCCCGGCCGGTCGTCGGGGATGTGCTGATGGAGCGACCCACCGTCGACGACGCCGAAGATCTGCATGCCGTAGCAGATGCCGAGGATCGGGATCTGGCGTTCGAGCGCGGCGCGCACGAGCTCGACGTCGAAGTCCTGCTTCGCCGGCATCACCGGAGTGACGCTCGGGTGATTGCGGCCGAGCCCGAGGCGCTCGAGATCGAAATCGTCCCCGCCGCCGAGCACGAGGCCGTCGACGTTGTCGAGCAGTCGCGCGATGTCGCGCGGCCCGCCGACCGGCGGAATCGCGAGCGGCACGCCGCCCGCCTTGAGCACGGCATCGGCGTAGAGATTGTTGAGCGAGAGCCGCGGCGCAGTCTTGCCGGGCACCATTTCGCCGTTGATGGCGATCAGCGGATGTTCGACGCGTTTCACGCCGAGATGGTACCGACGGCGGGTGATGCCACACGGAGCGCGCCGGCGATTCCGCCGCGGCCGGCCTCAGCGTTTGCCGCGCGCCAGCAACGCGCCGACCGGCAGCGTCACTTCACCCTGCCAACGCCGGGTTGCCTCCCACACTTGGAGGACGCCGTCCGCAGTGCCGCGCACGCGCAGCGACCAACGCTCTCGTTCCGCTCTCGAGGTTTCGAGCGCGGGCGGAAGCGCGGCGACCGCGGAACCCGAGTCGTTCTCCACGTCGGCCAGCATCGCGATCGGTCCAGGTTCGGTCGCGACGAGCACGCCGTCTCGGAGCACGTCGACGTCGAGCGACGCGACGACACCCGCATACTCCGCGCGTTGCCGCTCGGGCGCCGTCAGGCGCCGGTACGCGACCCGCGTCGTCTGCGCGTCTTCGCCGTGTCCTCGGTCGAACCGCAGCGACAATCCATCGGCGACCGCGCGGTCGAGCGTCTCGCCGGCGATCGGCACGCCGTGCATTCGTTCCTCGTCGAGCGGCGGTTCTCGGTCCGCGATCGTGGCGACCGTGCGACGCGGCTGGTGCACGCGCAACCCGTGCGACGTCGCCGAAGTGTCGGCCGCAAGTGGCCGGCGCTACGCTTTCGTCCTCGCGCGCCCGAGGGAGGCGCGCTTTCGATGGCTCCAAGCTGCGATCCGCGGATCGCCTTCCCATGAACACTCGAATCGCATCGCTCTGTGTCGGACTCGCGCTCGCACTGTCGAGCTGTCGCTCCGGCGCCGTTGGGCATCAGGATCCGACACCGATCACTTCGCTCTCGGTCGAAGAGATGCAGGCGCTCTTCCCGTACGTCGCCGATTGGGCGAAACAAGGCGAGCTCGTGCATCGCGTGTACGAGGTCAAGACCGGCAGCGGCGCGCTCGTCCTGCACCAGAATTCTCGCCGCTTCGCGTTCAGCGTCTGGGTCGACGAGAACGGCCGGCCCATCATGCCGCCGACCGACGACGAGCTCGCGAAGATGCTCAAACGTCCGATTCGACTCGGCGGCACGTGGGACACGATGTGTTTCACTGGCTGCACGCCGAACACCTCCGGCGGGCCGCCGTGCACGCCGGAAGGCTGCCTGCCGCTCGACGATGCGTGCGGCTGCACTCCGCCGTCGTGCCCGACCGGTTGCGAAGACCTCGGCTGTACCCTCGGCGGAGGCGGCGCGATCGCGGGCATGCTCGTCATGCGGTAGTCCGCGCGCCCTCCGCGCGTTCCGCTGGATGCGGCACGGCTGGCCGACGTGTGCTCCAGCGAGCCGACACCTGTCCACGGACACCAACACCGGTCCTCGGCGCCGCATCATCGCGTTGCGTTTCGGGCCGTCGTGTCCAGCAGGTCGTGATGCTCCCGTTCAGCGCCTTGCTGCTGTGCGCGGTCGGCGCGGCCGGTCGGTTCACGGACGACGACCGCACCTTGCTCGTGCCGGTCATCGCGGCCGCCGGCGACCTCGATCGCGATCGGGCGGCGGACTTCTGGGTCGCCGACGAAGGCCGCGAAGGGCACGGGTTCGTACCCGATCGCATCGGTCGCGCATGGGCGATCTCCGGCGCGCGTGGCGCCGTGCTCGTCAGCGTGAGTGGCGACGAAGCGGGAGATCGTTTCGGTGCGGCAGTCGCCGCGCTCTCCGACATCGACGGCGACGACGTCCCGGAGTGCGTCGTGGGCATCCCCGGCCGTGGCAGCCGTGCGCACGGCAGCGCAGTCGTGTTCAGCGGCGCGACGGGCGCGCGGATCTTCGGGGTCGCGTCGGATCGAGTCGCCTCGGAGTTCGGCGCGTGCGTCGCCAACGTCGGCGACTTCGATGGCGACGAGCACGACGACTTCGCGGTCGGCGCCCCGCGCATGCGGCGCGTCACGTTCTTCTCGGGCACCGACGGCGAGCCTCTCGGGGAACTCCCCTGTCCTGGCGATGCGCGCCCCATGCGCGTCGAGCGACTACGCGACATCGACATCGACGTCGACATTGGCACCGGCATCGGCATCGGCATCGGCATCGACCGCGGCGGCGCGGGCGAACTGCTCGTCGCCAGCGCCGGGGACTTCGCGGGTTGGGGCGCGCGGCTGTATCGCGGGCTCGACGGGCTGCGCGTCTCGCTGCCGGACGTCATCGACGAAGCGCTCGCCGACACCCGCGGAGCGCTCGTCGTTTCCGCCGCGGCGTGCGAGCGCGCACCGGACCTGTGGTTGCTCGGCTCGAGCTACGTTCGCCGCTACGCGCTACCGACCGGCAACCTCGTCGAGGTGCGACCGTTCACCGTGCCGAGTGACGCCGGGCGCGAGCCTCTGCCGATTTCCGCCTGGGCGAATCTTGGCGACGTCGACGACGACGGCGTCGACGACGTGGCGCTCGGCTTCGCTTCCATTCACGTGAGCGCGGGCTGCGTCATCGTCCACTCGGGTGCGGATGGACGCGAGCTCTACACGGTCCGCGCTGCGGACCTGGAGCTCTGGCGATTCGGCCACTCCATCGAAGCGCTCGGCGATCTCGACGGTGATGGAGTCGGCGACTTCGCCGTCGGCGACGACAACACGCGATCGCACGAACGTGGCCAGGTGCGCGTGTACTCCGGCCGCACCGGGGAGCGGCGGTGGATCGTGCTCGGCACGCGCGGCGAGCTCGTCGTCAGCCGTTGATCCGGACAGCGTGGCCCTCGCTTCCTCGTCCGAAACGACGGACGCCCACCGAGCGTCGAACTCGGCGGGCGTCGTGTAGAGCGGAACGTCGTCGTCAGACCAGACGCAGGATGAACGGATAGCGGAAGCGCTGGCCGTCCGCGGCGCGGATCGAGGCGATGAGAACCATGACGAGCTTCACGAACGGCAGCACCGCGATGATCAGGAGCCCGAGCCCGAGCGCGCAGATCAACGGGAACGCCGCGAGCGCCCAGAAGATCACGTTGAGTTGGAAGTTGAGTGCCTCGCGAGCGTGGTACTCGATCTCCGGATTCTCGTCCTTCTTGAGGAGCCAGATCACGAGCGGCGGCACCCACGCGATCAGCATCCACGGCAGGCAGAAATCGACCAGCGTCGCGAGGTGTGCGAACACCGACCAACCGGTGCTCGAGCTGCGCTCGGGTTCGCGCGGCGGCGTCGCGTGCGTCGGGCCGGAGCTCGGCGGCGGCGGCGGCGCGGTTTTCGGCGGCGGCGCGTCGTACACGCGTTGACCGGCCTCGCGCTTCGCGTCGAAAGGCTCGGCCTTGACCTCGAGCGGCTTCTCGGGCCGCGGCGTGGAATCGGCGGGCTGTTCAGCGGCGGGCGGGGGTGCGTCGGTCATGGTGGCCTCCTCGAAAAGGGAGGCCGACCGTTACGGCGACCGGCGCAGAGGATTTCGGGCTCCGCGTCACGGGCCCGGCGCTCAGCCGGAGCCGTCGCGACCGCGCAGCAGTTTCTTCGGCGCCCGCATGCGCCACGCAAGGTCGAGCAGGTGCACCACGAGCTTCCGGTCCGCTGTGGCGAGCTCGACGCGCACGCCGGCGAGCTTCTTGCCCCACCAGAGTTCGCTGCAGGACGTCGGCGCCGCCTCGACCACGCGATCGACCTCCTCGGAGTCGACGAAGAGGTGCGCGTGGGTCGGTTGGGGCAGCGTCGCGAAGATCTTCCCGCCGACGCGGAACGACGGAATACCGTGGTGGTCGGCTTCGACCGCTTCGGGCAGCGCGAGCGCGAGGCGGCGGAACTCGGCGGCGCGCATGGGGGTCAACGCCGCGTCGCGAGCGCCGTTGCGATCATCCGGTAGAGCAGACGCGCGCCGACCATCGCGTCGAAGCTGTCGCTCTCGCCGTCGTCGTCGGGACCCGGGTTCACTTCGTTCAGGTCGAGCGCGACGACACGCTTCTTCGCGCGGACGAGTTCGTCGAGCCAGAACATCGTCTCGCCCCACGAGAGGCCGCCGGGCACCGGCGTGCCGGTGTTCGGGCACAACGTCGGATCGAGCGCATCGATGTCGAACGAGACGTACACGTCGCGCGGCAGCTTGGCGAGGTGTTCACGGACGACGCGCTTCAAGTCGCGGCCTTCGAGTTTTGCGTTCTGCCAATCACGATCGAACAATGTCGCGACGCGGCCCTTCGACGCGCGGATCAAGTCGAACTCGTCCTCGCAGAAGTCGCGGATGCCGACCTGCACGAGCTTCGCGAGCGGGAGCCGCCGGAGCACGTTCTCCATGATCGACGCGTGCGACCACTCGAAGCCTTCGTAGGCGACGCGCAGGTCCGCGTGCGCGTCGAAGTGCAACACGCCGAGCTTGGGGTAACGCTCGAGCGCCGCGCGAATCGCGCCGAACGGCGTCGAATGGTCGCCGCCGACGAGCGCGAGGAGCTTCCCCGACTCCAGCGCGGACTTCGCGGCACGGTACACGCGTTGATTCACTTCCGCGCCGAGCGCGTTGACCTCGGCCAGCGCTTTCTCGAGCGGGGGCTTGCCGGTCACCACGCCGCCCGCGGCGATGACGCGGTCGGCGAGCTTCGACGCTTCGCGATTGCGCTTCTGCACGCCCGGATCGGCGTCGAGCATCGCGATGCCCGCTTCGTAGGGCCGACCGGTGGCGAGGTCGAAGAGGTCGACTTGCTTCGACGCGCGGAAGATCGCGTCGGGGCCTTTCCAGGCGCCCTTGCGATACGAGGCCGTCGCGTCGAACGGCACCGGCAGCACCTGCACGGCGGCTTCGTCGAGCGTCGAGTTGAGTCCGAAGATGCCGCTCGAAGGCGACGCGGCGGCGTTGGGATCGAAGTTCGTCGTCACGGGCCGCGGATCATGGGCGCGGAGAATCCCGCGCGCAACCATCGCGGCGTCGGAGCGCGGATCCGCTCGACTGGACGAGCACGCAAGCACTGCGGCCTCGGGGCGCGCGCGGCCGAGTCGCCCCGGGACGGCGGGCTTGCTTGTTGCTGCCACCCGCGAGAGGGAGGAGACAGCATGGTATTCGTCGCGCACTTTCTCGCGCTCTCGGTCGTCGGCGGTGATGGCAGCACGTGTTCGGTCGACCATGCCGGCGCGGAGTTCGGTTGCGCATTGCGTGCCTCGGTCGTGCTCGCCGGCGACGTCGACGCCGACGGACGGCCTGACTTGGTGGTGTTCGACGACGACCAGACGTCGTCGAGCGTCGTCGTGGCGCTGCATCGGCCCAACGGAGCGTTCACGTTGTCGACGCCGAGCATGTTGCAGTCGGTCGTGGAGGACGCAGAGCTCTGCGATGTCGACCGCGACGGCCGACTCGACGTGCTCACGAGCGGGCCGAATGTCGGCGTGGCCTTCGCGCGTGGGGACGGCCATGGGTGTTTCGTGCCGAGCGGCGCATTCGGTGTGGCCGGAAGAGTGCTCGCGATCGGCGACTTCGATCACGACGACGCCATCGACGTCGCCGTCACCGCGATCGACGAGCTTCAGGTCTACCGAGGCGACGGTGCAGGCACTTTCACGCCGACGGTCTCGCTAACGACGCCGCCAATTCCGGCGGATGTCGAAGTCGCAGACTGCAACCGCGATGGGCACCTGGACATCGTGGTCTTGGACGGACCGCGCCTGTCGTGGCACGCCGGGGACGGCAGCGGCGGCTTCAGAGCTCCCGTCCACTCCTGGTTCGGCTCGGCGTTGCTCGCCGAGTTCGAGCTCGGGGACGTCGACCAAGATGGGTTCGTCGACGCCGCGGTACGCTCGAAGTTCGACGGTGTGGTGTACTTCCTGAGTGGAAGTGCGAGCGGCAGATTCACGCTCGAGAGCAGCGTGACGGTCTCTCCGTTCGCGGCCAAGGCGAGTCTGGCGGACGTCGATCGGGACGGGTGGCTTGATTACGTGTGGAACGCAGGCGCCTCGTGCGGCGTTCGCTTCGGAGCTGGGGCGTGGACTTTCGTGGAGGAAGCGCGCGCCATCGGCGTCGGCAGCGTCCATCGACCGATCGTGCACGACGTCGACGGCGATCGATTGCCGGACCTGGTGCTCGCGCATGCAGTCACGCGCTCCTTGGCGTTCGTCACGCAGTCCTCGTCGCGCCGATTCGTGTCTCCGCGCGCGACCAAACTGACGCATTCGTTCGATCACGTCACGTCCGGCGACTTCGACGGCGATGGCGATCTCGACCTCGCGGTGTCGCAGGTGCAGTACGGCGGCACGACGCTGCTCGAGAACGACGGCTTCGGCGATTTCGTCAGCACTTGGCACGCGTGGTCGTCCGACCGCGGGGTGCGAGCCGCCGCTGACTTGCAAGGCGACGGCCGAGCGGACCTCCTGTGTCTGGACAGCAGCCTGAAGAACCTGCGGGTGCGCTTGGCCTCCGGCGCCGGTGGGTTCGAGCCCGCGACCGATTCTCCGTTGCCGTTCGAAGGCTCCGACTTCCAACTCGGAGACCTCGACGGCGACGGTCACGTCGACGCCGTGGTCCTGTCGAGCGGTTTCGGCGGCCTCGGCCGCTTGATGACGATGCAAGGCGACGCGTACGGCCTGTTCGCGCCGAACGAAGTCCACGCCGTGCCCGAATCCTCGTACTCCGCCCAGCTCGGCGATTTCGACTCCGACGGACACGTGGACGTCGCCGTACGGCGCAGGAGCCCAGGTGTCGACGAAGTGCGCACCTGGCGCAACGACGGCGGGGGACGCCTCGCGCCGTGGACGACTTGGCCGGCGCACCAGAATCAGCCTTCGTTCGCCGTCGGTGACGTCGACGGCGATCACGCGCTCGATTTCGTCCACTTCGGCTCGGGAATGCTGACCGTCGCGCGCGGCAATGGACACGGCAGTTTCTCGGAGTTGCCGTCCACGTCCGCGCCCGACCTGAACGAACTGCGACTCGCCGACGTCGACGGTGACGGATGCTCCGATGTCGTTCTCTCGGGCAACCAAGGTCTCGCCGTGTTGCGTGCTCGACGCGACGGGCGTTTCGATCCACCGCGCTCGTACCGCGCGGGCAGCGCGAAGTACGCGCTCGCCGCCGACGTGACCGGTGACGGCGTGGTCGAACTGGCGTGTCAGAGCGCAGTGACCGAACTCGCCGTCCTCCGCGGGGTCGACGCAGCTCCGACGACCTACTGTACGGCAAAGGTCGATTCCGCGGGTTGCGAGCCACGCGTGCACGGGAGCGGCTGCCCGTCGCTCGGCGCGGACGCACACTTCTTGGTCGTCGCCCAAGCGCTCCGCAACCATGTCGCCGGTACGTTCTGGTTCGGTCCGCGCGCACTCGACGTACCGTTCCTAGGCGGTCGTTTGTGCGTGGGCGGTCCCAGCGATCGCATCCACCTCGGTGACGCGGGCGGTTCGGCCCACGGTGTCGATTGTTCCGGCGCATTCTCGTTCGATTTCGGTGCGTACTTCGCCGAGCACGCGTCACCGAGCTTCGGACCTGGGGACGAAGTGTTCGTCCAGTTGTGGTACCGCGACCCGGACGGCGGCGAAGGCGCCGGATCGAGCGCCGGATTGCGGTTCACCCTCCGACTGTGAGCTCGCGTCCGGACCGGACGTCAGCGTTTCCGCCAGACGGCGACCACCACGAGCGGCGGCAGGTCTTTCCGACCCCTGCGTGCCGGTGCTCGCCGATTTCTGCCAAGATCCCGCGCGGAACCGGCGTTCCAGCACCCCGCACGCAGCCATGGACCAACCCTCCGACGGCACGTTGCTCGCGGCCCTCGAACGAGGGGACTCGACCGCGCTCACGTCCTTGCTCGACCGCCACCAAGCGGTGCTCTTGCGTCACGCCCGAGCGTTGCTCGGTGAGCGCGGAGCGTACGAGGACGTGGTGCAGGAAGCGTTCCTTCGCTTGCTCGAGAAGCCGCCGGCGATTCCGGACGAGGCACGCGGGAACGAGTCGCTCGAGCGAGCGCACCTGCGTTCCTGGCTGCACAAGGTGACGCGGAACTTGTGTATGGACACGCTTCGATCCGAAACGCGGCGACGGTCACGCGAAGAGTCGGTGGCGACTCGCGACGTCTCCCGCGACGGGCGTTCGAGCGGCGAACTCGCCGAAGAACTCGACACGCGCGCCGCGGTGGAGCGCGAGCTCGCAAAGCTCCCCTCCGATCAACGCGAGGTGCTCGTGCTGCGACTGCTCGGCGAACGCTCCTACAAGGAGATCGCCGAGATCACCGGCAAGAAGATCGGCACGGTCGGCTGGCTGGTGAGCGAAGGGTTGAAGGCGTTGTCGGTCTCGCTCGCGCCTCTCGTCGATGCCGCGGCACCGGCGACGGCGAAGAGCGCAGTGCGTGCATCGCGTGCGAACGGTTGAGGTGGAGCCATGAACGCCGACACGAACGATTTCGAAGGCCGCGCGATCCCGAACGAAGGGGATCGACTGCACCAACTGCTTTGCGCCGTGGTCCTCGGCGAAGCGAGCGACGAAGAACGCGCCGAAGTCGAACGCGCGCTCGCGACGTCGCCGGAGCTGCGCGCCGAGAAACAGCGGCTCGAAGCGACCATCGGACTCTTCCAAGGCGCGTTGACCGACGGCGAACGGCTCGCCCCGATCGCCGAGCGCGAGCTCGAGCAGGCGCTAGCGCGCCGCCGACGCCGTCCCTGGCATGCGCATCCCGGCTTCCGCATCGCGGCGTCGTTCGTCGTGTTCGGCTCCGCAGGTTGGATCGCGTGGCGGACGTTCGAAGCGCGCGACGTTGCCGTTCGCGAACGTGCGCTGCCGGCGACGGCGGCCGCGCCGGAAGCGTCGGCGTCCAAGGAACTCGGCAAAGCGGCCCGCACGCACGCCCCGAATGTCGAAGTCGCGCGGCTCGATCGCGACGATGCGCGCGAGCTGCGTGAGCTCGGGTACACGGGCGGCTCGAACGACGCCACGCCTGCCGAAGCCAAGACCGACGCCGTGCTCGGACGTGCCGCTTCCGGCGAACGCGTCGAGTTCGACGGCGGAGCCGCGACAACCGTTGCGCCCGCGCTGGCCGCGGAGGAGTCCGAGCGAGTTCAAGAGCCGTCGAATCCCGCCGACCGCGACGCGTTTCTCGGGGACCTCGAGCGCTCACTCGCCGAGAATCTCCTGAAGCGAACCGAGGATTACAGTCTCGACTCTCTCTCGGGCGGCGTGTTCGTCGCGCAGTCGCCGAGTTCGGCGGAGACACAGCCGTACGTCGGCACTTCGCTCGGTCTCGGCGCGCGGCCTGGGACTGCGGGTGAGAAGGCGAGGTCCAACGGACCCGCGTCGCCGGGACCTGGCGCGCCGGCCGCGCCCGGCAGCAGCGGGACCGACGCGTCGGGCGACGCCAGCCGGTATCGCTACCAAGGCGCGGGCGACAGCGTGCCTCCCGGCGCGCCGAAGGCCGAGGAACGCGAAGCAGGCGAAGCCGAGGACTCGCTGCTCTTGCGCGCCGCGCTCACGGACGCGACGAACGAGGAAGCGGCGAAGGACTCCAGCCGCGCCGCCGGCGACGATCGCTTCGAGCGCGGCGGACAGGTGGCGCTCTTCGGCAACGAGTTCGTCGTCGTGCCCGATCCGCAGACGATCGAAGCGCGCATCGACGCGCTCCTCGGCGGCTGTCGTCGGCTGCCGAACGAGCGGCCGCGCGACATGTACTTCCGCGTGTGGGGCGACAACGGCTACGAGTTCCCGCGCGTCGATCGGCTTTCGACGTTCTCGGTCGACGTCGACACGGCGAGCTACGCGCTCGCCCGCAACTACCTCGTTTCGGGCTACCTGCCCGAGAAGGCCGCGGTCCGCACCGAGGAGTTCCTCAACTACTTCAAGGGCGACGTCAAGGCGCCTGAGAAGGGCACGTTCGCGATCGAGACCGAAGTCGCGCCGTCGCTGTTCGGGGAGACGTCCGACGCGTGGATGCTGCGTGTCGCGATCCGCGGCAAGGAGATCTCGAAGAGCGAACGCACGCCGGTCGCGTTGACGTTCGTGATCGACGTGTCGGGCTCGATGCGCGAAGGCCAGCGGCTCGAGCTCGTCAAGGACTCGCTGCGCCTGCTCGTGACACAGCTCGACGCGCGCGATTCGGTCGCGATCGTCGCGTTCTCGAACGACGCGACGCTCGTCCTGCCGGCGACGTCCGCGAAGAACCGCCTCGCGATCGAGCAAGCGTTGCAGCCGCTCGAGCCGTTGCAGAGCACCAACACCGAGGCCGGCTTGCGACTTGGCTACGAGCAAGCGTTCGCGCATCTCGACTCGAATGCGCAGAACCGCGTCGTGCTCCTGACCGACGGAGTCGCCAACGTCGGCATCACCGACCCGAACGCGATGCTCGAGCGCGTCGTGAGCCAGCGCAAGGCCGGCATCTACCTCAACACGATCGGCGTCGGCATGCAGAACCACAACGACGGCTTGCTCGAGCAGCTCGCCGACCGCGGAGACGGACTCTGCAACTACGTCGACGACGCAGCGGAAGCGAAACGCGCGTTGGTCGACAACTTCACCGGCGCGTTCCAACCGATCGCGCGCGACGTCAAGGTGCAGGTCGAGTTCGATCCGGCGCAAGTCGAGCGTTATCGCTTGCTCGGCTACGAGAACCGCGCGATCGCGGACCAGGACTTCCGCAACGACGCGGTCGACGCCGGCGAAGTCGGCGCAGGGCACCAAGTGATCGCGCTCTACGAGCTCGTTCCCACTGCTTCGCGCGGCGACGGGCCGCTCGCGACGGTGCGCTTGCGCTGGAAGGACCCGCGCGGCGAAGGCGCCTCGGAGCAAGCGCACGAGAGCGCGCACGCCGTGACGGCGAAGAGCGTCGCCGGTGCCTATGCGGCGACCAGCCCGGGCTACCGTCGCGCGGTGCTCGTCGCGCAGTACGCGGAGTTCCTGCGGCGCTCGGTGCACGCGAACGGCGACTCGCTCGATCGGTTGATCGAAGAAGCGCAGAAGCTCGCGCGCGAGCTGCACGATCCGGAGTTCGACGAGTTCGTCGCGCTCGTCGTGAAGAGCCGCGAGCTGATCGTCGCGCGTCTGGCGAACGTCGACCCGTGCGATCGGCGACTCGACGACCTGCGGCGCATCGAGTGCCGGCGCGCCGAGCTCGAGTACCTGAGCCGCACGGGCGAGCTCGCCGAGCTCGACGCGCGTCGAGCCGCGCTCGAAGTCGAGCTGCGCGGCTGCTTGCGGCAGCGGCTGAACGGCGCGACACCCGACGTTCTCCGCGAGCTCGGCTACCTCGACGGCAAGTAGCGCGGACGTCGTGGCCAACTCTGCGCGGCCGGCCGGACACGCTGCGTCCGACCGGCCGCGCCGTCGTTGCGGCGCACGGATGTCCGCGCGTCCAGATCGCCGGGCGTACGGCTCTCCGGGCTTGAACGCGTCCGTCACCGCGCGACACTCTCCTGGCTCGGACGAACGACATGGCGGTCAACGGCGCACGATGGGTGACGAGGACGTGGATCGCGGTGGGCGCGATCCTTCTCGTGCTCGCCGTGTACGTGCGCGGGCTCGGACAGCGGATCGGCGGACGAACGCCGGCCGAATCCGCGGCACCGACCATTCCGGAACCGATGCAGTTGCTCTCGCGCGCGGGCCGCACGCGCATCGACGGCCGATGGCTCTGGATC
Source organism: Planctomycetota bacterium (assembly GCA_023150475.1). Lineage (GTDB taxonomy): Bacteria > Planctomycetota > UBA1135 > UBA1135 > JACRIN01. Next base: position 168,291 of record JAKLKU010000011.1, read on the forward strand.
GAGCCCGAACATCGCGAGCGTTGGGAACGGTGTTATCAGCGGCCGTTCGAGATCGTCGACTGTCCGCGATTCGCCGAGTGGAGCGCGAGCTCGCGCGGCGCCGAAACGGTGCTCCTGATCGGCGAGTTGACGCGCGGCAAGGCCGAGGAGGGGCTGACCGCCCTCGCGCTCGTCTTCGAACTCGCGCGCCGCACCGAGTGGAAGGTCGGCGTGCTCGATGGGAACGCCGACGCGCTCGAGCTCGCGCGATTGCTCGAGCAGTGGCTCGAGACCTGGGCGCCGGTCAGCGCCAACGATCCGCTGCTCGCCGAGCCCGCCCGCGCCGCGTTCGCGCTGTGGGCCCGCGTGACGCGTGAAGTGGTCGACGGTCCGGTGTTCGGCACCGACGCGGCTGCCGAATCGCATGCGCGGGTCTTCGCGGACTCGCTGACGCGTTCGCGGGCTCCCGCGGCGACCGATTTCGGCCGCGCGCTCGCGGAGAACACGCCGCGCGCGTTCGCCGTGCTGCTCGACGAGAGCGACTTCCTCGTCGGGCTCGCGGAGGAGTCCGCGCGGCTCTTCCCGGAGATCGACGGAGCGTGCGGGTCGTGAACCGCGAGCTGGCGATGACGCGTGAGCGCTCGAACGAGCTCGAGCTCGCGCTCTCCACGGCGATGATCGCGGCGGGCGGGGTCTTGCTCGGCGTGCAGCTCGACACGCTGCGGCGCGTGCACGGCACCGGTTACGGTGGCGTGGCGATGGGGCTCTTCGTCGCGCTCTTCGCGACGGCGTTGGTCGCGCGACGTGCGACGCTGCCGCGCGACGCACTCGGCTGGTGGGGGACGCTCGGATCGCTCTTCGGCGTCGCGTTCGTCGTCGGTGGCGTCCTGGTGCCCGGTGGTCCATGGATGTTCGTCGAGCTCGCGCTGCTCACGTGGCTCTTCGCGCGCACGCGCGCCGCGCCCGGGCTCTTCGTGACGCCGGCGGCGGTGATCTCGCTTGCGGTGATGCTGCTCTTCCGCCTGTGGTTGACGTTCCAAGCGAGCCGCGGCGAGTTCCAGGTCGGGACGATCGAAGTGCCGCTGATCTCACGGCTGCCCGACGACTTCCTCGGCGACTTCCAACACATCACGATCGGTTCGTTCACCGCGGACGACCTGATGTTCCCCGCGACCGAGGGCCTCGATTTCCCTGCGACGAGCGCCGTGTGGGCGTTCGGTTTCGTGCAGGTGATCGTCGGCCTCGCGTGGCGCGCGCGGGCCGCACGCGAGCACGAGGACGACCGCATCCACGCGACGATTCGACGTTTGCCGCCGGAGCTCGCGCGCTTGGTGGAGCGGCTGTTGCCCGAGGACGAATGGCCGCAGCTCGGCTTGCACGCGCTGTCGGAGCGCAAGCTCGAGAAGCGCATCGAGGAGCTCGTGCGCGAGCGCGTCGGCCGCGCGCGAGAGATCGACGAACGCCTGCGCCGGCTCGCGCGCGGCGAACAGGGCACGGACACCGGTTTCGGCGCACAGATCGCCGGAGCCTTGGAGCCTCCGCGGGACGATCCGCCGGGGCCCCCGAAGGAGCAGTCATGAACTCGAATCGATGGATCGCGATCGGCGCGTTGCTCGGCGGCATCGCCGTCGCAGCGGGCGCGTTCGGCGCGCACGGTCTGAAGAAGCTCGTCGAGCCCGAGATGCTCGAGACGTGGCGCACCGGAGTGCTCTATCACGCGTTGCACGCGCTCGGCCTCGTCGCGTTCGGTCTGTACCAGGCGCGCACGAAGTGCAGCGGACTCGCCGCGTGGCTCTTCCTCGTTGGCACGCTGATCTTCGCGGGCACGCTCTACGCGTTGACGCTCGGTTCGCCGAAGTGGGTCGGCGCGATCACGCCGTTCGGCGGCGTCGCGATGATCGCGGGTTGGCTCGCGTTCGCGATCTCCGCCTGGCGCGCCCGCGATTGACCGAACGCCGGGTTGCGGGTCAGCGCAACGCGAGCTCGAGAGAGACCGGCCCCTCCGCAGGCACCACGAAACGCACGGGGCCGGGTCCGGCCGCGGCAACGGAATACTGGCCCGGCGGCAGAGCGTGGATCATCCATTTGCCGCGGGCGTCCGCGGCGACGGTGCCGAAGAGTTGCGGCACCAGCCGCGCGAACGACGCCGGTTGAGTTTGGGAGTGCGATCTGCACGAGCCCGTGCGCCGGATCGCGAGACCGATTCAAGCGCACCCCGTCAGGGAAGACGCGCGGCGCCGCGGAGTTTGCACGCCGACCGTCCAAACGCTGCGGGTGCTCCCGACCCAGGAACGTGCGTCGTCTCCGTCGCGTAGGATGGCGCCTCAATGACACGCGGAGTCCTCCAAATCGCGATCGTGTTCCTCCTCGGGCTCGTGGCGTGCTCCGGCGGCGACGAACCGAAAGCGACCGCCGCGGGCGCACCGGTGAAGCCTGCTCCGCCGAACTCGGAGTGGAACGTCGTCTTCTTCTCGATCGACACGTTGCGCGCCGACGCGCTCGGCACCTACGGCAACACGCGCAAGACGTCGCCGACGATCGACGCGCTCGCGGCGGAGAGCATCGTGTTCGAACGTGCGATCACGCAGGCCGGCGTCACGTCGCCGTCGCACATGACGATGCTGACGTCGCTCTACCCGAGCGTGCACCGCGTCGGCAACGTCGACGTCGTGCTCGAGCAAGCGAAACAGAGCGGCGACGCGCGGCGCATCGCGCGCTTGCAACTCAACCCGCGCGTGCAGACGCTCGCCGCGGTGCTGCGCAACGCCGGCTTCGCGACGGCTGCGTTCACGGGCGGCGGCAACGTCGCGGGCGAGATCGGCTTCGCGCGCGGTTTCGACGTCTTCGACGACACGGCCGCGAACGGCATGAACGGCAACGCGGGGCCGCTCTTCGACTCGACGCGAGCGCGCGAGTGGATCGCCGCGAACTCGTCGAAGCGCTTCTTCCTTCTGTTGCACACGTTCATCCCTCACGGACCGTACGTGCCGCCGGCGCCGTGGAATCGCGAGTTCAATCCCGGCTATCGCGGCAAGATCATCTCCGACCGGGCCGAACTCGACCTGGCGGTCCCCGAAGGCGGGTCGAAGCGCAACTTCCACTTCTGGTCGACGGCGAACCCGCGCGACCCCGCGGATCTCGAGCACCTCCAAGCGCTCTACCACGGCGAAGTGCGTTACGCGGACGACGCCGTGAAGGAGATCGTGGACGCGCTGCGCGCCGCAGGTGTGTGGGAGAAGACGCTCTTCGTGCTCGTCAGCGATCACGGCGAGCAGTTCCTCGAGCACGGGCAGTTCGAGCATTTCGGCGGCCTGTGGGAAGAACTCGCGCACGTCCCGTTCGTGCTGCGCGTCCCTGGCCGCGCGAGCGCGCGCATCGCCGAGCCCGTGGGCACCATCGACGTGATGCCGACCCTGCTCGATCTGCTCGGACTCGGGTCCCCGGAGCAAGTCCAAGGTCGCTCGTTGAAGCCCGCACTCGACGGGCGTTCCGAGCCGAGGCCGATCTTCAGCGAGACGGTGCTCGCTTGGAACAACATCGATCGACCCGACAAGCCGAAGACGCCCGCACGGATGGTGCGCGCCGTCCGACTCGGGACGTGGACGTACCTGCGCAACCACACTCCGACGGGCATCACGGAGGAGCTCTACGATCGCAGCAACGATCCCAAGGAGCAGAAGAACCTCGCTCAGCACCCGGATCACGCCCGACGGCTCGGCGAGTTGCGCGGATTGCTCGACCGTCACGTTCAGGAATGCGACGAGCTCACGGTTCGGTACGGCGCGGATTCTCAGGTCGAGCTCACGCCGGAGACCATCGAGGAGCTCAAGCAACTCGGCTACGTGAAGTGACGGCGGAAGTTCTTTCCGACTCGCGTTGCGCTGCGTCGACTCGTAGCAAGGACGGGTGATAGCCTAGAGAGTTCACCCATCTCCCGTGCGTTCCTGGAAATCAGCCATCGCGGCGCTCGTGCTGCTCGTGCTCGCCGCCGTCGTCGTCCTCAATCTGCCGTCGTTCGACTCGAACGCCGCGGTGCGCGGCCAGAGCGTCACTCCGGGCGATCTCGGACCGAGCGCCGAGCGCCTGCGCGACAGCGTGATGCCGCTCGCGGACGAGCGCCTGTCGCGCATCCAACACGAGCTCGCCGAGTTGGAATCCCACGCGTGGGCGGGGCAGTACGGCTGTGACGAAGCCGACGGCGCGACGGCGCGTCTGACGCTCTCTCCGGCCGCGGGTTTCGTCTACTTCCGCACCGCGCGAGACGGTTCGAAGGACGTCAACCACGGTGCAGTGCTGTCGGCGAAGCCGACGCGCATCCAGATCGAGCCCGCGATCGACCCCGCGCAGAACGTCCCACGCCGCGTGGGCGATCGGGAGTTCCCGGCCCTCGACGAGGACCTGGTGCCGATTCCGTGGGGCGCCCGGCGTTATCTCGTGCCCAAGGTGCAGATGCAGGCGTTCTGCAATGCCGTGAATGCCGGGCGCGAAGCTGCCGAGCCGCGCTTCCTCTTCCGCCAGGACGCCGGAGGCAAGTCGACGCCGAACGGGTTGCCGACCGTGCCCGATGCGTATCGCGAGTGGCTGCTCGACGCGCCGATCGAAGGTGAGCTCATCCAAGTGGTGCCTCCGACGGAGCCCGAGTCGAAGAAGAAGCTCGTCCGTCCGATGCTCGCCGTGCTCAACGTCGGCCGCAATGCGGGGGTGCGCCCGGGCATGGAGTTCCACTTGAAGTCCGAGCACGGCTACGACGCCGCCGAGGTCCTCGAGTGCGACGACACGACCGCTCGGGTCGAGTTCCGACTCGACGTCGAGTCGGTGCGGGAGATCGAACCCTTGACGGTCGGCTGGCGAGTGTCGACGCGCGCTCCCTGAGCGAGTCGCGTGCGTCAGTAGCCGAGCTGGCGCAGTCGTTCCAGTTCTTCGGCCGGGAGTTTGCGCCGCTCGCCGTGCTGATAGTGGACGCGCTCGAGCAGATCGCGACCGAATCTCGAACAGGCGTCCTGCAACTCGTCGAATGCGGGCCCTTCGAAGACGGGTCGCTTCTCGCCAGGGTCGTCGGCGAGATCGTAGAGGCCGCCGGCAGGCGTGTCGGTGGTTCGAATGAGCTCGGCGACGTCCTCGCGGCGCAACGGGGCGCCGTCCTCGGAACCGTGCGCGCCGGCGAAGCGGCGGATCAACTTGCGGTCACCCACGCGAAACGCCTGCAAGTACGAACGATCGTCCTTGAGCTCGGCGTAGATCGGTCGTCGTGCGTCGGGCGCACTCGTGCGATCGATGCCTTCCTGCGCCGCCGGCACCGGCAGTCCGGCGGCCGCGTGCAGCGTCGCGAACACGTCGATCAGGCTCACCGGCGTCTCCACGCGTCGCGCGGCGACACCCGGAACGCGCAGCAGCCATGGCACGTGCAGCATGGTCTGCCAGAGCCCGTGCCCGTGCCCGATGCGTCCGCGTTCCATGAAGTCCTCGCCGTGATCGGCGAGCACGCACACGATCGTGTCGTCCCACTCGCCGCGGCGGGCGAGTTCGTCGAAGAGGAGCGCGAGCTGGTCGTCGACGTGGCGCAGCGCGCCGTCATAGAGAGCGCGCAGCGCGTCGAGTTCGGGATCGTCGCTCGGCAGTTCGCGGCGATCGATCTCGGTCATCACGGCCCACGACTGCGTTCCTTGGAACTTCTCGACTTGCGCAAGCGGCGCGAAGCGGCTCGCGGCTTCCGGCGGGATCGAATACGGCGTGTGCGTGTCGAGGAAGTGCAGGTACGCGAAGAACGGTTCGCCATCGAGCGTCGACAGCCATGCGTCGGCACGTTCGCAGAGCTCGGCCGCGTCCATCTCGCGCTGTTCGTAGTGCTCGAAGCCCTGCTCGAAGCCGTTGCCCGCGGCGAGCTGCGGGTTGTAGACGAACGCGCCGGTGCGCCAGCCGTTCGCGGCGAAGGACTCCGCAAGGGTCCACGCTTCGTCCGCGAGCGGTGCCGTCTCGTCGCCCTCGCGTCCGTAGAGCCCGTGTTGCGCCGGATAGCTGCCCGTGAAGATCGAAGGCACGGACGGTCGTGTGGCGCTCGCCGTCGAGGACGCGTCGGTGAAGACGAACGCTTCGTTCGCGAGCCGATCGAGTCGCGGGGTCGTCTCGTGTCGGTCGTAACCGAGCCAACCGACGTGATCGGCGCGCATCGAGTCGATCAGGACGACGAGCACGTTGGGACGGCGGTCGAGTTGCGTTCGCGCGTCGCACGCGACGAGTGTCGCGGCAACGATGCAGCAGCAGAGCGCGCGCGTGGCGAACATCCCTCCGAAGCTAGCAGAAGCTCTGCGAACGGTCGCGCTGCCGAACATGACGGTCCGTGCACGTCGAAAACGCTCGCGGCTCGCCGATTCGGAGCGGCGTCCAGCGCTCGAGTCACTCGGGTCGCTCGAGCGGCTCGGGTCGCTCGGGCCCAGCGAGCCGTTCGGGCCGCTCGACGGTTCGTTCGTCCTGGACGTTGCCCGTGTTGAGCGTCGACTTCGGTTCGAAGAGCAACACGTGGCACTCTTCGTCGGCGGCCGGACAGTGTTCGACTCCGCGCGGTACGACGATGAACTCGCCGGGGTCGAGCTCCACCGTGCGGTCGCGGAACTGCATGCGCAACCTGCCGCGCACGACGAGGAAGAGTTCGTCCTCGTGTTCGTGGTGATGCCACGTGAACTCGCCGCGCAGCTTGACGACCTTGACGTGACTGTCGTTGACGTCGCCGACGATCTTGGGGCTCCAATGCTCGTGGAATCGGGCGAACGCTGCGGCGAGGTTGACCTTGTTCACGGCGCGGACTCCAGGAGCGCGTTCATCGCGTCGGCGATGCGTTCGCCGTCTTCGTCGGTGGTGGACGCCGGCGGCACCGCGTACACGACGTTGCCTAGCGGCCGCAACAGCACGCCGAGCTCGAGCGCGCGCCGGCGCAGCGCGAGCGAACGATCCGAGCCGTAACTCGGATCGCCGGGCAAGTCGAACGCGACGACGCCGCCGGTGCGGCGCACGTTCGGCGCGCGCAGCCGTCGTTCGATCTTCGCGCCGAGCGCCTCGAGGCGGCGCGGCACGTCGGTTTCGAGCACGAGCTCGAGCGACGCGAGCGCGACGGCGCAACCGATCGGGTTCGCCGTGAAGCTGTGGCCGTGGAAGAGCGCGTGCGAGCGCTGATTCGAGCGGAAATCGCCGAAGAGCGACTCACTCGCGAGCGTCGCGGCGAGCGGCAGCATGCCGCCGGTCAGGCCTTTCGCGACGCACATCAGGTCGGGCGCGATGCCGGCCTTGGCGCACGCGAAGAGCGAGCCGGTGCGGCCGAAGCCGGTGAACACTTCGTCGGCGATCAGCGGCACGTGCGCCACGTCGCACGCGCGCCGCACGCCGCGCAGGAACTCCGCCGAGTGCATGCGCATGCCGGCGGCGCCTTGCACCAAGGGCTCGACGATCACGCCGGCCGCACGCCCGCCGAGCCGCCGCAGCGCGGCGTCGACGGCCGCCGCGTCGACGGGCACGTGCTCGACGGCGAAGAGCAGCTCGTCGAACGCGGCGAAGAACGGTTCGCGCTCGCCGACCGCCATCGCGCCGAACGTGTCGCCGTGGTACGCGCCTTCGAGCGCGACGAAGACGCGCCGCTCGCGCTCGCCACGATTGCGCGCGCTCTGCAGCGCGATCTTGAGCGCCACTTCGACCGCTGTCGAACCGTCGTCGGAGTAGAAGACGCGCGCGAGTCCGGGCGGAGCGAGCTCGACGAGCCGTTCGGCGAGTCGCACGGCCGGTTCGTGCGTCGCGCCGGCGAAGAGCACGTGATCGAGCCGCTCCGCCTGCGACCGCAGCGCTTCGACGAGCCGCGGATGGCCGTGTCCGTGCAGACACGTCCACCACGACGAGATCGCGTCGATCAGCGAACGTCCGTCGGCGAGCTCGAGCCGCGAGCCACGCGCCCCGACGACGGGCAGGAACTCGCTCTCGAGCCCGTGTTGCGTGTACGGATGCCACGCCACCCGCGCATCGCGCTTCGCCAAGTCCGTCATGCCGCGAATGTAGCGTGTCGAGCGCCGTGCTTCGGCCCCGAACGCCGCGGTCGTCGCCGTGCCGCGCGTGCGCCGGGAGGATCAGGCGGCCCGCGTTGCGTGCTTTCGCGGCGGTCGGCGCGCTCGCGCGCGGCCGACGAGTCGCGTGCCGCGCGGCGCGTCAGTCGTCGAAGCCCCACGCGCGCAGGACTTCCGTGCCCGGCGCGTAGTCGCTCGCCGAACGGTAGAAGAGCCGCGTGCCTTCGCCGGTCGCGCGCAAGTCGACCCAGAGCTCGAAACGATCGGCCGCCTCGCGGCGGTACTCGTACGGCGGGTCGTTGCGCATCGAAGTCGGCGGAACCTTCGGCAGGTAACCCGGAACGAGCTCGTCGAGCCGCTCCGGGAACGTGCTCTGGTCGCGGCGATACGCGTAGAGCGCGTCGACGAGCTTCTGCGAACGATCGGCGAGCGCCTTGAGCGTCTGCGTGTGGAGCCACCCGCACACGACGACCGAGAGGAACAGCGACACGACCGCGAAGAGCAGCGCCGCCGTCGCCCGCGGCCGCCACGTCGCGCGTTGGCCGTTCGCGAACGAGCGCACGAGCGCGCCGACGCCGAAGAACGCTGCGGCGGCGCCGGCGAACGCGACGACGTCGGCGACGAGCTCGGTGGCGAAGAACCGCCGCGTCACGACCGCCATCAGACCGGCGAGCAGGCCGCACGCGAGCCCGAAGATCGACATCACCCACGCGTCGCGCGACCGTGTTTCGCCGTTCATCGTTCGTTCGCTTCGTCGAAGAGGGGCCCGAGATCGTTGCGCGCGAGCCACAGCTCGAGCGTCGCGGTCGACAGCGGCTCGAAGCGTGGCACTTCGAAGAGCAGCGCGACCTTGCCGAGCGCGCGCAGCGTCTCGCGGTTCGAAGGATGTTCGTCGCCGACGAGGAAGAGGGCGCGCGGCTCGAGGCCACGCGCTCGCAGCGCTTCGAGCGAGAGCAACGTGTGGTTCAACGTGCCGAGCCCCGAGCGCGCGACGAGCACCAACGCCGGACGTTCGCGCGCGAGCCAATCGAGCTGCGTGAACTCATCGGTCCACGGCACGCTGAGCCCACCCGCGAGCTCGACGAGCAGCACGCCGCCGCCGAGCGCGACCGCGTGCTCCCCGAGGAGCCGCGTCGTGCCCGCGACGTCGACGCTGCGGCCTTCGGCGCGCGCCGCTTCGTGCGGCGACGCGGGCTTGGCGAAGCTCGCGCCGGGCTCGAACGTCCGCGTCCGCGCGAGCTCGATCACCGTGCGCGTGTCACTCTCGTCGCCGGTCTGCACGGGCTTCCAGTACGCGCCGCGCGCGCCGAGAGCCCGCGCGAGCAACGCGCTGACGACCGTCTTGCCGATGCCGGTGTCCGTGCCCGCGACGACGCACGGCGTCGCGGCGCGAGCGGCGTGTCGATTCGGCGCGCGGACGATGCGGGTCGAGGCGGGCGCAGCGGCCGCTCCCGGGCCGCCCGGGCCGCCGGGGCCGCCGGTGACGCCAGAGCCGACGGGACCGCCGAGCTCCGTCACGAGCTCCGGCGCAAGCTCGCGCGCGATCTGGGCGAGCCGCGCGAGCTCGGCGTCGGTGTTGAACGAGTGACACACGAGCCGCAGACGCGACGTGCCGCGCGGCACCGTCGGCGGCCGCACGGCGCGCACGTCGAGCCCTCGTTCACGGGCGAGCCGCGCCGCGTCGAGCGCGCGAGCCTCTTCGCCGAGGATCACCGGCACGATCGCGGCGGCCGGCGTCGGCGCTCCGCACGCGAGCGCGAGCGCTCGGGCGAGCCGGATCAACTTCGCTCGCGAGTTGTCGGCGCGCCGCGCGAGCTCGATCGCCGCGCACAAGGCGCCGGAGACGGCCGGCGACACGGCGGTCGTGAAGACGAACGAACGCGCGCGCTGGATCAAGTGCTCGCGCACGCTGCGCCGACCGACGACGAACGCGCCGGTGACGCCGAGCGCTTTGCCTCCGGTGACGATGCGCGCGGCGAGCACGTCGTCGAAGTCGCGCGAGGACGCTCCGCCGAGCTCGTCCGCGACCGTCGACCAAGCGCCGGCGCCGTCCCTGCCGATCACGCCGACTGCGTGTGCTTCGTCGACGAGCAACCACGCGCCGCGCGCACGACAGACTCGCGCGACGTCCGCGAGCGGCGCGAGGTCGCCGTCCATGCTGAACACGCTCTCGGTCGCGACGAGCACGCGAGCGGCTGCACCGATGCGCGTGAGCTGGCGCTCGAGGTCCTCGACGTCCGCGTGGCGATAGACGACGACTCGCGCGCGGCTGATCCGTCCGGCGTCGATCAACGACGCATGGTTGAGCTCGTCGGAGAGCAGCACGTCACCCGGCCCGATCAACGCTTGCACGACGCCGACGTTCGCTTGGTAGCCGCTCGGGAAGAGCAACGCGCTCTCCGCGCCGAGCCACGCGGCGACCGCGTCCTCCGCACGCTCGTCGAACACCGAGCCGCCGCCGAGCAGACGCGACGCGCGTCCGCCGGCGCCGTACTCACGCAGCGCTTCACGCGCCGCTTCGATCACTTGCGGATGGCGCGCGAGCCCGAGGTAGTCGTTCGACGTGAAGTCGACGAGCGCGGGCGTCGCGAGCGCGAGCTCGCGGCGCAGACCGGCCGCCTCCCAGCGCGCCCGTTCGGCGGCGAGCCGCGCGTCCAGGCTCTCGCGCTCGGTCATCCGTGTCGGTGGCCGCACGAGCCGCCGTGCGCGTGGGCCGGCGCCGTGCCCTCGGCGTGCGCCGCGGGTCGCCGATTCTCGACCGGCAGCAGCCCGAGCTTCGCGAAGAGCGCGGCGTCGCTCGACGGCGCGGGGTTCGGCGTCGTCAGGAGCTCGTCGCCGACGAAGATCGAGTTCGCGCCGGCGAGGAAGCAGAGCGCTTGCGCGGCTTCGTGCATCTCGGTGCGACCGGCGGAGAGGCGCACGACCGAACGCGGCATCAGGATGCGCGCGGCGGCGACGGCGCGCACGATCTCGGTCCAATCGAGCGGCGCTTGGTTCGCGAGTGGCGTGCCTTCGATGCGCACGAGCGCGTTGATCGGCACGCTCTCGGGCTGCGGGTCGAGCACCGCGAGCTGGTGCAGGAGCTCGGCGCGCGCGTGTTGCGTCTCGCCGAGCCCGAGGATGCCGCCGGAGCACACGTGGATGCCCGCCGCGCGCACCGCATCGAGCGTCGCGAGCCGATCGTCCAGCGTGCGCGTGTGCACGATCTCGCCGTAGTGGCTCTTCCCGGTGTCGAGGTTGTGGTTGTAGTAGTCGAGGCCGGCGTCGCGCAGCTTCGCGGCTTGTTCGTCCTTCAACATGCCGAGCGTGACGCACGTCTCGAGCCCGAGGCTCTTCACTTCGCGCACCATCGCGAGCACGCGCTCGAACTCGGGCCCGTCCTTGACCTCGCGCCACGCGGCGCCCATGCAGAAACGATCGGCGCCGTTCGCCTTGGCGGCGCGCGCGGCGGCGAGCACGGCCTCGACCTGCATCAGCGGCTCGCGCTTGACCGGCGTGTCGAAGTGCGCGCTCTGCGAGCAGTAGCCGCAGTCTTCCGCGCAACCGCCGGTCTTGATCGAGAGGAGCTGTGAGCACTGCACCCGCGACGGATCGTGGTGCTCGCGGTGCACCTTGGCGGCCTCGAAGACGAGCTCGAGCAACGGCCGCGCGAGCAGCGCTTCGACGTCGGCGACGGTGGGGGCTTTCGTGACCTGTGCGACGGGCGTCATGGGGCGAGGATTCTAGCGAGGAGCCGCGCGCGCCGCTCGCCGCCAGCGGCGCGTTCAGAAGGTCTCGGCGCGGAACACGGCGCCGACGCTCAACGACGCGCCTTCGTCGTCCGCGTCCGTGAGCACTGCGTCGCAGTCCGATTCGCGCACGAGCACCACGCGCAAACCCTCGCCGCGGCCCTCCGCCGACGAGAGCAGCAACCGTCGAAACGCGCCGTGCTTGCGGCCGACGTCGAGAGTGACGACGGAGACGAGCCGGGTCTCTGGTCCGGTGGCTCGAATCTTCGTGATCCGCGCCGAGGTGGGTTCGCCCGCGAGCCATCGCTCGAACGCGCGCGGCGAACCCCAGACTTCGGAGTCGGGTTTGGCATCGTCGTGGAGATGGAACTGTTCGAGCAACTCTCCATCCGCGTGATGGAGCAGCGCGACGTCCCACATCGCGTCGCACGGGACGATGAATCGCCGCGCGCCCCGCCGTAGCGGTGCGAAGAGCACGTGTTCTGCGACGTACGGTGACGTGCGCGCTTCGCAGGTCAGCAAGAGCAAGTCGCCGAACGCCGCGACGCGCCCGGCGCCGGTTTCGGACTCCCACCAACAGCCGCTGCGCTCGTAGTGGAAGTTGCCGGACTCGTCGATGACGAGTTGCTCGCGGCTCTCCATCGTCTGGGCGCGATACGTGCCCCGCCACTCCGCGAGCTCGACCGCCGCCGCGCGCGTGCCAGCGATCTCCACGCGCATGCGCGCGACCTCGTTGAACGGCGGCGGCAAGTCGGGACGTGGCGCACCGGCGGGCAACGTTCGACGCAGCCACTCGCGCGAGAGCTCAAGACCGCTCCTCACGTCGACGACGAGTTTCGACAGCCGGTCGTCGGGCACGAGCACGAGCTCGTCATCGACCGCGACGAGGTCGAACCCGCGGTCACTCGACGACGACGTGATCTCGTCGAGCTCGACGTGCGCGCCGAACGCGTACCAGACGCCGTCGCTCAACCGTCCGTCGAGCCGGGCGCCGTACGTCCCGTCTTCGCGGAACTCGATGACCTCGCCGAACTGCGCCTCGAAGGCGCCGACGAACACGCTCGCGTCGATCGCTTCGTGCGGCGCCGTGCCGAAGCGTGCTTCGGAGCCCAACGCTGCCGTGAATGCGCTCGGCGCAGCCTCGACCCGCTGAGCGTCCGTAACCGCCTGCGGCACCTCCGGCGCGCACGCGGCCACGGCCGCGCAGAGGCACACGAGGAGCTTCATCGCTCCGCCTCGCTCGTCGACGGTCGCAGGGGATCCGGCCTTCGCGACGAACACTCGGTGCCGATCGGACACGGGCGACCACCGGATTCGCCGCGGGTGCGCCCCAAGCTCGAGCGTTCGAAGACCTCGCAGAGTTCGAGCGTCGAACGCCCTTCGTCGATGAATTGTCCGTGCGCGACGAGCGCGGGATCGAGCGTTTCGAGCTCGCGCCCGCAACCCGCGAGGCCGAGCAAGCCGATCGCGACGAGCGTCCGCATCGACCGGAGTCTAACCGCGCGCGGCGAACTCGCCGGCGTTCGTCGGCGGCAGGTCCACCTTGCTAGCGATTCCGCGGCACCTGCGCGGCGGGCGTCGGAAGCGGCGTGCGCCGAGCGCGCAGGAACACGACCGCTGACTTGCCGGCCTCGGTGAAGGGCGCGCGGAACAGCGCACAGTGATCGACGCCGATCAGCAGCCGCGATTCCAGCGAGACCCGTGTCACGTCGGGCACGCCGACTTCGACTTCGGACATGCCAGGAAGGCCGAGCGTGATCTTCTTGGTCGCGATCGGACGGGTCACTTGGCTGTGCGCGATCGAAACTTCGACACCGACGTGCTCGGGATCGACGAACACCGCACGGGCATCGATGTCGAAGCCGTCGCGCACGACGTCGATCTGAGGATCGGCGATCGCGGTCGAGCCGGGTTCGACCAGGACGACCTTCCAATCCTTGATGTACGCGAGCTCCTCGACCGTCGAGATCTGTGCGCGTTGCCTCGGGAACACGAGGACCTTCGGGCTCTGCACGATGCTGGCGACGGTGTCGCGCTTCAGTCGCTCGAGTGCGGCGTCCGCGTCGGCCTTCGCGAGCATGGCGACGGCGCTGTCTCGGAACAGCGTGTCGAACGCTTTCTCGTCGGACGCGACGAACGTGAATTCGAGGCTGACGAGGTCACTGATCTCGCGTTGTGCGGAGAGGAACTGGTCGAGCCACGCGTGTCGATCGGCGGAGACGTGCGCGACCAACGTGCCGTCGCTCGCGACGAAGACGCTGTCGCGCTCGCCGCCTAGCCCTGCGACGACGCGTTCGCCACGACGGAGCACCGTCATGTCGGTCCCGGGAGCGATGCTGGGGCGCATCCACGTGTGGATGAGCTCGTCGAGGTCGGCGGCCGGCCCCTCGAGTCGGTGTTCGCGCAGGACGAGGCGTGTGCCCTGATCCGTCGTCACGCGCGAAACGGAAACCTCGCGTGATCGACCGGGTGCGCCGTCGCCGAGTGCGATCGACTCGCCTTCCGTGCGCAGGGCATCCGCATCGAGGATGTCGGTGACGTCGAGAACGCGTCGCGTGCGCTCCTGAGCCGCGGGCGTGACCGGTTGGCGACCGTCTTGGACGAAGGAGAGCAGGGCGAGAAGCGCGATCATGGCTGGTTTCCTCGGGTGGACTCGATGGACACGGAGGCGAGCGTCTCACCCGTGTCGAGACTCTGGGTGCGAAGCGTGCCGTCCGGCACGACGCGCACGACGGTGCGACGTCCGCCGACGCTGCGGCTGACTTCGATGCGGAAGTCGATGACCTGCTCGCCGACGTCGAACGCGGAGACCGTGGTCGGGTCGACGGGGACTGGCAGCGCGAGACGCCACAGCACCAGGGCGCCGACGCCGCCGAGCGTCAGGATCACGGCGGCTGCGGCCGCCGCGACGAGCCACGGTCGATGTGCGAGTTCGGGCTGCAAGCGAGGCAGCGCGGCGAGGCGTCGCTCGAGCGCGAGGAGCGCGTCCAGCCGCTCGGGGCGTTCGGCTAGCGCGTCTTGCACACCATCGTCGGCGAGTGGGTCGCGGCGCTCGTCGAGCGCGGTGTTCACGGCGTCCCAGAATTCGGCGTCGGTCTTCATGCTCGTGCTTCCGTGTTCACGGTCGTTCCTCCGCGAGCCGTTTGCGCGCGCGGCAGAGGTGCGACTTGACGGTGCCCTCCGCGAGTCCGAGCGCGGCGGCGATCTCACGCACGCTCTCGCCGCATTGGTGGAAGCGCACGAGCACGTCGCGTTCGACGCGCGAGAGCTTTGCGAGCAGCACGGCGACGTGTTCGCGCTCCTCGACGCGCGTGTCGGGCGCGGCGGCGGGCTCGAGCGGCTCGTGCGACGTCGTTTCACGCGCGCGGCGAGCACGGTGGTCGACGCACACGTTCAAGGCAGTCTTCGCGAGCCACGGCCCTAGCGCGCGCCGGCCGTCGAAAGTGTCCCGATAGCGCAGCGCGCGGGAGACGACTTCCTGCACCAGATCGTCGACGTCGCCAGCCGGCGCAAGCTTCGCCACGAGCGCGCGCAACGCCGGCAACTCGCGCTCGAGCCCGAGCGGAGCACTGTCCGATGCCGCAGCGAGCTTCGCGGTCGGATCGAGGCCCTGCGGCGCGGCTTGCTTCGACGGCGATGCGAGGTTCGTCGTCGGAACGAGCTTCGGCGGAGGTTCGTGGGTCACGCGGGGGCTCACGTCGGACGTTACTACCGGCGGCGCGCTTCCGCGGTTGCAAGCGCGTCGGATTTCGTCGCGCACGGCGCCGAAGGGCGGTTGCGGGGCGCGCGGAGGCCTGCGAGCCTGGCGCGTCATGGGGCTCCTGATCGCGTTCGTCGCCCGTGCGCTCTGTGCCGCGCTCGCCGTCGCGGCGTCCGACGGGCCCGACGCGCCGTCCAAGTCGCCCGTTCCGGCGCCCTTGGAGACACCGGTCGAATGCGTCGTCTCCGGCCGCACGTCGACGCTGCGCTCGATCGAGGTCGCGAACGTCGGCCACACGATCCCGAAGACCTACGCCGAAGGCCACCTGGTCGACGTCGAGGGCTTCGAGTGGTTCGTCAGTCGCCACTACGCGCTCCAGACCGACTACTCCGCCGAGCGCGCGAAGCACCTGCTCTCGTTGCTCGAACTCGCCCACCCGCACTACGTCGAGCTCTTCGGCCGCGAACTCCCCGACAGCGACACGACACGCATGGCCGTCGTCTACGGCGCGTCGAAGGAGAGCCTCGACAAGGCGCTGAAGGCGAATGGCATCGCGTGGGACTTCGGCGGCGGCGGGATCACGTACGAGCGTCTGAACATCGCTTACCAGTACCCGAGCGGCACGCTGCAGTACCACCAGCGTTACATCCTGCTGCACGAGTGCGCGCACCTCTATCAGGTCTGTCTCGAGGGCACGACGTTCACCACTCCGAGTTGGTACTTCGAAGGCGTCGCCGACGCGCTCGCGCACCACGTGTGGGAGGCAGCGCCGTCGCGGCTGACGGTCGACGTCGTCGACAAGCCGACGGTCAACGACTGGTATCACGACGGGCTCGAGACCTTCGCGCGCGAGCCGTTCACCGCGAGCGACATCCTCGCGGGCCGGCGCGGCGGACGCGATCTCGGCTTCCTGTTGGTCACGTACCTCGCGAGCGACCTCGAGCGCGCGCAACGTTTCGCGATCTGGCGCGACGAGCTCTTCCGTCTCGACCTCTACGCGAAGTGCCAGGACGACTCGCTGCGGCTCGTCGACGAGCTCTTCGGCGTCCAAACGCTCGATCGCGATTTCGACGCGTGGCTGAAAGCGCGCCGCTCGTCGTTCCGGTACGTCGACTGGGGCTGGGAGCAGGACGGTGACTCGCTGATGTCGTACGGTTGGCCGCAGACCGGAGCGTTCTCGCAGACCGACTTGCTCTTCGAGCCCGGCGCGAAGCCCGCGCACGATCGCTACGTGATGGACTATCCGCTGCACGCGCGTTCGCGCCTGGTGGACGAGCCGCGCCGCGGCGTCGACGAGCCGATCGTCGGTTGTCTCGTCGGCTTCCGCGAGAACCCCGATGCAGGCGAGGTCGGGCTCGCGCTCGGCGTCGAGGGCCGCTCGTTCGCCAGCGCGCGGGTCGATCGCCGCCAGACGTTGATCCTCGACGCGAGCGACCTCGGCGGCGAGCGGCGTGAGCTCGCGCTCTCCGATGCGTTCCGCGCGGCGACGCAGCCGGACTACGAGATCGGTCTGACGCTCTGCATTCGGCGCGAGCGGCTCGAACTCGTCGCACGCGCCGGCGATCCGAGTGCGCCTGTCGTCGCGGAGCTCTCGGTGCCGCTGGATCCACAGCAGCGCGAGCGTTCGTTGCGGCGTCCGCTCGCGGTGATCTCGCGCGGCGGCAAGCACTGGATCACGCCGTACGTCGACGACGCGCGCGCGCCGGAGCCGGAGCTCGACGTCGCCGCGCCGCCGAACCGGTGGCGTTTCGCGTCGCAGCGTGAGCTCGCGGCGGTGACCCGCGCCGTCTGGCGGCTCGGTGCGCATGCGCCTTTGGAGCTCGAAGCAGCACGCCAGGCGCTCGCGCGCTCGGCCCGCGGCGACGCGGCGGCGCAGGCTGCGGCGCGTGCGGCGTACCTCGCGACGCTGGCGCAGCTTCGTGACGACGTGCGCGCCTGCGCCGCACCGGAGTCCCTCCGCGAGGCGGCGCTCGCCGAGCTCGGCGGCGACTGACCGCCGCCGATCAGCGGTCGCGACGCCGGCGTTCGCGAGCCATCATCGAGTCGGCCGCGTGGTTCGGCGCGCTCGCCTGGGCTCACGGCCGCGTCGTCGCGCGTGTGCCGATCGGCGGCGTCGGGAAGCCCTCGCCGCGGCGATCGAGGATGCCGCGAGCGGTGTGCTCGGCCGTGTCCTCGATCGTCATCCACGAGCCCGAACGCGCGTCGCCGACGAAGAACTCGAGGTCCGCGACGACGCCGTCGCGCCAACCGCGATCGAGCGTGATCCGCGTGATCACTTCTTGGCGGTCGGCGTCGACGCAGATCTCGAAGCGTTCGACGTGGCAGATCCGTGCTGCGAGCGGCGCGTCGAGCAGGAGCTTCGAGCCCCGCTCGCCCAACCGCGGCTTGCCGACGATCGCGCGCGCTTCGTCGCCGTCGTGGAGGAAGAAGCACCCGTGACGCTCGGTGCGTGGCTCCCAACCGTGATTGATCGCGTTGCAGAACGCGACGAGCTGGCTCTCTTCGAGCAAGTAGTTGCGCTCGCCCCAACGCACGGCCAAGAGTTTCGTCGGGAACCCGCGCAGCCCGACGCGCTCGTTCGGCCACGCAGGCGCGAGCTCGAGCGCGTCGCCCAAGCCGAGCACGTCGCCCAGAACGCGCACGTCACCATGATTTCGATCGTGGCCGCGGCCCGGGATGCAGCCGTGCGAACCCGCGACGAAACCGGCGCTTTGACCGAGCACGAGCTCGACGTGCTCGCCGGTGCCGTCGCCGCGGAAATAGCGGCCTTCCCACGTTGGCCCACTGCGGCGCGCGAGTTCGCTCTCGATCGCGCGTCGCCGCGTCTCGAGCTCGCGTTCGGCGTCAGCGGACCAACGAGCCTCGAAGTCGGCGGCGATCGTAAGCGTGCGTTCGACGGACGGACCGCGCGGATCGCGCGTGGCCTCCGCGTGAGGAGCGAGCGTTCCGCATGGATCCGACGCCGTCGGGCCGAAGCACGCGGCGAATCCGGCGGCGAGGACGATGGTCGGAACGACGGCTCTCATGCGCTGGCGACTCCTCGAGTCGCGCTACAACGCGACCCGCGAGCGGTTTCTTGGCCGCCGTGCACGAAATGCGTTCAGCGCGAGTCGGTCGATGCGCTCACGCCGATTCGCGGCAGCGGCGCGTCTTGCGGCACGTACGCGAAGAGCTCGAGCTCGGCGCCGGGCTCGGCGGATTCGACGGTGAAGAGCGCCGACGTTCCACCCGACTCCGCTGGCGTGACCGGCACGAAGTACGTCATGCCGACGAGAGCGCGTTCATCCGCGCCGATGTCGAGGCGCACGTGTTGGCAGAGCCCCGGTTTGCCCTCGTACCCGACGTACGGAACCCAATCGGCGAGCGTCACGCGACCGACGATCGGCGTCGCGAGTTGGTACTTCTGGAACGACGGCGGCACGACGAGCGGCTCCAGCGGATCGACTTCCCCGTTGTCGACGTGCGCGAAGCCGAGCGCCGGAATTCGTCCGCCGCTCGATGCATTGCACGCCGCGATCACCTGCTTCGCGCCTCGCAACAGGAAACGAGCGGAGCCCTTCTCTACCGGCACGAGCTCCGCCGGGAAGTCGACTCCCGTGTAGAAGTAGGGCGGAACCGTCGCGACGAGTCGCAACGTGTTCCCATCGAACTCGACGCTGCCCGTCAACGCGTCCTTCGCTCCGCAGTAGCCGCCGAAGTAGGCGAACCCGTTGCGCGGTGCGACGAGCACCGTCTCCCTTCCGTGGCCACCCTCGTGCACATATTCGCCGGCCCAGCTCGGCAGCTCGGCCTGCGCGAGCTCGTCGCGAAGGACGCGTTGCGCCGCTTCGCAGACCTCCAATCGCGCGACGCGCTCGGCGGCCGAGGCTGCTCGCGCCGCGGATTCGTAGCGCCTCGCGATCGACACGACTCCCAGCACGATCGCTGCGATCATCACGACGGCGAACACGAGCGTCAGACGGTGCATCGGAGGATCTCATGATCGCTCGGAAGCGCGAACTCGGCAACTCGTGCGAGAGCGGCGCCGCCGCGTGCTCGTGTGCCGCGCTCGGAGCGTTCAGCGCGGTGACGTGGACGCGCGGGCACCGACCGCAGGCATCGTGGTGCCGGCGTAGACGGAACCAAGCTCGAGCTCGCCCGCCTCGCACACGGCTTCGACGAGGAACTCGTCGCAGTCCTGCGGATCGGCCGTGTGCTCGCGGCTGACGAGGAAGCTCATGCCGCCAAGCGCGCGGCGATCGGCGCCGACGTCGATACGGATGCGCGTCTGTGTCCAGGTTTCGCCGCCGTAGGCAGGTCGGCGTTCGATCCACGTGCGCGTCACGCGGCCGACGATCGGTTCGTCGAGCACGTACTTCTGGTACTTCGCCGGCACGCGCAGCGGACCCCGAAGTCGGTCGGACTCGTAGCTTTCGTGCGTGAAGCCGCCGCTCCACAGTCGCCCCTGGTTCCACTCGTTGCACGCCATGACGACCAGCGCGGGCGTCAGCAGGTACCGCGCCGGATCGACGCGAACCGGCACGAGTTCGTGCGTCAGCGACGGGAGCTCGTCGTCGTCGATTTCCGCGTCCCCGAGTTCGAGCACGTCGCCGTTCACGGTGACGCCCCCCGAACGCGCTTCGTCGCACACGCACCCTCGGAAGAAGTACGCGAACCCACTCCGAGGTGCGACGTACAGAGTCATCGTCTCGTAGAGCCCGCGATCGGAGTACACGCCGGCCCACTCGGGGAGGCCAGGCTCTCGGAGCTCCGCGAGCACGAGCTCCTTCACACGCTCTGCGTCCGCGTGATCCGCACGCCAAAGCTCGGACTCCGCGACGCGCTGCTCCGGCGCTGCGTCGGGCGGCGCGTGGCGAGCACTCGCTCCGTCCGGCGACGGCGCGCACGCGAGGGCGCACACCGTCGAGACGAAGAATGCCCACGAGCGCATGTTTCGATGCTCGCACGCGCGTCCCCAATCGCCAACGGCTGCGCGCCGTGGGATCAGGGGGGCACGCGGAGCGCTAGGGGCCTGTGGTCACGGCGAGCTGCGTCTTCGCGGACGACTTGCTCGGACGGTGCGGTGCTTCCGCGCGCGTCGCGCGGCGCCGCATGGTCAGACGGCGAGCCCGCGCGTACCTTCTCGACGCCATGACGACGCCGAAGCCGCTCAACTACTGGGACTACATCCGGGTCGAGGACTTGCTCACGTTGCAGCGCGGGCTCGCGCAGAGCGACGCCGACATCTCCAACGACGAAGTGATGTTCATCACCGTCCACCAGGTGTACGAGCTCTGGCTCAAGCTGATCCTGCGCGAGCTCACCGCCGCGCGCGACCTCTTCAAACGCGAACACGTCGCCGAACAAGAGCTCTCGGGAGCCGTGCGCGGCCTGAAGCGCATGACGACGATCTTCCGCGTCGCCAACCAGCACTGGGAAGTGATGGAGACGCTGACGACGCGCGAGTACCTCGGCTTCCGCGACAAGCTGATGGGTGCGTCGGGCTTCCAGAGCGCGCAGTTGCGGCAGATCGAGATCCTCTTCGGGCTCGAGGAGAGCACGCGCATTCCGCTCGGCGTCGAACCGAGCTACATCTCGGCGTTGCGGGCGCACGACGGATCGCAGTCGCCGGCGCTCGCCCGCGTGCAGAAGAGCCTCGCGGATCGGCCGACGTTCAAGGAGACGATCGACGCGTGGCTCTATCGCACGCCGATCGACGGCGTTTCGCCGACCGCGAAGGACGCGGAATCCGAGCTCGAGCGCTTCCTCGCGCGTTTCGTCGCGAGCTACGAGCGCACCGTCGATGGAACGATGGCGCGTGCACTCTCGATCACGTCGGTCGACGGCGACAAGGAGCGTTTGCGCGAGCGCTACGGACGCGAGCGGCACGCGCTGGCCGAGTTCCTCGCTGCCGGCGGCGATCCGCGGCGGCGGCGCATCCGCGCGGCGATGATCTTCATCGAGACCTATCGCGAGTTGCCGTTGCTCGCGTGGCCGCGCGAGTTGCTCGACGCGATCGTCGAAGTCGAACAGCTCTTCGTGATCTTCCGCCAACGCCACGCGCGCATGGTCGAGCGCGTGATCGGCCGCCGCACGGGCACCGGCGGCTCGGCGGGCGTCGACTACCTCGACAAGACGGCGCTCGAGTACCGGATCTTCCGCGACCTGTGGGCGGTGCGGACGCTGCAGATGCCGCGCCTCGCCGCGCCAGCGCTCGACCACGCCGACTTCTACGGGTTCAAGAGCGGGGTCTGATCGCAGCGCGCGCGTCCCGGTTCTCTCGCGCCCCGTCGCGTCGCCGCGAGCGCCCGAACTCCCTGCTGAACGCCATGGCGCGCCGCCGAACGCCACGGCGCGCCGCCGAACGCCGAGGCGCGCCGCCGGACACCGGGGCGTGCCGCCGGACACCGGGGCGTGCCGCCGGACACCGGGGAGCGCCGCCGAACGCCGGGGCGTGCCGCCGGACACCGGGGCGTGCCGCCGGACATCGGACCGCGCCGGGAGGCGTACTCTGTGCCGGAGGACGCATGACGCGAACACGTTGGCTCGTGGTGCTCGGCATCGTCGCGGGAGCGGCTTGGCTCGTCGCGTGGTGGTCGAGTCAGCGGACGCCCGCGCCGACGATCACGACGAAGCCGAGCGGCGACTCGGTGGCTGCCGAGCGCGAAAGTGTCGTCGAGCCAAGCTCCGTGGACGGCGCGCTCCCGCAACGCGCGGAACGCACCGTGAGCCCGCCGCGCGCAACGTCCATGGACGCGCGAACGAGCGAACCGCTCTCCGACGCGAAGGCACGAGTCGTCGTGCTCGTCGTCGACGCCGACGGCCGGCCCATCGAACGCGCCACGGTCGAGATCACGGGAGACGGACCGCTCGGTGAGCACGCGACGAACGGAGAAGGTCGCTGCACGTTGCCGATCGCGGTCGGAAACGAGCACGTTCAGCTCCGCATCCGCGCCGCAGGCTTCGTCAGTCGCCGTGTGCGGACGGGCCGCGAACCCGAGCTCCGCTTCGACCTACCGCGAGCGATCACCGTCCACGGTCGCTGCATCACCGCGAGCGACGGCGCGCCGATCGCGGGCGCGCGCATCGTCGCGCGGCTCGGTCCTGGACTCGGATACGGCGATCTCGTGACTTCGACCGACGCGAGCGGACGCTTCGTGATCACCGGCCTCGCCGAGCGTGGACCAACGCAGTGGCGCGCGTCGGCGGAGGGTTTTGCGTCGCGGCTCGTCGATGATCCGTCGGTGCTCGCCGAACGAGAGTGCGTGCTCGAGCTCCGGCTCGGCGTCGAACTCTCGATCCTCGTCGTCGACGGACTCGACCGTTCACCGATCGCCGGCGCGCGCATCGAGACCGCCGCGGTCGAACTCGCGACGGACGCGGAGGGGCGGATCACGAGCTCGGAGTTGCTCTCCGCCGACGATCGACACCTGTCGATCACCGTCACGCACCCGGGCTACTGCGACTTGCTCGTCGCGCGAGAGACGGCGGCGATCGGGTCCGAGCGATCGCTCGAGTTGCCCTTGTTGCCCGGCGTGCGTCTGGAAGGGCGCGTTCACGGTGACGAGGGACGGCCCATCGCCGGTGCAGAGGTCGGGCTCTGGCGCCGAGTCGGCGTCTCGAGCACCGATCGTCTTCCGACTGGAACGGTACCGCTGCCGCCGGACTGCACGATTCGCGGCGCCTTCGAGCGTCACGCGTTCACCGACGCCGACGGCAGGTTCACCTTCGAAGGCTTGCAGCCGTGGTGTTCGACCTATCGCCTGAGCGCGAGTTCGCCGGCACACGTGGGTTCGAGCCAGGCGATCGGCGAGCTCGGCGAGCCGGCGAGCACGCACTCCGTCGACGTGCGGTTGCGCGAACGTGGCGCCGTCGGAGTCGTGACCGGCGTGGTGACGATCGACGGCGAGGCTCGAGCGCGCGTCACCGTCGGCTGGCGCGGCGTTTCGCGGCAAGGCACGGGTTGGTCCGACGAGGCCGGTCGCTTTCGGCTCGAAGACGTCGAGGTGGGGAACGTCGCGCTCACGCCGACGTTGCCAGGAACGACCGGCAAGTGTCCGCGGCTCGCGCAAGACCTGATCGTCGAAGTGCTCGAGGGTCGCGAAACCTCCGTCGATCTCGCCATCGACGCCGACACTGCGCCCATTCGCGGCGTGGTGCTCGATGGTCTCGGTCGGCCGGTTCCTCGAGTCGAAGTCGCCGCGCTGGCGGACGGCGCTTGTTGGCACGCGTACGCGACGACCGACGACGCGGGTCGGTTCGAGTTGGAAGTCGACGCCTTCGTGGCGAGCCATCGGCTCGTCGCCGGCAGTGGCCTGAACTCGGCGAATCGTGACCACGTTGCTCCCGGCAGTGCGGACGTCGAGCTCCGCTTTCCGCAGCTCGCGAGCGTCCGCGTGCGGGTCGTGGACTCGGCGACCGGGGCGCCGCTCGCCGCGTTCCGACTGCGCTTTCGCGCGGACGACGGCGAACGCACCGAACTCGACACGCACGATCCGTCCGTCGCGCAGGAGTTCCATCCCGATGCTCGCGGTTGGCGCACGGCGACGCTTCCGGTCGGTCGCTACGCGGTCAGCGTGCGCGGTTCGGCGAATGGAAGTCCGTTCGACTTCGCGCTCGGTGCGCCCGTGATCGTCGACGCTCGGCCCGGCGCCGCGACGGCGCCGCTCGAGATCGCCTGCGAGCGTGGCAACAGGCTGACGCTCGTGCTCGCGGCGGGCGAAAAGGCGTGGAGCGACGATTTCGTGGTCGCGTTGCTCGAGCCCGAGCTCTGGAACTCGCTCGAACTCGGCGACAACGGTTGGACCGTCGCGCCGGAGGCGGCCGACCGTGGAGTTCCAGCCGGTCGCTTGATCCAGTTCGACTCGACGGGCCGTGCCGTGCTCGAGCGACTTCCGCGCGGCACGCTGCGCTTCAAGTCGTTCCGACCGAACCTCGCCATCGAACCAGCGGAGCTCGTCGTGCCTGCTCCAAGCGACCGTCCGATCGAGCTGAGCTGGCGCCGCCTCTGATCCTCGTCGACGCCCACGCCGACGTCCACGCGGACCTCGGCGTGGAC
This sequence comes from Planctomycetota bacterium, assembly GCA_023150475.1. Taxonomy (GTDB): domain Bacteria; phylum Planctomycetota; class UBA1135; order UBA1135; genus JACRIN01. The sequence continues at coordinate 192,777 of JAKLKU010000011.1, forward strand.
TTCGGCGCGGACGTCGGCGCGGACGTCGGCGCGGACCTTGGCGCGGACGTCGGCCGTGACTGTGGCGCCAACTTCGACGAGCTCACGCGCGGTCGAGCGTCACGGGCGAGTCGCCCAACGCTCGGGCCGCGTCGAGCACATCCGTGCGCCGACCTCGAGCGGATCGAGCGCCGTTGCGCCTCTGCACGTCGCGCTGCAAGTCGTTTCGTCGACCGCACGCACGGACACGTAGCCGAAGTAGGTCGGCGTCTCGGCGTGCAAGTAGAACTCCATGCCGACGAACACGCCTCGGTTGCGACCGACGTCGAGCGTGACGCGCGCGTTCAGTGCCTGGGCGTCGGCCTTCGCGGGTTCGACGTGGAGCACGTTCGCGCAGAGCGGCGAAACGAAGCGGCTCTCGGCAAGACCGGGCGGGAGCTCGGGCTCGCCTTCCGGGACGTTTTCGCGTCCCCACGTCATCAGGGCGCGCGACGGCGAACCTCGCTCTCGTCCGGAGTTCAGCAAGTTGAGGAAGTAGGGGATGCTCGACGCCGTCAGCAGATATCGGCGACTCCCCCAGCGAATCGGCAGACGCATGCGTTGCGCGTGCGGATCGGGCTCGCAGCCTGCGGCGTCGAACGCGAGCCAATCGCCGACTTCGCGCACGGTGCCAGCGCCGCGATAGCGTCGGCCGCCGACGCTGCGGGTGGACCAGACCCAGCCGTTTCGCGGCGCGACCAGGAATTCGTCGTGCGTGTCGGTCCCCGACGATTCGTAGTGCCCGACCCACGGATGACTGCCAGCGAGCGCTTCGATCTCGTCGCGCAGGAGCCAGTAGCGTTGCTCCGGCGTCGGTACCGGACGCGTGGTTGGCTCGAGGTCGTCCGTGGAGACGAGCGCTGCGGATCCAGGCTCCGTCGTCGACCGTGGCGCGACGTGCGCTCCGGCGGACGACGAGCTCACGCACGACGCCGTCATCAAGAGCACGGCGAACGCACTCGGCGCCAGGAGCGACTCGCTCATCGGCGAGCAGGGTAACTCGGTGCGCGAGAGCTCGAGTCCGTCACGGCCGCGCCGGATCGCGCGAGCGGGACGCGCGTTGCAATTGCGAACGTGCGTCGTTCGTGCCGACGTCCGTGTCGTGCCCGCCGCCAATTCAGCGCATGGGTCGAAGTGCGCGGCTCACGCGCGTCTCGAAGCACGCGAGGAACCTCCGCGCGGACGCCGCCGAGCTGCCGTGGACACACTCCCGACTTCACGAGGCTGCGGTATTCTCCGCGCGGGGATGAAAACGGCGCTACTCGCGTTCGCCGTGCTGGGTCTCGTCGTGACCACGGCGAGCGCGCAGCGTCGTGCCGCCGAGGAAGTCGCAGCGCGGCGTGCGAACCTCGTCCCCGGAACGCAGGAGTGGTTCGAGAGCGGCTGTGCGCTCGTCGAGACGGAGCTCGAGTTCGACGCGCGCGCCGCGCTTTCGACGGCCGACGCCCTGGTCGCCGCGGCGAGCGACACACAAGTGATCGGCGCGCGCGAAGCAGCGGAAGCGCTGCGAGAACTCGCGCGGGCGACGTGGATCGGGCCGCTCGGCTCGGAACGGCCAGCGATGCCTCGCGCGGCGAACGCCGAGGCGCGGATCGCCGCCGCGTCCGCTCAGTTGCGCGCGCACTTTCACGCGGCGCGTTCGCGGCGGTCGTGGATGGAGGACCGGCCGGTCGACGTGCTCGCGGCGGCGTTGGCGGCCTTCGCGGACGCGCGAGAGGCAGGCGAGCCGACCGTGCGCCTGCGTTGTGCGTGGGTGTTGCACGCGATCACCGAGCGCGAGGCCGCGCACTACGACGCGGAGCTGGTGCGCGAGATCGACGAGCTTTCCACGGCCGCCGGTTCGCGCCGCTTCGAGCCGTGGAGGCGACTGAACGAATACTGGCGCTCGCACTCCGGTCGCACGTTCGAGGAGCGGCGAGCGTTGGTCGACGCCGCGGTGCGCGCGGCGGAGGAAGAAGGCGACCTGCGCACGCTCTGCCAGGCGCAGTGGGAGCTCGCGGTGCTGGCGGTCGAGACGGAGGCGTTCGACGACGCGTTCCGCAACTTCGACGCGGCGCGTGCGACCGCGGAGGGCGCGGGGCACCTGCGCGAGCTCACGACGTCGCTCGAATTGTCGGCGCAGCTCGCGCTCGATCGCGGCGAGTTCGAACGGGCGGCCGGCTTCCTCGATCAGGCGCGCGCCGCCGTCGCTGGGCGCGGCTTGCCCGACAAGGACGTCAATCTCGAGCACGTGACCTTGCGCCTCGCCGTCGCACGCGGCGATTCCGACGCGATCGTCGCGGCGAATCAGGAGCTCGATCGGCTGCGGCGCGAAGAAGCCGAGCGTCGCCGAGGCTACGCCGCGGTGCGCGAGCAGTTGCTCGCGAGCGAACGGCAGCGTGTCGAGTTCCAACGCCGGCTCGCCGCCGAACAGGCCGAAAGCCGCCGAACGGTGGCGTGGGTCTATCGAGCGCTAGGTGTCGCGCTCGTGTTCGCGGCCGGCGCGATCGCCGTCACGACGTGGCTCAGCCGCCGCCGACTCCAAGGCGCGCATCGTCGCCTCGAAGCGGAAATGCGCCGCACGGAGGCCGAAGCGCACGCGAGACGCGAACTCGAGCGCCGCATGCGCCGCTTGGAACGCACCGAGAGCCTCGGCATCGTCGCGGGCGGCGTCGCGCACGAGTTCAACAACCTGATGACCGGCGTGCTCGGCAACGCGGAGCTCCTGCAACTCTCCGAAACCGATCCTGCGCGGCGCAAGCGCCTCGACGCGATCCTCGGAGCCGGCGAACGCGGCGCGCAGCTCTGCAAGCAGTTGCAGACGTACACCGGTGATCAGCCGTTCGCTCCGGAAGCGGTCGAGATCGGCGAGTTCCTGCGTGCGCTCGAACCGCTGCTGCGCTCGGCGGCGGAAACCGACCGCGTGCTCGAGCTCGTCGTGCCGCGAGAGCCGCTCGCCATCCGCGCCGACCGCGCGCAACTCGAACAAGCGGTGCTCAACTTGATCGCCAACGCCCGCGACGCGCAGGCGAAGCGCATTCGCGTCTCCGCCGAGCTCGTCGTGATGACGGACGCCGAATGGGCGCGCGAGTTCACGCGCGGCGAGACCCGCGGCGGCGACCATGTGCGCATCGAAGTCGAAGACGACGGCCAGGGCATGGAGCGCGACGTGCTCGAGCGGATCTTCGATCCGTTCTTCACCACGCGATTCCCTGGCCGCGGGCTCGGACTCGCCGTCGCGCTCGGAGTCGTCAAGCGCCACGGCGGCGCGGTTTCGGTGCGCAGCCGGCCGGACGCCGGTTCTTGCTTCGGGCTCTACCTGCCGCTGACGCGCGCGACCGAACGCGAGGTCGTGTTGACTCCGGCGAAGCCGCGTGCAGAGCGCACGGACGGCCGAGCGTTGTCCGTGCTCGTCGTCGACGACGAAGAGCACGTGCGCGAGTTCGTGCGGATCGCGCTGCGAGCCCGCGGACACCGTGTGGCAGTCGCCGCGGATGGCGAGTCCGCCCTGACCGCGTTCGCGGACCTCCGCGCACCCACCGCCGCCGTCGCGTTGGTCGACTTGACGATGCCGGGCGTCGACGGACGTGACGTGGTGCGACGCCTGCGCGAGCTACCTCACCCGCCCGCGATCGTGTTGATGAGCGGCCACGACGTCGCGCACCTCGTGGACACGGCGCGCGAACTCGAGGCCGATGCCCTGCTCGCAAAGCCGTTCAACGTGCTCGAGCTCGAAGCCGCGCTTGCGACGGGCAGCGCGGCGCGCGCCGCGGCACGTTGACGATACTGCCCCGCGTCGTTGCGCCGAAAATTCGGGCGCGGCTGAAACCAAAACGGGTTGTGGCGGTCTTTGTC
>JAKLKU010000012.1 GCA_023150475.1 Planctomycetota bacterium
TGTCTCGTCACCGACCAGAAGCAGAGCTACGCGTCGATCGTGCGCGAGCTCTTCGGTGAGCGCTGCGAGCACGTGCGAGTGTCGTCGAAGCTGGTGCGCGACACGAAGAACCCGCTCTTCCCGATCAACCACACGCTGGCGCGAGTGCGCGACAACCTGTCGAGGCTGGTGCGGCGCAACTGGGGAGCGTCGAAGAAGCGCGAATGGCTGCTCGGCCACTGCGCGATCTGGATCACGTACCGCAACTACGTGCGCGATCGGGTGAACCGAGAGCGCGGCGTCACGCCGGCGATGAAGCTCGGGCTCGAGACCGCGCCGTGGAGCGTCGAGAGGCTGCTGCGCTGGCGCGTTTTTCGGCCCGTTTCCGAGCCGGTTTTGGCGCAGTGATGCGGGGCAGTATCAGCCCGCGGTGGTACCGAGCGCCTCGCTGACCGTCCGCGCGAACTCGCGTAACGTCGTCGGCTTCGCAAGCGTGCATCGGATGCCGGCCGCGGCGAGGGCTTCGCGCGAGAGCTCGCCGGCGAACCCGGTCATCAGCACGATCGGCAGGCGTGGTCGGGCGCGCACCACTTCACGAGCGAGCTGCAGCCCGGTCAGCTTCGGCATGAAGTAGTCGGTGACCACGAGGTCGAAGCTCTCGCCTTCCGCGCGCACGAGTTCCAGCGCGAGCGTGCCGTCGGTGACCGCAGTGACGCGGTAGCCGAGCGACGTCAGCCGGCGGCGACCGATCTCGGAAAGCGTCGGTTCGTCGTCGACGTAGAGCACTCGTTCTCCGGCGCCGTGCGGCACTTCGACTTCGGTCACGTCCGCGGCCTGCGCGTTCGCGTCGATCGCCGGGAACCAACAACGCACGGTCGCGCCGGCGCCCGGCGCGCTCTCGAGTTCGACGAGGCCGTCGTGGTCGCGCACGATCGCGTGCACCATCGCGAGCCCGAGCCCGGTGCCTTCTCCGGCGGGCTTCGTCGTGAAGAACGGTTCGAAGGCGCGCGCTCGAACCGCTTCCGGCATGCCGTGCCCGGTGTCGTGCACGACCAGGCGCGCGTGCAAGCCTTCACGCAACTCCGGATGCAGGCGCGCAAAGGTGTCGCGGACGTAGAACGACTCGGCGACCAAAGTCAGAACTCCGCCGTCCGGCATCGCGTGAGCGGCGTTGGTCGCGAGGTTGATCAGGATCTGGTGGACCGAGGTCACGTCGGCCAGGATCGTCGGCGCCGCGCTGTCGGCGACGACGCGGATCTCGATCGACGCGGGCAGCGTCGCGCGCAGGAGCTCCGCGGCTTCGCCGAGCACCGCGCCCAATGCGATGGCCGTGCGTTGCGGTTCGTGCCGGCGTCCGACCGCGAGGATCCGCGCGGCGAGTTGCCGGCCGCGTTCCGCGCTGCGCAGCAGATGCTCGATGTCCCCGCGCGCCGGATGATCGTCCTCGAGCGCGCCGAGCACGAGTTCGCCGAAGCCGACGATCGCCGCGAGCACGTTGTTGAAGTCGTGCGCGATGCCGCCCGCGAGCGTGCCGATCGCTTCGAGCTTCTGCGCTTGCCGCAACTGCTCCTCGAGGTTCCGCCGCTCGCGCTCCGCCACCTTGCGCGCGCTGATGTCGACCACCGAGCCGAGCACGAAGATCCCGTCGTCGGTCTCCACGGGATTCAGGCCGATTTCGACCGGGAACTCGGCACCGTCCGCGCGGAGGCCGAAGAGATCGCGCCCGACGCCCATGCTGCGCTTCGACGGATGCTCGAAGTACGTCGCGCGGAACGACGGGTGCGCTTCGCGAAAGCGCTCGGGCACCAGGACTTCGATCGCGCGACCGAGCAACGCAGCGCGTTCGTAGCCGAACATGCGCTCGATCTCGCGGTTGACGAGCACGATGCGCCCCGCGCGATCCATCATCACCATGCCATTCGGCGACGACTCGACCGCGTCGCGGAAGCGTTGCTCGGCGCGGCGGCGCTCGCTGACGTCGACGATCGAGCTCACGACGTAGGTGCCCGTGGACATCGGCACCGGAGTCAGACCGATTTCGACCGGCACTTCCTTGCCGTCCTTGCGCAGGCCGTGGAGGTCGCGGCCCGCGCCCATCGCACGCGCGCGAGGATCGGCGAAGAACCCCGCGCGTTGTTCGGGGTGGCGGGCGCGGAAGCGCTCGGGCACCAGCCGCTCGACGGGCTCGCCGAGCAGTTCGGCGCGCGTGTAGCCGAACAATCTCTCGACTTCTCGGTTCACCAGCACGATCCGTCCATCGGGTCCGACGAGGAGCACGCCGCTCGGTGAGGCTTCGATCGCCGCGCGTAGGTGGACTTCGGTGAGTTGCTCGGTCATCGCGGGCGCGCTCCAGGCGAGCCGCGAGAACGTGCCAACCGACACCAAGGCGCGCCGGCCGCGACGAACTCTTCCGCTCGCGTTAAGTGCTGACCGTACTGGCGCCCCCGTGGCGTCCCAAGGCACGAGCGACGCGCCCGCAATCGTTATGCGGCTCGGATCCCAGGATCGGAGCGCGACGCAGTGGTCCGCGGGACGCGGCTCGGGCTGTTCCGCAGGCCCGCGAGGCTCGTCAGCGGCCGAAAAGACGCGACCAGAAGCTGCGCGAGGGTTTGCTCGACGAGCGCTCCGACGTGGGCAAGGCGACGGACGAAGGCGCGTCGGCGAGCTTCGGCCGCCGCCCGGTCTTCGCGACGATCGTCTCGACGTAGGCGCGTTCGAGTTGCTCGACGAGCGCCTCGACCGAGCGCACGTTGGCGGGCGCCGCGGCCCAGCGTTCGCGCGCCGCGCGGTCCTGGGCGAAACGTTCGAGCGCGTCGCGCCACGCGAACACGTCGCCGGCGCGCACGACGAGGCCCGCCGCACCGCCAGCCGCCGCGTCCGCGAGTGCTCCCATGTCGCTGACGAGCACCGGCAACCCGGCGACGCGCGCTTCGCGCACGGCGAGTCCGTAAGTCTCGTGCCACGCACTAGGCGCCGCGACGGCGTCGAGCGAAGCGAGCACGCGCGGCAACTCGGTGTGGTCGTACGCGCCGTGCAAGCGGATGCGCGAGTCGGAGCGCGCGAGTTCGTGCAGCGCACCGAGCGTCGCTTCGTCGCCGTGGTACGTCCACGCCGGGCCGTAGAAGTCGAGGCGCAAGTGCGGAGCGCGCGCTTGCGTGAAGGCGCGTGCGAGGTCGAGCACGCCTTTGCTCGCGAAGAGCGCGCCGAGCACGCCGATGACGAGCTCTCCGTTCGGTCGATCGTCGCGCGGCCGTGACTTGCGTTCGCGCTCGACGGCGGCTCGCAGTTCGTCCGCGGCGATCGCGTACTCGCAGAGCTCGAGCCGCGCGCGCGCGACGCCGGCGGAGACGAAGACCTCTTGCGCGGCACGCGACGGCACGAGGAGCCTCGCCGGCAGTTCGAGCATCGCCACGGCGAACGCCGTGCGCATGGCCGCGGCGTGTGCGTCGTCGCGAACGGGCTCGCCGTCCGGACCGACGGCCTTCGCGCCGCCTGCGAGCGAGAGCCTCGGCCACGTGCGCGCGATGCACTCGCCGCACGTGCGCTCTTCGGGCCGCGCGCACGCGACGCCGTCGTGCCGATACATCTGACCGCGCGGACAGAGCATCCAGTAGTCGTGCAACGACATCACGAGCGGCTCGCCGACGTCCGCCAACGCGCGCAACGCACCGGCGCCGAAACCGGTCAAGTGGTGCACGTGGATCACGTCGCACGGCACTTCCGCGCGCCACCCGAGCACGACGTCCTCCGCGCGTCGATTGCGCACCACGTCCGCGAGCGCGGCGTGATCGTGGTAGCGGTACGCCATGCGCCGCACGTCGACGCCGTCGACTTGCTCGGCGCTCGTCGAGTAGGGCTCGCGCCCTTCGCGCGAGTCGAGCGCGAGCACGTGCACCCGATGGCCGCGGGCCGCGAGAGCTCGCGCGACCTGCGCCGTGTGCGTTTCGACGCCGCCGGGATCCGGATGCCACCCTTGCGTCACGAACCCGACGTCGAGCCCGACGCCTTTGACTCCTCGACCCAGTGCGTCCCCCACCACGTCTCCTCTGCGGCTCTCGTTCAGCGAGCCGCGTTCATCGCCCCGTCGCGCGCGCGCAACGCCCGAGCGTACACCTCTTCGACCCGCGCGACGTGCTCGTCGAACCCGAGCGGCAGCCCAGCATCCGCGCGGCGCCGGAGTTTGCGCAACACGACGTCTCGCAATCGATCGGCGAGCGCGAGCGCATCACCCGGCGGGAAGAGCGCGCCGAAACGCGGCGCTTCGACCACTTCCGCGAGCCCCGCGACGTCGCTCGCGACGATCGGCACGCCGGCGGCGCGCGCCTGCAGCGCCGCGAACGGCGCGTTCTCCATCCACAAGGACGGCACGACCACCGCGGCGAGCGACCGGAAGAGCTCCGGCACTTCCGCGTGTTCGATCGCGCCGTGGATCACGATGCGTGCTTCGGCTCCGGTGAACGCTTGGCGCACGTAGTCGCGATAACGTTCGCCCGCGCCATCGCCCCAGAGCTCGACGCGCCAGGGCTCGACGGACTCCGGCAAGCGATGCGCCATGATGCGCACGGCGTCGAGCAGCACGTGCGGCCCCTTGTGCGGCGCGTATTGGCCGAGGAAACCGATGCGCACGAGTTCGCTCGTGGGTTCCGCGCGCGCCGCGACGAACGGCGCTTCGTCGAACGAGTAGACGAGCTCTTCGAGGCGCTCGCGGGGGAAACCGGCGCGCAGGAAGACTTCCGCGAGCGCGTGCGTCGGCGCGACGAAACGATCGACCGAGGCCGCCGCGTCGCGGACCGCGCGCTCGCGCGCTGCGACGTCGCGAGTCGTCACCACGCGGCCCAAGCCGCCGCACGCCGCAAGCGCGCGCACCGCGAGCCGTTTCGCGAAGAGCGCCGCGCCGTGCGCGTCGAAACTCGACGGCTCGCGGATGCAACGCGCGCACGTCCGCGCCGGATGCGGCCCACCGCAATCGCGCGAACGCCAATCGAACATCTGCCCGCGGTGACACAAGAGCCCGAAGTCGGTCAACGTCACGACGTTCGGCACGCCGCGCGCGCGGGCGACTTCCGGCAGCCGCACCGAAAGCCCCCAGAGCAAGTAGTTGAAGTGGACGAGTTCGAACCGCTCGCGCTCGAGGAGCGCGTCGAAACTCCGCTCGACCTCCGGATTGCGGTAGGAGTCCGCGAGCGGTTTCTTCGGGTCCGGCGGATTCGACACCACGAAGACGCGGAAACCCTCCGCGTGGTCGACGACGATCGAACCGCGCTCGCGCGCCCGGTCGCGGATCGAGTGCAGGATCGACACGTCGTGGCCGCGCGCCGCGAGTCCGCGAGCGAGTTGGTGCGTGTAGAACTCGGTCCCCCACCGTCCGCGCGGAGGGAAACCGCGCGACACCAATAACAGCTTCATCGGGCGAGCAGCTTCATCGCGCGAGCGGCTTCATCGGGCGAGCCGGGAACGACACGGGCCAAAGTTCATCGCGGCTCTTCCGACTCGACGAGCGTGCTCGCCGGACCGAGCCACGTGCGCGACTGCCAACGCTGGCGCGCGCGTTCGGCGCGTTGGAACCACTGCTCGCCGAGCGCCGCGAGCGCCGCGCGCTCTTCACCCGCGCTCGGCACTTCGTCGAGGTGACCGCGCGCCGCCGAGCTCGGCCGCGTGTGCAACACTTCGCGCACTTCGTCGCGATGCTCGTCGTCGTCGCCGTACCACGTGCGCACGAGCACCGGGAACTCCGAACGACCGGGCCAGATGCGCTCGAGACACCGTTCACGGTCGTAGACGGCCCAACCTTCTTGGTACCCGCCGGTCGCGTACGCGGTGCCGCGGGTGGTCGCGCGCTCGCCGCGCAGGAACTCGAGGAGCGACTCCCCGTGCATCTCGCCCGGGTTCGGGAGCCCCGCGCACGAAAGCAGCGTCGGCGCGACGTCGACCAAGCCGACCGCGGCGTCGACGAGCCTCGGACCGAGCCCGAGCGACTTCGCCGGGCGCAACACCCACGGCACGTGGATCTCGGCATCGGACAACGTGCCCGAGTCGAGGTAGAGCCCGCCTTCGCCGAAGCCGAGCCCGTAACTCCCGACGATGCAAACCGTCACTTCGTCGAAACGCCCGATCTGCTTCATGCGCGCGAAGAGCCGGCCGAGCTCCTTGTCGAGCTTGCGCACCGCTCCGTCGTAGCGCGCTTCGTACTCGCCGAGCGTGCGCGCCGAACCGCGCCAACGAGATTGAGGCAACGCGAAGAACGTGTGCTCGGCCGCGCCGACCGGCGGCAAGGCGCCGAGTTCGGGCCGCGGCGGGTAGAAGGTGTCCCACTGCGACGGCGGCTCGGACCAGATGCGCTCGAGGTCGTGCAAGTGCAGGTACGCGAACCAGTTCTCGGCGCGCGGTAGGTTCTTGAGCCACTGCTCGAAGTGCTCGGCGACGCCGATGATGCCGAGGTCCGAGGGCCGCGTGTCCTCGTCGATCTCGCACGCCATGAAGTCCGCGAAGCCGCGCGCGAAGCCGAACGTGGGCGAGAGCGCCGGATCGTCGACGAACGCCGCCGTCGCCCAACCGCGGCTCAGGAACTCCTGCGCCACCGACGGCGCGTCGTCGGGGACGCGCCACATCGTCAGTTGGTTCGCCACGACTTCCGCCGGCAGGATGCGGCGCGCGACCGTCGCATCGCAGCCCGTCAGCAGCGCCGCGTGCGACGGCACCATCCGCGGCGCGGCGGCGAACGCGTGCTCGAAACGCACGCCTTGGCGGCCGAGCGTGTCGAGGATTGGCGTCGTGTCGCGGTCGTAGCCTCCGGAGCTCGTGTGGTCGGCGCGCAGGCCGTCGATCGCGATCAGGAGCACGCCGCGGCCGCCGACCGCGTTCGGATCGCGACCGCACGCGCTCGAGAGCACGCAGGCGGCGAACCCGAGGCAGAAGACGCGGCGATCCATGGCGCGCTAGAGCGTAAGGAGCCGCCGCGCGCTGGGCCAGGACCGTCAGCGCACGAGTTGGAAGACGCTCTCGGCGCGCACCCAACCGGACGCGTTCTCGACGCCCGAGACTCGCACCCAGCCCGGGAGCGCGTCGAGGCGGCGGACCGCGGAGCCCGCCGCGAGCGTCTCGAGCGTCGTCGCGCCCGCGCGTGGTTCGCTGACGAGCGGAGCGCCGGCCTTCTCGATCACGAGCCACGCGTCCGCGCGCTCGCGTTCGAGCGCCCGCACCCACGGCACGATCGCGACGAGCGCGCCGGCGCCGCACAGGATCGCGAGCCGCCGCCAGCCGACGCCGCCGCGCAGCGCTTCGAAGAGCAGCACCGCGCCGAAGAGCGCGATCGCCCCGAGCGCGATCCAACTCGCCTCGGCGACGGTCCACGCGTCGACGATGCGCGTGAGCGTCGCGGCGAGGTCGCCTTTGTCGTACGGCTCGAAACCGGCTTCGCGGCGCGCGAACTCCAGGTTGGCGAGCACGTCGGCGTCGCGCGGTGCGAGCCGCAGCGCCGCGGTGTACCAACCGATCGCGGGGCCGAGCTCGCCCGCGCGCGCCGCCGCGTTGCCGAGGTTCTGGAGCAGCGCCTTGCGCTCGACCGCCGGAGCGCCTGCGTCGAGCGCCGCGAGCCAATGCGCCTTGGCGCGCGCGAAGTCGCCGGCACGATAGGCCGCGACGCCGGCTTCGAAGTCCGCGCGTTCGCCTTGCGCGCGCAGGCTCGCACCGCAGCACGCTGCGAGCGCCAAGCACGCGACGACGAAGTGGAGCAAGCGCGACATCAGAGCCCTCCTCGGATCAGCCGCTCGGCGAGTGAGTTGAGTTGCGCGGCATCGACGTCGCGGCGTTCACCCGACCACGCGGCGCGCTCGAGTTCCTCGAGCAATCTCACGAGTTCCGTTTCCAGCGCCGGATCGAGCGCGACGCCTTGCGCCCGGCGCCGGCCGATCCACGCTTCGCGCGATTCCTTGGTGCGCGCGCCGAGGAACTCGCAGAACGCGTCGAAGCGCGCGCGCGGATCCGCGGCGTGCGCGAGCTCGCGTTCGAGCGTCTTCTTGGCGCGGCGCCGACGCTTCTCGGCCGGCGCGTCGGGATCGCCGCGGCGGCGCACGCTCGCGCGCACGAAGAGTCCGCACGCCGGCACGAGGACCAACGCGCCGAGCAAGAGCGGCCCGGGCACCTCGGGCAACTGGCTCCCCGGCGTCGCCCGCGCGTCGATGTCGATCAGGTCGCGCGCGCTCTGCTGCGCGGCACCTTCGCTCGCGAGGCCCGTCGCACCGGCGAGCGGCCGCACGTGGATCGTGATCGGCAGCGTCGCGAGCCGCTCGTAGCGCATCGTCTCCGGATCGAAGACCGGCATCTCGAGCGGCGGGATCGCCTGCAGCGCCGGGTCGATCGGCGCGAGGTCGTACTCGACGACCCGGCGGTCGACGCTCTTCGTCTCGGTCTTGCCGTAGACGCGAAAGCCCTTGAAGGCATCCTGGCGCTCGGGCGCGGGCGCTTCGAAGAACTCGAGGTTGCCCGAGCCCGACCATTCGACCTTGAACTTGATCGAGTCGCCGACGGTGACGTCGCGTGGCTCGGCGCCGGCCTTGACGTCGAAACGCCCGACCGCGCCGCCGAAGTCGAACGGACGACCGTTCTCCGGCAGCGGCACGACGTCGATCGACACAGGCTCGCCGCGCGCGAAGAACTGCTCGACGCGTTCGAGCGACGAGCGCATGAAGAAATCCTCGCGCGCGACGACGCGGCCGAACTCGAGCGAGCTCGTCGAGAGTTCGAGCTTGCCCGCGCGCGTCGGCGTGAAGCTCTTGACGCACCGGAACGTGCGGAACGACGCGCCGCGGATCGTCGTCGGTTCGAGCTCCTCGAAGCCCCCCAACGGCTGGTCGTCGACGAACACGTAGACGTCCTCGGGCGTGCGAGCGAGCGCCGGCGTCGGGTTCTCGACGGTGCCTTCGAGTTGGCGCCACCACGGCAACGAGAGGATCGCGTAGTTGAAGCGCGACTTGCGCGTGTCCCAACCGAAGCGCACTTCGACCGAGAACGGTTGCCCGTCGATGACGCGCGACGACGACGGCAGGACTTGGATGAATCCGAGGTCGCCGCCCTGCAGGTCGGCGACGACGGTCAGCGAGAGCGGCGCGCTTGCGTACACCTTCGCGCCGACGCGCACTTGGATCGGCGGAATCGTGAACTCGCCGGTCTGCTCGGGCCGGACCGCGGCGTTCCAGGTCACGGCTTGGTACTGCACGACACGGCCGCCGGCGAACGTCGTCGAGCTCTGCCGCGACGGCGAGCCGAAACGACCGAGCTGGAGCCCGGGCACGGCCGGCAATTCGGCGATCGTCGCGTCGGCGACGTTTTCCGCGACGAGCTGCAGGACGATCGATTCGCCGAGCTTCGCGACGCCGGTCGAAAGGCGCGCCGTGACCCGCGGTTCCGAGCTCTGCGCGAACGCGACGACGCCGAGCGCGGCGACGAGCGTGGCCAGTGCGACTGCGCGCGCGACGGAGCGGAGCGCGCGGAGGCTCGCCGAGCGCGTGCCACGCAGGCGTCGCGCCGCGGTCTTGGACGCGCGAGTCGCGTCCGCCGGGAGCATGAGTTCGGGGGAAACGTCCATCGTCACCAGTCCTTCTCCGCGCTCGCGCGGCGGGCGCGGCGCAAGCGCGCTTGGATCGCTTGGCCTTCCTTCTCGATCTCCTCGAGTCGGCCGAGGATGCGCTGCAGCTCCTCGCGCGTCAGCACGCGTTCTTCCGGCTGCGCAGGTTGCGGCGTCTGCGCCTTCGAATCCTGCGACTCGTCCTGCTTCGACTCCGACGCCTGCTCCTCGGGCTTCGGCTGCTCGGCGTCCTTGGGCTCTTGCTGCTCGCCCTCTTGCTGGTCTTCTTCGGGCTGCGACTCGGCATCCTGCGGCGGGTCCTTGCGCTCCTCGTTCGAGGAGGACGGATCCTGCTTCTCGGAGGACTGATCGTCGGACTTCTGCGAGACGGATTGCTCCGGGTCGGACTTCTCCGGGTCAGATTTCTGGGAGTCCTGCTGCTGATCCTGCTTCTGCTGTTTCTGCTGCTGTTGCTCTTCTTGCTTCTGCTGCTCGAGCTCTTTGCGCTGCTGCTCGAGCTCGTGCAGCCGCCGTTGGATGAGCTCCAGGTTCGCGCGGACGTCGGCGTCGTGCCAGTCGGCCTTCAGGCGTTCGACGAGCTCGAGTTTCGCAGCGCGGTACGCCGCTTCGAGTTGGTCGAGCATCGCACTCGGGTCGGCGCCTGCGGCACCAGCGCCTTGGCTCGAACCGTGACCGGGCGCCTGCAACGCGAGCGCACCCGGCGGCGGCGCCTGTCGCTGCGCTTCGCGCAAGCGTTCCGCGAGTCCGAGCGCGATCGCGCCGACGTTGTAGCTCGCGTCGAGCCGCAGCTCGCCGGGCCCCGCGAGCGCCGCGGCCGTCACGAAACGCTCGCGCGCCTTGTCGGGCGCGCCGCCGCGGTCGAACGCCACTCCGGCGGCGTAGTGCACTTCGGCGCGCGCCGCCGCGCTCGGCCCCGCGATCCCGAGCGCGCGCACTCCGGGCTCGACGAATTCGCACGCCCGCGCCGCCCACGGGCGGCCGGTTTCGAGCGCGGTGCGCGCGCGCGACCACGCGTTCGGCGCGAGCAAAGCCTCGGCGATGCCGACCGCGACGTCGGTCTTGCCGTCGCCGACGGCGAGTTGGAGCTGGGTGAGGCCGTCGGCAAGCCCGTCGAAAGGCGGCAGCTCGGGCGGCGGCGGCGCCGACTCGACGGGCGGAGCGACCTGCGCCGAGCTTGGCCGCACGTCGACGGGCGGCATCGCGCCCGGCAAAGCCGCCGGTGCAGCCTCATCCGCCGCAGCTTGCGTCTGCGGCCGAGCCGGCTCGGCTTGTGACGCACGCGGCGACGGCACGCCCGGGCCAGGCGCCTGCACCGCGAGCCACATCGCGAGGACGACGCTCACGCCGGCACCTCCTTGCGCGGCGCGCCGCGGCGTTCGCGCAGCGCGAACTCGGCGCACATGCACGCGAGCGCGAGCGCGAGGAACCACTGGAAACGATCGTGCGGCACGCGTTCCTCGCCGCTTTCGTACACACGAGCTTCGAGCGCGCGGATGCGTTTCTCGTAGAGCTCGGAGAGCGGCGTCGGCGATTGCGTGGACGCGAGGAACGTGCCGCCGGTCGCTTCGGCGAGCGCCGTCAAGCTCGCGACGTCCATCGCGGAGACGACTTCCTTGCCTTCGCGATCGCGCAAGAAGCTCTCGGTCCCGTCGTCGCGTTGGATCGGGATCTTGCCGCCCGCTTCGGTGCCCATGCCGAGCACGAAGACGCGCACGCCGCGCTCGGCCGCCTTCTGCGCGGCGTCGCGGCCCTTGCCGGAAAGGTCCTCGCCGTCGGTGACGAGCACGATCGCCTGCGACGCGCTCGAACCGTCCTCGAAGAAGCCGAGCGCGCGTTCGATCGCGAGCCCGAGGTCGGTGCCGCCGAGCGTGTTGTCCTCGATGTCGACGAAGCCGAGCAGCTTCTCGAGGGTCGCGGTGTCGCGCGTCAGCGGCGCGACCTCGCGCGGCTCGCCGCTGAACGCGACGAGCGCGGCGCGGTCGCCCGCGAGCTCTCGAAAGAGCGCCGAGATCTCGCGCTTGGCGCGCGTCAGTCGGTCGGGCTTGACGTCGCGCACGAGCATCGAACGCGACGTGTCGAGGCAGACGACGAGATCGAGCCCGCGGCGCTCGACCGGCCGCAGCGTGAAGCCGCGCACCGGTCCGGCGGCAGCGAAACCGAGGCTCGCGGCGGCGAGCACCGCGAGCACGACCCGCAGCCGCTCGCGGTTCGGCGACGCGAGCGGGAACATCCGGCCGATGCCGCGCGCTCCGGCGAGCCGCTTGCGGTCGCGCGCGCGCCGCGAGAGCGCGAAGACGCCGGCGAGCGCCAGCACGAACGCCGCCGCGGTCCACACCAGGGCTTCCGGCCGCAGGAGCTCGAATCCAAGCAGGCTCACGCGGTCCTCCTCGCCCACGTCGTCGCGGAGAGCCACGCGAGCAGGTAGAGCACGAGCGCCGGCTGCAGGAACCAACGATAGAGGTCGAACGTCTCGACGAAGCGTTGCTCCTCGCGCGGCGTGCGCTCGAGGCGCTCGATCTCCGCGTAGGTCGCTTCGAGCTCCTGCTCGTCTCGCGCGCGGAAGAACCGCCCGCCGGTTTCCTTCGCGATGCCGACGAGTTCGGTCGTGTCGAGCTCCTGCGCGATCGGCCTCGGCCGACCGAACATGTCGGTCTGGTAGACGTACTTGCCGGCGAGGATCGTGTAGACCTTGACGCCCGCTTCCGCGGCGAGCTTCGCGGCCGCCGCCGGCGTGATGTCGTCGACGTTGTTCTCGCCGTCGGTCAGCAGGATGACGACTTTCGACTTCGCGTCGCTCTCGCGCAGCACGGCGACGCACTTCGCGAGCGCGCGACCGATCGCGGTGCCGTCCTCCGCTTCGTACTTCACGAGCTCGACGGACTCGAGGAAACCCGTCAGCGCGTCGGCGTCGAGCGTGAACGGACACAAGAGCTCGGGATAACGCGCGAACACCAGCAGGCCGACGTTGTCCTGCGCGCCGACTTCGTCGCGCATGCGCCGCGACGCGAACTCGCCGACGACCTGTTTGACCACCGAGAGCCGATCGAGCGCGGGATCGAGGTCCTTCCACTGCATCGAGCCCGAACGGTCGACCGCGCAGAGGATGTCGACGCCCTCCGCGTCGACGGAGCGCCGCTCGTTCGCGCGCACCGGTCGCGACAACGCGATCGTCGCACACGCGAGCGCGCCGACCTGCAGCAGGAGCACGAGCCAACCGAGGCGCTGCGACCACGAGCGCGGCAGACTCGTCGCCGCGAGCAACGAGACCCGCGCCGCCGCACGGTTGGCGCGCGGGCGGCCCCACGCGAGCGCGACGAGGCCGAGCGGCAGGAGCGCGAGACACCACGGGTTCGCGAGGTAGTAGTCGCCGAAGACGTGGAGCTCGGCCGCGCCGGTGCCGCGCGCTTCGCCGGCGGCTTGCAGTAGCCCGAGCGCGCTCATCGCGGCGCCTCCGGTTGCTCGAGGCGCTTCAGGATCGTGCGCGCGCCGCCGATGCGCTCGCGTGCGGCCCAATGCGTCGCGAGCGCGCCGCCGTACTTCACTTCGCGGCACGCGGCGAAGAGCGCGCCGAGCCTTTCACGCTCGGGCCCGAGCTTCTCCGCGAAGCCGGCGTCGGCAAGCGAGCGCTCGAGCCACTCGTCGTCGTCGAGCGCCGCGCGTTCGACGCCCGCGCGCCGATCGATCTCGCCGCGCACGAGCTGCGTCAGTCGGAAGTGCGCTTCGCGCGCGGCTTCGGCGCGCTCGAGGTCGCTCTTTTCGAGCTCGTCGAGCTTCGCGAGCGCGCTCGGCGGCGGCAAAGCCGCACGTTCGCGCCGCGCGAGGCGCCGGCCGACGAACACGCCGAGCCCGAGCGCCGCGAGCACGGCGACGCCGACGAGCCAAGGCCACGCTTCGAGCTCGTCCGGCAACACGCTCGGCGGCCGGAAGCCCTTCGGCGGCCGCTCGTGGTCCGCGTCGCCGAGCACGCTCCGCACGTCGACGTGCGGAGGCGTCGCGACGAGTTGGATCGACGCGTCGCGGCCGCCGACGGCGCTCCTGCCGCCCGAGCGCACGAGCTCGACCGCGAGCGGCGCGAGGTCGCGCGAGCCCGGCTCGAGCGAAGCGACTCGCGCCGTGAGCGTCGTCCGCGCACGATCCGCGCCGGTGACGCGCGTGCGCAGCTCGCCGGGTTCGAGCACGACCCACGAGTCGTCGAGGCCGAACGACTCGCTCGTCAGCCGCACGGTCGCGTCGAGCGGATGGTCGACGGTGAGCACGAGCTCGATCGGCTCGCCGACTTCGACCGACTTCGCGCCAGCGAGCCACGTCGCGCTCGCGCCGGCGGCCTGCGCGGCGTCCTCGACGCTCGTCGCGCCGATTGTCGACCTCGGCGCCGTCCTCGGCGTCGTCCAAGCGGTCGAAGTCGTCGCCACGGCCCGCGCCGGGGCCGCGGCGAAGCACACCAACGTCCACGCGCACGCGACGACGAGCCCGCGCCTCATCGGTTCCCCCGGCGCCGGCGGCGTTGCTTGAAGAACTGGATGACGGGCGCCGCGACGTCGCGCGCGGTCGAGAGCTCGATCGCGTCGACGCCCGCACGCAGTCGCAACTCGTCGAACGCGGCCTTGCGCCGCCGCGCGGCGTCCGCCCACGCTTCGCGCACGGGCTTCGAGCCCGTGTCGACTTCGCGGAGCTCGCCCGACTCGACGTCGGAGAAGAGCACGACGCCCGCGTCCGGCAGCTCCTCTTCGAACGGATCGACGACCCGCACGAGCACGACGTCGTGGCGCCGCGCGAGCGGCACGAGCCGGTCGCTCCACTCGCGCCGCTCGTGCACGTCGGCGAAGTCGCTGACGAGCAGGAGGAACGAACGACGACGCAACGTGCGCCGCGCTTGTTCGAGCACGTGCGCGTAGTCCGCGCGGCCGTCGGTCGGTTCGGCGGCGATCACTTCGCGCACGAGCCGCGAGACCGCGCCGCCGCCCTTCGCCGCGACGAGGTGCAGGCCCATCTCGGAGCCGAAGAGCCGCAGGCCGACGCGGTCCTGGTGACGCTGCGCGACGAACGCGATCAACGCGCAGAACTGCGCGGCGAGCTCGCGCTTCGAAGCGTCGCGCGTGCCGAAGTCCATCGAGCGGCTGGTGTCGACGCAGAGCTCGACCGAGAGCTCGCGCTCCTCGACGTACTTCTTGACGAACGGCTGCTCCTCGCGCGCCGTGCGTTTCCAGTCGATCGTGCGCACGTCGTCGCCGGCCTCGTACGGCCGCACTTCGTCGAACTCGATGCCCGAGCCGCGGAACGTCGAGTGGTAGGCGCCCGCCAACGCGTCGTCGACCAACCGGTGCGTGCGGATCTGGATCCGGCGCACGCGCGCCATCAGGTCGTTCGCGCCGAGCGTGTCCGCCGGCGCGGACGAACCCGCCGCTCGGGTGGACTGCGTCGCTGCGCTGCGCGCGGTCTGGGGCGTCGTCTGCGTGTCGGCCATGGCGGTCAGGCTCGCTCGGCGAAGCGGCGCGAGAGCGACTGCGGGCGGGACCGCCGGAAGGTGGTCTCACGCCACGAACGAAGGGAGCGATCGCCGGGGAATCGAGAGCTCGTCATCGCCTGGGGCTGCGTGCGGAAGGGCCGGGACGATAGCCGCTTACGACGATCGCCGCACCGTGTTGGCGGGCCGCGAAGCCGGGTTCGACACACCCTCAACGCGCGCCGCCACGGGAAGGGTCCGCGGGCGGCGGCGACCCTCGCTCGGCGATGCGGAGCTCGATGAACCCGCTCGCCGGATCGGCGTCGCGGTAGGCGATGGTCGCGGGCGGCCGGTTCGGCAACGGCGTGAAACCCGCCTCCCCCGCCGCGAGCTCGACCAGGACCTGCAGCGCGACCGGGAAGAGCGCGTAGTTCTGCACCTCGGGGCGCACTTCGGCGAGCCGCTCCTCGACGATGCGGCGCGCGACTTCCTGTTGGTTCGCGAGCGTCGCGCCGTAGACCGGCGTGCGGTCGCCGCCGTGGACGTGCACGTGCCGCGCGATGCCGGCGGTGAGAGCCACGCAGCTCACGCCGCTCGCCACGAGCACGGCGCGACCGACCGCGGCGAAGCGCGCGCGCTCGACGCTCCACCAGACGAGGTAGAAGCCGCCGAGCGCGACGCCGCTGAAATAGTGCCAGTACGCTTCGAGACGCAGCGCGAGCACCAGCGCGAGCTGCGCGACCACCAGTCCCGCGGCGAACGCCGCGAGCGCGAGGTCGAGCGGCCAGGCGGCGAGTCCGCGTCCCGCGCTCACTGCGGCCCGCACGAACGTCGCGAGCCCGAACGCGCCGCCTGCGAGCATCACGACGCCCGTCGCGAGCGCGAGCGGCCGCGTCCACGCCGCTCGTTCGTAGAAGGCGGGCACGTAGTGCTCGAAGCCGAAGTGCGACGTCAGGAGGAAGCTGCGCGCCGCGAGCCACGCCGAGCGCAGGAACTCGGGGTGCGGGTGGTTGCCGGGCACACGCTCGAAGAGCACGCGCCACAGGAACGGTGCACTGACCGCGAGCGCGAGGAACAAGGAGCCGCCGACGGCGAGCGCGTGCTCCTTCAGCCAACGTCCGCGGAAGCAGACCAACGTCAGCGCCGACACGGCGATCGGCACGCAGGCGATCACGTGCACGTGGATCGCGAGCGCGCACCACGCCGCCCACGCGGCGAAAAGCGAGGCTCGCGGACGCTCGAGGAAGCCCGCGACGAGCACGAAGAGCAGCGCCGAGAGCGGCACGAGGAAGACGATGTCGTGCAACGTGCGCACGAAGTGCCACGCGAACGGCGAACCGACGACGAGCACGATCGGCCACGGCGAGAGCCGCGCACGCCGCGCGACGTACCCGAGCCCGAGCACGATCGCCGTCCAACCGAGCGCCGCTTTGACGAGCACCGCGAACGTCAAGTCGCGCGAGAGGCCGAGCAGCGCTTGGTAGAACCACGCGACGACCGGCCCGTACTCGACGCCGAAGCTGCCGAGCAGGCCACTCTTCGCCAACGTGCCCGCCTTGTTCGCCGCGAGCGCCTTGCGCATCAAGTTGGGCTCGTCGTAGATGAACCCGACGTCGCCGGGCCAGGTCAGATGCGCCGCGGCGAGGGCCGCGAGCACCGCCAACGCGAACCACGTACCGCGAGCAGCGCGAGAAGCCTCGGGTGCGTCCATCGGGCCGCTCATCCTAGTGCCCGCGACGGCGACGGCGAGCAAGCGCGCCAAGCGCCACCGCAAGAGCGGCGTCGAGTAGCGCTGCCGAGCTCGCGCTGGCGCGGCGCCCGGCGACACGGGGCGACACCCGGCGCGCTCGCTCCGCGCGCGGTGACTCTCACGGCACCGGAATCGTCTCGAGCAGCCGGTCGACCAGCTTGTCGGAGGTGATGCCTTCGGCGTCGGCTTCGTAGGTCGGGATGACTCGGTGGCGCAGCACGTCGTGCGCGACGCGCTTGATGTCGCCCGGCACGACGTAGGCGCGGCCGTCGAGCAACGCGTTGGCGCGGCTCGTCAAGGCGAGCCAGATCGACGCACGCGGGCTCGCGCCGTAGCGGATGCGCGGCGCGAGCTCGGCGAGGCCCGAGCTCTTCGGATCGCGCGTCGCGTGCACCAGAGAGACGATGTACTGCTTGAGCCGCGGATCGAGGTTGACGCGATCGACCGCCACGCGCGCCGAGCGGATCTCGTCGAGCGAGACCACCGAACGCACCTTCGGCGGCGTCGCGGTGCGCGCCATGCGATCGAGCACGGCGAGCTCCTCTTCCTTCGACGGATAGCGGATCACGAGCTTCAACGCGAAACGGTCGAGCTGGGCTTCGGGCAGCGAGTACGTGCCCTCCTGCTCGAGCGGGTTCATCGTCGCGAGCACCAGGAACGGATCGGGCAACGCGAACGTCTGGCCGCCGATCGAGACGTGCCGCTCCTGCATCGCTTCGAGCAACGCGGACTGCACCTTGGCGGGCGCGCGGTTGACTTCGTCGGCGAGCACGAAATTCGCGAACACCGGCCCCTTGCGGATCGTGAACTCGCCGGTCTTCGCGTTGTAGATCTCGGTGCCGATCAGGTCGGACGGCAGCAGGTCCGGCGTGAACTGCAAGCGGTTGAAGCTCGCGTTGACTGCGCCGGCGAGCGTCGACGCGGCGAGCGACTTGGCGAGGCCCGGCACGCCTTCGAGCAACACGTGGCCGCCGGCGAGCAGCGCGATCTCGAGCCCGTGGACGAGTTCGCCCTGGCCGATGATCACTTCGGCGACGGCGGTCGAGAGCTCGCCGATCCAGGGATGCTCGAGGTGCGTGCGCGGAGCGACGGCGGGTTCGGTCGGTGTCATGGAGGAGCCGAGTGGGACGAGCGCGCGTTTACGCGCCTTGGCGCACCGCCGTTGGCGACACACCTCGGGGTCCTGCGCGGGCGGCGGATTCTAGGGAGCCCGTCCGAGCCTCGCCACGCGCCAGGCGCGGGCTTGCCGAGACTTTGCAGCCACGCTCCGTACGGACTTGGCGCGAACATCCGTGCGCCGCCTGGCCGACGCGAGTCCTGCGCACCGCGGACTATGCGAGTTCCTCGGCCGGCGCCCGTGCGGTGCCCGTCGCGAACACGTCCACGGTCGTGCGGGTCGCCACCGAGCTCCTCCTGGATAACGCCCTTCCGACCACGGAGCCCGAGCCATGAGCGTCAAACAACTGCTGCTGCGCGACGAAGCCCGCACGAAGTTGCTCGCCGGCGCGACGGCGTTGACGGACGCGGTGCGCGTCACGTTGGGTCCCAAGTCGAAGTGCGTGCTCGTCGACCGCAAGTGGGCGCCGCCGCTCGTCTGCAACGACGGAGTGACGATCGCGAAACAGGTCGAGCTCGCCGATCCGGTCGAGAACCTCGGCGCGCGCATGTTGCGCGAAGCCGCGTCGCGCACCGGCGATGCCGTCGGCGACGGCACGACGACGGCGACGCTGCTCGCCCACGCGCTCTTCGCCGAAGGCCTGCGCAACGTCGCGGCGGGCGCCAGTGCGATCGATCTGAAACATGGGCTCGACGTCGGTCTCGAAACGAGCGTGCGAACGCTGCGCGAGCTCTCTCGGCCCGTCACGAGCAAGAAGGACAAGGCCCAAGTCGCGACGATCTCCGGACACAACGACGTCGCGATGGGCGAGCTCGTCGCCGACGCGATGGAACGCGTCGGCTCCGACGGCGCGGTCACGGTCGAAGAAGCGAAAGGCACCGAGACCGTGCTCGAAGTCGTCGAGGGACTGCAGTTCGACCACGGCTACCTCTCGCCATACTTCGTCACGGTGCCGGAGCGCATGGAAGCCGTGCTCGAAGAGCCGTCGATCCTGCTCCACGAGAAGCGCATCTCGAACCTCAACGACTTGATCCCGTTGCTCGAAGAAGTCGCGAAGGCAGGGAGACCGTTGCTCGTGATCGCCGAGGACGTCGAAGGCGAGGCGCTCGCGACGCTGGTGATCAACAAACTGCGCGGGACGCTCACCGCCGTGGCGGTCAAGGCGCCGGGCTACGGCGAACGACGGCGCGCGATGCTCGAGGACATCGCGCTGCTCACCGGCGGCAAAGCGGTGACCGAGGAGCTCGGCGTCAAACTCGCGAACCTGACGCTCGAGGCACTCGGCAGCGCGCGGCGCGTCGTCGTCGGACGCGAGCACACGACGATCGTCGGCGGCAAAGGCTCGCGCGAAGCGATCGCCGGACGGATCCAGGAGCTCAAGCGCGAACTCGAGCGCACGAAGAGCGATTACGACCGCGAGAAACTCGAGGAACGGCTCGCGAAACTCTCCGGCGGCGTCGCCGTGATCCGAGTCGGAGCGCCTTCGGAAGCAGAGATGAAGAACCGCAAGGAAGCGTTCGACGACGCGATCGCTGCAACCAAGGCCGCCGTCGCCGAAGGCATCGTGCCCGGCGGTGGACTCGCGCTGCTGCGTTGCGCCGCCGCGCTGGAATCCACCGAGGCGCGCGCCGAGGGCGACGTGCGCACCGGACTCAAGATGCTGCGGCGTGCACTCGAGGCGCCGGCGCGGCAGATCGCGATCAACTCAGGATTCGACGGGGGCGTGATCGTCGAGCGCATGAAGGGCTCGGCCGCGGCGCCCGGCAGCGCCATGCACGAAACTGGCGCGCTCGGCTTCGATGCTGCGGAAGGCCGCTTCGTCGACATGTTCGTCGCGGGCATCGTCGACCCGACCAAGGTCGTGCGCATCGCGCTCGAGAACGCCGTGTCCGTCGCGGGCACGCTGTTGCTCGCCGAAGGCACGTTGACCGAAGTGGTCGAGAAGGAACCGAAACACGAGCGCGAGCGCGAACCGGAGCTCGTGTGAAAGGCGGCGCCATGGACGGACGCACGTGCTTCTTCCTCGATCGTCAGGACGCCGGCGAGCGACTCGCGAGGGCCCTGCGCGAGATCGCGCTCTGCCATCCATTGGTGCTCGGCATCCCGCGCGGCGGCGTGCCGGTCGCGGCGACCGTCGCGCGCGCGCTGGGCGGCGACCTCGACATCGTCTTGGTGCGCAAACTGCGCGCCCCCGGCGCGCCCGAGCTCGCGCTCGGCGCCGTCGCGGCGGACGGCACCACCGCGTGGAACCCCGGCGTGTTGCGCGCACTCGGGCTCGCGCCCTCCGACGTCGCGGCGGAACGCGATCGGCGCGCGCGCGAGGCCGCGTTGCGCGCGCGCGCCTTGCGTGGCGGTCTCCCGCCGATCGGCGTCGCGGGCAGGGACGTGCTCGTGATCGACGACGGTGTCGCGACCGGTGCCACGCTGCGCGCGGCGTTGCGCGCGACGGCGCACCTGCGACCCGCGCGGCTCTGCGCGGCGGTGCCCGTCGGCTCGCCGCACGCGTGCGCCGGGCTGCGGCTCGAGTTCCCCGAGTTCGTCTGCTTGCACGAACCGGTGGAGTTCGCCGCGGTCGGCGACCACTACCTACGCTTCCAGCCGATCGACGACGACGAAGTGACGCGGCTCCTCTCGATCCACGCCGCTCGCCCGTCGCTCGAGAACTGAGGTCGACATGCAAGTACCGATTCGCGTGATCTTCGACGGACTCGAACGTTCCGAAGCGATCGAGGCGCTGTGCCTGCGCGCGGCGACCAAGCTCGAGCGCTTCCACGGACACATGACGAGCTGCACGGTCAACTTGAGTCGCCCCAACCGTCGCCACGTCCAAGGCAACGTGTGGGAAGTGCGCGTGCACGTGCAGGTCCCGACCGGCGAGATCGTGACGCGAGCGACGGCGACGGAGACCGTCGATCGCCGCTACCTCGGACCCGCGCTGCGCCGCGCGTTCCACGCGGCGCGTCGCCGGATCCAAGACGTGCTGGCGCGCCAGCGCGGCGCGATCAAGTCGCACGCGCCGCGTCGGACGCGGCCGACCGCGAACGCCGGGAAGTGACGCGCCCGAGACGGACGTGCCTGCGGCGGGCGCGCCGGGTCGGACGGAGCCGAGCGGGCGCGATCAGGCGCCGAGGATCTCGTTCGCCGCAGCGCGGCCGCGCTCGAGCGCTTCGTCTTGGGTGCGCGGCGCGTCGGGATGCAGCAGGTCCTCGGGCTTCGCGAGGTGCACGGTGTGCGTCGGGAACGCGAGACCGACGTTGAGGCGTTTCGCGAGCTCGAGCACGCGCGTGTAGATCGCGTGGCGCTCCGCGACGTCCTCGCGGAACGTCGGCGCGATCACGTAGAACTGCATCAACACGTCGACCGAGCTCGCCGAGAGCTGGAAGAGCGACACTTCGAAGTTGTCCTGCCGCGCCTTCGGGTTCTTGCGGATCAGTTCCTTGAGCCCCTCGCAGAACGCTTCGATCTTCGCCGGCGGCGTGTCGTACGTGAGCGAGAGCAACGCGCGGATGCGCTTGTATCGGCGCGCGCCGAGGTTGTCGACGTGGGCCGCGATGAAGCGCGAGTTCGGCACGGTGATCAGGCTGTCCTCCGCCGTGCGCACGCGCGTCGAACGGAAGCCGACGTCCTCGACCGAGCCTTCGACGTCGCCGACCTTGATCACGTCGCCGAGCTGGAAGGGTTTGTCGAGCAACACCGTGAAGGTGCCGAACAAGTTCTCGATCGAGTCCTTCGCGGCGAAACCGAGGGCCAACGTGCCGATCGAAATGCCTGCGATCAGGCTCGTGATGTCGTCGGTGATCAGCGTCGCGAGGTACAGGAGGCCGACGATGACGACCACGATCTTCAACGTGCGCCGCAGGAGCGGCACGAGCACGTCGTCGAACTTGTTCTCGGTCTGCGAAGCACGTTCGGAGAGGAACGACGAAATCACGTCGACCAACCGGAACGCGGCCCACACCGCGGCGACGTCGAGCACGAAACTCGCGGCGAAGAAGAGCACGCCGTACGCCGCGGGCTCGACGTCGAGCAACACGAGCCCCCGCGCGACGAGCAGCGCCATCAGGAAGAGTCCGAGCGGCCGTTCGAACGACGAGAGCAGCGCGCGGTCGAGCTTGATGTGCTCCGCGCGCCCGAGCCGATCGACGACGCGCCGGAACACGAACGACGCGACGATCTTGAGCGCCCAGCCGGCGAGGATCAGCGCCGCGAGCCCCATCCACTGCCAATCCTCGAGCCAGAAGTGGACCTCCTGGAAGCGCGCCGGCACCGTCGCGCGGACGCGCTCGGAGAGCGTCATGCGCTTCGCGACACCCGACACGACGGGCCAGTCCTGCACGAGCGACCACCAGTCGGAGACGGAGTCGACGACCGAGCGCGAGAACACCCAACGTCCGTCGTCGAGGCGTTCGAACTCGAGCAGGAACTTCTGATCGCCGTGGCGCTCGTTGACGAGCTCCGTCTGCGCCGTCTTCGACTCGCCTACCGCGACGATGTCGGGGTAGTCCGCCGGATCGAAGCGCTTGACGCGATCGAGCACGAAGTCGAGGTCCTCCGCGACGCGACCGGCGGCGTAGTCCGCTTCCTTCGCCGCCATGTGGCGCACGTCGAAACAGCGCTTCGCGAGCTCGCGTGAGCGCTCGTCGCGCAGGTTCTTCCACGCGGTGATCGCGCGCTGGTAGGTCTGCATCGTCGTACGCGGATCCGAGAACTCGGGGTTCGCGGTCGCGACGGCGCCTGCTTGCGTCACCGGTGCGAAGACCGGCGCGGCGGCAAGCGCGGCGGACGCGGGGACGCCGCAGAGCGGCACCCAGGCGAGGAGAGAGAGGCAGAACGTGAGCAGTCGACGCGAGAACGTGGAGTCAGGGAGCGCCATGGTTCGACGAGGGCACGGTCGGACCGACGAAGTTCGCGAGCTCGCCGTCACTCGCGGCGGCACTCGCTGCGGCGCGTGCGGGCGCCGGCGGTCCGATCGGGGCGAAGATGGTAGCGCGCTCGACGAAGAAGTCTCGCCAGTGGAGCACGTCGGCGACGTAACCGAGCACGTCGGAGCGGCCCGAGCTTTCCGCCGCGTCGCGCCAACGCGACCAGCCGCCCGCCGACTTGCTCCAGCGATCGACCCGGCCCGACCCGGCGTTGTAGGCCACCAGCGCACGCTCGAGATCGCCGTCGTAGCGCTCGAGGAGCCACTTCAAGTGGTGCGCGCCGAGCAAGGCGTTGAGCTCCGCGTCCTCGAGCAACTGCTCGCGCGTCGGCGCCTCGAGGCCGAGCAACACCGCCCTCTCGACCGCCGTCTCGAGCTTCAACTGGAAGAGCCCGAGCGCTTCGGCTCCGGACAACGCCCCCACCTTGCCGCGGCTCTCGACGAACACGAGCCCGGCGAGCAAGTGTGGATCGAGCCCGACCTCCTCGCCGACGAGCCGCAGGAGCATCGCGTGGCCTTCCACCCGCGTGACGCCGGCGGACTCCGAGACTTCGCGGCGCGCTTCGTTCGCGGCGCGCGCGAGGGGCCGGCGCATCTCGAAGAGCAACGTGCCGATCAGCACGAGCACGACGGCGAGCACGAGCCATCGCCGCGCCGAACCGGCGAGCCCGCGCGCGTGGGCGGCGCCGGACGGCTTCACGGGAATCGCGCGGCGAGCGACTCGGCGAGCCCCGCGAGCCACGCGTCGCGTTCGGGCCCGACGACCGGGAGCGACCCGAGTTCGCGGCCCGCGAACGCACAGAGCTCGCGCCGCGCGCGTTCGGCGAGGTGCGGCTCGGCTCGCGCGGCGAGTCGGCAGAGGAACTCGAGGCCCTCGCGCGTGCCTTTGCCGCTCGGCCCGACGAACGCTTCCGCGGGCGGCGCGTCGACGCCGACGCGCTCCGCGCCTTGCCGCAGCCACGCGAGCGAATCGTCGTGCACGACGCTGTCCCACCAGTCCCACCACGCACCGGCGGGATCGTCGGCGTCGCGCAGATCGACGCACGTCAGGACGCAGAGCTCGCTCGCCACCTTCGAGTCGTTCGGCGTCTCGGTGAAGAGCGTCATCAGGATCGGCGCGGACTCCGGCGCACGTTGTTCGGCGAGCAAGAGCGCCGCTTCGCGTCGCACGGCGCCGGTCGCGCGCGCGGCGCGCAGGAGCTCGTCGTGCGCGGAGGCGCCGAGCCGCAACAGTCCGTCGCGAGCCGGCGCGTAGAGCACCGAGTTCTGGCCCTTCGCGAGCATGCTGGTGAAGAGCGGCGCGGTCCGCGGGTCGCCGAGCACGGCGAGTCCACGCGCGGCCGCGAGCTCGAGGCTCGAATCGCCCGACGAGAGCCCGATCATCAGCGCGTCGAACGCTCCGTCGCCGCCGAGCCGGCCCGCGGCTTCGAGCGCCGCCGCGCGCAACTTGCCGTCGGCGGTGCGCGCGAGCAGGAGCAGCGGCGTGCGCGCCGCTTCGACCTTCTGCTCGCCGAGCGCGAGCACGGTCGCGACTTGCACCGGAGGCACCGGATCCTCGAGCAAGCGCACGAGCACCTGCCAGTCGGCTTCCGCATCGGCCCCGGCGGTCGGACGCGCGAGTTCGCCCGCGGCGACGATGCGCAGCAGGGGCTCGGGATGCGCCGCGGCGGCGCGCACGTTCGCGCGGCCCGACGACGCGAGCACGCGGGCGATCTCGGGCGCGCCGGAGGTGCCGAGGCTGTCGGCGATCGCGAGCGCGAGGTCGTTGGCGAACTCCGGTGCGATTGGGGGCGCGACTTGGGGCGAGATCTGGGGCCCGAGCTCGGGCGCGATCTCGGACGCAGCTTCCGGCGCGGACGCCGACTCGCCGGTCGCGGCCACGCGAGGTTCCGTTTGCGGCGAAACTGCCGTCGACGCGGCATTCGGCGCGACGGGCCGCAGCGCGCGCGCCGCTCGCAGTGCGAGCGCGATGATGCGTTTCGCACGCTCGTTCGCGGCGTTCTCCTCGCGCAACCGCGCGACCAACGTCGCGAAGTCGTTCGCGGACACGACGGCGTCGTCGGCGTACAACGCGTCGAGCTCGCGCAACATGCGGTCGCGTTCGACGAGCGGCGCCGTCGCGAGCGCAGCGAAGATGCCGTCCTTCAGGCGGAGCTTGCGCTCGAGTTCGGTGTGTTCGCCGTCCCACCACTCGCGCTCCGAGCGCCACCAGTCGAGCTGCGTCGCGAAGCGTTGCGTGTCGCGATGGCGCTGCCACGTCTGGCGTTCACGGGCGGCGGCGAGCGCTTCGAAGACACGCTCGAAC
Source organism: Planctomycetota bacterium (assembly GCA_023150475.1). GTDB lineage: Bacteria > Planctomycetota > UBA1135 > UBA1135 > JACRIN01. The sequence goes on from JAKLKU010000012.1 coordinate 25,099, forward strand.
CACGGTTCGTCCGCGTCGGCGCCGCAGCGGAAGAGCTTCGAGCGACCGCCGACGGAAAGCTCGAGCGACCGCGATCCGGAATCGGTGCGACCGCGCGTGCCGGGCAGTCGTTCCGCCGAGAGCAGACCTTCGCGGCGCGCGAGGTCGACGAGCAGGCCGAGCTCGCCGGTCGGCACGACGAAGACTTCGCCGGCGCGTCTGCTCGCGAACGCGGCTTCGGCCGCTTCGGGGCCGACCAACGTGTAGGCGTCCGCGCGGCCCGCGGTCGCGCGCACGGAGAACTCGACGCGACCGAGTTCCGCGACGTCGATCGAAAGCGCCGCACGTGCCGCCCGGAAGCCGCCCTTCTGCGCGGTCCACCATTGCACCCAGGCGGGACCGTTCGAGCCGAAGTCCTCGCCCGTGATCAACACGAGGCGTCGCGACGCGACGCCGATCGCCGAGGAGAAGTCGTTCGAGAATTCCTGGCCGCTGACGAGCTTCAGGAGCCGCACGGGCACGTCGCGATCGAGCCACGGCGTCGGGAACGACTCGTCGGCGCGGAAACCGATGCCGGCAAGCGCCGCCGCGGAGACCGCGGAGACGAACGGATCGTCGCGTTCGAGCCCTCCGAGCAAGGGCTCGACGTGCGCGGGCCCGAGGATCGGCCGCAAGGCCGTGTCCTCGCGCTCGAGCAGCGCGACCAGCGCGTACGCGCCTTCGCGCAGCACCCAGCGCGAGCCGAACGCGCGACCGAGCAACGCCGCGTCGAGGCCTTCGTCGTCGCGCAGGCCGAGCGCCGTCGCGGCCCGGTACGCGACGATCGCGGAGCGGTCCTTCAGACGCTCGAGCAAGAGCTCGGTCGACTCGCGGCCTGGGATCGCCGCGACGAGTTCGACGGCGCGATGGCGGCCGTCGCTCTGCTCGCAGCCAAGCGCGTAACGCAGGTACGGCAGGAGGTCCGGCGAGAGCCGCTCCGAGAGCTGCCGGTACGCGAGCGCACGCACGGCGCCCTGCCGGTGACCGAGCAACTGCGAGAAGAGTCGCGGCGACGCGCGCACCGGATCGATGTCGATCAACGCGCGCATCACGGCGGTGGCGACGTTCGGGGCGAGCTTCGATTCGAGCCGCGTGACGACGAGCTCGAAATCGCGCTCCCCACCGCCGGCGAGCAGCACCCGCGCGCCGGCGACGATCGTCGGTCCGTGTTCGGACGCGAGCGCGTAACGGCCGGCCGACAATCCGGCGTCGCCGAGTTGGATGAGGCTCCGCGCGGCTTGATCGACCAACGGATGATCGAGCGCGCGTTGTTTGCGCAGCTCCGCGAGCACGAAACCCGCGACGCCCGTCGGCGCGTCCGCCACGGGAGCGATCTCCCCCGGCACGGCCGCGGCACGGGCCGGCGTTTCCTGGCCGGCACCGGGTCCCGCCGGACGATCCTCCGGTCGTGGATCCGGATTCGCCGGCGCGCGCGGCACTGGCGGGCGCGAGCCGGGGTCAGGTAGATCGAGGTCGCGGTTCGGCGCCGAGCCGTCTTGTTGCTCGAGCTTGCCCGCGAGATCGCCACGGCGCGATTCCGGCAAGCTCGCGGCGGGCAAGTTCGAGTCGGCGGGCTTCTCGGGCGGCGGCGGACCGGCCGGCGGCGACTTCGAGAGCTCGAGCTGACCGAACGCGAGCGACGCCGAAGCGAGCACGCAAACGCAGGCGTGGCCGACGCGGAAGGAGGACGGAGGACGGATCGGCATCACGGAACTTCTTCGGGGCAGGCGTCTACCCGCGCGGGCGGCAGAGGATACCCGAAGCGCCGTGCGTGAAGCGCGCTCCCGCCTCCACTACCTTGGCGGCATGAGTTCCCTCGCCGTTCCTGCGTCCGCCGCGCGTGTCGCGAGCCTGCTGCCCGCCGCGACCGAGATCGTCTTCGCGCTCGGCGCCGCCGACCGCCTCGTCGGTGTCTCTCACGAGTGCGACTGGCCGCCCGAAGCACGCTCGAAGCCCGTGCTGACCCGGCCGCGGATCGCCGCGCACGGCACGAGCCGCGAGATCCACGACGCGGTCTCGACCGCTGCACTCTCCGCGCTCGGCGTGTACGACGTCGATTTGGCGGCCTTGGCCGAGCTCCGGCCCGACGTCGTGCTGACGCAGGATCTCTGCGACGTGTGCGCCGTGCCGTTCGACGCCGTGCGGCGCGCGCTCGCCGAAGTCGGGCTCGAAGCGACCACCGTCGTCAGTCTGAAGCCGACCGATCTGAAGAGCTTCTGGCGCTCGCTCGAGACGGCGGCGGAGGCGCTCGGCGTCGCCGCGCGCGGCACGGAACTCGTGCGCGAGCTCCGCGGTCGCATGGCCGCCGTCGAAGCGCGCGCGCGGCGCCTGCCGCGGCGACCGAACGTGCTGACGATCGAGTGGCTCGATCCCGTGATGATCGGTGGCACGTGGATGCCGGAGCTCGTGCGCCTCGCGGGCGGCACGCCGCTCGTCGCGCAGCCCGGCGCGCCGGCTCCGGTGCTCGACGCGCGAGCGCTCGCGAAGCTCTCGCCTCGACCGGAGATCGTGCTCTTCAAACCGTGCGGTTTCTCGCTCGAACGTTCGTTGCTCGAGATCGAGACGATCGCGCGGCTGCTCGAACCGCTCGACTGGCCGGCGTGTCGCTCGGGCGACGTCTTCCTCGCCGACGGCAACGCGTACTTCAATCGACCCGGGCCGAGGCTCGTCGAGTCGCTCGAGATCCTCGCCGCGTGCGTGCACGGTTGGGACTTCCGCGACTACGCCGCGAAACACACTGCGAGCTTCCAACGCCTCGGCGTGCGCCGCGGACGGACCGCCGGATAGTGAGCGAGCCCGCCGCACGCGGCGGGCCCGCTCTGGCGTCGAGCTCCCTCGACCCTGGACTACACGCGGAAGCGCGCCACCAGTTGGCCGAGCTCTTCGGCCACCTTGCCTAGCTCGCGCGCGGCGAGTTCGGTGCGCGCGGCGCCTTGCGTCGTGTCTCGCGCCGCTTCCGCGACGCCGCCGATGTTCTTCGTGATCTCCTGCGAACCGCGCGCCGCCTCGGTGACGTTGCGCGAGATCTCGTGGGTCGTCGCCGTCTGCTCTTCGACGGCCGACGCGATGGTGCTCGAGAGTTGGTTGACGTCTTCGATGATCGCGCCGATCTGCGCGATCGCTTCGACGGCGTTCTTGGCGTCCTTCTGGATCGCTTCGACCTTCTCGTGGATGTCGCGGGTCGCCTCCGCGGTGCGCCGCGCGAGTTCCTTGACCTCCGTCGCGACGACGGCGAAGCCCTTGCCCGCCGCGCCGGCGCGCGCCGCTTCGATCGTCGCGTTGAGCGCGAGCAGGTTGGTCTGTTCGGCGATCGAGTTGATCAACCGCACGACCTTGCCGATCTCGGTCGACGACGTGCCGAGCTGAGCCATCGTCTCTTCGGCTTTGTGCGCCTTCTCCACGGCCGCGCGAGCCTTGTTCGCCGTGTCGCTCGAGCCGCGCGAGATCTCCTTGATCGACGCGAGCATCTCCTCGGAGCCCGCGGCGACCACCGAGACGCTCTTCGTGATCTCTTCGCTCGCCGCGGAGACCATGTTCGACTGCGCGGCGGTCTCTTCGGCGTTGGCCGCCATCTGCGAGCTCGTCGTCGTCAGTTCCTTCGCCGAGACGCCGAGTTTGCCGGTCGCACCGCTCATCTGCTGCACCGACTTGCGCAGCACTTCGAGCACGCCGTCGATCTGCGTGATCAGGTCTCGCCAGGCGCCGGAGTGTTTCGCGGCGTCGACGCGGAACGCGAGGTCGCCGTCGAGCGCGTGCGTCGAGAGCGCGCGCGTCTCGTCCATCACGCGGCGCAGGTTCTGCGTCATGCGCGTGAACGACTCGCCGAGGTTGCCGGCGACGGCCGTGCCGAGCGTCGGGTCGTCCATGCGGCCGTCCGCGATCGCGTTCGCCTGACCGAGCAACGTCGCGAGCGCCACCTTGATCTGGTCCATGTGCTCGGTCTTGTCCGAGCCGCGTTCGGTCTCGATCGCCTCGACCGAGAGCCCGAGCGAGCCGAGCGTGCTCAGGAAGAACGAATCACCGACCGCCTGCATGTCGTAGTTCACGACGCGGAAGAGCGCTTCTTCGATCGCGCCGCGTTCGTCCGCATCGGCGACTTCCTTGGCGAGTTCGATGCGCGCGAGACGCCAGAGCTCGGTGTACGCACCGAGGTACCACTTGAACGGCAAATCGATGCGATCGTGCACGAGGCCGACGTTCAACCGGTGCTCGAAGTACGCGAGCCCGTAGTTCGAGCGCGCGCCTTCGAACAGGCTCTTGAAGTAGCCACCCATCGCTTGCTCGAGCGTCGCGCGCAGCGACGCGAGCGGCATGCTCGCCTTGCGAGCGTGCCGTTCGAAGAACGTGCGCGTCGGCGGGAACTGGAACTGCCAGTCGTAGAACTCGCGCGCGATCGCCGGAGCGACGCGAGCGGACCAATCGATGTAACGTCCCAACCGTTCGCACTCTTCGCGCCCGAGCCGGATGAAGTGTCGACGCGTCGCGAGGTTCTCGTCGGTGATCGAGAACGACATCGCGAGGCTCGTGTGCGAAGGAGCGTGGGCGGACGGACGGTGGGGCGCTTGGATCGAGGGGGCCATGGGCGAACTCGCGGAATGCGGTACGAACGATGGAGGAGGAAACGTCGCTCGTGCGACTCGCCTCGCTTCGGCGTTTCGACCGTTCGACCTGACCCTCGCGCCGACGAATTCTCTCGGTTCGACGGCACGTCCAGGCCCTCTCGAGAGCGAGTCAGCATCGCTCGCTTTCGAGTGAGTCGCGCCACGGCGTCAATGCGCCGTGGTCACCTGCGCGTCGACGGTCAGCGCGGCGTCTCTTCCACGTAGCTCTGATGCAGTTCGACGGGCTTCGACTTGCGCAACCGCATGTTGAGCACCTCGACGAACACCGAGAACGCCATCGCGAAGTACACGTAGCCCTTCTCGATGTGCTTGCCCCAACCCTCGGCGACCAGCATCACGCCGATCAGGAGCAAGAAGCTCAATGCGAGCATCTTCATCGTCGGGTGCCGTTCGATGAACGCGCCGATCCTGCCCGAGAACACGAGCATCACCAGCACCGCGATCACGACGGCGACGATCATCACCCAGATCTGCTGCGCCATGCCGACGGCCGTGATCACCGAGTCGAGCGAGAAGACGATGTCGAGGATCGCGATCTGCGCGAGGATCGCGCCGAACGACGCGGCCGCTGCTCGTTTGGTGCCGTGCGCGCCGGCGCCTTCCAGCTTGTCGTGGATCTCGAACGTCGACTTGCCGATCAGGAAGAGCCCGCCGATCAACAGGATCAGGTCGCGTCCGGACACCGAGTGACCGAACGGCGAGAAGAGCGGGTTCTTGAGCTGCATCACCCAGCTCAACGACAACAAGAGCCCGATGCGCATGACCATCGCGAGCCCGAGCCCCAACCGCCGCGCCTTCTCGCGCTGCTCCTCCGGCAGCTTGCCGACGAGGATCGAGATGAAGATGACGTTGTCGATGCCGAGGACGACCTCGAGCGCGGTCAACGTGAACAACGCGATCAGGTTCTCGGACGTGAACAGACCTTCCACGATGGGACTCCGAAGGGGGCTTTGCACCGCGCGGAGGGGCGCTCCGGCTGCCGTGTGGGACGGGCGCGATACGCGCGGGCGTCAGATCGAACCGACGGCCGAGGCGCCGCGCAAGTACGCGAGTCGCACTTTCTCGCTCGCCGAGACCCACTCGCGCGCGACATACAGCAGTTCGAGCTCCTCGCCGAACGTGCCGAGCCCCTCGGCGTTCTCGCCCGACTGCCGCACGCCGACGAGATCCCCCATGCCGCGCGCGGCGAGATCCGCTTCGGCGATCGCGAAACCGTCGCGTTCGCGTTCGAGCAATCGGAAGCGCTCCGCCGCGATCGGCTTGCCGAGCAAGAAGCAGTGAGCGTCGCGCGCGCCGCGTCCGACGCGACCGCGCAGTTGGTGGAGTTGCGCGAGACCGAGTCGTTCGGCCTCTTCGACGACCAACACCGTCGCTTCGGGCACGTCGACGCCGACTTCGATCACGGTCGTCGCGACGAGCAGACGGCTCTCCCCGGAGCGGAAGCGCGCGAGTCGCCGCGCGCGTTCGTCGCGCTCGAGTCGGCCGTGCACGAGCTCGACGCCGAAGCGCGCGAACTCGGAGCGAGCGAAGAGCTCGAAGCGCTTCTCGGCGCCGCGTTGGTCGTCCACGCCGCCCGCAGCGACTTGGCCGCCCTGCCCTTGGACGGGTTGGTCGATGCGCGGGACGACCCAGTACGCGCGTTCGCCGGCGTCGAGGCGTTCGCGCAGCAGCTTGCGCAGCTCCGCTCGCTCGCCGGCCTGCATCCACCGCGTGATCGTCCGCCCGCGGCCCGCCGGTTTCTCGCGCAGCGTGCTGACCTCGAGGTCGCCGTAGAGCGCGAGTGCGAGCGTCCGCGGGATCGGCGTCGCCGTCAGCAGCAGCACGTGCACGCCGCGACCTTTCGCCGCGAGTTTGCCGCGCTGCGCGACGCCGAAGCGGTGTTGTTCGTCGATCACGGCGAGCGCGAGCGACTGGAACTCGAGCGACTCCGAGAGCAACGCGTGCGTGCCGAACGCGATCCGGGCGGCGCCGCTCGCGAGCCGCGCGCCGGCGCGACGGCGCTCGGCCGGTGAGAGCGAACCGATCACGAGCTCCGTCTCGATCCCGAGCTTCGCGAAGAAGTCGGCGAGGCTCGCACGATGTTGCTCCGCCAGGATCTCGGTCGGCGCGAGCAACGCGGCTTGCGCACCGGCGCGCGCGACCAACGCACACGCGAACGCAGCGACCAGCGTCTTGCCGGAACCGACGTCGCCTTGCAGCAGGCGCCGCATCGGCCGCGCCTGCGCGAGCTCGCCGCGCAACGTCTCGAGCGCCCGCCGCTGGTCGCCGGTCGGTTGGTGGCCGAGCGCGTGCACGAGTCGCGCGACCTCGGCGTCGGCGACTTCGATCGCCGGCGCGTCGAGCTCACGCGCCGCGCGCGAGCGGGTGACGATGCGCGCTTCGAGTTCGAGCAACGGCTCGAGCGCGATCCGGGTCCGAGCGCGCGCGAAGTCGGCGAGGTCGCGCGGGGCATGCAACGCGCGGACGGCGGCGGAGAGTTCCGGCAGCTCGCGCGCGGCGAGCCACCGCGGTTCGAGCGGCTCGACGAGTTCCGCCGCGACGAGTTCGCTCGCGCGGCGGCACGCGTCGGCGACGAAGCCGGCGGCGAGCCCGTCGGCGCTCGGATACGTCGCGACCAGCGTGCCTGGCGCCGGGAACGGTCGCTCGGGCGTCGCGAGGCGACCCGCGACCAACACCGGGCCCTTCGTGTCGGTCACTTTGCCTTCGACGTCGAGCGCATCCCCCTTCGCGAAGCGTTCGCGCAGCCAACTCTGGTTGAAGAACAGCACGTCGATCGAGCCCGACTCGTCGCCGAGCGTGACGCGCACCAGCGACCGCGCACCGAAGCGCGAGAAGCGCGACCGTTCGACCCGACCCGAGAGCACGACGCGTGCGCCGAGCGACTCGCGAGCGCTCGCGATCGGCGTCGGCGCGGGCCACGGTTCGAGTTTCCTCGGCAGGAGCGTGCAGAGCTCGCGCAACGTGCGCACGCCGAGCGCTTCGAAGCGCTTCGCGCGCGCCGGGCCGATCCCGGCGAGCGCCGTCAACGGACTCTCGGGCCCGACGAGTTGGACGTCCGCGGTGCGCTTCACGGCCGTTCGAAGAGCGGACGGATCAAGTGCTCGGCCGGCTTGCCGAGCGGCGTGTAACCGCGATCGCCTTCGCCGCCGGCGAGCGGATCGGTGCTCCAGCGCCACAAGAACGCGCCGCCGCGCGGCAACTGCGCGAGCGACATCCGGCCGAGCGCTTCGCCCCACGCTTCGAAGAGCCGCTGCTGGATCAGACCGTCGTAGTCGCCCTCGGGGAACGACGTGACGCGCCAACCGCCCGCCGTCGACGAGAAGCCGAACTCGGTGACGAGCACCGGACGGCCTTCGATCGCGGCGAGCTCGTTGCACGCGCCGAAGAGGCCCGTGATCGAGCGCACGACGCGCTCGCGAGAGAACTCGTCGCCGAGCCCGTCTTGGATCGTCTCGGGCCACAGATCGACGCCGATGAAGTCGAGCTGGCCCCAGAACTCGATGCCTTCCGCTTCGTAGAGCGATTCCGCGGCGAACGTGAGCCCGCCCGTGAACGCAGCTCGTGTGCGTTCGATCACGCGGCGCCAACGCTCGAGACGGCTCGGCAGCGCGTCGCGCTCCCAGACGTTCGACGGCGTCGGCTTCGTGACCGAAGCGTTCGCGATCTCGCCGGAGAAGCAGAAGAGCTCGGCGCCGCAGAGTTCCGCGAGCAGACCGAAGTGCACGCTCGCGACTTCGGTCGCGTCGAAGAACGCATCCCATCCGCCCGGCCGGACGACGGTCGTCCAACCAGCGAGCGACGACGTCGGCGACGCGTGGAGCCGCGGCCGGAGCGTCAACGCGAGCCCACGTTCCTTCGCGCGCCACGCGCCGACCCAGAGCTCGAGATCGCTCGCCGTCGAGGCGCCCGCGCGCGTGGCGGCGCCGGCATGCGCGGGCAGTCCGGGATCGGCGTAGGCCGGAAAGACGAACGCGACGGCGTCGGCGCGCAGCGACTTCGTCATCGAGAGGCTCTTGACGAACGGGCTCGAACCGAAACCGACCGCTTGGACCCGCGGCTCGAACGGAGGCGCGACGATCGAGAAGCCGTGACGATACGCCCGTTTGCGCGCCGCGACGGCGCGGCGCGTGCGCCAGTCGTCGAGTTCGGCGTCGTTCGCCTCGCGAACGACCGAGAGCCACTGCGCGAAACGCTCTTCGAGCTCCGCGTCGACGACGAGCTCGCGCTCGCCGCGCCAGAGCGCGCGCAATTCGTCGCGACCGCGCTGCGTGGCCAAGAAACGCACGAAGCCGGCGCGGGCGGGTTCGAGCGCGAGCGGTGTGAGCGTGCACGCCGGATCGACGAGTTCGGCGACCGTCGGCACGAGGCCCGCTCGCGCGAGGTGCGCGAGCCAACGACCGAGTCCTTGCCCCCACCACGTCGACGACGCTTCGATGCCGACCGCGGAAGCGAGCCACGGTGCGCGCGCCGGACCGAGGACCTCTCGCGCGACCAACGAGGCGAGTGCGGCGCCGCCGTCGTCCTGGAGACCCGGTGCGATCAGCGCGTGGACGACGGGCTCGAGTGGGTTCGCGACGGCGAGCGCGCGTTCGTGCGCGAGCGCGAGGTGCGCTTCGACCAAAGCGTGCGCGTGGACGATCGGGTGGACGCTGGCGCTCTCGCCTTCGAGGAGCAACGTGCGCTCGAGTCGCGCGAGCGCCGCTTCGTAGCGCTCGATCGACTTGTCGAGTCGTGCGGCGGGCACCGTCGAGACCGCGCGCACGTCGAACCGCTCGCGTTGGACGACGCGCTGGTCCGCGGCTTCGGTGGTGCGAATCGGCTCGACGTCGACGACGGCGGGCGGCGAACCACGCTCCGGTCGCCAGAAGAGCCCGCTCTTCGAGAATTCGCCGTCGACGAAGAGCCGCCACGACGGTTCGGCACAAGGCGTCACGTCGCCGAGCACGACCGCCGCGTCGTGCGCGGTCGCGCCGAGCGCGAACGTCGCCGGCAGCCCGGGCCGGTCGGGATCGGCCAGCGTCGCGACGAGCACGAGGTTCGGCGTGCCGCGCACGCGCTCGAGGAACCCCGCGTCGAACTCGAGCGACGGGTCGACCCGTTCCGCGGTCCGGCAGAACGCGTCGAAGAGCTCGCGGACCTCGGCGGTGTCGGGATCGCCGACGACGATGCGCGCACGCTCCGCGGAGCCCTCCGCGGGAGCATCGGCGTCCGGCGCGGGCTCGAGCACGCGGACCCGCCAACGCCCGGCGCGTTCGAGGCGCGCGAGCGACGGTGCGAGCGCTTCGCGCGCCTCACCGGGTTCGATCACGAGTTCGACTTCGTCCGTCGAGCGCAGGTTGTGCATCAACGTGAACGGATCGTCGCCCGCCGCGCGAGAACACGCGGACGCGAGCAACACGAGCGCAAACCACGAACGACGCACGGAAGCAAGAGTCTACGAACGCGCGTCGGACGTGGAAGCGTCGCCGGCGCCGGCGAGCACTTCGCGATAGAGCGTTTCGTAGCTCGCGACCATCTGGTCGACGTGGAAGCCCTCGAGGATGCGCTTGCGGCCCTCGGCGCCGGCGCGCGCGCGGAACTCGGGGTCCGCGAGCACCTGCTCGAGCGCTCGAGCCAACGCTTCGACGTCGCCCGGAGGCACCAACCGTCCGGTGCGTCCTTCGACGACGGCTTCGCCGAGTCCGCCGATGTCGGACGCGACGATCGGCCGTCCCGCCGCCATCGCTTCGAGCGCCGCGACGCCGAGCCCTTCGCGCCGCGACGGCATCACGAACACGTCGCACGCGGCGAGCAAGTCGGCGACGTCGCGGCGCGCGCCGAGGAAGCGCACGCGTTCGCCGAGCCCGAGTTTGCGCGCCCGCTTCTCGAGCTTCGCGCGAGCCTCGCCGTCGCCTCCGATCCAGAGCAGCGGTTCGCATCGGCGCCGTCCGAGCTCGGCGAGCGCGTCGAGCAGGACGTCGAGCCCCTTGCGCGGCACCAGCGCACCGAGCGTCAACGAGACCAGCGCGTCCGGCGCCGCCCCGAGCTCCGACCGCACGACGTCGCGAGGCCGCGACGGCACGAGCGTCGCCGGATCGATCGAGCTCCAGATCAGGCGGATGCGTTCCTTCGGCACGCGCCCCGCTTCGAGCGCACGCACGACGGCGGGCGAGATCGCGGCGACGCGCTGCGTCAGCGACCGGTACACCATGCGGGTGCGCAACCCGCCGCGCACCTTGCGGTCCATGCGCCGCGTCGTGATCGCCGGCAACTTCGCGAGTCGCGCCGCGAGCCCGCCGAGCCACGTCGCGCGGCCGCTGTGCAGGTGGACGAGCTCGCCACCCGCCTCCAGGAACGCGCGGCGCAACGCGATCACCGCGGTGCCGTGCAAGTCGTTCTTCATCGCGACCGCGCGCGTCTCGATGCCGAGGCTCGCCGCCTTGGCGAGCGCGGCGCTCTCCGGCGGCGCGACGAGCACGTTGCGCCAGCCACGTTTCGCGAGGCCCTGCATCAAGAGGAAGACCTGCACCTCGCCGCCCGAGAACCCGGTCTCGGCGTCGACGTGCACGATCGTGGCGGTCTCTCGAGTGGTCACGGGCGGCGTCATCGAAGCACGAGCGAGCTCGATCTTCCACCGCGTGCGCTTTCCGCTGCGGTGAAGTCGGGAGCGTGCTCGGACGTCGTACGTACTTCCAACGCACGGCGGTCGCGGACGGTTGACTTCCGCGGTCCGTGGTTCGAAAAAGGGCGAGCGTGTCGCTGGTCCTCGGGCTCGTCCTCGTCGTCTGCAGCGCCTTCGCGGCTCTCGCCGCGTGGGGCCCGGGCAACCACTTGGAGTTCGAGGCGCGCGTCTTCCGCCGTCGGCGCGAACTGCTCCCCGCGCGAATCGCCGACCTGATCGAGCACGAACGGCCGGCATGGCAATACGGCCACATCGCCGCGGACATCATCAACTTCAAGGCGTTCGGCGGGCACTACAACCACTGCCACCGCTGGACGATCGTCGACGAAATGCTCGCGCTCGCTCGTTCGCGAGCGGAGGAAGCGTTCGTACTCGGCTACCTCTCGCACCTCGCCGCCGACACGATCGCGCACAACCACTTCGTGCCGTACCACCTCGCTCGGTACGCGCGCGGCCAGAAGCTCGGCCACCTCTATTGGGAGATGAACGCCGATCGGTTCGTCGACGACGACCGTTGGGGCGCGATCACCGTGCTCAAGTGGGACCACCGGCTCGCGAAGCTGGACGAGCTCGTCAACTCGACGGTGCCGAAGAAGGCGCTCTCGATGGGCACGAACAAGTTGATCTTCAACCACGTGCTCTTGTCGTCGGAACGCAAGCTCTGGCGACGCAACATCGAGCGGCTGCACCCCCGCGCGCACTTGCGCCTCGAGCGACGTTTCCTCGACCTCTTCCAGCGCGCCGCCGTCGAGCGCATCGCGCTCGCGCTGACGAAGGAGGGCCGACGCAAGCTCGCGCACGTCGACACGAACGGCAAGGCGGCGCAGGAGCTCGCGCTGACGCTGCACAACGCGATCGTCGAACGTTCGGCCGGCGGCGAACGCCGCGACACGGCGCTCGAACGGGCCGCGAGCGTCTTCCTCGAAGGCATGCAGTCGCCGCCGCCGAAACCGGACGGCGGACGCAAGGCGCACTGGAGCGCCTGAGCGCGCGCCGCGCGCGTTCGTCGCAGCTCGCCCGTGCGCGGCCCGGCTCGCGCGGTCAAGACTGCGCCCGAGCGTCGTCGTGGCGGAGCCGGCGCGAGGCCGGGGAGGGCAGTCGGCGCCCGCGCGGTGCGGGCGTCAACCGCTCGTCAGGAACCGATGCGGCACCAACGCAACACGAGGTCGGTCTGGTCGCCGTCCTTGTTGAAGTCCTTCTCCCCCGCCGCTTCGTCGGCGATCCACGCCGCGCCGACCGAGCCGCCGCCTTCGACGATCAGCCGATCGGTGATGTCGTTCGCGGTGCCGAGCGAGAGGAAGTTCGAACCGTTGAGCGCGGTGCGCGCGACGATCGTGTCGAGCTTGTCGCCGTCGCCGTTCCAGTCGGTCTTGTCGGCCGCTTCGCTGACGCGGAAGAAGAGCACGCCGTTGTGCACGGTGACGCCGGCGTTCGCCGCGCTGGTCGCGACCTTCGGCCAGAAGAAGTCGAGGTCGCCGGCGCTCGGGTAGAGCGCGAGGCTCGGCAGCGAATCACCGGTGTCTCCGTCGTCGTTGCCGAGCACCGAATCCGCCTGCGAACCGACGTTCTGCGCGAGCACCGATTCCTGGAACGCCACCCGGACGTAGTCGTGCGGTCGGGCTTCGCCGAGCCAGCTCGCGCCGAAGAAGAGCGTCGACGTCGACGAGTGGTCCGCGGTCCACGCGGTCGGGCTGTCGGGATCGATCCAGGCGAGCAGGTTGTTGTCCGCGGCGTTGCCGTCGTAGTTGCCGTCGTCGTCGGCTTCGTCGATCACCGCGAGCAACTTGCCGTCGAGGTCGGTCAGACCGGACGCGCCGCCCGGCGTGGAGTCCGCGACGGCGACGAGCAGCGTGTCGCTGCCTTCCGGCGCTTCCGGCGTCGAGATCTTCACCCAACGCACGATCTCGTCGGTGAAGTCACCGTCGTCGTTCAGGTCGCACGCGCCGCCGCCTTCGTCCGCTTCGTCGGAAATCGTCGCGACGACGGTCGCCGTGCACACGATCTGGTCGCGGCCGGTGAGACCGGTGTTGACCGGCGGATCGGTGACCGGGTTCGTGAGCCAGTCCTTGAACAGGAGGAAGTGCAGGACGTCGTCGGTCGTGTCGGTGTCCGCGTACGTCGGGCAGTTGTCGGGCTCCCAGCCGTTCGCGAAGAGCGACGGATCGTTGAGCCCGGTCGCTGCGTCGCCTTGTTCCGCCTCGTTGACGAGGAATCCGACCAACCAGTCGTTCGCGGCGAGCTTCTTCGCGCGCAGCGGCGTGCTGTCGTCGCGCAGCGCGAGCTCCACGTTCGCGACGGCATCGGCCGGGTCGGTGCCGTCGAGCAGCGCGAGCACGTACTCGTCGGTCTGGTCCGTGTCGTTGTTCAGATCGAGCGCCTCGACGGTCTCGTCGAGCGCGAGGAAGAGCAGATCCTCGTCGGCGCGCAGGATGCGCGGGTGGTGCACGAACGAGTTGTCGACCGCGACGATGCCGACCGGCGTCGTCGGCGCAGTCGTCTCGATGTAGGCGAGCGTCGTGTCGCCGTTGACGAGCCCGCCCGTCGAATCCGAGCGCGCGTAGTAGAGCCGGCCGTCGACTTCGAGCAGGTTGACGTTGCCTTCGTCCTCGAGATCGTCGACGTACTCGACGTCCGGCGCCGACGGACTCGACGCACCGCTGCCGGTCTTCGGCGAGTGGCAGAGCACGACGTCGCTCGTGTCGGTGTCGCCGTTCCAATCGAAGCCGTCCTTCGCTTCGTCGACTTGGAGGTAGACATGGCTCCCGACGATCGCGAAGTCGTCCGCCGCGACGCCGAGCACCGTGTCGGCCTTGGTCGCCATGTTGACGAGCACCGCGACTTGGTCCGCGGTGTCGGCATCGCCATTCAGGTCGGTGCCGGCCGCGACCGACGCTTCGTCGGCCTGGTAGACGAGCCACTTGCCGTGGATCACGACGCGCGCGCTCGCCAAGACGCTCTGATCCGTGGAGAACGGCGTGAAGAACGTCGAACCACCGTCTCCCCCGCCGCCGCAGGCGGAGAGCGAGGCGAGGGCGCAGGCGGCGAGCGACGGAACGAGAGGCGTGCGAAGGATTTTCATGGTGGCTCCGATCGGCTGTACGGGGATTCCACGCGAGGGGAGGAATCTAGCGCGGTGCGGGACTCGGGAATAGCGCGGCGCCGAGGCTCGCGCGCGAGCTTTCGCGGAGAACCGGTTTCGGTGACGAAACGTTCCCGTCGCGTCACGGCTCGTTTCGCCGGCAGGTTGCGCGGGTCAAGGCGCGGACAAACCGCGCGCGAGCAGACGATGGAATTGGTGCACGCCGTCCTCGCGGCCCGGCGCGTAACGGCCCCGCGGCCGCAAGCGCGCTCCGAGGGCGAGTTGCACGCTGCGCACGACGTGCTCGTCCTGGAATTCGACCGTCGCGAGATTCCCGCCGGCGCCGCGTCCGAGTGCGTCCGGCTCCCAGACGTAGCTGCGGAAACGCACGCGAGTCCGCGCCACGGAGAGCGGCTGCACGACGTTGAGCGACACGCCCCACGGATAGACGTTGAGCATCGTCGCCGGGAAGAGCCACGCGTAGTACCCGGCGATCCGCAGGCCGTGCTCGGGTTCGCCTTCGGGCGGTTCGATCGCGGGCTCGTCGCCGCGCGCTTCGCCGATCTGCAGCGAACCGTGGGGGAAGAGCTCCGTGCGATAGCTCGCGTAGTCGACGAGTTCCGCGAGCTCGGGATGCACGTACGGGACGTGGAAGCCCTCGAGGTAGTTCTCGACGTAGAGCGCCCAGTGCGCGTCGACTTCGAAGTCGCGCGAGCGAGCCGCGTCGTAGCGCGCGCGGGCGAACGGCAGGTGCGCGAGCCGCGCGGCGAGCGGTTCGAACCACGACGCGAACTCGTGCTCGGGCGCGAGCGCGGCGAACACGAGCGGCCCGCGCTCGACGACCGGGACGCGCGCGAGGTGGTCGACCGCGGACGGGAAGCCCTCGACACCGTCGAACTCGGGCGCGGAGAGGCAGTGTCCCGTCAAGTCGAAGCGCCGGCCGTGGTACGGGCAACGCAGGTGTTTCGTCTCGCGCGCTGCGTCGCACACGAGCGCGCCGCGGTGTGTGCAGACGTTGGAGAGCGCGCGCAGCTCGCGGTGTGTGTCTCGAGCCAGCACGAGCGGCTCCGAGAGCGACCCCGGCGCGAGCACCACGGGCCGCGCGCTCGGTGCGTGCGCGACGTCCTCGGCGTCGGCGAGCCAGTGCCACGTGCGCGCGAACACGCGCTCGAGCGTGCGTGCGTGCCACGCGGGGTCGAGGTAATAACTCGGCGGCGGCGTGCGCGCGCGCCGCGGGTCCGGGTCGACGTCGAGCGGCTCGGAGTGCATCGCCGCGGGCGAGTCTAGCCAGCTCGGGGCCGACGAGGACGGCCGCCGGCGACCGGCGCGTGACGCAGCCGCGCCCCGCCACGTCCGCCCATCGGGCGCCCGATGCGCCTCGCGACTGCGCCTCGCGACCGGAACGCGCTAACGGGCTCGCAGCGGGGGCGCGCAATCGGGGCGCGCAATCGGGGCGCGCGAACGGGGCGCGCGAACGCGACGCTGGCGGCGGCCTCCGGAGCCCGTGCCCGGCGGCGGAGACACCGCGGGGCTTCCAGAATGGACGCTGCGGCGACGCTTCGGTTGCACCCCCGCCGCGATTTCCTGCGCAACGAAGAGTGGCAGTAGGGCGACCTGCCGGAACGGACTCGACCGGCGCCGCTCGCGGCGTCCGGCGACATGGCGCATTTCGTCTCGGCCGTGTAAAACCACCCTGGGCGTACCCCCAAGGCTTTGCCGCACCACGCTCGACGCTCCCCCCGTCTCGCGGACCGACGCGCGCTCGCGTTCGTGGCGCGCGACGTGTGGTTTCGTACCTCGTGCGCCGCGCTCCTCGCCGTCGCGAGTTGTGATGCTCGAACCGCGGCGAGCGTGCACGCCGACACACGCGCCGCGGCGACGACGACCACCGGCGCGCCGCACGCGACGCCGCTCGAGCAGTTGCCGCGCGAAGTGGCGGAGTTGATCTCGACGCTGCGCACCGCGGCGCTCGCCGCGCCGAACGACCCGCGCGCGCACGGGGCTCTCGCGTTCGCGTACGAAGCGTCGGGACTCTGGCCCGATGCCGAAGCGACGTTCGTGCGCGCGCTCGAACTCGCGCCACGTGATCCGACGCTGCGGCTGCATCGCGCGATCGCGCTCGAGAACCTCGACCGCGACGACGAAGCCGTCGCGTTGCTCGACGCGCTCACGCGCGAAGCGCCGAAGTTCGCGCCCGCGCACCAGCGGCTCGGTGTCGCGTGCGTGCGCCGCGGCGACCTGCCACGAGCGGAGGCGGCGTTCCGCGCGACGTTGGAGCTCGCACCGAGGGAGCCGCACGGTCACGTGGGCCTCGCGCAAGTCGCGCTGGCGAACGGCGACGCCGCTGCGGCGCTCGAGCGGCTCGACCACGCGCTCGTGCTCGCGCCGAACGACAAGCTCGCGCACTACTTGCGCGGCACGGCGCTCCTGCGGCTCGAACGCGTCGCCGAAGCCGAACCGGAGCTCCGCCTCGGCGCGAACGCGGACGTCGGGTACTTGCGCGACGCGGGTGCCGCGGAGGTCGAGCGGTACGCCGTCGGACCGACGCGCACGCTCGACAGGGCGCTGCGCGCGTTGAACGGCGGGAAAGTCGCCGAAGCGATCGCACTGCTCGAAGCGCAGCGCACGAGCGATCCGACCGCGCAGAAGATCCTGGTCACTCTGGGCACGGCGTACGCTCGTGCGGGCCGAGTCGACGACGCGCTCGCCGTGTTCGCGGACGCCGGGCGCAACGACCCGCGCGACCCGCTGGTGCCGATCAACGTCGCGGCGTGCGAGTTCGACCGCGGCCGTTACGGCGAGTGTGTCGCCGCCGCGGACGCGGCGCTCGCGCTGCGAGCCGACCTCGCGCCGGCGCACCTCGTCCGCGGCGCCGCGCTCGCGAGACTCGGTCGGCTCGACGACGCGCTCGCCGCGTTGCGGCGCGCCGCGACGCTCGACCCGAAGGGGCAACGTGCACGGGTCGAGCTCGGTCGCACGGCGGCGCGCGCCGGCGACCACCGCGGGGCCGCGGACGCGTTCGCGGACGCGTTGCGGCTCGCGCCGAACGATTTCGATGCACTGCTCGGGCACGCGAGTGCGTTGCGCGAGCTCGGGGAGAACGACGCCGCGAACGCGGACTTCGCGCGCGCCGAGAGTCTGGCGCAAGGCGACGCGGCGCGCCGCGACGCCGTGCGCGCGGCGCGGGAGGCGCGCTCGCCGTGAACGCGCGCCTCGTCCCCGCCGCGGCGAGCGGTTTCGCCGCCACGTTGCTCGTCGCCTGCGGCGGCGAAGCGCCTCGGCCGAGCGCGGACGCCGCTCCCGCGCCGACGGCGGATCGAACGACCGAAGCGGCGGCAGCGCAAGTCGCGACCGACGCACGCGCTCGGGCCGCGACGGAGCCGGGCGCCGCCACGAACGACGCAGCGGTGACGAACGCGCCGCGGCCGCCGTGGTTTCGCGAGTGTGCGCACGAACGAGGGCTCGTGTGGCGCCACCGCTTCGGCACCGAGCGGCGCTTCGACTTCCCCGAGATCATGGGCGGCGGCGTCGCGCTCTTCGACTACGACGCGGACGGAGACCTCGACGTCTACCTCGTGCAGTCCGGCGACCTGCTCGCTCCGACGCAGGAACTGGCGGCGAACGCGCTGTTCCAGAACGACGGCACCGGTCGCTTTGTCGACGTCACCGCGCGGGCCGGCGTCGGAGACGTCGGCTACGGCATGGGTGCGACGATCGGCGACTACGACGCCGACGGCGATCTCGACCTCTTCGTGACCAACGTCGGACCGAACGTGCTCTATCGCAATCGCGGCGACGGCACGTTCGAGGACGTCACCAGCGCCGCGGGTGTCGCGGGCAACGCGTGGAGCACGAGCGCCGGCTTCGTCGACGTCGAAGGCGACGGCGACCTCGATCTCTTCGTCGTCGACTACATCCGCTGGTCGCGCGAGCGCGAGCGCGAGTGCCGCTTTCCGAAGGACGCGCGCGACTACTGCAATCCGAACGCGTACGACGCGCCTGCGCCGTCGGTGCTCTACCTGAACCGCGGCGACGGCACGTTCGAGGACGCGAGTGAACGCGTCGGACTCACCAAGACGTACGGCAACGGCCTCGGCGTCACGGCTGGCGATTTCGACGGCGATGGGCGCGTCGAGGTCTACGTCGCGAACGACATGCGCCCCAACTTGCTCTGGTGCTGGCGCGACGGAGGGCTGATCGAGCGCGCGTTGCTCGCCGGCTGTTCGCTGAACGGCACCGGCTTCGCCGCGTCGGGCATGGGCGTGCAGGCGGTGGACGTCGAGAACGACGGCGATCTCGACCTCTTCGTCACCAACCTGCGCCGGCAGTCGAACACGCTCTATCTGAACGGCGGCAAGTTCTTCGCCGACGCGACCGCGCGCTTCGGGCTCTCCGCCCCGAGCTTGCCGCACACCGCGTTCGGACTCGGCTTCCACGACTTCGACCACGACGGACGCGTCGATCTCTACATCGCGAACGGCGACGTGGTCGTCGGCGATCCGCCCGAGCGCGCGGACGATCCGTACGCGCAGACGAACTCGCTCTACCGGCAGAAGGAAGACGGGCGCTTCGAGGAGCTCGACCCGCAGGGCGGCACCGAGCCGCGCCTCGTGCACACGAGCCGCGGCGCCGCGTTCGGCGACCTCGACGGCGACGGCGACGTCGACGCGGTCGTCGTCAACCGCGACTCCGCGCCGTACCTCTTGCTGAACGAAGCGCCGAAGCGCGGCCGCTGGGTGATCCTGGACGTGCGCGACCGCCGAGACGGACCGGCGATCGGCGCGCGCGTCGAGCTGCGCGCGGGCGGCAAGACGTATCACCGCCTCGTCCAACCGGCGTACAGCTACTGCTCCGCGAGCGATCCGCGCGTGCATTTCGGCCTCGGCTCCGCGGAACGCATCGAGTCGGTGAAGGTGCGCTTCGCCGACGGCTCCGACGCAGTCGCCGGCGAACTCGCACTCGATCGCGTGCACGTCATCTCGTCGCCGGGGCACTGACGTCGCGACGCCACGACGGCACGGGGCGGACGACGCACGCGCGCCGCCCGCCCCGCTCTCACTCGGTTCCGCTGCTCAGAAGTCGCAGATGTAGAACACCACGGCGTCGGTCAGGCTCGTCGTGAACGGGTCGTTCGGATCGCGGCTCCAGTACTGCGTGCGCACCTTGTGGCCCGCCTGCAGGTTCGGGTCGGAACCCGACTGGATCAGAGCGTTGAAGTCGTACGAGAACGCTCCGGAGCAATCGCTGCCGCTCGCGCTGCCACCCGAGTTCTGCACCGACGTGCGGATGATCGGGCCTTTCATGCAGAGCCAACCGCCTTGGAACGGCGCGGGATCACCGCTCGAGGTGCTGTAGAAGAGCAAGCCGTTCTTCTTGTTCAGCACGTTCGTCGCCTTCAGCAGGAACGGCGCGGGGTTGGTGGTGCTCGGCTGTCCGGTGTAGCTCATCGCCGGCGTGCAGCCGAGCGAGTTCACCTTCGCCGTGCAGTAGACGAACGGCGGCCCCGACGACGCGAACGGTCCGAGGTGCACGGTCGTTCCGGGATTGCCCGCGTTGTCGACGGCGCGGATGTGGAAGTAGTACCAGTAGACGCCGGGCTGGATCGTGCCCGAGAAGCTCGTCGCGCTCGACGCGAGGTTCGG
Source organism: Planctomycetota bacterium (assembly GCA_023150475.1). GTDB lineage: Bacteria > Planctomycetota > UBA1135 > UBA1135 > JACRIN01. The sequence goes on from JAKLKU010000012.1 coordinate 45,121, forward strand.
GACACCGTTCGGGATCGTGCTCGGCGACGTGTCGAGGAGCGCGATGTAACCGTCGACGCCGGAGAGAGTGTCGGTCGCGGCGGTCCACGTCACGTCGACTTGGCTCGAGCAGTCGACGACGCTCGGCGTGTGCGACGTCGACACGACGTTGGTCGGACCGACCGGCGCGGTGCCGTCGACGCCGACGATCGCCGTGGCGCTGGTCGTCGTCATGTTGTCGCTGTCGACGATCACTTGGAAGTTCTTCCAACCTTCGGTCGCCCAGCGCGCCTTCCACTTCGCCGTGCGTGTCTCACCGTACTTGATGTTGCCGAGCATCACCTTCGCGCCGAGGTGCTGGTTCCCGAGCAAGTCGGTGACGGCGCCGTCCTTCAACGTCGTCGTCGCGGCGGTCAACGTCGCGCCGCTCGACAGGAACGTCGAGAGGAACACGCCCGAAGCGATGTAGTCCGAGTTCGCGACCACCGCGGTGTAGTCGACGTCGACGTTCGGCTGCACGTAGGTCTTGTTCGCCGTCACGGTGATGTCGCCCGGAGGCGTCGTGTCACCGTAGATCACGCTGACGCACACGCCGACGTGTGCGACGCCGGTGACGGAGTCCGGGAAGACCTTCAGCTTCCACGTGCCCTGCGTCGGCGAGTTGACGATGCGGATCTCGGTGTTGTCGACCGTCGACTGCTGCGCCGAGTATTCGCCGGTGTTGCCGCCCGCGGTGAGCGGCGGCGCGTCGAGCCACATGTCGAAGTCGTTGACGAGCGCCTGACTCGCGCCCGACGACGCCGCGTCCTCGTGGTACGTCAGGCAGGCGACGACGCGCGTCGCGCCCGCGTTGACGTCGAACGTGACTTCCGACCAGTTGCTCGAGCCTTGGTCCCAGCCCCAGTAGTAGAGCGCGAGCTGCGAACCACCGAAGTGCGCCTTGTAGGCCTCGATGCGGCCGGTGCCGTACGTGTTGAGGTGCGTGGCGGAGATCGACGGCGACGTCAGGACCTGGTCGTCCTTCGTCAACGCGGTCGCCATCAACGTCGCCGCGAGCGAGGCAGCGTTGTATTGGAAGAACGGCTGGTGGTCGACGAGCTGCGCGGCGAGGCCCGTGACGTGCGGCGTCGCCATGCTGGTGCCCGACTTCGACGTGTAACCGTTCACGTCGCCGGAATCGACCGACAGGATCGACGTGCCCGGCGCGCACACGTTCGGTTTCCAGCGCCCGTCGCCGCACGGACCGCGGCTCGAGCTCGGGCTGATCGTGCCGGGTTCTTCGGCGCCGGACTCGTAGTCGCGCACGCTGCCGACGGTGAACGAGTTCTTCGCGCTGGCTTCTTCGCGCAGCGACGACGCGCTCGAGCCTTCGTTGCCCGCGGCCCACACTTGGAGTTGCTTGTGGCCGAAGACGTTGCCGTCGATCGTGCGGCAGTCGGCTTCGGTGCCGAAGTAGCCGCCGCCGGTCGTGCCCCACGAGTGGTTGATCACGTGCGGCTTCGGCGTCACGTTGCCCGAGCCGTCGGTGATGGAGTTGTCCATCGCGCCGAGGATCTGGGACATGGTGGAGTTGCCCCACCAACAACCGGAGCCGTAGAAGATCTTGGTGATGAAGAGCCGCGACGTCGCGGACGTCGCGACGCCGACCGCGGCGCCTTCGTAGCTGTCCTCGAGGAAGCCTCCGCCGAGGATCGTGCCGGCGACGTGGCTGCCGTGGCCGCAATCGTCGTCGGTGGTCGCTTCGCTCGAGTTCGAGAGGTTGTTGGCCCACCAGTAGAAGTTGGTGAAGCCGTTGTGGGCGGTCTCGATGCCGCTGTCCGCCTCGCCGACGACCGCTTCGTTCAGCGTGTTGCCGTCGTAGAGGTACCGCGTGCGATCGAGGTTCACCATCGGCATCGACTCGTCGTGCGCGAGCGTCGGCGTGAACTGCGGCTCGACGAACTGCACGAAGTCGAGATCGGTGACGAGCGGTAGCTGCGACGGGTGCAGCCGCGCGCGGAAGGTGCGCGGCAGCTCCTCCCACTCACCCACTTCGACGCCGAGCGCCTCGAGACCGCGTTGTTGCCAGCCGTTCGCGCGCACCGACACCGGACCGTCGACGCTCTTCGTCTGCGCCGCGCCGACGCCGTCCGGACCGCCGGCTTCGATCGCGCCGATCGGCGTCGTCGTGGACGCGACGTTCAGGTCGCTGTCGAAGGTACTGATCTGGACGTCGAGCAGGTCACCGGAGCGCAGCTCGGAGATCGCCTGCGCCAGCTTCGGGTGCAGCTTCTGCGCTCCGCGCGGCACGCCGATCCAACGCACGAAGTCGAGCCCGGCGATCGCGTCGAGCTCCGGCGCGGTCAGCGCGACCTTGAGGCAGTAGTGTGGGTGGAACGAGAGCACTCGCGCGCCGGCCGCTTCGAGCGCGGCGACGCGTGCTCGCGTCATGCGCTTCTGGAACATCACGAACGCGTACGTCTCGTTCGTCGGCCGGCCGTCGGCGTAGTCCGCGCGCAGCTTCGACGCGAGCAGCGGATCGACGAGTTCGTCCTTCGGCGGGAAGTAGAGCCCGCCCGCGAAACCGAGGAAGTACGGATCGCCGCTCGCCGGCTTCACCAACACGTCCGGACCGTTCGCGCTCGGCGCGTACTCCGCCGCGATCGGCAGCGGCACCGAGTCGTCGAGCGCGTTTTCGTCGAGCGCGAACTCCTCGTGGGCGCCGAGGATCGGCTCGACAGGGACTTCGAGAGCTCGGGCGAGCGGGTTCGACGCGGCGGGCACCGCGGGTCCGACCGGAGTGCGGTCGGAGGAGGGATCGTTGGCGCCGGCGGCGAGGGCGGCGAGCAAGAGTTGTAGGTTCATGGAGGGTCCAGAGGGACGGGACGGGAGGACGGAGCGCCGGCGGACCCCTCGCGGGTCGCCAGACGAGCGCTCGACCGCGGAATCCGGATCCTCCGTCGGGTGTTACCCGGAAAATCGCCGCGGCGTTCCCGACCCGCCGCCCCCGCGCCCTACTGCCACCTTTCGTTGGTCATGAAATTTCGCGAGGCGTGCAACCGATCCGTGTTGGCGTGGTCTAACGCCGAAGCCGCGGGTCATGTCCGCGCGCCATGTCCGGGAGTCGAGTCTGGCGGTCGGGTCCGGGGGGCGTGACCCGCGACCGCCCGGCGCTCGCGGTGCGCCAGCTCGCCGCCGCCGCCGCCGCCGCCGCCGCCACCGTCGCCGCCTGCCTCGCCGCCACCCCGAACAGGACCCAGTGTCGCTGGGCCGCGCCCGGCGTCGCACGCGCGACCGTTCCGCGTGAAGTTCCACGGTCCGCGCGACGGACCGAACGCGCCTCACGCTCGCTGCGCGCGGAAAGTTCGACGTCTCGGCCCCGGGGTCGGACTACGGCAGCTCGCGGCCGCCCCCGGCTTCGTGCGCCAGCCAGCGGAAGAAGAGGCCGCGGCGCAAGCGCTCCGCGACTTCCGCGTCGACCGATTCGTCGGCGTCCCCCCAGGCGAGTCCGACGCGCGAAAGCAAGGCGACCCGGGCGCGCAGTTCGTGCGCGGCCTCCGGATGGCGGCGACAGAGCTCCGCGAGCACCTCTTCGCCGGCGCGGTGCGTGCGCTCCAGGTACTCGACGACCAAGCCGTCCACCGGAGAGGTTTCCATGCGAGTCAAGATCCGCGAGTCTCGGCGTTCGTTACGCAGGCGCGCTCGAGATCCTTGACGCGGGGACGATTGCGCAACGGAATATCGCGACTTGGAAGCTCGCGAGCCACACGTCACCGCCCGTTCGTGGGCGTGCTTCGCCCTGCCCGTCGGCATGGTGCTCGCGCACCTCGTCGTCTACTCGCTCGGGCGAGTCGGGTTGTACTTCGCGTGGCCGACCCACTTCGCGGAGCTCGACGGCCGCCGACTCACGAGCGCGCTGCTCCAGGGCACGCGCTTCGACTTGTCGATCGTCGCGCTCTCGCTCGCGCCGGCGTTGGTCGCGCTCGTGCTCCCGTGGAGTTTCGCCGCGTCCCGACGTTGGCGCGCCGCGTGGGGCTGGTGGGGCTACGCGACGTTGGTGCTGGCGGCGGGATTGTTGATCGGCGACGCGTGTTACTTCGGGCTCGTGCATCGGCACATCGGCGTCGAGCTCGCCGCGCTCGAGGACGACGTCGACTTGCTCGTCGGCATGGCCTCTCCGACTACCTGCCGGCGCTCGCCGCGCTGATCGGCTTCGGCGTGCTGCTCGTGTTCCCGTGGCGCCGCTTGCTCGCGTTCGACGTGCGCCGAGTGGCCGGAGCCTGCGCGCCGAGGAGCGCACCGCTCGTGCTCGGCGTGGCGCTCGTGCTCGCGATTCGCGGCAACGTCTCGGGCAAACCGCTCGGTGTGGTCAATGCGTTCGAGTCGGGCTCGCTCGCCGAGGGTTACCTGACGCTCAACGGACCGTTCAGCGTCTGGCACTCCTCGCGCAACGCTCGCCCGAAAGCGGTCGAGTACCTGCCGTGGGACCGCGCGGTCCTGCTCGTGCAGCAAGCCGTGTTCGCTCCCGCCGAGCGCGCCGAGTCGGCGGAGTTCCCGCTGCAACGCACGCGAGCGACGCGTGCGAACCAGCCCCCGGAGCCCCCGGAGCCGCAAGCGCCCGCAGCCCCCCAGGCGCAGCCGGAACCCCAGGCGCAGCCAGAACCCCAAGCGGAGACCGGCGTCGAAGCACCGGTCGCGACCGCGCCGATGGGCGCGGCGACGCTCGGGTTCGCTGGCCCCGATGTCACGAGCACCGACTCCACGAACACGACCGCGCCCGCCGCCGGCGGCACGCCGCGCGCGCGGCCGAACGTGATGGTCGTCCTGCTCGAGAGCTGGGACGCACTCGCCGTCGACGCGATCCGCAGCGAGCACGGACTCGCGCCGCTCGGCTTGACGCCGCGCTTCGACGAGCTCGCGCGCTCGGGCGTGCTCTTCACGCGCTTCTATGCGGCGGGCCAACGCAGCATGGACGGCTTGTCCGCCGTGCTCTGCGGCTTCCCGACACTGCCCGGCATGCCGTACATCGGCCGCGGCATGGAGCAGAGCCGCCTCGGCTTCGTCGGCGAGCTCGCGCGCGCCGACGGTTACGCGACGTTCTTCGTGCAAGGTTCGAAGCGCACGTCGTTCCGCGGCGACGCGATCGCGGCGCTCGCGGGTTTCGACGTCTACGAAGGCATGGAGGACATCGTCGAGCACCAGGGACGCGAGCCGATGGCCGACTGGGGTTCGTGGGACGACGATCTGTTCGCGGAGGCCGGCCGACTCGCGCGAAGCTCGCGTGCGCCGTTCCTCGGTTACGTGTTCACGACGTCGACGCATCCGCCGTTCCAGATCCCGAGCGACCAGTTCGCGCGCTTCGCGCCCGACGAGCAACGCCAGCGCTATTGGAACAGCATCCACTATGCGGATTGGTGCATCGGCCGACTCGTCGAACGTGCGCGCGCGGAGGGCTGGTTCGACGACACCGTGTGGATCTTCGTCGCGGACCACACGAGCGGGATGAGCGAGTCCGACGGCACGCCCGCGAGCTTGCACCACATCCCGTGTCTCGTGCTCGCGCCCGGACTCGCGCCGCGCGTGGAGCGGCGCATCTCGAGTCAACTCGACTTGGTGCCGACGGTGGTCGACGTCGCGGGGCTCACGCGACCGTACGCGGCCTTCGGTCGCTCGCTCCTCGCGCCGGAGACGCCGGCCGATCACGGCGCCTGGTGCATCCGCGGCAACGTCGTGCTGCGCGTCGAAGAGCGCGGCTGGGTCGTGCACAACACGAAACAGAGACTCGAGGCTCGCGTGTCGAGCGAAACCGACGCTGCGGCGATCGAAGAGCGACTGCTCGCGTTCCTGCAAGTCGCGACGCTGTTGCTGCGCAAGAACCAGGTCTATCGCGTCGACGCGTCGCAGGCGAGCGCGGTCGGCAGGTAGCCGTCGCTGGCGCGCGCGGACGCGCGGGCTACCATGCGCGGCCGATGAGCGTGCCGAACGAGTTCGCCAAAGCCCCGGTGATCCTGCTCGGGATGCACCGTTCGGGCACGACGATGGTCGCCGAGTTGCTCGATCGACTCGGGCTCTTCCTCGGACGTGAGCTCGAGTCGAACCACGAAGCGCTCTACTTCCTCGACCTCGACGACGAGCTCTTCCGCCGCGCGAACGCCGCTTGGGACAACCCGAGCCCGATGCTCGCGTTCTTCGCGCATCGCGACGCGGTCGAACTCTCGCGTCGCGCGCTCGAGTCGGAACTCGAGTCGAAGAACTTCCGTTCGTTCGTCGGCTGGAAGCAGTACCTGAAGCACGGCGGCGTGAGCGGCATGGACCGGCCGTGGGGCTTCAAGGATCCACGCGCCGTGTTCACGTTGCCGCTGTGGCTCCAGCTCTTCCCCGACGCGAAGCTCGTCGCGGTCCACCGCAACGGCATCGACGTCGCGAACTCGCTCTTCACGCGCGAGAAGAAACGCCTCGCGCACCAACGCGAGGTCTTCGAGCGGCGCATCGCGCGCCGTGCGCCCCATCGGCGCTTCGAGCGCGCCGCGTACAAGGGCTCGCCGCGGTGTCTGTCGTTCGAAGGCGCGTTCTCGCTCTGGGAGGAGTACGTCGCGCGGCTCGACCAAGTGCTCGCCGACGCGGCGCGGCCGACGTTCCACGTGCACTACGAGCAGTTCGTCGCGAGCCCGCGCGAGCCGCTCGCCGCGCTCGCCGACTTCTGCGGCCTCACTCGGTTCTCGAAGGAGGACTTCGAAGCCGCGCTCGGCGAAGTCGATTCGTCGCGCGGCAACGCGTTCAAGCAGGCGCGGCCGACGCCGGAGATCGAACGGGCGCTCGCGAGCCCGTGGATGAAGAAGCTCGGCTACTCGAGCTGACGGGAGTCGCGGCGCGAGAGCTCCGCCGTGCGTACGCACTTCGAGCGGCATCGGGAGTTCGAATGGCGGGCCTAGGAGAACGGCGTTCCAATGGCTCGCCACGCTCGGAGGTGCTTCGCACATGTTCGTCTCCTCGCTCGCTGCGTGCGTTCCGCTGGTTCTCCCGCAGAGTCCCCAGTTCACTTCCGACGTCCACCGCGCGATTCCCGACGTCGGCGAGCCTCCGTCGGGCACCGCGCTCGGCGACGTCGACGGCGACGGCGACCTCGACCTCGTCCACGCCCGACGGCTGTGGCTCGGCGACGGCGCCGGACGATTCGTCGAGCGGCCCGCGAGTCTGCCCGCGCTCGACACCACGGCGCCGCGCGTCTACTCGTTCGCGGACTTCGACGCCGATCTCGATCTGGACCTCGTCAGCGCCGGCCACGGCCTCGACTTCGTCTGGCTGAACGACGGCGCGGGCGGATTCGTGAGCGACGTGCGCGCGCTGCCACGCTCACCGTCGATCTTCTCGCAGTTCGGTTGCGGATACGACGCGACGATCGCCGCCGAAGTCGGCGACATCGACGGCGACGGCGACCTCGACTTGGTGCTCGGCGACGCGAGCTCCGACTGCGAGCTCGGGTGTTGCACGTGGGGCATCGTCCGCTGGCTCGCGAACGACGGCACCGGCAACTTCGTCGACCGCACGCACTCGCTGCCGATGGCGCTGATCACGACCGACGTGAGCGCGCTCGAGCTCGCGGACTTCGACGGCGACGACGACCTCGACCTCGCGCTGATGCGCTCCGGGTCGACGTTCGGCGAGGACGCCGTGTTCCTGAACGACGGTCACGGTGAGTTCGGCGAGCTCGCCGGCGCGCTGCCGCACCAGGCGTACTCCGCGGGCGCGGTGCTGCGCGCGTTCGACGCCGAAGGCGACGGCGATCTCGACCTCGCGTTCGGACACGCCGGACTGTCGCTCTTCGTGAACGACGGCAGCGGCCGTTTCACGGCGGCGAATCAGCATCTGCCTCCGCTCGGCGCGAACTACGTCCGCGGGCTCGCCCCGCGCGACGTCGACGCGGACGGCGACGTCGACCTGCTGCTCGGCGCGTTGTGGTGCTCGGCTTCGGACGGTTCGACCAGCGCGCTGTTCGCGAACGACGGCACCGGTCGGTTCTCCGATGCGTCCGACCGGCTGCCGGTCGGCACGTCGAGCGTGACGGCGCTCGAGCTCGGCGACCTCGACGGCGACGGGGACTTCGACGCCATTCCGTCGCTCGCGACCAACGCGACTGTCTGGCTCGCCGACGACGCCGGCAGGTTCACGGCGTGGAGCGGCCTCGTGCCGGCGTTCGCCGACTACATCACGTACGCCGCGGCCGCGGGTGATCTCGACGCCGACGGCGACCTCGATCTCGTCGCCGAGGGGCATGGGGCGCTGCGGGTCTTCCTCTCCGACGGATCGGGCGCGTTGACTCAGGGGGTCGCCCCGACGCCGAGCGACGGGTACGAGACGCTCTCGCTCGCGCTCGGCGACGTCGACCGCGACGGCGATCTCGATCTCGTGACCGCCAACGACTTCGGGCCCGAACGGCTCTACTTGAACGACGGGCACGCGAGCTTCGCGGAGTCGCCGGGCAAGCTCGTGACTCCGGACGATCGCACCGACCGAGTGTTGCTCGCCGACTTCGACGGCGACCAGGACCTCGATCTCTTCTCTGGCGCGCGCCTCGACGTCGCCAAGGTCCACGTCAACGACGGCAACGGCGACTTCACGTGGCGGCCGGAGCTCTGGCCGGGGCACTTCGACGTCGTCGTCGACGCGTTCGCGGGCGACTTCGACGGCGATCACGACGTCGACCTCTGGCTGCAGAACCAAGGCGCGCGGCTCTACACGAACGACGGCCACGGTGATTTCACCGAACGGCCGGCGTTCCCCGGGACCGAACAGGCGTGGAGCAACGCCGCCGGCGACGTCGACGGCGACGGCGATCTCGACGTGCTCGTGCTCGCGTCGTCCGGCAGCGCGGTGCAACGCCTGCGGCTCTACCTGAACGACGGCACCGCGACCTTCACGGACGCGAGCGCGCAACTGCCCGACGTCCAGATCGACTTCCCCGGCCGCTTCGAGCTCGCCGACATCGAGCCCGACGGAGATCCCGACGTGTTGCTCGCGGGTCCGGCGGCGCTCGAGAACGACGGCCACGGACGATTCGGGCCGCCGCGCGCATTGACCGAACGGCCGCTCCCGGGCCTGCCCGCACTCGCACGGGACTTCGACTTCGACGGCGACCACGACATCTTGCTGGCGCCGGGCTACGCCGAATTCCGTCTGCTCAAGAACCGCGCGACGCACCTCGCGTGGCTCGCGCCGCCGCGGCCGGGGCGTGAACTCGCATTCGAACTCGCGGGCACGCCCCACGCAGCGCTCGTGCTGTTCGGCGCGACCGAGCTCGAGCCGACCGGTTCGCGAGCGAGCTCGTTCGTGCTCCAGCGCTCGACGATCTTCTTCCGCCGCGCGGTGCAGCTCGACGGCGAGGGTCGCGGCTTCACGAGCTTCGTGGTGCCCGACGATCCGGCGCTCGTCGGATTGACGCACTTCTGGCAAGCGGTCGAGCTCGCGCCCGACCGCGTGACCAACCTCGAAGTCGCGACCTACGGCGCGTACTGAACGAAGCTCACGCGAAGCGGCGCAGGAACCCCGTCCAGAGGTCGGCCACTCGGTCGTAGGAGAACTCGCGCTCGATGCGCGCGCGGCCGGTCTCGCCGAAACGACGGCCGAGCGCCGGATCGGCGAGCAGCCGCGCGAGCGCCGCGGTCCACTCCGCGTCGTTCTCGACGAGCAGGCCGCTCGCACCGTGCTCGACGACTTGCGTGTTCATGCCGACCTTGCTCGCGACCACCGGCAGGCCGGCCGCCATGTACTGCAGGAGCTTGTACGCGCACTTGCCGCGCGACCACGGCGACTCGAGCTCGAGCGGCATGATGCCGACGTCGCAGCGCGCGAGCTCGCGCTCTTGGCCGTCGAGCGTCCACGCGACGTTCTCGACGCGCACGCCGGGCACGTCGCTCGCGGCGAGTTCGGCGTTCGAGACGATCACGAGCGTGAAGTCCGCCTGTCTCGCGAGCGCCGCGAGCGGCGCCGCGAGTTGCCGGACGTAGAGCAGGTTGGTGCCGAGCCCCACCCACACGATCCGCGGCGTCTCGTGCGCGGCGCGTGTGCGCATCCGCGGCACGTCGGTCGGCACCGGCGAGGGCGCGACGAGGCGCGGGAGCTCGCTTTCCTTGCACGCGTCGGCAAGGTACTCGTTGCCCGCGATGACTGCGTCGTAGATCGAGAGCATGCGTCGAAACCGCCGCAGCCGGTGATGCGAGAAGTAGGTGCCCTTGCGCAGACGCTTGCGCAGGAAGATCGCGTCGTCGAAATCGAAGACGAGCGGCTTCTTGATGCGCCTGAGCCACAGGCCCTTGAAGAACGTCGGCAGCTCCTTGTGCACGAGCACGACGTCGGCGTCGCGCAAGTCGTCGAGCAACCGACGCTGTTCCGCGAAACTCTTCGGGAACGGATGGACGACGAGCTCGATCCCGCGCGCCGCGAGGTACGGCTTCATCTGGTGCACGCGGATGCGCGACGACGGGATGTCGAGGCCCTTGGCGATCGCGTGGAGCTTCATGCGCCCGCTCCGCCGGAGTGATTCGCGCCGTTCGCGTGCCCAGCGCCGCGCGCGTGCCCAGCGCCGCGCGAAAGCTCGGCGAGCTCGCGATAGACCGCTTCGTAGCGCGTGACGATCGTCTCCCAGGAGTACGACTCGGCGCGCGCCGCGGACGCGCGGCCAAAACGCTCGCGCGCCGGCGCATCGCCGAGCAACTCGACGAGCGCTTGCGCGAGCGCTTGGGCGTCGTCGGGCGGCACGAGGAGCCCGTTCTCGCGCGCGCCGACGATCTCGCGGTTGCCCCCCACCGCAGTGACGACCATCGGCAGGCCGGCGGCGAGCGCTTCGAGGTTCGCGTTCGAGAACGGCTCGCGGCGCGCGCTCGAGACGAAGAGCCACGCGCTCGCGAGCAGCTTCGCCTTTTCGTCTCCGCGCAGGAGCCCCGGCAACGACACGCTCGCGCCGAGACCGAGTTCGGCGACACGCCGCGCGAGCGCCGCACGCTCCTCGCCGTCGCCGGCGAGCACGAGCTTGGCGTTCGGCACGCGCTCGCGCACGCGCGCGAACGCTTCGAGCAACACGTCGAAGCCCTTCTTGCGATGGAAGATGCCGAGCGCGGCGACCAGCGGCTCGACGGCCGGCGTGCGCGGCAGCGAGAAGCTCTCGACCGCGTTCGGGATGCGCACGATGCGTTCGTTCGCGACGCCGAGCCCCCGCGCGAGTTCCTCGAGCTCGAGGCTCTGCGCGATCACGCGCGTCGCAGCGCACAACGTCTTCGCGATGCGTCGCTCGATCACTGGGTTCGTGCGCAGCGGCTCGTCGGGCAGGATGTCGAAGCCGATCGGCCGCACGACCCACGGCACCTTCGCGAGGCGCGCGTACGCCGCGACGGCGTAGCCGGGCGGATACGTTCCGTGCGCGTGCACGACGTCGGGTTTCGCCGCGAGGTGCTCGCGCAGGAGATGCGCGGCGCCGTAGCTCGGCCACGCGCGCCGATAGAACGGCTTCGTGTAGCGCACGAGCTCGTACGGCACGTCGAGCGCGTTCTCGAGCCCGCGTTTCCTCGCCGCGACGACCTTGACCTCGTGTCCGCGCGCGACGAGTCGCCGCGCGAGCCCGTCGAGGAACACTTCCGCGCCGCCGACCACCGGCAGGAAGGACTGGGCGAAGAAGAGGAGGCGCATCGCGCGCGGCGACGTTAGTCCAGCGCTCCTGCGCGGGCAAGCGAGTGCTGTGCTCTCGCGCGCGACAAGAGCTGCGCTCTCGTGCACGCCAAGCGAGTGCTACGCTCTCGCGCCCGGATGGCGCCCCAAACGGAAACCCAGGCTCGAACCGCGGCTCGACTGAAGGCGCCGTTGCCTGCCGGTCGCACGCTCGCGAGCGTCACGAGGCACTTCGAGATCGAGCGTGCGCTCGCGACCAAACTGAAGAGTTCGTCGCGCGAGGAACGCGCCTCGCTGTACCGCACGATGTACGCGGAGCTCTTCGCGGCGGTGCCCGACCACCCGCGGCTCACCCGCCGCGCGAGCGTCGACGACACCGCGCGCGACAACCGCACCAAGCTCGGGCTCGTCGCGCCGTTCCTCGCGCGCAGCACGCGCTTCGCCGAGATCGGCGCCGGCGACGCACGTTTCGCGCTCTCGCTCTGCGACCGTGTCGCGCACGTCGTCGCGCTCGACATCGCGGACCAAGCAGGCGACGTGACGCGGCCCGCGAACTTCGAGCTCGTGGTCTACGACGGCTTCGAGTTCCCGCTCGCTCCGGGCTCGCTCGACCTCGCGTTCAGCGATCAACTGATCGAACACCTGCACCCCGACGACATCGAGCTGCATTTCGCGAACGTGCGCCGCACGCTCGCGCCCGGCGGGCTCTACGTGCTGCGCACGCCGCACCGCCAAGGCGGTCCGCACGACGTCTCGCGCTACTTCCAGGACGAGCCCGCGGGCTTCCACTTGAAGGAGTGGACGTTCGCCGAGCTCGCGGCGGTCGCCGAACGCGCCGGCTTCGCGAGCGTCCAGACGTTCGTGTTGCGCGAGGACCGACTGAAGCCGATTCCGCGCGCGAGGATCACGCGGCTCGAATGGCTCGCCGAACGTCTGCCGCGCGCGCTGCGCCGCAAACTCGCGCGCCGGTACTGGCGCAACATCGTGCTCGCTTGCCACGTCACGGAATGACGCTGCACTCGGTCTTCTTCGTCTCGCAGGCGACGTTCGAACTCGGGCCGCAGGGCAGGATCCTGCGGCTCGCGAAGGGTTGGCGCGCTCGCGGCCATTCGACGGCGATCGCGGCGCTGCAGGGCGATCGCGAACCCGGTCTCCGCGAACGCCGCCTCGGCGTGCCGATCCACCTGCTCACGCCGCACGACAAACGCATCCTGCGCGCCGCGCGGCTCGACGCGATGCTCGCGATCCGCAAGTTCGTGGCGGACGAGCGGCCGAAGCTCGTCTTCGCGCTCGAGACGTTGGTCGATTGGCACGTCAAGCTCGCGTTGTGGCGCTCGCGCGAGCCGATCGTGACGTTGCTCGGCATCGATCGCTGGAAATGGGAGCGCAAGTTCTATCGCCGAGTCGGCTTCCGCTCGCTCGCGCCGCGGACCGGCGCGCTGATCGGCAACTCGCGCCGCTGCCTCGACGGTTATGCGCGAGCGCTCGGCGGTCAGGCGGTCACGCGGATCCCGCAAGCGGTCGTGCCGAACCCGGTCGACCCCGACGAGTGGACGCCGCGCTTCGAACGTCGCGAGCCCGAGCTCGTGATCGGCGCGATCGGCCGGCTCGCGGAGCAGAAGGGCTTCGACCTCCTCTTGCGCGCCGCCGCGACGCTGCCGAGCGCGTTCGACGGCCGGCCCGTGCGCGTGCGGATCCAAGGCAGCGGGCCCGACGAAGCGGCGCTGCGCGAGCTCGCGCGGCCCGTCGAACGCGCCGGCATCCCGGTCGAGTTCCTCGGTCACTCCGGGAGCGTCGAGCGCTTCTATCACGGGCTCGCGTGCCTGGTCGTGCCGTCGCGTTGGTCGGGCTTCGAGAACACGGCGCTCGAAGGCTGTCTCACGGCGACGCCGACGATCGTGTCGCGCGCGACCGGCTTCGAGGACCTGCGCGATCAAAACGCGTTCGTGTTCACCGAACTCGAGCCCGCCGCCTTGCGCGGCGTGCTCGTTGGTGTGCTGTCTCGGTCGGACGAGGAGCGCGAGGCCCTCGCGCGCCGTCAACGCGACGCGGTGCTCGCGGAACTCGCGCTCGACACGATCTGCGAGCGCCTGGAACGCACCCTCGTCGGGCTCGGCGTGACGCTCTGAAGCGCCGCGGCGGTCCGCCGCACGCGCCGCGCGCCGTGCGGCGTGGCGAAGCGAGGATCCTCGCGAGCGTGCCGAGGATCCTGCGCCACGGCGTCGTGTCCGCGAGCCCCGGCGGGACGTCCTGCGGCCGCCGGCGCGAGCAGCGGCGCGAGCCCCGGCGCCGCCGCGGGTGCCGCGACGACGATCGCCGGATCGCGGATCACCGAATCCGACCGCGCGCGGTTCATCGAACGCACCACGTCGAGCGCCCGCGCGCCGAACGCGGCGATCAACCCGGCGAGCCGGCGCGCGTGCCGCGTCTGCGTGGTCCGCGACGAACCGCGCAGCCGCGCCGACTCGCGATGGCCGACGTCGGCCAGCCGATCGGCCAGGAACGGCACCAGCAGGTCCGGACGCTTCAGCCGGTAGTCGAAGCGGAACCGTTGCGTCGAGAAGCCGCGCCCGCACACCGTGCAGAGGAAGCGCGCGACGCGTCGCCGATCGCAACGGCGCTCGAACCACCCGCGTCGGCGGAAGTGGAACGTGCGCTCGCCGTGGGACGAACAGTCTGGGAAGGGACAGAACGTGGGTCGAAAGGCCATGGAAACTCCTGAGTGTCGAGGGACCAGTGTCTGAGACCGCCCCTGCTCCGCACGGTGGCAGGGAATCGCCGAAATCCGTGCGGTCGCTCGGAGGCGGACGACCGGCCGCCGGATCGCGAGCTCCAGTTCGCCGCTGTCCTAGCTCGATAGGACACCCGTGCACTTCACGGTCGATCCCCACGCGGCGCGGGCCCCGAGCGAGCAGCTCGCGGACCAAGTGCGGGCCGCCGTGGCGTCCGGCCGACTCGCGGTCGGCGATCGCCTGCCGTCGGTGCGGGCCCTCGCCGAGCTCGTGCGCGTCAACCCGAACACCGTAAGCCGCGCGTGGCGCGAGCTCGAGCTCGAAGGCGTGCTCGAGTCGCGCCGCGGCGACGGCGTGTTCGTCGCGCGCACGGCGCGCAGCCGCTGCGTCGCGCACCGCGACGACGTGCTCGCCGAACGTTTGGTCCACGCGACGCGCGAGGCGCTCGCGGCGGGCCTCGGCGCGGCGGAAGTGCTCACGATCGTCCGAGACGCGCTCGCGGAGCGCAGGGAGAAAGCGTCGTGAACCACTCGATCGAAGTCCGCGGAGCCGTCGTCGGCTTCGGCGCGCAACCCGTGCTCGCCGGCGTCGACCTCGACGTGCCGACCGGCAGCCTGACCGCGCTCCTCGGCAAGAACGGCGTCGGCAAGACGACGCTCCTGCGCACGCTCGGCGGCGAACTCCGCGCGGACGCCGGCGAGCTGCGGGTGCTCGGCCTCGATCCGTGGCGCGAGCGGCGTGCGCTCGCCCGCTCGATCGGTTGGGTCGACGAACGCGCCGAGTGGCCGCGTTGGATGCGCGTCGAGGAACACTGGCGCTTGCTCGCGCCGTTCCATCCGACGTGGGACGCCGCGGAGGCGCGCCGGCTCGCGCGCCAGTTCGACGTCGAGCCGCGCGCGAAGCTCGCGGAGCTCTCGCGCGGCGAGCGCGCGGTCGCGCTGCTCGTCGCCGCGCTCGCGCACCGGCCGAAGCTGCTCCTGCTCGACGAGCCGTTCGGCGGGCTGGACGTGCTCGCGCGTCGCCGCGTGTTCTCGGCCCTGGTCGAGCACTTGGCGCGCGCCGGCACGAGCGCGCTCTTCGCGACGCACTCGCTCGCGGACGTCGAACGTCTCGCCGATCGCATCGCGTTGCTGGTCGACGGTCGCGTGCGGCTCGCGGGCGAGCTCGAGCCGCTGCGTGCGGACGCGCGGCGCTTCGCGGTCGAGCTCGGAACCCCTGCAGCCGACTGGACACCGCCGCTCGAGGCGCGGATCGAGCGGCGCGGCGAACGAGACGTCGTGCTGTGCGCGCTCTCGCGCGGCGCGGACGTCGAAGCGGCGCTCGTGCACGATCCGCGCGTCGCGCGGGTCGAGCCGCTCGCTCGCGACCTCGAAGACCTGCTCGCGGCGGCGCTCGCCGAGGAGCCGAGCCGATGATCACGCTGCGCATCCTGCGAGCGTTGTGGTGGAAGGAAGCGCGCGACCACCGCGTGCTCGTGATCACGTGCGCCCTCTTCTACGCGGCGATCCTGCTCGGCGCGAAGCTCGTGCTCGGCGACGGCTTCGACGCGAACTTGCGCGTCGGCTACGTCCATCCGGCCGGTTTGCTGGTCGTCGCCGCGGCGTTGGCCGCGGAGGCGCTGGCGCACGACGCCGCGAGCGGCGTCGAAGTCACGCTCGCGCGGCTCTCGCTCTCGCGCCGCACGCTGTGGACCGCCAAAGCGAGCTTCGTGCTCGCCGCGCTCGCCGGTTTCGAGCTCTTCGCGTTCGCGCTCGAGCACGCGTTGCGCGCGTTCGAGCCGCAGGCGGACACGGCGCGGCTTGCGCCGCTCGTCGCGTGGTGGTTCGCGGCGCTGGTCGTCGTCGCGTGCGTGCTCGCGGCGGCGAGCCTGGTGCGGCGCGCGTTGCCGGCTGCATTGATCGGCTGCGGCGTGCCCGTGCTGCTCGGTTGGCTCTGTCTCTGCTCGCCACGGCCTCCGTTCGCGGGACTCCTGACGCGCATCGCGGTCGCGAGCGGTCCGCTCGGCGTCGCGTGCGTCGCCGCGTGCGCGCTCGCGATCGCGTCGCTCGCGGCGTACTCGGTCGCGCGCTTCGATCGCTTCGGGCTGCGGCGCGCGGGTGCGTTCGTGCTCGGCGGGCTCGCCGTGATGATCGCGCCGCTCGGTTGGGCCGTGGCGAGTGCGCATTCACGGCTCGCACTCGCGCCGCACGCCGACGGTGGCAACGTCTGGCAAGCGCTGCCGAGCCCCGACGGTCGCTACGTCGCGCTCGTCGCCGAGCGCACGTGCAAGCTCGATCGCGACTGGCCACTCTTCTCCCGTGACTCGTGGCTCTCGAGCGCCGAGCTCTCCCGCACCGAAGTCTGGATCGTCGAGCGCGCGACCGGTGCTTGCCGCGAACTCGCGGACGATCGTTGTCGTGCGCCGTGGGCGTCGCAGCGCCGCGGTTGGAGCGTGGGTCCGTGGACGAACGACGGCCGCCTGCTCGCGGTCTCGACCGAGCACGGGTTCGGCGTCGACGACGAGCGCTTCGAGTTCGTCGACCCGAGCGAGGCCCGCATGATCGAGGAGTTCGGCGCCGACGAAGCCGCGCTCGAAAGCGCCGCCGGCGTTCCGCCGCGTTGGTATCACCTCGAAGTCCAAGGCGACATGCGCGTGCTCTCCTTCGCGGACGGGACGCACGGCACGGGCGTCGCACGCGACGAGCTCCTCGCGCTGTCGCCCGAGGAAGGCGTCTACTTCGTCCGCGGCTCGGACGATGCGTTGTTGCGTCGCAACCTGCGCGACGGGAGCGAGCGCTCGATCGGCGTCGCGGCCGCGCGCACGGTGCTCTCGCCGCGGGTTTCGCCCGATGGCCGCTGGCTCGCGCTCCAGCGGCGCGACGGACTCACGATCCTCGACGCGCACGACGGTCGAGTGGTCTTCGGGCCCGAGCCCGGCGTGCTCGTCGAGTGGTCGCGCCACGGTCGCCTCGCGACGCTCGAGTCCGGCACCGCGGCGTTCGCGGTCGAGCTCGACGGCACACGCCATCCGCTGCCGCGCGGATGGCCGCTGGAGTGCGGCTCGGACGGCTTCGTTTGGCGACTCCCCGAGCGGATCACGTGGCGCTCGCTCGATGGCACGCGCGTCGAAACCGTCTACTCCGTCCGCTGAGTCGTCGTCGCACGCACGCGAGCGCGACGGCTCGCCGCGATCCTCGAGCGAACTTCCGCGGACGTGAGCTTCGCGTCGCCGCGTGCGCGACGCTTGTCGTTCTTACAGGGCGCGCGCGTCGAATCAGCGCAGTCGTGGGCGTCGTGGCTCCGCTGCGACGCGAGCCGAGTCGAACCGCTGCTGACACGCGCTCGGGGAACGCGAGTTGCCGAGCCGGCGCGCTCGATCGGAGCTTCCTCGTCGAAGCGCCGCTCCGCCTCTCCTCCAGCGCCCGGATCCCCATGCAAAACGTTCCTTTCCGTCGCGCGTCGCGCGGCATCCGCGTGTCACGCAGCATCCGCCTCGTGTCGTGCTCCACGCTCCTCGTCGCTTCGGCCGCCGCGCAGAGCGTGACGTTCAAGCCGCGCGTCGACTTCGGCACGGCGCAGGAGAACGCGCGCCAAGCGGTATGCGCCGACTTCGATCACGACGGCAACCTCGACATCGCCGTCGCGCAGGAAGGCAATGGGCAAGGCAAGGTCGAGGTGCTCTTCGGCGACGGGCAGTCCGACTTCGGCTCGACCTACGAGTACACGTCGTACGCCGCATGGGGCCTTGCGTACGGTGACTTCGACGGCGACGGTTGGGACGACCTGGTCTCCACCGCGTACGCGTGGGCCTCGCACGGCGTCCGCATCGCGCTCAACGATCGAAACGGCGGCTTCGGCGGCGGCTCGACGGTTTCGACGCTCGCGACGCCGCCGGTCGCGGCGGTGCCCGGCGATTTCGACGAGGACGGCAAGCTCGACCTCGCCGCCGCGAGCGAAGGCGGCGGCTACGCCGTCGATTGGTTCAAGGGCTACGGCAACGGGACGTTCAGCGCGTTCCACTACGTGCCGAACACGACCGGCAAGGTTGGACGGCGCATCTACACGGGCCACTTCGACGGTGACACGCACCTCGACCTCCTGTTGACGCACGGCGGCGGCGTGCAGGTGCTCTTGAACGGCTTCCTCGGTTCGCTCGGCAACTTCGCGGACTCCGGCGGACTCGTGCTGAACGAGAACGTCGAGAGCGCGGCGGTCGTCGACATCGACGGCGACGGACAAGACGACGTGTTGACCGGCGGCGCGCTGCTGCGCGTCTGGCACGGCGTCGGCGACGGCACGTTCACGCAGCTCCACGCGTATCCGACCAGCACCGGCGCGGCGGAGACCGAGCTCGGCGACCTGAACGGCGACGGCGAACTCGACGTCGTGCTCGCGGGCGTCGCGGGCGTGCAGATCTTCTTCGGGCTCGGCGGCGGAGCGTTCTCCGCGCCGCAAGCGGTGCCGACCGCGCTCTATCCACGCTCGTGCGTCGTCGGCGATTGGAACGGCGACGGTTGGCTCGACCTCGGCGTCGTGTGCGGCAACTTGGCGGGCCAGAGCTCGCTCGTGTCGATCTACGAGCAAGTCCCGCCGACGGTCGTGACGTATTGCGTCGCCAAACTCACGAGCAACGGCTGCACGCCCGCGATCGCGTCGAGCGGCGTCCCGAGCGTGAGCGCCGGCTCCGGTTTCACCGTCTCCGCGAGCCAGACGCTCAACAACAAGAACGGCCTGCTGTTCTACGGCACGCACGGCCGCGCGGCGCTGCCGTTCCAGGGCGGCACGTTGTGCGTCAAGACGCCGATCAAGCGCACCGCGGTGCAGAGCTCCGGCGGCAATCCGCCGCCGAACGACTGCTCGGGCTCGTTCGCGCTCGACTTCAACGCGTACGTCGCGCTCGGCACCGACCCCGCGCTCGTCGGCGGCGCGTTGGTCGACGCGCAGTACTGGTTCCGCGACCCCGGCTTCACGCCGCCGGACAACACCGGGCTCTCGAACGCGCTCGAGTTCACGCTCGCGCCCTGACGCTCAACTCCCTTCGAGGTGCACGTCGATCCGGAACGAGCGCACGCCGTCCTGGATCGGTGCGTCGACGATCACGGTTTCGGAATCGAGCGCGCGGCGTTTGGCGGGCGTCACGAGCGGATCGTCCGAGAACCACACGGTGACCCAGCGCAAGTCGTGGAAGGCCGCCGTGATCGTGAAGTGCACGTGCGCGGGCTCGTCGCGGCCAGGATACGGCCCGGGCTCGACGCTCGTGAAGCGGAACCAACCGCCCGCGTCGGTCACGGCGACGTCGCAGAGCCGCGGACTGCGCGTGCGCGAGCCCGGCGGCGCGTAGTGACCGCTCGCGTCGGTCTGGTACGCGAGCACGGAGGCCTTCGCGAGCGGCAGCCCTTGCTCGTCGAAGACGCGGCCCCAGAACTCGAGCTTGCGGCCGGGCTCGTCCTCGCCGCACAACGCGACGGCGCGCTCGCGGTACGGCGCTTCGCGCACGAAGAGCGACTCGAGCGCGGCTCGCAATCGCGACTCGGCCGCCGCGCCGCCGCCGAGGTCGACGAACGTCGCCGCGGCGCGACGATTGACGTGCGCGATCGCGAGCGTGCGCGGATCGTCGTCGTGCGGCAAACGGTACGCGGCGAGGTCGCTGCGGTCGCTCGCCTCGTCGACGAAGAGCGCGAAGACCCGTGCGAGTCCGGCTCCGGCGAGCGCGCTCTGCAAGCGCCGCCGCGCCGCGGCGTCGGATTCGCCGGAGCCAGGCACGTAGACCACGCAGCCGGTCGCTTGCCACTCGGGTTCGCCGGCGAGCACGCGCTCCAACGCACGCGCCGTCGCGACGGCGGATTCGAGCCCGCGCGGCCGCGCGATCAGCAAGACCGCCGGCTTCGTGCCGTGCACGCAGAGCGGACACGCGCGCCGTCCGGCGTGCGAACCCGTGAGGTGCTCGCCGACGAAGCTCGCGAGTTCGGCGTCCGCGGCGGGGCCGAGTTCGCCGCTCGGGCGCACGGACGCGCCGACGGAACGGACGAACCACGCGATCAGGACGACAGGCACGCAGACCAAGAGGACGATGCGCTTCATGCGAGGACTCCGACGGCGATTCACGCGCTCGAGGTCGTCAACGGACGTCGGCGGCGCGAGAGTGTTATCCGCGAACCGCGCGAATCACGCCGCCGCACGAGCGAGCGCTCGGCGCGCCGGTTAGGTTCGTCGGCGACGCGCGGCCTCGAACGGGAAACCTCGTGCGTCGCTCCGAACCACGATGAGCACGGAACTCTGGAACGCGGTCGATGCGTACGTCTCTGGGAGTCTCGCGGCGAACGATGCAGCGCTCGAACACGCGCTCGCGGCGAGCCGCGCCGCGCGTTTGCCCGACATCCACGTCGCGCCGAACCAAGGCAAGTTCCTGCAGGTGCTCGCGCGAAGCGTCGGCGCGCGCCGCATCCTCGAGGTCGGCACGCTCGGCGGCTACAGCACGATCTGGCTCGCACGCGCGCTGCCCGACGAGGGGCGCATCGTCACGCTCGAGCTCGACCCGCGGCACGCCGATGTCGCGCGCTCGAACTTCGCGCGCGCCGGACTCGATCGCCGCATCGAGCTGCGGCTCGGGCCCGCGCTGGAATCGCTCGCCGCGCTCGCAGCGGAACGCGTCGCGCCGTTCGACTTCGTCTTCCTCGACGCGGACAAACCGAACAACCCGCGCTACTTCGAGCGTGCGCTCGAGCTCACGCGCTCCGGCGGACTGATCGTGGTCGACAACGTGATCCGCGAAGGCAAGGTGATCGATGCGGCGAGCGCCGACGCCAACGTGCGCGGCGTGCGCGAGCTCTTCGAGCTCCTCGCCGCCGAGCCGCGCGTGATCGCGACGGCGATCCAGACGGTCGGCACGAAGGGCCACGACGGCTTCGCGTTCGCGTACGTGCGCTGAGCCGAGCCTCACGATTCGCGCGCCCGCGGCGCGCGGCGCTCAACGCGGCAGTTCGCCGGCTACCGGCTCGTCGCGGATGCCGAGCGCGCGCTCGAGCGTCTGCTCGAAGTACAGCGCTTGCTCCGCGTCGGACGCGCTGCGCAGCACCCTCACGGTCGGGCCCGACTTCACTCGCGCACAGAGATCGTAGGACACGCTCGTGCTCCGCTTGCCGCGGTGCACACGCTCCTTGCAATAGAGTTGTTCGACGTCGTCGCGCGCGAGCTCGACGTTGCCGAGCCACGGCAACGGACCGTGGCGCACGCGCAGGCGATCGCGCGTCGCCGTCACGGTCGTCCGGTTCAGGAACGTCGCCACGACGAAGTACGTCAGTCCGACGCCGATCGCCAAGTGCGCGATCGGGAACACCGCCATGATCCACGGCGCTTCCTCGCGCAGCGCGATCGAGTACCAGAAGACGAGGAACCCGTCCCACGCGATCACGAAGAACACGAGGAACCAAACGACGGGCGAGAACCAACGCAACGTGAGCTCGACGCCGTCGGCGAACTCGCGCACCGAGACCTTAGGCGGCAACGAGACCTTCGGTCGCTCCTGGAACGCCGGCGTTCCTCGCGCGCCCGCCGGCAACAACGCGAGCGCGCCGCAGTGCGAGCACGTCGCGATGCCGCGAGCGAGATCGAGCCCGTCGGCGGAGATCGCGGAGCGGCAGGCGGGACACGTCAGCGCGGTCAACACGTTCATCGGGCTCGACAAGCTAGCGTCACGCCGCGACTCATGGTGTTCGAGTTCGCGCGCGGATCGCGAACCCTGGGAGTCACTCACCCGCTCGCGTCAAAGCGACGACTCGGCGGGAAACGGCGTGTGCGGGAGTCCGAGCCCGCGCTCGAGCTCCTGCTGGAGGTAACACG
Organism: Planctomycetota bacterium; assembly: GCA_023150475.1. Classification (GTDB taxonomy): domain Bacteria; phylum Planctomycetota; class UBA1135; order UBA1135; genus JACRIN01. Next base: position 67,287 of record JAKLKU010000012.1, read on the forward strand.
TCGTTTCCGCATCGAAGGCTCCGCGCAGGATCGGCGGCTCGGCCCCGTTCGCGAGGCGTGCGTGCAACACGAAGTCGTGGCTCTCGACGGGCACGCGCTTGCCATGGCGCACGACCCACTCGCGATCGGCGAGGCGCGCGCGAGTCGCGAAACCCGTGACGGCGTCGGCGGCGAGTTCGAGGTTGCCGAACCACGGCAACGGCCCGTGCGCGACGCGGATGCTCTCGCGCGTCGCGCGGATCCGCGTGACGTTCGCGAGCGCGGCGGCCGCGGCGTAGGTCAAGAACACGGCAGCGACGAAGAACACGCTGCTCAAGATCCACGCCCACGCCGACGCTCCCGTCTCGACGAGCCGCGCACCGATGACGAAGACGATCGCGTCCCACACCACCATGAAGCCGACGAGCAGCCACACGCGCGGCCGACGCCAGCGCACGACGAGCTCCACGCCACCCGCGATCGTCGAGCGCTCGACATGCACCGGCTCGGCGATGACCCGGCGGGGCTCGAAACGAGCTTGCGCAATCGCCGTCGGCGCCGGCATGGGGCCCGTGCTCGACGAAGTCGCCACCGCCCCGCACCGCTCGCAAGTCGCGACGCGGCGCGTGAGATCCAGGCCACGCTCGGAGATCGCCGAGCGGCACGACGGGCACGACAGACCGGGCTGGGCGGACACGCTTTCGAACGCGAGCTTAGCGGGCAAGCGTCGTGATCGCAGCCGGGAGAGCAGTCACTTGTCGGGCGCGGACCGCAAGCGCTCTCGATGCCGCGCGAATTCGTCGAGCGAGATCTCGAGCGCCGTCGTGAGTTCGCGCGTCCTCTCCTCCACGTCGAACGAGCTCCAGGCAAGACGCTCGCGCGAGCGCTTCGCGTCGTCGGCCAGGTACCATTCGACGATCCACTCTCCCGGTTCCTGGAGCCAGAACTCGGCGGAGCGTTCACCGCGCAGCTCACGGTCGTGACCGCGCTCGCCGAGCACGCCGGCGGGGTGAACCCACAACTCGACGTGGAGTCCGGGCGCGGCGAGCTCGAATGCCTCGCCGAGCACGGCGGTCAACCGACACGCCGGCGGAAGCACGAGCGCCTCGCTCCCGCGGACGCCCTCTCGCGTGACCATCCGCCGCGCGTCGACTCGCGCTTCGACGTCGATCGCTGGAGCCGGCGTGCGCACGCGGGCGAGCCCGTCCACGACCACCGCTTCGCGCCAAGGCGCTTCGGGAGCGAGCGAGTCGCGCCAGCGCAAGCTGCCGGTGCCGAGCGGTGCGAACGCTTCGTCGACGACGGCGATGCGGTGCTCGAACAGCCGGCCGCGCAAGTCGAGTTCGTACTCGGCGGTGCCAAGCGCAGCGGGGTCGACCACGCCGGCCGCGAACGCGAGCTGCCCTTCGACGAACACCGTCACGTGGATCGGCGCGCACGGAGCCGCGTCGAACACGAAGCGACCCGAGCGGTCGACACGCGCGCTGGTCGCGTCTCGTGTGGACGGCGTCAGCAAGGTGAGGGGCTCGCGCGAGACGGAGACGATCAGCGACGTCAGGAAATCTGGTGCATCGACGAGGGCGCGACCCGAGAACGAACACGCCGCGCGTAGACGGAGGTCGACCGCGGTCGAGCCGGGTTCGATCGGCTGCAGTTCCGAGGGTCCCGCGCCTGCGGCCGAAGCGAGCAACGCGCACGGCTCCACGGGCAACTCGCCGCCACGCAGTTCGAACGAGCCGTCGTCGCGCGAGCGCGTCGCGACCACGTGCACCCAAGCGTCGCTCGGGCCGTGCGCGGGCCCGTAGCCGAGCTGCTCAAGTTCGCGCAACTCGTCGCTGAGCGAGACCCAGCCGCCACCTTCGTCGTCGCGCTCGGTGGTGTCGGGCAACGCCGCTCGACAGAGGAGCGACACGCTCGCGCCGGCGCGTGGAACGCCACTCGCATCGAGCACGCGTCCGGCGGCGAGCAGTCGCGACGGGCCGAGTCGCACGTACCCGTGGTCCGGTCCCGCACGTTCGAAGCTCGCCAAGCGCTCCTGCCCTTCCTGCTCGATCGTTCCGTCCGCGCCGCGGCGCACGACGCGCAGGAACCGCGCGTGTCCGCTCGAGAAACCGAGTCCGCTGCGTGCGAGCGAGAAACACGCGTGCTCGTCCGTGACGATCTCGGTGGGCGCCGCCAGCGGCACCCGCTGCCAGTCGAGCAGCTCGTAAGCGACGCGAGCCGTCTCGAGCGGGCTGCCGTGGAAATCCTGCACCGCGACGACGAGGTCGCGTGGCCGCGGCGACGGACGCAGCTCGAGGATCGCTTCCTCACCGGGAAACGTCGGCCCCGCGCCGCTGCCCGTGATCGGGTCCGTGTGCACGAGCTCACCGGGCCACACCGTCACACCGATCCGCCGGCCGAGCTCGACGAACGGGAACACGCCTTCGGAGCCGACGACGTGCAGCTTGCCGCCGACGCACCGTTCGGTGTCGGACCTCGTGTCGGCGACGTGCGCGGTGACGAAGTGACGGCCGGTCGCCGGTTCGCCATCGGCAGCGAACCATCGGATTCGCAGCGCACCCGTCGGTGGAAGCGTGAGCTCGAGCACCTGGTCGGACCGCGCGAGGTCGACGCGCGCGCCGGGCGCGGAGGTCGGGAAGTCGAAGTGGAGCAGCAACTCGCCGCCCGTAAACGGACCGCGCGCTTGCGCGTGCGGAATCTGGGCTCGACCCGCGGCATCGGTGCGCCACGACTCGCCGTCGCTCGAGAGACCGGAAGCCGAGATCCTCGAGAGCGCAAGTGGCACGCCAGCGACCGGGTCTCCGCGTTCGTCGACGACCCGTGCGAACAGCGTGATGTCGTCCTCCAGCAACACTTCGGTCGGCCCCTGGTCGTGCGCCCCCACCCGGGCCTGTCCCCACGAGCAGTCGGACCGCGCGACGATCACGACGTCCCCGCCGGGCGCCGGGAGCCAAACCTCGCCGTGCTCGTCGCTCTCGACTCGGCTGCCGCTCGCTTCCAAGTCACGCTCGATGTCACCCGATGGCGACGGAGGGAAGCGCGCCCAACCGTCCGAGAGCGACGCGCTTGGCGCGTAGAGCACCGTCGCGCGGGCCACCGGGGCGCGAGTGAGGCCGTCGAGCACGCGGACGAGGTGACCAGTCGGCGCAGCGTCCGCGGCGCGAGTGTCGGACGCGATCGGCGCGCGCTCGTCGATCGCGGTCTCGCGTTCGCCCTGCGTCGCGGCAAGCGCGACGGAGGCGACGGGGCTCGCGTTCGGTGCGACCGCGGTCGGCGCGCGGTGCGCCGCATACCAGGCGCCTCCACCGACTCCGCACAGCGCGAGCACGGCCACCCACACGACGTGGAACTTCTTCATGGCGAGCAGTCCGATCGGGATCGTGTTCCGAGACAGCCGCGAGACGACGACCAGCGCGAGCGCGGAAAGAGCGTCGTGGCCTTCCTCGTCGCGCGTATCGCGCAGGCGAAGGCGCAGGAGCGCGAGGCCGCGGCTCAGCCGGTTGCGCACCGTCGACGCTGGCACGCCTTCTCGCTTCGCGATCGCAGCGGGCGAGAGCTCGTCGAAGTACCGCAGGAGCAACGTCGAACGATACGGTTCCTCGAGGGCGAGCACCGCTTCGACGAGCGTGCGTCGCGCCGCTTCGCGGGCGAGCGCTCGATCGACCGGCGGCAGCGCCTCGGGACGCGCGGCGTCGTGTTCACGCGCGGCGCGCCGCGATTCGGAGCGTCGCCACTCGGCGGCGCGATGGCGGATCACCGTTGCGAGCCATCCGCGCGGCGAGCGCGGTGTCGGCGGGCTTTCGAGCGCCTTGACCCACGCATCCTGCACGACGTCGTCCGCGCACTCGCGATCATGCACGAGCCGCGCGGCGAGTGCCCACGCCCACCGAGAATGTCGCAGGAGCTCTTCGATCTCGGGGCGACGTGCGTCGGCGTCCATCGCTCTCTAGAACGCCACGGGTCGCGAGGCGTCGCAAGGACTCCGAGAATCCCGCGTCACTTCTCGCAGATCGCGATCACGCGGCCCTTTTCCTTCTTCGGGCTCGCGTGGAAGGTGATCTTCGAGACCAGCGGCTCGTGCTCCGTCAGGACGCGTTCGAAGGCCGCCTTGGTGAAGAGGAAGGTCTGGTCGTTCTCGGAGAGCGAGCTCACGCCGATCAGCGGCAAGCGCGACAACGCCGCCGCCACGCCGGGCAGCAGGCCCTTCGAGAACTTCGGGTCGGCCGGCGTGGGGAACTCGACGACGAGCCTCCGCTTCGCGGCGCGCGCAAGCGTGCGCAGCGCGGCGACCGGCTCCTTCAAGTGATGGAGCACGTTGAGCAGGAACACGTCGTCGAAGCGCTCGCGCGCACAGACGGCCTCGAAGTCCTCGTCGGAGAACTCCGGCCCGTCGCCGTACACTTCGCGCAGGAGCCGCGCGTGCCGCAGGCGCTCGGGGTTCTTCTCGAGCCCGACGAGCCGAGTCGCGCCGCGTTCGCGCGCTCGATAGAGGAAGAAGCCGTAACAACACCCGACGTCGAGCACGGACCGGCCGTCCATGCGCTCCGGCAGGATGATGCGCGCCGTCGCGGACCGGTCCTCGCCGCGCGTCGCGAGGCCGTGCGGCAGGTCCATGCGCTGGTAGACGAACTTCTCGCGCGCGAGCAGCGCTTCGAGCTCCGCTTTCGTCATCCCCGGATGCAATTCGCTCGTCACACGCGCTCCGCCAAGCAGACGTTCAGTTCGCCGAGCGACACCAAGCGGCGGTAACTCGGATCGCTCGCGTCGACGAGTTGGTACGGGATACCGCGTGAACGGAGGAACTCGAGCCAATCGCGGTAGACCGCGCACAGGTCGACTTCGGCGAGCAGCTCGAGCCACTTCTCGCGCGGGTAGGCGAGGCCGTCCTCGAGCAGCGTCTCGCGGGCGTCGCGCTCGCGCATGCGGCGCTCGAGTTCGGCGCGCGGCGTCACGAGCACGGTCGCGGACGTCTGTGCGTCGACGCGTTTCAACGCCCGCAGCGCACGATCGGTCGCGAACGGGTTCTGCACGCGCATGCGGACCTCGAGGCCGAGCGCGCGGGCTCGCTTTTCGAGCGACGGCGATTCGTGCAGACCGACGAGCCGCTCGACCGGTCGCAGCAAGTTGTAGTGCAGCACGTAGCGCCGGTCCGAGGCGAGCGGCGTGCGCTCGAGCGCGCTCGGGAAGACGAGTTCGTCGTAGCTGCCCTCGAGCGTGCGGATGAACTGCGACTTGCCGCCACTCGACGGTCCGCTGACGATGTGCAATCGCGCGCGCTGCATCGTTCGCGCGGGAGCATAACTCGGCCCGGCGAGCACCGCCACGCGCGGGCACGCGTGGCACGCGTGGCACGCGCCGGCACGCGCGGGCACGCGCGGGCACGCACCGCCACGCGCCGGCACGCGGCGGCATCAGCGGCCCGGCTCGCGCAGTCCCGCAGCGGGAGTTCCGGCGCACGACGTCGCGATCGGTGCTCGGGGAAGGGCGTGCGGCGGGCCTCGTCTACGCACTTCCTTCGCACGACAAAGGACTCGACGAATGGAGGCCGTTTCGGTCATGCTGACGGTCCTCGGCGCGAGGGAGAGTCCCACCCCGTCGCGCGTTCCTGCCATGCTCGCTCGCTCTCTCGCACCGCTCCGGCGGTCGTTCGCCACTTCCACGTCCACGGCCATCGCGCGGCGCAGCGCGTGGATCGCGTCGTCCGTGCTCGTTCTCGTCTGCGCGGCGCTCGCGCGCACGCAGCACCCCGGCAGTCCTTCGAATGGCGCGTCTCCGCCGGCGACGCAGGAGGCGAGCGCGCCGGCGAACGAAGCGGCGCCGTGGCGAGCCGAACGCGCCGCCGTGCTCTCGCAATCGATCGCGACGCTCGAGAAGCTCGCCGACTGGTGCACCGCGAACGAAGCGTTCGCCGAGCGCGACAAACTGTTCGAGCTCGTGCTGCGGATCGACCCGGAGCACTTCCGCGCGCACAAAGCGCTCAAGCACGTGCAGACACGCGACGGCAAGTGGTTGCCGCCGGAGAAGACGACTCCTTCGCGCAATTTCAATCCCGCCGCGGCCGCGCGCTTTCCGACGCGGATGCGCGAAGAGCTCGCGCCGTGTTGCGCGGCGTTGCTCGCCCTCGTCGATCGACATGATCTCGATGGCCTGGATCGCGAGCTGCTCTTCGACGACGTCGTGCGGTTCGATCCGGAGCACCCGCGCGTCCGCGGCGAACGCGGCGAGACGAAGCTCGGCGACGTCTGGGTGCTCGAAGAAACCGTTCGCGCGAAGGAACGCCGACCGCAGTTGAAGGCGACGGTCAAACGAGCGCTCGCCGACGCGGCGGAACCCCATGAGTTCCGTGCGGAGGAGCACGACCCGGACTGCGGACTCGAGTGGAAATGCCTGCTCGGCAACGAGTCGGTGCGGGTGTTCTCGATGGGCGAACGCGACGAAGCCGCGCTCTTCGCGCGCTACGCGACGGCGACGTTGACGACGGTCGACGCGTTGCTCGGGACGCCCGACCTCGCGCGACAACCGTTCTCGCTCTACGCGCTCAAGTTGGCGACCGAACGCTCGACGTTCCTCGCGAACCATCCGCAGATCGAGCCGGCGCAACGTCCGGCGCTCGCCAACGCGGTGACCGTGGGGCTCAACGTGCGCGGCGACTTCATGACGTGTGCGCAGAACGCGGAAGAGCGCCTCGACACGGTCGTGCGGCAGACGATCGCGCACGTTCTCACGGTCGACTACGGCGTCCTGCCGCAGACCGCGTGGGCGTTCGAAGGCATCGGCATGTACCTCACACGCGAGTTGACCGGCACGCGCATGACGTACTTCTCGCTGCCGGCGTCGGCGAACGCCGCGCAGGTCAAGCTGCGCAAGCAGCTCGTCTCGCCGAAGGCGAACTGGATGAACGAAGCGCACGAGATGCTCGAGAGCGAACGCAAGCCCGACCTCGCGGCGCTCCTGCGCAAGAACGTCGACGAACTGACGATCGAGGATCTGCTCTACTCGTACGTGCTCGCGGCGTACCTGCTCGAGGCACGCGCCGTCGAGACGCCGCGGATCCTGCGGTCGATCGGCGACGGCATGTCGAGCGAGAACGCGTTGCGCGACGTGTTGGGGATCGAGATCGCGGTGCTCGACGCGCGCGTGAGGCGTTGGCTCTCGGAGCGTCGTTGAGGGCCCGCAGGATGCCCCCGAAGGGTGCCGTAGGAGGACGCGTGCAGCGCTCGCTCGTCTCGGTGTGTCTGTCGCTCTTGCCGGCGCTCGTATTGCCGCCCGTGCCCGTGCCCGTGCCCGTGCCGATGCCGGCGCCCGGGCCCATGCTCGGGCCCATGCTCGGGCCCATGCTCGGGCCCACGCTCGGGCCAACGCTCGGGCCCACGCTCGGGCCAAAGCTCATCAGCGAGCCCGCCGTGCATTGGCGCGGCAAGACGTACCCATCGACGCAGATGCCGTCGGCGCTCGACGCCCGCGCGCGAGCGGCGGTCGCGCGCTGGACCGACCTCGCGCGTCAACTCGAGCTGCGCTTCGACGTCGATGCGTCCGCACGATTCGTCGTGCTCTCGCCCGACGACGGCAAGTACCTCGAACACGCGTTGCCGTTCGTCGACCGCACGTTCGACCTCTGCGGTTCGCGGCTGCCGACACCTCCGGCCGCGCCCGTCGAAGACGCCGCTCCGCCTCCCCGCGGCGACCCCACCGCTCGAACGAAGCCGGCGCCGACACCGCTGCCGTTGCCGGAGGACCCGGAAGAACCGCCTGCCGGCGCGCCGCCGAGGAAAGGCGACGCGCCGCCGACGGAAGCTGGCGGGACCCGCACCGCGACCGCCGCGGAGACCGGGCCGGGGCCGGCGACGATCCTCTTCTTGCGCGATCCGCGCGACTACGAACGCGCGCTGCAGTTCCTCGCTCGCACCGAGACGTACTTGACCAAGTGGACGCGAGATGCGGAGAAGCAGAGCGCGTTCACGCTCGAGCAGCCGTTGTGCGGCGCGCTCGTGATCTCGCAGCCGGCGCAGGAGGAGTGGAACCCCGACAACGAGATCGTCAACCGCTGCGCGCAACTCGCGCTGCTGCAGCGCTTCGGTCGGCTCCCCAATTGGGCGGTGCAGGGCTACGCGTGGTGCGCCGAGTTCGAACTGCAGGGCGCCGTTTACTGTTTCCCCTACCGCGACGAGTTCGTGAGCGTCGCCGAGCACACCGACTGGGATGCACTGCTCGAAGCAGCGTATTCGGGGCGCGACGCGCCCGAGCTGCGGCTCGAGGACTTCGCCAAGTGGCCGCGTGGGACCTGGAACACGTCGGCTGCGCACCGGGCGTGGGGCGCGGTCGACCATCTGCTGCGAACCGACGCCATGAAGCTCGCATGTTTCTTCCGCGACGTGCGCGCCGAGACCGACGCCAAAGCGCGGCTCGAGAACGCGGACGGTTCTTGGTACACGCTCACCGGCTTCGAGCTCGCACCCGCCGACCAGGAGCGACTGCTACGACGCCACTTCGGCGACGACGTGCTCGTGCGGATGCGCGCGGCGTGGGCGCGCGGCAGCGGAAAGTGACGCTTCGAACGAGCAGTCGCGACCTTCGCGCGTGAGTTCGGCTCGGCCGGAGGCACAATCGCGGCCATGGAACTCTCCTTCCACGGCGCGACGGGCGACACGACGGGGACGTGTCACTTGCTCGTCGCCAACGGGTGTCGCGTGTTGCTCGATTGCGGGCTCTACCAAGGTCGGCGAGCGGAAAGTTACGCACGCAATCGACGGTTCGGTTTCCGCGCCGCGGAGGTCGACGCCGTCGTGCAGTCGCACGCGCACATCGATCACTCCGGCAAGTTGCCGATGCTCGTGCGCGCCGGCTTCGACGGTGCGATCCACGCGACGCACGGCACGCGCGACCTCGCGGAGATCCTGCTCGTCGACTCCGCGAACATCCAAGCGAAGGACGCCGAGCACCTGAACCGCGAGCGTTGGCGCGAACACGCGCACACCGAGCGCTGCCGCGACGGAAGGCCGTGCGCGCCGAGTTTCCCGACCGCACTCGCGCGCGGCGCGCTACCGGAGAACGAAGTGCAGCCGCTCTACCTCCAAGAAGACGTCGAAGCGACGCTCGCGCTGTTCGAACAGCACGAGTATCGCGCGTGGTTCGACGTCGGTCCGGGCATCCGCGTGCGCTTCCACGACGCCGGACACATCCTCGGTTCCGCGTGGATCGAGGCCGAGATCACCGAGGAGAAGAAGACGACGCGGCTCGTCTTCACCGGCGACTACGGCCGTCCCGGTCAACCGATCCTCCGTGATCCCGAGCCGCTCACCGAAGCGGACATCTACATCTCGGAGAGCACGTACGGCGCGCGTTCGCATCCGCCCTACGCGGACATGGAAGGCGAGCTCGGGCTCGCCGTCGAACGGCTCGCCCGTCGCGGCCGCGGACGTTTGCTCGTGCCGGTGTTCGCGGTCGGCCGCGCGCAGAACATCCTCTACACGCTCGCGAAGATCTTCGAGCGCCGCCAAGTCGGCGACGTGCGCGTCGCGATCGACAGTCCGCTCGCTTCGCGCGCGACGGCGATCACGCTGAAGCACCCGCGCTACTTCGACGAAGAGGCGCTCTCGGAGTTCACGCGTTGGCAGTTGAAGTCGCGGCTGCGCGAGCGGCTCGAGTTCGCCGAGACGGTCGAAGACTCGAAGCGCTTGAACGGCGACCCGCGGCCGTACATCGTGCTCTCCGCGTCCGGGATGATGGAGTCGGGTCGCATCGTCCACCACCTCGCGTGGCACGTCTCGCGCGAGGACTGCGAGATCCTGGTCGTCGGCTACCAAGCCGCGCACACGCTCGGTCGACGGCTGGTCGAGAAGGCACCGGAGGTCAACATCCTCGGCCACCGCTTCGCCGTGCGAGCGAAAGTCACGACGATGAACGGTTTCTCGGCGCACGCCGACCGCGAAGGCTTGCTCGCGGCGCTCACGCCGCACGCCCGACGCGCGAGCGCGTTGTTCCTCGTCCACGGCGAGAACGACCAGCGCCTGCCGCTCGCGCGCGAACTCGCGAATCACGGGTTCTCGCGCATCGAGACACCCGAGGACGCACGCGTCTTCCGCCCGTGACGTCGGCTGCGACGCGAGCGGTCGCGCGCGCGGAGGCGCGAAGCAGCGACTAGAATCCGCGCCATGCTGCTCGTCCGGTTCTCCGTCGCCGCGCTCGCGGCGTGTTTCGTCGGCGATTCGTTCCATGATCTCCGCAAGCCCGAACCCGTCGCCGACGGTCGCATCGCGCGGCTCGACGCGGTCGAACGCATCGACTGCACGCCGTGTCACCGCGACGTCGCGGAGGAGTGGGCGACTTCGCTGCACGCGCTCGCGTGGGTCGACGAGCTCTATCAAGAGGAGCTCGCGGAGAAGAAGAAGCCCGAAGGATGTTGGGGTTGCCACGTGCCGGCGCCGCTCGCCGACCACGACCTCGCGCAGAAACCGCCGCCGCGAGAGGAGGATCGCGAGCTCGGCATCTCGTGCGCGAGTTGCCACGTCGCCGCCGACGGTTCGATCCTCGGACCGTGGGGCGCGGAGACCGACGCGCACCGCTCGGTGAAGGACGAGCGCTTCGCCGGTTCGCGCGCCGACGAACTGTGCGCCGCGTGTCACCGCACCAACGTGGGACCGGTGCTCGGCGTCGCGAAGGACTTCGAGACCACCGATCAGAAGGCGAAGGGCCGTTCCTGCGTCGGGTGCCACATGCAGACGCTCGAACGACCGGCGGCCAACGTCCGGCCCGGCGACCCACCCCGTGAGTTCCCGCGCCGGACCGTGCGCAGCCATGCGCTCCAAACGCCGCGCGATCCGAGCTTCCTCGCGCGAGCGTTCGAGATCTCCGCGCGCCGCGTAGGCGGACGCACGCTCGTCGACCTCGAGAACCAGAGCGGCCATCGCGTGCCGGGCCTGATCGGCCGCAGTCTGAAGTTCACGGCCGAAGTGCTCGATCCGCAGGGCACGGTCCTCGCGACGGCAAAGGCGGAAGTCGACTTCCGCTCGTTCGTGCCGGTCGACGAGACACTGACCCTCGAACTCGCGGCCACCGGCCCGAAGGTCCGACTGGTCGGCCTGCACGTCGACCCGCGGCTCACCGCGCCGGTCGAGTTCCTGCGCAGGGAGTTCACGATCGACTGACGCGCCCCAGCGATACTGGCGCGCCACGCTGGGTCACGAAAACCCGGTTCCCGGCCTCGCCAACGCGCTTTTCGGCCTCGCGGCGCCCCCGCGGTGATGGACGAGCGGCCTCGCGGCTCGGCGCGAACGCCGCGGCGCGCGGCGCTGCGCGCCGGCCGGGACCGACGAGCGCGAGGCCCACCGGATCGCGGCACCGCTCGACGACGGCTTCGTGCACGGCGCGAGCGACTCGACGCCCGATTCCCGTCGAAGCGCGGCGGTGGAGACACACCGCGGGGCTTCCAGCATGGACTCGCCTTCGATCGTCCGGTGGCAGACCGCTCGCGATTTCCTGCGCAACGACGAGTGGCAGTATCCGGGTTTCGTCGGGCTCCGCGGCGGGCACGGGGCGTGCTATGCCTTGCACCCGCGCGTGGCGCGCGAGCCGTCGCTCGCCCGTCGCTCGGGCTCGTTGGCGGCACCGCCGCGCGCACCTGCATGTTCGTCCACCTCGTCCTGCTCGGCCTCTTGTTCGGCCCCGCTCAGTCGAAGAGCGCGGATCCGATCGGGCGCGCAACCGAGTGGATCGAGCGCTGGGGCGGGTCCCGGGCCGCGGCCGAAGGAGTTTCCGGGGACGCCATCGTGCGCGAGCTCGCGGCGCTCGAGGTCCGCGCGCCGGAGCGGCGCTTCGACGTCGCAGTCGCGTTGCTCGACCTCGCCGCGCTCCGGCCCCGCGGTGTCGGCCCGGTGGAGCCCGACGACGACTATCGGCCCGACGCGGCGACGGCGGCGGTGCGCAAGGAGGCGGTGCACGCCCTCGCCGCGCTGCTCGAAACCGACGCGCGCCACGAACTCGCGCGCGAGCTCGCGGTGCGCGTGATGGTCGACGCGAGCGGCCAACCGCTCGGACGGCGCGTCGCGGCGCTCGAGCTCTTCGCCGGCCGCTACGTGCGCGAAACCGAGCTCGCGCTGCTCGGCGAGAGCCATTCGGAGGTTCCGCTCGCCCGCCGCGCCGCGCTGCGCGCCTTGGTCGGGTGGCCGGACGACGCCGTGCACCGGCGCATGGCGGGACTGCTCGAAGAGTCGCTCGTCCCAGGCAAGGCCCGCGACGACGCGTTCGCGCTGCAGCACTTCCAAAGCACCATCCTGCCGACTTCCAGCGCCGCGTGCGCCACCGTGACGCGGTACCTCGAACGGGGCGCCGCCGCGACGGATTGGCGGGTCGCGACCCGAGCGTTGCGCGTCGCGCCGGCGCTCACCAACGATCGCGCGATCCCGGTGCTGATCGCGGCGCTCGAAACGTGGGTCGGCCGGCGAGAGTCGCCTGCCGCATCGCTGCGCATCGAGACCGAGATCGCACGCGAGCTCGAGCGTCGGTCTCGCCGGCATCTCGGCAACCACCCGGATCGCTGGCGAACGTGGTGGGACGCCGAGCGCGAGCGCCGCGCGGCGGGCGTCGACGCGGATCCGGATCCGGAGACCGTCGCGGGCTTCTTCGGACTGAAGCCCGCGTCCGACCGGATCGTCTTCGTGATCGATCGCTCGGGTTCGATGGACGACCCGCTCGGCACCGGCGGCATGGGCGGGACCACACGCTGGCGCGCGGCCGTCGCGCAGTTGCTCCGGTTCGTCGAGGCGCTCGGGCCGAACGGACGTTTCCGCGTCATCGTGTTCAGCGACGAGAATTGGAGCTCGAGCCGCGAGATGAAAGCGGCGACGCCTCGCAACGTCGCGGCGCTCGAACGTTGGCTCGCCGGACAACGTCCGGGCGGCGGTACCCAGCTCGCGCCCGCGGTCCGCGCGGCGCTCTCGGTCGACGACCACCAGCGGCTCGTCGGCGAGCTCGAAGCGGACTCCGTGGTCATCCTGTGTGACGGCCAGACCGCCGAGGGGCCAGGCTGGGTCCAGCCGTTCCTCGAAGCGGTCAACGGTGAGCGCTGCGTGGTGTTCTACGGGGTCCAGATCGGTTCGGTCGGCGACGGCACGCTCGAAGGCCTCGCGCGCGCGAGCGGCGGCGAGTTCGTGGTCAGCCTCGATTGATCGGCCGGTGCGGACCCCCGCGTGTGCGCCGACGGCCATGGCGCGGCTCCAAGAGCCTTTGCGCCATAGGGTTATGGCCGATTCAGGCGTCCGGTCGCCGGCGTCGGACGCTGCGGGTCGCGCAGTGCTCGCCTGGCGCCGACGAACAGTCGTAAGTCCATTTTCGAAATAGATTTATGCGCTTCCGCCGCAGTCCGCCGCGCGGTGAGTGACGGGACGACGGCCGCGGCGCCTCCGGACGGGCTCCCAAGCCGCCCCGCCGGACCGGAGGCGGCCGCTCGACCGAGCGCGTCGCGCCGACACGGGAGCAACGTCGTCTGGCGCCGATCGTTCGCGCGCCACGGCGACGCGGGCCGCTCCGGGCGGGCACGCTCTGCTGCAGGCCGCTTTGGCCCGGTGTGGCCCGGTGTGGCCCGGTGTGGCCCGGGGCGACCCCGTGCGACCCGGGGCGATCCGGGGCGACCCCGTGCGAACCGGAGCGACCCGGTGCGGGCGGGCCCGGACGGCATCGAACGGAATCGAAGGGGGCGGCGTCGACGCACCGCGGTCCACGGGGCTCGTCGCGACCGGCTTCGCGCGGCGCGCCGCCCGGAATCGCCGCCTCGTCCGTCGACGCCTCCTCGGCGCTTCTTCTCACCGGAGCACGTGGCTACACTCGCGAGCCTTTTCTCGAGGGCTCCGACGCGCGCGAGATCCCCCCGCGAGCGCCGCCCTCCGGACCCCGCTGTAGGCGGCCCGCGCGGCCGTCCCCACCATGCTCAAAGACTACGCCCCGCTGATCATCCTCCTATTGGTGGTCGGCGGCTTCGCCGTGGTGAACATCCTTGCGAGCGACGTCCTCGGCGGCAAACGCCGGAGCATCGGCAAGGGCAACGCCTACGAGTGTGGGATGACGCCGCAAGGCGACGCGCGCATCCGCCTCTCGATCCACTTCTACCTGGTCGCGGTGCTGTTCATCCTGTTCGACGTCGAGTCGATCTTCCTGATCCCGTGGGCGGTCGCCGCGAAGTCCTTCACGGCCGCGGGTGTCGGCGGAATCGTGTTCGCCGAGGTCGTGCTCTTCGTGGTCGTGCTCGGCGCGGGTCTCGCCTACGTGTGGCGCAAGGGAGGTCTCGATTGGGATCGCTGAATCCTGTCCAAGGCGAAGGCGTCGGCTTCCTCGCGACGCGCGTCGACGAGCTCGTCAACTGGGGCCGCAAGAACTCGCTCTGGCCGATGCCGCTCGGGCTCTCGTGCTGCGGCATCGAGCTCATGGCGATGATCGGCCCGAAGTTCGACCTCGCGCGCTTCGGCGCCGAGGCCGCGCGCTTCTCGCCGCGCCAGTGCGACCTCTTGATCGTCGCCGGCACGCTGACGTGGAAGATGGCGACGGCGGTGCGGACGATCTACGACCAGATGCCGGACCCGAAGTGGGTCATCGCGATGGGCGTGTGCTCGAGCTCGGGCGGCATGTACGACTCGTACGCGGTCGTGCAAGGCGTCGACTCGATCCTGCCGGTCGACGTCTACGTCCCCGGCTGTCCGCCGCGGCCCGACGCCGTGATCGACGCGATCATCAAGCTGCAGAAGAAGATCGAGCGCGAGGATCCGTTGCGCCGTCTGCTGAAAGGCCCCGAGCACAAGCCGGACACGGGCACCGGCACGATCACGAAGCAACCCAACGCGGGCGTGCCGCGCACCGCGTTGGACCTGCACCCGCACGATCCGAAGGCGAAGATCGAGGAGCTCCTTAAGTGACCTCCCCCACGACGCGCGAGCGCGTCGCCAAGGCACTCGAAGGCCTGACTTTCGAGTTCGTCGAGGCGCGCGACGGCATGACGACGTTGACGGTCGGGCGCGCGGTGCTCCGCGAGCTCTTCACGCGCCTCTCCGAACGCGCGGGCTTCGACCAGAACACTCTGGTGACCGCGGTCGACCACTTCCCGACCGAGCCGCGCTTCGAAGTGGTCTGGCAGTTCCTGTCGTACGACCACAACGACCGCGTGCGCTTGAAGTGCCGCGTCGCGGGCGACGATGCGAACGTGCCGACGTGCACGCCGCAGTGGCCGGGCGCGAACTTCAGCGAGCGCGAGTGCTTCGACATGTTCGGCATCCGCTTCGACGGCCACCCCGATCTGCGCCGGCTCCTGATGCCGACCGGCTACACGCATCACCCGTTGCGCAAGGACTTCCCGCACGCTGGCATCGAGCCCGATCGCCTCTACCGCGAGTGGGACAAGCAACGCCGCGAAGGCTGGCAACCCGACGCATGACCACCAAGCAAGTCTTCGAGTACACGCGCCACGCGCCGGACCACGACGATCCGGTCCACGGCGCACCGATGAAGGTCAACATGGGTCCGCAGCACCCTGCGACCCACGGCGTGCTGCGGCTCGTGATCGAGCTCGACGGCGAAACGGTGACGTCGATCGATCCGGACGTCGGCTTCTTGCACCGCGGCAAGGAGAAGACGTGCGAGAGCCTCGGCTGGCACAAGTTCTTCCCGCACACCGATCGGCTCGACTACGTCCAGCCGCTGATCAACAACGTCGGCTACGCGCTGGCGTGCGAAAAGCTCGCGGGGATCGAGGTGCCGCAGCGCGGGAACGAGATCCGCGTGCTGCTGATGGAGCTCTCGCGCGTGATGGCGCACCTGATCTACATCGGCACGACGTCGATCGACCTCGGCGCGGTCACGATCTTCTTCTACTCGTTCCGCCTGCGCGAAGAGCTCTACTCGATCCTCGACGCGTACACCGGCCACCGCATGAACAACACGTACGTGCGGATCGGCGGCGTCTACGCGGACGTCGACGAAACGGTCGAGCACATGGTCGCGGAGTTCCTCGAGACCGCGCCGCCGCGCATCGACGAGATCGAGAAGCTGCTGACCGCGAACCGCATCTGGTACGACCGCAACCGCGGCGTCGGCACGATTTCGGCGGAGGACGCGAAGCGTCTGTCGCTCTCGGGTCCCAACGTGCGCGGCTCGGGCCTCGCCTACGATTTGCGCAAGGCGCAACCCTACTGCGGCTACGAGACGTACGACTTCGACATCCCGGTCGGCACCGTCGGTGACGCGTACGACCGTTACCTCGTGCGCATGGAAGAGATGCGCCAGGCGATCCGCATCTGCAAACAGGCGCTCGAGCGACTGAAGAAGTCGAAGGGCCAGGACGTGCTCGTCGAGGACCGGCGCTACGTGCTGCCGCCGAAAGGCGACGTGCACACGTCGATGGAAGAGCTGATCGCGCAGTTCAAGATCGTGTCGGACCTGCGCCTGCCGAAAGGCGAGGCGTACCACGCGGTCGAATCGTCGAAAGGCGAGCTCGGCTTCTACGTCGTCAGCGACGGTACTTCGAAGCCCGTGCGCTGCCACATCCGCGCGCCGGGGCTGATGAACGTGCAAGCGGTGCCGGTGCTCGGCAAAGGTCGTCTCTTGTCGGACATGGTCGCGATCATCGGCGGCCTCGACTTCGTCATGGGTGAGGTGGATCGCTGATGGCTCTGCCCGCGAAACTGGTTCAAGAGTTCGACGAACTCGTCACGCACTATCCGCAACGCCGTGCCGCGCTGATCCCTGCGCTGCACCGTTGTCAGGAGGAACTCGGCGGTTGGATCTCGCCGGAGACGATGGAGGCGCTCGCGGAGTACTTCGCGATCGAGCCCGTCGAGGTGTACGGCGTCGCGAGCTTCTATCCGATGTTCCGCCTGACGCCGCCGGGCAAACACGTGATCAGCGTGTGCCACAACATCTCGTGCGAGCTGCGCGGCGCGACGCAGATCATGGAGCACGTCTGCAAGAAGACGGGCACCAAGCCCTACGGCACGTCGGCCGACGGCAAGTTCACCGTGTGGCCGGTCGAGTGCCAGGGCGCGTGCGCGAACGCGCCGATGATCGACGTCGACGGCGTCTACCACGAAGACCTCACGACGGAGAAGGTCGACTCGATCCTCGGAGGTCTCGCGTGAAGCCGTTCGAGAAGTACCTGCTGAACCGGACGACGCTGCCGAACTCCCACACGCTCGCCGTGTACCAGGCGAACGGTGGCTACAAGGCGCTCGAGAAGGTGCTGAAGAAGCCGATGACTCCGGCGGAGATCATCGCCGAGATGAAGGCTTCGAACCTGCGCGGCCGTGGCGGCGCGGGCTTCCCGTGCGGGATGAAGTGGAGCTTCATGCCGGATCCGGCGAAGGATCCGCGTCCGCGTTACCTCGCGGTCAACGCCGACGAATCGGAACCCGGCACGTGCAAGGACCGCGTGCTGATGGAGAAGGACCCGCACGGCCTGATCGAAGGCTGCTTGATCGCGGCGTACGCGATGAAGCTGCAAGCGGTCTACATCTACGTGCGCGGCGAGTACCGCAAGTCGTACGACACGCTGCTCGCGGCGATCGCCGAAGCGCGCAAGGCGGGCCTGGTCGGCAAGCGCGTGATGGGCACCGACTTCTCCTGCGAAGTCTGGATGCACAAGGGCGCCGGCGCCTACATCTGCGGCGAAGAGACCGGCTTGATGGAGTCGCTCGAGGGCAAACGTGGTCACCCGCGGCCCAAGCCTCCGTTCCCCGCCGGTTTCGGCCTCTGGGGCCAACCGACGACGGTCAACAACGTCGAGACGATCTTCAACGTGCCGTTCATCGTCGAGCGAGGCGGCGCGTGGCTCGCGTCGATCGGCACGCAGAACTCGAAGGGCAACTTCCTCTGCGGCATCTCGGGCCACGTCAACAAACCCGGCGTGTACGAGCTCCCGTTCGGCGTCACCGCGCGCGAGATCGTCGACGAAGTCGCCGGCGGCATCTGGAAGGGCCGCAAGTGCAAAGCGTGGTTCCCCGGCGGGTCGTCGTGCGCGCTCCTGCGCGGCGAGGACCTCGACGTCGTGCTCGACCACGACTCGCTCCGCGCGAAAGGCAGCTCGCTCGGCACCGCCGCGATGATCGTGATGGACGACACGACTTCGATCGCCCGCGTGATGGAGATCATCGCGCGGTTCTACGACCACGAGAGCTGCGGCCAGTGCTCGCAGTGCCGCGAAGGCACGCAGTGGCTCGCGCAGATCTTCCACCGCATCGCGACCGGCCACGGCAAGCCCGACGACGTCGCGACGCTCGAGTCGCTCGCGAAGGGCATGGCGCCCGCGAAGACGATCTGCGCGCTCGCCGACGCGGCCGCGATCCCGACGCTCTCGGCCGTGCGCATCTTCAAGAGCGAGCTCGAGGAGTGCATCCGCCAGGCCAAGGACCCGCTCGCTCCGCCGCGCATCGAGTACGCGGGAGCCCACTAGGAGCATCACGACGTGACCAAGATCACCGTCAACGGCCGCGAGATCGACGCGGATCCGAAGAAGCCTCTGATCGCCGCCTGCCACGAGCACGGCGTCGAGGTGCCGATGTACTGCTACCACCCGGGTCTGCGCCCGGTCGGTAGCTGCCGCATCTGCCAAGTCGAGGTGAAGCAAGGCGACACGCCCGCGCGCGTCGTCGCGGCCTGCCGCACGCCGATCGCCGAAGGCATGGTGGTCAACACCGAGTCGCCGAAGGCACACGACGTGCGCCGCGAGTGCCTCGAGTTCCTGCTGAAGAACCACCCGCTCGACTGCCCGATCTGCGACAAGGCCGGCGAGTGCGACCTGCAGGACTATTCCTTCGCCGAAGGTCAGACCAAGGGCCGTACGCACGAGCCGCGGCGCAAGCTCGAGAAGCGCAAGTCGCTCGGCGACGTGATCGTGCTCGACGAGGAGCGCTGCATCCTCTGCTCGCGCTGCGTGCGCTTCTTCGAAGACGTCACCAAGCAGCCGCAGCTCACCGTCAGCGACCTCGGCTCGCGCTCGGTGATCGCGACGTTCATGGACAAGCCCTTGAAGGGCAACTACCAAGGCAACATCGCGGACATCTGCCCGGTCGGCGCGCTGACCTTGAAGCGCTTCCGCTTCCAAGCGCGCGTCTGGAACCTGAACAAGCACCTCTCGACGTGCGCCGAGTGCTCGCGCGGCTGCTCGGTCACCGCGGAAGTGTTGCGCGGCGGCGAGACCAAGCGCTTCCGCCCGCGCTTCAACCCGAAGGTCAACCAGTGGTGGATGTGCGACACCGGACGCTTCGCGTTCGAGCACGTCAACGCCGCCGATCGGCTCGTCGCGACGCGCCGCGGCGCGGAAGGGCTCGCCGCGTGTGATCTCGACGAAGCGCTCGACGGCGCCGCGAAGTCGTTGCGGGGCAAGTCGAACGTCGCGCTCGTGCTCTCTCCGTTCGCGACCAACGAAGAAGCCGCCGCGGCGAAGGCGCTCGCGAGCACGCTCGGCGCGAAGACGTGTTTCGTCTCGCCCACGCCGAACGCCCTGAAGGACGACTTCCTGCACACTGGCGATCCGTGCCCCAACCGGCGCGGCCTCACCGACCTCGGCTTCGCGGGCCTCGCGGCGGACGACGCCGCGAAGGCGATCGGCGGCGCCTCGGTCGTCGTGTTCGTCGGCGAGCGCGTGCTCGAGCTCTTCGGCGCGGAACGCCTCGCGGCGCTGGCGAACGCGCGCGTCGTCGTGTTCGACACGCACGCGGCGAACGCGCCGGCGGTCGACGTCTGCATCGGCGTGCCGGTGCACGTCGAGAAGAACGGACACTGGACCAACGTCGACGGCCACCTCGGCCGCCTGACGATCGCTCGTAGCGCGCCGCGCGGCGTGCGCGCGCTCGAAGAGAACCTGACGCGGCTCGGCCAGCTCGTTTCGCCCACCGGAGCCAAAGCATGAGCCCGGAGCTCCAAGAGATCCTCGTGTGGATCGTCAAGGTCCACGTCATCTTCCTCGGCATGGTCGGCACGGCGGCGATCACGACGCTCGCCGAGCGCAAGGTCTCCGCGTGGATGCAGTACCGGCACGGGCCGAACCGTGTCGGCCCGCAAGGCTTGCTGCAACCGCTCGCCGACGGCGTGAAATTCCTCTTCAAGGAATCGCTGGTGCCCGAAGGCGCGAACAAGTGGATGTTCCGCTTGGCGCCCGCGCTGGCCGCCGCGCCGGCGATGTTGACGGTCGCCGTGATCCCGTTCGGGCCGGACGTGACGCTCTTCGGCATCACGACGCCGTTCTCGATCGTCGATCTCGACATCGGGGTCATGTACATCCTCGCGATCGGCGGCCTCTCCGTGTACGGCGTGATCGTCGGCGGCTGGGCGTCGAACTCGAAGTACTCGCTGCTCGGCGGCCTGCGCGCGTCGGCGCAGATGGTCAGCTACGAGCTCTCGATGATCCTCGCGCTGCTCTCGATCGTCGCGATCTCGGGCTCGCTCGACCTGCGCGAAGTCGTGCTGCAGCAGAAGACGATCGGCGACTGGAACATCCTCTACCAGCCGCTCGCGTTCCTCCTGTTCCTGATCGCGGCGTTCGCGGAGACCAACCGCCACCCGTTCGACTTCGCGGAGTGCGAGCCCGAGCTCGTCAGCGGCTTCCACACCGAGTACAGCGCCATGCGCTTCGCGCTCTTCGCCCTCGGCGAGTACTGCGCGATGGTCGTGATGAGCTCGCTCGCCGTCGCGTTCTGGTTCGGCGGCTTCTCGGTGCCGTTCCTGCCGGACGCGCACTGGGCGCTCGGCATCGCGGCGTTCTGCGCCAAGGTCACCTTCTTCCTGTTCCTCTTCCTCTGGGTGCGCTGGACGTTGCCGCGCTTCCGCTTCGACCAACTGATGAACCTCGGTTGGAAAGTGATGTTGCCGCTCGCGCTCGCGAACCTGTTCGTCACCGGCGCGGTGATCGCCTACGCGCCGCAGCTCAAAGCCCTCTGGCAGAACCTCTTCCACGGAGCGTCCTGAGCCATGGTCATCGTTCGCCGCAAGGAACTGTCGCTCAGCGAGCGGCTCTACCTGCCCGAGATCGTGCGCGGGCTCTCGATCACGTTCCGCAAACTGTTCGAGAAGCCGATCACGCGCCAATACCCCGAAGAGCCGCTGCCCAAGAACGAAGTGACGCGCGGCCAGCCGCGGCTCGTCGTCAAGGACGACGGCAACATCGCGTGCGTCTCGTGCGGCATGTGCGAAGTCGCGTGCCCGGCGTACGCGATCACGATCGACGGCGGTGAGACCGACCGGCCGATCGAGCGCGAACCGAAGAAGTTCGAGATCGACATGTTGCGCTGCATCCTCTGCGGCTTCTGCGAAGAGGCCTGCCCGAAGGATGCGATCTTCATGAGCGACGAATTGGAGCTCGCCGACTACTCGCGAGCTTCGCTGATCTACGACCTCCAGAAGCTCAAGCGTCCCAAGTCCGCGCTGCAGAAGCGCATCGACTACGTCTACAGGCTGAACAACCGGTGGCGGAAATCCTCTTCTACGTCCTGAGCGCGTTGGCGCTCCTCACGGGCTTCGGCGTGGTCCTCGCCAAGAGCCCGATGATGAGCATCCTCTCGCTCCTGGGCTCGTTCTTCTGTCTCGCCGTCATCTACTTGTTGGCGGGATTCCAGTTCCTCGCCGCTGCGCAGATCCTGGTCTACGCCGGCGCGATCCTGGTGCTCTTCCTCTTCGTGATCATGTTGCTGAACCTCGGCGACATGGGCGTGGTCGCGGAGCGCTCGAACTCGTTCCTCGACAGCACGGCGGCGCGCCTCGGCGCGGCGCTCGCGGTCGGGCTCGGCGTCATCGGCCTCGTCGCGGCGAGCAAGGCGGCGTTCCAACCCGCCCAAGCGGAACCGGGCAAGGCGCTCGACGGTCTCGAAGCGATCGCGCTCCAGCTCTTCGGTCGCTACTCACTCGCGTTCGAAGCGGCTTCGATCCTGCTCCTTGCGACGATGGTCGCCGTGATCGCGCTCGCGAAGCGCCAACGCAAGTCCGGCCAGAACCCGACGCAGAACGGAGGCCGCGCGTGAACGTCCCGAGCGAACACCTGCTCTACCTCGCCGCCGGTCTCTTCGCGATCGGCGTGTTGGGCTTCCTGATCCGCCGCAACGTGATCGTCGTCCTGATGTGCATCGAACTGATGCTCAACGCGGCGAACCTGACGTTCCTCGCGGCGAGCCGTCAGCATTCGACCGCCCAGGCGGCGAACCTCGACGGTCCGGTCTTCGCGATCTTCGTAATCCTGGTCGCCGCGTGCGAAGCGGCGGTCGGTCTCGCGCTGATCATCGCGCTCTTCCGCCTCAAGCAGTCGGTCGAAGCGGATTCGCTTTCCGAGATGAAGGGCTGAGCTCATGGGCGGCACCTGGCTCCTTTGGTTCATCCCGCTGCTCCCGCTGTTCGGAGCCGCGGCATGCGGTCTGATCCACTTCGCGACGCTCGCGGCGCAGAAAGGCGACGGTTCCGGCAAGCGGCCGTCGGCGCTCGCGCCGCTCGTCGCGTGCGCGGCGATCGCAGGCTCGCTCGGGCTCTCGATCGCGGCGTTCAAGGAACTCGCGGCGTTGCCGGCCGATGCGCGCGTCATCGAAAGCGCCGTGTGGGAATGGATCCACGCGGGCTCGCTGAAGCTCGACATCTCGCTCGTCGTCGATCCGCTCTCCGCCGTGATGCTGCTCGTCGTCACGGGCGTGGGCTTCCTGATCCACGTCTACTCGGCGGGCTACATGAAGGGTGATCCGGGCTACGCGAAGTTCTTCGCGTACCTGAACCTCTTCGTGTTCTCGATGTTGATGCTCGTCCTGAGCTCTTCGCTCGTCGGGCTCTTCGTCGGCTGGGAAGGCGTCGGGCTCTGCTCGTACCTGCTGATCGGCTTCTGGTACGAGAAGGGCTGGCCGGCGGAAGCCGGACAGAAGGCGTTCATCGCGAACCGCGTCGGCGACGCGAGCTTCCTGATCGGGTCCTTCATCCTGATCAAGCTCTTCGGCACGCTCGACATGTCCGACATCAATGCGGCGGTCGCAGGCGTGGCGAGCGACCCGGCGAAGGCCTGGTGGCTGACGGTCGGCGCGTTGTGCCTCTTCGGCGGTTGCACCGGCAAGTCGGCGCAGCTCCCGCTCTTCACGTGGCTGCCGGACGCGATGGCGGGTCCGACGCCGGTGAGCGCGCTGATCCACGCGGCGACGATGGTCACCGCGGGCGTCTACTTGGTCGTCCGCCTGAACCCCGTGTTCGCCGCGGATCCTGCGGTGATGACGGTGATCGGCACGGTCGGCGCACTGACGGCGCTGATCGGCGGCACGAGCGCGATCTTCCAGCGCGACATCAAGAAGGTGCTCGCGTACTCGACGGTCTCGCAGCTCGGCTACATGTTCCTCGGCCTGGGCTCCGGTGCGTTCGCGAGCGCGATCTTCCACCTCGTCACGCACGCGTTCTTCAAAGGCCTCTTGTTCCTCGGCGCGGGCTCAGTGATCCACGGCATGCACGACGAACAGGACATGCACAAGATGGGCGGCCTGAAGCACCACATGCCGAAGACGTTCGCGACGTTCTTGGCGGGTGCCGCGGCGCTCTCCGGTCTGCCGCTGCTCTCCGGCTTCTTCTCGAAGGACGAGATCCTCGCGCACACGTTCGCGCACGGCGGCTTCCACCAAGTGCTCTGGGGCATCGGCATCGTCACGGCCGCGATCACGGCGTACTACACGTGGCGCATGGTCGCGCTCACCTTCTTCGGGAAGGAGCGCTTCGATCACCACCACGTGCATCCGCACGAATCACCCGCCGTGATGTGGGTGCCGCTCGCGGTGCTCGCGGTGCTGTCGGTGTTCGGCGGCGTGCTCGGCCTGCCGCCGGTGTTCCACGTCGCGCACCAACTCGAGACTTGGCTCGAGCCCGTGACCGCGCCCGGCAAGGCGCTGCTCGCGATGCACGGCACGCACACGCTCTCGCACGCCGCCGAATGGGCGCTGCTCGGTCTCGGTTCGGTGATCGCGCTCGTCTTCGCGACGCTCGGCTTCCGCGCGTACGTCGGCGGCACCGCTCGCGACGAGAACGTCGAACGCACCAAACCGGCGCTCGCCGACTTCCTCGTCGGCGCCTGGAAGATCGACGCGAAGTACTACGCGGTCATCGTCTACCCCGCGAAGCTCGTCGCGTTCGTCACGGCCGTCTTCGTCGATCAGTTCGCGATCGACGGCCTCGTCAACGGCGCGGGCGGACTCGCCACTGCGACCGGCAACCGGCTCAAGATCCTGGTCGACGGCAGCTTGAAGAGCTACGCGCTCTGGATCGGCGCTGGCGCCGTGCTGCTCGCCTTCCTCTGGATGTTCGTCTAGTCCCACCCAGATGGACCAACTGACCCTCATCACGTTCCTGCCGCTCGTCGGAGCCCTCTTGGTGCTCCTGACGCCGGCGAGTCAGGAGAAGGCGCTGCGCGCCATCGCGCTCGTGACGACCCTCGTCGTCGCGGTGCTCGGCGTGCAGCTCTACCTGGCGTTCGACGGTTCGAGCGCGGCGTTGCAGTTCCTCGTCGACAAGGCCTGGTTCGTGCTGCCCGGAAGCGCGATCCCGGTGCGGTACAAGCTCGGCGTCGACGGGCTCTCGATCCTGATGGTCGCGCTGACGGCGGTGATGATGCCGACCGTCATCCTCTCGACCTGGGGCCACGTCCACAAACGCGTGAAGGAGTTCATGCTGTGGATGCTCGTCATGCAGACGGGCATGCTCGGCGTGTTCGTCGCGCACGACCTGGTGCTCTTCTACTTCTTCTGGGAAGTGTCCCTGATCCCGCTCTACTTCATCGTGGGCATCTGGGGCGGCGAGCGCCGGCTCTACGCGACGATCAAGTTCTTCCTCTACACGCTCGCGGGCTCGTTGGTGATGCTCGTCGCGGTCATCGCGATCATCTACCAGTTCCGCACCGCGGACATCCCGACGCTGTGCGAGCAAGCGAGCTCGCTCGCGCTCTCGAAACAGGTCTGGCTCTTCGCGGCGTTCGCGCTCGCGTTCTCGATCAAGGTGCCGCTGTTGCCGTTCCACACCTGGCTCGCGGACGCGCACACCGAAGCGCCGACGTCGGGCTCGGTCGTGCTCGCCGGCGTGCTGCTCAAGATGGGCACGTACGGGCTCCTGCGGTTCGGGATCGACATGTTCCCCGGAGCCGCGCTCGAGCACGCGCCGCTCTTCATGGCGCTCGGCGCGATCGGCATCGTCTACGGCGCGTTCCTCGCGATGGCGCAGACCGACGTCAAGCGCCTGATCGCGTGCTCGTCGGTCAGCCACCTGGGTTACGTCGTGCTCGGCATGTTCGCGCTGACGTACGCCGGCCTCTCGGGCTCGATCCTGCAGATGGTCAACCACGGCATCTCGACCGGTCTGCTCTTCCTCTTGATCGGCATGATCTACGAGCGGCGCCACACGCGTGCGCTCGACCAGTTCGGCGGCATCGCCGCGACGATGCCGATCTTCGCGTTCTTCCTGGTCTTCACGGTGCTCTCGAGCGCGGCGTTGCCGGGCCTCAACGGCTTCGTCGGTGAGTACCTGATCCTGCTCGGCGCGTTCCAAGCGAAGCCGCTGTGGGCGATCATCGCGGTGCTCGGCGTGATCTTCGGCGCGGTCTACCTGCTGATGGCGACGCGCCGCGTGCTGTTCGGACCGGTGACGCACGAGGAGAACAAGCACCTCGAGGACCTCAACGCCCGCGAAGTGGTGCTGATGCTGCCGCTCGTGATCCTCGCCGTGTGGATCGGGTTCCAACCGAAGCCGTTCCTCGACCGGACCCAGGGCTCGCTCGAGCGTCTGGTCCAGAAGATCGAAGTCGCGCGCGGCGCGCAGAACGCGTCGCTCGAAGTCCCGACGACGGAGGAGTCCGTCCGATGAATCCCCAAGACCTCCTCCAGTTGTTCGACGACCGGGCGCTCGCCGCGGTCGCGCCGCTGCTCGCGCTCGCGATCGGCATCATCGTGCTGCTCCTCTCGGGCGTGATCCGCGCGTTCGAGTCGCTGCGCGCTCCGATCGTCGTCGCGACGCTCGCCTTCACGGGCTGGCTCGTCGCGTCGAACTTCGCGACGGTCCCGGGCAGCGTGATCGACGGCACGTACATCGCCGACCGCGCGTCTTCGGCTTGGGGCCTGCTCTTCGTCGTCGCGACGTTGCTCGCGTGGCTCTTCAGCCACCGCTACTACGCCGAGAGCGAACGTCCGTTCCAAGTCGAGCACGACGTGCTGATGCTGACGACGCCGCTCGGCATGATGCTGATGGCGGGCGCCGCGAACCTGATCGTGTTCTTCATCGGGCTCGAAGTGCTTTCGATCCCGCTGTACGCACTCGCGAGCTTCCGCCGCAGCCGCGCGCGCTCGGTGGAAGCCGGCCTGAAGTACTTCCTGCTCGGCGCGTTCGCCGCGGCGTTCTTCCTGTACGGCTCGTCGCTGATCTACGCGGCGACGGGTTCGTTGCAGCTCGCGGAGATCAAGGCGATCGGCCTGCACGGTCCGCTCGCGCTCGGCGGCGTCGCGCTCGTGATGGCGAGCCTGTTCTTCAAGATCAGCGTGTTCCCGTTCCACCTCTGGGTGCCCGACGTGTACCAGGGCAGCCCGACGCCGGTGACCGCACTGATGGCCACCGGCACCAAGGCGGCCGCCTTCGCGTTCCTGATCAACACGATGTTCATGCTGCCGAAGTCGGCGGCGCTCGCCGTCGCGGTCGTCGCGCTCGTCACGATGGCGCTCGGCAACCTCGGCGCGCTCGCGCAGACGGACGTGAAGCGCATGCTCGCCTACTCCGGCATCGCGCACGCCGGCACGGTGCTGCTCGTGGTCGCCGGCACGCTCGCCGGTGATCCGGAATCGAGCGGCGCGTTGCACGCGGCGCTCTTCTACATGGGTGCCTACGTCTTCACGGCGGCCGGCGCGTTCGGCTTGCTCGCGCTGCTCGAGCGCGACGGCGAGCGCTTCACGACGCTCGAGGCGCTGAAGGGCCTGGCTCAGCGCCGCCCGTTCGTCGCGGCCGCGCTGACCATCTTCATGCTCTCGCTCGGCGGCATGCCGCTGACCGGCGGGTTCCTTGGCAAGTGGATGGTGTTCAGCTCGCTCGTCCGCGCCGGCCTGATCTGGCCCGCGGTCGTCGGCGCGCTGCTCTCGGTCATCGCGTTCGGCTACTACCTGCGCGTCGTCATCGCGCTCTACATGCAGCCCGTGTCCGAGCGCGACGCGGCTCTGCCGAGCGGCCAGACCTCCGCAGGTTCCGCCGCGCCGGCGGCGATCGCCGCGGCCGTGTGCGCCGTGCTCGTGCTGGTGATGGGCACGCTGCCGGGGTTGTTCCTCGATCGGCTCCCCTAGGCACGATCCGCGGCCCGCGCCGAGATGCGACACGGCGGGACGCGGCGAGCCACGAGTCCCACGCGGGGCGGCCCGGTTCTCCGGCGCCGCCCCGCGGCCTTTTCGTGGCTCGGGACGCGGAAGTTCTTTCCGAGTCGGCCGACTTCGATCCTTCTGCTGGGTCACTCGGTTCAGCGAATGACGCTACCGCTCAGTAAGCAGGCGCTGTCTCTCGATAGTGCTCGACGGATTCCGTCCGCCATGCACGAACGTCCCCCGGCCACGCGCGCCTTCGTCGCGAGCTGCGTCGCAGCTTGGACCTTCGTCGGCGCTCCGCTCGCAACGGCGCAGGAGCACGGACCGGCGCAGGACCTGACCGACCTACCGCTCGAAGAACTGCTCGAGATGGAAGTGTCGATCGCGTCGCGCTCCGAGCAGAGGATCGTCGACGCCCCCGCGGCCGTCTACGTCCTGACGGGTGACGAGATCCGCCGCGCGGGCTTCACGACGATCCAAGAAGCGCTGCGCATGGTGCCGGGGTTCTTCGTCGGTCGGTGGACGTCGAACTCGTGGCAAGTCACGGCGCGCGGCTTCAGCGGCTACTTCGCGAGCGACCTGCTGGTGATGATCGACGGAGTGTCCGTCTACACGCCGCTCTTCGCCGGCGTGTGGTGGGAACTCCAAGCGCTCGACATGGCGGACGTCGAGCGCATCGAGATCGTGCGTGGACCCGGCGCCTCGTTCTGGGGAGCCAACGCGGTCAACGGCGTGATCAACGTCGTCACCAAACACGCGGTCGACACTCACGGTACGAGCGTCGGCGCGTTCGTCTCGGCCGAGAACCGCGAGCTCGCGGTGCGCTGGGGCGGCGCGCTCGCCGAGGACGTCGATTTCCGTGCGTGGTTCAAAGGCGCGGACGCGAGCCCGCTCGTCGATTCGCTCGGCGATCCCGCCGACGAACACCTGCGCATCGGCAAGGTCGGCTTCCGCACCGATTGGACGCGGCCGAACGGCGATCGATTCACGCTGCTCGGCAACGCGTACACCGCAGGCATGCAGGAGTCGTACGAAGTCGCGTTCCCGACGGCGCCATTCTCGTACATCGAGAACGACACGACGCCGAAGAGCGGCGGCTTCCTGATGGGCTCCTGGGAACACCAGGACGCACCGGATTCGAGCATGCGCCTGTCGGCTTGGTGGTCGAAGGACTTCCAGAAGCAAGTCGACTTCAGCATGAACATCGACATCTTCGACGTCGACTTCGAGCGACGCCGCGAGCTGTCGGCCGACAACACGCTCGCGTGGGGCTTCGGTTACCGCGCGATCGTCAGTCACCTGCCGTCGGAGTTCACGTACACCTTCGATCCGATCTCACGCGTCCAACACACGCCGCGCGCGTTCGTGCAAGACGAAGTTCGCTTCCCGGAGCAGCACGCGGTCGTCACGCTCGGCGCGCAGGTCGAACAGACGACGTTCAGCGGGCTCGAAGTGCAACCGACGGTGCGCGCGCGGTGGAATCCGCGCGAGAACCACACCTATTGGGCGTCGTTCTCGCGCGCGGTGCGCACGCCTTCGATCGAAGAGAACGACATCGTCTTCCGCCTGCCGTTCGACGACTTCTCCGGCGACTTCTTCGTCGAGCAGGGCTCGGACAGCTACGACTCGGAGAAGGTCAACGTCGCGGAGTTCGGTTGGCGCTGGACCGCGAGCGAGTCGCTCGCGTTCGACGTCGCGACGTTCTACAGCCACACGAAGGACAAACGCACGCTCGAGTTCGGCACGCCCTACAGCTCGGGCGGCCTGAACTTCTTCCCGTTCATCTTCGACAACAAGGCGCGCGCGAACGCTTACGGCATCGAAGTCGCGGCGGACTGGGATGCGACCGATCGGTGGCGCATCCGCTCCGCGTGGTCGTTCTTCAAGCAGCACACCGAGCTCGACGCCGACTCGAACGACTTCGGGCTGCCTTCGGTCGACCACGCGACGCCGACGAACCAGTTCAACGTGCGTTCGTACTACGACCTCGGCCGTGACTGGGAATTCGACGTCGGCGCGTACTACGTCGACGACGTGCCTGCGTTCTCGAACCCGTCCTACGCGCGCGTCGATGCGCGGCTCGGCTGGAATCCGTCGGAGAACCTGCAGTTCGCGATCGGCGTCCAGAACGCGTTCATGGACCAACACCCGGAGACGGGCGAGGACGTCATCGGCGTCGGCACCGAGGTCGAGCGCAACGCCTACTTCACCGTGCGCTGGAGTCGTTGAGCGCGAGCCCTGCGCGGCGCGCACGCGCGAAGAACTCGGCGCGCGAGATCCGTTCGATCCGTTCCGAGTTGTCGACGAACTCGAACGTCCAACCCTTCGTCGCTGCGTGGGCGAACCACTCGTCGAGCAACGCCGAGAGCCGCTCGGGGCTCGCGAGCAAGTCGAGCTTCTCCTCGCGCTCCCGCTCGGCCTTCGCGCTCGGATCGTCGCCGTGGTCGGCACGCCAGCGCTTCAGGAGGCGCTCGCGCAAGAGCTTGGGCTCGGCCCACACGAAGATGCCGCGCACCTTGCTCGCGCAGTCGACGACGTCGAGCGCCGCGTCGCGCGCGAACCCGCAGTTCGCGAGCCCGCTGCCGCGCAACAAGTCGTAATGGAACAACACGCGAGGCACGTGTGCCTCGCGCAGTTCGTCGAGGATCACCGGCCCCGTGAAGACCCACGCCGCGGGATCGGTGACGCCGAAGTCGCGCGCGAGTTCCGGACGCTCGCCGTCGCGGAGCACTTCGCAGACCGTCGATTTGCCGGAGCCGGGGAGTCCGACGACCAGCAGGAGCTCGTCGAAGCGCCGCTTCCACGCTTCGACGACGAAGCGGCCGCGGAACGCCGACGGTCGCGTCGACACTTTGGCGAGCGTGTGTCGGTGCCCGATCAGCACGTGCTCCAACGCCCGCGGCGTGAAGAAGAAGAGTTCGTCGTAGCGCGCCTTGCGCCCGCCGCCGATCACGGCGACCGGCCGGCGTTCGAGACCGGGGCGCGGCACCTTGCCGAAGAGACCACGACCGAACAGGAGCTTGCGAGCGGTGTGGTTCTCGAGCCCGGCGATCTCGAGGATCAACCGGTCGCGGGTCGCACGCACCAAGTGATCGAGCCCGCGGATCGGGTCCTTCAGGTGGTGGACGACGTTGAGGCAGAGCACGAGGTCGAACGTGCCTTCCGGCAGATCGCGCTCGATGTCGCCGCGGCGGAAGTCGATGTCGAGCCCGAGGATGTCCGCGATCGTGCGCGCTTGGCGCAGGCGGTCGGGATTGAGCTCGAAGGCCGTGACGCGCGCGGCGCCGCGGCGCAGACACTCGTGGCTGAAGTGACCGAGGAAACAGCCGACGTCGAGCACCGTCTTGCCGTCGAGACGCTCGGGCAAGAGGTCGTTCGAGCTCGCCGTGCGATCCTCGCCGTCGGTGGCGAGCCCGAAGGGCAATGGGATCCGTTGGTAGCGCGGCTTCTCGCGCGCGAGGAACGCTTCGATCGCTTCACGCGTCCAGCGCGTCTTCTCCGGCGTGTTCGTCGTGCTCATCCGCGGCCGCGCGATTTCGCCGCGCGCGTCGCGAGTATAGGCACGCCGGCGATAGGCCGCCAACGCGCGCCAGCGGCTCGGGCGCTCCGGGGCGCTCCGGGGCGAGTCGAGTCGAGCCCGGCGGAACCCTCGCGAGTTCGGTCGCGCCCGGACGCGCCCAGGCGAGTTCGACCGAACTCGGTCGGCTCACGCGCGATCGAACTCGATCGCGAAGCCGTTGTTGTTCGCGGAGAACGACTCGAGCCGCACGAGCCTGCCCGTGAAGCTCTTCGTGTTGCCGTTCTCGATCACTTCGACGCGCACGCGGATCGGATCGGGACTGAAGAAGAAGACGCCCGCGGCGGAGACGTTCTCCGCGCGGCCGGTGAGCGTGGTCGGCTCGGTCGTGATGCGGATTTCAGCGTCGGATTCGCGGCGCTCCGCGCGACGGCGGTTGTCGGTCGAGGTCCGTGATGCGTCTTGGTTTTCCATGGCGACGAGTGCTCTCGAGTTCCGCGCCCCGTCCGGCCTTCGGGCCGGTGGGGACGCGACCTCATCGGCGCATGGTCCGGATTCCTTGACGGGCCAGTTCTGGGCGAGCCTGCGGCCTCGGTCGGGATCTCGGATTCGGGTAGGATCCCGGGCTGCCCGGGCTCCCCTGGGGCGCCGCCAAGGCGCAACGAACCGCCTCCAAGCCCTCCCCACCCCACTCCATGCCCGCTCCGCGACGCCATCCCCATTTCGACGACCAGGGCACCCTCGATTGGCACACCCGCTGGGCGGACGCCGTCGAGACCGCACGGCGCGAGCAGAAGCTCGTCTTCATCGACATGGGTCGAGAGCTCTGCAGCCAATGCCGCACGCTCGTCCAGAGCGTCGTGCCCCATCCGCAGATCGCGCCGGTCCTGAAGGAACGCTTCGTCGCTCTCGCCGCCGACGCGGACGAGTCCGAGGACGAAGTGCTCGCGCTCGCGGAGCACCTGGAGGACGCCTACATGCTGCCGTTCGTGATCTTCGCGGACCCGAGCGGCAAGTTCCTCGGCGGTTCGTCGGGAGCGACGAATCCGCTCTCGTTCCGCCGCTTGATCGACTCGATCGGAGTTTGACGATGCAACCGTTCGATCCGCCCCAACGCGTCCTGCTCGGCCCTGGCCCGTCCGATGTCGCTCCGTCGGTGCTGCGCGCACTCTCCGCGCCGACGCTCGGGCACCTCGATCCGCAGACGTTCGAGATGATGCGCGTGATCGCCGAGCGACTGCGCACGATCTTCGAAACGCAGAACCCGTGCACGCTCGCGGTCTCCGGCACCGGCACGTCCGGCATGGAGACGACGCTCGTCAACTTGATCGAACCCGGGGATCGCGTGCTCGTCGCGGTCCACGGCTACTTCGGCGCGCGCCTCGCCGAGATCGCGCAACGCGTCGGCGGCGACGTGACCGTCGTCGAGCAGGAATGGGGCAAGCCGTCGGATCCCGCGAAGCTGCGCGCCGCCGCGGCCGGACGCAAGTTCAAGGTACTCGCCGCCGTGCACGCCGAGACTTCGACGGGCGTGCGCCAGGAACTCGAACCGCTCGCGGCGCTCGCCGCGGAGCTCGGCGCGTTGTTCGTCGTCGACGCCGTCACGTCGCTCGGCTGCGCGCCGATCGGCGTCGATCGTGCGCGAATCGACGCGATCTACTCGTGCAGCCAGAAGGGCCTTTCGTGCACCAGCGGGCTCGCGCCGGTCAGTTTCTCGCCGCGCGCGCTCGAGGCGGTCGCGAAGCGCAAGACGAAGCCGTCGAGCTTCTACCTCGACCTCGCCTTGCTCGAACGTTATTGGCACGGCGACCACCTCTACCACCACACGGCGTGCTCGAACCTGTTCGCGGCGCTCGCGGAAGCGACGCGGCTCGTCGTCGCGGAAGGGCTCGAAGCGCGATACGCCCGGCACGTGCGACTCTCGAACGCGCTCGTCGCGGGCCTCGAGGCGCTCGGGCTCGAGCTCTTGATCCCGGCCTCCGAACGTCTGCACCAACTGCTCGCGGTCAAGATCCCGGCGGGCGTCGACGACGTGAAGGTCCGCAAGGCGCTGCTCGACGAGTACGGCCTCGAGATCGGCGGCGGACTCGGCGTCTTGAAGGGCAAGGTCTGGCGCATCGGCGTGATGGGTTCGGGCGCGACGCCGCGCAACGTGCTGCTCGCGGTGTCCGCGCTCGGCACGGTGCTCGAAGCGAACGGTTTCCGCACCCGCTCGAAAGCGACCGACGCCGCAGGTGCGGCCGGCGCGGCTCTTGCCGTGCGTTGACGCATGACGGCGGCGCGGCGCTCGCAACTCCTCCTCTCCGGAGCGTTCTTCCTGGCGTCCGGCGCGACGGCGCTCGCGTACGAAGTCGTCTGGTTCAAGCGTTTCGCGCACGTCTTCGGGAGCTCCGCGCACGCGTGGGCGGCCGTCGTGGCCGCGTACCTGCTGGGGCTCGGGCTCGGCGCCCGCTGGCTCGACGCGTTCGCGGCGCGCAGCACGCGACCGTTGTTCGCCTACGGTGTGTGCGAAATCGTCGTGTCGGTGTGTGCGTTCGCGATCCCCTTCGAGATCGCGTGGCTCGGGTCGCACGGTGCCGCGTGGAGCAGCGCTCTCGGGTCCGCGCCGTGGGCGCAGGCCCTCGTCCGCTTCGGCTTGGCCTTCGTCGTGCTCGCGCCGGCGACGATCGCCATGGGCGCGACGTTGCCGTTGCTCGTGCGGCACTTCGTGCGGCACGGCGAGAGCGCGGCGCCCGCGACCAGCGTGCTCTACGCGCTGAACGCACTCGGTGCGGGCGTCGGCGCGTGGCTCGCCGGCTTCGACCTCTTGCCGGCGCTCGGCCTCGCCCGCGCGAACGGCCTCTTGATCGCAGCAAGCCTCTCGATCGGCATCGCCGCGTGCGCGCTCGGTCGCGGCCGGACGGCCGAAGCACGACCGCCGGACGATCCCGAACGCCGGACGGCCACGCCGGAGCGCCGGCGTGACGCCAGACTCGCGCTCGCGGCGGCGGCGACCGGCGCGGGAGCATTGATGCTCCAGATGCTCTGGTCGCGCGAGCTCGCGGTGCTCGTCGGTGGCACGACCTACGCGTACAGCGCACTGCTCGCGATCTACGTCGCGGGCCTCGGACTCGGTAGCCTCGGCCTGCGCCTCTTCGGCGGACGCGCCGACCCGCTGCGGGCCGTCGCGTGGTCGATCGTCGTGCTGCTCGCCGCGACTTTGCTCGGCAAGGCGCTGCAACCGTGGCTCGCGCTGAGCGCCGGACAGACGATCGCGCTCCGGGCCGACGCGGCGGGCGACACCAGTGTCTGCCTCGTCTTCGCCGCAGTGCTCGTCTTCGTGCCGACGTTGGCGATGGGAGCCGTGTTCCCGAGCCTCGTGCGACTCGGCGCCCGCGATGCGTCGGATGCGGGCGCGGTCGGCTTCGTCTACGGCTGGAACACGTTCGGCGCGATTCCCGCTGCCGCGCTGACGCACGTGGTGCTCTTCCCCACGCTCGGTTCGACGCACACGTACCGGCTCGCGCTCGGACTCTACCTGGCGGCGTTGCTCGTGCTCTGGAGCCCGCGACTGCGTTCGCTCGCGGCGCCGGTCGTCGTCGGCTTGGGCGCGCTCGGTCTCGTGTGGCTCCCGAGGCCGCTCGAGCCGCTCGACACCCATCGTGGCAACTACCTCTACGGCAACGTGGCGAAGGACACGCCGGCCACGGCGCTGCGCACGCTCTTCTTCGAGACCGGCGCGAGCTCCGACGTCCTCGTCGCCGGCTACCACGAGGACGCGCTCCCGAACGAACCGCGTTACTCACAGCGTTACCGCGCGCTCTTCGTCAACGGCAAGGTCGACGCGACGAACGTGAACGACATGCAGACGCAGGTCGTGCTCGCGTACGTGCCGCGCTTCGTGCGGCCGCTCGCGAAATCGGTGCTGGTCATCGGCTTCGGCTCGGGGACGACCGCGGGCGCGAGCCTATTGGCCGACGACACGCAGGTGACGTGCGTCGAGATCGAGCCCGCCGTCGCACGCGCCGCGCGAGAGTTCGTCGAAGTCAACCACGCACCGTGGACGTCACCCCGCTTCGAACTCGTGCACGACGACGGCCGCGCGTACCTCGCCGGGAGCGAACGGCGCTACGACCTGATCGTGTCCGAGCCTTCGAATCCGTGGATCGCCGGCGTCGCGAACCTCTACACCGAGGAGTTCTATCGCACCGCGGCGGAGAAGCTCTCGCGAGGCGGCGTGCTCGCCCAATGGCTGCAGTGCTACGCGCTGGACGCCCGCGACTACGCGCTCGTGCTGCGCACGTTGAAAAGCGTGTTCTCGCACGTCGCCGTCGTCCGGATCAACGAGTCCGACACGATCGTGCTCGCGTCGCGCGAACGACTCGTCCCATCGGCCGACGAACTCGACCGCGTCCAGGCTTGGATCGACGGTCAACCCGACGTGCGCGCGGACCTCGAACGCTGGTGCGGCACGCGAGACGCTCGGACGGTGCTGTTGCGCGGGTGGCTGCTCGACGAGCTCGGCATCGATCGTCTGCTCGCCGCCGACGGCGGCACGGACTTGCACCGCGACGCCACGCTGCAGCTCGAGTTCTCCGGCCCGCGAGCGCTCTTCGCCGCCGCCGGTTCGCTCGTGGCGCCGCAGCACGCGATCGCACGCGCCGCCGACCTCGCGTTCGTGCGCGACCAGTTCCTGGCGTGGCGTTGCGGCGAAGCGCAGGTCGACGCACTCGCGGCGTGGAAGGACCTGTTGCTGACCTCGGGGCGGCGCGATGCCGCGGCGCAGGTGGTCGAGCTCGCTCTGACTTTCGCTTCGGATCGGCCGGCGTGGCTCGTCGACCAACTCGTGCTCGACACGGAAGTGTCCGCGGACGAACTCGTCGCGCGCATCGACAGGCTCGTGACCGTGTCCCCGGAGTTCGCGTTCGAAGCGGGCACGATCCTCGCGCAGAACGGCTTGCCCGGCCGCGCGGTGCCCGTGTTCGAACGTCTGCGCACGGCGCACCCCGACGCGCCGCGGGTCTTGACGGCGCTCGCGACGTGTTACGCGACGCTCGGCCGCGACGCCGACGCGCGTGCCGCGCTCGAACGCGCCCGCGAAGTCGACCCGTTCGACGCGCTCGGACGCGACCTCGAACGCGTCATGTCGGGCGCGCGCTGACGCTCAGCGTTCCCCGAGCTCGCGCAGCCGCGCGTTGGCGATGCGCACTTCCATGTCGAGGCCCTGGTGCACTTGGAACGCGAGCACGCCGCTCGCACTCGACGCGTCGACGAGATCCGCGACGACGAGCCCGTTCAGCTCGACGGTCCAACGCGAACCGACGCAGCGCGCGAACACGTGATTCCACCCGAGCGGGTCGACGACTTCGCGCCACCGCGGATCCGCGGCATGGACCAAGCCGCGCCCCTCCGTGTCGTAGAACGAGCCCCAGTAGCTCTGCCCGAGGTCGAGTTGCAGTCCGAGCGGGTCGACGGCTTCCGGCGCGATGCGTGAACGCAACTGCACGCCGCTGTTCGCTCCGGCGGAGAGTTTGACGTCGCAGGCGAACTCGAAGTCGCTCCACGAGCGCTTGGAGACGAGATAGGCGTTGCGCTCGAGCGCTCGACCGGTTCCGACGACGAGCTCGCCGTCGAGCACCCACACGTCGCGGTCCCCGATCCACAGGTTGCGCGCCTTGCCAGCGAAAAGCGACTCGAGCGGCCGAGCGTCGTCGTCCGCAAGCACCTTGCCGGCGGCGAGGAACGCGACCAGGTCCTTCACGTCCTCGGCATCGAAACCCGAGAGCAGCCCTTCGGGCATCAACGACACCGTCGAAGGAAAGAGCTCCTCGATCTCGTCGCGAGCGAGCGAACCGCGGGTGCCGTCGGCGAACAGCAACTCGAGGCCATTCGCGTCTTCGCGAACCACACGGCCTTCGAGGCGCCGCTCGTCGCTCGTGATCACGACCGTGGTGCGGTAGAGCTCCGCGATCGAACGCGACGGCGTGAGCACCGCTTCGAGCAACGCGCGAGTGTCGAAGCGCCGCCCCACGTCGGAGAGCTCCGGCCCGACGCCGAGGCTCGCGACGCCGAACGTCGTGCCGGCGACGACGTGACAACTCGCGCAGGACGCACGTTCGAAGAGTTCCTTGCCGCGCTGCGACGAGCCCGAGCGCGCCGCGCTGCGTTCGAGGAACGCTGCGAGCCGTTCGACGTCGAGCCGCGGGCCACGCTCGTCGCCCGTCGCTTCGAGAGGCACGTCCGGGAACCGCGCGCGGAACTCGCGTTCGATGCTCGCGAGCACGGCGAGCGGATCGGTCGGGGCGCCCTCGCGGCGTTCGACGCCGAGCCACGCCGCGGCGAGCGCGGTCACGCGCGCTCCGCGGCTCGGCCCGAGGCGCCGGATCGCCCGAATCGCCGCCAGCACGGAGTCGGCATCGCGTGGTGCCTCGGCGCACTGCGTCAACGCGTCGGCGCACGCATCGACGGTCGCGGCGGAGTCGCTCGCCAGTCCGGCGACGAAGTACGCGACGTCCGTGGGCTCGGCTTGCAGCGCGAGGGCGCGCAACACGTCGTCGCGCGGCTCGAGCGCTTCGTCGGCGAGCTTGCGCAGCCAACTCGCGAGCTCCGCAGAACGCGCGTTGCCCAAGCCGCGCAGCGCGGCCGCGCGTTCGTTTCGAACTTCGAGCTCGGCGCGCCCTCTTTCGGCCGCGACCCATGCGTACTTCAGCGCCGGCACGAGTGCCGTGATCGGCTCGGGATCGCCCGGCCGAGCCGCGGCCGCTTCACGCACGAACCGCGCGAGCGTCCGCACGCCGAGCGGCGCGCTCGTCGCGAGCGCATGCTTGCGTTCGAGTCCGAGCCGATCGTCGAAACGCTCGCGCAGGCGCTCGAGGTACCCAGCGTAGCTCGCGCCGCCTTCGCTCCAGGCCTCCGCTTCGTCCAGGAAGCCGAAATACGCGCGCAGCTCCGCGTCGGTCCACGCGGTCCCGCACTCGGAGAGTGCGAACGCGTAGTGCAAGCGCTGCACCCGATCGGATTCGGTCGCGAGCTCCGCGAGCAAGCGCTCGCGCGCGCCTCGGCGATCGCGGACGGCAAGGAGCTCGGCGAGCATCCGCGAGACCCGGAAATCCGCGTGCGGGAACGCGTTGAGCAACGCGCGGTCCCAGTCGACGCCTTGGCCTTGCAGCACGGTGTCCGCTCCGAGCTCCGCGAGCCCGAGTTGGAGCGCGCGCGCCATCACCAGCCACGCGTCGACGCTCTGCGGAAGCGCTTGCGGCAAATAGAGCGTCCGTGGCTCGTGCTGCGCCGCGGCGTCGAGCGGCGCCGGATGCTCTTCGACCCAGCGCCGCACCCACAGCAGCGGATCGACGTTCGGCGTCGCGGACGAACTCGGGCCCACCGCGCGGTCCCAAGCGAACCGCGCCGCGTGTCGGACGATCCGATCGGCTTCCGCGAGCGCCGCGACGATTGCACCGCGGCCGGAGTCGTCGCACGCTCGCGCGAGCCCGAACGCGCGCAGAGCCTCGGCCCGCACCGCCGGAGAACGATCGCGAGCAGCCTTCGCTGCGAGTGCGAGGAGCTCCGCGCTCGCCGTACGTTCGAGTCGCCGCCCGAGCCAGTAGGCACCTCGCGCGCGCACGTCGACGTCGTCGTGCGCCAGTGCCGCGACGAGCTCCGCGGTTGGCGTCGCAGCCGCCGCGATCGTCGCGCGCTCC
This sequence comes from Planctomycetota bacterium, assembly GCA_023150475.1. Taxonomy (GTDB): domain Bacteria; phylum Planctomycetota; class UBA1135; order UBA1135; genus JACRIN01. The sequence continues at coordinate 105,761 of JAKLKU010000012.1, forward strand.
GCTCGGTCGAGTGCGTGGATCGCGGCGACCGTCCGCGCGCGTCCGCCGTCCGCCGGAACCGAATCACCGCGTCGGACCAACCGCTCGATCCGCCCGATCACGCCGCGGCCGCCGCTCGTGAAGTACAGCGCGCCGTCGGGTCCGACGTCGAGGTCCGTGACGTTGAAGCCCTGTCGAGCTTCGAGCAACGTCTCAAGCTCCCCGCGAAGGCCCCCGCCGTCACGCGTGACGCGCAGCGCGACGATGCGTCCTCGCGCCCAATCCGCGCCGAGCACGGCGCCGCGCCAGCTCGGTCCCCACGCGTCGTGTTCGTAGACGACGACGCCGGTCGGCGAACCGCGGCCGGCCTCGACGATCGGCGGCAACGCGTCGTCGTACCAGTCGGCCCAAGGATACGAGCCGGTGCGCGAGCCGAAGTCCGCCCCGTCGACGACGTGGAGGAAGCGCGTCGCGCGGTACCACGGCAGGCCGACGTCCCACTCCATGTCGCTGTCGAACGTGAAGAGCTCTCCGCGCGCGTCGAACGCCAGGTCGTACGCGTTGCGCAGACCGACCGCGACGTAACGCCAAGTCGCTCCGTCGGGGTCGAGGCGCGCCACGTACCCGCACGGATAACGGACGTGCGTCGCGTGCCCATTCGGGTCGTAGAACGGTTCGCCGAGCGTGCCTTCGTAGCCCGCGACGAGCGGCGACGCGCTCTCCGGCGGAGTCGCGAGGCGTGCGTGGTTGCCGACGCTGAGGTAGAGCGCGCCATCGGGTCCAGCGACGAGCCCGTGCGCGCCGTGCTCGCCCGGCGGATCGTCGCCGTTCGCGCCGAGGATGGCGAACCGCTGCTCCACGCGGCGCACGGTCGTGTGCTCGGGATCCGTCTCGATCGCGAACACACCGTCCGCGCCGTCGCGCCGACCGACCGCCCACAGTTCGTCGCCTCGCCAACACAGGCCCTGCGCGCTCTCTACGCCGCTCGCGAGCTCGCCGGTCGACTCGTACGCCCCGTCGTGGTCACGGTCGGCGAGCCAGACGATCGGCCCCGACTCGACCGCGAGGAAGAGCCGACCGTCGCGATCGATGGTGAGCGCGAGGAACGAGCGCGCGAGCTCGCCGACCGGCTCGACTGCGAAACCCGTCGGCACGCGATAGTCGGGCGCTTGGACGACCGCGCCGAGAGCGAGAGCGAAGAACATGGACCGAGCGCGAGAGCATCGCAGACCGGCGCCGGTGTTGCGACTGCACCCGCGCGAGGACACCTGACTCCGCGGATGGCCGGCGACGGACGGCCGAGCACGCGCGTCGACGGTCAGGCGATCCGTCCTAAGCCCTTGTCGAAGCGTTGGTTCGGCCGAGCGCGGGCCGCGGCGGCACGACGTTGGCTTTGGAGATCGTCGCCGCGGCGACCCCGACCCGGCCACGACGAAGGACACGCCCATGAAGCTCTCCGCTCTGTTGCTCCCCTTGATCGCCGTCGGAGCTCTCGCCGGCCGGTCGGACGCGCAAGTCGTCGAACTCGGCTTCAAGAAGCACTTCAAACACGGCTCGATCTCGATCGGCTTTCGCCACGGCGAGCGCTCGGAGTGCCGCCCTGCGTACCGCGTGTGGGTGCCCGGGCACTACGAGAGTCGCGAGGAGCGCGTGTGGGTCCCCGGTGAATGCCGCCGCGTCTGGGTCGAACCCGTCTACGAGTGGCGACGCGACTACCGCGGGTGTCGGCAACGAGTGTTGGTCCGCGCGGGCTACTGGCGCTCGATCGAAGAGCCCGGCCACTACGAAACACGCAGGTTCCAGGTCTGGGTAGAGGGTTACTGGACGTCTCCGTAGACCTTCGGGGATGGGTGCAACGGTCGTCGCAGTGACGCACCGGACACCGGAACGTGCGCAGGGGTCCTGCGGCTCTTCGCGAGCCGCGGGACCCTGACCTTTTCAGACGTCGGCCGACGGCTCGACGGTCGGCACGGTCGCTTCTTCGGGCACGGGCAGCTTCTCGTGCGCGTGCTTGCGGAAGTACCACGCGGCGTAGAAGAGGTGGATCGCGCTGCAAGCCATCATCAAGGAGAGCCCCCACGCCACGCCGGTCGTCGGATGCCACCAAGCGAGCAGGTAGAGCATCACGACGCTGATCGCTGCTCCGATCACCGTGATGCGGACGCCGACCTTGAGCGTGTCCGTGACGATATAGAACGCGTCGTTCGCGCTGGAGAACGACATCACCACGAAACCCGGCGCGAGGATCAGGCAGAGCGCCCAGACCGGGTCGAAGAAGTCGTGCGGCAAGAGGTGCAGCACGAGCCACAGGCCGGGAAGCAGCAAGACGCCGCCGGCCGTGATGATCGTCCCGGAGAGCGTGCTCGCCTTCCAATACGCGCGACGCAATCCGTCCATGTCCTTGAGACCGGCCCGCTCGCTGAACGTCGGCAGTGCGGCTCGGCTGATGCCCTGCATCACGACGCTGAGCACGCGCATCAGGCGCTGCGCGTTGCGCATGTACGCGACCCACGCCGTGGTGCCGAAGCGCGCGAGCAGGAGCGTGGGGACGATCTCGAGGCAGAGCGCGTTCAACCCGCGGACGATGCCGAGCTTGAAGCCGAGCCGCATCCCGAAGAGCAACGGAGCCCTCGGCACGAACGCGATGATCGCGGACGCGCGTGGAAGCGCCGTGCCGGGCTTCTTGCGTTCACGCCGATAGACCTCCATCGCGATCAACGATCCGAACGCGGAAGCGATCACGGTGCCGAGCACGGCACCTTCGGGCGAGCGAGTGATGGTCGCTCCGGCGAGCACGAGGAACACGCGCATGGCCTCTTGCGCGTTCTCGATTTGCGCGAGCGCGAGCATGTTCCGCGTTCCCTGGAGCACGGCGCACGCGACGACACGCGGTGTCTCGAGCAGCGGAGAGATCGAGAGCCACGCTGCCCACCAGCCGAGTTGACGATCCTCCTTCAGGACGACTTCGGCGACCGTCGGCAGCGTCACGAACCCGAGCACGATCAACAACACGCCGAAGATGACGCTCGACTTCAGCAGCCACGCAGTCCAGCCCGTGACCTTCTCCGAGAGGCCGCGCGAGTTCGCCGCGGCGACCTGCGTGACGGTCGCCTGCACGAAGCCCTGGTTGACGACGAACCAGAGGAACGAGTACAGCGAAACGGCGACGTAGAACTGACCGGTGCCGTCGGCTTGCAGGATGTGCGCGAGCAACAAACCCGACGTGGCATTGCCGATGGCAGTGACCGCCGCACCGATCTGGAGCGTGATCGAATCCCGCACGAAGCGGTCGCGAATGCGCTCGAGCAGACGACCGAAGAACATCGTCGCCTAACTCCGCGGACGTGCGCCGCTCGGGAGGAAGAGGATGTCCTCGATCTCGCGCATGTGTTCGAGATCGACGTGGCCGTAGCCGAGCGCGTATAGCCGTTCGACGACCGCATTCTGCTCGTCCCACGCGTGGTGGAGGCTCTTCGCCAGTAGCTCGGACAGGATCACCGGCCGCTGGCCCGTGCGCTCCAGGAACGGCAACACGCCTTGCAGCACGGCGTAGTCGTGCCCCTCGGTGTCGGTCTTGACCAGGTCGACGCGCTGGATGCCCGCTTCGCGCGCCCAGTCGTCGAAGACGCGCACGGAGACTTCCTCGCGCTCCCAGCTCACGCGGTTCTTCGACGTGTACTTCTCGACTTGGATCCGGACGAGCGAGTTGCCGCCCGGATTGTGGGTCGGCTTGTAGATGGTGGCGCGTTCGTTCTTGTTGCCGAGAGCGAGGTGCTCGACGCGAACGTTCGGGTTGCCCGCGAAGCGTTCCCGACAGCGCTCGCAGAAGCTCTCGACCGGCTCGAAACAGATCGCGCTGGCCTTGGGTCGGCGCTCGAGCAGAGTCGCGGTGAAGAGCCCGATGTTCGCCCCGACGTCGACGATCACCCCGTCCTCGGGGAAGTACGGGATCACCCGGTCGACTTCGGTGGCGACGATCCTGCGGATCCGGGCCTCCCACGCCGGCCAATCGATCTCGGAGCCCTGGCCGGCGGCCCCGAACAGGGCCTTGACCCTGGCGAACCAACGGGGAAGGGGCGGCATGCGGACGGACGGACGGGAGAGCGAAAGATCGGCATTAGAGCCCTCTCGTTCTGAACCGTCAACGCGCGCGAGGCGGCGGAAAAACCTGCGCGGCGCGCGCTTGCGGGTCCGCGTCGAGGCCGCGCTCACGAGCGGAAAGGTCTCGCGAGCGCGAGCCTGCCCGCGAGCGCCACGGACACGTCTCAACGCGCTCGAGGCTTCGCGCTCGGCGCCGCCGTCCAATCGTCGCTGCGAAAGGGTTCGGCGGGCAGACCCGAACCGTCGAACAAGTCGACGGTCGCGGGTCCCTCGGTCGCGAGATCCGACCAGCCGTAGCGCACGGCGAGCGGACGACGCACGGCGTCCGAACGCACGACGACCGTGCCGTCTTCGATCCATGCGTCGGCGAAGTGCCACACACGGTCGGCCCCGGCGAGTTGGAAGCCGCGCACCGCGCGCGCGGCGGAACGCAGACCGTCCGCGTGGTCGAATCGCACGCGCGCTCGCGCGCCCTCGAACTCGACGGAGCGCATGCGTGGCCCGTACGCGTCGAGCGGCTCGCCGTAGACGCGGGCACGGGCGAGCAAGGCCAAGCGGCGCGCGATCGGCCGCTTCTCGCGCGGGTGCACCTCCGTCGAGGCAGCGAGATCGAGCGTCACGGCGCACTCGACGTTCGGCAGCACGCGTGCGAGCGCTTGGGCTTCACGCAATTCCGCCCAACGACTTTCCGCCGGCGTTCGCGCGGGCTCACCCCAGCTCGGCAATTGGACGATCAGGAACGGCAGTTCCGCATCGGCGAACGTGGCTCGCCAGCTCTGGATCAGGGTCGGCAGCAGCCGCCGGTACGTGCCGGCGAACTCGACGTTCGACTCGCCTTGATACCAGAGCACGCCGCGGAACCCGAACGGCGCCAGCGGCGCGATCATCGCGTTGTACAGAGCGCCCGGCCGCGACTTCTCGGCGCGCGCGAGCCGCCTCAGCGCGGGAGCGAGCTCCGGATCGGCCTCGAGCGCCGCGCGTGGCACGAACGGCTCCGCCGGCGCACCGGATTTCGTCGCTTGGACGAGTCCGATCGGCACGTCGAGCTTCGCCGCGATCTCGACGGCGAAGTACCAGCCGACGGCGCTCATGCCATCGACGGTCTCCGGAGTGCAGCGTTGCCACTGGCCGTCGAAACGCGTCTGCGGTTCCGTCGCGTCGGCGTGCGGCACGCGCAGGAAACGCAGTTTCGACGGATCGGCGGTTTCACGCGCGGTCTCGGCGCCGTCCGAGTGGAGCACCGCCCACTCCATGTTCGATTGCCCGGAACACAGCCAGACGTCGCCGACCAGCACGTCGCCGATCCGCACGACGTTGGTGCCGCGGATCACGAGCTCGTGCGGCCCGCCCGCGCCGAGCGCAGCGAGTTCGACGCGCCAACGACCGTCCGCGCCGGCCGTGGTCGATGCTCGCGACGCGGCGAGTGCGACCTCGACGCGCTCGCCCGGACTCGCTTCGCCCCACACGACGATCGGCCGCTCGCGCTGGATCACCATGCTCTCGCCGAAGACGTCCGCCACGCGGACGTCGGCGAAGGACGGCGTTGCCAGAGTCGCCGCGAGCGCCGCGGAAAGAACGCCGTGGAAATGCTTCATGGCCGCCGACTTGTCGCGAACGCTACGAACGTCACGCGCGGACTGCGAGAAACGCGTCGAGTTCCGCGCGCGTGGGCAACGAAGGCTGCGCGCCCGCCCGGGTGCATGCCAAGGCACCTGCTGCGGAAGCCCGCCGCAATGCGGCGGCCAGCTCGGCGCCGGACGCTTGCGCGACGGCGAACGCACCCACGAACGCGTCGCCGGCCGCCGTCGTGTCGCACGCTTCGATCGGGAACGCAGCCTGCCGCGTCACGCGTCCGTCGGACCGAACAAGAGAGCCCGCGGTGCCGAGCGTGACCACCACCGTGCGCGGCCCGCGGCGCGAGAGCTCGTGGAGCAGTGCTTCGACGTCGCCGACTTGCTTCGCGCCGGCGAGGAGCTCCGCCTCGCCGCGATTGACGATCAGGACGTCGAACGCCGCGAGGACGTCGTCCGAGAGCTCCCGCGCAGGCGCCGCGTTCAGGATCGTCGTCGCGCCCGCCGCACGCGCGTGCCGTGCACCCGCGAGCACGGCGTCGAGCGGCGTCTCGAGCTGCGCGAGGAATGCCCGTGCACCGACGAAGGCCGCACGTGCGCGTTCGACGGTCGGCGGATCGACGGTCGCGTTCGCGCCCGGGGCGACGACGATGCGGTTCTCACCGCGCGCATCGACCGTGATCGCCGCGACTCCCGTCGGGACGCCCGCTCGCACGGCGACGTGCTCGACCTCGACGTCCGCGCGGCGTGCGCTTTCGAGGAGCTCGCGACCATGCGCGTCGTCGCCGACCGCGCCGATCAGCCGCACGCTTCCCCCGAGTCTCGCCGCGGCGACCGCTTGGTTCGCCCCTTTGCCCCCGGCGTGGGTCGCGAAGCCGGCGCCGAGGACCGTCTCGCCGGGCCCGGGCGCGCGATCGGCAGTCACGACGAGATCCAGATTGAGAGAACCGAGCACCACGAGCCGCGGTCGAGAGTCGCTCACGCGAACACCTCGTTGCGGACCGTCCGCACGGCGATCGGTCGGCGTTCGTGCGCCGAACGACGCACCGCTTCCATCACGCAGAACGTCTCGAGGCCCTCCTCGAGCTCCGGCGAACACGGCGTGCCGTCGAGCAAGCCGCGCGCGAAGTGATCCGCGTAGTTCGCGAACTCGCCGTAGTGCATGCCGTGGACCTCGCTGTTGAAGTACCAATGCCGCAGCGCATAGAGCGGATCCTCGATCACCTGCGTGCCGTCGTCCGCCGTGTGCACGTACCGCATGTCGTGGTACTGCGCGAGGCTGGTGCCGCGCGAACCGTAGAGCACGAGTTCGATCGCGTTGCGTGCCGCCGGCAGCTCTTCGCAGCCGTAGTGCCCCATCGCCCGAGCGATGCGCCCGTCGCTCGTGCGCAGATTGACGACGTACACGTCGAAACCCGCCAGACCGTGCTCGCGACCGAGCGCGCTCCGAGAGCCGAACGCGTGCACTTCTTCGATCTCTCCGCAGTACCAGCGCACGAGGTCGACCGGGTGACTGAGCCCGAGGAAGACCCAGTCGGTGTCGCGAGCGGCCCACGGGCTCTTCGCGTAGTACCAGTCCATCCGGTGGATGTAGTGCGCGTCGACCAGTTCGAGCGCACCGAATTCGCCGCGCTCGAACGCCGCGCGCTGGCGCCGGAACGGCTCGAAGAAGCGCGTGCTCTGACCGACCAACAAACGGCGTTTCGTACGCCGGGCCGCCGCGAGCACCCGTTTCGCGTCCACGACCGAATTGACGAGCGGCTTCGTGCAGATCACGTCCTTGCCGGCCTCGAATGCGCGCACGATGTGCTCGCCGTGGCTCGCGTCCGGTGTGTAGATCGCGACGATCTCGACGTCCGCCCGCGCGAGCAGCTGGTCGTAGTCGGTCGTGTAGAAGAGCTCCGGCCGTTCCGCGCGTGACGCGGCGAGCTTCTCGTCCGACAAGTCGCAGCCCGCGACGGCTCTCGCACTCGCGATGCGTTCGAGTCCGACGAGCAACGTACGACCTTCGTGCAAGCCGATCACGCCGATGCCCTTGCAACCGCTCGCGGGCTCGCGAGGACGATCCTTGATGCCGGGAATGTGTCGAATGAAGCCTGTCATCGGTGGGTGGTCCTCGAGGAAGGCGCTCACGCTACGCCGCGCGGCCGGCGAGCGCCAACTCTTCGAGCCGACGCACGAGCGCCAGGCGACGACGTACGCGCGCGGTCCACGCGACGTGGCGAGAGCGGAACGTCGAGCGCGCACACTGCGGCAGAGGAGGTAGTCGGACTCGCGGCGATGCGTACGTCGCTTCAGCCCCACGACGCAGTCGGTGGCGCGCTACGCGCTCTGTGGAATGGAAGCGCGCTCGCACGTCGGGACAATGTTCCGTTCGACGGCACACGACGGAGGCCCGCATGCTCTTCCGCACCCTGGCGAAGGCCGAGTTCCGCAAACTGGTCGAGCTCCTGCTCGCCGCGAACGAAGTGGTCGGCCCGAAACGCGTCGGCACGAACGTGCGCGGCGAACCGCTCCACCAATTCCTGCCGGTGAGCGCCTTCGACGAGCTCGCGCTCGACTACGCGAACACGGAGTTCCCGCCGAAGACGTACTTCCTCCCCTACCGCGAGGATCTCTGCAGCTACCGCTTCGGCGACGACGATTGGACGCAGGACATCCGCTATCAAGTGCACCCACGCGTCATCGTCGGCATGCACGCGTGCGACATCAACGGGCTCGTCAAGCTCGACAAGGTGTTCACGCGCGACACGTTCCCGAGCCCGTACTACCTGTCGCGGCGCAAGAACACGCTGATCATCGGCATCGATCACTTGCCCGGACCGAAGTGCTTCTGTCGCTCGGTCGGCGCGGACTTGGTCGAACGCGGCTTCGATCTCTTCCTGAGCGACCTCGACACACGCTACTTCGTCGCCATCGGCTCGGACCGCGGCTTCGGCTTGCTCCAGCGCGTCGACGCGAAGGCGATCACCGACGAGGACCGCGCAGACTACCTCGCGCTGCGGCACCGCATCGCCGACGCGTTCGAGACGCACGTCGACGTCCAGAACCTGCCGAGTCTGCTCGACATCGAGTTCGAGTCGAAGCTCTGGAAGAAGTGGGGCGACAAGTGCTTGAGCTGCGGCGCGTGCGCGATGGTGTGCCCGACGTGCTACTGCTACGGCGTCCACGAGCGCGTGTCGATCGACTTCCGCTGCGGCGCCAAAGTCAAACAACTGCACTCGTGCAACCTGCTCGACTTCGCGATGGTCGCCGGCAACCACAACTTCCGACCCACGCGCGAGAGCCGGCTCAAGTATCGCTATTACCACCAACACCGCGGCTTCGTCGAAGCCTACGACGAACCCAACTGCGTCGGCTGCAATCGCTGCGGACACGCGTGCCTCGTCGGCATCAATCCGCCGGATGTCATCGCCGACCTGCAAGCGGAGGAACGCCGATGACTCGGATCCTGCACGGCGTCGACATCACACGCGGCGCGAGCTTCCGCGGCGTCGTCGACTTCAACCAGCGTTACCGCCTCCAGCACGTCGACAGGAACTTCAAGTCCACGATCACGACGATCGTGCCGTTGACGGACATGGAGAAGCTCTTCCAGCTCCGCATCGACGACGACGCCGAGCGTGCGACGTTCGGTTTCCTGCCGGGTCAGTTCGTGATGCTCGAGGTCCCGGGTTACGGCGAAGTGCCGATCTCGATATCGAGCTCGCCGTCGAACAAGGCCTACATCGAACTCTGCATCCGCCGCGCCGGCACGGTGACGAACCTGCTGCACCGGGCGCGGCCGGGCGCGAAAGTCGGCTTGCGCGGTCCGTTCGGCACGCACTTCCCGACGGGACAGATGAAGGGCCACGACGTGCTCTTGATCGCCGGCGGCCTCGGACTGGCGCCGCTGCGGGCGCCGATCTTCGACATCACCGAGAACCGCGCGGCGTACGGCCGCGTCCACATCCTCTACGGCACGAAGGATCCGAGCCAACTGCTCTTCGACTACCAATACGAGACGTGGCGCCGGGTCGGCGGCGTCGAGCTCTCGATCGCCGTCGAACACGCCGATGCCGATTGGAAGGGTGAAGTCGGCCTGATCACGCACCTGCTCGACCGTCTGACGCTCGACGCCGACGACACGTTCGCGATCGTGTGCGGGCCGCCCGTGATGTTCAAACACGTCTGCTCGCGCTTGAGCGCCCGCGGCGTGCCGATGGACCGCATGTTCGTGTCGCTCGAGCGGCGCATGCACTGCGGCATGGGCAAGTGCTATCGCTGCAACGTCGGTCACACGTCGACCTGCATCGACGGGCCGGTCTTCGACTATTGGTCGGTGATGAACCTCAAAGAGAGCATCTGAGGAGACCGCCATGAAGTACCTGCGCATCGAACCGCGGCGTCCGAAGGTCGGCATCTTCGATTTCACGTCGTGCGAAGGCTGCGAACTGCAGCTCGTCAACCACGAAGAGTCGCTCGCCGACTTCCTCGCGTGCGTCGAGATCGTCAACTTCCGCGAAGCGAGCGCCGCGCGCGACGACACGTACGACATCGCGCTCGTCGAAGGCTCGATCAGCCGTGCGGACGAAGTCGAGCGGCTGAAGTCGATCCGCGCGAAGGCGAAGACGCTGGTCGCGTTCGGCTCGTGCGCGTGCTTCGGTGGCGTCAATCGGCTCAAGAACGCGTGCGATCTCGTCGCGGCGAACCGCGAGGTGTACGGCGCGCATCCGAAGGAGACGTTGCCGGTGCGCGCGGTGAAGGAAATCGTGCCGGTCGACCTCGAGATCCCTGGCTGCCCGGTCAACAAGCCGGAAGTCGAGCGCATCGTCCAGCACTTGATGATGGACCTGCCGTTCCAGCTCCCGGTCTATCCCGTGTGCGTCGAGTGCAAACAACGCTTCACGACGTGCCTGTACGAGCGCGGCGAGTTGTGTCTCGGCGCCATCTCGCGCGCGGGCTGCGATGCGCCGTGTCCAGCGGGCGGGCTCGGTTGTTGGGGTTGCCGCGGACCGGCGCTCGACGCCAACGTCGAAGCGTTCCGCTCGATGGTACGCGAACGCGGTTTCTCTCAACGCGAGCTCGATGAACGCATGAGCTTCTTCGGAGGCTTCGAGGTGAGGTCATGAAGGTCACGCTCAACGTCGATCTGCACCATTTGCCCCGCGTCGAAGGTCACGGGAACGTGATCGTGCGCGTGGACCGCGGTTCGGTCGTCGACGCGCGCTGGGAAGTCGTCGAGACGCCGCGCTACTTCGAAGTGATGCTCAAAGGGAAGCACTTCCGCACCGCGGCGCTGCTCGTCTCGCGCATCTGCGGCATCTGTTCGATCGGGCACACGCTGGCGTCGGTGCGCGCGACCGAACGAGCGTTCGGAGTCGAGCCGCCGCCTCTCGCCGCGAAACTGCGCTTGCTCGCGAAACACGGCGAGACGATCCAGAGCCACGCGCTGCACCTCTTCTTCCTCGCGGCGCCGGATTTCCTCGACTTGCCGAGCGTCCTGCCGCTCGTCGAAGCCTGTCCCGACGTCGTCGCGCTCGCCGCGAGGCTCAAAGGCGTCGGCAATCGGTTGTGCGACGTCGTCGCGGGCCGCACCACGCACCCGGTCTCGATCCAAGTCGGCGGCATGGCGGTGCGACCGGCGCGCGCGGATCTCGATCGGTTGCGGCACGAACTCGTCTCCGTGCTGCCAGACCTCGAGTCCGCCGTGCAGCTCTTCCGCGGGTTCAAGCTGCCCGAGTTCGAGCGCGAGACCGAATTCGTCGCGTTGAAGGGCGAGGGCTCGTATCCCTGGATCGGCGGCCGTCTGATCTCGACCGACGGCGTCGAGAAGGACGAAGACGAGTACCGCGCGATGACCAACGAATACGTCGTCGAACACGGCACGTCGAAATGGTGCCGCCTGTCGCGGGATTCCTTCGCGGTCGGAGCGCTCGCGCGCTTCAACAACAACTTCCGCTTCCTCCGCCCGGAAGCGAAGAAGGTCGCCGCGGCGCTCGGCCTCGCGCCGATCGACCACAACCCGTATCGGAACGATCTCGCGCAGCTCGTCGAGCTCGTCCACTGCGTGCACGAAGCGCTGCTCTCGATCGACGAGATCCAGGCCGCGCCGAGCGACGCGGAGCTACGCGCACCGGTCGTGCCGCGCGCCGGGAGCGGAGTGGGCGCCGTCGAAGTGCCGCGCGGGATCCTCTACCACCGCTACACCTACGACTCGGAAGGCTACGTCGTGTCCGCGGACTGCGTGATCCCGACGACGCAGAACAACAAGAACATCCACAACGACGTCGTGGCGCTCGTCCACTCGCTCGCCAAACGCGGCGTGTCGGACCGCGAGGCGGAACGGCTCTGCGCGATGCTGGTGCGCGCCTACGATCCGTGCATCTCGTGCTCGGTCCACTGACCGAGCACGTTCACGACACTCGCGAACTCCACGTCTCTGCGACGTGGCGGAGATCGGGTTTCTCCCCGGGCGTGTCGGCGAAGTAGCCGCGTTCGACGGCAGTGATCGCGGACGCGAGCTCCGTGCGCGCACTGGCGTCGAGCCCGTCGTGGCGTTCGATCTCCTTCAGCAGCCCGAGCACGGTGAACGGATTGACGTCCGTCGGCACGCGATAACGCTGCGGCACCAGCACGACGGTCTTCTCGCGCCGAGACCAGAAGAAGCCGCCGACGCCGACGAGGACGAGCGCGCCCGCGAGCCAGTAGACCCAGGTCCGTTTCGGCTCTCCGTAGCTGCCGTCGAGCGCGATCGACGCTTCGGCGGGCACGAGGTCCGCGTCGACGAACCGGAAACGTTCGACGGTCGCACCTTCGACCTTCGCCGTCGCGAACGCGAAGCTCGTCGGCAGGCGCTCGAGCTCCGGCTTCGCGACGAGCGTCAGCGTCCACAGTCGTTCGGACAGCACGCGCTCGCCGTCCTCGTCGAACTTCGCGATCGAGAGCCCCTGATCGTCGGTCGCCTTGACGTCGAACCCCTCCGGAGCGAAGGCGACGAGCTCGGCGAGCTCGGGCACGAGACCACGCGCCGTCGCTTTCACTTCGAGCACGAGTTTCTGGTCCTTCGCGTGCCGCTCGTCGAGCGTCTGCACGATCGAGAGCTTCTCGAACGGCGCGCGCTCGCCCCGCGAGCTCGCGTCGATCGGGATCGCGGGCGACTCGACCGGCAGCACGGCGTAGCCCGTGGTGTCGAGGAAGTCGAGATCGAGCCTGAGCGACGGCACCCGATCGACCTGCGGTCCTTTCGCCTTCAACAAGAGGTACGCATACGGCGTGCGACGCCAACCGTACTCGGCGTCGGCCTTCGAGCGGATCGACGGCTCGTTGAACGTCACCGATTGCACTTCGAACTGCTCGCCGAGCGCCGTGCGCGCCGCCGCTTCGAACTTGTCGCGGTAGTCCTCGGGCGGGCGACCGTAGTTGTAGGCGAACTGCACCGAGTTCTGGTTCTGGAGGTACTTCGAGAAGCCGCCTGCTTCGCGCTCGATCTCCTTCGTGTGCCGGATCTCGACGAGCAGCCCGAACGGCGCGTCGTCTCCGACTCGGTCGGTGCCGTCGAGCGTCGCGCGCAACTGGATCTCGGTGACGAGGTCGTTGTAATAGTCGAAGACTTCGCGGGCTTCGTGCGCGAGCTCGTGTTCACCGGCGATCGCGAGCCCTTCGCGCACGAAGCGCACCTTGCACACCGGCTTGACGGCGGACATGCGCGTGAAGAGCGAGCCGGCGAACTTGCCGACGTGGCGCTCGACTCGGTCGGCGGGTAGCGCCGCGAGCGCCGCACGGATCAACGGGATCTCCTTCGGCGCGAGCTGTTTGTCCTGGTCGAGCGCGCGCAGGTCGCAGGAACCCAGCGCTGCGTGGAACCAGAGGTCGTACGCTTCCGTCGACTCCTGCTCCTCCTCGAGCGTCGCGACAGCCTCCGCGTAGAGCTCCGCTCCGCGGTGGAACTCGGCGAACGCGGCCTCACGGCGCGCGCCGAACTCGCTGTCCTTCGCGAGTTCGCGACGGAAGTCGTTCTCGTCGTGCATCAACGCCGCCTTCGCGACGTGCAGGCGCCAACTCGTGGCGTGATCGGCGAGCGCTTTGTCGACCGTCCGCGACGCGAGCTCGTATCCGTGCAGGACCTCTGCTTCGATGTCCTGCTTGCGGCGTTTGGTTTTCTTGTCCTCTTGCACCGCCGGATCGCGCCAGATCGTCAGCAAGTTGCCGCGCATACCGCCGATCAACGCCGCGAGCGTGTCGGGCTCGAGCTTCGAGAGCGAGCCGAACACGGTTTCGATCGTCTCGAGGCGGTACACCTCGGCCGTGCTGTGCGCAGTCGTGAACGCCGCCGTCACGAGCTCGTCGTCGACTTCGATCGGCAGCGCGCGGAGCTTGGCGACCCAATCCCCGAGCTCGGCGAGGTTGCGTTCCTGCTTCGAGCGCGTCAGCGGGATGCCGTTCGCGCGCTCTTCGAACCCGTAGAAGAAGATGTACTCGTTCTCCTGCTGCCGCGACTGGTTCGGATCGTGGTTCTTCGTCCACACGCGCAGGAACTCGTCGGCGAGGCCCTTGGCTTGGCGCGGCAGCGTCTGTGCGAGACGTTCGATGTACGGGAAGGCCTGGTCGTCTTCGCCGACCTTGAGCAGGAGCTCGGCGACGACCATCTCGAACCGCGGCACGAGCGTGCGTTCGAGCCGCGCGAGCCACGCGTCGCTCGGCCGGATCTTCAGCATCTTGTCGGTCGTGATCGCGGTCGGCGCGTTCGGGTTGCGGCCGTTGTCCCAACCCCAGTAGTAGTAGTTGCCCCAACGGTCGCGCTGGCGGCGCGGTCCGAGCGACGTCGACGTGTCGAACTGGTGCGTGACTTCGGCTTCGGCGAGCCAATTGAGCGCGAGGAGCTGCAGCTTGGGCGCCCATTCGTCGGCGCGCTCGGGCGCCGCGGCGAGCAGCGCGTTCGCGGCCGTGGTCTGGAGTTCGAGCCGCTGGAAGCGCGCGTCCTGGCTCCACGGCTCGCTCGCGAGCGACGTCGACGCGATGGTTCCGATGCGCGAGAGGATCTCCACGCCGCGTTCGGGCCGCGAGGTGAAGCTCTCGTCGAGCCACGCCTGGCCGAGCTCCTTCTTCAAGCGCGGCGCGAGCGAAACGGCGCGCTGCAACGCTTCGTCCTTCGCGGCTTCTTCGATCTCGCCGACCGCAAGAGCCGCGAGCGTCGCGGCCCATGCCTCTTCGAGCCACTTGGACTCCTGCGTGCGTTCGTGTTCGGCGAGACACCGGCGCGAGATGAGGTTCAAACCTTCGCGGTCGTTCGCTGCGACCGCTTCGTCGACCGTCGGCACGAGTCCGTCGAGCGAAAGCGGTTGGTTCGCGTGGACGAGCAGCAGCGCGAGCTGGCGGCGATCGAGCGGACATTCCGGCGTCGCGAGCTTCGACCGCACCTCCTCGAGGAAGCGCTCGACTTGGTGGCCTTGTTCGAGTGCAGCCGCGAGGATGCGGCCGAGCGACGTCAGGTGCTCCTTCTCGAGCGCGTCAGGCGCGCAGCGCGCGAGCGCGACGACGTCCGCGGTGGAGAAGCGGTTCTGCTCGATGTACCGCTGACCTTGCGGAGGAACTTGCGGTCGATCGCGAGGACCCTGCGCGAGCGAGGCGAGCAGTTGTTTGTAGCCTGCCTTGCGCTCCGCTTCGGTGAGCCCGGCGAGGTACTCCTCGACGAGCGGCCATTCGCCGAGCGTCACGCTGCGTTGGAACTCGGCGACTTCCTTCTCGAGCGCTTTGGCTTCGGCGGCCTTCTTCGCAGCTTCTTCCGCGGCCTTCTGCGCCGCTTCGGCAGCGGCTTTTTCGGCTGCCAACTGTTCGGCCGTCTGCTCGGGCGCGTCGGGCGCGGCAGTCGTCGGATCCGCCGGCTGCGTCGCCACCGTCGAACCAGGCGCCGTCGCGGTCGAACGGGTCACCGGCTGCGCGGGCGAGACCGCGGTGGCGGCCGCCCCGGGCTCGACGGGCGAGGTCGGCACGGCGGACCCGGCGGACCCGGTGGACCCGGTGGACTCGGTGGACGCTGCGGGCTCGTCGGCCTTCGGCGGCTTCGCCCACGCACCGAGGATCGCGGAAGGCCGGCGATCGAACGTGAGTTGCGAGAGCTTCTGTTGGCGCGGGCTCGCCGCCGCGGCGTTTGCGGCCGGCGCGCCGGCCAACGCTTGCGCGGCGGCCGCGGGATCGAACTCCTCGCCCTCCATCATCACGATCTCGCCGTAGCCGAACGACTGCACCACGACTTGGGCGGACGCCGCTCGATCGATGCACGCCACGGCGATCAAACCGAGCGCGAGCTTCCAACTCGACATGCCACTCCTCCACCGATCCGTGGATCGGCCTCCAGATTCGGAAAAGCTCGGATGCGACGACGACGCTACGAACCCGATCCGTCCGGCGGCGGGCCGGAACCGGCGCCTCGCGCATCCTTCGGTTGGTTACCGCCCTTGCCCTTCTGCTTTCCGTGACCGCGACCGCGGCCACTTCCGCAGCCCTTTCACTGCGACGGCAGCGGCAGACCTTGCAGGTCCTCGAGCTCCATCCGCGCGAGTCGAATCGAAGCTTCGACGTTCTCCGTCGCGAGCCGCTTCGCTTCCCCCGGTTCGGCGCGTTCGGCGACCAGTTTGTAGTTCTGGCGCGAAGCTTCGATCTCGGGCTCCCATTCGTCGCGCGGCGCGCCCTCGAGGCGCAGCAACCAAGTCGTGTAGTACTGCGCGTTCGCGAGCGCCGAGCGCGCTTCGTCGAGCAGCTCCGCCGAAGCTCTGGGATCCGCAACGAGTTCGTCGACGAGTGCTTCGAGCGTGCGTCGCGCTTCCGGCAGTTGACTGACGAACATCTGCGCTTTCGCTTGCTCGAGCCGCAGCCTGCGCGCTTCGTCGGTGCGGCCGTTCGGCAGGAGCGCGAGCGCGTCGGCGTACGCACGCTCCGCTTCGGCCCAGAGGCCACGCGCTGCCGCGTCGCCACTTTCGGCGGCGCGTGCACGCGCATCGGAGGCGAGCGACTCCGCGAGCTCGATCGCCGCGGCGGCCGCGTCGTCGCGCAGTCGATCCTGGCCGGGACCGTAGTGGTAGGCGAGCCCCGCTACGGGCGCGAGCAGCCAGCCGAACAAGACGAGCTTCCTCATGCGTTCCTCCCTGTGCGTGCGAGCGGCGCGGAAAGCGAAACCGCCGGGATTCTACCCCGCGCGGAGGGACTCGTTTCCGCCGGACGTGCGGAGTTCGCGCGGCTTCCCGGAACGGCGCGCGTTCCGGAGGGCTCTGGGACGAGCAGCCCGACCGAGCGCGGGCCCGGTCGGTGCGCCGTGCCGAAGGCGGCGAGCAGCGGGCCGAGCAGGGCGAGCCACGCCCCGCCGACGAGCGCCGCGATCAACGCGTATTCGCGCCGTTCGAGTCTCGCGAAGACGCTCTGATCCTCGAGCCCCATCGCTTCCGCGATCAGCGCGGAGGAGAGCTGCTTCTCGTTGCCGTTGTGGAAGGAGCCGCCGAGCCGCGCGGCGACTTGCTTCAACGTCGAGACGTCCTGGCGCGAGTGCCGGCCGTCGATGAACTTGCCGACGGTCGGATCGCCGACGCCGACGACGAGCACGCTGCGCACCGACGGCGGCATGCGCGGCATGCCGGTCGCGGGCACCGTGTCGCCGTCGGAGAGCACGATCAACGTCGTGCTCTTCGGATTCCACGGCTTCGCGAGTTTCGTGGCCTCTTCGAGCCCGTCGAAGAGTTTGGTGCGGCCCGCCTCGAACGCGTAGTGCATCGGCAAGTCGCCGAGGATGTTGCGCACGACTTCGAAGTCTTGCGTGTCGACGACGACCGGTTTCGCGCCGTTGTAGAACGCGACGACGCTGACGCGGCAGACCTCGAGCGGCACGCGGTCGAAGAACGACTCGAGCAGCGCGCGGGCCCTCGCCATGCGGCTCTCCAGTTTCTTCGGGCCCGCGTCGACGAGCCGCATGCTCGGACTGACGTCCAGCGCGATCAGGATGTGCTCGGGGTCGCGCGACGAGAGCGTCGCGTCGACTCCGATCTCGTACCGCGCCGGCGTGATCCAGAGGAGCGTCGCGAGCCCCCACGCGGCCGCGGTCGCCGCGAGCACGCGCGAGATCGGCGCGATGCGTGTCCAAGCGCGTGCGCGACCTCCGGGCCCGAACGCGAGCGTCGCGACGCGTCGCACGCGGCGAACGTGCAGCGCTTCGGCCGCCGCCGCGAGCAGGAACGCGGCCGCAGCGACGAGCAGCGGATAGAGGAGCTCGTCTACCACGGCGTCGCCCTCACGCCGAACGCCGCGAGCAACAACGCGCCGAGCACTCCGAGTCCGACGAGACTCCACGGCACGAAGTCGTCGGTCGCTTCCGAGCGGGTCTTCTCGAGCTTGGTCTTCTGCATCGTGTCGATGCGGCGGAAGACGTGCGCGAGCCCGTCCTTGTCCTCGGGCTTGAAGGCTTCGCCGCCAGTCAGGCCTGCGATGCGCACCACGCTCTCGGGGATCTCGCCTTCGCCGATGTGGATCATGTAGACGACGATCCCGTCGCGAACGAGCTCCTTCGCGATCTCCTCGTCCTCGCCGTTCCAGAGGTCGAAGCTCTCGCCGTCGCTGACGAGGACGACCATGCGATCGCCTTCCTCGCGCTCGACGAGCACTTTGCGGCACGCGCGCAACGCCTTGCCGATCATCGTCCCGCCGAACCAGTACGGCAGGTTGCGCGGATGCATGAACGGCGGCGCGTGCAGGATCGCCGAGACGTCGGTCGTCAACGGCACCCAGTGCAGCACGTTGTTGCCGAAGAACGTCAGGCCGTACGCGTCGCCTTGGCGCTCCTGCACGAAGCCCGAGATCGCCGACATCGCCGCGGCGTAGCGATCGCCGTCGCCGAAAGGCGCGGTCATGCTGCCCGACACGTCGACGCAGAACTCGATGTTGGTGAGCACGCGCTTCGACTTCGGTACGTCCCACTTCTGCGGGCCGGCGGCGAGCAGGATCGCCATCGCGAGCACCAGGGCGGGCAACGTCTCCGCGCACTTCAACGTCGCGCCGAGCCATGCGCCTCGCCGCGTCCCGGCGTGGTCGAACGGCAACGCGACCGACAACCCGGCGCGCATCCAAGTGCGCAGGACGAGCGCCGCGGGCACGACCAAGAAGGTCAGCACCCACGCGTGGCGGAACAGGTCGAGCGCTTCCATGTTCGCGGCTTCCTCTGGACTCGTCTCCGGTGTGCGCCTTCTCGCTCAGTGAGCCCGTGTACCGAGCTCGAGCGCATCGGCGGCGAGTTCGCGATACGGCGCGAGCAAGGCACCGACGTCGATCGCGTGCGGCCCGGGCGCGTGCAACCAAACTTCGAGGCCGCGCAGCAGCGGGCCCGAATCGGGGTGTGCGCGCAGCTTGGGCAGCACGGCTTCCGGGCGTTCCGCGTCGAGACCGAGCCTGCGGCTCCAGTACTCGACGAGCCCGCGCTCGAGCGCCGCACGTTCCTCGCGGCCGAGTTCGCCCGCCGCCGCGCGGCGCACCAACGGCTCGAGCTTCTCCGCGAGCGTCGCGGGTCGCGCCGCCGCGGCTTCCGCGGCGCGTTTGCGTCGACCGAGCGCGAGCAGCAGGGCGAGCCCGACGAGCCACGCCGCGCCGCCGAGCCACAGCGTGGTCGTGTAGCCGCCGAGCCGCGGGCTCTCGCGCGGTTCCGGCGAGTTCGGCGTGAGTCGACCCTCCGCGAGCGTCGCGACGGCCAGGAGCTTCGGCGCACCGAGTGCCGCGGGATCGCCGAGCGGACCGTTGTCCTTGCGCCGCAGGACGCTCGCGACGTCGTGGAGGCCCGGCTCGAGCGCGACGAGCTCGAAGTCGTAACGGAACGCGTCGCCGTGAGGCGCGCAACGCGTGATGCGCACGACGAGCGGCGCATCGGACGCGAGCGGCGCGACTTCGAGTTCGCTGCCCTCGAGCACGACGTCGCCGATGCGGGCGGAGAGTCCGACCGGGGCTTCGAGTTGCACGGAACGGCTCGCAGCTTGCGTCGCATTCGCAGCCCGCGCCGGATTCACGGCTTCCGCCGGATGAGCCGCTTCCGCGGGCTGCGACGCTTGCGCGCAGGCGAGGACCAGGCTCGCGAGCATCAGCGCGTCCCCTTCCCGAACCACTCGCGATTGCGCAAGAGCTCGCGCAGCCGCGATTCGAACGGCTCACCTACGTGGATCAGGAGCTCGTCGATGCCGGCGCGACGGAAGTCGGCGCTCCACGCCGTCGGATCGCTCCACCGTGCGCGGCCGTGCGTGACGAACTCGCGGCCGGTCTCGGCTTCGCGCGCACGCAGGAGGCCCGCGCCGCGCAGCGTGCGTTCGGCCGGATCGACGAAACGCAACACGAGGCAGTCGTGACGTTGACCGAGACGTTTGATCGCTCCCACCGCGGCCGGCTCGTGGAGATCGGAGAGCACGACGACGAGCGAACGTTGCGCGAGGCTCGGCGCGAGCTCAGCGATGCGCGCGGCAAGCGACGTGCGTTCGTCGAAGCGGTAACGGCGCAACTCGAGCAGCCACTGCATCACGCGATCGCGCGAAGGGCTGAGCCCCACGCGCACGGCCCGTTCGCCGACGCCGACGACGCCGACCGGGCTCGCGCGATCGAGCGCCGCGAACGCGAGACCGCCCGCGACGTGGAGCGCGAGCTCGTACTTGCTCGTCTCGCTCGACGCGACCGTCATCGACGCCGACGTGTCGATCAGCAAGTAACACGGCACGCTCTTCGGCGTCTCGTACTCGCGCACGAAGTGCTTGCCCGTGCGTGCCGTGACGCGCCAGTCGATCGCGCGGATCGAGTCACCTTCCTGGTAGGGCCGCGCTTGCGCGAACTCGAGGCCGGAACCGACGAACGGCGAACGATCGACGCCGTACGCGAGCCCGTCGGCGAGTTTCCTCACCGCGAGCGCGAAACGCCGCGTGTCGAGCGTGGTCAACTGCTCGATCCAGCCTTCGCCGCTCCTCTCGACGCGCCGGAAGAAGGACATCGTCGCTCAGCTCTCCGCTTCGACGCCGCCGAAACCGCGCAGCAGCTCCGCGAGCACGTCGCGGCCCGTCACTCCGTCGGCGATCGCTTCGTAGCGCAACCGCATGCGGTGGAGCATCACGTCCTCCGCGAGCGCGAAGAGGTCCTCGGGGATCACGTACGGCCGGCCGTGCATCAGCGCGCGAGCGCGCGACGCCTTGATCAACGAGATGCCGGCGCGCGGCGAGCACCCGAGCGCGACCGATCGATGGTGGCGCGAGCGCGTCACCAGGTCGACGACGTGCTCGACGAAGGTCTCGCTGACGTGCACGCGGTGCACGGCCTCCATCGCGCCGACGAGCTCCGCGCTCGAACCGACGGGTTCGTCCGCGAGCACGTCGAACTCCGTCTTGACCACGGCGCCCTTGTCCATGCGTTGGATGCCGAGCGCAGCGTTGCGCGCCAGGATCTCGCGCTCTTCGTCGCGGCCCGGATAGTCGAGCCTGTGCACGAGCATGAAGCGGTCGAGCTGCGCTTCGGGCAACTCGAACGTGCCCGCCTGCTCGATCGGGTTCTGCGTCGCGATCACCAGGAACGGCGCGGGCAGACGAAACGTCGTCGTGCCGATCGTCACTTTGCGTTCCTGCATCGCTTCGAGCAGCGCGCTCTGCACCTTCGGCGCCGCGCGGTTGATCTCGTCCGCGAGCAGGAGGTTGGTGAAGATCGGGCCCTTGCGGACGCGGAACTCGTTCGAACGTTGGTCGAGCACTTCCGCGCCGATGATGTCCGACGGCAAGAGGTCGATCGTGAACTGCACGCGCGCGAACTCGAGGTCGATCGACTTCGAAAGCACGCTGACGAGCAGGGTCTTCGCGAGCCCCGGCACGCCTTGCAGCAGCAAGTGGCCGCCGGTGAAGAGCGCGATCAGCAACCGCTCGACGACGACGTCTTGGCCGACGACGACGGTGCCGACGCGCGCGCGCACCGCGTGGATGAAGGCCTCGGTCTTCTCGAAGTCGGCGGCGGAGAGCGGAGCTTGGGTTTCGAGCATGGCAGGTGGAGCTCGGGCAGGAGCGGACGCGCGTGCCGCGAAAGGCGCAGCACGCGGAAGCGAAGCGACGGCGGAGCAGGACGCTCCTCGGGGAAGGGCCGGGACGGACGTTCAGTGTGCCCGCGATCTTCCGCAGCGCCACTCGGCGGTGCACGGATCCGCTCGGAGCGCGCGTGTCTTGGACGAGCGCCGCCCGCCGGCGCCTCGGGAGACCGGCGCACTCCGGGAGCGACCGACGCCGCCTCGAGTCCGGCGCTTCGGTCGGTTCCCACGACGTCGCGGATGGCGGCCATTGGACCCTTTCGAACGCTCGCGACGGTCGTCGGCGACCTCGCGCGACGAGCGAATTGCGGCGTTCTCGACGCGCAGCGACGTCCGGGCACGGCCCTTGTAAGTCCGCCCGCCGGGCTCGAGTCCCGCGACGCATGCCGACGACGACAGGCGTGGACGTGCGCTCCGGGGAATGGGGGCGGGAGTTGGACATCGAGCGAGCGGACTGGCGCGCGAACTCGCACTTTCGAACCGTGCGGCGAGCAACCGAGGCGGACGCGGCCGTGCGTTCCTCGGGCCGCGCAGTGAACGGATCGATAGTCGACGGCGCCGGCGGATGACGAAGAAGCTAGTGGAGCAGGCAGGAGTGGTTTCGAAGATGCACGATCGGCAACGACCTGGATCCCGCGGTGCGGACGCACGACGTCGATCGCGCGGGCTCGCGAGCGCGCTCGGCACGGCGCTCGTCACGGCCCTCGCGTTCGCAGCGTGCGGAGGCAGCTCGTCGACATCGTCAGGTGCGAGCGGGGGTTCGGGTTCGGGCTCGGCCGCGGCGCACAACGTCGCGTGCACCTACTTCGGCGGCAAGACCGGCGGCGTCGGCAACGACCGAGCGCAGGGACTCTGCGTCATCCCGGGCACCGAGCGCGTCGTGATCTGCGGCAACACGACGGCGACGGATTTCGCGAGCCTCTACCCGGGTGTGCCCGGCTGGCGCAAGTCGCTCGTGGGCGCGAGCGATGCGTTCGTCGCGATCCTCTCGAAGGACCTGCATTCGATCGTCGCGTGGACCTACATCGGTGGTTCGAGCGAGGACCGCGCGTACGGTGTGCAAGTCGACGCACAAGGCAAGATCTGGGTCGTCGGCTTCACGGGCTCGACCGACTTCCCTCACGTCGGCGGACACGCGCACACGGGCGGCGCCGGCACGTGGGACGCGTTCGTCGCGCGTTTCTCGTCGAACCTGGGCTCGTGCGAGTTCTCGCGTTGCCTCGGCGGCACGCAGAACGAGTCGCCGCGCGCGGCGTTCGCGCTCGCGAGCGACGGTTCCGTCTACTTGTCGGGCATGACCGAGTCGAACGACTTCCCTGCGACCGCGGCCGTCGGACAGACGCTCTTCGACGCGGACGCGAACGGCGACTGGGACGCGTGGGTCGCGAAGCTCGATCCGACCGGCGAGATCCTCTGGGCGACGTACTTCGGCGGCAGCGACGTCGACGCGGGTTGGTCAGGCTTGCGGCTCGCGGCGGACGAGAACTCGCTCTACGTCGGCGGCTTCACGCGCTCCGACGAAGGCAGCGAAGGCTTCCCTGCGCAGAACGGCTTCGACGTCACGTACAACGGCGACGAAGGGCCGGCGGAGCCGAGCCTCGGCGACGGATTCGTCGCGCGGTTCTCGTCGACCGGCGGATTGCTCGCGTGCACGTACCTCGGTGGTGCAAAGAGCGACGCGATCTCACCCAACGAGGCCGTCTCGTTGTCGAGCTTCGGCGACGTCGTGGTCTGCGGACAGACACGCTCGCCCGAGAGCGGTCCGAACGCCTTCCCCGTGACGCCGAACGCGCTCGACGGCTCGCACGCGGGCCCGGCGTCCGGGCCGGAGGGCTCCGACGGATTCGTCGCGGTGCTCGACGCGACGCTCGCGAACCTCGACTACTGCACCTACTTCGGCGGCAGCGACAACGACGATGCCGCGTCGGTGGTGATCGACGCACAGGGACGCATCGTGTTCACCGGCAACTCGAGCTCGGCGGACGTGCCGACGACGTCGAACGCGTTCCGCAAGACCTACTCGGGCGCGATCGACGCGGTGCTCTGCGCGTTCACGTACGACTCGAACGGTTCGACGCTCGTCTACTCGACGTACTTCGGCGGCGACGCGGTCGTCGGCGCCGGCTTCGAAGGCGACCGCGGTCGAGCGCTCGCGCTGCGACCGAGCGACGGCAAGGTCTACTTCTCCGGCGACACCGACGTCACCGATCTGCCGACGACGAGCTTCGCGCTCGTGCCCGACTACGCGGGTGGAGCGAGCGACGCGTTCGTCGCGTTGCACTCGCTCGACTGAGAGCAGACTTCACGGCGCCCGCGTCCGCCGCGGGGCGGCGATCCACGACCAACACGCGGCTCGACCGCTGGGGCCAATACGCGGTTCAGCCGCGGAGATGGTCGCTCGGGTCCCACTCACCCCAACGCCGAACGACACGGTCGCCCGAGACTTCGATGATCTCGATGCCGCGCATCGTGGTCAGCCGTCCCGTCGGTCCGACGTTCAAGTAGCGCTCGCGATTCGTGCCGCGCGAAGTCCAGCGTACGGCGACGCACGAGCGGTCGACGTCGACGACGATGTCGTCGACTTCGGAGCGCACGTCGGGGAACGCGTGCACGAAGCGCTCGATCCCCGCAGCGAAGCCCGCCTTCGTCGGCGGCCGACCGCCGCTCGAGACGTCTTCGAACTCCGGAGCGTGCAGTTCGTCGAAGAGCCGCCAATCGACCGGCGCGTTCCAGAGCGACACCCAACGGCGCGCGAGCGCTTCGAGTTCGGCGCGGCGCTCGGCGCGCGTGTCCGTCGCGTTCATGAAGCTCCTCCCGTGCGGTGGACGGTCGCCCAGACGTGCCGGTGCTCGTCGAGGTTCCGGGGAATCTGGCGTCCCAACTCGAGGTCGAACATCACGGTCGCGATTTCGTGGGGCCGCAGGGTCAGTCTCACGCGAGTCCAGGGTACGTCTTCGGGGCCGTACGGCGCCGCCGCGGCCTCGGGTTCGAGCAGCTCTTCGATCTCGCCGAGCAACGACGTGCGTGCCGCTTTCGCGACCGGGCCCGGGACGAGCACCGACACGGAGGCCGGCCGACCGTCGAACTCGACGAGTCGCAGCACGTAGGGGTCGCGCACGTCCGCGCCGAACGCGTGTCGCACGCCGTCCGCCGCGCGCCTCGACTCGCGGTAGAACGCGGTCGGCAGGACGTGGTCGCACTCGACTTGCAGCGCACCGAACGACGGCGGCAGATCGCCTTCGCCGGTGGTCACCGCGGTGTCCGAGAAGCGCGGTGAGCCGGCGGTGAGCTCGAGCGCGATGCGCATGCGCTCGGTGTGCGTGAGCGCGCCGTGCGGCACGATCCAGAGGTCGGCGCTGAAGGCGTCGTGGAAGTAGTCTTCGTCCCACGCGTCGTACATCGAGAGCAGCGCGTCGATGCCGTGATCGGTGCGGAAGAAGCTCTGCCCACCGTCGTGGACGACGAGCATCCCGGCGCCGCGCGCGCGTGCATCGAGCACGTCCACGAACGACAGCGCCGTGAACGGGCGTTTGACGTCCTCGAACCACTGTTTCGACGTCATCCAGTCGCCGCTCGGATACTTGCGGACGTGATTCTTGTCCGCGCGGATCTCGCTCGTGCCGTACGGGTGATCGTGGATCAGCGTGAAGTCCGTGAAGTTCGGCGCGAGCGGCGTGCGCAACCCCGAGTGCATGCCGGGGTCGGGCCGCGCAAGGCTCTCGCACTCGAAGTGGATGCCGAGCGCGTCGTAGAGCGGCGCGACGTGGTAGCTCACGCGCAAACGGCTGCCGTAGCGCCCTTCGCGCAGGAACGTGACTTCGGCGTAGTCCTCGTCGCCTTCGGCGATGCTGGTCGTGCGGAAGCGTTCCGGACGTCCGTCGCGCAGCATTTCGAGTTCGCCGAACGGCCGCCGCGGATGCAGCAGCCCTTGCGGGAAGTCGCGCGTCCAGATCTGCCGCACGAAACCGCTCTTCTTGTCGATCTCGACTTCGAAATCGCCGCGAGCGAGCAGCAGCGCGCCTTCCTGTTCTTCGATCTCGACGGCTTCCGGCGGATCCTCGCCGTCGTCCTCGGGATCCACGACCTTGTAGCCGAAGGCCGGCACGCCGCGCGCGACCGTGCCGTCCTCGAGCGCGACGTCACGCGTCCAACCGAGCGTGTTGAACACAAGCTGCGAGCCCGCTTCCGCCCGCACTCGATCGGCGAGGTGGTCGAGCGTGCGCGCGAAGACCTCGCTCGCGAGTCCGAGCGACCGCTCGAAGCTGCGCAGCCCGACGAATCCGCAGAGCCCTTCGCACTCGTGGTTGTCGTGATGCTGCGCGGAGAGCAACTCGCGCCACGCTTCTTCGAGTTCCCAGGTCGGATAGACGTCCCACGACGCGTAGGGCCGACCGAAGAGCCCGGCGAGGGCGGAGACCGATTCCGCGGCGAGCAACTGCTCTTCGCACGCGCGGCTCCAACGCGGCATGTTGTCGCCGTTCTTGCCGAGCGAGACGCCGTGGAAGACGTCGTCGAGGCCGTAGCGGCGCACCGGTGCCGGCGACTTCGCGAGTTCCGCGATCAACTCGCTCGCCGTGACCGGCACCAGTTCGAAGCGCGGGTCCGCGAAGAGCTCCTCGAGCTTCGGCAGCAACACGGCGCTCTTGCACATCCAGTCCGGCGACGGGAGCAACTCGACCCACTGGGCGATCGCCGGCTTCTCGAGCGACTTGATCAGCTTCGAATCGAGCCGGCCCGCGAAGTCCTCGGGCCACTGGTGCAGACAGAGCTCGTTCTTCGGCAGTGTCGGCAACTTCGCGCCGTCGTGGCCTTCCCACATCACGAGCGCGAGCGCTTCCTCAGGCACCGCCGGCGTGTGCCACGTCCACTGGAAGAAGAGCGACGCGCCGGAATAGCCGCAGCTCTTCAGGATCTGCGGGAGTTGCGGGAAGAAGTCGAACTCCTCTTCCCAGAACACGCGGGGTCGCACGCCGAACAGGCGCTCGACCGAGCGCACGCCGAAGACGTGTTGACGGACGTTCGACTCGCCGCCGTGGAAGAGCCCGTAGGGTTGGCCGTAGCTCGCACCGACGATCTCGAGCTTGCCGCTCTTCACCGCCGCTCGCAGTTCTTCGAACGCATCGGGGGCTTCGACGGCGAGCTTCTCGTAGCCGATCACGTCGAAGTTGACGTTGCCCTTCGCGCCGACCGCGTCGCACAGCCGCAGCATGTCGCGCACGGACGACGGCAGCACGTCGTACCCCCACAACCACTGCATGTCCGCCCAATGCATGTGGTTGGCGAAGGTGTAGAAGAGTCGCTTCTTCATCGACCGAGCATCCTAGCGGTCGAGGCACACGCGCATCGATCCTCACGGCGCGTGCGGGTTCTCGAGCGGTGCACCCGCGGCGACGCCCGAAAGTCCCCGCGGGCCCTCTCGGGGCCTCACGTTCCCACGCATTCTTCGATCGCGGCTTGGAAGCTCGGCCACCCCGGAGCTCGGGTTGGCGAGGAGCTCGGGTTGGCGCAGCTCTCGTCACGGCGGCGACCCACCCGCGTCCCGAGCTTCGAAATATGCAACTATTCGGTTGCATGAACCCGAAGCCGGACCGATCATCAGGCAACCCAATGGTTGCTTTTCAACGGAGCCCCGCCATGCAGCACTACCACCGGCAGATTTCCTTGTCCGCGGACCGCCGCACCGTCTACCGAGCCCTCGCGACCGAGGCAGGCCTGCGTCGCTGGTGGACGCGGACCTGCGACGTCGAGTCGCACGTCGGAGGCCACGCGACGTTCCACTTCGGTCCCCACGTCAAGGTCATGGAGATCGAGGCTCTCGTGCCGGAACGCGAAGTGCGTTGGCGCTGCATCGCCGCGCTCATCGACCTCCCCGAGCTCGGCAGGAAGGACGAATGGGTCGGAACCCGGATCGAGTTCCGGTTGTCCGACGCGGCAGGCGGCAGGACGCTGCTCGAGTTCCAACACGTCGGACTGACACCGGACCTCGAGTGCCACGCGCTCTGCACGCAAGGTTGGGAGCGTTTCCTCGCGAGCTTGCAGGCGGAAGTCGAGCTCGGGCTCGGCACGCCGTTCAGCCCGGGAGCGACCGTCGGCTGCGGAAGCTCGGCTGCACCGGAGGTGCGCTCGTGAGTCGCGCACCGGCCTCGACCGACCGAGTCGAACGTTCGATCGTGATCC
Source organism: Planctomycetota bacterium (assembly GCA_023150475.1). Lineage (GTDB taxonomy): Bacteria > Planctomycetota > UBA1135 > UBA1135 > JACRIN01. The sequence goes on from JAKLKU010000012.1 coordinate 133,637, forward strand.
GCGCGCCGCGCACGAAGGTCTGGCGCGCACTGACCGACGCCGAGGAGTTCGGCCGTTGGTTCGGCGCCGATCTCCGCGGACAGCGCTTCGAGGTTGCGCGCACGGTGCGCGGCCGGATGACGATCCCCGGTTGCGAGCACGTCGGGTTCGACGCGCTGGTCGAGCGCATCGAACCGGAACGCACGTTCGCGTTCCGTTGGCATCCGTACGCCGTCGATCCGGCGATCGACTACTCCAAGGAAGAGCGGACTCTGGTCACCTTCACGCTCGACGAGTCCGCCGGCGTGACCACGGTGCACGTCGTGGAGTCCGGCTTCGACAAGGTGCCGGCGTCGCGCCGCGCCGAAGCGTTCCGGATGCATGGAGAAGGCTGGGACATCCAACTGGGGAACGTGAAGCGCCATGCGGAATCGCACGGATAAGAGCGCTCGTGGGCCCGACCTCACGGAGCTCGGGCCGGTCTTCTTCGCGCTCGGCGACCGCACTCGCCTGCGGCTCGTCACGCTGCTCTGTGCCGGCGGCGCGTTGTCGATCACGGCGTTGACTGCGAGCACGCGTTTGACGCGACAGGCAGTCACGAAGCACCTTCACGTGCTCGAATCGGCCGGCGTCGCGACCGCGACGAAGATCGGCCGCGAGCGGCTGTGGGAGCTCAATCCCGAGCCGCTCGACGAAGCTCGGGCCTCGCTCGAGCTGATCGGGCGGCAGTGGGAAGACGCACTGGGCCGCTTGAAGAAGGCCGTGGAAGGCTGAACTCGTGCTCGGTCGTCGCTGCGGACGACCGAGCGCGTCGATGCTCGCTCAACGCGCTTTCGGCTCGGACGAGTAGTTCGCGGCGAGCCACTCGTGCCACGCGCGTTCGAACTCGAGCGCGGACGAGCCCGAGATCGCTTGGACCGCTTCGCCGAACGGGCGTTTCTCCTTGGCGGCCTTGGCGAAAGCGCCGTAACGCGGCGTCGGGCCGCGCAAGCAGAAATCGACGAGCGCCCACGCGAACATGCGTTGCTCGGGCGTCATCTCGGTCGTGTTGAGCGACGTGAAGGCGAAGATCGACGGCAGCTTCCCGGCGTCGAGCGCGCGGCGCACGGTCGCCTCCCACTTGCCGAACTTGAAGTCGACCAGGGTGTCCGCCTCGACGTAGCAGTAGTGCCGTACGCCGTCGAAGAGCGCGTTCTCGTACCAGTGCGCGAGCCCTTCGTCGACCCAGCCGCCCTTGATGTTGCCCGACCACACGCCGTTCCAGACGTTCGAGAGCAGGCAATGCGTCGCTTGGTGCACGAGCGCTTGGTGCAGCTCGTACTCCTCGTGCATGTGGCCCTTGTCGTAGAACACCGAGAACACCGGCGCGCGCCCCATCAGCTTCGATTCCGTGTTCGACGGCTGCAGCGTCCACTTCGGCGAAGCCTTCTCTTGGTCGGCTTCGCGCGCCCACACCATCGCGACCGTCTTCGCGCTGAAGTCCTTGTCGTTCGCGCCGACGTCGGCCGCGAAACGCGCGTGGAACTCCTCGAGGCGGTCGAGGTAGAGGTGCAGAGCCGCGTGCAAGGTCGCACCGCGTTTGTGGTCGACCTTCGGCACGTCCCACACGAGCACGAAGTGCGGCGCCTCGGCAACCGCGACCTCGCGCCCCATGAACTCCGCGACTTCCGCGGGGAACTTGGTGCGCCACGCGTCGAGCGCCGCAAGTTTCGCGGCGAGATCCTCCTTCGGCGCGACGGAGCACTTGCACTCGCTGCGCTGCGTGCCACCGCAGCTCTTGCAGCGCGCGAGCGAGCAGAACGTGAGCTCGCGTTGGTTCGTGCAACGCTGCTTCGCGCACACGGGACACGCGACGAGCCCGGTGTCGTCGCAGGCCTTGCAGACTTGCTGCGCGAGTGCGAAGCCGGCGCTCAGCACGCAGACGGTGCACGCGAGGACGAACCAACGGAAAAGCGGCATGCCGCGCGTGAGCCTAGCGCCACGATGCTGCGGCCGCGTTCCGCGTGACGCGCGGACGGCGCTCAAGTTTGCGTTCACTTTTGCGCTCACAACTGCGCTCACTTCTGCGCGCGCAGCGTCGCGCCGCCGTTCGTCGCCGCTCCTCGTGCGGGGCGGATCGAGCCGAAGTGGACCAGCCGCGCACCGCCCGTCGTCGACTCGCTGACGAGCGTCAACCCGGCCGGGAGCTCACGTGCGGAAAGCGCGGCGAACACGTCGGGCGGCGGCGCGTCGAGGTCGCGACGCGGCCCGCCGACGCGGTAGCCGACGAACGCCGCGCTCGCGCCGGACGTCGCGACGCGCGCGACGAGCCCGTCGCTCGGCCCCGAAAGCAGTGCGCGCACCGCGCGAACGGATTCGTCGCCGCGCTCGCCGGGTCCGCATGCCGCGAGCGGCGCGCGCCGGGCGTGGTAAGCGAGCGCAGGTCCGAGTTCGGGCTCGCAGAGGATGCGCTCGTCGGGCTTCGCATTCGGGTGGTTCCACGGCCCGACCGACGGCGTGCTCGTGCGCAGGCCGCGCAGCCATGCGACGTCGCTCGGCGAGACGGACCTCGGCTCGACGCTCCGAGCGAGCACGAGCACGGCGGCGAACGACGAACCCCACGCGAGCTGTTGCAGCAATCCGCGTCGAGTCGTCCGAGCGTCCGTCGTGCGAGGTGTGAGGCTCGTCAGCGCGCAGGCGATGGCGACGATCCACACGAGCGTGCTCGCTCCGGAGGCCGCGAGCGGCGCGCCGGCGAGGAACGTCGACCAGCAGACGGCGCGAGCTTCGTGGTCGACGTCGCGCACGAGCGCCAGCGCGAAGACGGACACGATCGCGACGCCCGCCGCGATCACGAAGCCGAGACGCGTGGCGCCGGCGGAAACGTCCCAACGCGTCCACGCCCACGCGCACCAGGCCAGCACGGGCGCGAACGAAACGAGCCACGGGCCGAATCCGCCGCGGAAGAGCCACGCCGGACGCCGTGAGCTCGCGAATCGCCGCAACGCGAAACACGCGACCGCGGTGGCGAGCACGCCTTGCGCCAGATGCGCGCGCGCCAAACCGTCGAGCGTCGAGTACGACGCGAGTTCGAGCAGTCCGACGACGCTCGCGACGGCGAACGCCACGAGACCGACGTCGAACGCGGGCTCGGCGCGCTCGCGCGGCCCGAGGAAGCCCGCCGCGAGCAGCGCGCTCGCTGCCGCGGCGACCCACGCGCCCGATTCCGACGCCGTCGCGAGCGCGACCCCGAAGAGCACGCCGGCGAGAGCGCCGCCGGCGAGACGATCGAAGCGGTCGCGCGCACTCACGCAGGCCAGCGCGAGCGCACAGCCGGCGCTTGCCGCGGCGCAAGCGAGCAACCGCGGATCGACCGCAGCGGCGCCGAAGCTGCACATCATCCCCAACAACGGGCTCGTTCCGAGCAAGACCCGCGGTCGTCGTGCGACGTCCACGAACCGGCTCGCGAGCAGTCCGAGCGCGAGCGCGGCGAGCACCGCCGACACCGTCGTCGCGTGGAAGGCGAAGAGTTCGAGCTCCGCTTCGTCGACGCCGCGCAGCGCGGGATCGCCGGACGGCGTCGCGAGCCAACGCTGCGCCGCGCCGGCGACGAGCCGCGCGAAGAAGAGCGGCGGCGCGGTTTCGCCGAGCCATTGGTCGTGCTCGTACGCAGTCGACGTCGCGAGCAAGAGCTCGATCCGCCGCAGCTCGCGCGTGCTCGTCGCGTCGAGGAACGGATCGCCGACGTCCGCGCGGCGCCCGAGCCACGCACCGAGGACGGCGAACACGCACGCGAGCGCCGCGAGCCCCCAAGTTCGGCTCGCCGAGCGCGGTGCAGGCGCCGGCTCGGACGCGACGTCCGGCTCGCGCCGTGCCGTCACTGAGTCGGATAGGTCGCGAGCACCCATTCCTTCCACCTGCGTTCGAGTTCGAGCGGAGTGACGGCGAAGTGCTTCTGCAGCGCGTCGCGCGTCGCCATCTTGCGCCGCAGGTCGGCGCAGAGCGCGCCGAACTTCTTCGAGTCGAGCGAGAGCAAGTAATCGACGCACGAGAACGCGACGACGTGCTCGTTGCGCGAAAGTGTGTCGCTGTTGCGCTCGAACGCGGCGGCGAACGGCGGCGCGTCGCCGCCGGCGACCAGCTTGCGGCACATCACTTTGTAGTCGCCGCCCTTGTAGTCGTTCGAGAGATCCTGCTCCTGGAAGCAGTAGTTGTCGCAACGGCGGAAGGTCGCGTACTCGAACCAGTGGCCGAGGCCCTCCTCGGCCCAGCCGCCCTTTTGGTTGCCGATCCACTCCGCAGGCGTCTCGTGCGAGAGGATCAGGTGCGACACCATGTGCAGCAGGTTGCGGTGCAGTTGCTCGTCGGTGGTGAACCACTTCTTGTTCGCCGCCGTCGAGTAGCGCACTTGGTTGCCCATCAACTTGACGCCCGCCGGAGCCGCTTGCGCGCAGAACGCGAGCGACGCCTTCATCTGATCGGGATCGAGGTACCAGACGAACACTTGGAAACGCTCGCGGAAGTCGGCGTCCGACGCGTCGAGCATCGCGCAGTAGTCCGCGTAGAGCTTCTCGAGCCGCCGCAAGTAGAGGTGCAGGAGCTCGTGGTTCTGCGCGTTGCGCTTCTCGACCTTCAGACTGTCGAGCTCGAACACCAACGTGAAGTGGTCGCTCGCGACCTTGCGCAGCGGCCGGCCCATCGTCTCGTCGTAGCTCGCGAGCTTCTCGCGCTCGAGCGCCACGCGTTCACGCTTCTTGGCGAGTGCGTTCTGCGTGTCCTCGCTCGCGCACTTCTTGCACGGCAGGAAGCCCGCGCCGCCGCACACCGTGCACGCCGCGGCGACGCTGCAGTAACGGACTTCGTCCTCCCACGCGCACTCCGCCTTGACGTGTTTCGCGCACGGCTCCCGTCCACTGCCGCCGCACGTCTTGCAGTTCGCGACTTGCGCCGCGGCGCCGCCGGCGACCAAGAGGAGCGCGAAGAGCACGCGGACGAGCGGCATGCGCTCCTTTCTACCGCGCCGGCGTCAGAGCAGCGACTCGATGATCTGCTTCGTCGGATCGAAGCCGCGCAGCTTGACGTGCGACGCGGTCTGGGTGCCGAGCGCCGCTCGCGGCGCGAGCCCGACGAGTTCGCTCTCGTGCACCTCGACGCCTTTCGCCGCCGCGAGCTTCGCGATCTCGTCGTAGACGCGCTCGAGCCCGGTCGCCCGGAAATCGCAGACGTTCATGCTGACTTGGGCGAGCTTCAGGTCGTCGAGGAAGAAGCCCATCGCCTTGATCCCGGGCAAGCCGCCATCCTTCTCGCGGATCTTCTTCGCGATTTCCTTCGCGAGCGCGACGTCCTGCGTCGCCAGGTTGACGTTGAACGCGATCAGGAATGGGCGCGCGCCGATCACGGTCGCACCGGCGGTCGGATGGAGCGCGGCTTTCGGCCCTTCGTCGGGCGTGCGGCTCGCATCGCTTTGCACTGCGTCGCGCAGCTTCTCGTAGCCGATGTTGCGCACGTCGGGCAGGTTGCGGCGCGCGGGCGAGAGCGCGGCCTGTTCGTAGAAGTAGACCGGGATTCCGAGCTCGCGGCCGACGCGCTCGCCGAGGCGGTGCGCGAGGCGGATGCAGTAGCCCATCGTCGCGCCTTCGAGCGGTACGAACGGCACGACGTCGGTCGCGCCGATGCGCGGGTGCTCGCCCTGGTGCTGGTTCAGGTCGATCTCACGGCTCGCCTTCTCGATCGCGCGGAACGCGGCCTCGGCGACGCGTTCGCCCTCGCCGACGAGCGTCACCACGGCACGGTTGTGGCTCGCGTCCATGGAGCGGTCGATCGCCTTGACGCCGGCGACCGCCTCGGCGGCCGCGACGATTCGATCGACGACCTCCTTGCGGCGGCCTTCACTGAAGTTCGGAACGCATTCGACGAGCGGCATCGGTGGACTTCTTCGGATCGGGGTTCGACGAGCGGCGGGATTCTATGCGCGCTCGAGCTCGGAAAGCACTTCGCCAGCCGTGAACTCGGACGTGCGGCGGGTGCGGGTCACACCGAGGGCTTCGTGCGGCGCGAGAGCCCACGCCGACGCACGAGAGGTCCGTTCCTCGACGCGTTCGAACGGCTGCCCCGCTCGCACTCCCCTGCTACGCTCGCGCGGCATGGATGGCACGCACGGCGCAGCGGGCATGGTCGCTCCCCAAGGTCGCGAACTCTCGCTGCGCGCCGTGCTCGTCGCGTTCGGCGTCGCCGTGATCATCGGCGCGTCGTACCCGTACGTGGTGCTGAAGCTCGGCTTCGGACCGAACATCGCCGTCGTCTCCGCGTTCTTCGGCTGGCTCGCGCTGTCGGTCGTCGCGCGCGGCGCGAGCGTGAAGCGCGAAGCCAACCTCGCGCAGTCCGCGGGCACGATCGCCGGTCAGACGGCGTTCCTCTGCACGGTCCTCGCCGCGTTCGACATGCTCTCGCAGGATCCGGCGGTCGGAGTCGATCTGCGTTTGACGAAGATGCAGACGTTCCTCTGGCTCTCGACGGCCGGCGTGCTCGGCGTGCTGCTCGCGGTGCCGCTGCGTCGGCACTACGTGGTCGACGAGAAGCTGCCGTACGCCGACGGACTCGCCGCGGGTGAGACGTTGCTCGTGCTCGACGCGCGCGGCGCGGAAGCGAGGCTCGCGGTGCGCGCGCTGGTCGCCGGACTCTTCGCGTCGGCAGCGCTCGCGCTCGCGACGATGCGCAAGTGGATGACCGACGAGCTCCCCATCAAGGTCAACGCGTGGTCGCAGGTCACCGGCGTCGGTCTGTCGCTGAGTCTCCTGAGCCTCGGCTCCGGCATGATCATCGGCCTGCGCATCTGCACGAACATGTTCGCCGGGCTCGTGCTGTCGTGGATCGTCGCGCCGGTGTTCCTCGCCGACGCCGGGATCCTCGCGGCGGGCGCGAAGAAGACCGACGTCTTGCTCTGGGTGATGTGGCCGGCGACCGGAATGATGATCGCCGGTGGCTTGACCGCGCTCTTCCTCAAGTGGAGCACGCTCGTCGCGACGTTCCGGCAACTCTCCGGGCGGAGCGTGAGCTCCGAGGACTTCCCGCTGCGTTGGGTGGTCGTCGGTTCACTCGTCTCCGCGCTCGCGCTCGTGCTCGTGCAACACTTCAGCCTTGGCCTCCCGATGTGGGAGACCACGCTCGCGATCCTGTTCACGATCCCGTTGATGCTCGTCGGCCTGCGCGTCTTCGGCGAGACGAACTGGGGGCCGATCAGTGCGCTCTCGAACGTGATGCAAGGCGTGTTCGGCCTGATCTCGCCGGGCAGCATCCAGTCGAACATGCTCGCGAGCGGCGTCACCGGCTCGATCGCCGCCGAATCCGAAGGACTGATGCAGTGTTACAAGACCGGCGACATGGTCGGGTCGACGCCGCGCACGATCACGTGGATCCAACTCCTCGCGGTGCCGATCGGCGCGATCGCGCTCGCGTTCACGTATCCGCTCCTGCGCGACACCTACGGCGTCGGCACCGGCGAGCCCGGCGCATTGTCGAGCCCGATCTCGCAGAAGTGGGTCGGCTTCGCGAAGCTCCTGTCGCAAGGCACGAGCGCGTTGCACCCGAGCGCGCTCTGGGCGCTCGGCATCGCGGTGGTGCTCGGCATCGTGTTCACCGTGCTCGAGCAGAGACGCGAGTGGCGTACGTGGGTGCCGTCTCCGACCGGTATCGGCATCGGCATGCTCGTGCCCGCGAGCGCCGTCGCGACGATGTTCCTCGGCGCACTGCTCGATTTCGGCGCGCGCAAACTCTCGGCGAAGAACCCGGACGGCTGGATCCTGCCGCTCGCGTCGGGACTGATCGCGGGCGAAGCGTTGATCGCGATCCTCTTGCCGCTCTTGATCGCGCTCGGCGTGCTCGGCATGGCGAGCTGACCGCCACGTGGCCGGCGCGCGCCGTCGCGACGCGCCCGAGATCGCGTCACCGCGCGTACGCGAGTCGACCGCGCACGAACACGGCGCGCACCGGGCTGCGGCCGAGTTCGTACACCAAGTGCCGGTGGTTCGGCACGTCGAGCACGCAGACGTCCGCGCGTTTGCCGACGTCGAGCGAACCGATCTCGGCCGAGCGACCGAGCGAAGCCGCTGCGTTCAACGTCGCGGCCGTCAGGCACTCCGCCGCGTTCATCCGGTAGCGCAGCGCCGCCCAACTCATCGTCTCAGGCAAGCTCTGCAGGTTGCACGAACCCGGGTTGAAGTCGGTGGAGATCGCGACCGCGAGGCCAGCGTCGATCAACTTGCGACCCGGCGCTTCGCGCTCCTGGCGCAGGAAGAGCGGCACCACCGGGCACAACACCGGCACGACGTGCGCTTCGCGCAGCGCGGCGATCCCCCGCTCGCTGACGTGCTCGAGGTGATCGGCGCTCGCCGCACCGAGCTCCGCCGCGAGTTCCGCTCCACCGAGCGGCGTCAGTTGGTCGACGTGCAAACGCAGCCCGAGCCCGAGCTCCCGCGCGCGCTCGAGGATGCGCCGGGATTCGTCGAGCGAGAACGCGATCTGCTCGGTGAACACGTCGCAATACTCGGCGAGGCCGCGTTCCGCGACGCGCGGCAACATCGCGCGACAGACGAGCTCGACGTACTCACGCTTGCGCTCGCGGTACTCGGCTGGGAAGTCGTGCGCGCCGAGGAAGGTCGGAACGAGTTCGAGCGGCTGGCGCCGGCGCGCTTCCGCGATCACTTCGAGACACTTCAGCTCGTCCTCGAGCGAAAGGCCGTAGCCGGTCTTGCACTCGACGGTCGTGGTGCCGAGCGCGAGGAAACGCTCGAGGTGCACGAGCAGGCGCTCGAGCAACGTTTCGCGCGACGCGGCGCGCACGCCTTGGACCGTCGACAGGATCCCGCCGCCCGCCGCGGCGATCTCCACGTACGCCGCGCCGCGGGTGCGTAGCTCGAACTCGTGCTCGCGCGTCGTCGCGAACACGGGGTGCGTGTGCGCGTCGACGAAACCGGGCACCAACGTGCCGCCGCGCGCATCGAATTCCTCGCGAGGCGCGTAGCGCTCGCGCAGTTCGCGCTCGGGTCCGACCGCGACGATGCGCTCGCCGTGGATCGCGAGCGCGCCTCGCTCGATCACGCGCAGCAACCCCATCGCACCGCCGGAACGCGGGTGCGGACCGATCGGCGTCGCGAGTTCGTTCGCACCGACGATCAGCCGGTCGATCGTTTCCTTCGTCGCGCCGCCGCGAGATTCCTGCGAGGGACTCAAGCGCGCCGAGTGTAGCGGCGCACCATCGACGCCGAAGTCGCTCGACCGTCGGACTCGTGCGGCTCCCGGCGCCTCGCGTCTTGGACTCAACCCACGGCGCGGAGTCCGGCCGTGCGCGGTTCGACGAGCTCGGTCCCGCGGACCAACTGGCCCGCCGGCGCGGTCTTCACACGCTGTTCAGCGGCGTTCACGGCATCGACCGCCATCGACGCGCGCATCCGCGCTTGGATGCGACCGCGGGCACGGAAGAGGATCATCTTCATGTTCGAGCGCCCGACGACCAGGACCCGCGCCGCTTCCTCGTACGAAAGTCCCTCGACTTCGACCAAGTGCAGCGCGCGCCGGTCGCGCGGCGAGAGCTCGGCGTATGCGCGAGCGTAGTGGTCGAGGAAGATGATCCAGGACTGAGCGAGTTGCCGGACGTCCTCGCGCTCGACGATGCCTCGCGCGGGGAGTTGACGCTCGTCGGCGGGCTCCTGCGCGCCTTCGGGAAGGCTCTGCAGCGAACGCATCCTCCGCCGAGTCGCCGCGCGATAGACGGTGTGTTGCGCGATCGTGCGGGCCCACGCCCGGAACGACCCCGCGTGCTCGTCCCGGAAGCCCTTCGCGTAGCGATAGACGTTGATGAACGTGTCCTGGACGAGCTCCAGCGGGTCGAACGGCAGCCCCCGCTCGCCGGTCAGGCGCCGGACCAGGTCGAAAATCCCCCCGCGGGCGCGCTGGTACAGGACCTCGAACGCCTCGGGCGCCCGACGGTCGCGAAACAGCGCCATCAACGTGGTGTCGATCCGGTCCGAGAACGTGAGGTCGGGCTCACCGGCTTCGGGTGCGAGTTCGATCCCGAACGAGGCAAGCACCTCGAGCGCCGTGCGGTGCGCGGGGTGGGACGATGCGGCGAGTTGTAGGGAGCGCATGGCGACGCCCCAGGGCACCCGGCGTGCCGCGCGTATCGTCGTCGTGATTTGATCGTAACTAATTATTCAACAAAATGTTACGACGTACCCAACGACCAGGGCCAGTACCCTCCCGCGGACTGGTTCGTTACGAACTCGTAGCGAAGTCCGGCGCCGGGAACATCGGTCCCGTGCCGCGCAACGCGCGCGAGCCGTGGCCGATAGAATGCCGCCGACGTTCCCCGCCTCCGCGTTCCGCCGCGGAGCGACGGCAACCATGCCAACCCCCTTCTGGGCCTCTCTCACCCCGCTCGCCGCGATCGGCCCAGCCGCGTACGAGCGGCTTGGCGCGCTCCAGACGCCGGCGGTGCTCGCCGCGTTCCTGGCGCTCGGTGCAGCCTGGTTCTTCGCATGCCTGCGCCAGAGTTTCGCCCAGGCGATCGTCTCGCGGGTGCTCGAGCGCGCGCGGACCGACAAGCGCCGGTCGAAGCTCCGGCCCTACCTAGAGAAGCTGCCGGCGCTGACGGAGAGCGCCGCGCTCTTCGAAAGCGCGGCCGGACTGCTCTTCGCGCTGCTCGTGCTCCTCGTCGTCGCCGAGAACCGCGAGCTCGGCTTCGAGGCGATCGTGATCGCGCTCGGCGTCGCGGTGCCGTCGCTCTGGATCGCGAGCCGCGGTCTCGCCCAGGCCGTGTCCCTGCGTTATGGCGACACGTGGGTCGCGCTGTTCCTGCCGGCCTTCCGGCTGTTGCAGGTGCCGCTCGCCTGGCTCGTCTACCTGTTCAGCGCGCTGCGCCGCGGCTTCCTCCGCGCGCTCGGTCTGCCGGACGACGCCGAGCAGAAACGGGAGATCGTCGCAGGGCTGCGCGAAGTGATCGCCGACGCCGACGTCAAGGGCAAGCTCGACGAGACCGAGCGCGAGATCATCGGCAACGTCATGGAGTTCCGCGACGTCGACACGGCCGCGGTCATGACGCCGCGTACCGAGATCGCCGCGGTCGACGTCGAGACGAGTATCCGCGAAGCCGCGCGCGCCGCGACCGACGCGCAGAAGAGCCGCGTGCCGGTCTACGAAGGCACGTTGGACACCGTCATCGGCACGGTGTCGGTCAAGGACCTGCTCGCGGCCCTCGCGGAGGGTCGCGACACCACGCCGCTGCGGTCGCTGCTCCAACCGCCGTACTTCGTGCCCGAGACGAAACGCGTGTCGGAGCTGCTCACGGAGTTCCGGCGCGAGAAGGTCGGCATGGCGATCGTGCTCGACGAATACGGCGGCACGGCGGGACTCGTGACCTTGCGCGACGTGCTCGCCGAGTTGGTCGGCGAGATCCCGAGCGAGGACGAAAGCGAAGGCGCTCTGCCGGTGCGATTCCTCGCCGGCGGCGAAGCGGAAGTCGACGCGTCGACCCACGTGTCCGAAGTCAACAAGGTGCTCGACCTCGAACTGCCGGAGAGCTCCGACTTCCAGACGCTCGCGGGGTTCGTCCTGGCCGAGTTCGGCCGTTTCCCGGAACGCGGCGAGTCGTTCATCCACGGCAACCGCGAGTTCCAAGTGATCGAAGCGAACGACCGTCGCGTCTACCGCGTGCGAGTCAAACCCGTCGCGCTCGCCGGGTGAGCCGGCGCGCGACGCGACGGTCGAGCGGCTCTGGGCTACATTCGCGGCGCGTCCGCGGACGCGCACCGAAGCGATGCAGCGAACCGACCGAGCCCTGATCCTGCGCCGCTTCGCGTACGGTGAGACGTCGCTCGTCGTGCACGTGCTTTCGCCGAGCTTCGGCCGCGTGCACTTGCTCGCCAAGGGCGCGTACCGACCGAGTTCGCGGTACTACGCCGTGCTCGACCTCTTCGACACGCTCGAGCTCGAGTGGTCGCACGCGCCGGGCCGCGAACTCGACACGCTGCGCGCCGGCGATCTCGTGCGCCGCCGGCGCGGGATCACCGACGACCTCGCGCGGTACCGCGCCGCGCTCGCCGCGCTCGAGCTCGCGGCCCTCGCCGCGCAGGAGGGGCAACCGTTGCGTGGGCTCTTCGCGGCGCTCGAACTCGCGCTCGACCGCTTGGCGGCGGGAGCGTTCCCGCCGAGTCTGGTGCTCGGCGGCTTCGAACTCGAGTTCCTCGCCGAGTTGGGGCTCGCGCCCGCGCTCGATCGTTGCGCCGCGTGCGGACGGAGCGCGCCGCCGGCGACGTCGCCGCGGGCGTCGAGCGTCTTCTCGCCGGGCGCGGGCGGCCGCTTGTGCCGCCGGTGCGCGGAGGCGGCGCGGGCGTCCGGCCGGCGCATGTTCGGCGTGCCGACGAGGACCCTGGAGCTTGCGGCGGAACTCGCGCGCGGCGGCCCGACGGCGCTCGTCGAGCGGATCTCCGCCCAGGATCTGGAAAAGGTGCGCGCCTTTGTGGTTCGCTTCCTCGAATACCACTTGGAGAGCCGCCCGAAGAGCTACCGCCACGCGGTCGGCCTCGCGCGCTCCGCCGGGTACGCCACGCCATGATCGTCCGCCTGCTCCTCGCTCTGCTCGTCTGCCTCTCGACCGGTTGCGCGTCGTTCAACCGGCCTTTCGGCTCGCTCACGGGCTTCAGCACGCCGAAGGACGAAGCCGGCGTGCGCGAAGCGCTCGGACTCGCCGCGGAGGACTTCACGGCGGGACGCACGGCGCGAGCGCTCGAGCGTGCGCTCGCCTGCCGCGACGCGACCGGGCTCTCGAGCGAGCTCAAGAACGACGTCGAGATCCGCGTCGAGGAGTACGCCGACCGCCGCATCGTCGAACTCGCGACGCAGGAACAGGACCCGGACGAACTCGAGGACCTGATCGAGCTCAACTTGCCGCGCCAACTCGCGGTGCGCGCCGGCGTCGCGGCCGCGGAGCTCTTGCTCGCCGACGACGAGCCCTTCGACGCGTACGAAGTGCTGAAGAAGCTCGACACGAAGTTCCCGAACCACCACGAACGCCAACGCGCGGGAGAACTGCTCGTCGACGCCGGGCTCGAGCTCGCGAACGACGACTGGAGCTTCTTCGGGTGGTTCAAGACGAGCGACGACGGCGCGACCGTGCTCGAGTACCTCGTCGTCAACTACCCGAGCCAGAAACGCTGCGACGAAGCGTACGCGAAGCTCGCCGAGCTCTACGCCGCCGATCGGGAGTGGCAACTCGCGCGCGAGCGCTGCGAGGACCTCCTGCTCTACCATCCGGAGAGTCCGCTCGCGCTCGAGGCCGAGGCGGACGTGCCGCACTATCGCTTGCGCGGCCTGAAGAGCCCGGAATACGACCGCCGCGAGCTCCTGCTCGCGCGCGGCGAACTCGAGAATTGGATCGAGCGCCACGCGGACCCGTCGGGTACGCCGGGCGAGCTCGAACGGAACGTGCGCATCGACTACGCGGACTGTCTGACGCGACTGACGCGCTCCGATCTCTCGATCGCGCACTTCTACACGCGGATCGGCGAGCGCTACGGCGCCGTGCTGCACGCCGAACGCGCGCTCGAAGAAGCTCGCGCGACCGACGCCGCGAAACTGATCGCCGAAGCCTCCGCGGCCGCCGACCGAGCGCGGGCGCTCGCGACCGAGAACGAGCGCGAATGAGACGCGCGCTGCTCGAGTTCGTCGTGCTGCCGCTCGCGTTCTGCGGCGCGCTCGCCGCCTGCGGCTACCGCACCGGCTTCCTCGTGCCGGAGCACATCGGTTCGATCGGCGTCGAGATCTTCGACAACGTCTCGAAGGTCCGCGACTTGGAAGCCGAAGTGCACGACTACGTGACCGAATCGTTGCGTTCGCGGACCGAAGCGCACCTCGTACCGCCGTCGCTCGCGGAGCTCGTGATCCGCGGCCGCGTGCTCGACTACTCACGCCGTTCCGGCATCCGCAATCGCGACAACCAACTGCTCGAGACCGGCGTCGAGATCACCGTCGAAGCGGAGCTGGTCCGTCGCCGCAGCGATCCCGAGGCGCGCGAAGAGGTGCTGCGCCGGATCACGGTCGACGAAGAGAGCGGCTACCGCCTGCAGGAGCCGAACGGCGAGTTCGACGCCAAGGACCGGGTCCTACGCCGCCTCGCCGACCGAATCGTGCTCGAACTCCTGGCCGAGTTCACCCAAGAGGGCGACTCGCCGTCCCAGAACTGACGACAGGCCCCAGGGCCGGCGCGCCTGACTCCGGCTCCCACGTCGATTAGAATCCGCGGCCCCGCCCTCGACCCTGGAGGCCGGGCCCCGACCCGCCGATAGAGCGCCCATGCCCGACACCCAGAACGCCAACAACAACGCTCGCAAGAACCGCTCGTTCGGGGCCTTCCTGCTGTTCTTGACCGTCATCGTCGCGATCCTGCTCGCGTACGGCAGCGAGCACTACCACCGCGTCGCGCGCCTCACGCAGGACCAGTACGAGTACCTGCTCTACAGCGCGAAGATCGACAAGCAGACGATGAAGGGGCAGAACCTCATCGAGGGGACGCTCAAGCCGGGCGCGCCGACGTTCGGTGAAGGGACCGAGACGATCGCGAAGAAGGATCAGCCGTTCGAAGTCAGCTTCGTCGGGCTCGAGCAGAACGAACGCCGCTACCAACAGGTCAAGGCGATCCGCGAGTACGAGCTGATCCAGGAGGAACGTCTGCGTGAGGCGATCCAGAAGGGCTGGTACACGCCGCAGATCGTCCGGCAGATCACGACTTACCAAGAGCGCGGCAGCTCCACCGCCGAAGCATCCGGCGCGAAGGAGAACGGCGCGAAGAGCAACGGCACGCGCAACGTCGAAGCACGCGAGACCGACGTCGGCGCCGGGCTCTACGTCGCCGTGCTCGCGGTGAGCCGCGAGACGTGGATCGCCGAGTGGGAACAACAGAACGGCATGAAGTTCCCGGCGGGGCAAGAAGCTTCGATGCCTCCGCTGAAGGACGTGTCGAGCACGATCTGGCTCGAAGTCCAGAAACCGACCGACGTCGGTCAGCTCGTCGGACTCCTGAAACGCAGCGGCGCCGGAGTCGAGTCGCTGACGTTCGACCTCGGCCAAGGGACGAACTGGAGCGACGGCACGTCGTTCCTGATGATGTTCGCGCTGGGTTGGGGCCCGTGGCTCCTGATCCTCGTGCTCTTCTTCATCTTCATGCGCCAGATGCGCAGCCAAGGCGGCGCGGGCGGCGTGATGAGCTTCGGTCGCTCGCGCGCGACGCTCTACACGAAGGAGAACCACACCAACGTCACGTTCGACGACGTCGCCGGCGCGCAAGAGGCGAAGGACGAAGTGCGCGAGGTCGTCGAGTTCCTGAAGAACCCGAGTCGCTTCACGCGCATCGGCGGACGCATTCCGCGCGGCATCCTGCTGGTCGGGCCTCCGGGCTGCGGCAAGACGCTGCTCGCCAAGGCGATCGCCGGCGAAGCCGAAGTGCCGTTCTTCTCGATCAGCGGCTCGGACTTCGTCGAGATGTTCGTCGGCGTCGGCGCGAGCCGCGTGCGCGACCTCTTCAAGACGGCGCGCGAGAACTCGCCGTGCATCATCTTCCTCGACGAGATCGACGCGGTCGGTCGGCGCCGCGGCTCCGGCCTCGGCGGCGGTCACGACGAGCGCGAGCAGACGCTCAACGCGATCCTGGTCGAGATGGACGGTTTCGGCACCGACGAAGGCATCATCGTCATCGCAGCGACCAACCGGCCCGACGTGCTCGACCCGGCGCTCTTGCGCCCCGGCCGTTTCGACCGCGAAGTCGTCATCGACCTGCCTGACGTCGAAGGCCGCGAGGAGATCCTCCGCGTGCACCTCAAGAAGGTGAAGGCCGCGCCGGACGCCGACGCGCGCACGATCGCGAAGCTGACGCCCGGATATTCGGGCGCCGACCTCGCGGCGATCATCAACGAGGCTGCGATCCGCGCCGCGCTCGCGAAGAAGGAACAGATCGGCATGGACGACCTCGAGGAAGCGCGCGAGAAAGTGCGCTTCGGCCGCGCGAAGAAGTCGCGCAAGCTCGAGGTCGAGGACAAGAAGATCACGGCCTACCACGAGGCCGGTCACGCGATCGTCGCGGCCTCGATCCCCGAGATCGACAAGCCGCACAAGGTCACGATCGTGCCGCGCGGGCGCGCGCTCGGCGTGACGCTGGTCATCCCGGACAAGGAGAGCTACCACATGCAGAAGAAGCGCATGCTCGGTCAGCTCGCCCTGTGCTTCGGCGGCCGCGTCGCGGAAGAGCAATTCTGCGGCGACATCTCCGCCGGCGCGTTCGACGACATCCGCCGCGCGACGGAACTCGCGCGCGCGATGGTCACCGAGCTCGGCATGAGCGAGAAGATCGGCCCGATCTCCTACGCCGACCGTCAGGGCAGCGACTTCCTCGGCACCGAGCTGATGCGCGGCCGCGACCACTCCGAACAGACGGCGCGCGAGATCGACGAAGAGGTCCGCAAGCTCCTCACCGACGCGCACCAACGCGCTCGTGAGCTCGTGCGCGACCACAAGGACCAAGTCGAATCGCTCGCGCAGGCGCTCTTGACCTACGAGACGCTGAACGGCGAAGAGATCGAGAAGCTGATGAACGGCCTGCCGCCGCAGGACCTGCGCCCGGGCTCGCAGCCTCCGCCCTCGACGCCGAGCGAACCGCGCAAGACATCGACGCAGAGCCCTTCGACGCCCGCAGCGAACGACGGCCGACCGGGTGAACTGCCCGGGCTCTCCCCCGCCTGATCGCCCAGGCGCGCGCCGGCGGGATCAGTCGCTCGCATGTTCGATTGGAACGCGGCGCTCGGACCCGACGCCAAGCGCCTCGCGCCCCGGCTCGCCCGGGTCACGCCGGCGCCGGAGCGCGGTTTCGCGTTCCTGACCGTCCACGTCGACGCCGACGCGTTGACGGAGGACGAAGCGTCCTGGATCGCGGCGCGCGAAACGCGTCGCGACGGCGCGAGTGTCTGGCGCCTTCCGCGCGAAATCGCGCTCGGGTTTGCGAGCGGCGCCGCGTGGCTCGCGGACGAACTCCCGCTCGCACGCGCGTTGCGAGCGCTCGCGGCGATCGCCGACCGTCCGCGCGCCGCGCCGAAGCTCTTCGGCATCGTCAACGTGACGCCGGACAGCTTCTCCGACGGCGGCAAGTTCCTCGATCCCGAGCGCGCGGTCGAACACGGGCTCGCGCTCGTCGCCGATGGTGCGGACGTGCTCGACGTCGGCGGCGAATCGACGCGGCCGGGCGCGGATCCGGTGAACGAGAAGGACGAGCTCGCGCGCGTGATCCCGGTGATCGCGGCGCTCTCGCGGCGGACGACGGTGCCGATCAGCGTCGACACGACGAAGAGCTCGGTCGCCCGCGCCGCGCTCGACGCCGGCGCGCGCATCGTCAACGACATCTCGGCGGGACGGTTCGACTCGGCGATGCTGTCGCTGGTCGCGGAACGCGGAGCGGGCTTCGTGCTGATGCACATGCAGGGCACGCCGCGCGACATGCAGCATGCGCCGAGCTACACGGACGTCGTACGCGAAGTCGTCGGGTTCCTCCGCGAGCGTGCGGCCGTCTGCGTCGCCGCAGGGATCGCGCCCGAACGCCTCGTCGTCGATCCGGGGATCGGCTTCGGCAAGGCGCTCGAGCACAACGTCGAGCTCCTGCGGCGCACCTCGGAGCTGCGCTCGCTCGGTTGCCCGGTGCTCGTCGGCGCGTCACGCAAGTCGTTCGTGGCGCGCATCGACGCCGCCGCCGGCGTCACAGCCGGAAGCGACGAGCGGCTCGGCGGTTCGATCGCCGCGGCATGCGTCGCGGCGCGCGGCGGAGCGGACTTCCTGCGCGTCCACGACGTGCGCGAGACCGCGCAAGCCGTGCGCGTGCAGTTCGCGATCGGTTGAGGCGCGCTTCGACGACCTTCGCCCGCGGCACGGCGACTGGCGTGGCTCGGAGCGTGCGCGCAACCGCGCGGTTCTCCGGAGCCCGATGTCCTCGCGTCCCGAGGCGGGCCCTCCGCCATGGCGCGCGCACTGATCCACTCGCACTCGGCAGTCTCTCGATCGAAAGTCTGGCCGGCCGCTGCTCGCGCCGCGATCCCGATGACACGCGGACGCTCGACCTCGGACTGCCGGGCGCGGTGCAGTTCACCGTGCTGCCGTGATCGTTCGCCGCTCGTGAGACGATCACGAGCGCTTGCTCCTCGCGCGCGACGCGGCACAATCGCCGACCGCGTCGCGCGTCGACGACACCAGGAAGCAGGCAAAGCGTTTGGGCGAATCGAGGATCTTCGGAACGGACGGCATCCGCGGCCGCGCGGGGGAAGGCTGGCTTTCGGCGGCAGGCGCGTCGGCGGTCGGACGCACCGTGGCGCTGGTGCTGAAACGGCGCGGCAAGCTCGGTGTCGATCGCAGCCGCGGTGGCCACGTGTTGCTCGGCCACGACGGACGGCGCTCCGGACGAGAGCTCGAGGCCGCTCTAGCGCGGGGGCTCGCCGCCGAGGGGCTCGCGTCGACCAGCGCGGGACTGATCACGACGCCGGGGCTCGCGTTGCTCGCGAAGATCGAAGGCTACGAGCTCGCGATCATGGTCTCGGCGTCGCACAACCCCGCCGAGGACAACGGCATCAAGATCTTCACGGGCGCCGGGGAGAAGCTCTCCGACGAGCTCGAGCTCGAGATCGAAGCCGGCCTGCGCGCCGATCCGACACCGGTGACTTCGGGCCCCGTGCCGACGCTCGATTCGTCGCTCGAACAGGACTACGTGGCGTACCTGGTCGAACGCGCGGGCGCCGGGCTCGAGCTTTTCGGACTGTCGCTGGTCGTCGACTGCGCGAACGGCGGTGCGAGCCGCGTCGCCGAACGGGTGTTCGGCCGGCTCGGCGCGCAAGCGACCACGATCGCGGCAGAGCCCGACGGCGACAACATCAACAAGAACTGCGGGGCGACGCACATCGCGACGTTGCAGACGGAAGTGCGCCGCGTCGGCGCGCGGATCGGCATCGCGCTCGACGGCGACGGCGACCGCTGCATCCTGGTCGACGAACACGGCGCAGTGGTCCACGGCGACGGGATCCTGACGCTCGTGGCGCGCCAACTGCGCGCCAAAGGCGAACTCTCGACGCCGAAGATCGTCGCGACCGTGATGGCGAATCGCGGCCTGCACCGCGCGTTGCGCGACGTCGGCGTGTCGGTCGAAACCGTCGACGTCGGCGACAAGAACGTGGTCGACGCGCTCAAACGCTTCGGGCTGCAGCTCGGTGGCGAACAATCCGGTCACATCGTCTTCGGCGCGGACCATCACTACATCGGTGACGGGCTGTACACGGCGTTGCGCGTGCTGCGCGTGCTGCAGGAGACGAAGAAGCCGCTCTCCGAGCTCGCTGCGCCGTACCGTCCGTTCCCGCAGGTGCTGATCAACGTCCCGGTCGCTCGCAAACCGGCGTGGGAGAGCATCCCGAAGGTCGCCGAGGCGGTCCGCCGTGTCGAAGACGAGCTCGCGGGTGACGGCCGCGTACTCTTGCGTTACTCCGGCACCGAGCCGCTCGCACGCTTGATGATCGAGGGCCCGGACGCGACGTTCATCCAAACTCGCGCGAAGGAGCTCGCTCAACTGCTCGCCGCCGAACTGGGCGCGTGAGGCACTCACTGGGACGCGCGCCATGGCACGCACCGGGGCGAACACCGGGGCGAACAGCCTCGCGATCCCCCTCGCGATCCCCCCTGGCGATCACCGCGGCTCCGCACGCACCGCGGCTCTCGCAACCGAGAGTGAACTGCGCGGCACGCGGGAGGCGCGCGTCGGTTCGTCCGCGGCTCCCGCTTCCGCACTCAAGGTAACGTTACTGGCTCGGAGCCTCCGCGTCGGCGATCGTCTTTGCCCCTCATGACCGTCATTGCCATCGAAAGTTCGACGCTCCGGCCGTCGGTTGCCGCCTGGCACCGAGGGCGCTGCATTCAAGCGTGGCTCTCGTCGGAGAAGAGCCACGCCGCGGACCTGCTCCCCACCGTCGCATCGCTGTTGACGCAACTCGACCGCCAGCCCGGCGACATCGAACGCGTCGTCGTCGGACGTGGACCGGGAAGTTACACCGGTTTGCGGGTCGCGGCGGCGACCGCGATCGGCGTCGCGCGTGGCACGTCGGCGAGCATCGCCGGCATTTCGTCGTTCGAGGCGCTCGCGTGGCGCGAGCTCGCGCCCGGCGAACGTTGCGTCGTCTTGGTCGACGCCCGCGCGCACGAAGCGTACTGGGCGATCCTCGCGCGCGGTGCGAACGACGTCCTGGTCGAGACGGCGCCGTCGGTCGCGCACGTCGAGGACGTACCGGCGCTGCTGCCGCGCAACCTGCCGATCTTCTCGCACGCGGGCATCGAGTTGTCGGTGCCGCTCGACGACGCGCAGCGCCGAATGGTGCGCATCGATGCGGTCCCTCAAGCGAGCGCGTTGCTCGAGCTCTCGCTCGAGCGCGGCGAACGCTGCGATCCGGACATCGAGCCGCTCTACCTGCGCGCGTTCGCTGCCAAGCCGCGGCGCGCCTGAGCGCCGCAACGCGTCCTTTTGGCCGATTGGCGCTCGAACTCGAGCGTTCCGGGCACGCGCCACGAAAGGCGAACGCCTCCGGAGGTGCGAACCTCCGAAGGCGTTCCATTCGAGCCGCGACGAGACGCGCGAGCTGCGCACCTCGTCTTCCGAGCGGCTTACAGGTCTTGCGGGCGCAGCGTCTTGCGGCCGTTCGACATCGCGCGCTTCTCGGCGCAGGCGATCATGCCGCGCACGGCTTCGTCGAGCGCGCTGTAGAAGTCGCCGGAGACGTTGATCTTCGCGCACGCCTTGGTGCGGCTCTTGGAGATGATCAGGTCGCCCGCAGCCTTCTTCGCCTTGCCGGGCTTCGCAGCTTTCTTGGCCATGTGATGGTTTGCCTTCTCCCCGTAGGGGATCGGTTCTCGTGTGGGATGTTCGGCGCCGCTCGCGAGCCTGTTGGACATCGAGAAACGCGCCAATCTGGCGAAAGAATGGCGAGCACGGGGGGGGTCGTCAAGGACCGGGGCGAACGGAATCCGGCGAATCGAGCGCGATTTCGAGGTCCTTTCGACGCTCGACAGACACTCGTCGGACGGGTGCGCCGAGCTCCCGCGAACCACCCTCGGAACCGCGACGTCGGTGGCGGACGACGCGAGGAACGCTGCGACGCACGCCGCACGCCGCGCACGTCGACCATTGAACCGCGCGGCGCGAGGAGTAGTCTCCAAGCCGTGGAGGCCTATCGGGTCTGGGCGGAGATCGACCTCGACGCACTGGCGTGGAACTTGGCGTCGATTCGCAGGCGCATCGGCGCGAATCGCGCCGTGATGCTGGTCGTCAAGGCGGATGCGTACGGCCACGGAGCCGTCGCCGTCGCCCATCACGCGCTGCGGCACGGCGTCGACGCGTTCGGCGTAGGCACTTCGGCGGAGGCGCTCGAACTGCGCAAAGCCGGCGTCCGGGCGCGGATTCTCGTGCTCGGCACGATCGTCGAGGACGAAGCTCCGGCGTGCGTCCGCCACGGTGTCGAGATCGCCATCCATTCCGCGGATCGCTGCCGACGCCTGCAGGCGCTCGCGCGGCGCATGGACACGCGCGCGCGCGTGCACTTGAAGGTCGACACGGGGATGGGCCGGCTCGGTGTGCTGCCGGAACGCGCGATGGCGCTGCTCGAGCTCGTCCACGCGTCGCCCAATCTCGAGCTCGCCGGGGTCATGACGCACGTCAGCGCTCCGGCGGGCGCGCTCGATCCGCACACGCACGGCCAGATGGGTCAGTTCGAGCGCGTGCTCGCGGCGGCCCGTGAACGCGGCCTCCTGAAAGGTCCGGTGCACGCGGCGAACTCGGCGTGCATCTTCACCGGCCTCGATCCGCTGTACGACATGGTGCGTCCGGGAATCAGCGCCTATGGAGTGCTGCCCGGCAACCTGCCCGGCGCGGAAGAGCTCGAGCCGGTGATGTCGCTGCACACGCAGATCGTTTTCCTGAAGGACCTGCCCGCGGGCGCGCCGGTCGGCTACGGCGGCACGTTCGTCGCCAAACGCGCGACGCGGATCGCGATCCTGCCGATCGGCTACCACGACGGGATGAGCTGGCGGCTCGGCAACCGCGGCGCGGCGTTGGTGCGCGGCGCCCGCGCACCGATCGTCGGCCGCGTCTCGATGGACTACACGACGCTCGACGTCACGGCGATTCCGCAGGTGCGCGTCGGCGATCGAGTCACGTTGATCGGCCGCCAAGGCGAACGTGCGATCCGCCTCGAGGAACTCGCGCACGCCGCCGACACGATCGCGTACGAGATCAGTTGTGCCGTCGGTCAGCGCGTCGAGCGCGTGTACGTCGGCGGCGAAGACGTCTTGCCGCGCCGGCGCGCGCAGAGCACGCTCCAGCGCTCGCCCGAACCGCAGCCGTCGGCGGGAACTTGAACGTCGCGCGTCGGCGCCCGACGCGCGTTCGCCATGCAGCGTCCTCTCTCGTTCGCGCGCTGGGTCGCCTTCGGGCTCGCGCTGGTCGTGCTCGCGGTGCTCGCGCTGCTCTTCGCGTACGAGAAGAGCGGCGTGCTCGCCGAACGCGTGCGACACGAACTCGGCGCGCGCCTCGGTGACGGGACGACGCCGATCACGATCGGCGCGGCACGGCTGCGGTGGTTCGACGGGCGGCTCGAACTCGACGAGCTCCGCATCGGCGACGTCGTCGAGTTCGAGCGACTCGAAGCGGACTTCGACGTGTTCGCGCCGGAAGGGCCCGCGCTGCGCGCCGCGCGTGCGGCTGGCGGACGCGTGACGCTCGGCGCGCGCCTCGGAGCGCTCGCCCGTGGCGCCCCGAGCGCCGAGTCCGCGACGGATACGCAGCCGAAGATCCTGCCGGAGCTCGAGCTCGCGGGCGTCGCGCTCGAGTACGAGACCACGACGGGTGCGCGGGTGCCGCTCGGCCGTGTCGACGCGCGCGCCGCCGTGCGCGACGCGCTCGCCCGGCCGGCGTACGACCTCGAGGGGCTCCTGCGCGTCGCCGCCGAAGACGACCCGCGTGGTGCGCTGCATCTCCAGGCGCGAGCGACCGATCCGGAGCGCTACGAGTTCGTCGCGTGGAGCGACGACCTCGCGTTCGGACCGGACGCCGTGCCTTCGCTCGCGGCGTCGAAGACACTCGCGGAACTCGCGCCGAGAGGCTCGCTGAAGCTCGTCGCGCGCTGCATCTTCGACGTGGCGGCGGTGCGACCGGTGCGCGGCTACGTCCGCGCCTCGCTCGCGAACGGCACGGTCGACGCGCCGGGCGGACTGCGCTCGATCACCGGCGTCGACGCGGAGCTCGAGCTCCATTGCACGCCGCGCGACGGCGAAGCGTGGACCGCGCCCGCGGCTTGGCGTGGCGCATTGACCGCGAACGCGAAGTTCGGCGATGCGCGCGCCCGTTTGTTCACCGATCTCGGCGGCGCCGCGGGAGCGGAGCACTACGCGAAGGGGTTCGTCGAGCTGCGCTCCGCCGACGTCGTGCTCGCCGACCTCGCCGCATTCCACATGCCGGTCGAAGCGCTGAACGCGCTCGAGGCGTACGGCGTCGGAGGACGCGCCGATGCGTTCCTCGGCATCGCCTGGCGCGCGAACCACGAAGTCGCGTTCGCGCTCGAATGCGAGACCCGCGGCGAGGGCCGCGTCGACTTCGTCGGCTTCGCGAACGAACGCGGCGAACGCCGCGGTTTCTCCTGGCCGATCGATCGCGCCAGCGGTCGCGCGCTCGTGCTCTACGAGCCGCGCAACGTGCACCGCACGCACGTCGCGATCGTCGGTGCCTACGGTCACGGCCGGGACGGCGCGTCGCGCGTCGCCTGCGAAGGCATCGCCCGCACCCACGCGCATGGCGAGCACCGCGTCGACTACGACTTCGCGCTGATCGGCAACGACGTGCCGGTCGACGACACGTTGCGCCGCGGCGTCGCTTCGTCCTCGGGCTCCGACGCGATCTGGCAACGCTTCGCGCCGAGCGGCGGCACGGTCGACGTGCGCGGAAGGATCCAGCAACGCGCGGAGGACCCTGGGTCGGCTTCGACGTTCGAAGTCGAGCTCCGCGACGTCGCGGCGACGTGGTCGGAACTGCCGGTCCCGTGTGAAGCGCTCCGTGGCTCGCTCGTGCTCGCGTTCGACGCGCGCGGGATCGCGGCGACGAGCTTCGACCTCGCGGGCCGGCCGGTGTCGAGCGACGGCGCGACGATCCGCGGCCGCTGGCAGGACGATCCCGCGGCGTCGGAACGCATCGCCGCGGAACGCGCGATCGAGGCGCTGGAGATCCGCGTCGACAACTTGGCGCTCAAGGGCACGCAACGCGACGCGATCGTCGAGCGCTTCCCCGGCGTCGGCGGCGTGCTCGACGAGTTCGGGGCGAGTGGCCGCGTCGACGTCGCGCTGCAAGCGACTCTGGCCCGGGCGGGCGGACCGCGGCGCTTCGATTTCGAGATCACGCCGCGCTTGGTCCAGCTCGCGCCGCGTGCGTTCCAAGTGCAGACGCGCAACGTGCGCGGCCGCGTGCTGGTCGGCGTGCGCGAAGTGCCGCCGACGACGCCGACCGGCAGTCCGGGAGCCGACGTGACGACGGCGGTCGCACCGCTCGTCGGCGATTGGTCCGGCACGACGCGCGTCGCGTTCCACGCGGAGTTCCCCCCGCGCGGTCCGGCCGAACTCGCGCTCGCCGGCGCCGGACTCAACCTCGAGAACCGCGCGTTGGTCGGTGCGTTCCGCCAAGCGACGGCGGACGAGCGCGGCGGCGGACTCGACCTCGAGGCGCTCTCGCTCGAAGGACGAATCGACTTCCGCGGCGCGTTGTCGCTGCCCGACGACCGTTCGCCGCCGAAGACCCGATACGAGGTCTACCTGCGCGAGAACGACTTCCAGATCGGCGGCGGGATGAGCTTCGGGCTCCAGCGGCTCTCCGGGTTGCTGGTGCAGAGCGACGGGAAGCTCTCGGGGGACTCGCTCTCCGCGCGCATCGGTCGCACGCCGATCGCTCTACGCAACGCGCGCTTCGAACAACAGGACGGCGAGTACCTGCTCGCCGCCGAGCCGGAGGCCTTCGGATTGCCGCTCGATCGCGAGCACATGCGCTTCTTCCTCGACGACGACACGTTGAAGGCGCTCGAGGAGCAACTGCGTTGGCAAGGCGCGATCGACATCTACGACGCCCAACTGACGCTGCGCGGCCGTTCGGCGAGCGAATCGACGGTGCGTTTCTCGGGTTCCGTCGTGCCGCACGGGATGTTCGTCGACATCGGTCTGCCGCTGCAGATCGACGAAGCGCGCGCGAAGATCCGCGAACTCGTGCTCGAACACGGCGCCGTGCGTGCGTGGGCCGAGATCGACGGACTCTCGGGGCGCATCGCGGACCGCGAGCTCGAGCGCGCGCGGATGCTCGTGACGTACGTCGAGCCCCACTTGTCGATCCTCGACCTCGACGGTCGGCTCGAAGGTGGACGCATCGCTGCGCTCGGTTCGGGCGACGAAGCCAACGGCGCCGCGTTCGCGATCGACTTGAGCGAGCCGTACGCGTTCGAGCTCGGCCTCGAACTCGAGCGTGTGCAAGTCGCCGGCCTCTTGCGTGGGCTCTTCGAGTCGGACTTCGCGAACTCCGGCGAGCTCTCCGGCGATCTGCGCCTCGCGGGGCAGCTCGATCGGATCCTCGGCATCCAGGGCCGCGGGCGCGTCGACATCGTCGATTCGCGGCTCTGGTCGATCCCGGTCGTGCGCGATCTCTTCGCGCAGCTCGGCTACGACAAACCGGCCGTGTTCCGACGCGTGCGCAGCCGGTTCGAAGTCGCGGACGGCAAGATCGACATGCAGAGCCTCTACGTCGAGAGTCCGCTCGCGCAGCTCGTCGGCAAGGGCTTGCTCGACCTCGACGGCCGGCTCGCGCACGACTTGGAAGTGAAGTACGCGTTCGTCGACAACCTGGGGCCGGTCACGCGCTTCCTCTACTGGGTCCAGAACAACTTGCTGCGCGTCGAAGTGCGCGGCGACATGTCGCGGCCGAAGATCCTGTTGCGCGGCATGCTCTCGTTCCTCCAGGGGTCGAAGAGCACGCGGCGCGACCTGCCCGTGCCCGCGTTCACGCCGATCCCCGAGCGCTTCTGACGCGCCGCGACGCCGCGCGCCGGACACCGTAAGATCGCCGCGCATGTCCGAGCTCTTCGCAGTGATCATGGCCGGCGGCTCCGGCACGCGCTTCTGGCCGGCGAGCCGCCGCGCGAAGCCCAAACAGTTCCTCGCGATCGCCGGCGAGCGCTCGTTGATCGCCCAGACGTGGGCGCGGCTCGACGGACTCGTGCCGGTCGAACGCCGGCTCGTCGTCACCGCCGCGTCGCAAGCGGAGCTCGTGCGCCGCGAGCTCCCCGAGCTGCCCGCGCAGAATCTCGTGCTCGAGCCGCTCGGCCGCAACACCGGACCGTGCATCGCACTCGCGTCGGCGACGATCGCGCGCCGTGCGCCGGACTCGGTGCAAGTCGTGCTCGCCGCCGACCACGTGATCCGACCCGACGAAGCGTTCCGCGCGACACTCGCGGCCGCGGCGGAAGAAGCGCGGGCGAGCGGCGCATTGATCACGCTCGGTATCCGCCCGACGTTCCCCGCGACCGGCTTCGGCTACATCGAAGCGGACGAAGAAGTCGCGCGCCGCGCCGGCCAACCGGTGCGCCGCGTCGCGCGGTTCGTCGAGAAACCGCCGCGGGCGCAAGCCGAGCAGTTCGTCGCGAGCGGCCGCTTCTTCTGGAACTCGGGGCTCTTCGTCTGGCGCACGGACGTGATCGAACGCGCCGTCGGCGAGTTCATGCCCGACGTCCGCGCCGCACTCGAACGAGCCGCGCGCGGCGAGGCCCTCGACGGTCTCTATCGCGCGCTCCGCCCGGTCGCGATCGACGTCGCGGTGCTGGAGCGAGCGCCCGAACGGCGCATGCTCGCGATCGATTACGAGTGGAACGACGTCGGCTCGTGGGACGCGCTCGCCGCGGTCAATGCGCCCGACGCGGCGCGCAACGTCGCGACGGGCGGCGCGACGCTGGTCGCCGAGGATGCGACCGGCTGCATCGTTCACGGCGCGGCGGGAGAGCTCGTCGCGCTCGTCGGGGTGAAGGATCTCGTCGTCGTGCACGCGCACGGTGCGACCTTGGTGCTGCCCAAGGATCGCGCGCAAGACGTCAAGAAGATCGTCGAGCGGCTCGAACGCGAGCGCCCCGAGTGTCTGTGAATCCCGAGCGTCGAAGTCCGCGCACGCGCGGCGTGCTCGCGATCGACCACGGCACGCAGAAGTTCGGTTTCGCCGTCGCCGATCCGCTGCGCATCGCGACGCAGCCGCTCGAGAGCCTGCGCGGCGACGAATCGGACGCGTTCGCCCGGATCGCGAAGTTGCTCGACGAGCGCGACGTCGACACGTTGCTCGTCGGTCTGCCGCTCCACATGGACGGCGGCGTCGGAGCGCGCGCGGAGGACGTCCGCGGTTTCTGCGCGCGGCTCGCGGCGCGTTTCCCGGAGCTCGCCGTCGTCGCCTTCGACGAACGGCTGACCAGCAAGGCCGCCGACGAGCTCGCGCGCGAGCTCGACCTCTCGCGCGACGAACGCAAGCGTTGGAAGGACAGCCTCGCCGCGCTCGCGCTGTTGCGCGACTGGCTCGCGTCCGGCGAGCCGCGACCTTGACGGTCGCGGATCGTTCGCTCACGCTGCTCCGCCCGATGACGCACCTTCGTCCTGCCGCCGCGCTCGCGTTCCTGCTCCTCGCCACTTTGGCCTGCGCGCCGTCGGAGCCCGACGCGCGCTCGTCCAGCGGCTCCACGCAGACGCCGGCCACGCTTCCGGCGCACGGCTCGCAGCCCGGCGACGAGAGCCGCGACAAGACGGGCGGAAACGGCGGCGCTCCGACGGAACCCACCGACGACGCGACCGACGGAACCGGGTTGCCCGCCGAAGTGCGCGCCGCGATCGATGCGAGCCTCGCCGAGCTCTTCGGCACGTTCGAGAATCCGCGCTACGAGCGACTCGACTCGTGGGGCGAGATCGGTTTCGACCCGTCGATCGATGCCTATTCCAGCGCAGGCGCGGCCAGCAGCGGCGACGCGACGGCGGCGCGCGAGGAATTCGCGCGTTCCGCGTCGACGCGATGGATGACGGAGCTCGAGCACGTGCGTCGCGGCGACTTCCAGAGCGTGCACTTGCCGGAGTACGCGCTCGCGCTCCTGATCGAGATCCACGAGCTCGGCCGCAAGACGCCGCTCGCGGAACGCGACGAAGCGTTGCGTGGGTTCGTCGAAGCGAAGATCGTCGATTGGTATCCGACGCTCGCCGAAGCACGCTCGATCTACCACGTGCATTGCGAGTCGTGCCACGGCGCGCAAGGCCGCGGCGACGGACCGACGTCGTTCGGTCACGATCCGCGCCCGCGCGACTTCACGTCGGGCACCTTCAAGTTCACGTCGCGAGTGTCGCGCGCCAAGCCGACGCGCGCGGATCTCCTGCGCACGCTCTCCGAAGGCCTCGCCGGCACCGGCATGGCCTCGTACGGTGGCCTTTCGCGCGCCGAGCTCGAAGGTGCGATCGACTGGGTCCGTTGGCTCGCCTTGCGTGCGGCGGTCGAGCGTGAGCTCCTCGCGACGTACGAAATCGACGGCGAGATCTCGGAGGACGCAGCGCACGAGGCCTACGCGTCCGCGTGGGACGCGTGGCTCTCCGCCGAATCACGCGCGGTCCCGGTGCCGACGCCGACGCCCACGGTGACCCCCGAACGCGTCGCGCGCGGACGCGAGCTCTTCCTCGATCCGAAGAAGGGCAACTGCGCGCAGTGCCACGGCGAGAGCGGCCGGGGCGACGGGCCCGCGTCGTACACGCTCGAACCCGGGGGCGTGAAGCAGTCGATCGTCGACGACTGGGGCCATCCGATACGGCCGCGCGACCTCGTCGAAGGCAAGTTCCGCGGCGGGCGCAAACCCGAAGACGTCTACCGGCGGATCTACGCCGGCATCAACGGCACGCCGATGCCCGCGCTCGGCGACTCGAAGGACGCGAACGGCGCGCCGCTGCTCTCGGAAGACGAGCTCTGGGACCTCGCCTTCTTCGCGCTCTCGCTGAAGCCCTGAATCACGAACGCTGCGCGAGCCAGTCGCGCAGGTCGTTCGCCGCACGTTCCGCCGCGGCGCCGTGGAACAACGCGTGGTCGCCGCCGGGATAGACGCGCACGTTGGCTTTCGCGCCGGCGAGACGCTGCGAGTCGGCCGCCGCGCTCACTTGGTCCGCATCGCCGTGCAGCACGAGGACCGGCACGTCGAGTTCGGCGAGCCGCGAGCTCGCGCGCGCCGCGACTTCGAGCGCTTGTTCGCCGGCGCGCAACGTGATCACGTCGTGCACCGCGGAGTCGCTCTTCAGCGCCGCCTGCGCAGCCGGGTCGCGCGTCCACTTCGACGGCTCCTCGCCGATACGGCCGGGCGCGTCGGGCCCGAGCTTCTTGAACATCTTGAAGAGCCCGCCGGCTTGCTTCGGCAGCTCGAACTTCGGCTGCCAGCGCGGCGCGACGAGCACGAGGCCCGCGAGCGAGCCCGGTTTCTCGAGTGCGTACGCGAGCGCCCAGATCGCGCCGAGACCGATGCCGCCGAGCACCTTCGGCGCCGACGGCAGCCGGTACGCGAGGTGATCCTGGACCGCCGCGAGGTCGCGCACGATCTCCGCGAGCCCGTTCGAGTGGCCCCGCGCGCCTTCCGACTTGCCGTGGCCGCGCAGATCGGGCAGCGCGACGGCCCAGTTCGCGCGCGTCAGGCCGCGGGCGAGCCCGACGTAACGCGCGCCGTGGTCGCCGGCGTCGTGGACGAACGTGAAGCCGCCCTTCGGCTCCCCCCACGCCGCGAGTTCGAGCACGTGGAGCAGGAAGAGCCCCTCCGATTTGTGCGAGAGGCCGGCCTTCTCGTTCCCGTGCTCGTCGGACTCGCGCAGTTCGAGGTAGGTCGTCAGCGGTTCGGCTTCGGTCATGGCGGGCGCGGAGGATAGCGCGCGTCGCTCGGCCCCGCTGCGAACGCGCGCGAGTTGGGCTAAGCTCGCCGCGCGCGAGAGGTCTGGACGGCCGCTCCGAGCGCGCGGTTCGCCGCGCTCGCGGGGAGGAAAGTCCGGGCTCCACGGGTCAGGGTGGTTGCCAACGGCAACCGGCCGCGAGGCCAGGGAAAGTGCCACAGAAAACAAACCGCCGCGCGGCTTCGGTCGGGCGGTAAGGGTGAAACGGTGCGGTAAGAGCGCACCGCGGGCTCGGTGACGCGCCCGGCAGGGCAAACCCCACCCGGAGAAAGATCAAATAGGGAAGGCGCACGACGACGACCCGCGCCAAGGCCTTCCGGGTAGATCGTTCGAGGCCGGGCGCGAGCTCGGTCCCAGAGAAATGGCCGTCACCCGCCCTTCGGGGAGGGAGACAGAACCCGGCTTACAGGGCCTCTCGCGCGCTCTCTCGACTCGGCATGGACGCGTCGAAAGCGTTCCTCGCGGCGGTACCGGCGTGACGGCTCGGCCACAATCCCTTGGGGTCGGTGGCTCACTCCTGTGCAAGCCCTTGACAGAATTCGCCAGTGCGCGGAGACTCCCTCGCGTTCCAAAGTCGACCCGCAGGGCCAGCGCGGTGTCGCTCCCCCGCCCCGCCGGCGGGCAGAGGCCCCCGGTCAGCCGGGTCGCCCGAGCCCTCGAGTGGCGCGCCGGGGCCCCTTCCGTCCGCTCGGAGACGCGAGGGCCGGCCCGAGGAACATCCGAGTGTCCGCGCCTCTCGTCCACCCGCTTCTCGTCCCCCCGTCCATGGAATTCGTGTTCGTCGTCCGCCGCTCGGAGCTCTTCCCCGAGTTCTACCCGCACGGGCTCGTCCCGTTCGGGCCCGAGCTCGCGCGCGCGGACTTCGAGCGTGTGATCGAGGAACGCGGGTTCTTCGTCGAGCGCGAGCACGCCGAGCGTGATCCGTCGCTGAAGCAAGTGATCCCGTACGCGGTGATCGTGCGCCGCGGCGAAGTGCTCCTGCTCAAGCGCTCGAAGAAGGGCGGCGACGCGCGGCTCTTCGACAAACTCTCGATCGGCGTCGGCGGTCACGTCAATCCGGTGGACGCCCTGGTCGACGGTCGGCGCGTGAGGAACCCGCTGGTCGCAGGAACACGGCGCGAGCTCGAGGAAGAGCTCGTGATCGACGGCGCGTGGAGCGTGCGATCGCTCGGGCTCTTGAACGACGACTCCAACGCGGTCGGCGCGGTGCACGTAGGCCTCGTCCAAGTGGTGCACGTCGAGGGTTCGGTCGAAATTCGCGAGAAGGACGTGCTCCACGGCGAATTCACGACCCTCGCAGAACTGTCACGTCTCCGCCGCGAAGGCGCGAACTACGAGACGTGGTCGGCGAAGCTCGTCGAGCTCTTCGAGCTCGGTCCGCACGAACTCCTTGCCAACGCAACCCAAACCCAAACCCGTACTTCGGTCGCCGCCCACTGAGTCGATGCTCCGCCAAGGAGCGCCGAGCCGGCGATCGACGGAATCGAACCATGACCACCAAAACCTCACGCAGTCGGGTGACCGACTCCCAACGCATCTACGACCTGTTGCTCGGTGCGCGCACCGCCGACATGGTCACGCTGCACTTCCGCGACGGCCGCGTCGTCCAAGGCGCGCTCATCTTCAACCAGTTCAAGGGCACCGGTCGTGTGATCAACATCGATCAGGAGCTCAGCATCGACTTCACGATCGACGACGTTCGTGATCTGAAGCTCGCCTGAGCCCGCGCTCGCCGCGCGCGTCGCGGCGGCCCGAACCCCGCCCCCCAACTCCCGCTCGGGAAACGGTGGCGGGGTTCGTCGTTTTCACGGCGCGAGTTCGAGCCAGGCACCCGCGGACGAATGGACTCCGACGCGGCGCGGGCTCGCGCCGAAGCGCGCGCCGCCAAGCGTTCGCCGCGCCTAACGCCGAGGCGGCGCCGGCATGTCGGGCTCGAGGTCGACGTGCACGCCTTCGGCGATGCGATTGATGTAGTTGAAGTACGCGATCACTTGGATCGCATCGTGGATCGCGGCGTCGGAGAGCCCTTGGGCGCGCAGCGGCGCGAGATCGAGCTCGCTCATCGCTTGCGGGACGAGCGTGAGCTTCTCGGCGTACTCCGCGAGCGCGCGCCAGCGAGGCGAGAGCTCGGCCTGTTGCCAATCGACCACGATCGCGGCGAGCAACGCATCGCGCGCGACTTCGGTGAGGTCCCCGATCTCGGCACGGAGATCGGCCGCGTGGGCGTGCGTTCAGTAATGGCAGCGGTTCGCGCGGCTCGTGATCACCGCGAGGAACTCGCGCTCGGCTCGCGAGAGCTCGCTCGGCCCGAACATCAGCGCGCGGTAGAGCCCCATCGAACTCTCGAGCGCGTGCGGCGCGGGGCTCATCGTCTGCACGATCTGGAACACCTTGCCCGCGCGTCGCACGGCGGCCGCGTAGAGCTCCGCGAGCTTGCCCGTGGCTTCGTGCGGACGGATCAGTCGGATCCAACTCATCGCGAGCGCATGGTAGCCGCTACTTCGGCAAGTGCTCGACCCACGCTTGCAGCGCTTGCGCGTGGCGCAGCTTGACGAGTTGGAGCTCGCCGCACGTGGCTGCGCGCACGGGTTGTCCGAGCGACTGGAAGTAGAGCTGGAAGTGGCCGTACCAACGTGCGCGCGTCTCTTCGGCGTCCGCCGAGACGCGCAACGGCAGACGCACGCTGAACGGCCACGCCCACAGCGCGAGCAGGTTCGCGAGCGCGACGCGGCGCAGGCTCTTGCGCTTCGGCCGCGCGCCGAGGTCGCGCAGGAGCGCCTGCACGCTCGCGATGATCTCGTCCTGCTCCTGGCGGAGCTTGCCGAGCATGTCGATCAACGCACGATCGTGGGTGTAGCGCGGGATGGCGCCGTAGATCGCGCGGGCGCCGAACTCGGCGAGCAGCGCGCCTTCGAGCTCGAAGAGCAGCGCCGCGTGACTCGGTTGGTGCTCACCCACCCGTCGCGTTGCTGGCCCAGTTGGCCGAAAGGATGCGTTCGCACGCTCGGCGCTGGCGCGCATCGAGCGGCTGCTCGGCGAAACGCCGCACCGCCGGGATCGACGCCGCGTCGCCCAACTGGAAGAGCGCGTCGAGCACGGCGCCGGTCCGCTGGAACTCGTGTGCGTCGAGGTGTCGCTCGAGGACGATCCGCGTCGTCTTCACGGCGCGCCCGTGGGCGCCGAGCGCGCGTGCGGCGGCTTGACGCGCCTGGTCGGGCGCACGCTCGTCGTCGAGCCAACGTTGGAAGACGTCGAGCGCGCGCTCGCCTTCGAGTTCGCCCAGCACACCGAGGATGCCGGCTTGGAACTCGCCGTGCGGCGAGGGAATCGCAAGACACTGCCCGAGCCACGCGCGCGCGTGCTCGGCACCGCGCTTGGCTTCGGCGAGCGCGACGAGCCGCGCGGCTTGGATGCGCGTCTGCCAACTGAAGCCTGCTTCCAGGACCTCGCGCTTGGCGCGGTCGACGAGTTCGGTGCTCGGCGGAAACGCGGCGAGCGCTTCCCACGCAGCGGCTCGCACGGACGCCTCTGGATCGAGCACCGTGAGCTCGCGCAGGACCTCGAGTTCCGCTGCACCGGACTCGACTTCTGCGCCGGTCGTCTGCCGCACCAGGGCTTCCGTGCGCCGCGCGACATCGGGATCCGTGGAGACGACCGCCGCGAGCGCGGAGATGCGCCGCACAGCGGCGCTCGCGTGTCGGCTGCCGTACGAGGTCAACCTCACCAATGCATAGGCGCGATCGTCGAGCGCTGCGGACGTGTCCCTGGCGATGCGCGCGAGCTCACGCGCGCCGAGCTCCGCGACGCTGGCCTCGGCACTCGCCATCAACCACCCTGCTTCGTCGGGTTCGTACTCGACGTCGGCGCGGCGTGGCAAGCAGAGGCGCGGATCGAACGCGAGCCAATTCGGCTGGACGTCCGCGCCGATGCGGAACGTCTCCTGGCGTTTCGTGACCTGCAAGCGTTTCGTCTGGACGTCCTTGCCCGCGCCGAAGAGCACTTCGACCGGCGCGCGGAACACGGCGGGCGTGCCGTCGGCGCTGTCTTGGACTTGTTCGACGTCGACGACGAGCTCCTTCGCGTCTTCGTCCCACTTCCACGAGACCGAGAACTCCGGGTAACCCTTGGAGTGGAACCACTGCTGGAAGAACGCCTCCAGATCCTGGCCGCTCGCGCGCTCCATCGCGCGTTGGAAGTCCTCGGTGACGACGCTGCGGCCGGCGTTCGACCACACGTACTCGCGCAGGCCCTTGAAGAAGAGCTCGTCGCCGAGCACGAAGCGCAAGTGATGCAAGCGCAGCGCGCCGCCGGGATACGTCTGTCCGTCGAAGAACAGGTCGAACGGCTCGCGATAGACGTTCCACACCGTCGGCCGCCGTCGCGCGCCGACGTCGCCGCCGAGGTAGCTCTCGAGCGTGCCGCGCAGTCGCTCGTGGAAGACGTCGGCGCTTCGAGTCGCTTCGACGTACAGCAGGTCCATGTACGTCGCGAAGCCCTCGTTCAACCAGATGTGCGACCAGTCGGCGCACGTCAGCAGATCGCCGAACCACTGGTGCGCCGCTTCGTGCGCGATCAGGCTCGTCGTCGTGCCGTCGCGCAAGCCGAGCTCGTCGCGCAGACAATCGTCGGTCAACGTCGTCGCCGAGATGTTCTCCATGCCGCCGAAGCGGAAGTCGTCGACGCACGTCTGCGCGTACTTCGGATACGGATAGCGGAAGCCGGTCACGTCCGAGAGGAACGTCAAGACCTCGTCGGTCTCCTCGAACGTCCGCTCCGCGAGCGGCGCGAGCTTCGGCGGCACGGCGAAGAGCAGCGGCACGTTCTGCCAGCGCGCTTCGGTGACAGTGAACTCGCCGGCGCACAACGTGACGAGGTACGTCGGGTGCGGCGTGTTCATCGACCAGTGCTCACGCGCGCGGCCGCCGTCGAGCTCGCGCCGGTCGATGCGCGTGCCCGCCGCGATCGACGTCCACTTCGGCGGCAGCGTGACGGCGATCTCGCTCGTCGCGCGGTCGTTCGGGAAGTCGTAGCAGGGGAACCAGTAGCGCGCGTCCTCGCATTCGCCCTGCGTGTAGACGTGCGTCGGGCCCTCGCCTTCGTCGCCGACGAAGTAGAGGCCACGCGCGGGCGAACCGGAGTAGTCGATCGAGACCCGAGCGAACTCGTCGGGCGACAACGACCGCGCGAGCTCGATCGCGATCGAATCCTCGTCCTGTTCGAACTCGAGCGCGCGGCCGTCGGCGTCGCGCACCGCGGAGACGTCGAGACCGACGAGATCGAGCTCGAACTGGCCGAGCCTTTCGATCCGCGGCCAGAGCCGCACGGTGCACGTGCCGGCGATCGACCGCGTCGCCGGATCGAGCGTGAGCTCGAGCGCGTAGTGTTCGACGTCGAAGTCGGCGATTCGCGGCTCGTGCGCGACGAGCGGCGGCACGGCGAGCGCCGCGTGCCGCGCTGCGCGCGTCGCGCCCGGCGCGCCGGACGCGGCGGGAGCAGCGGTTTTCGAAGTCGAACACGCGCCGGCGGCGACGAGACACAGGACGAGGCGGAGCTTCATCGGATCGCGGTCGGAGCATAGCGGCAACGTTTCGGACCGCGACCCGTGCGGAGCGGCGTCGTGCGTCGACCGCCGAGAGGCCGAACCGTCGCGCCGCCGGCGGTACGTGGAACGAGCCGAACCGTGCCGCGTTGCACGCATCCGGCTCGCGGCGAGAGCCGCAGCGCTGGCCCCGAATCCGAGCGCGGGCGCCGGGGCGCGCGCGAGTCGGCCCGCGCACCGCGGACGGGATTCGCGCGCCGTAGCCGCACCGCTCGGGCTCGGTAGGATCGTGCCGTGGACTTCCTGCTCGAGTGCATCGGGTTCCCGCCCGATCACGACTTCGACGAGCTCGCTCGGCGCGCGCGTGCGCACGCCGAGCCGGTCGCGTGGCGCGGGCCGGAAGGCGAGCATCTGCGCATGCCGCTCGGTCAAGGACTCGAGCTGCGCATGGACCGCGAGAGCGGCGCGCCGAACTGGTCGCTCTACCCGCACTTCCAATCGCAGCACCGGCTGCGGATCGCCGTGACCGACCTCGTCGGCATCCCCGACTCGCCGTACGACGTGATCCTGCAGGGTTGGGCGAACCCGCCGGTCGACGGCGATCCGCGCGAGTCGCCCGACAGCTATCCGCTCGCCGCGGTGATCACCGACGCGCGCCGCTTGCCGCGCCGCATCGAGATCGGGCACGTGCTCGCCGTGACGCTCGCAGGCTTCGCGCTCGACGTCGAGTACGTCGGGCCGTTCGACGCGAAGCGGCGCGTGCGCGGCAGGCGACTCGACGGCGGCGCGTGGATCGGGCCGCTCGGCGGCTTCGCCCCGGGTGACGGCCACGGCTCGGGCGACGGCTCGGGCCTCGGCGATTCACCGGGCGGATGCGTCGAGCTCTCGCTTCCGGTCAGCGCGCGCCGCACGCTCGCGAACCCGGTGACGGGGTCGGCGGTCGAGTTGCTCGAAGTCGATCTGCCGGGCCGGCCGCTCGCGCTCTTCGCGAGCCCGTGGCAGCTCGAATGCGACGGACTCGCCGCGCCGAACGTCGGCTCGCGGATCGAAGGCACGTTCCTGTTGACCGGCCGCGTCGCGGGCGGCCTGTCGAGTCCGACCGAACGACTCGGACCGCAGTTCGGCTGAGCGCGCCGGGCTCGCGCACGCGGCGCGCAACTGGCGCACGCGTGGCACGCGGCCGCTCGCGACGCGCTACTTCGGGTCGAACGAGACGCCGAGGCGCTTCTCGATCATCCTGCGATCACGCGCCGGCACGCGCGACCAGATCGACAGCGTCACGACCGCGTCTTCCTTGCCGTACTCGACTTCCGCGCCGCTCTCGAGCTTGGCATCGGCCTCGTCCGCGCTCGGCGCGCCCGCGAGCTCGGCGAAAGCCTTCGCCGAACGTTCGAGATCGGGCACGAGCATCGTCATCGCACCGAAGAACTCCGCCGCGTCGCGCGGCGTGTCCCAACGCGTGACGACGCGCAGATAACGCGCCTTGTCCTTGCCGAGCAACGCGACGCGATCGCCTCCCCAGCCGCGGCCGACGTCGTTCGTGAACTTCATGCCGAGCAGCGCCATCGGGTTGGTGAGGTCCGGGCTCGTGCGCTGCGCCGGCGGCGTCGCGAGGATCGCGAGGAAGAACTCGCCGAGCGTGTCCTCGCGGTGCACCGACCAACCGTCCTCGAGCTTCGACGCGTCGAACGCGACGTGGAGCGGTTCGTCGCGTTTCTCGTCGTTCCAGTACTTCTCCGGGTGGAGCACCTGCTCCATCGAACGCGGCGGATTCTTGAAGGCCGCATCGATGTCCTCGTTCTTCGCGCCGCCCGACTGACCGGCCATCAAGCTCGACGAACGGGCGAGGAACGACGCGCCTTGCAGATACACGGCGATCAACGGCTTCCAGAGCCACATCGGCGCCTTGGCCATCGACTCGTTCGCGTCCTCCTGCATCTCCGCGAGGCCCGCCATGTCCGCGCCGACCTCCGACATGTGCGCGAGCGTCCACCGCGTCATGACCGCGGTCCCGGAGCCTTCGACGACGGCCGCGTACGCGAACGACGCGTCGGAGTTCTTCGCGAGCTCGGTCATGCGCGCGTCGAGCGAGTAGAGCTGGTCGTCGAGCGCGTGCCCGAGTTCGTGCGCGAGCACGATCTTCGCGACGCCTTTCGGGCACTGGTCCATCAGCGAGAACGAGTTGCTCGCCGGGTCGTAGAAACCGCCGACCTGGTCCTTCAGGAACTCCATCGTCGTCGCCATGAGATCGAGCTCCGGCGGGAACGCGCCGAGCAGCTTCGCGATCGTCTCGTCGGCAGCGATCTTCTCCGGCGTCTCGGTCAGCGACTGGCGCTCCTTCGCGTACGCGAAGAACTGGTCCTTGTCGGCGAGGCGCACCGCGACCGGGCCGTCGAACGCAGCGCCGCGCAGGTCGGCGACTTGCGCTTGGATCGTGCGCGAGAGCTCTTCGAGCTCGGCCTGCGTCCATTCGACTTTCGGCGCCTTGCCCGCGCGTTGCGCGTCCGACCGCGCGTCGGATTTCTGGGCCGGCGCGGTCGAGGTCGGCGTCGCGGTGGCACCCGTCGCTGACGTCGCGGCCGGCGACGCGGAGCACGCGCAAACGAGCGGACTCGAAACGGCGATGAACGCGGCAATCTGGAGCGTGTGCTTCATGGTCGGTGTCCTCGAGGCGGAGAGCATAGGACTCGCGCGGCGACCGCGCAGTCAGCTTCGTGTAGGGAAGCGAGGCGCGCAGTCGGCGCGGTTGCCCGCCTCCGGACGCACCGGTACGCTCAGCCGGCTCGCGGAGTGCACGCGAGCGATCGACTCGCGTCCCCCCTCCTCCCGATGGAGCAGCCCCCGCGATGAGCCACACGCTGTTCGCCACGAAACGGATCGACCAACTGCAGGCGGACGCCGAGCACGCGGGCGGACTGAAGCGCGAGCTCGGCGCGTGGGATCTCACGCTGCTCGGCATCGGCGCGATCATCGGCACCGGCATCTTCGTGCTGACCGGACTCGCGGCGGCGAACAACGCCGGGCCCGCGGTCACGCTGTCGTTCGTGATCGCCGGCATCGCGTCCGCGTTCGCGGGGCTCTGCTACTCCGAGATGGCGTCGATGATCCCGATCGCGGGCTCGGCGTACACCTACTCGTACGCGACGATGGGCGAGCTCGTCGCGTGGATCATCGGCTGGGACCTGATCCTCGAATACCTGGTCGGCGCGGCGACGGTCAGCGTCGGATGGTCGGGCTACGTCTGTCAGTTCCTGAAGAACGCACTGCACCTCGACATACCCGAGAGTTGGACGACCTCACCATTCGTCTGGTACGAGGCCGGGAAGACACTGCCGACCGACGCGATCTCGACCGGGCAGTTCTTCCACAACGAAGGCGCGATCATCAACCTGCCCGCGGTCCTGATCACGCTCTTCGTGACCTGGATCCTGATCCGCGGCGTGAAGGAATCGGCGCGCTTCAACGCGGTCGTCGTGTTCGTCAAGGTCGCGGTGGTGCTGCTCTTCATCGCGTTCGTCGGGCCGAAGGTCGTGCCCGAGAACTGGCAGCCGTTCGTGCCCGAACCGTTGAAGGACCCCGCGAGCGGCGAGCCGATCTTCGGCAAGTTCGGCCTGAGCGGCGTGTTCCAAGGCGCGACGACCGTGTTCTTCGCGTACATCGGCTTCGACGCGGTCTCGACGGCCGCGCAGGAAGCCAAACGACCGCAACGCGACTTGCCGATCGGCATCCTGGGCTCGCTCGCGGTCTGCACGGTGCTCTACATCGCCGTCTCGGGGATCCTGACCGGCGTCGTGCCGTACCAAGAGCTCAACGTCGCGCACCCGGTGTCGCTCGGCGCCGAACGCGCGGGGATCGGCTGGCTCGAGACGTTGATCGAGATCGGCGCGATCGCCGGGCTCTCGTCGGTGATGCTCGTGATGTTGATGGGCCAGCCGCGGATCTTCTACTCGATGGCGCGCGACGGACTGCTCCCGTCGGTGGCGGCGAAGATCCACCCGAAGTACGGCACGCCGCACATCACGACCGCGATCACCGGCGTCGTCTGCGCGATCGCGGGCGGGCTCCTGCCGATCGACATCCTCGGCGAACTCTGCTCGATCGGGACGCTCTTCGCGTTCGTGCTGGTCAGCCTCGGCGTGATGATCCTGCGCTTCAAGCGCCCCGACATCGAACGCAAGTTCAAGGTGCCCGGCGGTCCGGTGCTCGTGCCGATGCTCGGCGTGATCACGAGCGGCGTCTTGATGTACACCGCGACCACCGCGACGATCGTGCGGCTCTTCGTCTGGATGGCGATCGGGCTCGTGATCTACTTCGCGTACGGCATGCATCACTCGAAGATGCGCCGCGCCTGATCCTCGACTCAGCGAATCCACGATGAGCACGAAACACGCTTGGGGCAGTCGATTGGGCGTGATCCTCGCCGTCGCGGGGTCCGCGGTCGGGCTCGGGAACTTCCTCAGGTTCCCCGGCAACGCGGCGCAGAACGGCGGCGGCGCGTTCATGATCCCGTACTTCTGCGCGCTGCTCCTGCTCGGCATCCCGATCGGGTGGGCCGAGTGGACGATGGGCCGGTACGGCGGCCGCAAGGGCTTCCACTCCGCGCCGGCGATCATGGGCGTGTGGGGCAAAGGCTCGATCGCGCGCTACTTCGGCGGCATCGGCATCCTGATCCCGGTCGCGGTGTACTTCTGGTACGTGCTCGTCGAGAGCTGGTGCCTCGCGTACTGCTGGGACTACCTCGTCCACGGCGGCATCGGGCTCAGTCCGACGCAGTCGATTCCCGAGCAAGTGCAGACGTCGAGCGCGCACTTCGCCGAGTTCACGGGACAAGGCGCGAACGGCGCCAACTTCACGCACGGCGTCTCCGAGCAACTCGTCTTCTGGATCGTCACGACGGTCGCGAACGTCTACTTGATCTATCGCGGCCTCTCGAAAGGCATCGAGAGCTTCTGCAAGTGGGCGATGCCGGCGATGGCCGTGTGCGGCTTGATCGTGCTCGGCCGCGTGTTGACGCTGGGCACGCCCGATCCGACGCAGCCCGACCAGAACGTGATGTCCGGCCTCGGGTACATGTGGAACCCGGACTTCTCGAAGCTCAACGACGCAGGCACCTGGATCGCCGCCGCCGGTCAGATCTTCTTCAGTCTGTCGGTCGGCTTCGGCGTGATCATCAACTACGCGTCGTACATGCGCCGCAAGGACGACGTCGTGCTCTCCGGTCTGACTTCGTCGGCGACCAACGAGTTCTTCGAAGTCGCGCTGGGCGGTTTGATCACGCTGACCGCCGCCGTCGCGTTCATGGGCGTCGCGATGACGACCGCGAACACCGGAGGCACGTTCTCGACCGGGTTCAACGCGTTGCCAGTCGTGTTCGCGCACATGGACGGCGGACGCTTCTTCGGCGCGATCTGGTTCTTCATGTTGTGGCTCGCGGCGATCACGAGCTCGCTCTCGATGCTCCAGCCCGCGCAAGCGTTCCTGGAAGAAGCGCTCGGGCTCGCGAAGAACACGGCGACCACGTTGTTGATGGTCGTGTGCCTCGCGGGCAACGTCTTCGTGCTCTGGTACAGCAAGGGACTCGTCGCGCTCGACACGATCGACTTCTGGGTCGGCACGGTGTTGATCTTCGTGCTCGCCGGCGTGCAGATCGTCTGCTTCGGCTGGGTCGTCGGCATGGACCGCGGGATGAAAGAAGCGCACGAAGGCGCGCGGATGAAGATCCCGGGCTTCTATCGCTTCATCATCCAGTGGGTCGCGCCGCTCTACCTGATCGTCGTGTTCGGCGCGTTCTGCTGGCAGAAGATGCCCGGGTACATCGACCACATCTTCGGCAACGAAGCGAAGGGCATCGCGGGCGACCGTGACGTGCAGATGTCGTGGCTCGTGATCCTCGTCGTCGCGGCGGGGATCGCCGCGGCGATCGCGATCGGCACGAAACGTTGGCGAGCCCAAGGACTCGATGTCGACGGCACGCGCCCGCCCGACGACGAAACGGCTCCGGCGAAACGCTGAACCATCGCGACCCGACCGCACGTTCCGACCAAGCCTCCACGACCGACGACGTCCCTCGAGCCTCTCCCATGGACCACCTCGCCCTGCTTGCGCTCGCACAGACCGAGACCGCTGCGACTTCGACCGGATTGCAGCCCGCTGGGTGGGTCTTCATGATCCTCTCGGTATCCTTCGTGACGTCGCTCGTCGGCTGGTGCTTCTACAAGGTCCTCACCGCGCCCGAGCACGAAAGCTAGTTCCTCCGCGAGACCACCATGCAGACCGCGACCGTCCAGAAGAAGCCCATCGCCCCCGTCGACCTCGCCGCCGAACGCGCGGAGCTCGGACCCGCGCTCGAAGAAGCGGTGCTGCGCGTGCTGCGGAGCGGCACCTACATCCTCGGGCCGGAGGTCGAGAAGCTCGAGAAGGACTTCGCGGCGTACTGCAACGTGCCGCACGGCATCGCGGTCGCGACGGGGACCGACGCACTGATCCTCGGTCTGCTCGCGGTCGGAGTGCAGCGCGGCGACTCGGTGGTCACCTCGCCCTTCACGTTCTTCGCGAGCGCGTCATGCATCGCGTGGATCGGCGCGACGCCGAGGCTCGCCGACGTCGACCCCGACACGGCGCTGCTCGACCCGAAGAAGGCCGAAGCCGCGATCGACGGGAAGACTTCGTGCATCCTGCCGGTGCACCTCTACGGTCACCTCGCCGACATGCGGGCGCTGCGCGCGCTCGCCGACAAACGCGGCTTGAAGATCCTCGAGGACGGCGCGCAGTGCCACGGCGCGAAACGCGACGGCGTTTCCTGCGGTGAGCTCGGCGACGCCGGGACCTACTCGTTCTATCCGACGAAGAACCTCGGGGCGTGCGGCGAAGGCGGCTTGATCGTCACCAAGAACGCCGACATCGCGACGCGCGCGAAGCGTCTGCGCGACCACGGCAGCCCGCAGAAGTACGTGCACGCCGAGC
Source organism: Planctomycetota bacterium (assembly GCA_023150475.1). GTDB lineage: Bacteria > Planctomycetota > UBA1135 > UBA1135 > JACRIN01. The sequence goes on from JAKLKU010000012.1 coordinate 176,166, forward strand.
TTGGCACCAACTCGCGGCTCCAGGCGTTCCAAGGCGCGGTGCTGAACGTCAAGTTCCCCCACCTCGAGCGTTGGAACGTGCGCCGTCGTGCGCTCGCGGCACGCTACGACAAGAACTTCGCCGGGTCGAAGACGGTGTTGCCGCTGAAGCTCGCCGCGAACTCGACGCACGTCTACCACCAGTACACGGTGCGCATCCGCGCCTCGCGGTCGCGCGACGAAGTGCTGAAGAAGCTCGGCGAGCAACAGATCTTCTGCGGCGTGCACTACCCGACGCCGGTGCACCTGCAGCCGGTCGCGAAGGACTGGGGTTACGGTCCGGGGGATTTCCCGGTCGCCGAGGCGCTCGCCCGCGAAGTGCTGTGCCTGCCGGTCCACCCGTTCCTCACCGACGCCGAGATCGACCGCGTCAGCGAAGCGCTGCTCGCGCTCGCGACCTGAGGGCGCGCGGCGCGCGGTCGGCGTTCGACCCGCGCCGCCCCAACGCTACTGCCACGCTTCGCTGCGCAGGAAATCTCGAGCGCGGCGCAACCGCGGCCGTTCGGCGAAGTCCATTCAGGAAGCCCCGCGGTGTCGCGTCCGCCTCGTGGACCCGACGAACCGCTCCGCGGCGGGCCGGAGCCCTCGGCGCCGTTCGCTCGGCGCCGTTCGCTCGGCGCCGTTCGCTCGGCGCCTGTCGTTTGGCGTCGGTTCGGCCGCACGCTCCGCGTACTTCGCGCCGCTCGGCGAACTGGCGCCGATGCCGACGACGCGGCCTTGGACCCTCCGAGGCGCTGACGGCGCGGGGAACGCCGCGGCCGCGAGCGCCGTTTTCGTGACCCACTTCCCGAGGCCTCTTTCGCGCGAGGGCGCCGCTCGACGCGTGGCTCGAGCGCCTCCGTGGTGCCTCCGCAACGGTTTCGCGGAGTTCAAGCCCAACGGTCGGCAACTTCTTCCGGGCGCCGCGGTCTAGGACGACTTGGGAAGAACCTCCGCCGTCCCATGAGTCGATACACCCGCCACCCCGCCTGCGATCGCCGATGAACTCCGAACCGAGACTGCCGCTGCTCTTGGTCCGCTCGAGCGTGGTCTTCCCCCACGCCGTCGCCACGTTGCACATCTCCCGCGATGAGAATCTCGCGGCCCTGAACGCGATCGACGGCCGTGGCGGTCTCGGCAGCCTCGTGCTCGCCGTGCCGCTCGCGGACCCGACGCGCGAGCCGACGGTCGACGGACTCGCGACGGTCGGGTGCCTCGCGCGCGTGATGGATCGCGTGCCGCTCGACGACGGCTCCGAACGCGTGACGCTCGAAGGTCAGCGCCGCGTCGGGCTGCTCGGCGTGCGACGTTCGAAAGGCGCGTTCACGGCGCGCGGCATGCCGCTCTCCGACGGCGGTGCGGACGCCGCGGACCGCGAGCGCGTCCGGCCGAAGGTCGACCAACTCGTCGAACGCGTCCGCGCGCTCTCCGAACGCGATCCGCGCACCTCGTCCGAGCTCGCGCGCCTGCTCGCGCGCAACGCCGGCGAAGCCTCGCGCTGCGCGGACCTCGCCGCGGCGCGGCTGCACTTGCCGTACGCGGCGGCCGCAGCGCTGCTCGCCGAACACGACGTCGAGCGACGGCTCGACCACTTGCTCGAAGCGGTCGACACCGAGCTCGCGAAACACGAGCTCGCCGGCGACTTGCGCGACAAGGTGCACGAGAAGTTGCGCCGCGACTTCCTCGAGCAGCAGCTCGCCGTGATCCAGACCGAGCTCGGTCAAGCCGACCCCGTCGAGACCGACGCGCGCGAGTTCGAAGAGAAGCTCACCAAGCTCAAGCTCCCCGCCGCGGCTCGCGAACGGGTGCGACGCGAGATCGCGCACTTCCGCCGCGCCGCACCGGGATCGACCGAAGCGGCGCGCGTGCGGCAGTGGCTCGAATGGGCGCTCGAACTGCCGTGGACGCGCGAACGCGCGACGCCGGCCGACGTGTCGTTCGCCCGCGTCGCGGAGATCCTCGCGAAGAGCCACACGAGCCTCGCGGACGTCAAGAACCGCGTCGGCGAGTTCCTGGCGGTGCGTTCGCTCGACGGCGGCGCGCGCGGGACGGTGCTCTGCTTCGTCGGCCCGCCCGGCACCGGCAAGACGTCGATGGCGCGGGCCGTCGCCGAAGCGCTCGGCCGCGACTTCGTGCACGTGCCGCTCGGCGGCGTGACGCACGAGAGCGAACTCGTCGGTGCGCCGTGGGGCCAAGCCGGCGCCGTCGCCGGTCGGATCCTCCAAGGCATCCACCGCGCGAAGAGCGCGAACCCGGTCGTGTTGCTCGACGAGATCGACAAGGCACAACTCGGCAACAAGGAAGGCACGGGCGGCGTGCTGCTCGCGATCCTCGATCCCGAGCAGAACCGGCAGTTCTACGACCACTACTTGGGCGTGCCGTTCGATCTGTCGCGCTGCGTGTTCCTCGCGACGGCGAACGACTTCACCGGCATGTCGGAGGCGCTCGCCGACCGGCTCGAGCTGATCCGCTTCGAGAGTTACACGGAGAGCGAGAAGCTCGCGATCGCACGCGATCACCTGCTCGACCGAGCTCGCGAGAACGCGGGCCTGACGCGCCACCAATTCCGCGTCAGTCCGGCCGCGCTGGTGGAGATCGTGCGCAAGTACACCGACGAAGCGGGCGTGCGCCAGTTGCAGCGGACGCTCGACTCGCTCGCGCGCAAAGCGGCGGTGCGCGTCGTGCAAGGGCTCTCCGGCCTCGAAGTGAAGAAGGAGCACCTGCTCGAACTGCTCGGCCCCGCGAACCTCGATCAGGAGCTGCGCTTCGAACGTCCGCGGATCGGCGTGACCACCGGTCTCGCCTGGACGTCGGTCGGCGGCTCGACGCTGCCGATCGAAGCGCTCGCGATGCCCGGCGGCGGACGCACGATCCTGACGGGCTCGATCGGCGACGTGATGCGCGAATCGGTCGCGACTGCGATGTCGTGGACACGTTCGCAACTCGCGGCGCTCGGCATCGCGGCAGACGCGCTCGAGTCGATCGACATCCACGTGCACTTCCCGAGCGGCGCGACGCCGAAGGACGGACCGTCGGCCGGGTTGGCCGTCGCGACGTCGCTGGTGTCGCTGCTCACGCGCATTCCGGTGCGCCACGACGTCGCGTTGACCGGCGAGATGTCGCTGCTCGGCGCGGTGCTGCCGATCGGCGGCCTGCGCGAGAAACTGCTCGCCGCGGCGCGCGCCGGGCTGCGCAGCGTCGTCGTGCCCGCGAAGAACAGCGAAGAAGTGCTGCGGCTCTCGCCCGAGATCCGCCAAAGGCTCGAGATCCACTTGGTCGAGCACGTCCACGAAGCGTTGGCCTTGGCGCTCGCGTTCCAGGGCCGCTCGCGGACGCGCACCGCCTTGCACGCGCTCACGAAACACCGACTTTCGGCGGGGACGGGCGCCGGCGCGAGCCGCGCTCGCCTCGGCAAGGCCCGCCGCACGCGCAGGACCGCGTGATTCCCGCCCGCCCCTTGCGAACGCAACGCTCGTCGCCGATCCTCGTTCCCCACTTTTCCCGATGAAGCTCCTTCCGTCGCTCTTCGCCGCCGCATCGAAGCTCGCTGCGTTTGCGGCCGTCGCCGCAGCCGCGACCGTGCTCCTCGCGACTTCCGCGGACGCCGCGCCGCAAGGCCGTGGGAAACCCAAGCCCAAACCGAAACCCGCGAAGTCGGCGCCCAAGTCGCCGGGCGGGAAACGCGACGCTGCACCCGCGCCGTCGCCGGTGGTGCCGGCGCCGAAGAAGAAGAAACGCGCCGAGAAGGATCCGCTCGAGGCCGAACTCGCCGACGACCAACCGACGACCTACTTCGAAGCGTGCGACTACGACCAGAACGGGTGGATCTCGTTCCGTGAAGGCTCGGAGGCGCTGTCGTTGGATCGCACCGGCTACTCGATCTACGACACCGACCACGACGGCAGGATCACGCCCGAGGAGTTCGAGGTCCGCTTCAAGGAAGTGCGCGAGAAGACCGGCGGCTTCAAACCGCCGCGGATGAAGACCGCGGAGAAGCTCGTCCCGACGCGCAACGCCGAGCAGTTGCGCAACGCGTACGACCTCTCCGGCGACACGGCGCTCGACCTCGAGGAGCTCACGCGGCTCTTGAACGACTACGAACGCACGCAAGTGCCGCCCGACGTCGTGCTCGAGAAGCTCGATCGCGACGCGACCGGCGAACTCGAAGGTCAGGAGCTCGTGCTCTTCGCGCAATTGCTCTCGGCGACGTACACGCCGGAGCAAGCGATCCTCGACCCGGAGACCGCGCCGAAGTCGATCGATGCGTTGTTCGGGCAGGTGACCACTCGCGACCAGGGCTTCGCGACGCTGCCGCAGCCGCCGTTGATCCAAGGTCCGGTGCCGACGTTCCGCCGGCTCGACCTCGACAACGACGGCGGCATCACGCTCGACGACCTCGAAGCGTTGCGTTCGGCCGCGCAGTTCACCGTGCGCACCACGGCCGTCTTCGCGGCGCTCGACCGCGACCAGGACGGGCGCCTCTCCGAGGCCGAACTCTACGGTTCGATGCGCACGCTCGACCGCTGAGCGTCCGCCCCGGCGCCGTACCGACCAAAGTGGCGCCGGAGCGAATGCGCGGCCCGCGAGCTCACGCGCCGAGCACGTCGGTTTCCTCGAGCCGCGGCCCGCGCTCCGGATCGGCGACCGCGAACTTGCCGCCCTTCAGCGAGACGCCGGCGAAACGGCCCTGCAGGTCGAGCACGTAGAAGTGCAAGTTGAAGCTCGGGCGGCCGTCGGCTTCGACGAGTTCGGGCTGCCACTTCGAGAGCCGCTGCGCTTGGCGCGCCACGCGGCGCAGCGCTTCGCGTCCGGCCTCGAGCGGCGCGACGCCGCGGCGGAGGAGCTCGACGATCGCGAAGCTGCCGTTCGCGAGGATCGACGCTTCGCCGCGGCCCGTCGCGCCGGCGCTCCCGCATTCCTGATCGCAGTAGAGCCCCGCGCCGATGATCGGCGAGTCGCCGACGCGGCCCGGGATCTTGAACGCGAGGCCCGACGTCGTCGTGCAACACGCGACCTCGCCGCGGCTCGACAGCGCCGACACGTGGATCGTCCCGGTCGGCCGTTTCCAAGGCGAGCGCGACGCGACGTGCTCCCACTCCGGCCCGAGCAACGCAGCGTTCTGCTGCTGCGCTGCGGCGGGCGGTGCGAGCCAGTCGTCTTCCTTGCTCAAGTTCTCCTTCCACGCGAGCCACGCGCGCCGCGACGCTTCGGTCAGGAGCTCGACGTGCGGGAACCCGTGCGCGCGGGCGAACTCGTACGCGCCTTTGCCGACGATCAGACAGTGGTCGGTGCGCTTCATCACGAGCTTCGCGACTTCGCTCGGATGCAGGATGTTCTCGATGCACGCGACGGCGCCCGACTTGTGCGTCGGACCGTACATGACCGCAGCGTCGAGCTGCACGACACCGTCTTCGTTCGGCAAGCCGCCGAGTCCGACCGATTGGTCCTCGGGGTCCGCCTCCTGCACCTTGCAGACGTCGACGGCGACGTCGAGCGGATCGGCTCCGTCCGCCAAACGCGCGTAGTGCCGTTGCATGCCGACGAACGCGTTGGCGCTGCCCACGAGCACCGGGAATCCGGTGCGTGCGCCGGCGGGCGTCGCACGCGGCTCGGCGCCGGGCTCGCTCGCGCGCTCGGGCGTCGCGCCCTGCGGCGAGGAACAGGCGAGCGCGAAAGCGGCTCCCCCACCGAGGAGTTGGCGACGATCGAAGGAGGACGACGGACGGCTCGGTTCGTTCATGGTTTCGTGGAGGATTCGGGCGGGAGTCGCAGACACTCGGTGCGCAGCCAGTGCCGCGCGCCGACGAACCATTCGCGCCACTCGCGCGCGAGCTCTTCGTCGCTCGCCGTGCGCGCGGCGCCGGTGCGCACGTGGAGCTCTTCGTTCAACGAGTCGAGGTAACGCTGGAGATCCTCTGGGCGCGGATCCGCGAGCGCCGACGCCGTCGAGAGGATCGCGACCGCCATGCGCTTCAGCTCGGCGGGATCGACGTGGTCGAGCCGGTCGAGGCTCGTGTGGTACGCGAAGTCGGTGAAGTGCCAGAAGAGCGCCGCCGGGATGCCGCGCTCGATCAGGATGTCGTGGTCCGAGCCGCCTTCGTACGGGTGCTCGGCCGTCTTCCACGGACGTGCGTCGGTCGTGCCCGCGTTCGCGGCGGCGTCGAGCGCCGCGACGTCGAAGAGCGCACACCGCGCGACGATCGCGAGCCCGTTGGGCCGCAGCGCGCTCGCTTCGACGGCACGAGCGCCCCACGGCGTGTGCTCGTCGGGCGGCAACGTTTCGAGCGCGGCCGGATCGGGCATGCGTTCGAGCAACGCGACTGCGCCGGTCTTCTCGGCCGACTCGCCGGTCATGTCGGACGAGAGCCCGGCGATCGGCTTCATCGTCGTCTGCGCGAGCCACGTCGACGTCTGGCGGAATTCGTCGCCCCACAGGAAGACGAGCGTGCGCGACGGCCGCTCGATCTCGCCTGCTTCGATCGCCGCGGCGAGCGCGAGCGCCGATTCCACGAGTCCCGCGACGCCGCTCGCGTTGTCGCACGCGCCGGGTTCCTGCACGTGGCTCGCGATCACGATCGCTTCGTCCGGACGGTCGCGTCCGGTCACGCGGGCGCACACCGTGCGCAGCGGGCGTTCGTCGAGTTTCACTCTCGTCTCGATCACGAGTTCGACCCCTGGATCGCGGCCGTGGCCGTTCTTGATCTCGAGGTACGAGAGCGGCGAGATGCGCACGACCGGAATCGGCACGCCGTAGGGCACGGTCCCGAATTGGATGGCGGAGAGCTCGCGCCATTCGCCGCGTGCGTCGACGTTGTAGGGCTCGAGGTAACTCGAGGCGACGGCGACGGCGCCGAGTTCGTGGGCGCGGCTCAACACGCTGCTCGTCGGCGCCGACGCAGTGACCAGCACTTCACCGGGATCGAGGTGCTCGAGCCCGAGCGCGATCGGCGCGCGAACGCTCGCCGACGGAGTGTTGACCGGGAGCATGACACGGTCGACGGCGCTTTCGTCGTCGAACGCGTGCAAGACGAGTTCGAAACCGCCGGGACCGGCGAGCGCGAGCTTGCCTCCGAGAGGCGTCCACGCGAGCGCCGGGATCCGCCCGTCGGAATGCCAACCGCGCGCCTCGAGCGGTGCTTCGAGGACTTCGAGTTCGAAGCCTGACTTCGTGCCGAAACCGCCCGCCGCCAGACGCGCTTCGATCCGCGCGAGCACGGCTTCGTAGCCGTCGTTCGCCGGCGCGCGGTAGAAACGATCGATGAAGCGCACGTCCTCGAACGCGCGCTCGGCGTCGAAGCGCGCGTGCAACGCCGCGGCGTAGCGCGCGGGTCCGGTCGTGCCGACGGTGACCGCCGGTCCCACGTGATGGCCCTCCATCACCGTCGGCCCCGGTGGAATCGACCGAAGGAACTCCTCCGGGATCTTGGGCGTCGAGTCGCAGGCCGAGAGCAACCCGGGGACGAGCCACACGGACGCGCCGAAGGCGCGCCGGCGCAGAATCGGCTCCTTCATCCTCTCCTCCTGCCGCCCGCTCGTCGGGCGGCCGAACCTAGGAAACGTACTTGTCGATCAAGAGCCCGAGTCGCTGGCGCGCTTCGGGCGAGATGCGGTCCTTCGCGGTCATGATCGCGAACTTCAGCGCGCTCGAACAACCACACGTGCGCTGCTTCGCGAAGAGCGGCACCGCCGCTTTGATCACGCTGCGCGCGTTGCCGATGTTCTTGTGCATCACGGCGAGGATCGCTTCGACGGTGACGTCGTCGTGGCTCTCGTGCCAGCAGTCGTAGTCGGTCGCCATCGCGAGCGTCGCGTAGCAGATCTCCGCTTCGCGAGCGAGCTTCGCTTCCTGCAGGTTGGTCATGCCGATCACGTCGACGCCCCACGTGCGGTAGAGCTTCGATTCGGCGCGCGTCGAGAACTGCGGACCTTCCATGTTCACGTACGTGCCGCCGTCGTGCGCCTTGACGCCGACCTTCGCCGCCGCGCCGAGGAACACCTTGCGGACTTCGTGGCACACCGGATCGGCGAACATCACGTGCGCGACGACGCCGCCCTCGAAGAACGTGTCCGGACGATGGCGCGTGCGATCGATGAACTGATCGATCACGACGAAATCGCCGGGGTGCACGTCCTCGCGCATCGAGCCGACCGCGGAGATCGAGAGGATGCGCGTGACGCCGAGCTTCCTGAGGCCCCAGATGTTCGCGCGGAAGTTGATCTCGGACGGCGAGATGCGGTGACCGCGGCCGTGGCGCGGCAGGAACACCATCTTCACGCCGCCGAGCGTGCCCGTGATGTACGCGTCGCTCGGCGCGCCGAACGGCGTCGAGAGTTGCACTTCGCGGACTTCGGTGAGTCCGTCGATCTCGTACAGGCCCGAACCACCGATCACGCCTACGACCAATTCTTCGCTCATCGTTCGCTGCTCGTCCTCTGCCGTTCGTGCTCGCGCGCGACTCGAGTTCGCGCGCCGTGGGCGCGACATGTTAGCGGCTCGAATCGCGACGACCGCCGCCGAAGCGCTTGCCTCGGAATCCGCCGCGCGCCGGCCGATCGCCGTGGTCGGCGCGGCCGCGCCCGTACGGACGATCCGGACCGGGACCGCGGCGCGGGCCGCGGTCGTCGTCGCGGTCGGAACCACGAGGCCCGTAGCCGCGCGAACCGCCGCCTCGAGAATCGCCGCCTCGCGAACCGCCACCTCCCGCGCCGCCACCACGAGAGCCGTCGTCTCGCGCGGGGCTGCTCGGGAAGCCGAATCCGCGGCGTTCGCCGGCGCCATGCGCGTCGCGAGGGCCTCGCGCGAAGTCGCGACTCGCGTCACCGTCGCGCGGGCGCCACGAACCGCCGCGGCCGCCTCCACCGCCTCCTCGAGGTCCGTAGCTTCGACCTTCGCCGCCGCCCCGGCGTTCGCCGGAGCCTCCGCGCTCGTAGCGCGGCGGGCGTTCGCCGGAAGTCGATGCGCCGCGGAAGTCGTCGCGCGGCCCGCGCCGGTCGCTCGGACGCCACGCTCGATCGCGGGGTTCGCCGCGACCGAACGAGCGCTCGCGGCGCGCATCGTCGCGGTCACGCGCATCGCGCGGTCCTCGCTCGGGCCGCGCCCCGAAGCGCGGCGCACGTTCGTCGTCCCGGCCGGCGGGCGCGTCGCGACCTTCCGCGTGCTCTTCGCGCTCGTCGAGAGCGCGCGCGAGCAACCGGCGCACCACCAGCGTCGCGTAGGCCCCGCGCGGAAGCTCGAAACGCAGCTTCACCGACGAGAACGGCGGATTCTCCTGGTCGGGCTCGGCGGGTCGCACGCGCAGGTGCGCAGGCGTGACCCACAACTCGCGATCCTCGCCCTTCAACTGGAAGCCGCTGACGCCGCGGATGTCGAAGTCCTCGGCCGCGACCTTGTCGCGCGAGAGAACTTCTTCGAGCGCGCGTCGCTGGTCGGCGTTCGTGACGTCCTCGAGCCGCGGTCCGGGCAGTCGGAAGCGCTCGCCGAGGTCGGCGAGCTTCGCGCGCTCGAGCGGATAGACGAGCGGGCCTTCCTCGGACTCGACGACGACGCGTTCGGCGCGTCCGGCGCGCGCGCGGACGAGGTTCGCGACGGCTCGATTCCAAAGGTGCGATTGGTACGCGTAGAGATGGATCAGCCGCACACGCGACGCGACGTGGAAGAACGCGCCGGCGAAGTCGCCCGGGTTCTTCTTCAGGTGTTCGAACACCGAGTGGTACTGGCCGAAACGACCGGCGACGTCGCGGCACTCCGCCCAATCGCCCCACGCGTGGTTCAGCGCCGTCTTGAAGGCCTTCGACTGCGGATCGTCGGCGACCGACGGCGACGCGACGAGTTGCCGCAGCGCTTGCTCTTGGCGGCCGTGGAGCAGTTCGAGCGCGATCCAACCTTGGCCGTGGCGCAGGTTGCCGAAGCGCTGTTCGTCGAAGTAGTTGAGCACTCCGTGTTCGCGGACCGCGGTCAGGTTCGCGCGCAGCGTCGTGAGATCGTTGCCGTCGAGCCCGCGCACGACGATCTCGAACGCGTTGCCGTCGCTGTCCCGACTCGAGAGCTCGCTCGCGGCGAAACCGATGCTCTCGATCTTCAAGTCGCGCTCGGCGACGAGCACTTCGCGACCGCGGTGCAGCGCCATGTGCTGCACCGTGACGCCTTGCCGGTCCTTGAACCCGGCCATCGTGACGTCGCCCGCCGGCACGCCCGCTTCGCGCGCGAGCACCGCCGCGGCGTCGAGCGACGTCAACTTCTTCTTGGTGACGCGGTACACGCGCCACTCGCCCGACGCGACGACGTAGTCGGGTCGCAGGAGCTCGCGCACGCGGAAATCTTCGAGGCGCTGTTTGATCTTCATCGGCGGGGCGGACGGACCTTGGCGAGCTGCTTCAGCGCGCGAGCGAAATCCTTCGGCAGCGGCGCCTCGACGCGCACACGCGCACCGTCGACACCGGTGTATTCGATCGAAGCCGCGTGGAGCGTCGCGCGCTCGATCAACGGCCGTTCGGCTTCACCGCGCTTCTTGCGGTAGTCGTTCTTGAGCTCGGAGAGCAACAGGGCACGGCGCCGGCCGTAGAGCGGATCGACGACGAGCGGGAAACCCTCGTGCGCGAGATGCACGCGGATCTGGTGCGTCCGGCCGGTCAGCGGGCGTGCGCGCAACAACGTGAAGCCGCGGAACCGCTCGGCGACCGCGATCTCCGTGCGCGACTCCTTGCCGTCGTGCGCGACGCACACGAGCCCGCTCTTGCGCCGGTCGGTGCCGAGCGGCAAGTCGATCACGGCGACTTCGCCGTCGGCGAGCGGGTGCTCGCCTTCGACGAGAGCGAGGTACTCCTTCTGGATCGAACCCGTGTCGAAGCCGTCGCGCAGCGCCTGCTCGGCTTCGAGCGTCTTCGCGAACAGCACGACGCCGCTCGTTTCCTTGTCGAGACGGTGCACGAGGCGCGGTCGGAACTCGCCGCGGCCGGCCGGACCTGGACCACGTTCGCGCGAGACGTCGACGAGCGCGCCGAGCACGTTGGGCCGAAACGGATCGCGTTCGGGCTCGACCGTGAGCCCAGCCGGTTTGTCGACCGCGATGACGTGCTCGTCCTCGCGCAGGATCACGAGCGGTTCGTCGAGCTCGATCGTCGAGCGTTCGTGCTCCGCGATCTCGTCATCCGAGAGCTCGACACCGACGACGTCGTTCGGATGCAGACGATGGGACGCGTACACCTGCGTGCCGTTGATCGTCACTCGCCCGTCGCGCACGATCCCGCGCAGGAAGCTCTTCTTCACTTCGGGGAAGGCGCGGGCCAAGAACTCGTCGAGCTGCATGCCCGCTTGTTCGAGTTCGACGGCGATGTGCTGGACCACGGCAAAGATCGGAGAACGGGACGGGACGACGTCGAGACGCGTTCAGCGCGCGGTCGAAGCGGAGCGCTCGTAGCACTCCTTCTTCAGCGCGCCGACGAACGGCAGGTTCCGGTAGCGGCCGGCGAAGTCGAGGCCGTAACCGACGACGAAGAGGTCGGCGACTTCGAACACGCGGAAGTCCGCGCGGAAGTCGACCGCGCGCCGGGCCGGCTTGTCGAGGAAGACGCAGGTGCGCACTTCCGCGGCGCCGCGGCGGCGGAGTTCGTCGACGAGCCGCGCGAGCGTGCGACCCGTGTCGAGGATGTCGTCGACGAGCAACAGGTTGCGGCCGGAGATCTCGCTCTCGGCAGGAAAGAAGTTGAGCGCGAGGTCGCCGCTCTCGGTTCCGGCGCCGTAGCTCGACGCACTGACGAACGCGAGCTCGAGCGGGATCGGGATGCGGCGGATCAGGTCCGACGCGAAGACGCACGAACCCTTGAGCACGCTGACGACCGTGAAATCCCGTCCGCGATAGGTCCGAGTGACCTCTTCGGCGACGCGGTCGATTCCGGCCAGGATCTGCTCTTCGTTGAAGAGGATGCGTTCGACGTCTTCGTGCACGAGAGCCCCCGGTGGGTGGCCCGGGCTGGCGCTGGCCTCGCCGGGTTGGAAAGGGCGAAGAGTCTACTCCCGGCCGCCCCACCCGGCAAACGACGGGCTCGACCGGACGTCGCGCACGACTTGCGGCGCGGCAATGTAACTCGCCCGCTCCACGCGCTATTCTGCGCCCGCGTCGAGCCGAGGTGGCTTTTCGAAGCCGCCGACGCCAGTTTCGCGGCGCAGCTTCGCGGACGCGCTCCGCCGCCGAATCGCGGGCGGCCCGCGCTCCGTCCGCACCGGCTCCGCACCGGGCCCCCCCGGCTCCTCACAGGTGACGCCTCCCCGTCACAGGACTTTCGCGACGGCGAATCGGATGCGGTGATCACACCGCCACCGACTCGAACCGCTGCTCGCACACCGAGCCCGAACACCTCGCGACGAAGATCGCCGAGGGACCACCATGCCGAGCATGAACGCCAAACGTGCCTACAACCGCCGCAGCGACGACGAACGCATCGCCGAACTCGAAGCGCAGATCGCGGCGCTGCGTGAACGTGCCGCCGAGAAGGAGCGCGCCGACCTGCCGCTGTTGAAGGAGGTCCCGAAGCTCGCGAAACGTCTGCACAAGTTCGCGGCGAAGTGCCACGAGTTCGGCCGCGCCGACCTCGCGAACTCGGTGATCGCGTTCGTCGCCGGACTTGAGCGCGGCGCGCAGTACGATCCGTCGACCGAAGTCCGCCGCGGCCGGCGCGGCAAGGACGAGTGACGCGCAGCGTGCGCGGCGGTCTCCGCGCGTGCGGTCTCCCAATCGACCGCTAGGATCCTCCGCACGGAGCGGACGTGCCGGCGTGCCCACGTCGGCCGAGCCCGGGCCGTGGCGCGGAGTCGCGCCCGACCTGGGCGGCCGCGGCGCTCGCGGAGACTTTGGACGATGAAACGCCATCCCGACGTGAAGCTGCTCGCGAGCGAGCTCTTGTTCTCGGGTCGCATCTTCGAACTGCGTCGCGAGCGGCTTCGATTGCCGTCCGGGCTCGAGCAGGATCTCGCGGTGATCGATCATCCAGGCGCGGTGGCGATCGCGGCGGAACTCGACGACGGCCGGCTGATCCTGGTGCGTCAGTACCGTCACGCGGTCGGCGATTGGCTGGTCGAACTACCCGCGGGCCGCCTGGAACCTGGCGAAGCGCCGCTGGTCGCGGCGCAACGGGAGCTCGAGGAGGAAACCGGCGCGCGGGCTCGCCAGTGGACGCTGCTCGCGCGGTTCTACCCGGCGCCTGGGTTCTGCTCCGAGTGCATGCACGTGTTTCACGCCCGCGACATCGAGTGGGTGCAAGGCGAGCGGCGGCCCCACGATCACGACGAGGAATTCGAGCTCGTGCTGCGCACGCCGGCCGAGCTCTGCGCTGCGCCGCCCGCCGACGCCAAGACGTGGCTGGCGGCATCCCTGCTCGACCGGCGGCCGGACCGAATTCAGAGAACCGGCGACGCTCACCCTTGAACGGGGAGACGCACCGCCGTGATAATCCCGTCCCGAAACTAGCACTTACTTCGGCATCCCTGGGCGGGGATCCTCGAGGGCAGTTTCTCGCGTTTCAACCGGCACTCGAGGAGTCCGTCCAAGGGGAGTCTCGCTATCCCCATGCTCGATCGCATTCTCGTCGTCGACGACGAACCCATCGTTCTCGAGATCCTCAGCGAAGTGCTCGTCCGCGAGGGTTTCCAAGTCGCGCGAGCGTCCACGGCCAAAGCGGCCCTCGACGTGCTCGCGCACGATCCGCACGAGCTCGTGCTTTGCGACATCCGCATGCCGGGCATGGATGGCTTCGAATTCCTGCGTCATGTCCACCGCGCGTATCCCGCGACCGACGTGGTGCTGATGACCGGTTACGCGAGCCTCGACGGTGCGATCGACGCGATGGCGCTCGGCGCGGCCGACTACTTGATCAAGCCGCTGAAGCCCAAGGAGGTCGTCGCGCGGATCCGCGCGATCCTCCAGCGCCGACGCCTCGAAGCCGAGTTGCACTCGCTCCAGAGCGAGTTGCGTTCGCGTTACGAAATTCACAACGTCGTCGCGTTCTCGACGCGCATGCGAGCCGTCGTGTCCGCGTTGCGACGCGTCGCCGACATCGCGGATCCCGTGTTCTTCTGCGGCGAGATCGGCGTCGGCCGCAGCTTCCTCGCTCGCACGCTGCACTACACGAGCAAGCGCCGCGACTCGCAAATCGGCGTGATCCAGTGTTCGAACCCGTTCCACGCCGACTTGGCGACCGAGATCTTCGGTTTGGTGAAGAACGGTCGACGCGTGTATCGCGGGCAACTGGATCGTTGCCGCGGAGGCTCGCTCCACTTCGCGGAACTCGAGGAGCTCGCGCCCGACGTCCAGCGCAAGCTCGCGTCGCTGCTGACGGAACGGCGCTTCACTCCGATCGACGGCAGCGAGAGCCAACCGCTCGAGACGCGCCTGACGTTTTCGACGCGCGGACCGGTGGCGGAGCGCGTGGCCGAAGGGAAGCTGGTCGCGGAGTTCGCGGCACTGGAATCGGCTCTGTCGATCTCCGTGCCGCCGCTACGGCAACGGCTCGAGGACCTGATCGGGCTCGCGTCGGCGTTCGTCGACGGGTACGCGCTCGACCACGGACAGACGCTGCGCATCACACCGGACGCGCTGCGGCCGCTCGCCGGCCACGAGTTCCCCGGCAACGTCAGCGAGCTCTACGCGCTGCTCGCGCACGCCGCGCGCAACTGCCTCGACGGCGCGCTGACGCCCGAACTCGTCGAACGCAGCTTCCGCCAGTCGCGGCCGGGAACGGCCCCGGCAGGCGTGCCGATGGCCGACCAACTCGGCGACCGCGAGTACCAACTGGTGCTGCGCGCGGTCAAACGCCACCCGGGTCATCTCGACCAGGCCGCGAAAGAGCTCGGGATCAGTCGCACGACGCTCTGGCGACGGATGCGCAAGTACGGCATCTCGTTGCTCGAACCGCGCGACGTGACCGCGCCCGAATATGGCCCGCCCCCAGCGGCGCTCCCAGGTTCTATCTTAGTGATGCGGTCGACTCGAGCGCCAGCAGCGGCGGTCGAGGCGAAGCCGAGGCCGCCGCTGCTGGCAGCACCGCGGCCGGTGCGGGCGGTCTGTATCCGATCGAGCTGTGCGGTCGAAACTGGTTGTACTCGCGACGCCAGCTCTCGATCACGACTTGCGCTTCGAGCACCGTGAAGAAGATCTCGCCGTTCAAGAGCTCGTCGCGCAGCCTGCCGTTGAAGCTCTCCACGTAGCCGTTCTCCCATGGACTGCCCGGCTCGATGAAGAGCGTCTTCACTCCGACCTTCCCGAGCCACTCGCGCACTGCGCCCGCCGTGAACTCTGGCCCATTGTCGCTGCGGATGTGCTCCGGCACTCCGCGCTCGACGAACAGCGTCGCCAAGCGGCACAGCACGTCCTCCGAGTCGAGCCTCCTCGCCACGTCGATCGACAGACACTCCCGCGTGTACTCGTCCATCAGCGTCAACAGTTTCAGCGGCCGCCCGTCGTGCGTGCGCGCGTGCACGAAGTCATAGCTCCACACGTGATCCTTCCTCTCCGGCCTCAGCCGGATGCACGAGCCGTCGTTCAGCCACAGCCGTGCTCGCCGCGGTTGCCTCGCAGG
>JAKLKU010000013.1 GCA_023150475.1 Planctomycetota bacterium
ACAAAGACCGCCACAACCCGTTTTGGTTTCAGCCGCGCCCGAATTTTCGGCGCAACGACGCGGGGCAGTATCCTTGGAGGGGATGCTTTCCACGCTCTGCCTCGCCGCGTTCCTGACATCGATCGATCCCGCCGCCGACTTCGCGAGTCGATTCACCGGGCGCACTCTGCGCTTCGACTACCACCACGTCGGCACTGCGGGTGAGCAGCACATCGCTCAGGCCGGTCTGCGTCTGGAAGGTGATTGGCCGGGTTCGCGAACGCAGCTCGTCGATCCGGAGTCGCTCGGCGCGTATCGCTTCCGCGTGCTCGACGCCAAGTCGGGCGAGCTGATCTTCGCGAGGGCCTTCTCGAGCATCTACGGCGAGTGGAAGACGACCGGCGAAGCGAAGCGACGTTGGCGCGCGCTCGAGGAGTCCCAGCGATTCCCCGAGCCGAAGGCGCCGGTCATCCTCGCGCTCGACGAACGCGGCGATGACGGCGTCCTGCACGAGATCTGGCGCGACGAGATCGATCCGAACTCGCGCTTCGTCGATCGTGCGCCGCTCGTCGAGCGGGGCGAAGTGCTCGCGCTCGCCGAGCGCGGGCCCGCCGCGACGAAGGTCGACTTGCTCGTCGTCGCCGACGGTTACACGGCCGCGCAACGCGCCGAGCTCCTCGCCGACGCGCAGCGCCTGACCGGCGCGCTCTTCGCCACCGAGCCGTTCAAGCGGCGCGCGAACGACTTCAACGTGCGCGTGTTGCACGTGCCGTCGACGTCGAGCGGCATCTCGAATCCGCGCAAGGGCGAGTTCAAAGCGAGCGAACTCGGACTCTCGTTCAACGCGTTCGACAGCGACCGTTACGTGTTGACGTTCGCCGACCGCGCCTTGCGCGAGCTCGTCGCACGCGTGCCGTACGACGCGCTGATCCTGCTCGCCAACGAACGCAAGTACGGCGGCGGCGGCATCTACAACCTGTGGGCGACGTGCTCGGCGGATACCGAGCCCGCGGAGTACGTCTTCGTCCACGAGTTCGGCCACTCGTTCGCGGGCCTCGCCGACGAGTACTACAGCTCGCAAGTCGCGTACGAGGACCTGACCAAGCCCGGCGTCGAGCCGTGGGAGCCGAATGTCACGGCGTTGCTCGATCCGGCCAAGCTCAAGTGGCGGGACCTCGTGACGACGGGTACGCCGTTGCCGACGCCGTGGGACCAGAAGCAGTACGACGACGTGGATCTCGCCTACCAAGCGCGGCGCAAACAGGCGATCGACGCCCAGGCGACCGAAGAGACCAACGAGCGGCTGATGCGCGAGATCAAGGAGCTGACCAAGCCTCTGCTCGCCGCCGAACCGCACTTCGGCAAGATCGGCGCGTTCGAAGGCGCGATGTACCTGGCGAAAGGCCTCTATCGTCCTTCGGTCGATTGCATCATGTTCACCCGCAACCCGACGACGTTCTGCAAGGTGTGCGAACGGGCGCTCGAGCACACGATCGACCGCTACGTGAAGTGAGGCGCGTCCGAAATCGTTGAACCGGCACCACGCGGATCGGCGTTCAAGCCCAAGCCGCACGACCGAGTCGGGTTGGGCGCCCAGGAGTCATCCACATGTGCAATCGATCGTTGGCTTGGTCCGTCCTCGTGTTCACCGTGCCCGCCGCCGCGCAGACGACGACGCGCGAAAGCGCGAACTCGGTCGGGAACCCGCAGGCCATAGGCTTCTTCTCGAGCCTGTGCGACCTGTCGAGCGACGGCCGGTTCGTGCTCTTCTCCAGCGACGCGCCCAACCTGGTGCCGGGCGACGCTTCGTGGCAGACCTACGAGCTCTTCCTGCGCGACCGAGTGCAGGGCACGACCGTGCGCGCCGGCTTGAACCCGTTCGGCACCGAACCGAACGACGTGCTCTTCGGCCAGAGCGTGTCGACCGACGGCCGCTGGATCGTGTTCGACTCGCGGGCGACGGACCTCGTGTTCGGCGACACCAACGGCAAACAGGACGTCTTCCTGCGCGACATGTCGCTCGGCTCGATCCAGAGACTCAGCATCTCGAGCGCCGGCGATCAGGCGAACGGCGACAGCACCTCGATCGGAGCGACGCCGGACGGCCGGTTCGTGCTCTTCGGGTCGTCCGCGACGAACCTCGACGCGAGCGGAGACACGGGCATGTTCTTCGACCCGTTCCTGCGCGACATCGGCAATGGCACGACGGTGCGTCTGCCGCTCGTCGCGAGCGGCTTCCCGAACGGCGAGTCGTCGCCGGTCGACTTGTCGGGCGATGGGCGGTACGCGCTCTTCACGAGCACGGCGACCAACCTCGATCCCGCGGATGCGAGTCCGGTGCGCGACCTCTACCTGCACGATGTCGTGCTCGGGACGACGGAGCTCATCAGCGTCAGCGTGACGGGGACCGGCGCCAGCGATGTGGTTTCCACCGGCGCCGTGTCCGACGACGGGCGCTACGTCGTCTTCGCGAGCAACGCGTGGAACTTGGTGCCGAGCGACAACAACACGCAGAGCGACGTCTTCCTGCGCGACCGCAGCTTGGGGACGACCGTGCGGCTCAGCATGGGCGTCGGCGGCACGGAGATCGATCACTGGGCGGACTTGCCGAACTTGTCCGCGGACGGGCGTTGGGCCGTGTTCTCGAGCTGGGCGTCGAACCTCGTCGTCGGCGACACGAACGGCCTTTACGACCAGTTCCTCTGCGAGATCGCGACGGGTTCGATCGAGCGCATCACAGTCGGCCCGAACGGCACCGAGATCGGCGGTGACACGGGGCCGGCATGGAGCGCGATCTCGAGCGACGGCAACGTGGTCGCCTACGACGGCGGTTTCGTGGGCGTCGTGCCGTCGCAGATCTACGCGAACGACCAAGTCTACGTGCACGACCGGTCGCTCTTCGCGCCGGTGAACACCTACTGCACCGCGAAGGTCAACAGCGCGTCGTGCACGCCCTACATCACGTCGACCGGCTCGCCGCGGATGACCGGCGACGACGTGTTTTTCGTCGTCGCGCAGAACGTCCTGAAGGACAAGTTCGGCGTGTTCTTCTGGGGGCATGCGTCGACCGCGGTGCCGTTCGGCGGCGGAACCCTTTGCGTGAAGTCGCCGGTGGTGCGCACGACGGTGCAGAACTCGGGCAACGTGCTCGGGATGGTCTGCAGCGGCAACTACTCGTTCCACTTCACGCAGAGCTACGCGCAGAGCGAAGGCATCCAGCCTGGCGACACGATCTACGGGCAGTACTGGTACCGCGACCCCGCGTTCAGCGCGCCGAACAACATCGGCCTGACCGACGCGATTCGTTTCGCGTTCATTCCCTGAACGCTCGGAGCACCAGGTGGCTCGGCGGCGGCGCACGAGCTTCGCGGTGCACGCGCCGTCCGCGGCAAGTCCTCTGAAAGTGGCCGAGCGGCCACTTTCGGGGGCGGAGGCGGCTCGGTAGCGTTCGGCGCATGAACTCCAAGCTGCTTGCCGGCGCGTTCCTCGCGCTCGCTTCGACCGTCGCTTCCGCTCAAACCAAACTGCTGCGCTTCCCCGACGTCCACGGCGAGCGCATCGCGTTCTGCTACGCGGGCGATCTGTGGACCGCGTCGAGTTCCGGCGGCTCGGCGGTGCGCCTCACCGCGCACCCGGGCGTCGAGCTCTTCCCGCGTTTCTCGCCCGACGGCAAGTGGATCGCGTTCACCGGCCAATACGACGGCGACGAACAGGTCTACGTCGTGCCGTCGACCGGCGGCGTGCCGAAACAACTGACGTGGTATCCGGCGCGTGGTCCGTTGCCGGCGCGTTGGGGTTGGGACAACCAGGTCTACGGTTGGTCGAAGGACGGCAAGAGCGTGCTCTTCCGTTCGATGAGCGAAGGTTGGGATCTCACCGACACGCGGCTCTTCCTCGTGCCCGTCGACGGTGGCTTGCCGAAACCGCTGCCGGTGCCGGTGGCAGGAGGCGGCGACCTCTCGCCCGACGAGAAGCAAGTGGTGTACTCGCCGCTGACGCGCGATTTCCGGACGTGGAAGCGTTACGAAGGCGGTTGGGCGCAGGACCTCTACACGTTCGACTTCGCGACGCACGACCTGCAACCGGTCGCGCACTCGATCCGCACCGAGCGTGATCCGATGTGGATCGGCTCGAAGATCTGGTTCGTCTCCGACCGCGACGGCTTCCTCAACCTCTACTCGTTCGATCTCGCGACAAAGGCGGTCGAACAAGCGACGAAGTACCAAGCGCAAGACGTGCGCTGGGCGTCGAAAGGCGCCGCGGGCGAGATCGTGTACGAGCTCTCGGGCGAACTGCACGTCTACGACACGGTGAAGAAGAGCGACAAGAAGCTCGACCTCTTCGTGCCGACCGACGGACTTGCCGCGCGGCCGTCGACGATCGACGTCGGGGGACGGATCGAGAACTACGATCTCTCGCCGAAAGGCGAGCGCGCGCTCTTCTGCGCCCGTGGCGACGTGTTCACGGCGCCGATCGAGAAGGGCGTGCCGCGCAACCTGACCAAGACGTCGCGGTGGCACGACAAGCGCGCGAGCTGGTCGCCCGACGGCGCGAGCATCGCGTTCATCTCCGACCGAAGCGGCGAAGAAGAAGTCTGGCTCGTCGCGCAGGACGGTTCTTCCGCGCCGACGCAGCTCTCGAGCGACGGTTCGACGATGCGCTACGACCCGCGTTGGTCGCCCGACGGCAAGTGGATCGCGAATTCGGACGCGATGGGCCGCTTGCGGATCTACGAAGTCGCGACCAAGGCCGCGAAAGAAGTCGCGCGTGATCCCGACGCGAACCTCGGCGACTTCTCGTGGGCGCCGGACTCGCGTTGGCTCGCGTTCTCGCTGGGGGACACCAACAACTACAACTCGCTCTGGATCTGGAGCGCGGAGAGCGGCGCGCTGACCCGCGTCACCGACGAGTACTTCAACGAGACCGAGCCCGTTTGGGATCCCGCGGGCAAGTACCTCTACTATCTCGCCGACCGCGAGTTCGCGCCGCAGCTCAACCTGCTCGAGTGGAACTTCACGCCGACGCGCACGACCGAGGTCTTCGCGCTCGCGCTGAAGCGCGACACGCCGCATCCGTTCCCGCCGCAGAGCGACGAAGTGACCGTCGCCAAGGCCGACGAGAAGCCGGCGGAGGGCGCTGCGCCCGCCGACGCCGCCAAGTCCGCCGACACGGCGAAAGCCGCAGGCGACGGCGCGGAGAAACCGAGCGACGATGCGGCGAAGAAGCAGGACGAGAAGGTCACCGTCGCGATCGACTTCGACGGCCTCGCCTCGCGCGTCGTGCGCATCCCGATGGACGCCGACAACTACCAAGGCCTGTCGGCGAACAAGGGCCACCTCTTCGTCGCGAAGAGCGGCGCTCCTTATTACGGCCGCGCACCGGAGCGCGAGACCGAGCTCGTCGTGTTCTCCTTCGAGGACCGCAAGGCGACGACGCTGGTCGAGAAGGCGGGGGGCTACTCGCTCTCGGCCGACGGTTCCAAGCTGATCGTCCGCGCCGACGGAGGCTTCGCTCTCTGCGACGCGTCTTCGAAGGGCAAGGACTCGAAGAAGCCGATCTCGACTGCCGAGCTGCGCGTCGACCGCGTGCCCGCCGAGGAGTGGGCCGAAGTCTTCGACGAAGTCTGGCGCCGCTACCGCGACTTCTTCTACGCGCCGAACATGCACGGCTACGACTGGAACGCGCTGCGCGAACGTTACGCCGCGCTCGTGCCGCACGTCGGGCACCGCGCGGACATGAACTACGTGCTCGGCGAGATGATCGCGGAGCTCAACGTCGGCCACGCGTACATCGCCGGCGGCGACTACGAGATCCCGCCGCGCACGCCGGTCGCGTTGCTCGGTTGCCTATTCGAGCTCGACGCGGGCGTCGGTCGCTACCAGGTCGCGCGCATCCTGCGCGGGCAGAACGACGAAGAACGTTATCGCTCGCCGCTCACCGAGGTCGGCGTCGACGTCAAGGTCGGCGAGTACGTGCTCGCGATCGACGGCGTCGACCTCGCGGCGAACGACAGTCCGTATCGCCTGCTGCGCAACAAGGCCGATCGGCCGGTCGAGCTGCGGGTCGGTCCGACCGCCGATCCGGCGCGCGCGCGAACGGTGAAAGTGCAACCGCGGACCTCCGAGAGCGAGCTCTTCTACTTCGAATGGGTCGCGCGCAACCGCGAGCGCGTCACGCAGCTTTCGGGCGGCAAACTCGGCTACATCCACATTCCCGACATGGGCGAGGACGGCATCCGCGAGTTCTCGAAGTGGTACTACGGCCAGGTCCGCAAGGAAGGCCTCGTCGTCGACGACCGCAACAACGGCGGCGGCAACGTGTCGCAGATGATCCTCGAGCGCCTGCGCCGCGTGCTCTTCGGCACCGGTTTCACGCGCAACGTCGAAGTGGTGTCCACGTACCCGCAGGTCGTGTTCACCGGACCGATGATCTGCCTCTTGAACGAGAACTCGGCGTCCGACGGCGACATCTTCCCGTGGATGTTCCGCGAAGCGAAGCTCGGCAAGCTCGTCGGCAAACGCTCGTGGGGCGGCGTCGTCGGCATCAGCGGCCACGGTCCGCTGATCGACGGTGGCCAAGTCAGCGTGCCGGAGTTCGGCAACGCCGACGCGCGCGGCCAGTGGGCGGTCGAAGGTTGGGGCGTCGAGCCCGACGTCGTCGTCGACAACGATCCGAAGTCGATCCTCGAAGGCCGCGACCCGCAGCTCGAGAAGGCGGTCGAGCTCCTGCTCGCCGACCTGCCGAAGAAGCCCGCCGCGCTGCCGAAGAAACCCGCCGACCCGGTCAAGACGCCGCGGCCGATCCAGAAGCAGTGACGCTCACTTCGAGCTCGTCGCGCCGGAGCCCGAGAACTCGGGCGAGACGGCCAGCGCGACGAGCTCGGCCAGCACCGACGACGGCGCGCGTCGCCACGACGCGAAGTCGGAGCTGTTGACCTGCAGCGCGAAGGCGAGCTTCGCGTCCACGAGCCAGCCCATTTCGGTGACGTAGCCCGGGAAGAAGCCCGAGTGGCCGAGCGTGCGGCCGTGCGGCGTCTCGCGCACGATGACGCCGAGGCCGTACTTCACGTTGCGGCCGAGCCCCGGGGCGTCGACGGCTGTCTGCATCCGCGCGAGCGAGTTCGCGTCGAGCACGTCGCCGCCGTAGAGCGCTCGCGACCAGCGCGCGAGATCACGCGCGGTCGTGACGAAGCCGCCGCCGGTCCACTCGAACTGCGGATTGACGGCGTAGCGGCCGTCGGCGAACACCCGGTCGGGGATCCGCAACGGATCGTGCGCGCCGGCGTAGCCTTGCGCGCAACGCGTGAGGTCGCGGCGCGTCGCGGGCTCGGTGTCGGCGAGTGCGAGCGGCTCGAGGAACCGCGCGCGGACCTCGTCGTAGAGCGAGCGCTCGCAGAGCTTCTCGAGGAGCGCGCCGAGCACGATGTAGTTGGTGTCGGAGTAGTCCCAGCCCTTGCCCGCCTCGAACGGCGCCGTCGTGTCGAAGAGGTATTTCAGGCGCTCTTCGATCGACCACACTCTGTCGGGGTTCGCCGCGAGGTCGGCGGTGAATCGTTCGTCGAGCTCGTAGCGCACGAGCCCCGACGTGTGGTTCATCAGCATCCGCACCGTGATCGACTTCGCGTTCGGCAGGCGCGCGATCCAAGGCTCGGTTCCGAGCCAGCGCGAGATCGGCGCATCGAGTTCGAGCTTCTCCGCCGCGACGAGCTCCAGCGCGAGCGCCGCGAAGAACGTCTTGCCGGCCGAGCCGGTGAACATCCGGTCGCGAGGAGTGAGGGCACGTTGCGTCTCGCGGTCGGCGCTGCCGCTCGAGAGCGCGAGCTCGCGGCCGTCGCTCCAGGCGAACGCGACGTTCGCGCCCGGAAAGTTCGCCGCTCGCACGAGCTCGTCGAACTTCGCCTGCAGAGTCGCACGTCGCGCGTCTTCACTCGCAGCGGCAGCTCGAGCCGCCGGCGCGGGCGGCGTCGTGCCTTGCGCGACGACGAGAGTCGCGAGGAGCAGACCCGGCGCGACGAACGAGAGCGAGCGCACGATCATGGGAACCTCCCGACGGAAACTCGGTCGAGCGAAACGACGGCGGACGACGACGCGCCGCGCCGTCGTCCGCCTGCACGCGAACGGATCAGCCCTTCTGCTCGGCGTGCCACGCTTCGAGCAGCTTCGTTTCCTGCTCCGCCGGCACTTGCGCCCACAAGCGCTTCTGCACGTCCTCGGGTTGCTCCTCGAACCACGCGAGCGCGTCCTTCGCGATCGTCCCGATCGAGCGGAACTTGAGGCCCGCTTTCACGGCGGCCGCGTTGCTCCACGTGTGGAAGCCCGCGGTCTCGCCGGTCGGCGGCGCCCAGATCGGCAGGCCCGCGCCGTTCTTCGTCAGGAAGTCGGACGAGACCCAGGTGAGCTTGACGTCGTTCGGCGTGTTCGCCTTGCACGCGTCGAGCACCTGGCCCATCGAGAGCTTCTTGTCCGGACCGCACGCGTTGAACTTGCCGAACGTCTTGCGCTCCGCGACGAGCACCATCCACTCGGCGAGGTCGCGCACGTCGATCACTTGGATCGGATCGTCCGGTGTGCCGGGAGCGAGCATCTCGCCGCCTTTCTTGACGCGCGCCGGCCAGTACGTGAAGCGATGGCTCCAGTCGCCGGGCCCGACGATGTATCCAGGGCGCACGATCGTCGTCGAGGCGCCGAACTTGTCGGCGGCGGCTTGTTCGCAGAGTGCCTTGAGCGGTCCGTAGTACTGGAACTGATCGCCCATCGTCTCGAGCGTCGGATCCTCCATCGTCGCGAGCTTCGCGCTCTCGTCGAGACCGACCTTGTCGTTCTCGGCGTAGCAGCTGATGCTCGAGACGTAGACGTAGTGCCCCGAGCCGTTCTGCTTCAGCAACTCCGCCGACGCCGCGACCATCCGTGGGTAGTAGCCACAGTCGTCGAAGATCACGTCGAACGCGCGGCCTTCGAGCGCCTTGATGCCGTCGCCCTTCTTCGGGTCGCGGTCGCCCTGCAGCTTCTCGAGGTCGGGGAAGAGGCCGGGCTTCGTCTTGCCGCGGTTGAAGAGCGTCAGTGTGTGTCCCCGCGCCTTCGCTGCCTCGACGATCGCCGGTCCGAGGAAGCCGGTGCCGCCGAGGATCAGGATCTTGAGCGGTGCGCGCGGGCTCGCGTGCGTCCGGCCGAGCACGGCGCTGGTCGCGGCCAAAGCGCTCGCCGCCGCGCCATAACGCAGGACGTCGCGTCGTGAAGTCTGCATGGTGTCTCCGTTCTTGGGGTGGGGAGGGACTGGGCCCCAGCATGCGCCGCCGCGCGCGAGCCACCAGCAACAAACGGTAAGGAACGGATTCGTGTCGTGTCGCGGCCCGCTATCCTGCGCCGCCTCGGCGAGCACGCGCGAGAAGGAGACCTCCATGGCGAAGAAGAACCCGGGCCCGGTGGTGATCAGCCGTTACGTCGAAGCTCTCGGCGGGCGCGATCCGCTCGCGACGTTCGAGGCGGCACCCGACCGGTTGGCGAAGCTGCTCGACGGACTCGACGAACGCACGCTCGCGAAACGGCCGGCGCCCAAGAAGTGGTCGATGAAAGAAGTGCTGGCGCACCTCGCGGACTGGGAGTTCGTGCTCGGCACCCGCATGCGGCTCGTCGCGGCTCTCGATCGGCCGGTGATCCACGGTTACGACCAGGACCGGTTCGTCGAGAACCTTTACGTCGAGCGTGCGACCGCGGGAGAGCTCTTGCTCGCCTTCGCCGCGGTGCGCGCCGCGAACGTCGCGTTGTTGCGCCGGCTCCCGAAGAGCGCCTGGAAACGCGCCGGCGTCCACGACGAACGCGGCGAAGAATCGATCGAGACGATGCTCGTGATCTACGCCGGCCACGACTTGATCCACGAAGCGCAGCTCGCGCGCGCCCTCGCCGACGTGCGTCCTCTCCCGCGCGCGAAGCGAGCGGCCGGGCGTGCGACCAAGGCCAAGGCGCGCAAGTCCGCGGCGCGCTGAGTTCCTCGGCGCGTTCAGCGCTTTTCGCGCAGGGCCTGGCAACGCTCGGCGAGTTCGCCGAGCTCGTGTTCGTTGCCTTGCGAGAAGAACGTGAACACGCGGTCCCAATCCTCGCCCGCGCCGAAGCCCATGTGGGCGCAGCGCACGCGCGTCTTGCCGCCGTCGACGGGCTCGAGCGTCAGCGTGACCCATGTCGTCTCGGCGAGCTTCAGTTGCGCCGCGCCTTTCGGCACGTCGAAGCGCGTCGCGAGCAGACGTTCGGGTTCGTACGCGAGCACGTGCGTGACGATGGTGCCGTCGTCGTCGAGCTTCGAGCCGGGGTCGTAGCTCGTCTTGATCTTGCCGCCGAGCGCGAGCTCGATCGAAGCGCGCGCGACCATCCACGACTCGGCGCCTTCTCGGGTCGTGTAGAGCCGCCAGACCTCGGCGGGCGACGCGTCGACGACCCGTTCGGAGACCGCCGTGCGCCACGCAGGCGCCAGGCCAGTCGCCGGGCCTTGCGCGAGACGCTTCGCCGCGGATTCGAGCGAGAGCCGTTCCGCTTCGCAAGCGCTCGCGAAGAGCGTTCCGTCGTCGACGTCGGGCCCGCGTTCGCCCGGCTCGATCACCGTGACGCGCAGGTGGGTGCGCGTCGGCGAGCTCGCGCTCAAGTACGTGACGCTCCACGCGCGCTCGCCGTCGTCGAATCGCGTCGCGAGCAGTCGCTCGGGCTCGAACGCGAGGATCGTCTGCGTCGCTTCTTCGAGCGCGCCGTCGAGTTCGCGAGCCGCGCGGATGCGCCCGCCGACCTTCAACTCGACGCTCGCGGTCTTGCAACCGCGCGCGACGAGACCCTCCTCGGTCGCGAGCGCGCGCCACACGGCGGTCACCGGCGCGTCGACGTCGCCTTCGAAGACGCGCACGTGTTCGCCGCGCGGGAGCGCAGCGGCGGCGACGAGGATCCACGGGACGCAAAGCGAGGCGATCGGCATGGTCAACTCCTCTTGGCGGGTTTCCAGTCGCTCGCGTCGGCGAGCAGTCGGTCGAAGTAGGCGCGCAGCTCGGCGACCGATTGGTCGAACGAAACGAGCGTGCGCTCGGCCTTGGCCTGCATCACGGCGCCCTCCATGACGGTCAGCACGAACGTCGAGAGACGCGCCGTGTCGGTGCGCGGGGGCAAGCGGTCCTTGCCCGCGTCGAGGCACGACTTCACGGCGGCTTTCCACTGCGTGAAGTTCGCGGCGACCAGCTCGCGCACCTTCGGATGGGTGTCGGAGAGCTCGAGCGCGAGGTTGCCGATCGGACAACCGAGCGCGCATTCGGTCGCTTCGAGCATCCGGCGATAGCCGTCGAGGATGCCGAACACGCGCTCCAGCGGATCGTCGATGCGCGCGCAGACGGGCTCGACGACCATCGGCTGGAGGAGCCCGAGGTAGCGTTCGAGCAGCGCGATCACCAAGTCTTCCTTGGTGGGGAAGAAGTGGAAGAGACTGCCCGGGTTGACGCCTGCACGTTCGAGGATCGCCGCGACGCCGGTCGCCGTGTAACCCTGCGCGTGGAAGAGCTGCATCGCGGCGTCGAGCACGCGCTCGCGCGTCGGACGTTCGCCTTGTGCGTCGATCCACGCGCGAACGCGCTCGAGCGGCCCCGTCTGACTCCGCGCGAGCGCGTCGACGTCGCGGGTTCGCTTCGTCGAGCTACGGCTACGTGCGGAGCGTTTGGACGCGCGGCGCATGTTGAGCGACTACTCAACTGCGTTCGCGCCGCGCTGTCAAGCGGCGCGTCGCGGGCTTTCGCCGACTCCTTACGCGCCGCAGCTTCGCGAGGCACGCGTTTCGCTTTCCGCGCGCCCGAGCTCACGTCGTTCGAGGCCCAGACCCACGCATCGGCGATCGGACGTGCGCGAGCTCACGCCGCGCGTGCGGGTGCGCACGCGCGGTGCGGAGAGCAGACCAAGGGTCCCCAGCCCCCGAATCACCTCCTCCGGAGCCACTTGGTGCCCGCGCGCGACGAGAACGCGCGCGACGCCCGGGATCCGCCCCGACTCGCGCTCGACGACGCGATCCGGTGGAGTCGTCTTCGCGCTCGGTGCGCCGCGAGCTGCGCGCGCGATGCGAGGCGAGCCGCGTGTCGAGCGACGTGCGACGTCGCTCGCGCGGCATGCGATTCGCCCTGGCGTTCGCGCACGCGGCGAAGTCCTCGCGCGATGCGGGCGCAAGCTGCGTCGCGTGCCTGCGGACTCCAAGGTTCGCACAGGAGCCGTCGACGGATCATGCTGGCCGCGCGACGAGCTCGCGCGCCCGGTCTCGCTTCCCCGAGGCCGGGCGCGCACTTTTCGGCGCCGTGCCCTGGCGCCGTGACTCGGCGCCGCGTCTCGACGACGTGTCTCGGCGCCGCGTGCGGCGCGCTCCGCGGCCGCGCTCAGTGTCCGACGCGCGTCGGCGTCGCCTTCGACGGCGGTCGGAAGAACAGCGCGAGCAACACGACGGCGGCGAGCGCGATGAAGCACGGGATCAAGAAGAGCGCCTTGAAGTCCGTGACGCCGTCGACCGTGTGGTCCGCCATCAGTTGCGGGCAGATCGAGTTCGCGAGCAACGCGCCAACGCCGAGGATCATCAAGTTGAAGAGGCCCTGCGCGCTCGCTCGTGCGTCCTTCGGGAAGAACTCGTCGACGAAGATGTACACCGTCGCGAAGAAGAACGCGTAGCAGATGCCGTGGAGCACCTGCACGACGACGATCATCCACGCGTGCTGCGGGAAGAACGCGTACACGGCGAATCGCGCCGCGTGGCCGAGGATGCCGACGATCATCGTCGCGCGCCAACCGAGCCGAACCAGCACGAAGCCGAGGACCGCCATCGTCAGGATCTCGGCGATCTGGCCGATGCTCATCACCGGCATGATCCAGTTGCCCGGGATGCCGACCGCCGAACTGCCGAGGAACGTGCCCGTCCAGTTGAAGTAGCAGTTGTGGACGAACGCGTCGATCAGCGTGACGACCCAGAGCACGAGCACGAATGGGTGCTTCAGGAGTTTCGCCGCTTCGAGCCACGCGAGCGACTCGGTCTTGCCGTCGGCCTTCTTCGCCGGCGTGTGCGGCAGCGTCAGGCTGAAGACCGCGAGCAGGATCGACGCGGCGCCCGCGACGATGAAGGTCCAGCGTGTCGCAGATTTCAGCGCATCACCCGTCAATCCGGAGCCGAGCACCGTGCCGAGCCAGTCGACGATGCCGGTCGTCTGCGCGGCGTTCACCTTGTCCCAATCGACCAGGATGAACGTGAACGGCCACGCGGCGAGGATCCAACCGATCGTGCCGCCCATGCGGACCGGCCCGAACTGCTTCTGCGGATCGCTCATGTGCGCGAACGCGATCGAGTTCGTGATCGAGATCGTCGGCACGTAGAGCAGGCAGTGCAGCATCATCAGGCCGAAGAACGGCCAGAACGTGTGCACGTACGCGAGCCCGATCATCGCCGCGCCGCCGATGAAGTGGCTGACCGCGAGGAACCGCTCGGCCGCGAAGTTGCGGTCCGCGAACTGGTTCGAGAAGAGCATCCCGACGATCGCCGCGACGGGGAACGCGTTCAGGATCAGCGACTGCTCGGAGAACAAGAACGCGATCCAGCCGGGCACCCGGTCCGCGAGCTCGGGTGGAGGCGTCACGCCGGAGAACCCGAGGCTCGGCAAGTAGCCGAAGATCAGCGGCAGCCACGCGCCCCAGATGAAGAACTCGAGCAGCATCATCAGGAAGAGACGCGCCATCGGTGCGGGGGCTTTCGAGTCGGCCGACATCTGGACTCCTTCGACTGAGGGTGGGACGCGGAGAGTCTAGAGGCGCGCACCGAGCGCTGTCACGGCCGGACGAGCTTCGCGCCGCGCTTCACGGCGCGAAACGGAGCACACCCGCGGGATCGAAGATCGTCCGTCGGCCCTCGCGGTCGACCAGGATCGCCGCCGTGTCGGGGAAGCGCGCGACGAGCGTCGCGGCGAGCGTGTCGTCGGCGAGCGCGAGGGCCGTCGCGAGCGCGTCGGCGAGCTCGCCGCGCGGCGCGACGACGGTCGCGGTGCGCACGCTCTCGGCGCCGAGGCCCGTGCGCGGATCGACGATGTGCGCGTAGCGCCGGCCGTCGACCTCGACGAACTGTTCGGCGTCGCCCGACGTCGAAACGGCCGCGTGGACGAGTTCGAGCACCGCGGGCTTGCCGCGCGCGTCCTGCACGCTCGGCAGCGCGACGCGCCAACCTCGTGCGCCGCGCGGCGCCGCGCCGACCGCGACGTCGCCGGCGAGCGCGACGAGCGCGCGTTCGAAGCCGAGCTCGCGCAGTCGCTCGAGCGCCGCTTGCGCCGCGAGCCCCTTGCCGATGCCGCCGAAGTCGAGCCGCATCCCGCGGCGCGTGAGCTCGACCCAGCGCGCGTTGCGGTCGAGTTTCACGCGCCGCCAGCCGACGAGTTCGCGCGCGCTCTCGAGCTCCGCGGCGTCGGGCAACCGTCCGCTCGCGCGCAGTTCGCGCCATTGACGCACCCAAGGCCCGATCGTCGGGTCGTAGAGCCCTTCACTGGCAGCCGCGATGCCGAGGGCCGTTTCAAGCGCAAAAGCGAAGTCGGAGCTGATCGGGAGCGCGCCGCGGCCGGCGAGTTCGCACACACGGTTCGCTTCGCTGTCGATCTTCCAATCGGACAGCGCTTGGTCGAGCTCCGCGATGCGCAGGTACGCCGCGTTGGCCGCCGCCGTCGCGCGCTCGCGGTCCTTGGACTGGATCGAAACCGTCGTTCGAACGCCCATCGCGATGCGGGTAAACTCGAGGCGCTCCGCGACGCCGGAGCGACACGCTCCGACACCGACGAGAGACCCCATCAGCGCGAGCCCGACGACGCCGCGCCGCGCCCGAGCGATGCACTTCGCGAACCACGCACGAATCGGCACCTTCGCCATCCTAGCCCTCGTGTCCTCCGCGTGCTCCGGCCCGAGCGCAGCGACCACGCCGAGCGCAGCGGACTCGCCGAGCGCAGCGGACTCGCCGAGCGCAGCGGACTCGCCGAGCGCAGCGGACTCGCCGAGCGCAGCGGACTCGCCGAATTCATCGGGCGGCGCGAGCGCTTCCGGCGCAGCGCGCACTTCCGCCTCGAGCGAGACGCGTGCTGCGGCGCCGAACGCCGACCGCGGAGCGAGCCCGACACCGGCCGCGCCGAATGCGCAGGCCGCGCCGACGTCGTCTAGTTCGGCGAGCCCGGCGAACTCGGGGAGTTCGGCGGCCGCGCAGCTCGAGAACTTCGCGCAGTCCGTGCCGGGCACCGGCTTCGCGTTCGAGATGGTCGCGATCCCCGGGGATCCGGCGAAAGGCATCGCGCCGTTCTGGATCGGCAAGACGGAGCTGACGTGGGAGGCCTTCGACGCGTACGTCTACGGCCTCGACCTCGACAGCACGGAAGGCAACGACGGTGCGGACGCCGTGTCCCGGCCGACGAAGCCGTACTTGCCGCCGGACCGAGGCTTCGGCCACGAGGGCTATGCCGCGATCAGCATGTCGTACAAGAACGCCGCCGCGTTCTGCGAGTGGCTCTCGCTCGTGTCGAAGAAGAAGTACCGCCTGCCGACCGAAGCCGAATGGGAACACGCGTGTCGCGCCGGCACGACGACGCGCTACGCGTTCGGCGACGACGTCTCGGCGCTCGCGGAATACGCGTGGTTCACGGAGAACGCCGGCGGCAAGTCGCACCCGGTCGCCCAGAAGAAGCCCAACCCGTGGGGCCTCTTCGACGTCCACGGCAACGTCAAGGAATGGTGCCAGGGCGCCGACGGCAAGCCGGTGACCAGAGGCGGCGGCTGGGCGGACAAGGCGAGCGAGCTCGAGAGCTCGTCGCGCGCGCCGCAAGTGCCGGCGTGGAACCGCAGCGATCCTCAAGTCCCGAAGAGCAAGTGGTGGCTTTCCGACGGCCCGTTCGTCGGCTTCCGCGTGCTCTGCGAATCCCAACCGTGAAGCGTCCAACGTGAGTCAACGGAGTCCGGAGATGTCGAACCGCTCTTTCGAATCGCACTTCAGCCGTCGCCACGTGATGCAAGGCGCCGGAGCGCTCGGTTTCGCCGCCGCGGCGAACCTGATCCTCGCGCGCGGCGCTCGCGCCGCGGGCACGTCGCGCGCGCCGGAGCTCAAGATCGGCGTGATCGGTTCGGGCGGCCGTGGCACCGGCGCGGTGCTGCAGGCGCTCGCGGCGGATCCCGACACGGTGCTCTGGTCGGTCGGCGACGTCTTCGCCGAGCGGATCACGTCGTGCCTCGAAGGCATCGCGGGCGAACTCGGTGACGCCGCCGCGAAGCGCGTGCAAGTGCCCGAAGCGCGTCGCTTCGCCGGTTTCGACGCCTACAAGAAGGTCCTCGAGTCCGGCGTCGACGTCGTGATCCTGACGACGCCGCCGGGCTTCCGGCCGATGCACTTCAAGGCCGCGGTCGACGCGAAGAAGCACGTCTTCCTCGAGAAGCCGGTCGCCGTCGACGGCCCGGGCCTGCGGCTCGTGATGGAGGCCGCGCGCGACGCGAAGCAGCAGAAGCTCGCGGTCGTCTGCGGATTCTGTTGGCGTTACAACGCCGGCATGCGCGCGACGTTCGGCCAAGTGAACGGCGGCGCGATCGGCGAAGTCGTCAGCGTGCACACGACGTACCACACCGGCACGCTGCAGAAGCGGCCGCGCCAAGCGAGCTGGAGCGACATGGAATTCCAGCTCCGCAACTGGTGGCACTTCACGTGGCTCTCCGGCGACCACGTCGTCGAACAAGCGGTCCACTCGATCGACCGACTCTCGTGGGCGACCGGCGACAAGAAGCCGCTGCGCGCGACGTGCCTCGGCGGTCGCGCCGCGCGGTCGGGCCCCGAACACGGCAACGCGTTCGACCACTTCGCGATCGTCTACGAGTACGAAGGCGGCATGCGCACGTACCACACGTGCCGCCAGATCGACGGGTGTCCGTCCGACAACACCGACTACATCTACGGCACGAACGGCTCGTGCACGGTCAACGGTTGGGTGCCGCAGTACGACGTCGTCGACCGCGCGGGCAAGCTCCAGTGGAAGTTCGAAGGCGACGTGCCCGACATGTACCAAGTCGAGCACGACGAGCTCTTCGCATCGATCCGCAAGGGCGAGCCGAAGTGGGACGGCGACTTGATGGTGCACAGCACGTTGCTCGCGATCATGGGCCGCATGGCCGCGTACACCGGTCAGACGATCGGCTACGCGCAGGCTCTCGAGTCGAAGGAAGACCTGCTGCCCGCGAAGCTCGAGTTCGGCGAGCTCGCGTCGCCGCCGGTCGCGATCCCCGGCCAGACCAAGTTCGCGTGAGGCGCGCGATGAACGACCTCGATCGTCGCGGGTTCCTCCTCGCCGGCGGGGCGCTCGCCGCGACGGCCGCGCTCGCGTCCGCCCGCCAGGACGGCGCCGCTGCGCGCAAGCCTCGCACGCTGCGCAAGGCGGTCGGCTTCTACATGGTGCAGGACCCCGCGACCAAGACGATCGCGGAGAAGTTCCAGCTGCTGCGCGACCTCGGCTTCGACGGCGTCGAGATGGACAGTCCGAACGACTTCCAGCGCGACGAAGTGCTCGCCGCGAGCCAGAAGACGGGCCTCGTCGTCAACGGGCTCGTGCACTCGAAGCACTGGAGCGCGCCGTTCAACTCCGACGACGAGGCGCAGCGCGCGGAGAGCGTCGCGGCGCTCGAGCACGCGTTGCGCGAGGCGAAACACTACGGCGCGCAGTCGGTGCTCGTCGTGCCAGCGGTCGTCGACGGCGCGCATCCGTACGACTCGGCGTGGAAGCGTTCGATCAACGAGATCAAGAAGTGCGTGCCGCTCGCGAAGCAACTCTCGGTCGAGATCGCGATCGAGAACGTCTGGAACAACTTCCTGCTCTCGCCGGTCGAAGCCGCGCAGTACGTCGACGCGTTCCAGGACGAGATCGTGCGTTTCCACTTCGACATCGGGAACATCGTCGCGTACGGCTGGCCCGACCAGTGGGTGCGCATCCTCGGCCCGCGCATCGCGAAGCTCCACGTCAAGGACTACAGCCGCAAGAAGCGCGACGAAGTCGGCCGTTGGGCCGGTTTCGAAGTCGAGCTCGGCGAAGGCGACGCGGACTATCCGGCGGTGATGCGCGCGCTCGACGAGAGCGGCTATTCGATCGATCCGCGGCGCCGTTGGGCGACCGCGGAAGTCGGCGGCGGAGATCGCGTGCACCTCGCGAAGATCGCCGCGCAGATGGACCGACTGTTGAATTCTTGAGCCCGTCCGGCGGCCGCGCGCGAGCGCTGCGCGCCGGGATCCCCCTCGACTCGGAGGCCCCATGTCGTTCACTTCCCCCGTCGATCGTCGGCACTTCGTCCAAGGCACGGCTGCGCTCGGCGCGGCCCTCGCGACCAGCGCGTTCGCGCGCGCCGCGGGGCCGAACCGCGTCTCGAAGCTGCGCTACGGCGTGATCGGTTGCGGCGGCCGCGGCACCGGCGCCGCGCTGAACGCGCTCGAAGCGTCGCCCGACGTCGAGATCGTCGCGCTCGCCGACGTCGTCGCCGATCGACTCGCTGGTTCGAAGCAAGCGTTGAGTGAGCTCGACGAGCCGCTCGCCAAACGCGCGAAGGTCGACGCGGCGCACTGTTTCGTCGGTTTCGACGCGTACCAGAAGCTCTGCGCGCTCGACCTCGACGTCGTGATCCTCGCGACGGCGCCCGGCTTCCGGCCGCTGCACCTCGCTGCAGCGATCGACGCGAAGAAGCACGCGTTCATGGAGAAGCCCGCCGGCGTCGACCCCGCCGGTGTGCGTTCGGTGCTCGCCTCGGCCAAGAAGGCGCGCGAGCAGAAGCTCTCGATCGCGGCCGGCACGCAGCGTCGCCACGAGCAGTGCTACCGCGAAGCGATGGAGCGCGTGAAGGCCGGCGCGATCGGCAAGATCACGCACGCCAACTGCTACTGGAACCAAGGCAGCTTGTGGGTCAAGCCGCGCGAGCAGGCGTGGAGCGAGACCGAGTGGCAGGTGCGCAACTGGCTCTACTTCACGTGGCTCTCGGGCGACCACATCTGCGAGCAGCACGTCCACAACCTCGACGTGTGCAACTGGGCGATCGGCTCGCATCCGTTGCGCGCGACCGGCATGGGCGGCCGCCAAGTCCGCGTGCAGCCGGACTACGGCAACATCTTCGATCACTTCGCCGTCGACTACGAGTACGCGGACGGCGTGCGCGTCTCGAGCTACTGCCGTCAGATCGACGGCTGCGCCGGTCGTGTCGAGGAGATCGTCCACGGCACCGAAGGCGTGCTCTACACCGCGTCCGGCCGCGCGGAGATCGTCGGCAAGAACCCGTGGAAGTTCACCGGCGAGCAGCCCGATCCCTACACGCAGGAACACGTCGACTTGATCGCCGCGATCCAGTCCGGCAAGCCGATCGACGAAGCGACCGCGGTCGCCGAGTCGACGTTGACCGCCGTGATGGGGCGCATGTCCGCGTACACGGGCAAGGAGATCTCCTGGGAGCAAGCGCTCGAGTCGAAGCTCGACCTCGTGCCGAAGTCGCTCGCGATGGGGCCGCTCGCGATCGAGCCCGTCGCGGTCCCCGGCAAGACGCCTTTCGTGTGACGCAGCCCGCCCAAACCGTCCGAACACCGAGGACCTCCGCCATGCAACGCCGCCAATTCCTGGGAGCTTCGCTCGCCGCCGCTTCGTTCGCCGCCGCGTCTCCGGCGCGCGCGTCGAGTCCACGCTCCGGCGCTCTGCCGGGTCCGCAAGCGGGCGCACCGGTGAAGCGCATCGGCCGCATCCGTCAGTCCGCTTCTCGTTGGTGCTACGGCGGCATGTCGCTCGACGAGCTCTGCAAACACGTCGCGGCGCTCGGCGGCGTCGCCGTCGACTTGCTCGACGAGCACGAATGGGAAGTGCCGGCGAAGTACGGGCTCACGTGCTCGATGTGCAACGGACCGGGCGGGATCACCAAGGGCTGGAACCGCGTCGAGCACCACGACGAGCTCGTCAAGAAGGCCGAGCCGCTGCTCGCGAAGGCCGCGGAGAAGAAGCTTCCGAACCTGATCGTGTTCTCCGGCAACCGCGCGGGGCTCAGCGACGCCGACGGCATCAAGAACTGCGTCGCGGGCCTGAAGCGCATCACGCCGCTCGCGGAGAAGCTCGGCGTGACGTTGCACATGGAGTACCTGAACAGCCGCCACGACCACGGCGACTACCACTTCGACCACACGTCCTTCGGCGTCGAAGTGTGCAAACAGGTCGGCTCGCCGCGACTCAAGCTGCTCTACGACCTCTACCACGTGCAGATCATGGAAGGCGACCTGATCAGTCGGCTGCGCGAGCACAAGGAATGGATCGGCCACTACCACACCGGCGGCGTGCCGGGCCGCAACGAGATCGACGACGGTCAGGAGATCCAGTACCGCGCCGTGATGAAGGCGATCGTCGACACCGGCTTCACCGGTTTCGTCGCGCACGAGTTCATCCCGGCGCGCGATCCGGTGCAATCGCTCGCGCAAGCGATCGAGATCTGCGACGTATGAAGCGCGTCGGGTCGGTGATCGAGCTCCTGCCCGACAAAGTCGACGAGTACAGACGTCTGCACGCGGCGGCGTGGCCCGGCGTGCTCGCGAAGATCAGCGAGTGCGGCCTCCGCAACTACTCGATCTTCCTGAAGCGCTTCGACGACGGCCGCTGCTACCTCTTCAGCTACTTCGAGTACGTCGGCGACGACTTCGAGGCCGACTGCGCGCGCATCGCGGCCGATCCGACGACGCGCGAGTGGTGGCAGCTCACCGATCCGTGCCAGCGGCCGCTCGAGAACCG
This sequence comes from Planctomycetota bacterium, assembly GCA_023150475.1. GTDB lineage: Bacteria > Planctomycetota > UBA1135 > UBA1135 > JACRIN01. Next base: position 20,765 of record JAKLKU010000013.1, read on the forward strand.
CGCGAGCGGCGAGTGGTGGGCGACGATGGAAGAAGTCTTCCACCACGACTGACGCGCGGCGCTCCACGATCGACTCGCGCCACGGTGGGCGTCACGTTGCGCGTTCCGCGCCGCCGCCGGCGCAGCGGGCCCCGCGTGGTGCTGGTGGTGGTACTGGTGGTCGTGGTGGCGGCGAGCGTCGAGCGCTCATTGCCGCGGCCACGTCGCTGGGAGCCAATCCTCGAGCTCCGCGACCTTGGCGCGCGCCTCGGCCGACGTCGGCACGCCCCAAGCCTCGAAGTAGGGTCCGAGGTCGCGACCGATCACGCGCGAGAGCCGCACGAGCCAAGAATCGCGTTTCTCCGCGTCGGTGCGCGGCCGTTCGGAGTCGGGGAGCTTCGCGTACTCGGCGAAGACCGCGCGGAACGGCTCCCAACCGAACTCCGCTTGCACGAGCGTGTAGGTCTGGAGCGCGAGGAACGGGTCCTGTTTCCACTCGTCGAACTTCGCGCCGCGTTCGAGGTACGCGGCGAGCGACGGCGGCGAGTTCACGGCGTCGTGTCCGCGGCGGCCGTCGCCGAGTTTGCACGTCTTCTCGATCGCGTAGAGCGAGAAGAGGTTGTTGGTGACTTCGCCGGTGCCTTCGAACGTCCAGTCGCCGACTTGCAGGTTGTGACCGAGCTCGTGCACGAAGCCCCAGAGCTCCTCGCCGGTCTCGAGCCGCGCGCGATCGACCGCGAGTTCGGCGACGTCGAGGTGCGTCATGATCGGATAGCCCGAGTGCATGTAACCGGCCGAGATCTGGCGATCGAGCACGAAACGTTCGGGCCGCGGCCGCGCGGCCGGGATCCCCGCGAGCTCCGCTTGCGCGTCGAGCACGCGATCCCAGAACTCCATCAAGCCGCGCGCATCGTCGAGTTCGCGCACGACGCGCGAAGGCACCGTCAGCACGAGCTTCGAGCTCTCGAGCTCCGCCCACGGCGCCGGCCGCTTGCGCGACGCGCGCCATTCCTCGTCGTTCGTCTTGCCGAGCACGAAATGCGGCGCCGGCACGACGCCGCGCACCACGACGCGCACCGTGCCCGGCGGCAAGCGCGACTTCGCTCCCTGCGGCACGACGAGGTACACGAGTCCGCCGAACGGGCTCGCGCACGTCGTGCTCTCGGCCTCGAGCGGGAACTCGCGCGAGACCGCGGGCATGCGCTTCCACTCGTCGTGATGCCAGAGTTCGTCGGTGTGCGAGCCGATTCGCACGCTCAGTCCGGCGCCGAGCGCCGCGGCGGGGAGTTGCACGGTCACACGCGCGCCCGGATTGGCCCAGAGGCCGAGCGAACGCCAGCCGGTCACGCTGCAGTCGAGCTCGAGCGCTTGCATGTCGATGCGCGCGTCGACGGTGCCGGGAAAATCGCTCGCCGCGGCGTGCGGACGCAACGAAGCGGGGTTCGTGCGGCACGCGATCGTCCACTGCGCGCCGACCAATGCGCGTTCGAGCGGCTGACCGCGACCGAGAGGGCGGCTCTCGGTCGCGACGAGGTCCTTCTCGTGCTCGCGCACGAGCCGCGCGAGCCGCGCACCGAACGGCACTTCGAAGTCGGGCAACGCGCGCGCCGCGAAACCGACGGTCCACGAGGCGTGCAGGAGCTCGTCGGGCGCAGCGGCGCTCGGCGCGCCGGCCTTCGTCGCTCGCGGCTTCGCCGCGTGCGCGACGAGCAGGTCGAGCGCGCGGTCGGCGTTCCACCACGCGGCGGGCGCGCCGTCGACGGCGAACCCGTGCTCGTGCGTGCGTTCGAGGTACTCGAGCGTGAATGCGAGACCGTGGTGGGCGAGCCAACGTTGGATCGGCTGTTCGTCGAGCCGTTCGTCGGGGTTCAACTGCTGCCAACCCCAACCGGTGTCGGATCCGAGCAAGCCGCCGCCGCGTTCGACGAACTCCGCGAGGCGTTGCATGTCGGCGTCGGAGAGCGAGAGCAACGAGGCCGCGACGATGTCGACGTCCTCGAGCCGCGCGAACGGATCGCGGCCGTCGAGCTCACGCGGCGTGAAACCCGCGGCGCGCACGGCGCCCGACCAACCGCCGAGCGTGCCCAGGATCGGACGTTCTTCCTTCGGCGCGAGCCACTCGATCGCATGCCGCAGGAAGAGCGACGTCTCGCCGGCGCGCGCCGCGTCGACCGAGGCGTAGCCCGAGTGCGCGAAGAGCACGATGCGGCCCGCGCCCGCGCGAGCCGCGGCAACGGCGGCCGCGCGATGGTCACCGTCGGTGCGCCCGACGACGACCGGGAACGCGCGCTCTCCGAAGACCGCGATCGGACCGGGCACGCCGGGCGCAGCGATCGCGCGGACTCCGTCGAGCCACGCTTCGAGCTCGCCGCGCTCCTGTTCGACCGCGGAGTTCGCGACGGCGGAGTTCGCGACGGCGGAGTTCGCGACGGCGGCGTTCTCGCCGACGCCGGAACTCGAGCCGACGCCGGAACCCGAGCCGACGACGGAACTCGAGCCGACGCCGGAACTCGAGCCGACGCCGGAACCCGAGCCGACGACGGAACTCGAGACTGCGGCGGCGAGAAACGCCGTGAACGCGATGCGGACGCCCACGCGGTCCGAGCCTAGCGTTCGGAGCTCGCGCGTCGACTCTCGCTTCCGTCAACGCCGGATGACGTTGATCGTGCCGAGCTCGAGCTCGACCGGGATCTCGAGGAGCTCGTCGCCGTACTGGCGGACGAGCAGCGCGCGGGCCGTGTCGCCGATCGGGAACACCGCCGTTCGGCGCTGCGCGTCGAACTGGATCAGCACCGACGTGCCAGCGATGGACGTCGACAGCATGCTGCGCTCCGCGTCGACGGCGTAGACGTCGGTCGGGGAGACTCCGGGGCCGAGCGCGCCTTCCGACAGTTCGACACGCGCGAACGTCAGGCGCGGAAGTGCCAGCTCGACGTCGTCGGCACGATCGAAACGTCCGAGGAAGGCATGGTGCTCGAGCCATTTCGTGCTCGGCGGCTTGGCCTCCAGGAACTGCGCATCGGGCGAGACGTCGCGGAACTCGAAGCGACCGTCGGGACCCGTGATCACCGGCAGCGACGCGCTCGAGCGATACTGCGTTTCGCCCGCCGCGTCGACTCGCCAGGGCGTTTCGGCGGTGAGCACGACGCTCGCGCCGATCACTGGCGCGCCGCTCGAGTCGACGACGCGACCCGCGACGAGGTCGCGCCGCGCCGACGTGTCGATCACGAGCTCGACGTCTTGCGCGCCGGCCTCGAGCGGCGCGGAGACGCTCCAATGGAGACTGTCACGATCGAACGCGACGAGGCGATAGGTGCGAGACGAGAGCTCCGTGATCTCGAACTGTCCGGCGTCGTCGACGTCGATGTGCTGCGTCCAGTCGCGGCGCGAGGCCAGTGCTTCCCAGGTCGTTTCCTGCAGCGGCACCAGGAATCCGTCCTCGAAGCGAGCCAGGCCACGCGGAGTGCCGTCGAGCAAGTCGACCGTGGCATGTGGGAGCGCTCGACCGTGTTCGTCGACGATGCGTCCGCGGAGTTTCGCGGCCGGACGATCGAGTCGCAGCGCGAGCGGCGAGGGCCAACTCTCCGCGAGCCACGGCTCGCCGCGACTCTCGACACGAACCAGAGCGCGTCCGCTCGCACCGGCGGTGATCACGAACGTGCCCGTTTGCGCGCGGAACAGCGGGAACTCGAATCCGCCGCGGGCGTCGCTGTGGGTGCTCGGATGCAGCGCGTGACGCGCAGGCCCTTGCGGATCTTTCGGCGCCAGTTGCACGAACGCGTCCGGGATCGGACGTTCGCGTTCGTCGACGACGATGCCGCGCAGCACGAGCGCGGGTTCGCCTTCGTGGTCGAAGACGATGCGGCCACCTTCGCTGCGCAGCTTCGCGAGGTTCGCGTACACGGTGAGCGACGAGCCGGGTCGCGTCGCGCGCACGCCCGGCAGCTCGAAGAGCGGCGCGTCGTCGATGCGGTACGTGCCGTCCGGCGCGCTGACGGTCGCACGCACGAATGGCAGCAGGTCGTAGCTCGCTTGCGGCAGCGTGAGTTGGTTGCGGTAGAGTCCGAACTCGACCTTCACGCCGGCGACCGGCGCGCCCGTGCGGTCGACGACGCGGCCGACGAGCGGCTCGCGCGGCGCGACGCAGACGATGCGCTCGCACGGCAGCGCGGTCGGTCCGATCGGCGGCGAGCCGATCGTGAACCAAGCGTCGCCGAGCGCGAGCAGCCGACCGGCGAGCTTGGGCTCGGCGAACGCGATGCGTCCATCGGCGCCGCTTTTCGCGACGAGCTTCGCCGTCGTGTCCGGTTCACCGTCCGGAACGAAGCCCACCTCGACGTCGGCGAGCGGCGCGCCCGTCGGATCGACGACGACGCCCGCGAGCTCGGTGGCGTCCGCGGCAGTGGGCGGTGATGCGCCGTCGACCGGCGCGCTCGCGGCGGCCGGCGCGCGGCCGGCGTCGACGCGCGGCGCGACGAGCGCCGTCTCGTCCGCCGCGACGGCGCCTGCCGCGGCCGGCGCGTCGGCGAGCTCGCCGTTCGCCGCGCTCCACGCGCGCCAACTCCACCACGCAAGCGCGAGCAGCACTGCTGCGCCCGCGAGCTTCACAACCGTCTTCATCAGTGCGAGCTCCATCCAGCGCTGCGGCCACGGCCAAACCCAAGGAACGTCACGAGGATGCACCCACGCGAGCGCCGCACCGAGCCAACGTTCGCGTCCGCCTTGCCGATCGAGCCGCTCGCGCAAGCGGTCGAGCGCGCGCACGAGTCGCGACTCGACCGTGGCGAGCGGCACGTCGAGTTCCCGCGCGATCTCCCTCGGGCCGAGCCCCTCGAAATAGCGCAGTCGCACGGCGGTCCGATACGGTTCGTCGAGCGCGCGCACTTCGCGAGCCAACGCTTCGACGAGCTCGAGCCGCGCGAGCGCGTCGCCATCGCGCAAAAGCGCGTCGCCGCCAGCACACTCCGGCCGCGCACCCGAACGTTCGCGGTGCTCGCGCCGGGCCTCGCGGCGCCGGCGATCGAGCGCGAGCTTCTTGACGACTGCGCGCAGCCACGCGGCCGGTCCGTCGGGCGCGCGCTCGCGCGCGACGAGCGCGGTGAACGCATCCTGCACGACGTCTTCCGCCGCGTGCGGATCGCCGAGCAACGCGCGTGCGAGCCGTCTCAGCGGTTCGCGTTGCCGATCGAGCTCGCTGGCCCAGTCTCCGAGTCCGCCGGACGGCCCGGCGGCGCGGCCGAAGCCGTGGCCAACGCTCGTTTCGGGGTTCGGCCGCATCGGATCCATCCTGTCCGAGCGCTTGCTTGCCGCAAAGGCTCGGCGCCTGGCGAGAATCCGGCGATTGTCGAGCGGAACGACGCTCGACCCCGTCCACGCGGTTCGCGCTAGGGGCGCAGCACGTTCAACTCGCCGGGAACGAGCTTCACCGGAAGCCGCAGGATCTCCTGGCCGCCCTTCTCGAGCACCAGTGCCGTCGCGTTCTCGCGCACCTGGAACGCGTCCGAACGCGGCCGCTGGAGTTGCCAACGCTGAGCGGAGAAGCTGACGTCGCCGTGGTCGACGACGATGGGGAGCAGTTGCTCGTCCGAGTCGACGAAGTAGAGCGTGTCCGCGTCGGGAGTGCGATCGTTGCACTCGATCCGCACGTGCACGGGCTGTGGCACGACGATCCGGAGGTTCTCGAGGTCGGCGCCGGCGAGCGGAAGCACGACGAAGTCGGCCCTGACGCTCGTCGCGTCCGCGGCGACGTCATGGAACTCGAAGCGGCCCTCCGCGTCGCACGTCACGCTCTCGGATTCGAGCGTGTACGGCTCGCCGCGCGCATTCGAAGTGATGCGCTGCACGCGCACGATTTCGTCGCGAACCGGCGAGCCCGCGACGGACACCACTTGGCCAGCGATCCGCGCCACACGCTTCTCCGATGCGAGCCGGAGTTCGACGTCGTGTGTTCCTGCGCGGATCGGCGCCGTTTCGAGCGTCGCGAGCGTGCGCGCATCGTCGACGCGGAGGATGTAGCTGCGCGCTTGCAGGCCGGAGAGCTCGAACTCTCCGAGTTCGTTCGCGCGTTCGGCGCCCTCGTACTCGCGGCCCGCGGCGAGGCCCTCGAACGTCGCCGCCATGTAGAACTTCGTGTTGCCGATCACGTGCTCGCGCATGCCGGCGGATTCGCCGTCGACGATCCGCACGGAGGCGTTCGGCACCGGGTGACCGTCGACATCGAGGACTCGACCGCGGATCGCGAGCGTTTCGTCGGTGAACGTCAACACCAGCGGGTCTGGCCAGCCGCCGGGAGCGTCGACCGTTTGCGCCGCGCAGGCGAGTCGCACCGGCTGCCAGCCTTTCGTCGCCGCACGCAGCACGAGCGCGTGTTGCGCGGTTTCCTGTGGCAGTTCCTTGGTCGGCTCGAGGCGGAAGTTCCCGTCGGCGTCGGTCGTCGTGCTCGCGTCGCCGAGCGCGACCCACGCGTCGACCGCGGGGCGACCGTCGCGCAACTGCACGTGACCCGCGAGGACGAACGCGCCACGCGCCAGCGTCAGCACGATGTCGTCGGTCGACTCCGGAGGCACGGCGACGTGGCTCGCGCGATAGCCCGGGCTCGAGGCCTCGAGTCGGCCTCCGGGCAGGAGCGGGAGCTCGGCGAACTCGAATCGGCCGTCGGCGTCGCTCTCGGTTCGCCACACTCCGGCCGGAGAGCCGTCGAGCACGCGTTCGAGCGTCGAACGCAGTTCTGCGACTCCACCCAGCCCGACCTTCGCTGCAGCGACCGGCTCGCCGACGTCGTCGACGACGCGGCCGCGCACGGCGATCGCCGGCGCTGCGACCACGGTCCACTCCGTGTCACGCGTCGTGTCGAGGTACCGCGGCTCGTAGACCGTGACCCAGCCCGGCGTCGCGACGCGCATGCGCCCTTGGTGAGGCGGATCGACGAACGAGAAACGTCCGAGCGCATCGGTGCGCAGCCGGGGATTCGTCGGCAGCTCTCGCGCGGCGTCGGGCTCGACGACTCCGACGTCGCGCACGAGCTCGACCTCGAGGCCCGCGAGCGGCGTACCAGCCGGATCGATGACGATGCCCGCGACGTCGGGTTGCCGCGCGACTTCGTTCGGAGCGTTCTTGGGTGCCGTGCTCGTCGGCGGGTGCGGCTCGTCGGGTGTGCCGACGTCGCTGCGCTCGGGCGAGGGCTCGGTGGCGTGGACGAGCTCGACGTCGGGCTGCGGTGCGGCCACGCCTTCGGCGAGTTCGAGCCCCGCCGCGTCGGGCTTCGAGAGCGTCCACCAACCCGCCGCCGACAGCACGATCGCGGCCGCGGCCGCGCCGATCCATTTCGCGTTCACGAAGAGCGCTCCGAGGTAGGGAGTCGCGGGATGGCCGAGCAGCGGCACGAGAGCGCCGAGCCACTTCGCGCGGTCGCCGGCGCTGCGGTCGAGCCGCTCGCGCAGCTTCTCGAGCGCGCGCGTCGTCCGCGTGTGCACCGTGCGCAACGGCACGCCCGTGCGCGCGGCGACTTCGGCGGGCGAGAGCTCGTCCAAGTAACGCAGCACGAGCGTCGTGCGGTACGGCTCGTCCAGCGCGCGCACCGCGTCGACGAGCAACGCGTGCGCGTCGAGGCGTTCGAGCGCTTCGTCGCGCGACCGTTCGGGCCGCGCGGACTCGCGTTCGGTCGCTCTGCGCCGCACGTTCGCGCGCCACCGATCGCGAGCGAAGTTGCGCATCACGGCGGCGAACCAACGCTGCACGGGCGTACCCGGCTCCGGCGGACGTTCGAGCGCCGCGACCCACGCTTCTTGGACGAGGTCGTCGGCCGCGTGCGGATCTCTCACGAGCTCGCGCGCGAGGCGCTTCATCCACGCCGCGCGCTCGACCAGCGCTTCGAACCCGTCGCTTTCCCGAGGAACCATCGTCCGACCGGCGCCTCCCTACGGCGCCGCGGCCGAGCGTACGTCGACGAACTCGGTTTCGCCGCGTCCGAGCTAGGGTCAGTGCGCGAACGCGTGACCCGGCACGTCGGTTTCGGCCCGCTTCGGCACTCGCCAGCGCAGCGCGAGGCCGAAGTTCCCCGTCGCGTTGAAGTACGCGAGCTTGAAGCGGTGCAGGCCCGCGAAGAGGCCGATCGAGCCGCGCTTCTCGCTCATGCCGTGCAGGCCGTCGTGGTCGATCACCAAGCGATCGTCGATCCACAGACGCGAACCGTCGTCGCTTGCGAGCGTGAAACCGAAGAGCCCGGTGTCGGGCGCCTGGATCCAGCCTTCGAACACCAGCGCAGCGTGCTCCGTGCGCGCGAGCGGCTCGAGATCGAGGTTCGGCGCGACGCCGCGAGCGACGGGCGCGGCGCGTTCGAGGTCGACCAGGCTCTGCCAACCGCCTTCGTAATACGTCCACGCGAGGCCCTTCTCCGGCGCCTTGACGAACACGGTGCCCGGCAAGAGTTCCGCCAGCGCGAGCTCCTTGAACGCGGCGCGCGCGACCGCGCTCCGCGCGCCGACGCGTTCGGCGATCACGGAGAGCGTGCACGAGTCGGTCAGCACGAGCGGGGTCGGCAACTCGGGCGAGCGCTCGTCCGGCGTCGAGCCATCGAGCGTGTACCGCAACGTCGCGCGTGGATCGTCGCAGCGCACGTGCACTTCGAGCGGATGGAAGAACTCGCGCTCTTCGGTCGCGACCTCGACCTTGGGCGGCGCGGCGAAGAGTTCGAGCCCCGCGAGCAACGGCTCGGCGCGCGAGCGCTGGATCTCGAGCGCGAGCTTGCGGGTGCTCACGGTGGGGAAGCGCAGGATCCGTTTGCGGCCGATCGTCGTGCCGCGCGCGAACTCGCGCCACGCGCCGGACGATTCGTCGAACGCCGAGAGCGTGAACTCGGCGACGCGTTGGCCGAGCGCGATCGGCTCGGCGAGCACCGCGCGGTTGAACGTGCGCTCGGCGTCGAACGCGAGTTCGAGACGCCCGGTCGTCGCGCCTGCGCCGGCGGCCCAGTACGTCCGCGGATCGCCGTCGAGCACCGCGTCGGGTGCGAACCCGGGCCTCGCCGAGCCGGCGGACGCACGCGCGCCGCGGGCGAGGTCGTGCGCGAACGTCGCGTCGAGCGCCGCGCGCAGCTCGAGCAGCCGCGCGGCGTCGTGCTCGTGCACGAGCCCGCGGCGATCGACCGGCAAGTTGAGCAGGAGCGCGCCGTTGCGGCCGACCGACCCGTACCAGATCTCCTCGAGGTGCTCGAGCGACTTCACGCGGTCGTCTTGCTCGGCGTGGTAATACCAACCGGGGCGGATCGAGACGTCGCACTCCGCCGGGATCCAATGCGTGCCGTGCTCGAGGCCTTGGTTCAGCGCTTCGACCGGAGGCGCGCCGAGCCCGCGCGCGTAACCTTCGGGCGAAAGCAGCGACCAACACGTCTCGCCCGCGAAGCCGCCTTCGTTGCCGACCCAGCGCACGTCGGGGCCGATGTCGCTGAAGATGACGGCGTCGGGTTGGAGCTCGCGAACGATCTTCGTGAAGCGCTCGAAGTCGTAGACCTGGCGTTTGCCGTTCGGCCCTTCGCCACACGCGCCGTCCCACCAGACTTCGAAGACGGGCCCATAGTTCGTGAGCACTTCGCGCAGTTGGTTCGCGTAGTAGTCGTTGTACGCGGGCGAGTCGCCGTAGAGCGGCGAGTTGCGATCCCACGGCGAGAGGTAGACGCCGAACTTCAGGCCGAACTCGCGGCACGCATCCGACAACTCGCGCAACACGTCGCCTTGGCCAGCCTTCCACCCCGAGCTCGCGACGTCGTGCTCGGTGTACGCGCTCGGCCAGAGACAGAAACCGTCGTGGTGCTTCGCGGTCAGGATGATGCCTTTCATCCCGGCGTCGCGCGCAACGCGCGCCCATTGGCGGCAATCGAGTTCGGTCGGCGCGAAGAGCTTCGGGTCCTCCCGTCCGGTGCCCCATTCGGCGCCGGTGAAGGTGTTCATGTTGAAGTGCACGAACGCGCAAGCTTCGAGTTCGCTCCACGCGAGCTGGCGCGCGCTCGGGAGCGGCCAGATCGGTTGGGGCGGTTCGGGCGGGCGAGGCGTGTCGCTCGTCGACGCGCGGCAGGCGAGCGAGCCGAGCGCGAGTGCGAAAGCGAGCGTTACGAACGGCCGAGTGCGCGACAGGTGCGGCATGCGCGCATTGTGCGCGGCGTGCGGCTTCAGCGCGAGTCGGTCGGTCTGCGGCGCGCTTCGAGCGTGCGGAGGTAATCCGGGAGCTGAGCCCGGTCCTTGTCGCGGCCCAGCCGTCGCTTGAGTTCGATGAGCTCCGAGAGCTCCAGCACTCGGACTCGCAGACCGTCGCTGAGGTCGACCCACGGGGCGTGCTCGACGAGCTCCGCGTAACCCTTGCCTTCGACGATCGCTCCCAGTACGTCGAGCGGTCCATGGCGGGTCATCAACAGGCGGTGGCCCGGTAACGCCAGGTCACGCTCGTTGGGGGCCAATCGCTTCGGTAGGTGCTGGCGATAGCACGCGTCGAGACCGCGCAATGCAGCGGCCAAGCGAGCGACGTTCTCCGGATCGCGAGCGTGGACGACATCCAGGTCGAACGTGTTGACGGGAACGCCGTGGAGGACGGCTGCGACACCTCCAACCAGAACGTACCGGACGTTCGCGCCTTCGAGCGCCGTCAGGATCGCTCGGAAGTCCATGGCTCGCGGAGCGAGACGGCTCGCTCCGGACGCGACTTCTCGATCGCGGTCACGTGGTCCTGGAGTACTTGCAGTCGTTCTGCGGGCGTCAACGAGAGCATCCAACGGATCAGTGTCACGTCGACACCGTCCGGCGCGTACTCCGGCGGCCTCTCGTGGAGGTGTTCTTCCCGGTGTTCCTCGCTCTTTGCCTGCACGCGTCCAGTCTGACGCGCGCGCCGCGACAAAGGAACCCGGCGGCCTAGAGCGAGCGCGCGTCGAACGGCACCGAGCCATGGAGCTCGCGCACGCCGGTCGTGCGCACGAGTTCCGCCGCGTGGGCCGCGCGCACTCCGCCGCCCGGCAGGATCACGATGCGACCTCGCGCTCGGCGGACGAGCTCGGCGAGCTTCACTCGGCCGTCGAACGCCGTCGGCGCGCCGGCGGACGTCAACACGCGTTCGATGCCCAGCGCGATCAACGTCTCGAGCTCCGCGAATGGCTCGCGCACGAGATCGAACGCGCGATGGAACGTGACCGGCTTCGGCCGTGCGGCGCGCACGAGCGTCGACGTCGCGTCGCGATCGACGGTGCCGTCCGGTCTCAGGGCGCCGAACACGAAGCCGTCCGCTCGCTCGCGACGGGTTGCGAGCTCCGCGAGCATCGTCGCGAGCTCGCTCGCGGAGTACACGAAGTCGCCCGCGCGCGGCCGCACCATGACGAAGAGCGGCACGGAGCCGGCGACGCGGGCACGCGCGCCTTGGAGGAGTTCGTCCGTCGGCGAAAGTCCGCCGACGTCGAGTCGCGAGCAGAGCTCGATGCGCTCGGCGCCGCCCGCGAGCGCCGCGTCGAGCCCGGCGAGCGAGTCGACGCAGACTTCGAGCAAGGCCATGCGGTCACGCTACGAGCCGTGCGACTCGATTGCGAGCCCCGCGGCGCTCGGTAGAGTCGCGCGAGCCGCATGTCCCACTTCGATCCGTGGATCGACGGCTCGATCGTCGGTGTCTACTTGCTCGTCACGCTGATCGCGGGCGTCGCCGTGCGCCGCTACGTCGGCAAGGTCGAGGATTATCTCGTCGCCGGCCGCGAGATGGACGTGCACCTCGGCATCGCGTCGCTCGCCGCGACCGAGTTCGGCATCGTCACGTGCATGTACACCGCGCAAGCGGGCTACACGAAGGGCTTCGTCGGCGCGGTGCCCGGGATCCTGCAAGCGGTCGCGATGCTCGTGATCGGCTTGACCGGCTTCTGCATCACGCCGTTGCGCCGCGCAGGCGTGATGACGATTCCCGAGCTCTTCCAGAAGCAGTTCGGTCCACGCGTGCGCGCCGCCGCCGGAGTCGTCGTGTTGCTCGGCGGGTTGCTCAACATGGGGCTCTACCTGCGCATCGGCGGCGAGTTCCTGAGCACGGTGGTCGGCTTCGATCCCGGTTGGCTCGAGTGGGTGATGACCGGACTGCTCGTGCTCGTGCTCGTGTACACGGTGCTCGGCGGGATGCTCTCGGTGCTCGTCACCGACTTCCTGCAGTTCGTCGTGATGAGCGCGGGACTCCTGGTCGTCACGTTCCTGATCGTCGGCGACGTCGGTTGGGGAAAGCTCGTCGAAACCGTCGAGACGCACCACGGTGCCGGTGGTTTCGATCCGCTCGCGGACGGCGGACCCGGTTGGTCGTTCTTGCTCTTCCAGAGCTGCCTGCAAGTCGCGGCGACGTTGACGTGGCAGCCGGTGATCGCGCGACTGCTCGCGGCGAAGGACGAGCGCGTCGGCCGGCGCATCTACGTCCGCACGAGCGCCTTCTTCGCCGCACGTTTCGTCATCCCCGGCCTGTGGGGGATCGCGGCGCTCGCGATGGTGACGCCGACCGAGCTCGCGTTGCTCCCTTCCGGCGCGGATCCCTCGCTCTCCGCGATGCCGCTCTATCTCTCGAAGCTGTTGCCCGTCGGCGTGCTCGGCCTGCTCGTCGCGGCGATGCTCGCCGCCGACATGTCGACCGATTCGTCGTACATGCTCACGTGGAGCAGCGTGATCTACAACGACCTCGTCGCGCCGTTCCGGAAGTCGACGTGGAGCGAGAAACGCGGCCTCTTCTGGAACCGCACGATCGTCGTGTGGATCGGCGTGTTCCTGTTGTTCTTCGGGCTCTGGTATCCGCTCGAAGGCGATCTGTGGACGTACTTCAGCGTCACCGGGACGATCTACCTCTCGAGCGTCTCCGTGCTGCTCGTCGCGTGCTGCTACTGGAAACGCGCGAACTCGTGGGGCGCCGCCGCCGCGATCTTCTTCGGCGCCGCGTTCCCGCTCGCGACGTTGATCCTGCCGCACGTCGATCCAGAGCAGCGGTTCGTGCTGACGCGCCTCGGCGATCACTGGAACGGCTTCCTCGCGTACGTGCTCGCCGCGGTCGGCATGGTAGTGGGTTCGCTGCTCAAGCCCGTGCGAAAGGCCGCCGCATGAACACCTTGGGCCACGGTTTCTGGTGGTGCGTCGCCGCGTTCTGCATCGTCTGGTACTCGACCGTGACGATCTGGGTAGCCGTAAAGGGGGCGACGGACATACGCGCAATGCTCGCGCGGCTCGCACGGTCGGGGCCTGGGCGCGAGCGCGAGCGCTAGAGTCCGCATCGTTCGCGGTGGCAAGCGACCTGTTCCCCGGAGCAATCCCATGGCACGAGCGAAGCCCGTTCCCGATGGCTACCACACCGTCACTCCGTACCTGATCGTCGACGGCGCGAAGGCCGCGCTCGAGTTCTACCGCGCCGCGTTCGGCGCCGAAGTGTTGTTCCGGATCGAAGCGCCGGGCGGCAAGCTCGGCCACGCGGAGATCCAGCTCGGCGACTCACGCATCATGCTCGCCGACGAGTATCCGCCGCTCGGTGCGCGCGGCCCGAAGTCGATCGGTGGCTCGCCGATCACGCTCACGCTCTACGTCGAGGACTGCGACGCGGTCTTCGAGCGCGCCATCCAGGCCGGGGCGAAAGTGATCCGACCACTCGCCGACCAGTTCTATGGCGACCGCATCGGCGGTCTCGAGGATCCGTTCGGCCACCATTGGTACGTCGCGACGCACCAAGAAGATCTGACGCCGGAAGAGATCACGCGCCGCGCCGCCGCCGCGCACGGCGGGTAGCCCGCGTCTCGAGCGTCAGTCCGCCGAACGCGCGCGCCAACGGTCGAGCGCGACCGCGGCGACGATGATCGCGCCGGTGGCGATCTCCTGAACCCAGTTGTCGAGGCCGAGCTTGGTGCAGCCGTTGTCGACGACCGTCATGATCAACGCGCCGACGAACGTGCCGAGCACCGAACCTTGGCCGCCGGAAAGGCTCGCGCCGCCGATCACGCACGCGGCGATCACCTTCAGTTCGTGCCCCGATGCCGTCGTCGGATCGCCCATCGAGAGGTAGCCGAGCTGCAGGACCGCCGCGACGCCCGCGCAACCGACCGCGATCACGTACACCCAGACCTTCGTGCGCTCGACGCGCACGCCGCACAAGCGCGCCGTCTCTTCGTTCGAGCCGAGCGCGAAGACGTTGCGTCCGAAGCGTGTGTAGCGCAGCACGAGCGCCATCGCGAGTGCGAGTCCGGCGAGGATCCACACGCTCGGTGCCGCGAGCGCCGCGAGGCCGCTCTCCGCGGGTCGCGTCAACGCATCGAGCCCGCCGACCGAAGGCGGATAGACCGGTTGGTTGTCGCCGAGTCCTTTCGCGAGCCCGCGCAACGCGCCCCACAGGCCCAACGTGACGATGAACGGCGAAAGCGGGAGCCGCGGCGTGATGCGTTCGCCGACCACGCCGACGACGAGCGCGGTCACGGCACCCACGCCGAGCGCGATCCACGGACCTTGGTGCGGCGCGACGAGCACGCCGATCCACGCGCCGAGCGCCGGCCCAGCGACGCGTGCCCACCGACCGACCACGAGCGTGCCGGTCGCCGCGCCGACCGCGAGTCCGGTCGCGATCGTCGCGAGCACGGCGTGGAGCGTCGCGCCGCCCGCGCGCAGCACGAGCGCACCGACGACGGTGCCGAGCGCGATCGTCGAACCGACCGAGAGGTCGATGCCTCCCGCGACGATGATCGCCGTGGCTCCGACCGCAGCGACGCCGACGACCGCCGTTTGCTCGAGCATCAGACGTTGGTTCGACCACGCGACGAAGTCCGCGCCGGAGAGCAGCGCGAAGAGCGACCACGTCGCGACGAGGCCCACGAGCGGCCCGAACGTGGCGAGCACCCGCGGCAGCGCACGCCGGTTTCGTCGCGTCGGCTCGCTCACGCGCTCGCTCCCGTCGCTTGCAGGAGGACTTCGTGCGGATCGAGTCCACGCACCGGGCGCGGTGGGAGCAACGTGCCGCGGCACATCACCGCGATGCGGTCGCAGGTGCCGAAGAGCTCCGGGAGGTAACTCGACACCATCACCACGGCGCGCGGTTCGTCGCCCGAGCGCGCGAGTTCGTCGATCCACCGATAGATCTCGGCCTTCGAGCCGACGTCGATGCCGCGCGTCGGTTCGTCGAGCAGGATCACGTCGGCGTCCGCGAAGAGCACGCGCGCGAGCGCGAGCTTTTGTTGGTTGCCGCCGGAGAGTTCCGCGATGCGCTGCGTCGGTCCGGTGCACTTGATCCGCAGGCGGTCGATCCACCGCGCGGTCTCGCGTTCGACGCGCGAGTGTGCGATCCAACCCAGCGACGAGACTCGATCGAGCCGGGGCAAGACCAAGTTGTCCGCGAGCGACAGCCCGAGCGCGAGCCCTTCGCCCTTGCGGTCCTCGCTGACGAAACCGACGCCTTGGCGCCACCGTTCGGCGGGCCGACGCGGACCTTCGAGGGCGAGCACCTTCAAGTCGCCCGACTTCACGCGGTCGAGCCCGAAGAGCGCGCGCAGCAGCTCGGTGCGGCCCGACCCGACGAGCCCGGCGATGCCGAGCACTTCGCCGCGGCGCAGCTCGAGCGTCGCGTTGCGCACGCCTCGTTCACCGGCGAGGTCGAGGATGGTCGCGACGACGTCGCCGGTCCTCGCCGGCGAACGGGGGTAGAGCTCGCGCACTTCGCGGCCGACCATCGCGGCGACCAGCGCGTCGATCGACGTCTCGTCGGTCCGACCCGTGGCCACGCTCACGCCGTCTCGCAACACGGTGAAGCGTTCGGTGATCGCGAAGAGCTCTTCGAGCGCGTGGGAGATGTAGACGACCGCGACGCCGCGCGCGGCGAGGCGTTCGACGAGCGCGAAGAGCCGATCGATGTCCTCCGAGCCGAGGCTGGACGTCGGCTCGTCGAAGACGATCACGCGCGCGTCGACGGCGAGCGAGCGTGCGATCTCGACGATCTGTCGGTCGGCGGGCGACAGGTCACGCACCGAGCGCCCGACGTCGAGGTCGCCGCGGCCGAGTTCGCCGAGCAGTTCGCGGGCGCGATCGTTGGCGGTACGCCACGAGATCACGCCCGCGCGCGTCGGCAAATCGCCGAGCCACACGTTCTCGGCGACCGAGAGCTGCGGGGCGAGCGAGAGCTCCTGATGGATCATCACGACGCCCGCGGCGCGCGCTTCGGCAGGCGAGCGCGGCGCATACGGCCGGCCGTCGAGTTCGAGCACGCCGTCGTCTGGCGCGACGACCCCGGCGAGCACCTTCATCAACGTCGACTTGCCCGCGCCGTTCTCGCCGACCAGCGCGTGGACTTCGCCGGCGCGCACGTCGAGGTCGACGCCGCCGAGCGCGACGGTCGCGCCGAAGCGCTTCGTCACGCCGCGCATCGTCAGCCGCGCCGGTGCCGGTCGGTCGGTCGCCGTCATGCGCGGAGCCTACTGCAAGAGCGGCGCGATCGCGGGGTCTTGCATGTTGGCGCGAGTCGCGACGACCACGCCGGTGTCGATCCGAGGCTCGACTTTCTCGCCCCGGATCGCCGCGACGAGCGTTTTGGTCGCGAGGTAGCCCATCTTCTTCGGATTCTGCACGACGAGCGCGTCGATCTCGCCGTTCGCGAGCGCTTGGACGAGCGGCGGGCTCGCGTCGAAACCGACGAAACGCACTTTGCCCGCGAGTCCGGCTTGCCGGAGCGCGAGCAACATGCCCATCGTCGCCGACTCGTTCGAACAGAAGATGCCGTTCGCTTCCTTCAGGCGCTCGAGCAAGTTGAGCGCCGCGTCCTTCGCCTCTCCGGCCGTCGCGCCGGCGTAACGGTTGTCGACGAGCACTTCGAGCTTGCCTTTCACCGCCTCGAGGAAGCCGCGCTCGCGCGCGTCGGTGCTCGCGGAACCGACTTGGTAACGCAGCAGCACCACCTTGCCCGAGCCGCCCACGAGCTCGACGAGCTGCTCGCCGCCGAGCTTGCCGCCCGCGAGGTTGTCGGTCGCGACGAAGCTCGCGAAGTCGACGCCGGCGGTGCCGTCGAGGTCGGAGTCGAAGATCACGACGGGCAGCTTCGCACGCGTCGCGAGGGCGATCGGCGCGACGAGCGCTTGGTGATCGAGCGGCGCGATCGCGATGCCTGCGACTTTGCGCGAGACGAACTGCTCGACGAGTTGGATCTGCTGCGCGCGGTCGTTCTCGGCGAGCGGACCTTTCCACTCGACCGTCACCCCGAGCTCGCGTTCGGCGTCGCGCGCGCCGCTCTCGACGGCTTTCCAGAAGACGTGCGTCGTGCCCTTCGGGATCACCGCGACCACGAGCGGCGCGGCGGTCGGTCCGTTCGCGCCGCCCCCCGGGGTGCCGCCGGGGCCGTTCGCCGGGCCACTCGCGGGGCCGGCACCGGTCGCTCCCGGGTCCGTCGGACCGCAGGCGGCGAAGAACGAGACCAAGAACGGGAGCCAGCGGCGCGGCGTCATCGGAATCCTCGTGTGCGGAAGGCGCGGGGCTATCATGCCGCCGCGCAGGAACGGGCGGAGACGACCTCCGAGGCTCCTTTTACTTGCAAAAAGTAGAGCCTGCAAATAAAACGGGGATGGAGGTTTTCGTGAACGCGTCATCCGCCACCCGCAATGCCCACGGCAGTCGTTACCGCGCACCGGCGCTCGAGAAGGGGCTCGACATCCTCGAGCTCCTTTCCGATCGGCCCGATGGCCTGAGCCAGACCGAGATCGCGCGCTCGCTCGATCGTTCGGTCGGCGAGATCTTCCGCATGCTCAATTGCCTCGTCGAGCGCGGCTACCTCGCGATCCAACGGCCGGGCGATCGTTACATCCTGACGCTGAAGCTCTTCGAGCTCTCGCACAAGAACCCGCCGATCCACCGTTTGATCACCGAAGCGGTGCCGATGATGCGCGAACTCGCCGAGCGCGTGCACCAATCGTGTCACCTCGTGGTGATCGAAGCGGGCCACGGCGTCGTCGTCGCACAGGTCGACAGTCCGGGCTACATCGGCTTCGCCGTCCGCGTCGGTTCCGTCATCACGTTGCACAAGACCGCCTCGGGTCGCGTGCTGCTCGCGTTCCAGACCAGCGAGGATCGCGACCGCGTGCTCGCGCGCCGCAGCCAAGCCGAAGCCGAGAGCTTCGATCGCGCACGCTTCGACGTGGCGATCGACACGATCAAGAAGCGCGGCCACGAGGACTGCGAGAGCGCTAGGACGCGCGGTGTGCGCGACCTTTCGTTCCCGATCCTCAACCATCGCGGCGCGGCGGTCGCGGCGCTGACGATCCCGTTCATCGAGCACCTCGACGTGCCCGTCGATCCGTCGCTCGCCGCGTGCAAACAAGCGCTCGGCGAGACCGCGGGACGGCTTTCCGGTTTGATCGGCGGCAAGCCGTCGATCGGTTTCGACCCCATCGCGACGCGCACGACACGCCGCGGGAAGTGAGTCCGCGCGCGCGATGTTCGGAGCCAGCGAACTCGTCGGCGGCCTGAAGCAGCGTTGGGCGGTGCCCACGCGGCCGCGCGGCATCGTGTTCGTCGGCTCGGGCGGCATCGTCGACGACGCGCACTTGCCGGCCTACCGCGCGCTCGGGTTGCCGATCGTCGGGTGTTTCGACATCGATCGGCCGCGCGCGGAGAAGCTGGCGGCGAAGTGGAACCTGCCGCGCGTCTTCGGCTCGCTCGCGGAAGTCGCGCGCGAACGCGACGTCGTCTTCGACCTCGCGCTGCCGCCCGCCGCCGTGTTCGAGACGCTCGGCGGCCTGCCCGACGGCTCGACGGTGTTGATCCAGAAGCCGCTCGGCCAAGACCTCGCCGACGCGACGCGCATCCTCGAACGCTGTCGCGCGAAGCGGCTCGTCGCTGCCGTCAACTTCCAACTGCGCTTCAGTCCCGCGATGCTCGCGCTCGCGGACGCCGTCGAACGCGGACTGCTCGGCCGGATCGTCGAGCTCGAAGTGCACGTCAACTGTCGCATGCCGTGGGAGCTCTGGCCCTTCATGGCGTCGCTCCCGCGGATGGAGTTCGCGCTGCACTCGATCCACTACCTCGACTCGATCCGGCGTTTGCTCGGCGAGCCGCGTTCGGTGCAAGCGCGCACGGTGAAGCACCCCGACGCGCCGTGGCTCGCGAGCTCGCGCAGCACCGCGATCCTCGACTACGCCGACGACGTGCGCGTCGTGCTCTCGATCAACCACCATCACAAGCACGGCCCGAAACATCAGTCGAGCCGCATGCGCGTCGAAGGCACGCGCGGCGCCGCGATGCTGACGCTCGGCGTCAACCTCGACTACCCGCGCGGGCGGCCGGACGAGCTCGAGTTCGCGTTCGCGGACGACGCCGCCGGAGCGGCGGAGACGTGGCACGCCGTGCCGCTCGTCGGCCATTGGTTCCCCGACGCGTTCCGCGGCACGATGTCGAACCTGCAGCGTTTCGCGGCGGGGGAGGACCCCGTGCTGCTGACGGCCGTCGACGATGCCTGGCGCACGATGGCGCTCGTCGAAGCGCTCTACGCGGCGGACGCGCGCGGTGGCGTGCCCGTCCCGAGCGCTCCGGCGTCCGCCGCGCCGGTTCCGAACGAATCGGCGCGGAGCCACCGCGTGCCGCGCGAGGAGCCAGCGTGATGGCGGCGTTGCGGATCGACGCGCACCAGCACTTCTGGAAGGTCGCGCGCGGCGACTACGGTTGGCTCACGCCCGAGCTCGCACCGCTCTATCGCGACTTCGGGCCCGAGGACCTCGCGCCGCTGCTCGCCGCCCGTGGCATCGACGGCACGATCCTCGTGCAAGCCGCGCCGACGCTCGCGGAGACCGAGTACTTGCTCGAACTCGCCGAACGCACGCCGTTCGTGCTCGGGGTCGTCGGGTGGGTCGACTTCGAAGCGCCCGACGCGCCCGACGTGCTCGCGCGTTTCGCCGAGCGCGAGAAGTTCGTCGGCGTGCGCCCGATGATCCAGGATCTCGCGGACGACGCGTGGATGCTGCGACGCGAGCTCGAACCGGCGTTCCGTGCCGTGAGCGAGCTCGACCTCACGTTCGACGCGCTCGTCAAGCCGCGCCACCTCGCGCACTTGAGCCGGCTGGTCGAACGCCATCCCGACCTGCGCGTCGTGATCGACCACGCCGCCAAACCGGCGATCGCGGAAGGCGCGCGCCACTGGCGAGGATTCGCGCGCTGGCGCGAGGATCTCGCGCGGCTCTCGGAGTCGCCGCAGGTCTTCGTGAAACTCTCCGGCCTGCCGACGGAAGCGCTCCGCGCGGCCGGGAACGGAACACTGCTCGATTGGCACGTCGACGATCTCGCACCTTTCGTCGACGTGCTCTTCGAACGCTTCCTGCCCGAGCGAGTGCTGTGGGGCAGCGATTGGCCCGTCGTCGAAGCGGCCGGCGGTTACGCGCGGTGGGGGGATGCCGCGCGGACGTTGGTCGACGCACGCGTGCGAGACGAGCTCCTTCGCGCCCGCATCTTCGGAGCGAGCGCGCTCGATTCCTACCGGATCCGAAGCCGTGCGCCGCGAGCGCGCGGACCCCTTGCATGACAACGATTCGCATCCTCGGGCTCGACGCCCTCGACATCCGCTTCCCCACCTCCGACGAACTCGACGGCTCGGACGCGATGCACTCCGATCCCGACTACTCGGCGGCGTACGCGGTCCTGCGCACCAACGTCGCGGGGCTCGAAGGGCACGGACTCACGTTCACCATCGGTCGCGGCAACGAACTCTGCGTCGCGGCGCTGCGCTCGCTCTCGCATCTGGTCGTCGGCCGCACGCTCGACGCGATCGTGCGCGACTTCGCTGGATTCTGGCGCGCGTTGACCAGCGACACGCAGATGCGCTGGGTCGGTCCGGAGAAAGGCGTCATCCACCTCGCGACGGCGGCGATCGTCAACGCCGTGTGGGACCTCTACGCGAAGTCGAAGAAGCAGCCGCTCTGGAAGGTGATCGTCGACATGACGCCCGAGGAAGTCGTGTCGCTGATCGACTTCCGCTACATCACCGACGCGCTGTCGAAGGACGACGCGCTGGCGATCCTGCACGCCAACGAACCGACGAAGCGCGCGCGTGAACGCGAGCTGCTCGAGCGCGGCTACCCGGCCTACACGACGTCCGCCGGTTGGCTCGGTTATCCCGACGACAAGATCCGGCGCTTGTGCCGCGAAGGCGTCGCGCAAGGCTGGAACCACTTCAAGATCAAGGTCGGCGCGGATCTCGCGGACGATCTCCGGCGCGCCGCCATCGTGCGGGAGGAGATCGGGCCGCAGCGCAAGTTGATGCTCGACGCGAACCAGCGTTGGGACGTCGGCCAAGCGATCGCGAACATGAAGGAGCTCGCGCGTTTCGACCCGTGGTGGATCGAAGAGCCGACGTCGCCCGACGACGTGCTCGGTCACGCGACGATCGCGAACGCGATCCGCCCGATCGGCGTCGCGACGGGCGAGCAGTGCCAGAACCGCGTGCTCTTCAAACAACTGCTCCAAGCGCACGCGATCCGCTTCTGTCAGATCGACTCGTGCCGACTCGGCGGCGTCAACGAGGTGCTCTCGGTGCTCTTGATGGCGAAGAAGTTCGACGTCCCGGTGTGCCCGCACGCCGGCGGCGTCGGACTCTGCGAGTACGTCAACCACTTGATCATGATCGACTACGCGCGCATCGCGCCGTCGTTCGACGATCGCGTCGCGGAGTTCGTCTCGCACTTGCACGAGCACTTCGAACATCCGAGCGTGGTCGCGAACGGCCGCTACATGCCTCCGGTCGCGCCGGGTTACGGGATCACGATGAAGCGTGCGTCGCTCGAGCGTTACGCCTACCCGGACGGACCGGCGTGGGCCGGGCGGCGGGCGAAAGTCGCGAGAGCGTGAGGCGCACGATGGCTCGATTGATCGGCAAACGAGCGTTGGTGACGGCCGCCGGCCAAGGCATCGGTCGCGCGAGCGCGCTCGCGTTCGCGCGCGAGGGCGCGCACGTGGTCGCGACCGACGTCGACGAGGCCAAAGTCGCCGCGTTGGCGCGCGAGCACGCGAGCCTGCGCGCCGCGCGTCTCGACGTGCGCGACACGGCGGCGATCGAGCTCCTCGTCGCGAGCGAAGGCCCGTTCGACGTGCTCTTCAACTGCGCGGGTTTCGTGCACCACGGCACGATCCTCGACGCGAACGAGAGCGACTGGGACTTCTCGTTCGACCTCAACGTGAAGTCGATGTACCGCACGATCCGCGCGGTGCTGCCGGGCATGCTCGCTCGAGGCCGCGGCTCGATCGTCAACATGTCGTCGGTCGCTTCGAGCAT
Source organism: Planctomycetota bacterium (assembly GCA_023150475.1). Taxonomy (GTDB): domain Bacteria; phylum Planctomycetota; class UBA1135; order UBA1135; genus JACRIN01. Next base: position 42,998 of record JAKLKU010000013.1, read on the forward strand.
CAAGGGCGCCCCGAATCGGTGCGTCTACGGTGCGACGAAGGCCGCAGTGATCGGTCTGACCAAGGCCGTCGCCGCCGACTTCGTCACCAAGGGCGTCCGCTGCAACGCGGTGTGCCCGGGCACGGTGCAGACTCCGTCGCTCGACGAACGCATCGCGGCGCTCGGCGATCCGACGACCGCGCGCGCCGCGTTCGTCGCGCGCCAACCGATGGGGCGCGTCGGCACGGCGGAGGAGATCGCCGAGCTCGTGCTCTACCTCGCCTCCGACGAATCGTCCTACACGACCGGCGCGATCCACGTGATCGACGGCGGCTGGAGCAACTGACATGAAACTCCTGCGATGGGGCCCGCGCGGCGCGGAGCAGCCCGGGATGCTCGATGCGAACGGACGCCTGCGTTCGCTCGTCGGCGTGATCGACGACGTGCGCGGCGCCGTGTTGCTGCCCGAAGGACTCGCGCGGCTCGCGAAGCTCGATCCGACCAAGCTGCCGCTCGTCGAAGGCACGCCGCGGCTCGGCGCGTGCGTCGGCGGCGTCGGCAAGTTCCTCTGCATCGGGCTCAACTACGCGGACCACGCCGCGGAGTCGGGCATGGCGGTGCCGAGCGAGCCGGTGATCTTCGACAAGGCGACGAGCGCGATCGTCGGCCCGAACGACGACATCGAGATGCCGCGGCGCGGCGAGAAGCTCGACTGGGAAGTCGAACTCGGCGTCGTGATCGGCAAACCGGCGAAGTACGTGGAGCGCGCGAACGCGCGGGCTCACGTCGCGGGCTACTGCGTGATCAACGACCTCTCCGAGCGGCGTTTCCAGCTCGAAGGCACCGGTCAGTGGATCAAGGGCAAGAGCTGCGACACGTTCGGGCCCACCGGACCGTGGCTCGTCACGGCGGACGAAGTCCCCGATCCGCAGAAGCTCGACATCTGGCTCGAAGTCGATGGGCACCGTTACCAGAACGGCAACACGCGCACGATGATCTTCGACGTCGACTACCTCGTCGCGTACGTGTCGCAGTTCATGAGCTTGCAGCCCGGCGACGTCATTTCGACCGGCACGCCGCCGGGCGTCGGGCTCGGCCAGAAGCCCGAACCGATCTACTTGAAGGTCGGGCAGTCGATGCGGCTCGGCATCCAAGGGCTCGGCGAACAAAGACAGCGCGTGGTGCCCGCGCCCTGAAGTCGACATGGAGCGCGCGGACGTCCTGATCGTCGGCGGCGGGATCGTCGGGCTCGCGACGGCCGAGCGCGCGACGCGGCGCTGGCCGGGCGTGCGCGTGATCGTGCTCGAGAAGGAAGCTCGCGTCGCCGCGCACCAGACCGGACACAACTCGGGCGTCATCCATTCGGGGCTCTACTACAAGCCCGGTTCGCTCAAGGCTCGGAACTGCCGGCGCGGCAAACGCATGCTCGAGGAGTTCTGCCGCGAGGAGCGCCTGCCCTTCGAGCTCTGCGGCAAAGTGGTGATCGCGACCGACGAGAGCGAAGTGCCGCGGCTCGAGAAGCTCCACGAGCGCGGCCGCGCGAACGGCGTCGACTGCGAGCGGATCTCGCTCGAGCGCCTGAAGGAGCTCGAGCCGCACGTCGTGGGCGTCGCGGCGCTGCACGTGCCGGAGACCGGCATCGTCGACTACCCGGCGGTTTGCGTGCGACTCGTCGAGCTCGTCGTGCGCCGCGGCGGCGCCGTGACGACGAATGCACGGGTCACGGCGTTGCGGCGCGAAGCTTCCGCCACGGTCGTCGTGACGAGCCAAGGCGAGTTCGCCGCGCGCGTCGTCGTGAACTGCGCGGGGCTGCACTCCGATCGCATCGCGCGGCTCGATCGCGGCGAACGGCCGGCGCGCATCGTGCCGTTCCGCGGCGAGTACTGGGAGCTCGCGCCCGAGGCCGCGCACCTCTGCAAACACCTGATCTACCCGGTGCCCGACCCGAGCTTTCCGTTCCTCGGCGTGCACTACACGCGGATGATCAAGGGCGGCGTCGAGTGCGGCCCGAACGCGGTGCTCGCGCTCGCGCGCGAAGGCTACACGTGGCGCGACGTCGACCTCGCCGACCTCTGGGACACGCTTTCGTACCCGGCGTTCTGGAAGCTCGCGGCGAAACACGGCCGCACCGGCTCGATGGAAGTGTGGCGCTCGCTCTCGAAGCGCGCGTTCACGCGTTCGCTCCAGAAGCTGATCCCCGAAGTGCGCGAAGAGCACCTGCGCCCCGCGCACGCCGGCGTGCGAGCCCAGGCGCTCGCACCGGACGGCGCACTGGTCGACGACTTCCTGATCGAAAAGGGCGAGCGTTGGCTCTCCGTCTGCAACGCGCCCTCGCCGGCAGCGACGTCCTCGTTGTCGATCGGCGAGACCCTGGTCGACGAGCTCGCGGAGTTCCTCGCATGAGCGCCCCCGAATTCACGACGTATCCGCACGAGCGCTTGCACGAGTTCTGCGTGCGCACGTTCCAGCACTTCGGCGTGCCCAAACGCGACGCGCGCACCGCGGCGGACGTCCTGATCGTCGCCGACCTGCGCGGCATCGACTCGCACGGCGTCGCGCGACTGCACACGTACTTCGAGATGCTGACGCTCGGCCGCATCAATCCGCGGTGCGCGCCGCACGTCGTGCGCGAGACGCTTTCGACTGCGACCGTCGACGGCGACAACGGGCTCGGGCTCGTCGTCGGTCCGTGGGCGAACGCCGTCGCGCTCGACAAGGCCGAAGAAGCCGGCAGCGGCTGGGTCAGCGTCCGCAACACGAACCACTACGGCATCGCCGGCTGGTACGTGCTCGAAGCGTTGAAGCGCGACTTGATCGGCTGGTCGATGACCAACACGACGAAGCTCGTCGCGCCGCTCTGGGGCGCCGAGCGCATGCTCGGCACCAACCCGATCGCCATCGGCTTCCCCGGCCTCGAGGAGCCGCCGATCGTCATCGACCTCGCGACGTGCGCCGCGGCGTACGGCAAAGTCGAGATCGCGCTGCGCCACGGCACGCCGATCCCGGAAGGCTGGGCGATCGACCGCGAGGGCCGGCCGACGCGCGAGCCGCGCGCGATGATCGACGGCGGCGCGATCCTGCCGCTCGGCTCGGAGCGCGAACGAGGCGGCCACAAGGGGTATTGTCTCGCGTTGATGGTCGACGTGCTCTCCGCGGTGCTCTCCGGCGCCAACTGGGGTCCGTTCGCGCCGCCGTTCGCGCTGCGCCAGGAGATTCCGGCGCGCTCCGTCGGCAAGGGCATCGGCCACTTCTTCGGCGCGCTGCGCATCGACGGTTTCATCGATCCGCTCGAGTTCAAGCGCCAGATCGACGACGTCGTGCGCACGTTCCGCGCGACGAAACCGGCGCCGGGCACGAACGGACCGCTCTTGCCGGGCGATCCGGAGCGCGAAGCGGAAGTCGTCCGCCGGCGCGAAGGCATTCCGCTGGTGGGTCCGGTCGTCGACGACCTGCGCGACATCGCGAAGCACACCGGCATACCGTTCGATTGACGACGGTCGAAGGCGACTTGCCGCGACCGAAGCCCAGAAGGAGATCCACATGAAGCTGCTCTCGCTGCTGCGATCCACTCGCGCGCTCCACGGCGCGGCGCTACTCGGCCTCGTCCTCGCGAGCGGCGCGTGCGAGTCGACGCGTTCCGTGCACCGCAAGTTCCCCGCGCCGATCTCGCAGGACGAACGCATGGCGTGGTGGCGCGACGCGCGCTTCGGCATGTTCATCCACTGGGGGCTCTACGCGATTCCGGCCGGCGAGTGGAACGGCGAGACCGGCTACGGCGAGTGGATCCGCGATTCGGCGCAGATCCCGCTCGAGACCTACACGAAGTTCCAGGCTCAGTTCGATCCCAAGGCCTTCGACGCCGACGCGTGGGCGAAGATGGCCGCCGACGCCGGGATGAAGTACCTGGTGATCACGTCGAAGCACCACGACGGCTTCTGTCTCTTCGACTCCAAGGAGACCGACTGGGACGTGATGAACACGCCGTTCAAGCGCGACGTCCTGCGCGAGCTCGCCGACGCTTGCGCGCGCCACGGCGTCCGGTTCTGCACGTACCACTCGATCATGGACTGGCACCACCCCGACTACTTGCCGCGGCGGCCGTGGGAGTCGCGTCCCTCGGCCGGTGCGAACTTCGAGCGCTTCGAGAAGTACTTGCACGCGCAAGTCCGCGAAGTGATCGAGAAGTACTCGCCCGCCGTGATGTGGTTCGACGGCGAGTGGGAGAGCACGTGGAACCACGAACGTGGGCTCGCCTTGTTCGAGCTCTGCCGCAAGGCGAACCCCGCGATGATCGTCAACAACCGCGTCGACGTGTACCGCGGCGGCATGGCCGGCTTCTCGTCGTCCGACGACGCGGTCGGCGACTTCGCGACGCCCGAGCAGGAGATCCCGCCGACCGGCTTCCCCGGCGTCGACTGGGAGTCCTGCATGACGATGAACGGCCACTGGGGCTTCAATCGCGCCGACAAGGACTTCAAGTCGACGAAGGAGCTCGTCCGGAACCTGATCGACATCGCGTCGAAGGGCGGCAACTACTTGCTGAACGTCGGTCCGCGCGCGGACGGCACGTTCCCGCCGGAGTCGGTCCAGAGGCTCGCCGAGATCGGCAAGTGGATGGATCGCTACGGGAGCGCGATCCACGGCACGACGGCGAGCGTGTTCGACGCGCTCGACTTCGGCCGGTGCACGGTGCGCGTGGGACCGAAGAAGACCAAGCTCTTCCTGCACGTGTTCGACTGGCCGAGTTCCCGCGAGCTCGTGCTCGAGGGACTCGGCAACAAGGTGCGCGCCGCGTACCCGCTCGGCGACTCGTCGCGCGAACTGAAAGTCACGACTGCGGACGGCCAGGTGCGCGTGCGCGTGCCCGAGAAGCCGCTCGATCCGCTCGCGAGCGTGATCGTCGTCGAGATCGACGGCGCACCGATCGTCTACAAGGCGCCGAAGATCGTCGCGGAGACCGACACGTTCGTCACCGACGTGCAGGTCGAGATCGAAGGCGCGACCGACGCGCTCGACGTGCGTTACACGCTCGACGGCAGCGAACCGGTCAAGGGCTCGCGGCGTTACACCGAGCCGTTGACGTTGACCGAGACCACCGTGCTCACGGCGCGGATCTTCCACAACGGCAAGGCGGTCGGCGCGCTCAGCGGACGGCGCTTCGAGAAAGTCGCGCCGCGGCCCGCCGTCGAAGCGGCGCCGAGCGCGAGTGGACTCTCCGTCGAGCGTTTCGTCGTCGATTGGGACGCGATTCCCGAGGAGTTCGGCCCGCTCGTGCCCGTCGACACCACGGTGTCGCCGGGCGTGCAACTCGCCGGGGAGCGCGACGAGCGGGTCGCGTTGCGCTTCAAGGGCTTCCTCGACGTTCCGGCGGACGAGCTCTATCGCTTCGCGCTCGCGAGCGACGACGGCTCGAAACTCTGGATCGACGGCGAGCTCGTCGTCGACAACGACGGCCTGCACGGCACGGTCGAGCAGCTCGGCGCGGCGCCGCTCGCGAAGGGTCTGCACGCGTTCGAATTGATCTGGTTCAACAAGACCGGCGGCGCTGAGCTGCGGCTGCGTTGGGCGAAGCCGCGCGCGAGCTTCGAAGCGCTGCCTGCGAGCGCGTTCCGCCACTGACGAGACGACGATGCGCTTCCACGGTGTGTGCGTGACGTTGGTCCTCGCCGCGACGGCGCTCACGGGCGCGGCGCGCGCCGAGACTCCGGCCGAAGTCGTGCGCGGGCTCTCGGAGCTCGTGCCGCGGCGCGCGCGCGGCGACTGGCTCGTGTCGACCGACGCCGAACCGACCCGCGTCGGGCGCAGCGCCGACGCACGCGAGCTCGTGCTCTCGAACGGTCTCGTCGCGCTGACCTGGCGCGTCGTGCCGGGCGTCGCGCGGGTCGCGTTCGACGAGCTCTCGAGCGGCCGGTCGATCCTGCGCGCGGTCGAACCCGAGGCGCGCGTGACGGTCGATGGCGTCACGCTCGACGTCGGCGGACTCGTGGCGCGCGCGGGCGAGCCGCTCGACCGCGCGTTCCTGCGCGACGTCGATCGCGAGCGGTTGGACGTCGATCCCGCGGCGCTCGTCTGCGAAGCGCTGGAGATCGGCAAGCCGACTGCGCCGTTCGGCTGGAAACGCGTGCGCCACGCGGAGCAGCGGCCGTGGCCGCCGCCCGGCGTCGCGCTCGAGTTCCGCTACCGAGGCGCCACTCCGAAGCCGTGCGTCGTCCGCGTGCGCTACACGCTGTACGACGGATTGCCGTTGGTCGAGAAGTCGCTCGAAGTCGAGAACGTCGGCACCGAGAGCTTCGTGCTCGACGCGTTCGAGGTCGAGCGGCTCGCCGCCGTCGAATGGTCGTCGCCGGTCGAAGCGTCGCGCGAGTTCGGTCGGCCGGACCTCGACGTGTTCTCGGACTACGCGTTCGGCGGGGGCGATCTCGGCTCGAGCTCGCGCGTCGTGCAGTGGCGCGACGACCCGCGCTACGGCACGCAAGTGAACTATCGCCTGCAGACGCCGTGTCTGCTCGTCTGCACGCTGCCGCGCGGCCCCAGCGTCGAACTCGCTCCGGGCGAGAGCGAAGCGTCGTTCCGCGTCTTCGAGCTCGCGTGCGACTCGACGGAGCGCGAACGCCGCGGGCTCTCCGTGCGCCGCGCCTTCCGCACGCTCGCGCCGTGGTGCACGGAGAACCCGCTGATGCTGCACTGCACGCGTTCCGACGACGAAGGCGTGCGCGCGGCGATCGAACAAGCCGCCGCGGTCGGTTTCGAGATGGTCATCCTCTCGTTCGGCTCGGGCTTCGACCTCGAGAGTCGCGATCCGGCGCTCGAGGCGCGCGCGCGGGAGTGGACGCGATTCGCACGGGAGAAGGGCGTCGAGATCGGCAGCTACTCGCTGCTCTCGAGCCGTTCGATCGGCCCCGAGACCGACGTGATCGACGCCGCGACCGGCAAACCGGGCGGCGCGCTGTTCGGCAGCGCGCCGTGCCTCGAGAGCGATTGGGGCGAGAGCTATTTCCGCCGGCTCTTCGAGTTCCACGACAGCGTCGGCTTCACGCTGCTCGAGCACGACGGCAGCTACCCCGGCGACTTCTGCGCGGCGACGAACCACCGTCACCGCGGTCTCGCCGACTCGCAGTGGACGCAGTGGCAGACGATCGCGCACTTCTACGGCTGGGCTCGCGAGCGGGGGCTCTACCTGAACGTGCCCGACTTCTACTACCTCGCCGGTTCGTCGAAGTGCGGCATGGGGTACCGCGAGACGAACTGGTCGTTGCCGCGCGAGCTGCAGCTCCTGCACGCGCGCCAGAACATCTACGACGGCACGTGGGAGAAGACGCCGTCGATGGGCTGGATGTTCGTGCCGCTGGTGCAGTACCACGGCGGCGGCGAAGCGGCGACGATCGAGCCGCTCGACCAGCACCTCGACGCGTACGAGCAGCACCTCGCGACCAACCTCGGCGCCGGCGTGCAAGCGTGTTATCGCGGGCCGCGACTCTACGACACCGAGCGCACCAAGGAGCTCGTCCGCCGCTGGGTGCAGTTCTTCAAGGCGCACCGCGCGATCCTCGAGAGCGATCTGATCCACGTGCGCCGGCCCGACGGGCGCGACCTCGACGTGTGGCTGCACGTCAACCCCGCGCTCGGCGAACGAGCGCTCGCGATGGTTTTCAACCCGACCGACCGCACGCTCGCGCGGCCGCTCGAGCTCCCGCTCTACTACTCGGGCCTGCGCGGCTCGGCGCGGGTCGCGGAGCGCGACGGCGCATCGCGGACCGTGTCGCTCTCGACCGACTCCAAAGTCGTCCTCGACGTCTCGCTCCCGAGCCAAGGCATCACGTGGTACACGTTCACTCCCTGATCGGCCCCCGACGATCGAACTCCGCATGACCGGCGAGCCCACGACCGGACGACGCTGCGCACTGCCCTCCGCGCTCGCGCGCCTTGCCGCGCGAGCGTGCGTCCTGGCGTCTTCGGTCGGCACGTGTTGGGGGGGCGTGTCGCTCGCGGCCGCGTCCTTCGCGAACTCGTCGCTCGCGCAAGGCGTCGAGCACGTGCTCGTCGAGAAGCGCAAGGTCGCCGAAGTCGACTACCGCGGCACCCCGTGGGCGTTCGACAAGTCGGGCCGCGTCGGCGGCGCGGGCAAGGGCAACGACTTGGTGACCAGCTTCGAGCTCGGCGTCGGCGATTGGACGACGAACGTGCGCCTCTCGATCGACGCCCTCGACGGCAAACGCAGCAGCTTCGCGTTCGGCGACGACGCGGTGCTCGTCTTCGACGCGGACAAGAAGTTCCTGCGCGTCGAAGGCAAGCGCGTGCCGAACGGACCGATCGAGCTCGGCGAGACGGGCCGCGTGCTCGAGGCCGGGCGAGCGTTCGGGCTCGAAATCGCGCGCCGTGGCACGCGCGTCACGGTCGCGATCGACGAGACGCAGCTCGGCGAGTTCGAGTTCCACGCGGAAGCGAGCGGCCACATGGCCGTGTGTCCCGGCGACGCTCGGGTCTTCGTGCAGGAGTGGCGCATCTCGGGCTCGATCGCCGAGCGCAAGGCGTCACCCGACGTCGAAGCGCTGCGCGAGCCGATCGATCGGGCGATCGAGCGTGGCGTCGCGTTCCTGCTCTCGGTGCAACAACGCGACGGCTCGTGGGCGAGCGGCCAGCCGCAGTACGTCAGCGGCCAGACCGCGCTCTCGATCTACGCGTTGATGAAGAGCGGCCTCGCTCCGAACGAACCGGCCGTCGCGCGCGGGCTGCGTTTCCTCGACGCGAACCCCCCGTACGACACGTACAGCACCGGGCTCGCGCTGATGGCGTACGAAGCGACGCACGATCCGGCGTACAAGGATCGGATGCGTCCAATGGTCAAGAACCTGCTCGCGACGCAACGCGGCGGACTCTGGAGTTATCCGACCGGTTGGGACGGCAAGCGTTGGGAGTCGAACCTCGGCGGCGTCGATCTCTCGAACACGCAGTACGCCGTGTTGGGTCTGCGCTCGGCGCTCGCCGCCGGCGTCGAAGTGCCGTTGAAGCCGTGGGTCGACTTGATCGACGGTGTCGTGCGCTTGCAGGAATCTCCCGCGACGATCGACGTCGCGCTCGCCGCCGGCGAGACCGGCACGGGCAAACGCACGATCGCGGGCTTCCGCTACAACGAAGGCACCGGCGCGCGTGGTTCGATGACCACGGCGGGCGTGTCCGCGCTGCTGATCGCGAAACAAGCGCTCGGCACGAAACTCACCGGCGCACAAGCCGCCGAAGTGACGAAGAGTCTGCAGCTCGGCGTCGGCTGGCTCGGCCACCACTTCCGCGTCGACGTGCACCCGCACGGCGAGGAACCGTGGCTCTACTACTGGCTCTACGGCGTCGAGCGCGTCGGCAGTCTGCTCGACACGGAGACTCTCGGCCCGCACGAGTGGTATCTCGAAGGCGCGCGCTTCCTGCTCTCGAAACAAGGCGGCGACGGCGCGTGGGCGAGCAACGCCGGCGGCCCGGTGCGCGCGAACGAGACCGACACGTGTTACGCGCTGCTCTTCCTCGAGCGCGCGACGTCGAGCAAGCCGCGCACCGGCGGCGCCGAGCGCGAGTTCTTCGCGACGAAGCCGGACGATGCGCCCGACGTGCGGCTCGCGTACGTCGGCCGCGGGCGTTTCGAGTTCTGGATCGGCGAGTTCGGGCCGCGCGCGCTCGCGGAGCACGGTGGCGGCGAGCTCGGCGGCCTGCGGATCGCCGCGGTCGAGTATTGGAACGGCCAGAGCAGGCTCGCGAGCCTCGCCGGCGATCCGTCGCGCGCATGGACCGACGAACGCTATCGCGCCAAGGTCGATCTGCCGTACCCCGGCGAGTACGAAGTCGTCGCGCGGGTGCTGCTGGTCGGGCCCGATGCGGCGCCCGACGAGACTCGTCCGACCCGCACGCTCGAGTCGAAGCCGGTCAAGGTCCGTTCGCTCGGGTTGACGCTGTCTTGGATGGACGAACTCGCGACGAAACGCACGAAGAACCTGCTCTACGGCAAGGAACCGACGTTCACGCCGAGCTCGATCAACGGCGACGACCAACCGTGGCGCTCGATCGACGGGCTCGAAGGCTCGCGCTGGATGTGCGCGAAGGACGATCCCGCGCCGACGTTGATCGTCGAGCTCACGAAGCCCGTCCAAGCGAGCGAACTCGTGCTCTACTCGCACTGCGCGACGCCGAGGCTCCGGGGCGAGCACGACGTCATCCGGCGCGTCACCGTGCGCGTCAACCGCGCGAAGGAGCTCGTCGAGGCGCGCGCCGGCGACGACGAGCTCGAGCCGCTCGTCTTGTCGCTCGGCAAGAGCACGTCGGTGCAACGGCTCGAGATCCGCATCGTCGAGCGCACGCCCGGCCGCGCGTGGCCCGGCCACGTCGGCTTCACCGAGATCGCGCTCTACAAGTGAGCGCTCCACATGGACTCGACGTGCCCGACGTGCGGAGCGCCGGTCGAGCGCCGTTTCTGTCCCGAGTGCGGTGAGAAGCGTTTCGACGCGCGCGATCTGTCGCTCGCCGCGACTCTGGCGCACTTCGTCGAAGCGTTCACGAGCCTCGACGGCAAGGTGCTCGCGAGCCTGAAGGCGTTCGTCGTGCCCGGCCGGCTCACGCAGGAACTCCTGCGCGGCGCACGCGTCCGCTACTTGAAGCCGATCCAGCTCTTCCTGCTCGTCAACGTCGTCTACTTCTTCGTCCAGCCGTACACGGGCTGGAACACGTTCAACACGAGCTACGAGCTCCAAGTCACGAAGCAGGTGTACAGCCGCTGGGCGCAGCCACGCGCCGAGGCGCGCCGCGCGGAGCTCGGGCTCGACGCCAAGACGTTCGCCGAACGCTTCGACGGCCTCTCGAGCACGCTCGCGCGTTCGCTCGTCGTGCTGTTCGTGCTTTGGTTCGCGGTCTGGATCGCGATCGTCTGTGCGAGGATCGGCGTGCCGTGGGGGGCGCACGTCTCGCTCGGCACCGAACTCGCGAGCTTCATGCTGCTCGCGCTCGCGTTGGTGCTGCCGCCCGTGCTGAGCGGCGTCTGGTCGGTGCTGCCCGACGGCGTGCTGCGCGCCGTCGCGGACTTCGGCGAGCTCCCCGGTTCGCTGATCTCGCTCTCCGTGCTCGGCGCGTGGCTCGCGGCTTCACTGCGGCGCGCGTACGGACTCGGCCGTGCCGCGGCGCTCGGACGCGCGGCGATCGTGTTGGTCGCGATCGTGCCCGCGCTGGTCGGCTACCGCGCGTTGCTCTTCGTGCTGACCCTGTACTTCGTTCAGTGATAGCCGTCGCGCGACGCGTGGCCGCCGACGGTGGTGCAGCCCGCGCAACCCGACTCGGCGAGCTTCTCCGGCAGCGCGTCCTGCGCCTTCTGCCAATGGAACCACGGCTTCGGGCCCGGCCCGGAGCTCCCGAGCTCCTGCATCGTCCGCGCGAGGAACACGCGTCCGCCGAGCACCGTGTAGCGGATCGACTCGGAGTTCCGGATGTCGTCGAGCGGGTCCTTCTCGAGCACCAGGAAGTCGGCGAGCTTGCCGACCTCGAGCGAGCCGAGCTCGTGGTCCATGCCGATGTACCGCGCGCCGTCGAGCGTCGCCGCGCGCCACGCTTGCAGGTTCGTGAGCCCGCTCGAGCGCAGCAGCCAGAGCTCCCAGTGCGCGCCGAGGCCGGCGAGCTGTCCGTGCGCGCCGAGTTGGACGCGGCCGCCGGCGTCGACGATCGCTTTGCAGATTTTCGAGCTCTCGAGGATGTTGTACTCCTCGAGCGGAGCCTTGGTGCGCCGCCGCGAACGCGGGTCGATCACGCTTCGCGGCACGAACGTCGCAAGGCGCTCGTTCGTCCACACGTCGGTCGTGTCGTAGAAGTAGTTTTCGCCCCAGATCCCGCCGTACCCGACGATCAACGTCGGCGTGTAGCCGACGTCCGACGCGCCCCAGACGGTCGCGACGTCGCGATAGATGCGCTGGACGGGGAGCGAGTGCTCGACGCCGGTGTGGCCGTCGATCACGTGCGTCATGTTGTGCTGGAAGAGCGAACCGCCTTCGGGCACGACGAGCATCCCGAGCTCGCGCGCGGCGGCGAGCACTTGTTGGCGCTGGTCGCGGCGCGGTTGGTTGTAGCTCTTCACCGAGAACGCGCCGACCGCCTGCAAGCGCCGCAAGTGCGAACGCGCGTCGTCGAGCGAGTCGACCTCGGCTTTGAAGTTGCCCGCGGCGCCGTAGAGGATCGTGCCGGTCGAGAACGTGCGCGGCGCGACGATCAGGCCGGCGCGCTGCATCTCCGAGGACGAGAAGATGTCGTTCGTGCCGTGCGACGGGTCGTGGATCGTCGTCACGCCGAACGAGAGGTTCGCGTAGGACGCCCAGTTCTGCTCGGGCTGCATGCCGTTCGCGGCCTGCGGCCCGTGGGCGTGCACGTCGATGATGCCGGGCACGATGAAGAGGCCCTGCACGTCGTGGATCGTCGCGTTCGCCGGGATCTTCACTTCGCTCGCGCGGCCGACCGCGGTGATGCGGTCGCCTTCGACCACCAACGCGCCGTCCTCGAGCACTTGATCGCCCTTCAGCGTCACGATGCGAGCGTGGACGAACGCGTGCGCCGTGTTGGGCACGAAGGTCTTCGCGCGGAAGCCGACGTTGCGGCCCGTGGCCTCGGGCTCCGGCAACTTCTCCGGCGCGCCGGCGAGGAACGCGAACGAATCGGAGAGCTTGCGTTCGAAGAGCTCCGGCCCGAGCGACCAATAGAGGCGCGTCGAATCGCCGGAGAACTGCAGGTTCTCGCCCGAGTCGCGCGAGACCTTGGCGACCGGGTGGGAGCTCGTCTTCGGACCGACCGTGACCGTGCGGCCCGTCGGCACGAACGGCGCGACGTACGTGTGCCAGCGTTCCTCGAACGCGACCCACTTGCCGTCCGGTGACAACGCGAACTCGGTCGCGTTGTGGCTCTCGAGGTGGGTGCGCTCGTCGGAGCCGTCGAGCTCGACCGAGAAGAGCGTCGCTTTGTCGTTCTCGCCGTCTTCGTCGATCGTGAGGAGGTACACGCGGTCGTTCTCGGCCGCGAACTGCGGGAAGCCGCCCTTCTTCGTGACGAGCCGCGGCTCGCCGCCCGAGACGGCGAGCGCGTAGACGCCCGGCTCGCGCGACCACGTCGTCGACGTCAGGCCGCCGCCCGAGACCTTGCCGTAGACGACCGTCTTGCCGTCGGGTGAGAACACGGGGTCGACGTAGTGGCCTGGCGTGTTCGTGAGCTTGCGCGGCGCGCCGCCGAACTCGACGAGCCACAGCGCGCCGAGCTCCTGGTCGTCCCACGTCGCGTAGACGAGCGCCTTGCCGTCGCGGCGGAACGCAGGCGTGAACTCGAAGCGTTCGTCCTGCCGTGTCAGCCGTTCCGGCGTTCCTTCGGGCAGCGCGCGGGTCCACAGGTGGCCGAGCGCTTGGTAGACGACCCGATCTCCCTGCGGCGAGACCCGCAGCGAACGCAGGCACTTGACGTCGAACTCGCGCGGCGCGACGTCGAGCTTCGCGCGGCACGCCGGCCCGAGCGTGCGCGAGCTCTTCACGCGGAAGGGGATCGGCGTCCACGCGCCGGTCGCGACGTCGACCTTCGCGAGTTTGCCTTTCGCCCAGAGCACGATCGAACGCGAGTCGGGCGTCCACGCCATCGTCGGGTAGACGCCGTGGATCGCCCACGTCTCCTGCATGTCGCGTTCGAGCCCGCCGGTGATCGGCCGGATCTCGCCCGACGCGAGGTCCATCACGAACAGCGTGGACTCGAAGCGCACACGGCGCACGAACGCGAGCGACTTGCCGTCCGGCGACGGCGTCGGCCGGCACGCGCCGCCCGGGCCGCGCACGAGCGGCGTGATCTCGCCGGTCGTGCGGTCGAGCCGATCGATCGCGTAGATCTGCTCGTTCGAGTCCTTGCTGTACTCGAAGACGCGCCCCGGCGTGGAGTCGAACGACCAGTAGAGGTAGCGGCCGTCCGGCGAGAACGCGGGCTCGCCGACGTCCTTCTGGTCGTTCGGCTTGACCGTCATCTGCAGGCCGTCGCTGCCGTCCGAGCCCGCGGCGCCGAGCGCGTGATAGAGCCAGATCTCGCCCGAGCCGATCGAACGGTGCGAAGAGAAGTGCTTGCGACCCGCGAGGTACTGACCGTCGGGCGTCCAAACCGGACTGTTGACCAGGCGGTAGCTCTCCTTCGACACCTGACGCGCATCGCTGCCGTCGCGTGCGATCGTCCAGAGGTTGTCGCCGCCTTTCGTGTCGCTGGTGTACGCGATGCGCTTGCCGTCGGGCGAGAAGCGCGGCTGCATGTCCCAGGCGAGCCCGCTCGTCAGCGCCTTGGCTTCGCCGCCGCCGATCGGGAGGAGGTAGAGGTCGCCGAGCAAGTCGAAGACGAGCTCCTTGCCGTCCGGCGAGACGTCGACGCTCATCCACGTGCCTTCTTCGACGTCGAGCGCGACGTCGTGGGCGCCCGCGGGCGCTCGAGTGACGTCCCACTTCTCGTCCTGCTTGGCGTCGGCCTGTTGAGCGTCCCCGGTCGGCCCGTCCTTGGCTTCGGGCGCCGGCGCCTGGGGTTGCAGCGAACTCGACGCTCGAGCGACGCCACCGATTGCGAACGGGACCGCGATGCCGACGAGCATCGCCCAACGAAGGAGCGTGGAGAGGTGCATGGCGCGCTAGAGTAGCGACGTTTTCGCCGTTGCGCCGACGGCCGTGGCGCCGCCGACGGCGCACTCGCTCGACTGCCGTCGAGCGCGCGTATCGATCGCGCGGGTCGCCACACGCTCGTCGCGGTCGAGGTCGGCAGGGAGACACGGCCATGGAGGCCACGAAGATCGGAGGAGGAACGATCATGAAAGCTCTCGGCTCGTTGTGCTGTTTGCTCGTCGCCGCCTGCGCCACGGGCGCGAACTCGACTCCGGGGTCCCAAGCGAGCGCGTCCCGATCCTCGGCGGCGGTGCCCGGCGAGACGACGGAGGTGCTGCCGTTGCAGTTCGCGGCGGCCCAAGACCTCGCCGCGACGTTGAACGCGCTCGAGCTCTCCGATCCGCCGACTCGCGTGCTCGCCGATACGCGAACGAACTCGCTCATCGTGCAGGGCCCGAAAGTGGGGCTCACGCGAGTGCACGACCTCGTGTCGCAACTCGACGTGAAAGCGCGCCGGGATTGACACTCGCGCACGGAGCTGCGCTCGAGTCGTCGGCTCCTCGTGACGTTGGCCGTCTCGTCGTGAGTTCGGCGGAGGCACGCGCGTCCCGAATCCCAGACGTCGCGCGTTTTCCAAGTTCGCTCCGTTGTGGCCGCGCCGTGCCGCGGACGAAAGGGGCTGCGCCGTGCGCTCGGGTTCGAGCGGCACTGCGCTCCGTTCGTTCCGAGCTCGCGCCGTCCCCCGTATGAGTCCTCTTCGAACTCGACTGCGCTCGTGCGTCGCGCGCGGTCTCGACAGGCTGCTCCGTTGGGCGTGTGCCGCGAGTTGCGTCGCGCCGGCGTTCGCGCAATCGCTGCACGGCGGCGCAACGGTGACCTTCCCGGAACCGAAGCCCGTCGAACCGCTCGACGTGCTCGTCATCGTGCTCGACGACGTCGGCGTCGACCTCTTCGGCGCATACGCCGCCGACTATCCGGGTGCGCTGCAGCCCTGCACGCCGCACCTCGACGAACTCGCGGCGCGCGGCGTGCGGTTCACCAACTGTTGGGCGAGCCCGATCTGCACGCCGAGTCGGGCGATGTTGCTCACCGGCCGACCGGCGTCGCGCACGGGCACCGGCACCGTGACGAATCCGAGCCAGCCGTCGGTCGTCGGGCTTTCACCCGACGTGCCGACGATCGCGGACGTCTTCCAGTCCGTCGCACCGGGGATCGCGTGCACGGCCGCGGTCGGCAAGTGGCACGTCGCCGACGTCGCCCAATTGCCGACGCATCCGCTCGAGCTCGGCTTCGCGACGTGGAGCGGCTCGTGGTTCAACCTGAACACGCCGAGCTCGGTCCAGCCCGCGTGTTTCGACGCCTCGTACTGCGATTGGTGCAAGTCCGAGGTCGACGCATTCGGCGCCGCGCAGACGCCGCACTGGCCGAACTATGCGACCGCCGACACGACCGACGGCGCGCTCGCCGTGCTGGCGGATTTCGCGAGCCTCTCCTCGCCGTGGTTCCTCTACGTCGCCTACAACGCGACGCACTTGCCCTTCGAGTGCCCGCAGGCGTGCGGAGTCGCGTGTCCTCCGTCCGCCTGCGGTACCTGCACGGCCTGCGACGGCGCGAGCGGGGACGTCGCCGTCGCGCGAGCGATGACCGAAGTGCTCGACCACCAACTCGGGCGTTTGTTCGCCGCGATCGACTTCGAGCGCACGCTCGTCGTGGTCCTCGCCGACAACGGCACGCAACCTTCCGCCGTCGCGCCACCGTTCTTGCCGACGCACTCGAAGGTCTCGCCGTACCAAGGTGGCGTCAACGTACCGCTCGTCGTCTGGGCGCCGGCCTGCGCGACGCTCGGCCCGCGCGAATGCCACGAACTGGTCTCCGCGACCGACCTCTTCGCGACGGCCGCCGATTTCGCGCAGATCCCGCTCGCTCCCGACCCGCTGCGCGATTCCGTGTCGTTCGCGCATTGCGTCGATCCACGCTACGACCTCTCGGGCGCCACGGCCCGGCGCATCGTCTACACCGAGATGTTCACGCCGAACTTCACGCCCGATCCGTTCGGACGACCGCCCAGCGACTACGTCGCGCAGCAGCACGTGCGCGCCGTGCGCAACGCACGCTTCAAGCTGATCGAGAAGAACCGCTACTCGTTCGGCGCGTCCAACTCGCCGAACGGCACGAGCCTCGAGCTCTACGAACTCGGCGTCGGCCCCGACGCGAGCAATCCGGCGTTCGGCCCCGATCCGTTCGAGCAGCACGACTTGCTCGACGGCTCCGCGCCGCTCGATCCCGAAGCGCAAGCGGCGTTCGACGAGCTCTTCGTCGCGCTCGCGACGACGTACCCCGCGTTGCGGACCGGGATCCCGGCGGCCTACCTGCGAGCCGCGCGCCTCGGTCCCTCCGGCGTGGCGTGCGATGCGACGGCGCTCTCCGCTGCGTACACCGAGCTCGCGGCGGGTCCGCGCATCGACCGTGCGTTCTGCGACTTCGAGCTCTCGACGCTGCCGGTCGGCGCGCACGTCCTCGGCGTCGAAGTCGACTTCGCGCTCGCGCAAGGCGCGGCGTCCGCGACGACCGAATTCGCGATCGTGGGGCTTTCGCAACCCGCCGTCGCGTTCGGCTGCACGGCGACCGGCGGTCTCTTCGACGCAGCGTCGGGCACGCCGTGGGCGCTCGCGTCGGGCTGGGAAGTCTCCGGCTCGTCCGTGCGCGCCGCGCTCGCGGCCGAGGCTCACGTCGCCGTGCACGACGCTCTCTGCGAGTACCAAGCGAGCGGCGCGCCGCCGTTCCTCTCGGTGGGGGTGCGGCTCGCGGACGAATCTCCGGCGAACCCCGATCGTGTCTACTTCGCGACGCCGGCGAGCGGTGCGCTGCAGCGCTTGCGCGTCTTCCACGCCGGCTCACAAGCGCCGCAGTGCCCCTGATCGCACCTGTACGAGCCGGTGTGCCCCGGGGCGCGAGTGCGAGCCGCGCAGCGCGGCGCTCCACGCGCCGTCACCGCCGGCGGAGCGACGCGAGCGCGGTCACCGCGAGGGTCCACGTCGGGAACGCCGCGGTGACCGGGAGGATCTCGACGAGCAACACGGGCAGCAGGCTCCAGCGTGCGCCGAGCAGGAAGAAAAGTCCCGTCGCCACGCCGAGGTCGACGACGATCGCGACCGGCGGCACGAACTCGGTCCAAATGAAGAGCGCGTCCGCCGCGAGCGCGAGGCCGAACGCCAGCGCGATCCGGAGGCGAACCCGAGGCTTGGGACCGGGATCGGGACGGGGATCGGGACGGGGTTCGGGAGAGCGAGTGGGTTGCACGAGGCTTCCACCATGCGCCGTTTTCCACCCACGCTCAAGTCCGCCGTTCGCCGTCGCCGATCCGTCGCCCGCCGTGATTCCTCAGGTGGCGAGCCCTTCGGTCGACGTCGTCGTGCTGCCGCAGCGCGTCACGCCGGTCCCGCGCGTCGAGCGCGAACGGCCCGACGAAGTGCCGGACGAGCGCCCCGCGGTCGCTCCGCGTCGTGACACGGCGTCCTTCTCCGCCGAGGCGCTCGCGAAATTGGCCGCGGAATGCGGCGACTGCGCGACGGCCTAGGCCGCGGGTCACGGTTCGCGCGCGGCGACGAGCTCGTCCCACTCGACGCTGTCGAGCGCGAAGTGTCGACCGGAAAGCCCTGAAAGCGCGCGCCACGCAGCGTTCGCGACGCCTTCGTCCTCGTCGCGAAGCGCGCGCGTGAGCTCGGGCAGCACGTCGATCGAGCCGAGCTCCGCGAGCGCTTCGCACGCGAGCTTGCGGATCGTCGGGCGCGACGCTTCGAGCAGGCGTGCGATCTCCACGGCGATCTCGTGCCGACGCGTGCGGCGGTTCGCGAGCTCGCGCAACGCGGAAGCCACCACCGACGGATTCGGCTTCGCGAGATCGCCGAGCAACCGGTCGTAGTTGCGATCGAACCACTCGCGTTCCGCGTTCCACCAGACTTGCCACGTATCCGCGAGTGGCGCGTATTCGAGCTTCGAGACGTGCTGCAGCGACCAATGTGCCGCGGAGCGCAACGCCGCGTCGTCCGCACCGAGCTGCTCGATCCACGTCTGGACCGAATCTTCGTCCTCCAACACGGCGAGCGCGCGTTCGATCGCGCACGCGACGTGTGCGGAAGCCTTGTCGCGCGAGGTGTGCAAGAACTCGATCGCGCGCACGTTGACCGACACGTCGGGCGAGCGACCGATCACCGCGATCTGCGCGGCGGAGAGCGGCAGGAGCTCGGGATGTGCGAACGCGGCGTCGACCGCCAGCGCCAGGCCGCGTCCGTCGCGCACGTCGCCGACGGCGAAGATCGCCGTCTGGAGCAACGGCTGCGGCAGCGACCGCCAGGTCGAATTGAGACGCGGCACCGCGAGCGGTTCACGCCGCAGGATCTCGGCGAGCGAGTTGCGCAGCGTCTCTTCGAGCACGTCGTCGACTTCGAGCTTCGGACTCTCGTCCAGAGACGCGCTCGAGCGCTCGACCGTCGGCGCGGCGAGAGTGAAGAGTTCGTCGATGTGCGTGCGATCGCCGAGTCGACCGTAGAGCACCAGCGCCGCGCGCCGCCGTGGCTGGTTCGCGTGGCTCGCCAGGCGCCGCTCGAGCTTGCGCAGCACGTTCTGCGCGCCGAACGTGCGCAGCGCCTCGACCACGACTTCTTCTTGGTAGACGCTGAGCGTCTGCGGTTTCTGACCCTCACGCGTCGAGGGCACCTTGCGGAGCTCGAGCAAGTCGAGCAGCGGCTCGAAAGCCGGCGAGCCGAGTTTCCCGAGCGCTTCCGCGAGCTGCGGTCGTTCGGGCGCCTTCGGATCGCGCGCGCGCCGCACGAGCTTCGCGATCTCGCGCACGAGCTCGGGTGAGTAGTTCCGCTCGTCGAGACCGAGCGGTTTCGATTCCTCTCCCACGTACCCCGCGCCGTCCGCGTCGAGCGCGGACGTTTCGCCGGGGCCTTGGCTCGGGACGAACCCGAGCAAGGCCCAGGCGAGCACGGAGGGGAGCAGCATCGGGGGCGTCCTGCGGCGCTCAGTCGATCACGCGCCAAGCGACGCGTTGGTACTCCGGCGTGCCCATCGGGCCCTCCGTGAGCAACGTCTCGTCGAAGTGCACCTTCGAGTTGCTGTCGAGATCGATCTCACGCGCGACGACCGAGCCGAAGAGCTCGAAGTTCGAGTCGATCTCGACCTTCGCGTTCGGTGCGTAGATCGTGCCGTAGATCTTGGAGTTCGAGTCGAACGTCAGGTCGTCCGGGTTCAGGTCGACGTCGATGTCCGGATCGATGACGTTGTCGCTCAGGAGCTTGATCTCGAGGTTCTTCGGCTTGTAGTCGTTCGAACGCATGATCGCGTTCGAGTTCAGGAGGAAGTCGTTGACGACGTAGAGCTCGACCTTGCCGTTCGTGGCGTCGATCAGCATCTGCGTGTTCGAGCGGAGCTGGAACGTGTCGCAGATGATCGTCGCCGGACCGACCACGTTCAGCGTCGAGTTCTTCTGCGCCAGGAGCTGCGAGTAGTGGACCGTGCCTGGGCCGATCGTCTGCGTGCCACCGATCGGCACGACGAGCGCGCCGCTCGACGCGACGGCAGGCAACGTGATCGGCGGCATGTCGACCGTGTCGGGCGCCGGCGTGCTGGAACCCGCGAGCTGCGCGTTGCCGAGCACGGTCGCGACGTTCGCCGGTCCGGGCACGGCGTCGCCGAACACCTTCGAGTTCTGCTCCATCAGGATGCTGCCGTTCGAGCCGACGTCGCCACCGTCGTCCGCATAGGCGTTCGCGCCCGAGCCCGAGACCTGCGAGGCGTAACTGCCGGCGTTCGACACGTAGCTGTCGGTGAACGCGTTGCTGTCCATGTGCAGCGCGTCGTCGCCGAACGCCGCCCACTGGAACAGCGGATTCGCGACGAGCTGGACCGTCATCTCGACGGTGCTCTCGGCGTCTTGTGTCTGCGCGGTGCTGCGCAGCGTCACGGTCTGATTCAGCCCGTTGGCCTGCGTCACCCAGTAATCGGCGCCGTCGTACGCGACGGGCGTCTGTTGGCTGCCGATCGAGCCGTTGCCGCCCGACGCGAGGCTGCGATAGGAGAGGTTGATGCCCGCTTCGGCGACCGCTTGAGCCGCGAGCTCCTGTTTGGAGACGCGGTTCTCCATCCGCGAGCCGTTGGTCAGCGCGATCATCGCGACCGACAAGCTCGCCAAACCAACCACGAGCACCGAGATCATGACGAGCGCGCCACCCCGCTTCGCGCGCTTCGAACGAGAGAGTCGTGAGCGTTTCATCCTTCAGTTCCTCAGCAAGACTGCCGTCTGCATGGTCGCCGTCGCACGACGTCCGTCGGCCAGGAACTCCTCGGTCGTCAGTCGCACGGTCAGCAAGCTGCCGTTGCGCGTGACCAGGAAGCCAGGCTCGTCCACCAGTCCATTGCCGTCGTCGTCGGCGCCGTTCGCCGTTTCCACACCCATGAGCTCGCGCACGTCGTGCACGAGCGTCACCTGCTTCTGGGACGCGAGTCCGGCGTCGATCGTGAGCCGCACGAGTTTCTCGTCGACCGATCCGTCGCCGTCGTCGTCGAGGCCGTTGTCGGGATCGCCCGAGTCGTCGGCGAGGTCGAGACGGAACAGGTTGCTCCACGTCACGACGCCGGCGTTCGAAACGGCCGCGACCTTGCGATACGAGAAGTTCGCCGAGCCCGCGACACCCGGATCGGGCGCGAGTTGCGTTTGCGACGCTTCGTTGAGCTCCTCGACGATGCGGTCGAGCGCTCGCCGAGCCTTCGACTGCACGCGTGAGCTGAGGTCGGCGTATTGCGCGGCCTGGCTGCCCGTGCGGCTGACGAGGGCCGCCGTGCCGAGGATCAGGCCGAACAGCATGCCGGTGATCGCCATTTCGAGCAGCGTGAAGCCGGCGCGCGAACGCCGCGGGTGGTGGTGCTTCATCACGGCAAGTTCGCGATCATCGTCTTGAGTTCGTACGTGCCGACGCCGCGCGCGCCTCGCCAGCGCACCTGCACGACGACCGGGATCAGCGAGTAGTCACCCGCGTGGTTGTTCGCGTCGATCACGCCGTCGCCGCTCAGATCGCGCGGCGTACCGAAGCGCGCGTCGACGAGGTCTTCGCGCAACGCGGTCGGCGCGCCGGTGACCGTCGGGAAGAGGATCTCGCCGGGCAGTCCGTCGGGGTCGTTCGGCACGGCGTTGAGGCCGAGGATCGCGAAGTCCTTGCCGGGCGCGGTCCCGATGCCGCCGGGATCGTCCGCGGTCGAGCCGTTGTAGAGCCCGAAGATCTGCACGAAGCCGGCGGACTGGATCGTCTTCAACATCTCGCCCGCGGCCTGCGACGCGATCGCTTCTTCGCGCGCCGCCGTGGCGGACGCCGACGTGATCATCAGCACCTGCGCGAAGCCGAGCAGTCCGATGACCATCAGCGTCAGCGCGAACATGAGCTCGAGCAGCGTCAAGCCGGCGCGCGAACGCACCGCGGCGCGCAGGCTCTTGCCGGTCCGCTGGATCATGATTCGTTGCACGACGGTCCCCACCCGGGCGGACGTTTCGACTTCCGCCACGGTGTTGCTGGACCGAAAAGCAAACTCGTTACATAGCGGGGGAGAGCGAAAGCTCTTCCCACCTCACTCGTTCGTGCGCGCGCGCGTCGCGCGGGGCAATGCAGCGCCCGGGGCAGTGCAGCGCCCGGGTCAGGCATCGCCCGGGTCAGGCATCGCGAGGGTCAGTGCGTCGCGCGGTTCAAACCGGGCCGGACGCTCGGACGCGGAGCACGCGCGCGATCAACACGAGGCCGAGCGCCGCGCCGACGATCGCCGCGAGATGCACCAGCTTCGGCAGGAGCCCCATGCCGACGATCATCGTCGTCGCCGCGGCGGGCGGGTGGACGACCCGGAGCAGTTCGAGCACGAAGACGGTGGCGCCGAGCGCCGTCGCGCCGGACGCGACGTACTGCCACTGGGCGAGGTCGGCGAGCGAGCCGCGCGCTTCGAATCCGACGCAACCCCAGAGCGCGATCCACCCGATCACCGCGCCCAAGCCGTGGCCCAGGAGCACGTTCCTCGGCGCCGCCGGCGGCGCTTCCGGATGGCGGAACACGACCCAAGCGCTCGCTCCGATCGCCGGAAAGAGCATCGGCGCCTTCAACGCGAGCGCGGCCGCGCCGAGCAAGACCATCGCGACGCCGCTGACGAGCGCGAGTGCGAGTGGGGAACGTCGGGCCGAAGAAGCGCTGGGGAGCGTCTGCATCCAGGTAGCTTCGACGAGCGTCGGGCCGGGCGCTAGCGGTGGGGGCGCGGACACATCATCGAAATCACGCGTCCACCTACTGCCACTTCTCGCTGCGCAAGAAATCGCGGAGGCGTGCAACCGTCGCGGCGCTCGTGCGTCCTAGTCAGGAAGCCGCGAGGTGTCGCCGAAGCGCGTGCGGCGGCGATCGAGGCCTTGGAGTGGGGCTTTGCAGCGGCGGCGAACGCTCGCGCGCTCGGTCGTTGCGCGCCCTCCGGCCGCCGGGTGTTCCGCGCGGGCGGTCCGAACCTCAGCCGTGGGACCGGCGCGCGAGAGCCCGTCGCGTCGGCGCGCCGCGCAAGCCCCGAAATCCGCCATGAAAGGGCCGCCAAGGCCGTTCGGGAGATCCAACGGAACGCGCCAGTATCCGCCGGGGGTCGAGCCACGTGTACATTCTCGCGCGCCGACCATGATCGCCCCGCACTTCCCCAGCGCGCCGTGTCTCTCCTCGCTCCTCGCCGGTTGCGCCGTTGCGTGCGCGACCGCATTCGTCGGCACAGGACTCGCGACGACCCAAAGCGCAGGTGCTCGCACGCACACTGCCGCGCGTCCGGCGACGCCTTGGTTCTCCGACGATTTCGAGGACGGGCAGATCGCGTCCAAGTGGAAGTTCGAGAACGCCGGGCTCGCGCAATTCACCGAAACGAACGGCGCTCTCGTGATCACTCCGGTCGCGTCCGGGCCGAACGCGATCTGGTACAACGACACCGAAGGTCCTCTCGTCTATCAGCGCGTGTTCGGCGACTTCACCGTTCGCGCCACGCTGCATGCGCGCGACACGGTCGTGCCGAGCGCGCCGCCGCCGCAGCCGTATCGCCTCGGCGGACTGCTCGTGCGCAACCCCAACTCGACGAGCCCCGACCTCGACTGGGTGCACGTCGCGATCGGTGGAGGCGATGCGAGCTTTCCGGTCGCCGTCGAGGACAAGACGACCGTCGACTCGTCGAGCGACTTCGTCTTCCAGTCGATCCCGACGCCGGACGCCGAGTTGCGCATCCGGCGGCGAGGCACGAGCTTCGAACTCGCGTGGAGACCGATCGGCGCGCAAACGTGGACTCCGCTGCGCACGCACCAACGGCCCGATCTGCCGGTGATGCTCGACGTCGGTCTGATGGCCTACTCGGCTTCGACGCCGCCGAGGCTCGCGCTCACCGTCGACGCGATCGTCTTCGAACCGTGACCCTTGGGGGCGGGTGCGCATGACCGTCGAGCCCGAGTGCTCGTCGGCGTGTCCGACGTGTGCGGCGCCGCTCGCGACGGACTATTGCTCGCGTTGCGGGGAACGCAGACCCGGACCGGATGACGTTTCGCTGCGCGAGTACCTCGCGCAGGTGTTCGGCGCGCTCCTCGGCCTCGAAGGCAAGCTGGTCTTCAGCCTTCGAGCGCTCCTCTCACCGGGTCGAGCGACGCGCGACTTCCTGCGCGGAGCACGCGTGCGCTTTCTGCGGCCGTTCGCGTTGTTCGCGGTGCTGAACGTCGCGTACTTCTTCGCCCAGCCCTGGACCGGGATCAACGTGTTCCAGGCGCCCCTCGGACGCACGGTTTTCTTCGGTTGGACGAGCGAGCTCCACGACCGCGCGATCGACGCGAAACGCGCGGAGCTCGGGCTCGCCGCCGAGGCCGACTGGCCGCGTTTCAAGGAGCGCTACGACGCCCGCTCGAACGACTGGGCGAAGTCGTTGATCGGCGCCTTCCTCCCTGTGTTGGCGATCGCGTCGTGGCTCGCCGAGCGGCGGCGGCGCTTCGCGGAGCATTTGGCGCTCGTGACCGAAGGGCTGTCGTTCAAATTGCTGGTGTTGTCGATCGTGATCCCGCTCGCGTGGCGCGCTGCGTCGGCGGTCGCGCCTTCGCTGCCCGGACTCGGAGCGTCGCCGCGCATCGGCGCAGCGACGTCGGCGATCGGACTCGCATGCTGGTACGCGTGGTTCGTCGTCGCGCTGCAACGCGCGTTCGGTCGGACGCGCCCAGGTGCGTTCGGCGCAGCGAGCGTGATCGCCGCGGGGTACGTGCTCGCGTGGGCGGCGTACCACGTAATGCTCTTCGGCGTCACGCTCGCGAGCCTTTGAGCGAGTCTCCCGGCGGCGCGCCCGCACGGCGCCCGAGGCGGAACGTCCGCGCGATCGTCTCAGCGCGCGAGCGCTTGGCGCATCAAGGCGCGGAACTCGTCCTTGCTCGCTTGGCCGTCGTGCGTCGCGACCACCTTGCCGTCGCGGTCGATCGCGAGCGTCACCGGCACGCCGCCGGGCAGGTCGAAACGTGCGTTGATCGCTTCTTCGTCCGGCGCGTCGTAGATCAGGATCGGTGCCGTGATCTTGCGCCGTTCGGCGAACGCGAGCACGTCGTGCTCCGCCTGTTCGCGCGTCGCGCCGGGCACGATCGCGTCGTAGCTGACGAGCACGACGTCGCCGCCCTGGTCGGCGAACTCGCGACCGACTTCGAGCAGTTCGGGCAACTCGGCGACGCACGGCGCGCACCAGATCGCCCAGAAGTTGAGCAAGACGCCACGCCCGCGGTGTTGCGCGAGCGCGGCGTCGAGACCGGCGAGATCGACCACGGAGACCGACGGCGTCGTCGCGGTCGCCGAAGCAGTCGGCGAAGCGGCGCCGCTCGTCGAAGCGGCGGCCGCCGTCGCGCCGGAGTCACCGGCAGCGGTCGGGTCCTCGCCACTCGAGCACGCGCCGACGAACGGCGCCGCGGCGGCGGCGATCAGGACCCACGCGAGCTTCGCGGCTCGCTGCCGCGCCTTCGGAGCGATCACGTCGAACGTGCTCGGCTCAGGCCTTGACCTTGACGCGCTTGATGCCGCAGCCGTACGGCTTCGACTCGCGCATCGGCGGTTCCTTGCCTTCGAGCAGCGCGTTGACGGCGTCGCGAACGTACTGCTTCGTCGCTTCGCCCTTGTCGCCCTTCGGATCGTCGTCGAGCCCGCCCATGTAGCGGAGCACGCCCTTCTGATCGATCACGAAGCAGTGCGGCGTGTGTTGCGCGTTGAAGAGGTCGGCGACCTTGTTGCCGTGGTCCGCGTAGACCGGGAAGGACATCTTCTTCTCCTTCAGGTGCTCGCGGATCGCGTTGTAGTTCTCGTCCGTCTTGCCGTCCTTCGGACGCTCGGCGCCGATCTCGGTCGCGTTCGAGTTGATCGCGAGGCAGACGACGTCCTTGTCCTTGTACTGCTCGGCGAGCGCGACGGTCTTCGGATCGGCCGCGATCTCGTACGGGCAGTTCTTCGACCAGAAGTGGATGAACACGACCTTGCCGCGCAGGTCCTTGAACTTGAGCGAGTTGCCGTCGAGGTCGGTCAGCGTGATGTTCTCGTCGACCACCGAGCCGAGCTTGTAGGCTTCGACTTTGGCGGGCGCGGGCTTCTCGTCGTTCTTGCGATCTTGCGCCAGCACCGGCAGCGCCGTGCAGAGGCCGAGCACGAGCCCGGCGAACAGCATCTTCTTCATGGTTCGGTTCTCCTTGGTGTCAGGGGGACGATCTGATGCTAGTGAAGCGCGGCCCGCGCGCCAGCGGCTCGCCTGCCCGGCCGGCTCCAGCAACCGGAGCCTTACCGCCGCGAGTTTGCGCGTGTTGGCGGCTTCCGTCGGAATTCGCCAACCGCGGATGACGTTTGCGTCCTCTCAGGTGCGACGAGCTTCGATGGCGACGGAGGGTGACGACGGCGGCGGAGTGCGGCCCAACGCGAGGCCCAACTCAAGGCGAGAGGCGCGGCGCGCGACCCGAGGGCTCGCTCGGGGCCCTTGCCGACGTCGGCGACGCTGGTCGTTCGGCGCGGAACGGTTCACATGGTTCGCGTACACTCCGCTCCACATGACGTCGGACGGAACGCCCGCGAGTCCCGGAACTCGGATGACGGCCGTGATCCACGGCGCCGACTTGGAACTCGCGAAGCGTGTGCTCGCGGCGGATCCGGGCGCCCGTGAGCGCTTCGCCGAACGCATGGCGTGCGTGCCGAAGATGTTGACGGTGTTGAACGCTCGCGCGGGCCGACCGCTCGGGCCGCAGGACCTCGAGGACCTCGCGCAGGACGCGTGGATCGCCGTGTGGCGCGGCTTGCCGACGTTCGAGGGCTTCTCGTCGCTCGAGTCGTGGGTGTTCCGTTGTTGTCACCGCGCGCTGCTCGGGCGTTTGCGCCGCCCCGTGCGTTGGTCGGCCAAGGACTCCGTCGAGGTGCCCGAGCCGTCCGCGCCGCAGACGCCCGAGCGTCACGACGAGGTGCATCCGGCGCTCGAACGACTGGACGAACGCTCGCGCCACATCATCGAGCTCAAGCACTTCGAGGACCTGACCTTCGAAGAGATCGGCGAGCGCCTCGCGACTTCGCCGAACACGATCAAGTCCTGGTACTACCAGGCGATCGGCGACCTGAAGCGGATCCTCGCGCCGACGCGGCGGGAGGGCGGACGATGAGTGCCGAACGCGAGCGGATGCCGGACGACGACGAGCGGGTCGACGCACTGCGCGAGCAGGCGCTCGAACCGGAGGAGAGAGACGTCATGAAGCAGCTCGAACAAGCCGCGGAACTGGAACGCGACGTCTTGCGGGCCGCGGCCGGTCCCGCGACCGAAGCCGAGGTCCGTGCGTCGCGCGCGGCCTTCGATCGTTTGTGGCAGCCGCCGACGCAAAGCACGCCGCGCACGCAGCCGGCGCCGCGCCGCGTGGTCCCGCGGCTCGTGCTCGTGGCCGCCGCTCTGGTGGTCGCCGGACTCGCCGGCTGGTGGTTCTTCGTGCGCGCGACGCCCGCGCCGCAGCCCGGCATCGTGTTGGGCAGCGGGCTCGAGATCCTCGAGCCCCGCGACGGTTTCGAAGCGTTGCCGCGCGTGCGTTGGCAGACGACGACCGCGGGGAACCCGTGGTTCGTGGTGCGCATCGTCGATTCGGCGAGCGGCGCGGAGCTCCTGGCGCCTCGGGAGTTGCGCGGTAGCGTGCTCGACCTGGAGACTGTCGACACGAGCGCATGGCACCGGATCCGCATCGAGGTCGACGAGCTGGATGCGAATCGCAATCCGGAGCGCAGCGCCTCCGTCGAACGCTCGCGTCGTTCTCCCTGAACTTCGGCGTGAGCGCCGCGCTCGCCGCGGGCTCCACCGTGCTGGCGCAGCAGGACGACCGGGCGACTGCCGGGCAGCCGGCCGCCGTGCGGCCGAGCGATGTTCAGCCGGCCGCCGTGCGGCCGGGCGAGGTGCGTACGATCGCACTCGCCGACCTGGACCTCGCGGCGCTCGATTTCGAGCGTTTGCCGACCAGCGACGTGCTCGTCCTCCAGGAGCGACTCTCCGCCGTCGCCGACCACGCGCGTGCGGCGCGCGTGCTCGAACTCGGCATCGCCGCGATCGAGAACGACGACGTGCCGCACCGCGGCAACCTCGCGCCGCTCCATCAACGTCGCGCGGAAGCGCTGCGGCTCTTGCGACGCTTCTCGGAGGCCTACGCGGCCGTCGCCGAATCGGCAGCGTGCCTCGACGCGTTCGTCGCGGGGTTCCCGCCGAACGACCCGTATTACCCGGGCGTGTCCGCGTGGGGAGAGAGTCTGCGGTGCAAGCTGCTCGGCTTGCGCGGTCTGATCGAACTCGACTGCGGCGCGCTCGAGCGTGCGTCCGAGCAGTTCGATGCCGAACGCGCGTGCCTCGAGGCGGCCACGACCGCGTCGATCGACTCCGCCCAAGCGTGGCTCGACTCCGACGAGCACCTCGCGTCGCTCGCGATGGCGGTCGGTGCGCCGGAGCGCATCGATGCGCTGCTCGACGAGCGCCGCGCGATATACGCCGATCCGACGCTCGCGAGCCGCGCGGCGTCGCTCTCGTTGATGCGTGGCGGCGCGTGGCGCGAACGCGCGCGGCGCGACGGCGGCAGCCCCGCCGAGGCCGAGCGGTGTTTCGAGTCGGCGTTGGCGGACGCCGCGCTGCCCGTGCTCGGACGCGTCAATGCCTGCTTGTGGCTCGCGGATCTCGTCCTCGACCGCGGCGAAGTCGCGCGAGCGCTCGAGCTGTGGCAGCGTGCGAGCGCCGAGCTCGACGCGTTGGGTGCGCCCGCGGCGCGCCAGCAGCGCCGACGGATCGGCGTCGCCGCACGACTCGCGGCGAGCGGCGCGCTCGACCGAGCCACGTGGCGCGAGGAGACCGCGCGGGAACTCGCTCGTCTGCTCGACGGCTGGAGCGAACTCGACGCGCGCGAAGGCGGCTGGGGGCTCCTGCACTTCGACGACTCCTTGCGGCTCTTCTGCGAGCACGCGCAACTGTGCGTCGAGCTCGACGGCCGCGAACGCGGGGCCGTGCGCGCGCTCGAGCCGATCCTCGAGCTGCACGTCCGCAACTCGCTCGCGCGCGAGCTCGGCGCCGCCGTGCCGACGTTGGAGCAAGTGCAGACGTCGCTGTGCTCCGCCGGCGAGGGCGGAGTCCTGGTGTACGTCGCCGGACCGGTGCAATCGTGGCTCTTCGTCATCGACGGCGCGAGCGTCGCAGCGGTGCCGCTCGTCGACCAGTTCACGATCGACCGCGCGACGCGCGCGCTCGTCCGAGAACTGCACTTGCACGCCGGGGATTGGACGGACACGTTGCGGCGCGAGTCGCAGCGACTGGGTGACGCGCTCGTCCCGAGCGCCGTGCGCGAGCGGATCGCCGCGTGGCAGACGATCGTCGTCACGGGACTGGACACGTTCCTCGGTGAGATCCCGTTCGAACTCTGCGCGGCGGGTTCGGCGCAGCCGCTCGGCATCGAACGAGCCGTGTGGAACGTGCCGTCGCTCGCCGTGGGCGTCGCGTTGGCGGCGCGAGCGCGCGGTGAAGCTCCAGCCACGGCGGCCGCCGCGCGCGCGCCGAGGATCCGTTTCGTCGGCGCACCGAGCCCGTCGTCCGGTCCGACGAGCGCGGAGTCCGCCGCGGCGACCGGCGACGGACGACGAAGCGCAGCGGCAACCCGGCTGCCGGCGTTCGAGCTCGACCCGCGCGTCGTCGAACGCGTGCTGCGCGTGTTTCCGCTCGAGGCGCGCGACGTGCGGCTCGCGGACGCCGCGCACGCCGGCGCGTTCGACGGACCGGCAACCGAGATCCTGCAGGTCGTCGCGCACGGCGATTCCGACGTCCGCCGCGTGCGTTCGGCGGGGCTCGCGCTCGCTGCAAGTGCCGACGGTGACGACGGCTTCTTCGGTGCCGAGGAAGTCGAGGCGTGCTTCGGTCGCGCCGGCGCGCCGCGAGTCGTCGTCGTGGCTGCGTGTCGCGCCGGGAAAGGCGCGGCGCGGCGCGGCGACGGCGCGGCGGCCGAGCTCGGGACCGCGTTCCTCGGCGCCGGCTCGCAAGTGGTGCTCGAGAGCGACTTCGACCTCGAGCTCGAGCTCGCCTGCCGACTGTCGGAGGAGTTCTACGCGCGGCTCGCGGGCGGCGCGCACGTCGCCGAAGCTCTGCGCGGCGCGCGTGCCGCGTTGGCGAGCGACGACACGCTCGCGCGGTCGGCGGAGCCGCTGCTCGTGCGAGTCGATGGCTTCGCGCCGGTGCCGTTCGCGCGTTGGTCGGTGATAACGCGAAGCGGCGCGAGCTTGTCGACTCGCGCCGCTCCGTGGCTCATCGGCTCACTCGTCGTCGTCGCCGGGCTGTGGGCCGTGACGAGACGCCGCGCGAGCTGATCTTCCGTCGATCAAGGCCGCTGGTTGGGCCCCGTCGGCGGCAGCGAACCACCGCTCGAGCCGGCTCCCGGTTCGTCCGGCTTGATCTCGAGCAGCAACGGCGTGGTCGACTTGATCTTCGAGTCGCTGCCGAACTCGACGACGTGGAGCGACGAGTAGAACGTCAGCTTCAGGGCCGGTGACTCGTCGACGATCTTGCTCGGGTCGTTCGCGTCGTGCTGCACTTGCCGCAGCACCAGCGTGTAACGATCCGGGAAGTACGGTTCCGTCTGGCCGAGCGGCAACGAGATCACGGTCGGCGAGCTCGGATCCATCGGCGCAGAGGACACGATGGTGGCGGCCGTCAGTGGCACGCAGGGCTCGGGGATCGCCAGGGACTCGATCGTGGGCGTGCGCCAGACCGCGTACTCGTACACCGGCGGCAATTCGTTCGCCGGATCCGCTGCATCGTTCGCGTCGATCGTGAGGAACGGGTGGATGAGCGACAACACGAGGTTGCCCGACGAGTCGAGCCACGGCTGCGGCAGCGCCGGCGGCCACGACATCTCGGGCGCGGGCCACGGCAGCCACAGGTCCTCGTCCGTGTCGTCGTTGTAGGCGACGTCGACGTCGCTGAAGCGCGCGTCTTCGTGATCCCAACCGTTCCCGATGTAGTTGCCCTGGACCGCGCTGACGAGGTCGACGTCACCGTCCATGTCGACGTCCGCCGTCGCGATGCCGCCGTCTTGGACGGAGACCGGACGCAACGGGTGGCCGATCGGCAGCAGCGCGGGGCCGTGGCTCGGCGGCGCGTCGGACGGATGCAGCGTCAGTCCCGCCGGTCCACCGGGGAGCGTACGGTAGACCGACGCGAAGCGCGACGTGTTGCTCGACAGCACGAAGTCGTCGTTGCCGTCGTCGTCCCAGTCGCCGGCGGCGCAGGTGTACACGCCGGTGTCCTCGAACGTCCACGGTCCGCTGAAACCGTTCTTGGAGAGGATGGCGAGCGACTGTTGGCCGGTCGTGGTGTCGGTGGCGATCGCGGCGAAACAGTCGTGGTTCGCGGCGGCCATCGTCAGCGGCGCGACGATCACGTGCTCTTCGCCGGACACGATCGTCGTGATCACCATGCCCGTGTGCTTCATGATCCGCACGCGCGCCGTGTGGTTGGCGTTGGGTGCGAGTATCACGGCGAGTTCGAGCGCTTGCGGCGACGTTTCGCCGTCCCAGTCGACGAGCTCGATCCCCGTGTGCGTGTTGCCCGTGCCCACGGGGTACGAGAGGTCATTGGTCATCCAGCCGCCCGCGCCATCGGAGCGAGCGATGACGAGCCGGTTCGGCGCGACGGCGACGATGTCGTCGCCGAATTGCCCGTCCACTTGTCCGACGCGGACCGCGATCGCGCTCGCCCAGTACGAGCCTTGCCGGACGCTCGTGATCGTCCAAGGGTCGGCGGGCGGCACCGTCTGCTGCGCCGGGGGATCGTTGAGCTCGAGGATCGAGAGTCCGTCCGGGCCGACGAGCACGAGTTGGTCGCGGCCGTTCGCGCCGGTGCCGTGCAGCGTGGCGATGTCGGTGCCTTGGATGTTCGCGACGAGGTAGGTGCGGTAGGTCTCGACCGACGAGCGGCACACGGGCTTGCCGTTCGCGAGCACGATGGCGTCGACGTGGCGGTCGTTCGAGAACTCGCCGACGGCGAGCTTCGAGAGGTTGTCGTCCGCCATCGGCGGCGCGGTGGGGCCGGGGAGCGATTGTTCTGCGACGGCCGCCGCGATCAGCAGCGCGGGCACGAGGTAACGAAGTTGCGAGAGCATGCGGGAAACTCGTCGGTAAGGGGGGAGCGAGCGGAAATCTCGGGGCGTCGCAGCATCCGAGGCGAGCCGGGGGCGTTTGGTTGAGACTCTCTCCTGGAATCTTCGCGACCGGAAGGGAGCGCGCGACGATTCGAGGCCGAACGTGCCCGCGCGCAGCTTTGCGGTGAGATTTCGGGCGCGTGACTCCGTGCGCGCCATCCGAACGACGACCTTCGGCTCGCGACGATCCGGCGCAGGGGCATGCACGCGAGTTCGTCACGCGAGTCTGCGTGTCGTGCCGCGTCTAGCTCGCGGAGTCGAGCTTCGAGCGCAACCCGCCGAAGCGCTTGCGGTACTGCGCCGGCGACAGTCGCACGTTGCGGCGGAAGAGGCGCGCGAAGAAGCCGGCGTCTTCGTACCCGACGGCCGCCGCGACGAGTTCGATCGGTTGCGAACTCGCCTCGAGCAGCTCTTTCGCGTGCTCGATGCGCAGCGCGTGGACGTACTCGAGCGGCGCCATGCCGGTCGCTTGCTTGAAGCGGCGTTTGAACGAGCGTTCGGCGAGTCCGGAGAGCTCGACGGCGCGCGCGACCGGACCGGGCTCGCGAAAGTGCTCCGCGAACCACGCCTGGGCGTCGGCGACGACCGCGTCGGCGTTCTGCCGGGCGCTCGCGAGCCGCGCGAACGGCTGTTGGCCGACGTCGTGCCAGTCGATCAAGTTGAGCTTCGCGGTCTGCATCGCCGCGTCGACGCCCGCGAAGCGCGCGATCAAGTAGAGCGCGACGTCGAGCCACGACGTGCCGCCGCCCGCCATCACGAGACGCTGGCCTTCGCCCGACGCGACCAACGCGCTGTGTGCTTTGACCGTCACGCGCGGATAGTCGCGGCGCAGCACGTCGCAGTAGGCCCAGTGCGTCGTCGCTTCGCACCCGTCGAGCAGCCCGGCTTCCGCGAGCAACATCGCGCCCGAACACGCCGTCGCGAGCGTCGCGCCTCGCGCGTACGCGTCGCGCACGAACGAGATCTCGTCGGTGAAGCGTCCGGCGAGCGGTTCGCCGGGCGGCACGAAGAGCTCCGGAACGCACACGAGTTCGGCATCGCGGAGCTCG
Organism: Planctomycetota bacterium; assembly: GCA_023150475.1. GTDB lineage: Bacteria > Planctomycetota > UBA1135 > UBA1135 > JACRIN01. The sequence goes on from JAKLKU010000013.1 coordinate 76,381, forward strand.
GCGAACGTCGCGTGCGGCGCGACGAAACCGTCGTTCACGACTCGGAGCGGCTCGAGCGTGCGCGCGACGATCCGCGGCGCGAACGCGGGCTCGCCCGGCCGGCCGTCGACGATGAAGCCCCAGTCGCGGCCGGCCGAGGCGAACAAGTCGAGCATGCCGTAGACGACGGACGCCGTCGCTTCGGGGAGCGCGAGGATCGCGACTCGAAGAGGGGTGCGGGCGGGCATGGGGGAGCCGATCTCGAGCGAGTTCGCGGTGCGGGCCTGTCGCGGCGCGTGGCCGGTCCGACTTGGCCGGTCCGTCATGGAGGTGGCCGGATCGGCTTGGGGCCGAACGCCGCGGCGAGCCTAGCTTGCACGTCGTCCGGTGCCCAAGCCGCGCACGCATCGGCGGTACGCGCGCGGCGCTCCGGACTCCGTCGCACTGCCGCCATCGCCGACCGGGCCTCCATCCAGTTGACTTCGCCAAGCCAGGGGACTTCGTCATGCCTTCGCCGCTCGATCTGTTGCTCGATCCCGTCTCGCTCTCGCTGTTCGCGCTCTACGCCGGCCTGATCGGTTGGGAAGCGCTGTTCCCGGCCCGGCCGTTGCCCACCGTGCGCGGCTGGAAACTGCGTGGACTCGTGAGCTTCGTCGCCTTCTTCTTCGTGTCGTCGTACTTGCCGTTCCTGTGGACCGAGACGCTCGTCGAGTGGCAACTCTTCGACCTCAGCGGGCTCGGAACGGGGCTCGGCGCGCTGGTCGGCATCCTGGTCTACGAGCTCGGCGTCTGGGCGTGGCACCGCGCGATGCACCGCTTCGACGGACTGTGGCTCGGCGTCCACCAGATGCACCACAGCGCGGAGCGGCTCGACACGTTCGGCGCATTTTGGTTCTCGCCGCTCGACATGGTCGCGTGGACCGCGCTCTTCAGCTTCGCGCTGACGCTCGTGGTCGGCCTCTCGGCCGAAGCGACGGCGATCGTGATCCTCGTCACCAACTTCTTCTCGATCTTCCAACACGCGAACGTGCGCACGCCGCGTTGGCTCGGGTACTTCGTGCAACGCCCGGAGAGCCACAGCCGTCACCACGAGCGCGGCGTGCACGCGAAGAACTACTCCGACCTGCCGCTCTTCGACCTCGTGTTCGGCACGTTCGAGAACCCGCGTGACTTCGCTCGCGAAGCGGGCTTCCACGACGGCGCGTCCGCGCGCGTGGTCGAGATGCTGGCGGGCAAGGACGTCACTCGGCCGGCCGCGAGGTTCGGCGAGCCGTTGCGCGGCCTGCGTTGAGCGCGCGCCGGAGCGGCTACCATGAGCGGATGGATTCGCGTCTGCGCCTCGTGCGCGCCTTGCTCTGGATCATCCTCGCCGCCGCCGTGCTGACGGCGCCGGTGTTCCTCTTCGCGGAGAGCTTCGACCGCGAGCACGTCGTGCGCGTCGCGCTGTCGAACGGGCTCGCGGCGCTGCTCTGCGCCGGACCGCTCGCCTGGTCGCGACGCGGACACGCGGAAGCGATCGGGCGAGTGCTCGTGTTCGGCCTGCTCGCGTTGGTCGCGAGCCTCGCCTGGACGAACGGTGAGGACGTGCACGTCAACGTGGTCAACTTCGTGTTGGTCGCGGTGCTCGCGAGCGTCCTGACCGAACGGCGCATCCTGCTCGGCGTCGCGTGTGTCTCGGCGGCCGCGATGTGCGCGATCGCGTGGAAACAGGCCGTGCCGCCCGCGGGCGAGGAGCTCTTCGAAGCGCGCCTCGAGTCGATCGCGCAGTTCCTGCCGACGTACGCCGTCATCGTGCTCGTGCTCGCGCTGCGCGAACGCCGCGAGCGCGAGGTCGCCGGTCGCACGCCGTCAGACGACGCCGTACCGGTCCGCGCCGCGAGCGCCTGAACCTCCCGCGACTCGACATGGGCAAGACCTTCGACACGCTCGACGCCGCGCTCGCGAGTTTCCTCGCCGAGCAGAAGCTCTTCTTCGTCGCCACGGCGCCGCTCGCGCGCGAGGGGCACGTCAACCTCTCGCCGAAGGGGCTCGACAGCTTCCGCGTGCTCGGACCTCGGCGCGTCGGCTACCTCGACCTCACCGGCAGCGGGGTCGAGACGATCGCGCACGCGCGCGAGAACGGCCGGATCACGCTGATGTTCTGCGCGTTCAACGGCGCGCCACGCATCGTGCGGCTCTACGGGCGCGCGACGATCGTCGAGCCGCACGAGGACGGCTTCGCCGAACTCGCCGCGCGCTTCCCGCCGCTCGGCGGCGTGCGTTCGATCGTCGTCGTCGACGTCACGCGCATCGCGGACTCGTGCGGCTTCGGCGTGCCGCGTTTCGAGTTCGTCGCCGAGCGCCACACTCTGCTCGACTGGGCCGAGAAGCAGGGGCCGAACGGCGTCGCCGAGTACCAACGCAACAAGAACCGCACGAGCCTCGACGGCTTGCCGGGCGTGCACGACGCGACGAGCGAGTGAGCCGATCGCGCCCGCATCTTTGTAAAGATCCGAGCGCGAGGAATCCGCGACGCGGCGCTTTGGATCCGCGCTCAACCCGTCGGCGTGGCGGCACCGATAGCGCGCGCATGAGAACGTCTCGCGTGTTGCCGTGGCTGCTGCCGTCCATCGTCGTCGTGGCGTCACTCGCCAGCGGAGGTTGCGCGAGTCCGACCTACGACGGTTGGCGCGCGTACGATTCGGGCGACTTCGCCGTCGCGCTCGACGAGTGGCGTGCAGCCGCCGACGCTGGCGATCTCGAAGCGCAGTTCCTCGTCGGCGTGTTGCACGACGAAGGACGCGGCTGTGCCGCGGACGACCGCGAGGCGGCGCGTTGGTACCGACTCGCTGCGGAGCGCGGGCACCCAGCGGCGCAGACCAACCTCGGCCTGCTCTGCTTCCAGGGCCGCGGCGTCGAACGCTCCGCCAGCGAAGCGGCGCGGTGGTACGAGCTCGCGGCCGCTCAAGGCTTCCCGTCCGCGCAGGCGAATCTCGGCGTGCTCCACCTCTATGGACTCGGCGTGCAGCAGGACTTCGCGCGCGCTCGCGAGCTCCTCGGCGCGGCGGCGCGGGCCGGCGACGTGAAGGCGCTCGGCACGCTCGGGCGCATGGAGTACGAAGGCGTGGGCGGGACACCCGACGTCGCGCAAGCGTTGCAGTGGTTCACCGCAGCCGCAGAACGTGGCGACGTGACGTGCGCATTCCGCGTCGGGCGCATGCTCGTCCTCGGCGACGGGGTCGAGCGTGATGCGCGCGCCGCCGTGCCGTGGCTCGAACGGGCGGCGGAGCACGGCGTGCTCGACGCGCAGTTCGCGCTCGGCTGGTTGCTCAGCGCAGGCGACGGCATCGCGCGCGACGATCGCACCGCCGCGGCGTGGTTCCGGCGCGCGGCGGAAGGAGGCCATCCGTACGCGATGACCCATCTCGGACTCGCCTGCTGCGAAGGCCGCGGCGTCGAGCGCGACGACGTCGAAGGTGCGCGTTGGCTCGCACGCGCGGCCGAGCACGGTGTGGTGCTCGCCCAGTACGACTTCGCGCTCGCGTTGCTCGCCGGCCGTGGCGTCGAGCGCGACGAACACGCCGCGGCGCAGTGGCTCCAGCGCGCGGCCGACCAAGGGCTCGCCGCGGCTCACACGAAGCTCGGCCACATGGTCGAGCTCGGCCTCGGCGTCCAGCAGGACGACGCCTCGGCGTGGATGTGGTACGAGCTCGCGGCGGCGCTCGGCGACGCCGATGCAGCTCGTGCACGAGAGCGAGTCGCAGCACGGCTCGAGCCCGACGAGCTCGCGTACGCACGTTCGCTCGCGCGCACGGCGGCGACTCAGCGCTGACGCGGTCGTGGCGCGAGCCGCGGCGTCGCGTCCGCCAGGAGCGCGAGTCGAAGGCGTTCGCCCGTCGGGCGGGGCCGTCGTTCAGTCGTCGAGACGGCCGAACGCGCCGTGTTGGAAGTCGGCGATCGCCTGGCGGATCTCGCCTTCGGTGTTCATCACGAAGGGGCCGTACTGCACGATCGGTTGGCGCAGCGGCTCGCCCGCGAGGACGATCGCGCGGCCGTCGCGGACCGCGGCGAGCTCGAGCGCGTCGCCGTCGTTCGCGAACACGGCGAAGTCGGCGGCCCGTGCGCGCGTCGCCGCGAATTCGAGCTCGCCATCGACGACCAGGAGCGCCGCGTTGTGCGCGCTCGGCACGTCGAGCGTCACGCGGGCACCCGCACGCAAACTCACGTCGAGCAGCGTGACGGGAGAGAAGGTCTGCGCCGGCCCGCGGACGCCGCCGCACTCGCCGGCGATCACGCGCACGACCGCGCCGTCGAGCTCGAGCACGCCCATCGCGTCCGCGGTGAGCGCTTGGTAGCGCGGGGCCGTCAACTTCGACGCCCGCGGCAAGTCGACCCAGAGCTGCAGCATGTGCATCCGCCCACCGCGGCGCGCGAACTCGGCATCGTGGTACTCACGATGCAGCACGCCCGCTCCCGCAGTCATCCACTGCACGTCGCCGGGACCGATGACGCCACCGTGGCCCGCGCTGTCGTGGTGCGCGACCGAGCCTTCGAGCGCGAGCGTCACGGTCTCGAACCCGCGGTGCGGGTGCGGCCCGACGCCGCGACGCAGGTTGGTCGTCGGCGGGTACACGTGCGGCGCGTGGTAGTCGAGCAAGAGGAACGGCGAGAGCCGCCGCGCGAGCTCGGGCTCGACCGAGAAGTAGCCGTGCACGCGGAAGCCGTCGCCGACCCAGTGGGGCTCAGGCGCGGCGATGATCGATTCGATGTTGCGGACTTGGACCATGGCGACGAGCGATCGGACCGCGAGGTGTCCGAGGCGGCGGCACTCTGATCCAAAACCGAGAGGGATTCCAGCGAGCCCGTGCTCTTGCCGGGTCGCGCGTTGAGCGCGAGAGCGGTGCACGGCACACTGCGCGCCTTCCTCACCTTCGTCGCTTACCTCTCTCCCGAGGCCCGAACATGTCGAAGTCGTGGTTCGTCTCTCGCCGCATCGTCCGTCGGCTCGCCGGCACGGTCTTGTTGCTCGCCGGCACGGTGCAGTGCGCGTCGCCGCGCGATTCCGTCGCCGGCGTGGGCCTTGCCGAGACGCGCCCCGTGGCGTCGGGTGACCAGGCGGCCGACGTCGCCGAGCTCCGGTATCGCGGGCTGACGCTCGACGAATGGTGCCGAGCTCTGCGACCGCACTGGACCGTCGACGCCTCCGCGTCGACACAGGCGGCGGGCGACGGCGGCGGGCTGCGCACGGTGCAGGGCCCCGTGCGACAAGCGTACGAGACGGGGATCGGGCCTTTGGTCGAGGCGGCGACGCACTTCGCGCCACACGATGCGCGGGCCGTCGCGCTCCTCGAGCGGGTCACGCGTGATCTCGACGAACGGCTCGCCGAGCGCGCGATCGGCGAGCTCGTCGAGCTCGTGCGCGAAGAGCAGTCGACGCGCGACGTCGCCGCGCGCGCTCTCGCGACGGGGCTCGGTTCGCGCGAACCGCGCATCGCGCACCTGTTCCTCGCGGAAATGGCCGACGCCTACGAGAGCCAGTCGGCCGAGATGGAGCACGGCACCGGCGCCGATCGTTTCGGGGCCGAAGTGTTCTCTGCGTACGTGACCGCGTGCAGCCGCGCGATCGAAGTCGACTTCCCTCGCAGCGACCTCGACGAGCCGCTCGCAGCGTTGGCGATCGTCCAGGCCCGCGCGCCGGAGCGCGTGCGCGTGGTCGCGGCGTACCTGAGCACGCGGCCGCTGCCTTTCGATGGCGCGGCGGCGGCCGGCGCGCTGCGGTCGTTCGCCTGGAACGAAGTCGACGTCGATCGCGCCGTCGAAACGAAGGATTGGTCCCTCGTCGTCGCCGCCGCGCGCGCGGCGAGCGAGTGCGCGCCGCAGGATCCGCTCGCGTGGAACGTGCTGGCGTTCGCGTGCTGGCGAGCGGGCTTGCGCGAGGAAGGCGTGAAAGCCATCGAACGCGCGATCGCCGAGGGCGAACGCCAGGAGTACGAGAGTCAGGCGCAGCTCGTGCGCAACGGCAAGTTGCTGTCGAAGGCCTCGAATTGGACCGAGGAAGCACGGAAGTCCGAGCGCTCGTACGCGGATCTCGAGTGACGAGCGCCGACGCGCCGTCGCCGAGCCTCACCGCAGAGCGTCGAGCTTCGCGCCGAAGTTGATGTGGAAGACGCGGCCGTCGAGCGCGAGCGCCGGGACGGACTTGACGCCGAGGCGTTCGGCTTCGGAGAGCCGCCGCTTGTCGGTGCCGAGATGGACCACTTCGACGTCGTAGCGGTTGCGATCGAGCGCCGCGAGCATCTGGTGCTCGGCTTCGACGCAAACGGGGCAACCCGCGTGATAGAAGACGGCTTTGTCCTTCATGGGGAAACGTGCGTGTCGGGGTTCGTGCTCGTCGCGACGTGCGACGACGCGGGGCGAACCTAGGCAGCTCGGCGAACGCGGCCAAGAACGCACCGTTTGGTAAGTCGCTCGGCGCGCCGCGCACGCGCTGATTCCAGCGGCCGCCGTCCGCGCGCTAGAGTCGTGACCGATGCGCGAACGAATCTCCGCTACACCCCGTGTGCCGGACGTCGCCGGCATGGTCGAGGACGTGATCGGCTGCAAGTGGTCGCTGCGGCTCCTGCAACTCATCGCCGACGGCGTCGAACGACCGAGCGCGTTCCAGCGCGCGTGTCCGGGGCTCTCCGCGAAAGTGATGAACGAGCGCCTGGCGAAGCTCCAACGCTTCGGCATCGCGAGCCGCTCGGTTGCCGGCACCAAGCCGCCGCTGCGCGTCAGCTACACGCTGACACCGTTCGGCCGCCGCTTCGCCGGCGTGCTCGCCGAAGTGAAGAAGCTCCAAGCGTTCGTCGACGATGGCGCGACGGCGCGCGAAGCGTGAACCATCGTCAGACGACGCCGACCTTCACGCAGTGGATCGGCGGCAGCGAGTCGAAGAGGCACTCCCATTTCTCGCCGCCGTCGCGACCGATCCAGAGCTGGCCGGTCGTCGTGCCGAAGTAGAGCGCCGGCGACTTCAACTCGTCGACGGTCATCGCGTCGCGCTGCACGGTGAAGTACGCGTCCTTCTTCGGCATGCCGTTCGCGCACTTCGACCACGAGCCGCCGCCGTTCTCGCTGCGCCACACGGCGGGCACGCCTCCGGGGCTCATGCGCGCCATCATCTCGAGCGGCATCACGTACACGACGTCGGGGTCGTCCGGGTGCACGACGATCGGGAAGCCGAAGTCGCTGGGCAAGCCCTTCGCGATCGAACGCCACGACTTGCCGTAGTCGTCGCTGCGCAGGACGCCGATGTCGGGGCGCGGACCGCCCGGACCCTTCCACTGCGCCCAACCGCCGTGGTTTTGCATGTACATGCGACCGGGCGCCTTCTCGTGGCGCGCGATCTTGTGCACGCACTGTCCGAACTCGGGATACGGGTCGGGCACGAAGCCCGCGCCGACACCTCCGTTCGACGCCTTGAACGTCTCGCCGCCGTCTTCGCTGACGTAGTGGCCGCCGGTCGAGATGCCGACGTGCACGCGCTTTTGGTCGCGCACGATCGTGTGCATGCAGAGCCCGCCGAAGCCCGGTTGCCATTGGCGCGCGTGAGCGTGGTTCGAGATGCCGCCCACGATCTGCCACGAATCGCCGTTGTCGAAGCTGCGGAAGAGCGACGCGGGCTCGACGCCGGCCCAAAGCTCCTTCTTGCCGTCGCCCGCTTCGAGCGACCAGATGTTGGCGAGCGCTCGCCCGTCGTCCTTCGCGAACGCCGGCGCCGACTTCGTCTCCTTGAACGTGTGGCCGAGGTCGTTCGAGCGCAGCACCTTCATCCCGAAGAACGAATTGCAGCTCGACGCGAAGATCCGCGGCGTGCCGCGAGCGTCGATCAACGCCGAGTAGACCGCGACGCCGGGCGCGAACGGACCGCGCAGCGCGAACTTCTTTCGAGTCTTCGCGCTCTCCGCGACGAAGAGACCCTTCTTGGTGCCGATGCAGAGGATGACGCGGTCGGACATGCTTAGCCTCCTGAGACTGCCTGGAAGAGCGAGACGACGTCGCCGGACTTCAATGGCGTGTCGAGCCCGCGCAGATCGCGGATGTGATCGGAGTTGACGAAGACGTTGACGTGGCGGCGGATCGCGCCGGTCTCGTCGCAGATGCTGCGGTGGATCTTGGGGTGCTCGCCCTCGAGCGTGCGGAGCAATGCCCGCACGTCGCGCGCGTCGAACACGAGCTCGCCCTTGCCGCCGACGTAGTCGCGTAGCAAGGCCGAGAGTTGGAGCGTAATCGGCATGATCGTGGGGGGACGACAGCGACGCGCCTCGGCGCGACGATCGATCGAGGCGCACATCATGGCTGCTCGAAGCGCTCGTGCAACCAAGCAGAACCCATAGCGCGCACGTCCGAACCATGACGAAACACATAGACGCGAGAGCGATGGCCGCCCGCACGTACGACGCGGCCGCTGACTCGTTCGATCACCCGGCGAACACGTTCTGGGAGCGCTTCGGGCGCAGGACGGTCGAGCGGTTGGCGCTCGCCGACGGCGCGCGCGTCCTGGACGCGTGCTGCGGAACCGGCGCGTCGGCGATTCCAGCGGCGGAACGCGTCGGGGCGGACGGGCACGTGCTCGGCGTCGACGTGTCCGAAGGCCTGCTCGGGCTCGCGCGCGCGAAGGCGGCGCAGCGCGGCTTGCGTCACGCGCAGTTCCGCGCGGCCGACGTGATGGAGCTCGACCTCCCGGACGCGAGCTTCGATGCCGTCGTGTGCGTGTTCGGGATCTTCTTCGTGCCGGACATGCAGGCCGCCGTGAAAGAGCTGTGGCGCAAGGTGAAGCCCGGCGGAAAGCTCGCGATCACGACGTGGGGGCCGAACGTGTTCGCGCCGCTCAACACGTTCTTCTGGGACAACGTCCGCGCGGTGCGGCCGGACTTGCATCGTGCGTTCAACTGCTGGGACGGATTGACGGATCCGGGCGCGGTGCGCGAGCTCCTGTCGGTGTGCGGCGTCGAGCCCCACGTCGAACCGGAGCTCGCGCGACATCCGTTGCGCTCGCCCGACGATGCGTGGGCTCTGCTCCAGGGCACCGGCTACCGCGGCACGCTCGAGCAACTCGATCCGGCGGCTCGCAACCAGATCCGCGACGCGTGCCTCCGCTTCGTCCGCGTCTCGAACGTCGACTCCGTGACCGCCGACGTGATCTATGCCGTGGCGACGAAGGACGTTCGGCAAGCGTCCTGAACTCCGACCGGGCGGCGCAGGTCGTCGCCCACGGCCCGAAAACGCGTGCTACCGTGGAGCGGCGCCACTGGCGCCAGTGGCGACGAGGGCGACGAGGGCGACGCAACCACTCCGTGGGAGCTCACGATGACTTCGCTAAGACTCTTGCCGTGTGTCTGTGCATTCGGTTTCGCGTTGGCGTCTTGGGCGTCCGCGCAATCGATCGAGCGTTTGAGTGACACCTCGACGGGCGCCGAAGGCGGTGGCTCGCGGCCGGCGATCTCGGAGAACGGACGTTTCGTCGCGTTCGAGAGCTTCGTCCAACTCGTCCCGACCGATCAGAACGGCTGGAGCGACGTCTACGTGCGCGACCTCTTCGTCGACCAGACGGCACGGGTGAGCCACACGGGGTCGGCCTCGCAGCCGAACGGAGACTCGAGCGACGCGACGCTCTCGGGCGACGGCAGCCTCGTCGCGTTCACCAGCCAAGCGGACAACCTGGTCGCCGGCGACCTCAACGGGAAGTCGGACGTCTTCCTGCGCGATCGAACGTTGGGCGTGACTTCGCTCGTCAGCGTGAGTTCCTCCGGCGCCCAGGGTGACCGGGGTTCGCGGGAGGCCTCGCTCTCGACCGACGGACGCTACGTGGCGTTCTCGAGCGACGCGTTGAACCTCGTCGCGAACGACCTCAATGGTCTCGCCGACGTGTTCGTTCGCGACCTGCAGACGCAGACCACGACGCGCGTGAGCCTCGACTCCTCCGGCGCCGAGGCGAACGGGGCTTCGAGCGAGCCCTGCCTTTCGGCCGACGGGCGCTTCGTCGCGTTCGTCAGCGCGGCGTCGAACCTCGTGGGCGGCGACGGCAACGACCTGGCGGACGTGTTCGTCCACGATCGCCAGACCGGTCAGACGACCCGAGTCAGCGTCTCGACGGGTGGCGCGGAAGGGGATCAACCCGCCAACGGGCCGAGGATCTCGGCGGACGGACGCTACGTCGCGTTCGACAGCTACGCGACGACGCTCGTCGCGGGCGACACCGGCGGATTCTCGGACGTGTTCGTCCACGACCGGCTCACCGGCGTGACTCGGCGGGTGAGCGTCACGAGCACCGGCGAGCAAGGCAACCAGAACTCCTTCTACGCGTCGGAGTTCTCGACCGACGGACGGTGGCTCGCGTTCTCCGGTCCGCTCACGAATCTCGCGGGCGGCGACGGCAGCAGCTTCTCCGACGTGTTCCTGTGCGACTTGACCACAGGTCAGTCGATCTGTGTCAGCCGCGCCGCCGACGACGCGTTCGGCAACTGGAACTCGGGTTGGCCGAGCGGGTCGGCGCTCTCCGGCGACGGTCGACTGGTGGCGTTCGCCAGCGGCGCGTCGAATCTCGTCGGCGGGGACACGTTCCTCGACGACGACGTGTACGTGCGCGACGTCGGTTGCTCGCTTCCGGTCGTGTACTGCACCGCGAAGGTCAACTCGCTCGGTTGCACGCCGTGGATCTCGCTCAGCAGCGCGCCGAGCGCGAGTTCGAACGTCGGCGCCAAGCTCGTGACGATGAACGTGCGCGGTGCGACGACCGGGCTCTTCTTCCACCGCGTCGGCCCGCCGACCGCGATGCCGTTCCACGGCGGTTGGCTGTGCGTCGGAACGCCGGTCGTGCGCCACGCGCTGAAGGCGTCGGGTTCGGGCCCGACGAACTGCCAAGGCCAGTTCAGCGAGAGCTTCAACGCGTACATCGCGAGCGGCGCCGATCCCGCGCTGGTCGCCGGCGCGACCGTCAACATCCAGTCGTGGGGCCGCGACCCGGCGGCACCGTTCACCGACAGCTTGAGCGACGCGGTCTCGACCGTGATCTGTCCCTAGCAGGCGTGGCGCCGCGTCTGCGGCGACAAGTTCGGAGGGTGGTAGTGCTTTCGACCACTGGCTGAGGCTGACTTACCCGGTGGCGGTGCGCGAGCTCGTTTCGGTGACCGGCGTGGAGCCGCACGTCGAGCCCGAGGCCGCGAGGCATTCGTTGCGCTTACCCGAAGACGCGTGGGCGCTGCTCCAAGGCACCGGTTACCGCGGCACGCTCGAGCAATTCGACCCCGCGGCTCGCATCCGAATCCGCAAGGCGTGCCTCCGCTTCATTCACGAGTCCGCCGTCGACTCCGTTACGGCCGACGTGATCTACGCCGTTGCGACAACGTCGGGCGCGCCGCTCCGCTGATCGATGGCGTTTTGCCCCGAAACTCATGGCGCGTCGGCGACCACCACGCCGCCGCGTCACGCCGGTGCGGTGGCGGTATTGGTCAACGGCGGGCGTTCGCTTGCTCGGCTGCCGTCCAGAAGTGTCATCCGATCCCCTCAGGCGGCTTCCAGTCTGGGGCACGCACGAATAGGGCGGACGCCTTCAAGAACGCGCGCGTATGACGTGAAGCGACGATCGATTGCCCGCACGCAAGAAGCTCCGAGTACACAGACCGCTTGCCGCCAATCGCCGTTACGGCGAGCGCCTCGTCGAGCAGCTGGTACCGAGAGTCCTTTGAGCTTGATGGATCGCGACGATCATCGAGGTGAGCGCCACCGAGCTTGTTGGCGACGTAGGTGATGAGCGTGTGGCGCGGAATTTGGCGCCCCTGGATGATCATGCATGGGGAGTCCACGAACTTCGTCAACTTCATAAGCACCGTTGCGGGCGCCTCCTGACCGAGCATCGGCAAGTCAGACGCATCTCCGCGAAAGTGAATCGGCGTCGTCACAATGCCACCGCCAAAATTCGCTCCCGCGGCTGCGGCGAAAGCTATTCGGTCGAATGGCACTCCCCGCAACATGCCCTCCAGATCTGGAGCCCGCACCTTCGGCTGCCCCGGAAGTCCGAGTGCTCGCCAGGCTTTAGCAAAGTCGCCATCGACGCACAGTCGTCGGAGGACCGTGCTGGCGATTCGCAGTTGTGGATCACTGACCGTCCGAGTCCAAGTTTGCTCGAGGTGTACAAGATCCTCACGGACGACGGAAACCAGGTCGCGATCTTGGGGGCGCAGCTCCATCAGCGTCGGCTTTGGACAGTTGCCGTTCGTCACGGCAAGAAGCTCTTCCGGTTGTCCAGCTTGCGAGGCAGGTACTCCTCGATCACGTAGTTCAGGCCCCACTTGGCCAGGGCCTGCTGCTCGGCGCGCACGCCCATCTTCAGCATCTGCTCGAGCGCCTTGACCCACGGCTTGTGGGCGATGAAGAACGGGTCGTTCTTCAACGCGTCCTTGGCGCGCTTGACGTCGACTTCCTGCAGCTTGTGCGTCGCGTCCTGCAGCTTGAAGTCGATGATGTCCTGCGGCGTGACGCCGAGATACTGCGCTTGCGGCACGCAGAAGAAGCGGTTGATGTGCGCCGCGTTGCCCGACCCGACTTTCAACGTCCGGTAGATGTTCGCGATACCGTACGGATCGCAGTCGACGAACGCGTACACCGGGATCTTCTTGTCGTCGGCGAGCCGGCGCACGAAGCGCCGCGTGGCCCGCGTCGGCACGCCGGCGGTCTCGATCAGAATGCAGTTCGCGGTCTTCCAGTACTTGTGGTTGTTCAAGCGCTGGAACATGCCGCCGGTCTCGATCGCCAGGATGAACTTGGCTTTCGTTTCGAACTTCAGGTGCTCGACGGAGTGGGGGATCGTGTAGCTCCCCGAGCCGAAGTTGGTGCAGTCGATCTCGATCGGCTTGCCGGTCTCGCTGTCGACGTCGATCACGGTCAACTGGCCCGACACCGAACCGCCGTGCTCCTCGGGGAAGTAGCGCAACTGTTCCCGTGACAAGCCGTCGAGGCTCGCGAGCGCTTCGATGTCGTCCATCACGGTGTCCGACTCGACCTGCTCGTTGAACTTGCAGTCGCCCCAGTTCTTCGAGACGTAGTACGCCTCCCGTTTCGTGGCGAAGTCGTTGTTCTCGACCATCTCCTTCGAGATCGACATCAGCCTGAGCGTCTGGGCGAAGCTCTTCACGGTGTTCACGGAGAGCGCTCGCGCGGTGGTGCCCTTCCCGAGCTCGAAGTAGCCGATCTTCGACTCGTACTTGACGTTGGCAAGCGAGCGCGTCGGGAAGCGCAGCTCGGGCAGGGTGCGCGCGTCGATCTTCCGGCGCACCTGGTCGGCGGTGCGCGCGATCAGCGCGAGGGTCTTCTTGTCGAGCTCGTCGAGCGGCTTCGCCGCCTTCTTGATCGGTTCGTCCTTCTTGGCCATGCGGCGGATTCTAGGAAGTCGCTCGCGCGACTCCAGCGCGCGGTTCGGCCCGTGGATTCGGCCCGTGGAGCCGAAGCGTGCGAATCGGGCCGTGCGAATCAGGGCGCGCGAATCCGGCCGCCCGAATCAGGGCGTGCGATTCGTGGGCGGGCGCCCCTAGCGACGATCGTGGTCGAAGCTCGCCGTGATCGTGGCGGACGCACGTGGGCGTCTCGTCTGCTGCAGACCGTCCTCGCCCTCGTGATCTTCGGGCTCGTCGCGGCGATCGTCGCGGCGAGCGTATGGCCGCCGGCGGGCAAGTGCCCGGTCGGGTCGGTGCCGGCGTGGGTGTGGTTCGCCGCCGCCGTGCCGACGGTGATCGTCGTGCAGCACGCGCTCTAAGTGTTCGTGGTGCGCGGCTCGCAGCTCCTCGATCGCACGAGCCGCTTGGCGCCGTTCGGTGACTTCTTCAGCGAACGCGACGGGGCCGAGGGGCGCGTGGTACCGCAGTCCAACGTCTCACCCGCGCTCCGTTCCGGTGGGCGGGGCTCCGACGACGCATGGGCGACCAAGTACCGCCCGGCGGTCGAGAGCTCGATCGATCGTGAGTTCGACGGTTTCGTCCTGTGCCTGCGTTACGGCATGCCCGCGACGTTGATCCTGCTCGCGGTGCTCGCGTGGGTGATGCTGTTGCTCGACGCGCGCACGCCGGTTTCGTCCGCTGGACGCGTCGCGTGGCTCGTCGACGTGCCGCAGGACGCCGCGTGGCTCGGACTCGCGGGTGCGTACTGCTACACGTTGCTCCAACTCGGTCGCCGTGCATTCGCGCGAGACATCACGAGCGGAGTCTCGCTGTGGTGCGCGATCACTCTCGTGCTCGGCCCCGTCGTCGCGATCCTGCTCGCGAAGCTCGGAATCGCGGCCGTCGTGCCGTCGCCGGCCGAGGGACCGGTGCCGGCGCCCGATGCGGCGCCGACGGCCGTCGATGGGCTCTTGCTGTCGGTGCACTTCGTCGCCGGGTTCTCGCCGCGCTACGTGATCGAGACGATGCTCGACAACGTCCGACGCCGGACGGGATACCTGAGCTCGGCGAACGCCGTCGCGCGTGGCGTGCCGTTGACCGACGTGCGCGGCATCGTGCCCGAGATCGCCGAGCGGCTCGGCGAAGAGGGCGTGCTCGACGTCGCGGGCCTCGCGCTCGTCGATCCCGTGCGCCTCTTGCGCAACACGGCGTTCGATCGCCGCCAGGTGCTGGGTTGGATCGACGAGGCGATCCTGATCGTCACGATGCCGGAGCATTGGCAGGCGCTGGAGAAGCTCGGCGTCACGGGCGCGATCGATCTCGCGTGGTGTTGTCGCGACAACGGCGGCGACCACCGCGAGCCATCCGGTTTCGACGCGCCGCTGCCGCCCGGGCAACTGCCGGGCACGCCGCTGCCGGGCGCGCCATTCGGAGTCGACCGGCCGAACGCGGGGGCGCCATGCTCCGAGCCCATCGAACGCCTCGCGGCAGCGATCCACTTCGACCCGTGCATGCTCGACGACATCGCGCGCCGGCTCCACCAGGACGCTCAGGTGGGCGTCGTGTGGGCGCTCTACCAGACCCAGGCGAAACGCACCGTAGCGGACGGCTGAGCGCGCGGGGGTCGTCGCGCGCGCCCAGCGCAGCCGCTGAAACCGGCGCAGTGGTTGCAACCGGCGCAGCCGCCGCAACCGGCGCAGCCGCCGCGACTCGCGCAGCCGCCGCGACTCGCGCAGCCGCCGCGGCCGGGCGCATTCGCTGCGCGAGGCGCACGCGCCTCACGCGTCACTTCTTCCGCGTGTACTCGAACTCGAGGACCTTCGTGTTCGCTTCGCCGATCATCATGTCGTGGATCTCGAGGACCCACTTGTCCTTGCCGAAGCCGCGGTAGACGTACTTTACGAACTTGTCCTGCTCCGGCGTGATCGGTTCGTCGATCGTGCCCCAGAGGAAGAGGTCGTCGCCCGACTGGCCGAAGTGGCCCGACGCCGTGTTCAACGTGGTCTGCAGCGAGTCGACGAAGCTCGCGACGTAACGTTGCTTGAAGTTGTCGTAGCCGAGCGTCGTGCGGTGATCGACCTTCTGGCCCATCACCGAGTAGTGCGTGTCGAGTTGCAACCACTTGCCGTCGACGAACCACGACGCCGTCGCGGTGCCTTTCGATTCACCGCCGCCCATCGAGCCGCCCATGCGCATCGTGACCTCCCATTCGCCGACGAGCTCCTTCAAGCGCTCGTGCGCGGGGCCGGGTTTGAACGTGCCCATCCAACGGGCCATGCCGGCCTGCATGTCGTCGGGCTTCGGGTAGGCGAAGCGTTCGGACTTCTGTTGCACGGCGAAAACCGTGGCGCCGGTGAGCGCGAGCGCGGCGAGGACGAGGGTCAGTTGCATGGATCACTCCGTGGGAGCAGGGGACGGGGAAAGGGGGGACGCGGAATCTGGGGACGGAAGCTCGTCGCGGAGCGCCAGCGCCGCGGCGTGGAGGGTGAAGCACGAGAGTTTCTCGCCCGAGTCGGCGGCGGCGAGCACGCGCTCGGCGAACGCACGTTCGGCGCTTCGGCCGGCGGGCAACAAGGTCGCCGACGCGCACGCGAAGAGCAGGCTCGCGACGAGCGCGTGCCAACCGGGCGCGAAACGCGGCGGACGTTCGAGCGCGCGCAAGCGTTCGACGATGCGCGCACGGCCGAGGAATTCCTGGGCGCCGGCGAGCCGGCCGCTCGCGGCGAAGCCCGCCGCGAGCGCGCGCCGCGTGGCGTCGCGTTCGAGCGCGGCGCGCGCGAGCGTCGCGCGGTAGCCGTCTAGGGCGCGGTCCGCGGTGGCGGACGCGTCGCGGCCGAGCGTCCGAGCGACGCGCGCGTCGCAAGCGAGCTCCCGCGCTTGCCCGAGGCGCCGCACGGCCACGCGCGTGAGCGGATGGAACCACACGAGCGCCGCGCAGAGCTCGACCGCGAGCGCGCGGAGCGGGTCGTGTCGTTCGCAGTGCGCGAGCTCGTGCCGCAGCGCGTGTTCGAGCTCGTGCGGCCGCCCGAGCAATCGTTCGGGCACGTGGATCGTGCGGTGCACGATGCCGGCGAGCAACGGCGACGCGAGTCCGGGGGTCACCGCGAGCTCGATCCGCGCGTGCGGGCCGTGGCCTGCGGCGGCGAGGAGGCTCGCGAGCCTCCGTCGCGCGGAGCGCGGTGCGCGGAACGACCGAGCGTGCAGTTCGGCGAGGCCCTTGCGCCGACCGTGGACGAGGCGCGCGACGCAGACCAGCACGCCCGTGAGCCACACGACCGCGGCGAGCCCCGCGAGCGGCCAAGTGCTCGTGGCGTCGGCGCCGGCGGGTTGCGCGCTCGCGAGCGTCTCCGCGAGCACGGCAGGGGAGGCGAACTCGCGCACGCCGCTCGCGAACGGCGAGACCACGCCCGGCGGCAACGCGAAACACGCGAAGAAGAGCCACCACGGGATCGCGCGGTACGCCGGCGCGAGGCGCTCTCGCAGGACCCGTTCGAGCACGAGGCCGACCAGCGCGAACCACGTCGCATGCCACGCGGCGGGCACGCACCATGCCCACCACGACGAGGCGAACGCGTCGAAGGCGCTGGCGAGCCCCGTCGTCACGGCTTCGACTTCCTTTCGAGCTTGCCGAGCAGGCTCTCGAGCTCCGCGCGATCCTTCGCGGAGAGCTCTGCGTCGTCCGCCATGTGCGCGACGAGCGTCGTGAGCTTGCCGTCGAACGCGCGTTCGACCAGCGTCTGCACCGCGGTCGAACGGGCCTCGTCCTGGCTGACGGTCGGCGTGTAGAAAGTCTGCTTGCCGCGCGCCTTCGGCCGCAACGCGCCCTTCTCGACCAGTCGGTCGAGCATCGTCTTGACCGTCGTGTAGGCCCAACCGGACGACTCGGCGAGCGCGTCGTGAACGTCGCGCGCGGACCCGGGCGCCGCGCGCCAGAGCACGCTCATCAACTTCCACTCGGCTTCGCTGAGCTGCATGGGCCGCAATCTACTACAAGTGTCGAAGATGGCAAGGGCGCGCCGCCTGGATTTTTCGGTGCAACGTGCGGCGCGTGGCGACGCTCCCTTCCATGGCAGGCCGTCTACCCCGCGCGCCGTCCACTCCGTCCCCCAGCCCTCTCGACACCATGCACACTTTCTTCCGTAGCGTTTCGTTCGGCTCGATCGTGCTCGCGACTGCCGCAGTCGCTTCCGCCGACGAGCTCCTGATCGCGAGCACGTCGACCCTCGTCTACGAAGGCACGCCGTACGCTCCGACCTCCAACTTGATCGGCGCGTGCGGCGGTGCCGCGCAGTCGATCGCGTCCGACGGCACCGACGTCTTCGTCGGCGACACGAGCGGCCGCATCTACAAACAGGACGCGAGCGGCTTCCTCGTGTACGCGTACGACGCGCCGAACGACGCGCAGACGCTCGCGCTGCACGGGTCGAACCTCCTGGTCGGCGGCAGCGACGGCAAGATCGCGCGCCTCGACCGCACGACGGGCCAAGTGCTCGCGACGTTGGACGTCGGCGTGCCGGTGACGGCGATCGCGGTCGACGGCGATCAAGTGTTCGCGGGCAGCTCGTTCGGCATCGTGCAGAAAGGCGACGCGCTGACCGGTGGCTTCCAGTTCTGGGGCACGTGCGGCGGCCCGGTCGCGTCGCTCGCGCTCGACTCGACGCACGCGTGGCTCGGCACGAACCAAGGCGTGATCTACAAGCTCGATCGCACGACGCAGCAGATCGCCGCGCAGTTCACGCCGAACAGCGACTGCGAAGCGCTCGCCGTGCACTTGGGTGACGTGCTCGTCGGCGGCACCGACGGTGCGATCAAGCGCCTCGACCGCGACTCGGGCGCGATCAAGACGAGCGGGACGCAGCCGGTTTCCGTCGACGCGTTCGCGTTGGTCGACGCCGGCGAGCCCGGCAGCGCGTACTGCTTCGGCACCTCGTGCCCGTGCGGCAACGACGATCCCGTCGGCGGCTGCTCGAACTCGTCGGGCTTCGGCGGACGGCTCACCGGCGCGGGTTCGACCAGCGTCGCGAGCGACGACCTCGCGATCACGGCGATCTCGTTGCCCGCGAACCGCCTCGCGCGGATGTACATGGGCTCGATCCAGAACAACGTGCCGTTCGGCGCGGGCAAGCTCTGCACCGGCGCCCAGGGTTATCCGGTGTTCCGCTTCCCGGTGGTCAACACCGGCGCGACCGGCTCGCTGACGCTCGACGGCATCGTCGCGTACTCGCACGCGCAGTTCCCGGTCGGCGGCCACATCCTCGCGGGCTCGACGTGGAACTTCCAAGGTTGGGTGCGCGACCCGTCGGGTCCGTGCTCGACGTTCAACACGACGAACGCCTACAGCGTCACGTTCGTGCCCTGACGCGAGCGCTCGCACGCTCACCGGGCCGCGGGTTCCAGACGGAGCTCGCGGCCCTCGTCGTCGGTGCGTCAGCGGCCCTCGTCCATCACGAGCGCGAGCCTCGCGAGCGCGCGCGAGAGCAGCGTCCGCGTCGCGCCTTCGGTGCGGCCGAGCTTGGCGGCGAGTTCCGCGCCGGAGAGCCCGTGCACGCGCGAGAGCACGATCGCTTGGCGATAGTCGTCGGGGAGCTCGCGGAACGCGCGTTCGAGCCGCTCGAGCTCCTCGCGCGCGACGGCGGCTTGGCTCGGGCTCGCGAGCGAGTAGACCTGCGCCAGCAGCCGCGCGTCGTCCGTCGTTTCGCTCGCGGCCGCTTCGAGCGGCACTTCGCGGTCGCTGCTGCGCCGCTCGCGACCCCAGAAGCGCACCTTGTCGACGATCTTGTTCTCGGCGGCGCGCAGCAGCCAATCGCGGAACGACGAGCCCGGTCGCTCCTCGTATCGGTCGAGGTCGGCGAGCACTTCGCGGCAGATCGACTGCACGAGGTCCTGGCTCGTCTCCTTCGCCCGCAGGCGCTCGCCGAGTCGCGCACGGACGTAGCTGCGCAACGCCGCGAGGTGCTCCTCGAGCTGGCGCACGCGTTCGGGGCTCTGCGGATCGTCCGAAGGCATCGTGGGATTCTATGCGACGCGCGGGGGCGACGTCGGGTTCGCACGGAGCCCGTGATACTTTGCTCGCATGGAGTCCGCGGCGGAGCGTGAGCGTCTGGAACGAGCGCTCGCCGAGTGCGTCGAGAGTTTCGACGAACTCGGATTCGCGGTCGTCGAGCGCGTCGCCGCCGGCGACCAGGAGCTCGCTCGGCGCTTGACGGAGCGACTGCAAGCGCTCGCCCGCGTCGGGTTGCTCGCCGCGCCGCGCGAAGCGCCGAGGCGGATCGGGCCGTACACGATCGAAGCGACGCTCGGCGTCGGCGGCATGGGCGCCGTGTACCTCGCGCGCCGCGAAGGCGCGGCCCCCGTTGGCGGCGCCGGCGGCGCTGCCGGCGCTGCCGGCGCTGGCGGTGCTGGCGGTGCCGCCGACGTTGGAGGCGTTGGAGGCGTTGGAGGCGCCGGCGACGCCGCTCGGCACGTCGCGCTCAAAGTGGCTCACGTGCCCGCGGGTCCGTCGACCGGCGGCGATCCGGAACGCGAGCAACGTCTGCGCGCGCGCTTCGAACGCGAGTTGCGCGCCGCGTCGGCGCTCGACCACCCCGGCTTCGTGCGCATCTTCGAGTTCGGCGAGAGCGAGGGGCGCCAGTGGTTCGCGATGGAACGGCTCGCGGGCACGACGCTCGCCGACCTGCTGGACGGACTGCGCACGAGCGGCCGGGCCTTCGCCGACGTCGATCCGGTGTTCGTGAAGTCGTTGCTCGCGGCGCACACGGACGACGTGCCGCTCGCGGCGACGATCGAATGGGGCCGCACGTACGTCGAGACGGCGTGTCGCTGGGTGCTCGCGCTCGCGGAGGCGCTCGCGCACGCGCACGCGCACGGCGTGATCCACCGCGACGTCAAGCCCGCGAACGTGATGATCGGACCCGACGCGGCGCCGAAGCTCTTCGACCTCGGCCTCGCGCGGATCGCCGACGATCCCGCGCTGACGCGCTCCGGCGAGTTCGCGGGTTCACCGTACTACGTCGCGCCCGAACAACTCGCGGGCCGGCCGTCGGAGCTCGACGAACGTTGCGACGTCTATGCGCTCGGCGTGACGCTCTTCGAACTCTTGACGTGGCGCCGGCCGTTCGAAGGTGCGAACACGGCGCAGGTCTTCCGCGCGATCCAGACGAAGGAGGCGCCGCTCGTCGCGCGCCTCAATCCGCTGGTGCCGCGCGATCTCGAGACGATCGTCTCGGTCGCGCTCGAGAAGGACCGCGAGCGGCGTTATCGGTCGATGGAGGAGTTCGCCGCCGACCTGCGGCGGTTCCTGTCGTTCCAACCGGTGCTCGCACGGCCGCTCTCGCCCGCACGCCGCCTCGCGCGTTGGGTGCGGCGCAATCCGGCGCGCGCCGCAGCGTCGGGACTCGCCGCGACGGTCGCGATCGGCCTGCCGCTCGGACTCTTCGTCGCCAACCGCGCGATCCGCGAAGAGCAGGCGCGCACCGAACGCGAAGCGCGCGTGAAGGCGAAGGCGATCGACGAACTCGTGCAGCAGTTCGCTCTCGCCGAGGACGAACGTGATGCCGGCGCGACGATCACCGCGCGCGAGTTGCTCGACCGCGGCGCGGAGCGGTCGTTCACGGCGTTCGCGAACGAGCCCGAGCTCCAAGCCGCGCTCTTCGAAGCGACGGGCTCCGCCTACGCGAACCTCGGCTTGCTCGACCGCGCGATCCCGTTGCTCGACCGCGCGCTCGCTCTGCGCGAGAGCCTCGGCGCGACCGATCCCGCGGAGCTCGCGAGCCTACTCGAGCGGCTCGCGTTCGCGCAGCTCGGCCGCGGTGACGCCGCGACGGCGAACCTGCTCGCGGAGCGCGGCCTCGCGGCGCTCGCCGCGAGCGGCGCCGCGGAAAGCGCCGCCGCCGTGCGGCTCGAAGGCGCGCTCGCGGAAGCCTGCGAACTCGGCGGTGATCCCGAGGCCGCTCGTGGGCACTTCGAGCGCGCGATCGACCTCGCCGAACGCGTGCACGGGCCGGAGTCCGAGGAGCTCGGCCGAGCGTTGCAGCGCGCGGGCAGCGCTGCGGCGGCGCACGGCGAACTCGAGCTCGCGCGCCAGCGACTCGAACGCGCGCTCGTGCTGCTGCGCGCCGCGTGGTCGCCGGATGCCGCGGCGATCGTGCGCGCGGAACGCGAGCTCGCGACCGTGCTGGAGCTCGGAGGCGCGAGCGATCTCGCCGCCGAAGCGAGGTCGCGCGCCCGCTCGCTCGCCGGCGCCGCCGGTGACGCGGAGCGATTCGTCGCCGACGTGCGTTTTCCCTTCGACGTCGCGCCGCCGGAAGCCGAGCGCTACGGCCAGGCGTTCCAGTCCGGCGTGACGGCGCTGCAAGCGCGGCAACTCGAGCTCGCGATCGAGCGGTTCGAAGCCTGTCTCGCACTGCGGCCCGGCCATCCGGTGCCTGCGTACAACTTGGCGTGCGCGCACGCTCTCGGCGGGGACCTCGAGCGTGCGTTCGAGTGTCTCGACCAGGCGCTCGAGTGGGGGTTCGGTACCCGCGCCGATCGCCTGCGCACGCTCGAGACCGACGCGGACCTCGCCGCGGCGCGCGCGGACCCGCGGTTCGACGCGCGGCTCGCGCGAGCGCGCACGAGCGTGCGTGCGACGGCCGAGTTCGCCGCGCGCGACGTCGTGTACGTCCCGCCGCGCGCGAACGGCACGGCGTCGAGCGTCGCAGGCAGTCTCGGCCTCGTCGTCTTGTTGCACGACCAAGGTTCGACGCCCGATGCAGTGCTCGACGACGCGTGGCGTCGACGCGCGGACGAACTCGGTTGCGCCGTGCTCGCGCCGTGCGGCACGCTCGCGCTCTCCGCCGAGCCGACGCGCGGCATGGCGTGGCTCTTCGACCCGCACGACCTCGTGCGGCGTCCGGAGCTCGGCGAAGGCCGCGTCGCCGCCGCCGTGAAGCGCTTCTCCGACGCGCACGCGTTCGATCGTTCGCGAGTGTGGATCGTCGGCGTCGGGCAAGGCTCGTTGATCGCGTTCGACGTCGCGACGCGCGCGCCGGGGCTGTTCCGCGGCGTGCTCGCGATCGACGGGCCGCTCCACCCGGAGACTCCTCCCGAACGCGTCCGCCGCGCGGCGTCGATGGGGCTCTCGGTCCACGTGTTGCTCGCGACGCCGAGCGCACAGTGGCGGAGCTCCTGCTCGCTCGCGGAACTCGAACGGCGGCTCGGCGAGAGCTTCGCGAGCTTCGGCTTCGGCGAACGAGCGCGCGTCGAGCTGTGCTCGGACGCCGACGCGCACGCGAACGCGGTCGGCGGCGCGCTCGAACGGCTCTGCCGGTGACTCCACGGAGCGTCACGCGCCGGCGCTCGTCGGCTTGACCGAGGCTGGCGCGAGGCGCACACTCCGCAACGATGTTGGCGGCGGTCCCGAGCCTGGTCGACGACGCGTACGGCGAGATGTTGTTGCGGCTCGGACTCGCGATGTTCGCGGGTGGCGCGATCGGGCTCGAGCGCAGTTACCACGGCCGGCCGGCCGGGTTCCGGACGCACACGCTCGTCTGCCTCTCGACCGCGCTCCTGATGCTGATCACGGTGTACGAGGACTACTGGGTGCCCGCCAGCAGCCGCGCGAACGTCACGCTCGATCCGACGCGCATGTCGCAAGGGATCATGACCGGCATCGGCTTCCTCGGCGCGGGCGCGATCCTGAAGGAAGGTCTGACGGTGCGCGGGCTGACGACCGCGGCGTCGATCTGGATGACGGCGGCGATCGGGATCCTCGCGGGCATCGGGTTCTACTTCCCTGGCATGGTCGCGACGATCGCCACGCTGGGGACGTTGACCTTCTTCCGCTGGATCGAGACGCGCATCCCGATGCAGTTCTACGCGCACTTCGTCGTGCGTTTCGCGCGCGAGCAGGTGCTCCCCGAAAGCGATCTGCGCGCACTCGTCTCGGTGCACGACTTCACGATCGCGCACCTGAACTACCGGCTCGACGCGCGCGAGGGTTTCTTCGAGTACCGCATGGTGATCCGCAGCAGCCGCGCCTCGAACGTGCGCACGCTGACGGAAACGCTGAAGCAGTTGCCTTCGGTGCTGCAGTTCCGCATCTCGCCGACCGGCGACTGATGCTCCGCGCGACGCGCGCGCCGAAAACGAGCGAGCGCGGCGTTCCGCGAACGGAAGCCGCGCTCGGCTGGAGAACGCGTCGCGGTCAGCGCGCGTCGATCGAGACGTACGGACGCTTGGTCGCGCCAGTGTAGATCTGGCGCGGACGGCCGATCTTGAAGTCGGGGTCGGCGTTGAGCTCGAGCCAGTGCGCGATCCAACCCGGGAGGCGACCCATCGCGAACATCACCGTGAACATGTTCACCGGGATGCCGAGCGCCTTGTAGATGATGCCCGAGTAGAAGTCGACGTTCGGGTAGAGCTTGCGCTGGACGAAGTACTCGTCGTGCAACGCGATCTCCTCGAGGCGCATGCCGATCTCGAGCAGCTTGCTCGAGACGCCGGTGCGTGCGAGCACGTCCGAGCACGTCTTCTTGAGGATCGACGCGCGCGGGTCGTAGCTCTTGTACACGCGGTGGCCGAAGCCCATCAGGCGCGCCGTGTCGTTCTTGTCCTTCGCGCGGGCGATGAACCGATCGGCGCTGCCGCCTTCGGCTTCGATCTGCTCGAGCATCTCGATGACTTGCTGGTTCGCGCCGCCGTGGAGATGGCCCCAGAGCGCGCTGATGCCCGCCGAGATGCTCGCGTACAGGTTGGCCTTCGAGCTGCCGACGAGGCGCACCGTGCTGGTCGAGCAGTTCTGCTCGTGGTCCGCGTGCAGGATCAGCAGCAGGTCGAGGGCTTTCGCGATCACCGGATCTGCGGTGTATTCCTCGCAGGGCGTGCCGAACATCATGCGCAGGAAGTTCGCTTCGTACGCGAGCTCGTTGCGCGGGTACATGAACGGCTGGCCGATCGAGTGTTTGTACGCGTACGACGCGATCGTCGGCATCTTGGCGATCAAGCGCACGATCGACGCGCGCACGTCCTTCGCATCCGCGCCGTCCTGATAGAACGTCGTCAGCGCCGCGACCGCCGACGCGCACACCGGCATAGGGTGCGCGGCCTTCGGCATCGCTTCGAAGAAGCGGCGGAAGTCCTCGTGGAGCAACGTGTGGCGCGTGATGTCGCGCGTGAACGCCGCGAGTTGCTCCTTCTTCGGCAGTTCGCCGTAGATCAAGAGCCACGCGACTTCGAGGAAGCTCGAGCGCGTCGCGAGCTCTTCGATCGGGTAGCCGCGATAACGCAGGATGCCCTTGTCGCCGTCGATGAACGTGATCGCGCTCTTGCACGAGCCGCTGTTCGCGTAGCCCGGATCGAGCGTGATCAAACCGGTCGCACTGCGCAGTTTCGCGATGTCGATACCGGCTTCGCCTTCGCTACCCACGACGACGGGGAACGAGTACTCCTTCCCGGCGTAGCTGAGCTCGATCTTGTCCGTGTTGCCTTGGGTCATGGTCTGCGTGTTCATGGCGATCCGTGAGTGGGGTTGGCGACGACGCCCTTCGTCGCACAACCAGGGCTCGGTGCCTTTGAGTCAGTGTGCGTAGAAGCGCGGGATTCTATGCCCGCGAGCGTCTCCGAATCACGGCCCAACTTGCGGCTGCGTTCGGCCTTGCCGCGCGGACGTCGGCCCGGCCTTATCGACGGCAGCGCCGCGCCTTTGGAGTCCGCCGCGGGCGAGCCGTCGGACCGCGCCCCGGCGAGGCGCGTTTCCGGCACACCGAGGCTTCGGAGCAGTCACCGAAACGGACTCCCCTGGAGCGTGCGGCGACTCGCCGTTGGCGCGCCGGGTTCGAGCGGCGGGGCGGCGAGTGGCGGGGCCCGGCCAGGCGCGGGCGGCGCCCGCCTAAGGCGTTGAGCTCCACGGACTTGCGCGCTGATGGGTCCGCTCGCGCCTCGCGCGCCCGCAAGTCCGCTCGCGCGGCTCTGCGTCGCCCGATCGCTACTGCCTCGCGTGGCTGCGCCGAAAATCGCGAGCGGGGTGCAACCGAGCGCAAGCGAGCGAGTCCATGCTGGAAGCCCCGAAGTGTGTCCGCCGCCGCGATCCGGGCGCCGAGCCGCGCGAGGGACGCACCGAACCACCGCCCCGATTCGAGCGGCCCGCAACTCGAGCCGGCCCGCAACTCGAGCCGGCCCGCAGTTCAAGCCGGCGGAACCCGCGACCGTCCGTCCGTTCGGCGCCCTTCGACGCTCCGTGCGCGTCCCGGCCCGGCCGCCCTTCCCGGTGAGCGTGTGATCACGCCGCGAACCGCGTTGGTGTGCCCGAGCTCGGGTGTCGCGCTCCAACGTGCGGTGCCCGTCGCCGCGCCCCTCGTCGCTCGCCCGGCGTGCGCTGGCTCCGGTCAGAACTTGCGGCTCTTGTTCAGCACGTCCTCGAGCGTGCTCGTCGTGCCGTCGCGTTCCTTGTCCGTCAGGTCGAGGATCTCTTGCAGCGCGATGCCGATGTGGGGGATGTACTTCTCGATGTACGAGCGCTTCTGGAACTCCGCCTGCAAGCGCTTGCCCTTGCGGATGTACGCGGCGAGTTTGCGGCCGCAGTCCTGCAGGCCGAGCCGGATCTCCTTCTGGATCTCCGGGTAGTTCGCGATCGCTTCCTTCGACTCCGAAGTGAACGGCACCCACACGCTCGCGATGTGCACGAGCACGGCGCACGGTCCGATCGGCAGTGCGCCTTTCGGTTGTTGCAGGCCGTACGCCTTCCAGTTGGTCGCGATCACCGATTTGGTGACGGCGCACGCGGACTGTTGGTAGAGCAACGGCACGCGGTTGGCGAGGCGCAGCACCCGAATCGGTTCGTCCGCGTTGCCGACGAGGTCCTCGGTCGCGATCACGGCTTTCTTCTTCGTGATGCGGCCCTCCTCGCTGAGCTCGAGCCCGACGCCGCCCGGTTTGCCGTACGCGATGCCGACTTCGATCAGGAACGGGTTGCCGCGGTACACGGCGGCGGGCCGCGTCGACGCGACGTAGAAGTCGGCCTCGATCTCCTTCTTGAGGCCCGAGAGCACGAGCTCTTCGCCGATCGGCGAGATGCAGTTCGTCGGCGGCGAGCTGATCTTCGTCTTCTGGATCGCTTCGTGGAGCGCGGCTGCTTCCTCGCGCGCGATGCGCGTCGGGTACGCCTTCGCCGAGACCTTCGCGGTGTCGCAGATCTCCTCGGCGACCTTCGGGCCGACGCGCGAGAACTCCTCTTGCAGGAACCCGGAGAGCGAGCGGCAGCTCGTGTCCTTCAGCATCGCGATCAGGACCCCGAGCTCGACGCCGTGCGGGTGCGGTTTGATCTCGACGGTCTCGGGCGGCAGAGCCTTGGTGCTGCGCGCGTAGGTCACGCGCTCCGAACCGCCTTCCTTGCCGACCGTCGGGTCGGAGTAGTGCAGCGTGAGGTGCGGGTTCGCGATCGCGGTCTGCTTCAAGTACATGTCGACCGAGCGCAGGCCCTTCTGGTACTTGGCCTCCATCTCGATCTCGACGCGCGTGCCGTGGTCCTTGTCCCAGTCGATCACCTTCTCGTCGTGCACGTCGGGCTTGTTCTTCGCCGTGTCGACGGTCAGGAGGAACTCGTGCGCCTGCGCCTTCTTGCCGGTCTTCGAGACGATGCGCGCGGGCTTGCCGGTCGTGAGCTGGCCGTACATCACGGCCGCGGAGATGCCGATGCCCTGTTGGCCGCGCGTCTGGCTGAGCTTGTGGAACTTCGAGCCGTAGAGCAGCTTGCCGAACACCTTGCCGACCTGTTCCGCGACGATGCCGGGCCCGTTGTCCTCGACGGCGATGCGGAAACGATCGGTGCCGGTCTCGGTGATCTCGACCGCGATCTCGGGCAGGATGCCGGCTTCCTCGCACGCGTCGAGCGAGTTGTCGACCGCTTCCTTGACGGCGGTGAGGAGGCCCTTGAGCGGCGAATCGAATCCCAACAGGTGCCGGTTCTTCGTGAAGAACTCGGAGACCGAGATCTCGCGCTGCTTCTCGGCCATCTCCTGGGCCGTCGCGCGGCGTTTCGACTCGCTTTCGCGCTTCGGCTGGCCGGCCTCGGCCGCAGCGTCGTCGTCGGCCTTCTTCGGTTGTTTCGCTCCGGCGGCGGCGCTCGCTTCCATGTCGAACAGAGTGGGGCTGGCGTTGTTGTCCACGATGCGACCTCGATCTCCGCGCACTTCCTATAGGAGCTCCGAGGCGGATGCAAGGGACGCGCGGGGCGATCGCCCGGGGCGGCGCGGCGGAAAACGGACTTGCCGGTAACGACTGCACGCCGGTGCGCATGTCGAACGCGGCGGCTGCGAGTTCGCGCCGCGTGGTCACTCGAGAAGGAACTCCGATGAAGCTCACGTGCATTCTCCTCACTGGCGGTCTGTGCTCCTCGACCGCGCTCGCCCAGGCCGGTCTGTTCGGCATGTGGGGGCTCCCCGGCGATCGGCTCGGCGCCGCGGCCTCCGCGATCGGCGACGTCGACGGCGACGGCCGCGCCGATTTCATCGTCGGCTCGCCGCAAGCCGACGGCCTCGAACCCGATGCGGGCCACGTCCAGGTCGTCTCGACCCGGATCACGGGCGCCGTGTTGCTCGTGCAGGGCCAGAAGACCGGCGATCGGTTCGGCGAAGCGCTCGCCGGCATCGGCGACCTGACCGGCGACGGCGTCAACGAGTTCGTCGTCGGCGCGCCGGGCGCCGACCTCGGCGCCACGATCGACTGCGGCGCGAAGTACGTGGTGAACGGCGCGACCGGCGCGATCCTGCACACGTCGGTCGGTGCGTTCTCCGGGCTCCAGTTCGGTGCCGTGATCGCGAACGTCGGCGACTGGAGCGGCGACGGCAAGCCCGAGTACGCGGTCGGCGTGCCGACCGACGACACCGTCGCGACCAACGCGGGCGCGGTGTACCTCTTCAACGGCGCGACGCACGTGCTCTTCAAGACGCTCTACGGCGCGCACATCGGCGACGGTTTCGGCTCCGCCGTCGCCGGCGCGGGACGGTACACGAACGATGCGATCCCCGACTTGATCGTCGGCGCGCCGAGCTACGACTCGGGCGCCGCGCCGCTCAACTGCGGCCGCGCGTACGTCTACTCCGGCGCGTCTCCGTACTCGCTCGTCTACACCTACACCGGCACGTACAGCGTCGGCAGCCTCGGCTATTCGGTCAGCGGCGGTTTCGACGTCAACGGTGACGGGCTCGACGAAGTGTTGATCGGCGAGCCGTTCGCCGACGTCAACGGCAACTTCTCCGGACGCGCCGTCGTATTGAGCGGCGGTCTGCCGTTCGTGCTCTTCGACCTCGGTGGCGGCGCGATCAGCGACACGTTCGGCAGCGCCGTCATCGGCCTCGGCGACGTCGACGGCGACGGCAAGGACGACTTCGCAGTCGGTGCGCCGCTCGCGGAGAGCGGTGTGTTGACCGACGCGGGCCGCGTCGACGTCTTCAGCGGTGCGACCGGCAACGTGCTCACGCAGAGCTACGGCGGCGTCGTGAACCAAGGCTACGGCCAGACGCTCTGCGCGCCCGGCCTGATCAACGCGGACCCGTACGCGGACGTGATCTTCGGTGCGCCGTTCGACTACTGGACCGCGCCGTACGGCGGCTCGTTGCACATCGGACTCTCGAACGTGCCGAGCCCGAGCGAGTACTGCACGGCGAAGATCACGAGCCAAGGCTGCTCGCCGCGCATCTGGCTCTTCGGTTGCCCGACGCTCTCGGTCGCGGACAACTTCCACATCCAGGCGATCCAGTGCCACCCGAACAAGCCGGGCATCCTGATCTGGTCGCTGCAGTCGGCGAGCCTGCCGTTCGGCGGAGGCACGTTGTGCGTCAAGCCGCCGATCGTGCGCACGCCGGTGCAGACGTCGCAGCCCTACAACACGGGCCCGTGCGACGGTTGGTACGACTTCCACATGTCGCACGCCTACATGAGCTCGCAGGGCCTGGTCGCCGGCACGACGTTCTTCGCGCAGTATTGGATGCGCGACAACGGCTTCAGCGCGCCGAACAACATCGGGCTCTCGACCGCGATGCAGACGCTCGTCTTGCCCTGACGACGTGCGCAACCAGCACGGACCGCTGCGCGACTCGCGTGGCGGTCCGTGCGTTCGTGTCAGGCGACGAGTTCGCGCACGAGCCAGACGAGGGCGCCGCCGAGGAGGAAGAGCTTCGGCGCGCTCGTCAGGCAGCCTGCCTTCAAGTAGCGCTGCTGCAGCGAGCCCGCGCACTCGGGGCAGACTCGCGGTTTCGGCTCGGGGAGCGCCGCCTTGCAGTGCGGGCAGGTGGATTCAGCGACGAGGCGCGGCGACATCGTGGTCCTTCGGGGCGAGTGCGAGCGCGGGGAACTCCGGGCGCGCGAGGTCGAACGCGGCGGCGCGATCGCGGAAGAGTTCGAGCGAGCGCGTGAGCTCCGCCCCGGGCGCGAAGCCGCACTCCTCGGCGAGATAACGCAGGCACGCGTCTTCTGCGAGGCGCCACCGCGAGCTCGCTTCGCGCGCGAGCTCCGGGATCGCCGCGACGCCGCGCTCGCGCGCCGCGTGGAACGCAGCGAGCTCGCGTGCGTCGAGTTCGACTCCCGGCCGCACGATCCACACGGCGAACGCGAAGTCGAGTCCGGTCTCGGCGACCCACGCCGCGGCGGGGTCGAAACTTTCGGGCGGATGGGCCCCGAGTTTCGTGCAGAGCGCCGCGTCGCCGATCGCGAGCCACGCGTCGGCTCCGGAGCGCTCCGCTTCGGCGCGCGGGTCCGCGCGTTCGCCGTTCGCGAGCGGCAGCGGTTCGCGGAACGTCACGCGGTCGCGGCCGAGTCGTTCGGAGAGCAGCACGCGCACCAAGGTCTGCGCCGCGCGGCTCGACGGATCGAGGACGACGTCGCGCAATTCGGCGAACGGCCGGCGCAGGAAGAGTTGGACGCTCGACACGCGGCCTCGGCCGAGCACCGCGGCGCCCGCCACGAACCGATAACCGGGCGCGCGGAAGAGTTCGATCGAGCTGACGAGCGCCACGTCGAGGGCGCCGCTCCTCAGTCGTTCCACCAGACGCGCCGGCACGTCGAACGAAAGCTCGAAATGCGCCTCGCGCTCGAGCCCGAGGTGCAGCGGCCGCGCGACCAGATAGGGCGGCGCGCCGACCTTCAGGGAGCTTCGCATCCGCGGAGGATAACACCCGCGGCGCAGCGGCGAGCCGGCGGGGCGCGACACGACCTTTGCACGTCGCGGCTCAAGCGCGGCGCCCGTCGCGGTCGAACCGCGAGCGGATCGCACCGAGGAGGGGGCCTTGGAACGAGGGAGTGTGCGCTTGAAGTCCGTCCGTACTGCACTTTGGACGTCGATCGTCTGCGGCGCGTTCGTGGCGAGCGGCTGCGGTCGCTACGCACCGACGAAGTCCGCGCGTTCCTCGACGCCGGCGAGCTCGCCGGCGGCCCCGAACGCCGAAACGCCGGTCGCCGGAACGTCGAACGCCGCAACGTCGAACGCCGCAGCGTCGGCCGTCGCAGCGTCGGCCGTCGCATCGTCGGCCGCCGCATCTTCGGCCGCGGAGCGCGTCGAAGCCGACGCCGCCGTGGAGTCTTACGGCGAGCCCGACGACGAGGCCGCCGTCGCGGCGCTCGCGCGGAGCGCGAAACCGCGGCCGAGCTTCGGTTTCGACTTGCCGGACGGTTGGCGCGTGCGCGCGGTGTCGCCGAAGGAACTCGCGGCGTTCTACGTGCGCGGCAATCCGCGGCTTGCGTGTCGGCTGACCGAACTCGCGGGCGACGGCGGTGGCCTCGCGGCGCTCGTCGACGGTTGGCGGCGAGAGTTCGCGCTCGAAGCGAGCGGCGACGACGAGCCGCTCGATTGGCCGGCCGCGCGGTTGTGCGGCCGCGAAGCGCGCATCGTCGACCTGGAAGCTCCTGCGGAGCGCGGCACGGAAAGAAAGTCACGCGTCGCGCTCGTCGCGATCGGAGCCGCGGACACGTGGGTCTTCGAGCTCTGCGGTCCGACCGACTTGGTCCGGCTCGAACGTGGCGCATTCTTCGCGCTCGCTCGTTCGCTCGTGCGTCTCGAAGCGCACTGACGCCGGCGATCGGCACGCTGCGAAAGCGACCGTCGCTAAAGATCCGTTCGAACGCGAACCGAATCGAAGCGTCGAGGGATCCGCGCGAGTCGGAGGGACTCGCGCCCCACGAGACCAACATTCGGGGAATGTCCGATGCAATTGCGCACCTTCGTGTGCTTCGCTCCCGTCGTCGTCGCACTGTCGTCCTGCTCGTCGCTCCAAGGCTTCGGCCAGAAGAAGGAGCAGGGGCTCGGACAAGTCGACGAGCTGCTCGCGCGTGTCGAGCAAGTCCAAGTCGAATCCTTGCTCTGCAAGGACTCCGCTCACGCCGCGTACGGCGTCCTGCAGTCGATCGTCGGGCCTGATTTCGACGGCGACGCGATCGGCGCGCACGCGACGCTCGAAAAGAGCATCGAAGCCTCCGAGGAGCAGTCGAAGAAACTCGCCGACTCGATCGTGCCGCTCGAGAACTCCGCCAACGCCGTGTTCGAGCGTTGGACCGCCGACCTCGAGCAGTTCGGCAACACGAAGCTCCGCCAGCAGAGCCAAGCGCGCATGGAGGAGACCCGTGCGCGGTGTGACGCCGTCCTGCGCGCCGTGCGCGCCGCCGATGTCGCGTACGAAGCGTTCAACGCCGACCTGAAGGACCACGCGCTCTTCCTGGAGCACGACTTCAACGCTTCCTCGGTCGCGTCGATCGCCGGCGCCGTCGACGGCTTGCAATTCCAGGCGACCGAGCTCGATCGCCGGCTCGACGCGTGCGCCGCCGCGGCGAAGAGCTACGTCGCTGCGTCCGCGCTGCGCGGCGAAGTCGCGCCGGAAGCGCAGCCCGAGCCGGTCGCGCAAGCGCCGAAGCCCGCGGCGAAGTCGAACACGCTGCGCAAGAAGCCCGCGACGGTCGCCAAGGCCGAGCCCGCGCCGCAACCGGAAGCGCCCGCGCCGGAGCACGAACCCGCGCCGCAGCCGACGCCCGACGACCAGCAGCAGCACTGAGCCGCGAACGAGGTCCATCGCGCGGCTCGAGCCCGGCGTCGCCGCCGCTCGCGCCGCGCGCACCTCTCTCGGGCGTTTTCCTCGATGACTTGGGCGCTGCTGATCGGCCTCGTGCTGGTGCTCGCCGTCGCGCTGGGAACGGCGTGGCGGCGCCGCGCGGAGCTCGGTCGCATGCAGCAGGCGCTCGTCGCTCGCGAACGCACGCTGCGCGCCGGCGGCACGCAGCTCGTCGAGCCGGTGATCGACCTCTCGCGTTGCCTCGGCTGCGGCACGTGCGTCAAGGCGTGTCCCGAAGAGGGTGTGCTCGAGCTCGTCCACGGACAAGCGCTGGTGGTCCACGGTGCGCGTTGCGTCGGTCACGCGGCATGCGAGCGCGAGTGTCCCGTCGGCGCGATCACCGTGACCGTCAAGAACCTCGCCGAGCGGCGTGACGTGCCCGTGCTCGACGAGCGGCTCGAAGCGCCGCACGCACCGGGGCTCTTCCTCGCCGGCGAAGTGACCGCGCACGCGCTGATCAAGAGCGCGATCGAGCAAGGCACCGCGGTCGCGGACGAAGTCGCGCGGCGCGGCAAGGTCGGCGGCGAGGAGCTCGACCTCTGCATCGTCGGTGCGGGACCGGCAGGGCTCGCGTGCGCGCTCGCGGCGCAGCGCCACGGACTGCGCTACGTGCTCGTCGAACAAGAGGACGACCTCGGCGGGACGGTCGCGCGCTATCCGCGCCGCAAGCTCGTCGTGCTGCGGCCGGTCGAGCTGCCGAGCGTCGGCGTGCTCGAGACCGAGTACGAGAAGGAAGAGCTGATCGAGCTCTGGCGCCGCGTCGCGGACTCGCAGCGGCTCGCGATCCGCTGCGGGGTGCGCTTCGAGCGCTGCGAACGGCGCGCGGACGGTGGGTGGCGCGTGCACGCATCGACCGGCGCGATCGACGCGCGGCACGTCTGCCTCGCGCTCGGCCGACGCGGCAGTCCGAAGAAGCTCGGGCTGCCGGGAGAGGAGCTGCCGCACGTCGTGTACGGCTTGGCGGACGCGAGCGCGTACCGCGGTCGGCGCTGCCTCGTCGTCGGCGGTGGCGACAGCGCCGTCGAAGCGGCGCTCGCGCTCGCCGCGCAGCCCGAGACGCAAGTGACGCTCGCGTATCGGCGCGACGCGTTCTTCCGGTTGCGCACGCGCAACCTCGAACACGTCGAACGCGCGCGCGCCGAAGGCAAACTCGCCGTGTTGTTCGAGACGCGGCCGGTCGCGATCGAGCCCGGCCTCGTGCGACTCGAACAAGGCAAGGACGGCGCAACTCGGCCGCTCGAGCTCGCGAACGACGACGTGTTCGTGCTCGCGGGCGGCACGTCGCCGGTCGCCATGCTCGAACGTTCGGGCGTCTCCTTCGATCCGAGCGAGCGTCCGGCCGCGACGCCGCTCGTCGAACGTGGCACCGGCGTGTTCCCGGCGCTCGTCGGCGCGACCGTCTGCGCGGCGCTCGCGCTCGGTTTCGCCGTGTGGAACGCCGACTACTACGCGTTGTCGTTCGAGGAGCGCCCGATGAACCCGAAGCATCTGTCGCTCGGGCCCGACCGCGGCTTCGGTTTCGCACTCGGCATCGTCGCGGCGGCGTTGATCGTCGTGAACCTGCTCTACCTCGTGCGGCGTTCGACGAAGTTCGCGCGCGATTGGGGTTCGCTCACCGGCTGGATGACGAGCCACGTCGCGACCGGCGTCGCGGCCGTGCTCTGCGCGCTCCTGCACGCGGCGATGGCGCCGCAGGATTCGCTCGGCGGGCACGCGCTCTGGGCGCTCGTGCTCTTGCTCGCCACCGGCGCGCTCGGGCGCTACGTCTACGCGTGGGTGCCGCGTGCGGCGAGCGGACGCGAGCTCGAGCTCGCCGAGGTCAAGCTGCGGCTCGAACGCGAGAGCGAAGCGTGGGCACGCGTCGACCGGCGCTTCGCCGAGCGCGTGCGCAAGGAGCTCGACGGCGCGATCGAACGCGTGCAGTGGAAGAAGTCGCTTCCGGGGCGACTGCTCGGGCTCCTCGCCGAGCGGCGTGAGCTCGAGCGTGGCCTCGCGCGCGCCGCCGCGGAAGGTCGCAAGGACGGCGTCGCCGAAGAGCGCATCGCCGGCGTGCTCGCGCTCGCTCGCAGCGCGCAGCGCACCG
Source organism: Planctomycetota bacterium (assembly GCA_023150475.1). Classification (GTDB taxonomy): domain Bacteria; phylum Planctomycetota; class UBA1135; order UBA1135; genus JACRIN01. Next base: position 110,904 of record JAKLKU010000013.1, read on the forward strand.
CGGTCGCCGCGGCCCACTTCGAGGACCTGCGCGGTTTGATCGAAGCGTGGCGTTGGCTCCACCGTTGGGGCGCGTTGCTGCTCGTCGTGCTCGTCGTCCTGCACGTCGTCTACGCGCTGAGCTACGGCGCGTTCCTGCACGAAGGGAGCGCGACGCCGTGAAGCTCACCAGTCCGGCGTTCTGGATCGGCGCCGCGTCGCTCGCGGTCGTCGTGCTCGTCGCCGTCGTCGACGCGCGCCGCGCCGCGCCCGGCGAACTCGCGCGGGTCCACGGCCGCGAAAGCGACTTGCAGGGCCGCTCGGGTTGCAAGCAGTGTCACGGCGGTTGGTTCGCCGACATGACCGAGTCGTGCAACGAATGCCACGACCCGATCGCCGCGGACATGGAGAACAAGTCGGGCGTGCACGGCTTCCTCGCCCCCGAGATCGTCAACGAGTGCGGTACCTGCCACGACGAGCACCACGGCGCCGACTTCGAGCTCGTCAATGCGCGCAGCTTCGCGCTCGCCGGCATCGACGACGTGAAGCGCTTCGACCACTGCAGGGTCGGCTTCGAGATGAACGGCGCGCACCTCGAGCTCGACTGCGTGCAATGCCACGAGTACGCGTGGGACGACGACTTGCCGGCCGGCGCGCAGCGCTTCCGCGGACTCGATCAGGACTGCGGCACGTGCCACGCCGACCCGCACGACGGGCGGATGCAGATCGGCTGCACGACATGCCACGGCCAGGAGCGTTGGGACGGGCTCCATTCGGTCGGGCACGAGCGCTTCCTGCCGCTGGTCGGCGGCCACGGCGACGTCGGTTGCCGCGAGTGCCACGCGAAGGACGAGCCGCACTCGCTCGAAGTGCTCGGCGAGCGCCGCTCGCGCCCCGCGCCGCGCGAGTGCATCGACTGCCACGTGATGCCGCACGCGCCGAGTTTCGTCGAAGGCGTCGCGCAGCTTTCGAGCTGCACGCAAGGCGCGACCTGCGTCACGTGCCACCAGGCCGAACACACGAGCTTCCGCGACCCGGCGCTCGCCGCGCTGATCACGCCCGAGCAACACGCTGCGTCGGGCTTCCGGCTCGATGCGCCACACCACGAGGCCGCGTGCGCGACGTGTCACGCGCCCGAAGAGCTCGAGTTCGAAGCGCGCTATCCGCGGCGCGACGCCGACACGTGCAGCGTCTGTCACGAGGACGTGCACGAGGGCCAGTTCGCGGAGGGCCCGTTCGCGGAGGGGGATTGCCTCGCCTGCCACGGCAGGCTCGCGTGGGAGCCGCACGAGTTCGACCTCGCCGACCACGCGCGGACGCGCTTCGAGCTCGTCGGCGCGCACACGAAGCGCGAGTGCCGCGACTGCCACGTCGATCCGCCGGAAGGCACGCCGCGCGCGTTCCACGGCACCGAACGTGTCTGCGAAGCGTGCCACGAAGACGCGCACGACGGATTCTTCGCCGGAGTCACCGACGAACTGCCGGCGCTCGACGCCGGCGAATGTGCGCGTTGCCACGGCAACGAGACGTTCGCCGACGTGCCGCCCGCCGTGTTCGACCACGGACGCTTCACCGGGTTCGCCGTCGACGGCGCGCACGCGCAAGCCGAGTGCGCCGTCTGTCATCCGCTCGCGGAGGAGCCCGACGAACTCGGCCGGCGCTTCGGTCGTGTCGCGGAGCACTTCGGCGAGTTCTCGGGCTGCGTGACGTGCCACGACGATCCGCACGCCGGCGTGTTCGACCGCGTGCCGGCGCTCGAGACGTTCGGCGGCCGCGAGGATTGCGCGCGGTGCCACGACTCGAGTTCGTTCCGGTCGCTCGTCGAGCCGTTCGACCACGGCCGTTGGACCGGTTTCGCACTCGTCGAGGAGCACGCCGCGGCTGCGTGCACCGCGTGCCATGCGCCGCTGCGGCGCGCCGACGAACTCGGCCGCACGCTCGAACGCGCCAACGGCCCGGCGTGCGCCGATTGTCACTTCGACCCGCACGCCGGCCAGTTCCGCGTCGAAGGCCGCACCGACTGCGCGCGGTGCCACACGAGCGGCGCGCCCGACTACCTGCGGTTCGATCACGAACGCGACGCGCGTTTCGCGCTCGGCGAGCAGCACGCCGACCTCGACTGCAGTGCGTGTCACGAAGCAGTCGACCTCGCGGACGGCCGCGAAGCCGTGCGCTACCGGCCTCTGCCGATCACGTGCGTCGAGTGCCACGGCGTGCACGAGGACGTGCTGCTCCGCAAGAAGACGAGGAGGAAGGAATGAACCGCATCGTCGCGTTCGCGCTCGCTCTCGCGTGCTTCGCGCCGCCCGCGGCGGCACAGCAGCAGGGAGGCGCCGTGCAGACGGTCGAGTTGCGCGTCGCGGCCCAGCGTCCGCGCGGCGTCCTCGTCGACCGCGGCTCGAGCGACGGCCTCGCGATCGGCGATCGTGTGCGCTTCCGGCTGCGCGGCGGCGGCACGGTCGACGGACGCGTCTCGGAAGTCGGCGAGCGCAACGCGCTCGTGTTGCTCGACGATCCCAAGGCGCAAGTCGAACTCGGCGCGCGCGGCGAAGCGGCCATCCCGAGCTCGCGCGTCGCCGCCGAAGTCGAACGCATCGAGCCGGCGCCCGAAGTCGAGGAAACCGCGCCGGAGTTCGAGGAACATCCGCCGTGGGAGCGCGCGGACGACGAGTTCCAAGCGGACGAGCCGCTGCTCGCGCGCGTCGTGCCGCTCCGGCCCGCCGAACGCACGCCGAGTTGGCGAGGGCGCCTCTGGACCAGCGCGGACGAATACACGAGCTCCGAGGACGAGCGCACCGACGGCTACGAACGGATCGGCGCGAGCCTCTTCGGCGACAACCAGCTCGGTCACGGCGAGCGCATCGCGCTCGACTTCGAAGTGAACGCGCGGCGCACGGACCTGCCGCCCGATCCCGCGGACCAGGACGTCGACGCGACCAGGCTGCGCGTCGATCGCGCGTCGTACACGCTCGGCGACTCGCGCTTCTCGACCGACCGCGTCGAGTTCGGCCGCTTCCTGCAACGCGGCATGCCGGAGTTCGGCGTCGTCGACGGCGCGGAATGGGGCCGGCGACTCGACGGCGGCAACCGCTTCGGCGCCAGCGTCGGTTGGATGCCCGAACCCGACGAGGACTACGAGTCCGGACACGATTTCCAAGTCGCGGGTTATTACCGCTGGGTCTTCGACGACAGTGAGCTCGCGTCGGCGTCGCTCGGCGCGCAGAAAACGTTCCACCACGCCGACGCCGACCGCGATCTCTTGGTCGCGAAAGTCGAGTACCTGCCGCTCGAAGGGTGGCAGGCGGCGGCGACGGCGTGGGTCGACTACTACACGTCTGGCGACGACGCGAAAGGGCCGGGCTTCGACGTGTCGCAGCTCTACGCACGCGCCTGGCGTCGTTTCTCCGGCGGCGATTCACTCGCGTTCACGGCGACGCACCTCTCGATCCCGGAGATCGACCGTCACGAAGTGCCGCCGCTCTCCGCCGCGGCGCTCGCCGACGACCGGCACGAGCGCGTCGCGGCGGAGTGGGAGCACCGTTTCGACGACGAGTTCTCGCTCGCGTTCGAAGGCGGACTCTGGACCGACGAAGAAGAATCGGGGACCGACGGCGAGCTCGGGCTCACGAAACGCGAATTCTGGTGCGACGGCGGTCGCGGCGAACTCGCGCTCTTCGGCACGCGCGGACGGTTCTCGCGCACCTACGGCGCGCGAGCCCGGTTCGCGCGCGACGACGCCTACGGCGCCTGGCGCGCCGACTACGAATTCGCACAGAACCTGATCGACGGGTTCGCGAGCGACAACAACGAGCTGCCGCAGCACCGGCTGCGCTGCGGTCGCGACGGACACTTCGGCGACGGCTGGAGCTTCGCCTGCGACGTCGAAGCGTTCTTCTGGGACCAAGAAACGGCGTTCGCGCTGCACGTCTTCCTGCAACGGAGCTTCTGAGGCCGCCATGCGACGCACCCGCATCGTCACCGTCGTCTCGCTCTCGCTCGCAGCGTTCGTCGCTGCGTGCGCGCTGCGCGGCCCCGACGCCGTCAAGCAGCATCTGTGGTGGTCGGGCTTCGGGCCCGTGCTGCCGCACGACACTTTTCCGGCGGACTGCGATCAATGCCACGTCGGCGGCGACTGGCAGACGCTCGCCGCGGACTTCGCCTTCGACCACGCAGCGGAGACCGGCGTCGCGCTCGAAGGGGCGCACGCGAAGGCGCAGTGCCTCCTCTGTCACAACGATCGAGGCCCCGCGGGCGTCTTCCAACAACGCGGCTGCGTCGGCTGCCACGAAGACCTGCACGAAGGCCGACTCGGGCCCGACTGCGCCGATTGCCACACTCAGTGGAATTGGCGCCCGACCGATCAACGCGGTGAGCATCAACACTCGCGTTTCCCGTTGATCGGCGTGCATGCCGCGACGGCCTGCAATCGTTGCCACCCGGGAGCGGAAGTCGGTCGTTTCGTGCCGACCGATCCCGAGTGCGTCAGTTGTCACTTCGACGACCTCGCCGCGACCGACAACCCGAATCACTTCGGGCTCGGGCTCACCGACCACTGCGAGCGCTGCCACTTGCCGCGCACGTGGTATCAAGTCGACACCGGCAACTGATGCGGTTGCGGGCCTGGGCGTAGGGACCTGGGCTCAAGATCGGATCGCGCGCGCTCCGATCAGGGCGACATCAGGGAGTCGGGCGCGAAGGCGGCGCATGGGGGGTGCGCACGCGTCGGCCCAAGACGGGGGAGTCATGTCGTCGTTGCGGTCGTTCGTTTCGTTCGTCGGTTGGGTCGTGCTCGGTGCGCTCGTGGGTTGCAGCGGAGAGACAGGCGCGCTCGAGACGAAGAGCGCCGAGTCGTGCATGGTGTGCCACAACGGCTCGGTCTCGGACGACTATTCCGGTCCGGGCATCGAGAACCCGCACCCGTTCACCGGCGCCGACACGCTCGCGTGCACGCAGTGCCACGGTGGTGATCCGAACGGCACGGACATGGTGACGAGCCACGTGCCGCCGCCGCCGCAGATCGGCGACGACCAGAAATTGCTCACCGACGCCAAGGCGTACTTCAATCGCCTGACGCTCGCCGGCATCGACAAGTTCCCCGACTACACCGTCGCCGGCAAGACGTACACGGCGCTCGACTACCTGCAGTTCGTCAACCCGGGCGACCTGCGCATCGTCAAGCTCGAGCGCGGTTGCGGCGAGTGTCACGAGAACCACGCCGAGGAAGTCTCGACCAGTCTGCTCGCGACCGAAGCCGGCATCTGGTCCGGCGCGACGTACGCGATCGGCGCCGAGAACGTGGTGCCGGGGAACCAAGGGCTCTACGAAGACACGGCGTCCGACCTCGCGTTCCGCGCCGCGACGAACACGAACTTCGTCGGCGCGCAGGCCGTCGTCGGCGCGATCGAGACGTTGATCGAGACGCCGGTGTCGAGCCTGTTCGGCGTCACGGCGCCCGACCAAGCGTTCAACAACCCCGACTTCTTCGCGGCGGCGCTCGAGGACGATCAGAATCCCGACGGCTCGGTGATCACCGATTCGCCGCTCCACAAGCTCTTCGTCGAGCAGATCTCGTTCACTTGCGGCGATTGCCACTTGGGCAGCGCGGGCGCGAACAACCGCGCCGGCGACTTCCGTTCCTCGGGGTGCACGGCGTGTCACATGCAGTACAGCCTCGGCGGCCGCAGCGGTTCCGCCGACCCGAACATCGACAAGACCGAGCCGCTCGATCCCGACGACATCGACGAGCCCGAGCGTCCGCACGCCCGCATGCACCGCATCGGCAGCGTGAAGCAGACCGGCACCGATGGTTTGCCCGTCGCGGGCATCGACGACCACGCGTGCGCGGGTTGCCACCAAGGTTCGAACCGCACGGTGATGCAGTACTGGGGCGTCCGTCTCGACCAGAACGCCGACGTGCGCAACAACCGCCAGTACCCGGCGAACCCGGATTCGTACTTGCGCACGACCAACGACACGCGGCTCTTCGATCCCGCGGTGGGCAACACGACGTTCAACGGTCGCAACCACAACCAGTACCTGCTCGAGGAGGACTACGACGGCGACGGGCGCGACGACACGCCGGCCGACGTGCACCACGAAGCGGGCCTCGGTTGCATCGACTGCCACGGTTCGTACGACTTGCACGGCGGCGACACGTCGACGCCGGGCGCGGACATCGCGAGCCGCATGGAGCAGCAGGTCGGCATCCGTTGCGAGAACTGCCACGGCACGATCGACGCCTACGCGTCGACGCAGTCCGGCACCGCGTGGGACGGTTCGACGAAGGACCTCGCGCACGACGCGGCGGGCAACGTGCTCGACCACGTCTACAAGGACGCGAACGGCGCGTACTGGTTGCGCGGGCGACTCGACGGAGAGCTGCACTTCCTGCCGCAGACGCGCGACACGATCGTCGACACGGGCCGGACGAATCCGTTGACCTCGCAGCCGGTCTACAGTGGCAAGGCGAGTTACGCGATGGGCCGGATCGACAACGATCCGTCGAACGGCACGGGCCCGAAGCAGACGGGTTGGACGGCGAACGGCTTCGCGCACACCGATTCGATGGACTGCGTTTCGTGCCACGGCTCGTGGACGAACACGTGCATGGGCTGCCACTTGTCCGGCGAGTACGACACCGGCAACAACTTCTCGAACGTCACTGGCGAGCGCATCATCTACAAACAAGCGACCGCCGACTTCACGTACCAGTCGCCGCTCTTCTTCCAACTCGGCGTGAACACGCGCGGCAAGATCACGCAGTTCAGCGCGAACACCAAGGTGTTCTACAAGTGGATCGACAAGAACAACACCGTCTCGAAGGTGTTCACGTTCAGCGATCGCCAGGGCAAGGGCGCGAACTACTTGGCCGGCATCCAGTCGATGAGCCACAACTCGATCATGGCGCACTCGATCCGCGGCAAGGTCGCGGCGGACAAGGAAGGTCCGCGTTACTGCAACGCCTGTCACCTGACGACCAACTCGCTCGCGAACTACGGCACCGAGTACGACGCGTTCCGCACGGCGATGGCCGCGAACGACTTCGCGTCGCTCGACTACAACCTGCTCGCGCAGCACTTCGGCCAGAACACCGGCAACCAGATGGACTCGCCGATGTTCGCGCACATGGTCGCGGGGCTCGGCACCGGGCTCTTCTTGTTCGACGAGCACGGACAGCCCGTGAACCCGCTCGACAACTTCGCGGGCCGCAAGGGCGCGAACAACGTCGCGCCGGCGAGCATCTACGATCCGAACCGCGTGCGCCTGAACCTCGACCGTATCGTCGACGCGAGCGGCGTCGCGCAAGGCTCGAACAACCACACGTGGGTGCAAGGCGCGAACGGAGCGGCGCTGCGCGACGGCGCGCTCGACCCGGAACTCGCCGGACCGCTCGGTGCGACGCTGATCCAACGTCTCGCCGATCCGCTGAACGGCATCGTGCTCGACTCGTGGTTCGACCCGAACGGCGCCGCGCACGGCGGAGCGTCGGGCTTCCTGAACACGCCGTGAGCGGAGCTCAGCTCGCGACCGCTTCTTCGACCTCTTTCCACGCCGGACGCCAGGCGAGGCCGAGGTTGAGGATGCGTTGCAGGAGCTGCGGGTAGTCGATCCCGACCTTCTTCGCGGACTGGGCGAAGTCCTCGTCCGCGGCGAGGTCGGGGTTCGCGTTCGCTTCGATCACGTGGAGCGAGCCGTCGGGAGCGAGCCGCAGGTCGATGCGCGCGTAGCCCGACAGACCGAGCGCGCGATAGACGAGCTTCGACACGCGCACGACTTCCCGTTCGAGCGCGGGCTCGAGCGTCGCGGCCCGCGTCTCGATGCCATGTTTCTTCTGGTAGGCGAGATCCCACTTCACTTTGCCGGTCGCGATGCGCGGTTGGCCTTCGGGCCAGGCTTGGAAGTGCATCTCCCACACGGGGAACGTCTCGAGTCGCTGATTGCCGATCACGCCGCAATAGAGTTCGCGGCCTTCGATGAACTCTTCGGCCATCACGTCGGTGCCGAACTCGTCGTGCATCCAGCGCACGCGCTCGAGGAGCTTCTCTTCGTTCGCGACGAGCGATGCCTGCGAGATGCCGAGCGAGCCGTCCTCGAACGTCGACTTGACGAGCAGCGGCCAATTCAAGCGCTTCGGCTTGCGGCCGATCCGACCGACCGGGAACACGGCGCAACGCGGCGTCTTGATGCGGTGGTACGCGAGGATCTCCTTCGTCAGCACCTTGTCGTGCGCGAGCATCAGTCCGCGCGGATTGCAGCCCGAATACGCGCGGCGCACGAGCTCGAGGAAACTGATCACGGCCTGGCCGTAGATCGTCGCGCCGTGGAACTCCTCGAGCACGTTGAACGTCACGTGCGGATCGAACTCGTCGAGCGCGGCGCGCAGGACGCCGAGGTCGTCGTGGACGCCCAGCGGACGGACTTCGTGGCCGAGCTCTGCGAGTCCGGCGAGCACGTCGCGCTCCGTCTTCCACGGTTGAGCGTCCTTGTCCGACAACTCGCCCGCGTTCGGCGGCGGGACGAGATCCTCGTGCATCAGCACGAGCACGCGCAGTTTCTTCATCGGAGGTGGCGTTGTCGGCCCAGCATCCACGACTCCAGGATCGTCGGACCCAGCGACAACAGCGACCTCAGTCTGTCCTTGGGCGCGCCCGCGTCAATGGCGAGCCCGAGGTGTTCGCCGCGCGAAGCAAGCGTTCGCACGATCTCGCGCAGCACGTAACGGTCCTCGAAATGGACGTTGCGCGTGCGGCGTTCGAGCTCGGTGAGCAGCGCGCCGATGCTCTTGCGCGTCGAACCGGCGTTGCGGCGCAGCGCGATGCCACGCAACGGTTCGGCGCGCGCCGCGAACCGCGCCTTGAGCGCGCGATCGAGTCGCGGCGTGCGCTCGCGTTCCTTGCGAGCACGTTTGTGCGCGTAGTACTGACCGAGGGTCCACGTGCACTCGTCGAGTGCCCACGGCGTCTCGCGGTTGCGCACTTCCGGCCGCTTGCGAGCGAGCGCTTGCAGCCGTTCGTCGACCCACTCGAGCTTCCAGATGCACGGCCAGTCCGCGTAGAGCTCGCGCCAGTTCGAGCGTGGATCGAGCCACACGGCGAACGTCTCGGCGAAGTCCTCGGCGGCGTGACTCTGCGCGTACCACGCGTCGAGGTGCAACACGAACTCGCGCCGATACGGACGTGGCGCGTACTCGCTCGCGTAGCGTGCGCTGAAGCTGCCGAACGTGTCGCGCCAACTCTTCGACGCGTGCAAGCGGAACGCGGAGTCGAGCGCGTGACCCGCTTCGTGGCGCAAGAGCTTCATCGCGCTCGCCGCGTCGGCGCCTTCGGCGTCGCCGGTGTAGGCCTCTTCGAGCCGCACGAGCCGCGGATGCGCGAGGTAGAAGGGCACCGCGATGCCCGGCACGCCGTCGGGCGAAAACCACGAAGTCGACAGCCAAACGTGCGGTTGGAGCTCGATCTCGCGCGCGGCGAGCTCGCGTTCGAGGCGCGCGATCGAACGCGCGATCGGCGCGTCGGCAAGGTCGAGCTCGAGGTCGGCGAGCGGGGTGCGGAGCAACTCGCGCTCGCTCTTCTCGAACCAACGCCGGCGCACCCGGATCTCGTACCGGGCCGAGCGGTTCGAACCGCTCTGGAGCGTGCGCACCCGTTTCGGCATGGCGCGAAATCTAGCGCTCCGGACCGTCGCGCGCGCGCGCCGAAACGCCTGCTTTTCGAGGGTTCTCGCAGGCTCCGCGCAGCGCGGATTCGGGCGCGCGCGCGGGCCCCGATCGGCCGGCGGAGCGGACACCCCGCCGGAGCGGACTCCTCGGCGGAGCGGACACCCCGGCGGAGCGGACTCCTCGGCGGAGCGCGGCGGGACTCTGGGCCGTGACTCCGCGACGATGCTCGCCGGCCGCGTCGAGCCGGCAGCGCTTGGTGGCAGGACCTCGGCGGCAGCAACTCGGCGGCAGCAGCTTGGCGGCAGGCGCGCGAGGCGGCTCACGACGCTGCGCCGACGAGCGCCGGGTGAACGCGCCGCGCATGTCGTGCGCGAGGAGGGCCGGGTAGACTGCGAGCGCATGTCGGCACTCGCGTCGCTCCGCGTCTCGGCCCTGTTCCTCGGTGCGTTGTCCTGGGCCTGTTCGCCGGCGGCGGATGCCCCCGGCCAGGGCTCGGCTGCCGTTCCGGATGGCCAGGCGGGCGCTGCAGGCCCGGCAGCCCCGGCAGGCCCGGCATCGACGCCGCGACCCAACGGCGCGTCGCCGTCCGGGCTCAAAGTGGTGGTGGTCGGCATCGACGGCGCGACTTGGGTCGTCATGGACCCGCTGCTCGCGGGGGGCGAGCTCCCGACCTTCGCGTCGTTGATCGCCCGCGGCACCCGCGCGCCGCTCGAATCGCAGAAACCGATCCTCTCGCCGTGCGTCTGGACCACGATCGCGACCGGCAAGCACCGCGAGGACCACGGGATCACGCGCTTTCGCTCGACGCACTCGACGGCGGACAAGCCGAAGCTGATGGCGACGACCGACCGCACCGCCCCGGCGATCTGGAACATGGTCACGTCGTTCGGCGTCGGGGTCGGCGTGATCGGTTGGTGGGTGACGTGGCCGGCGGAGGCGGTCGAAGGCTTCGTCGTCTCCGACCGCGTCGCGTACAGCCGTTGGTCGAGTTGGACCGACGGCAAACAGGACCGGCGGCTGACGCACCCGGAAGCGCTGATCGAGAAGCTGAAGGACCTGGTGGTCGATCCGGTGAAGGCGCCGCCCGCGGACGAGATCTTCGCGCTCGCCGATTTCACCGAGCACGAGCAGAAGCAGATCCTCGACGCGGACCATCCGATCCCGTTCCACGCGCCGAGCGTGCTCAAGTTCGGCTTCTGCGAGCAACGCACGTACGAGAAGATCGGCCTCGAGCTCTTCTCGCGTTCGCAGCCGAGCCTCTCGCTGCTCTTCCTCGTCGCCGTCGACCCGATCTCGCACACGTACTGGCACCTCTACCGACCGAGCGAGTTCCAAGGCCACGTCGATCCCGACGAGGCTCGGCGCATCGGCCGCATCGTGCCGTCGATCTACAAGCACAACGACACGTACCTCGCCGAGCTCCTGCCCAAGTTCGACGCGAACACGGTGGTGCTCGTCGTCTCCGATCACGGCTTCAAGGCGTCGGGGAAACTGCCCGGGCTCGAGACGCGCGTCGACTACAAGGCGGTCGGCATCGAACGCGCCGAGGAGCTCGACGATCCGGTCAACGTCGGCCAGTCGGGCATCCATGAGCTCGACGGCATCTTCTTGGCGGCGGGCGGGCCGATCCTGAAAGGCGTGACGTTGAAGCGCAAGGCGAGCGTGCTCGACGTGACGCCGACGGTGCTCGCGCTGCTCGGATTGCCGATCGGGAAGGACATGCCCGGGCGCGTGCTCGACGAGCTGATCGACCCGGCGTTCCTCGCGCAGCACCCGGTGACCTACATCGACGCGTACGAGGAGCGTTGCAAGCCGACCGCGTTCGACGAGCCCGTCGAGTTCGACGATTCGGGCCGCACCGAGCTCTTGAACTCGCTCGGTTACACCGACGTCGGCGGCGGCAAGTAGGCGCGCGGCCACCACGCGATGCGGCGCGCGACGAGCGCCGCGCTCGCGAGCAGGTTCAGTGTGCCGTGCACGAACGGCGTCCAGGTCCCCGTGTTCCAGGCCACGGCACCCCAGGTCGTCAGGCTTGCGATCGCCAGGATGGCGAACAGCGCGAGCACCACGTCGAAGCTCGAGACGCCGGCGCGTGACCACACCGGTGATTCACGCGACGAGAGTCCGAGCGCATGCCACCCGGCGATCAAGCAGGGCACGCCGAAGACCATCTGGAGCACGGTCGCGTAGACGAGCGAAGGCCCGTTGGCGGTCGAAAGCGTGCCGGACACGAGTTCCCCGAGCACGAAGCCCAGCGACGAGGAGAGGAAGTAGATCCCCACGAAGAGCACGAGGCCGAAGGTCACGAGCGAGCCGCGGCTCGACGCGCGGAACTCGGCGGCCGGCGCTGCGGATCGCCGTTCGTTCGAAGCCGCAGGCCCCGCCGGCGCGTGCGTGCGGACACCGCGCGCTCCGAGCCACCCTTGCACCAGTCGGACGAGCCACGACAGCGTCCCGACGACGACGAGCCCCGCGGAGGCGAGCCACAGGAACTCCGTCGCCGGGTGATTCGGTTTCGAGAGCCCGGCGCACGCGAGACCGATGCCGCCGCTCGCGGCGACGAGCGCCGGCGCAGCGTCGGTCCAGTGCACGCCGCGCGTGCGCCGAGCTTCGGCGTAGTCGGGGCGCCGTTTCAGCCGACCTCGAGCGACGAAACCCGCGACGAGGCCGGCGACTCCGAGCCCGAGAGCGACGTTCCTCCACGCATTCGCCGCGGACGTGCCGAAGTGCAACGGCGCGATCAGCCAGAGTGCGATCGCCGCGCACACGAACACGAGTCCGAGCGCCGAGAACGCGAGCCAGGCCGCGGTGCCGAAGGTCGGCGGAGTCGGCGCCGTCGTCGCAACGTCCGGAACCCGCACGAGCGGCGTGCCGGCGCCCGCCGCGATCGAATCGACGTCGACTTGGACTTCGCTCGCGCGCTGATAACGCCGCTCGGGTTGCTTCTCGAGCGCCTTCAGCACCACGTCGTCGAGCCGCACGTCGACCTCGACGCGTTTCGACGGCGCGTCGAAGCGTCCGAGCGGCATCTCGCCGGTCAGGAGCTCGTAGAACACGACGCCGAGCGCGTAGATGTCGGCGCGATGGTCGACCGCCTGCGGTTTCTCCCACTGCTCGGGCGCCATGTAGTGCGGGGTGCCCATCACTTGATGCGAGCCCGTCAGCGCGAACGCGCCGCGATCTCCGGCGAGCAGCCGCGCGAGCCCGAAGTCGACGATCTTCACGCGGCCTTCGCGGTCGACGAGCACGTTCTCGGGCTTGACGTCGCGGTGCACGACGCCTTGGTCGTGCGAGTACTGCAACGCGGCGCAGACCTGACTGACGATCGAGAGCGCTTGTTTCGATTCGATCGGCGTCGACTTCATGAGATCGCGCAGGTTCGCGCCGTCGACGTACTCCATCAGCAGGTAGAACCAGCCGCCGCGTTCGCCGGAGTCGAAGATCGCGACGATGCCGGGATGCGAGAGCCTCGCGAGCGTGCGCGCCTCGCGGCGAAAACGTTCGGCGAAGCTCGGCGTGTCGGCGTGCTCGCGCGCGAGCAACTTCAACGCGACCTCGCGGCCAAGCTCGCGCTGTCGAGCTCGGTAGACGAAGCCCATGCCGCCTTCGCCGATCGGTGCGACGAGCTCGAGCTCCGGGAAGAGCGGCGCGATCGCCTCGAGGTCCGGCGCCCGCCGCGGCCGCTCGGGTTCGAGCTCGTCCGGCCCGCGCATGCCGACCGCGAGCAAGCAACGCGGGCACAGGCCGTGAGGACTGCGGGTCGGCGTGAACGTGGCTCCGCAGCGTTGACAGTTCCGAGTGCTCATTCTCTGTCTCCGCAAGCGAGTGAGGAGACCGGGCTTCGAGGTTACACCCGCGCTCCGAAATCCTCAGTCAGAGAGGGCGGCGAACAGCGCCGCGAGTTCGTCGTCGACGTCCTCCGGGGTGGCGACCAGGTCGGCGACCTCCTCACGCAATGCGGCGCGCCAGCGTTCGCGCAGCCGGTGGGCCGCGACTTTGACGGCGCCGGCGGTCGTCTCGAGCTCGCGGGCGAGGTCGTCATGGCTCGCGTCGCCCGGCGCGGTCAGCGTGCGGGCGAGCACGGCGAACGTGCGCCGCTCCCCGCGTTCCGCGTAGCCGCGTTCGACCCGGCCGAGCGCCCTCGCGAGCAGCTCTTCGGCGAAACGCCTCTCGAACGCGCGTTCGGGCGTTTCGTGCGTGACGGGCTCTTCGCGCCACGCGCCTTCCGCGGCTTCGAAGTCGAGCGAGAACACGTTCGCGGCGCCGCCGCGCTTCACGGCGTTCGCGCGGTCGCGCTCGTCGGAAAGGAAGTGCCGCAGCGCCGCGAGCAGGTACGCCCGGAAGCGCCCTTTCTCGCGCTCGGCCGCGGCGAAGTCGTTGCGTTCGAGCAAGCGCGCGAAGAAGCTCTGCGTCAGGTCGGCGGCGGCGTGCGGATCGTGGCCTTGGCGGCGCACGTACGCGTATAGCGGATACCAGTACGCTGCGCAGAGCTCGGACAACGCGGCTCGCGCCGTCGGCGTCGACGCGTGGCCCGCCGACCACACCAGGCTCCAACGCGTCGGAGCGAAGTTTTCGCGCGGCGGCGGCGATGCGCTCATGGCGAGAGCCTACCGCGCGACGCGTGAACGCCGTGCGCGAGCTTGATAGAACGAGCGCTCGATGCGTCCCGCCGTCTTCGTTCCTGAGCCTTTCGCCGACCACGAGCTCCTCGATTCCGGCGAGGGCGAGAAGCTCGAGCGATTCGGCGCGCTCACGTTGCGCCGGCCCGATCCGCAGGCGCTCTGGGCGAAGCGACTCGACGCGCGCGTTTGGACCGGCGCGCACTTGACGTTCGAGCGCGATCCCGCGAGCGGCGGCAAACGCGGCTTCTGGCGCGCCTCGCCGTCGGCGCCGCCCGCCGCGCGCTCCAAGGAACCCGAATGGCAAGTCGCGTGGCGCGATGCGCGTTGTTGGATCCGGCCGACGCCGTTCAAACACGTCGGGCTCTTTCCCGAACAAGCGGCGAATTGGAGTTGGCTCGCTGCGCGCGCGCAGCGCTTCGGCGTCGAGAAGCCGCGGCTCCTGAACCTCTTCGGTTACACCGGCACCGCGAGCATCGTCGCCGCGCAAGCCGGTTACGCGGTGACGCACGTCGACGCGTCCAAGGCGTCGCTCGGTTGGCTCAAGGACAACGCGCGCGCTTCCGGACTCGCAGACGATGCGTTGCGCATCGTGCTCGACGACGCGCTGGGGTTCGCGCGGCGCGAGGAACGGCGGGGGAGCCGCTACCACGCGATCGTGCTCGACCCGCCGCATTTCGGTCGTGGGCCGAAGGGCGAGACGTGGCAGTTCGAGGAGCACCTCGCGCCGCTCGTCGCGTCGCTCGCGAAGTTGCTCGACGAACGCGCGGTGCTCGTCCTTTCGGCGTACGCGTTCGGCACGTCGCCGCTCGCGCTCGCGAACGTCCTGGCCGGCGCGATCGGCGGCGCGTCCGAAGCGAACGTCGAGGCGGGCGAACTCGCGCTTGCCGAGAGCGGCCCGAACCCACGTCTCTTGCCGTGCGGCTTCTGCGCGCGCTTCTCGCGCGGAGTCGAGTCCGCGTGACCGCGCTCCAGGTCCTGTGCTCCGACAACCACTTGCTCGCGGTCGCGAAACCGGCCGGCGTGCCGACGGTCGCCGACGAGAGCGGTGATCCGAGCTTGCAGGAACTCGCCAAGGACTTCGTGCGCCGCGAGAAGTCGAAGCCCGGCAACGTGTACCTCGGCGTCGTGCATCGGCTCGATCGACCGGTGTCCGGCGTCGTGCTCTTCGCACGCACCAGCAAGGCGGCGGAACGGCTCTCCGCGGCGTTCCGCGAGCGCCGCGTGGAGAAGCGTTACGTCGCGCTCGCGTCGCGTCGGCTCGCGCACCGTGACGGCGAAGTCGAGCAGTGGCTCGCGAAGGACGAGCGTGTGAACGTCGTGCGCGCGTTCGCGAGCGAACGTGCCGGCACGCTGCGCGCCCTGACGCGTTTCGAGGTCGTGCGCGAGTTCGAGTACGCCGCCGCCGTGCGCCAACTGGTTCGGCTCGAACCGCTGACCGGCCGACCGCATCAGTTGCGCGTCGCACTGGCGACGCTCGGCGCGCCGATCCTCGGCGACCTGAAGTACGGCGCCGAATCCGCGCTCGAGGACCAGAGCATCGCGCTGCACGCCGCGGAGCTCGTCCTTCCGCACCCGATCGGCGGCGAGCCCGTGCGGATCGTGTGTGCGCCGCCCGCGAGGCCGTGGTGGCGCGCCGCGGGCCCGATCTGAACGGCGACGGCGATCCGCGAAGGAGCTCGACGCGGCGCGGTGACGCGGACCGCCGCCGCGAAGTGCGTCGCCGCCGAGCACAGGCTTGCAATTCGAGCGTCCGCCGCGATCCTCGTTCGTTCCTAGGTCGACCCTCGGAGTGAAACCCATGAAGTTCGCCACGTCGCTCGTCTTCGTCGTCGCTTCGTTCCTTCCCGCCGTCGGCTGTCGCGCCGCGTCCGACGCGAATCCCGCCGCACCGACGTTCGACGTCGCGGGCTCCGATGCGCGCGCGATCGAGCTCGCCGACCGCACCATGTGCGCGATGGGCGGACGCAAGGCCTGGGACGAGACGCGCGTGCTCGCCTGGAACTTCTTCGGCCGGCGCAAGCACGTCTGGGACAAGTGGACCGGCGACTATCGGCTCGACGAAGGCGAGCGCGTCGTGCTGATGAACGTGAACTCCGGCAAGGGCCGCGTGTTCGAGAAGGGCGTCGAAATCACCGACGAAGCGGCGCGCGCGAAGGCGCTCGCGAGCGCGAAGTCGATCTGGATCAACGACTCGTACTGGCTCGTGATGCCGTACAAGCTGAAGGACGACGGCGTGACGCTGAAGTGGAAGGGCGACGGCGCGTTGCCCGATGGTCGAGCGGCGGACGTGCTCGAGCTCTCGTTCGTCGGCGTCGGCGACACGCCGCAGAACGTGTATCACGTGTGGATCGCGCGCGACACGCACTTGGTCGAGCAGTGGGCCTACTTCACGTCGCGCGAGGACCGCGAGCCGAAGATCACCACGGCGTGGGCGAACTGGATGCCGCACGGCAGGATCTTGCTCTCGGGCGATCGCACCGCCGAACGCAAGCTGACCGAGATCCAAGTGCTCGACGCGCCGCCGGCGAGCCTCACCACGCCCTGAATCAGGGCAACGCGTACGCGCGCCGCGAGCCGGACCCGTAACCGACGATCAAGCCGCGGCGTTCGAGCGCGATGAAGGCGCGCCGCGCGCGTTGGACGCCGACGTTGCGCGCTTTCGCGAAGCTCGCGACGTCCGCTCGCGACGCCGCGCCGTCGCCTTTCGGCGTCAACGCACCGATCCAGGCGAGGATGTTCTTCTCGAGCGGCGCGAGCCCGCCCGCGTGGCGTCGATCGAGCTCGAGCGCGCGCTTCGCCGCGCCTTCCGCGCGCCGGTTCGACGCGCCGACGCGCACGACGATCTCGCGTTCGCCGCTCGCGTGGAGCACGGCGTGGGGCCGGCGTTTCGAGAGCTCGATCGTCGCGACGACGACGCGTTTGCCGTCGAGTTCGAGCGTCCGCGGTTCGAGCTCGAGCGGCGGATCGACGGCGTCGCGCGCCGCCGCCGCGAGCTCGCGGCGCACTTCGTCCGGCCGCGGCACGCCGCGCACGCGCCCGGCGTCGTCGACGCCGATCACCAGCACTCCGCCGCGCGTGTTCGCGAACGCCGCGAGCGTGCGCGCGAGCTTCTCCGGGTTCGAGAAGCCTTCCTTGAACTCGAGCCTGCGACCTTCGCCTTCCGCGAGCAGCTCGGCGAGTCCGTCCGAGTCGAGTCGGGCCGTCACGGCGACGTTTCGAGTACCAGCAATTCGGCCGGCGCGCCGCCCGCGGCCGGCACGGCGACGAGCAATCGGCCCGTCGCTTGGACCCACAGCGCCGTGCGCGCGCCCTTGCGCGTCGGGTGGCGCGCGCTGCGCCGCCAATGTCCGTCGGAGCGCAGTTGGAACACGTCGACGAAGCCTTCGCCGCACGCGGCGTACACCCGTTGACGCGCCGCATCCTCGAACAAGTCGTCGACGTCGGTCGACATCGTCTCGCTCGCGAGCACCTTGCCGGTCGTCGCGTCGAGCGTCACGAGCGTCGAGGGATCGCGCACGCCGACGAGCAAACGCGTGTCGTCCTGTACGGCGAGCAACGGGTAGTTCCCGCGCCGTTCGCCCAGCGGCCACGAGTTCGTCAGCCGTTTCTCCGAGCGCGACAACTCGACGACCTTCTTCTCCTCCGGCAGGTTGACGAACAGTCGTTCGCCGTCCTTCGCCAGCACGAAGCCTTCGGGGTGCGACGTCAGCGCGAACGCCGAGATCACTTTCCACGCGTTGGTGTCGACGACGGCGATCGAGCCCGCGCCCCAGCCGACCATCACGCGTTGGTGGATGTCCTCGTAACGCACGCCGTCCGCGTCGCGTCCGACCACGACGCTCGCGACCGAGTCGCCGGTCTCCGCGTCGAAGACCTCGAGCGTGCCCGCCGCGCCGCACGCGACGACGACGCGGTCGACTTCCGGCAAGTAGTGGATGCCTTGCGCCTCGTCGTAGCCCGCGAGCGACAGCACGTGCTTGCGTGCGGCGAGGTCGACCACTTCGATCGAGCCTTCCTCTCGCGCCGCGATCCAGGCACGGTTGCGTTTCGAGTCGTACGCGACGTGATCGAGGCGGCCTTTGACGCGCGGGATGCGGATGCGCGCCGCCTCGACGAACGGCGATGCGTCGCGCGCGAGCGCAGGCTCTTGGCGAGACGCGGCGTGGGTCTCGCCGCGCCCGCAGGCGAGCGGGAACAGGACGAGCGGTCCGACGCCGAGCCAAAGGAGGAGTTTCATCGAGCGCCACCGATCAGAGCATGCGCGCCGTGCGAACGCGAGGGCCTCTCGCTCGCGCCGGGAGCTCGAGCGCCGGCGCGCATGGCACGTGGCCGGCATGGCGATCGCCGTCGCGATCACGGTCGCGATCGCCGTCGCGATCGCCGTCGCGATCAGCGTCGTGAAGGGCTCGATTCCGCCGGTCTGCGGCGCTCGTCAGACGGCGACCGGCGCCGGGCGGCCGACGGGCGCGCGCTCGGGATCGTCGGACCAGATGACGTTGTAGAGCGTGTCGCGCTCGACCGGGATGCGGCCCGCGTCGCGGATCCACTGCACGAGCTCGGAGCGCTGCACCTCTTGGGGCGTCGTCGCTCCGGCCTCGTGATAGATCTTCTCCTCGACCACGGTGCCGTCGACGTCGTCGGCGCCGTACGCGAGCGCGAGCTGCGCGACCGGCACGTCCATCAGGATCCAATAGGCCTTGACGTGCGGGATGTTGTCGAGCATCAAGCGGCCCAAGGCGAGCTCGCGTAGCTCGTCGAGCGCCGTCGGCGCCGGCACGTCCGCCATCTCGGAGTTGTCGGGGTGGAACGAGAGCGGGATGTACGTCTGGAAACCACCGGTCTCGTCCTGCAGGCGGCGCAGGCGATCCAAGTGGTCGACGCGCTCTTCGATCGTCTCGATGTGGCCGTGCAGCATCGTGCAGTTCGAGCGCAGGCCCGCGCGGTGCACCTTGCGCGCGATCGCGAGCCACTCGTCGCCGCTGATCTTCAGGTGGTACGTCTCGGCTCGCACGCGCTCGCTGAAGACCTCCGCGCCGCCGCCGGGCACGGAACCGAGGCCCGCGGCCTTGAGCTCCTCGAGCACGACCTCGAGCGGCTTCTTCGCGACGCGCGCGATCTGGTCGAGCTCGACCATCGTGAACGCCTTGACGTGGATCGAAGGCCGCGCGGCCTTCACGGCGCGCAGGAGGTCGAGGTAGTACTCGTACGGGATCTTCGGCCACACGCCGGCGACCATGTGGACCTCGGTCACCGGTTGGTCGAGCTGTGCGCGCACCTTCGCCGCGCATTCCTCGGGGCTCCAGAGGTACGCGCCCTCCTGGCCCGGCAAGCGCTGGAACGCGCAGAAGCGGCAGAGCTTGTTGCAGAGGTTCGTGTAGTTGACGTGCTGGTTGACGTTGAAGTACGCGAGGTCGCCGTGCAACCGCTCGCGCACGAAGTTCGCGAGCGCGCCGACGACGTGGATCTCCGGGTGTCGGTAGAGCCGCGCGCCGTCGTCGAGCGAGAGGCGCTCCTTCGCGATCACTTTCTCCGCGACGTCGCCGAGTCCGACCGAGCGCGCGAGCTCGACGACCCTCGCCGCGGAGTTCGCCCGAGCGATCATGCGCGTGCCTCCGCACCGCGAGCGGACGCGCCGCGCTCGGAGCCACTGCGTTGCGTCGCGTTCGGCACGCGCGCTTCCTCCGGGTTCTTCGGACCACGCGCGAGCTCGGGCCGGCGCGGATCGACGATGCCGTACCACGAGTTGCGCTGCACCGGCGTGAACCCCGCGCGTTCGATCACGCGCTCGAGCTTCTGGATCGGCGCCAAATGGAAACAACCCGCGGCCGACACGACGTTCTCCTCGAGCATCGTGCCGCCGAAATCGTTGCAGCCGTAGCGCAGCGTGATCTGCGCCATCTCGAGGCCTTGGGTCACGTAGCTCGTCTGGATGTTGTCGAAGTTGTCGAGGAAGATCCGCGAGAGCGCCTGGACGCGCAGGTAGACGCCGGGCGTCGCCTTCTTCGGGTACTTGTGTTGCTCGGGCACGCCGTCGGGCTGCATCGTCCAACACGCGAACGCGGTGAAGCCGCCGGTCTCGTCCTGCAGGTCGCGCAGGCGTTGCAGGTGCTCGATCCGTTCCGCCGCGGTCTCGACGTGGCCGAACAGCATCGTCGCCGACGAACGCAGGCCGGCTTCGTGCACCTTGCGATGCACGTCGAGCCAACGATCGGTCGGGGTCTTCTTCGGCGCGATGATCTTGCGCACGCGTTCGACGAGCATCTCCGCGCCTGCGCCGGGCAACGAACCCCAACCGGCGGCCGCGAGGTCGCGGATCACGTGCTCGACCGGGCGCTTGTCGAGCTTCGCCAAGTGGTCGACCTCGGACGCCGAGAGTGCGTGCGCGTTGACCTCGGGGAAACGCGCGCGCAGGTCGGCGATCAAGTCGCACCACCACGCGGTCTTCAAGTAGGGGTGGTGGCCGCCCTGCATCAGCACTTGCCGGCCGCCGAGCGCGACGAGCTCCTCGACCTTCGCGACGATCTCCTCGCGCGACAGCACGTACGCGCCTTCGGCGTTCGGCCGGCGATAGAACGCGCAGAAGCCGCAGTCGGTGATGCAGACGTTGGTCGGGTTGATGTTGCGGTCGACGATGTAGGTGACGATCGGCGCGGGGTGCTTGCGTCGACGCACGGCGTCGGCGAGCAGTCCGAGCGAGAGGATGTCAGCGTGCTCGTGCAGCCAGAGCGCTTCGTCGAACGAGATGCGCGTCGCCGACAAGACCTTCTCGGAGATGCGCGCGAGTTCGTCCGCGGCCGGGCCGGAACGGACGCTCGACGCGAGCGGCACGTGCGTCGAGCCGGGGGTCACCGTGGGGGATTCGACCGAGGGCATGGGGCGCACAGTATAGGTGCCGGCCTCGAGTTTTCGCGGGCCGCGGCGAGCGCGCCGGAATCGTGCTCGGCCGAGCGGAGCGCGCTGATTCGGCCGCGGGCGGCCGCTACACTGCGCGCTTTCCTCGCGAGCTTCCGAAGGACGCCCATGCCGCCGACCGACCCGCAGTCGCCCCAGTTGATGGAGAAGATCGTCTCGTTGTGCAAGCGCCGGGGTTTCGTCTTCCCGGCCTCCGAGATCTACGGCGGGATCGGCAACACCTACGACTACGGGCCGCTCGGCGTCGAGCTCCTGCGCAACGTCAAGAATTTCTGGTGGCAGCGCATCGTGACGCTGCGCTCGGACGTCGTCGGCATCGACTCGGCGATCATCCAGAACCCGAAGACGTGGGAGACGTCCGGGCACGTCTCGGGCTTCAGCGACCCGATGGTCGACTGCAAAAAGTGCAAGGCGCGCTTCCGCGCCGACAAGCTCGAGGACGCGCGTTGCCCCGAGCGGCCCTCGAAGAAGCCCGGCGAATGCGGTGGCGAGCTCACGGAGCCGCGCGCGTTCAACCTGATGTTCAAGACGAACATCGGCGCGGTCGAATCGTCGAGCTCGGTCGCCTACCTGCGCCCCGAAACCGCGCAGGGCATCTTCCTGAACTTCCTCAACGTGTTGCAGAGCTCGCGCGTCAAGCCGCCGTTCGGCATCGCGCAGATCGGCAAGTCGTTCCGCAACGAGATCACGCCGGGCAATTTCGTCTTCCGCACGCGCGAGTTCGAGCAGTGCGAGATGGAGTACTTCGTGCCGCCCGCCGAGAACCAGCGCTGGTACGAGCACTGGGTCAAGGCGCGCCACGCTTGGTACGTCGAGCTCGGCATCGATCCGGCGAAGCTGCGTCTGCGCGAACACGAGCAGAGCGAGCTCGCGCACTACTCGACCGGCACGACCGACATCGAGTACGAGTACCCGTTCGGCTGGGGCGAGCTCGAAGGCATCGCCTGCCGCACCGACTTCGACCTGAAGCGCCACTCGGAAGCGAGCGGCGTCGACCTGCGCTACTTCGATCCCGAGACGAAGGAACGCTACTTCCCGTACGTGATCGAGCCCGCCGGCGGCATCAACCGCATCGCGCTGACGGCGATGATCGACGGCTACGCCGAAGAGGTCGTCGAAGGCGAGACGCGCGTGGTCCTGCGCCTGCACCCCGAGATCGCGCCGGTGACCGTCGGCGTGTTCCCGTTGGTCAAGAAGGAAGGCATGCCGGAGAAGGCGCTCGAGATCGAGCAGGAGCTGCGGCGAGCGCGCCTGGCGACGTACTTCGACCAGAGCGCGGCGATCGGCCGGCGCTACCGCCGTCAGGACGAGATCGGCACGCCGTTCTGCGTCACGGTCGACGGCGACACGCTGAAGGACGACGTGGTGACCGTGCGTCATCGTGACTCGATGCGCCAGGACCGCGTCAAGGTCGCGGAGCTGCGCGGCTACTTGCTCGGCGCGATCGCCGACTGGAAGCGGCCGGCGGCGAGCGCCTGAGCTCGTCTCGCCGAGCGCGGCCCGAGTTGGGCGCGCGGAGCTCGTGGCCTCGTGGAGCGTCGGGCCGGTCGCGCCGGGTGCGCGGCCGGCGCCGTGTCATTCGAGCGCGCCGATGATCGCGAGCGAGCGCGGCGCGACGCCGGTCGACACGGTCGTGCCGATGGTCAGGTGGCCGTTCGCTTGGTGCACGCCGAAGATCGTGATCGTGTCGTCGTCCTCGTTGACGGCGTACAGGAAACGACCGGAGGGATCGCCGAGCAGTGCGATCGGGCCGAGGCCGCCGAGCACCGACCCGAGCGGCTCGAGGTCGCCGGTCTGCGCATCGATGCGATAGCCGCCGATGTCGCCGACGCCGGCGAACGAACGGTTCGCGGTGTACGCGAAGCGCCCGCGGGCGTCGATCGCGATCGAGACGGGCAGCGCTCCGGTCACCTGCGCCTCGGGCTCGGAGAGTTCGCCGTTGTAGGGACTGATCGTGAAGCGCACCGCGGTCGCGCCTTGTTCGAGCACCGCGTACAAGTGCCTGCCGTCCGGATGGCACACGAGCGAGCGCGGACGGCCCGGAACGATCAACTCCACGTCACCCGGCGTGAGCGCGCCGGTGTGCGGGTCGATGCGCAGGAACGAGATCGTGTCGGCGGCGTAGTTCGCGACGTAGAGGAAGCGTCCGGTCGAGTCGACGGCGAGTGCGGCCGGGCCCGCGTCGGTGGTCGTCGAACCGAGCGCCGTGACCGTGCCGGTCGCCGGGTCGATCGAGAACGCGTCGATGCGATCGTCGCCGCCGAGCAACGCGTAGAGGAACCTTCCCGAAGCGTCGATCACGCCCGACGTCGGCGCGCCGGAGAGCGGCAACCGCGCGCCTTGCGCGTGGATGTTGCCCGTCACGGGATCGACGGCGAACGGATGCACGTCGTTGGTGCCTGCGTTCAGCGTGTAGACGAATCGCCCGTTCGGCGCGCTCAACGCGACGCGCGGCGAGCCTTGGTCGATCACGCTCGGCGTGATCGAGGTGAGCACTCCGGTCACCGGGTCCGCGGCGTACGCGGAGACGTCCTGCGAGCCCGAGTTCGCGACGTACGCGAAACGCGGGCGCGGCGCGGCCGCCGTTTCGCCCGGGACCAGCGCCAGCAGTTGCGGCAGGTCGCGCGTGACGTACTCGCTCGCCAACGTCAGCGCTCCCGTTGTCGGGTCCGCGTCGAAGCGCCACGTGCGGTTGCCGTCGATGTCGAGGGCGTAGAGCCGCTCGCCGCCGGCGTCGAAGCCAAGCGCGATCGGCCGCTCGCCGAACGCCGGCGTCGTGCCGACTTCCTCGAGCGAACCGTCCAACGGGTCGATCGAGAAGCTGCGGATGCGGTCGTTGCCGGACTCGCAGACGTGCAGGAACCGTCCCGTCGGATCGATCGCGACGTCGGACGGGAAGATCCCGGTCGCCAAGGCTCCTTCCGGCACCAACGAACCGTCGGCGGCGAGCGCGAAGATCGACACGTTGTGACCGCGGAGGTTCGACGTGTAGAGGAAGCGCCCGAGCGGATCGACTTCGAGATCGACCGGAGTCTGCCCGCTGGCGTGCGACGCACCGAGCGCGCTCGGCGCGTGCGTCAGCGGATCGATCGACAGCGCTTGCACGCGCGATTGCCCGGTCTCGGCGACATAGAGCGCGAGTCCGTGCGGGTGCAGGCGCAACGCCTGCGGCCCGCCGTCGAGCACGACGGGCGCGGCGCTCGCCGCGAGCGCACCGGTCGTGGCGTCGATCGCGAACGTCTCGACCGACGCAGCGACGCGACAGAGCACGTACGCGTGGCAGCCGCCGTCGTCGAACACGACGCTCGCCGGCGCCGCGCCGGTCGCGAAATCGCCGCCGTGCGCGAGCTCGCCGGTCGAAGAGTCGAGGCGATAGAGCCCGATCGAGTTCGAGCCCTCGTTCGCGACGTAGACGAATTCGCCACTCGGATGCGCGGCGATGGCCCGCAGGTCGAGCTCGCCCGCGACTTGCGCCTTGAAGCCGCGCGGCCGCCAATCGCCGCTCGCCGGGTCGAGCGTGTGCACCGACAGCGTGCGGTCGACGGCGTGGCCGACGATCGCGAACCGCGTCGGCAGGGCGACGCCGAGGTTCAGCGTCGTGCTGGTGGTGCCGACGGAGTTCTTCGCGAAGACGGTGTAGGCCCCGAGCTCGGTCGCGGTGGTCGGCGCGCCCGTGATCACCCCGGTCTGCCCGTCGAGCGCGAGCCCCGCGGGGAGCGCGGGTTCCGCCCAGAACTCCTTCACCTTGCCCGAGACGGTCGGGTGGTTCGCCGCGATCTTGACGCCGCGGACGTAGACGGCGGCCGGCACGGAATACGACAGTCCGGACGGCGGCTTGGCGCCGTCGCCAGAGCCGCCCGAGGATCCGCAGGCGGCCAGCGCGGCGGTGAGGCACGCGCCGAATGCGATTTGGAGCTTCGAGGAACGCATGGTGGTTGCGAGGAGGCCCACGGGAATCGGGCCGATGCGAGACGTCAGGGGCGGAACAAGGTTACACGGGTGAGACGAACGGGGTCGGCCAGGGTTGCATCGGAGCCCCGAAAATCGCGCTTTCCGTTTTCCTAGACACGCCCGGCGCGCGCCGGCGGGTTCAGGTTCGCCGGAATCCGCCGGGCGCCCGGCGTCCAGAGTGACGGAGCTGCTACGGGCTGGACACGGCCCTCGGATTTCAGCCGCGCGCGTGGCGCAGGCTGCTCGTGGGCTCCGCGCGCGGCTGCCGCCGGCTGCCGGCCAATGACGCCAATGCCGGCGATGCCGGCGATGCCGGCGATGTCGGCGATGCCGGCCGCCACGGCGCCGGTCGCCGCCGTCCCCGCGCGACCGGTGCGGCCTCGCGGGAGCGCCGCGGTTTGGCGTTCACGACGCGGGCGGCGCTGCCGGCGCGGACCGCGGCGTGCGGCGGGGCGCTTCCGGACGCCAGGGTCGAGCGTGGTGCTCGAGTCGGTGGCGGGCGACTCAGCCGCGGCGTGCGGACGCGACGAGCTTGGTCGCCAACGCCCGCGCCTTGATGACGCACTGGTCGGAGTTGTCGTACTCGAAGCGTCCGAACCGACCGAGCGGCACGATGCCGAACGTGTCGAGCCAGCCGAACGCCGCCTCGCGGCGCGCGCCGTACTGCGGATCGAACACGACGTACGCGTGACGCGACTCGTGGCGGTCGGTGAAGAGCACTTCGCTCCGCTTCAAGAGCCCCGCACGTTCGAGCCCGGCGAGCACTTGCCCTTCGAGCTCCTTGCCCGGCGCGCGTGTGCCGCCGCGGAACGTCACTTCGCAGAGGAACGAGCTCTTGCCCGCCGGTGCGTTCGCGTCCGCGTAGTTCGACATGTACGTGACGCGGTTGGTCGGACCTTGCTCGTCGTGGGGCAGATAGATCCACGAGAGCGGCGGCTGATTGGCTTGGTCGAGCGCGACGAGCATGCAGACGATCGAGTTGTACTCGAGCGTCTTCATCGCGCGTGCCACGGGCTCCGGCATGCCGGCGACGAGGTCGGGCAGATCGGTCAGCGCGAGCGTCGAGACCACCGCGTCGAAGTCCTCGCCGTTGACGCGGAACCCGTCGCCGCGCTTCGTGATCTCGCGCACCGGAGTCCTCAAGCGCACGCGCTCGAGCACCGTGCTCGCGATGCCGTCGGTGATCGCTTGGAAGCCGCCGCGCTTCGGATAGTAGAAGAGCGACTGGTGCGTGTAGCCCTCGGTGCGGATGCCGACCGCGCTCTTCAGGACGTCCTCGATCGGCGCGTCGGGCACGCGGCCGGCGACCCAGTCGCTCGAGAGCTCGTGCATCTCGCGCTTCCAGACCTTTTGGTTGTACGGGTCCATGAAGTGCTTCGCGATGCCGTCGCCGAAGCGCCAACGCACCCACTCGCCGAAGAGCGCCGGTGAAGGCGAGCGCTCGACCTGGCGGCGATGCCACGCGTGGATGTAACCCGCGAGGCAATCGAAGTTCGCTTGCGGCGGCAGGTCGCCGAGCCCGTTCTCGAAGGGATAGTGCACCCAACGATCGCCGAAGCGGATCTTGGTCTCGCGCTGGCGCTTCTCGAACGCGCTCGCTCCGCCCGCGCAGTCGATCATCCAGCCCATCGCGACCTGATCCTTCGAGTAGAGGATGTGGCCGCCGGTCTCGTCGTAGGTGAAGCCGTCGACGGTCTTCGAGCCGCAGAGGCCGCCGACCTTCGAGCTCGCTTCGAAGAGGTGGACGTCGGACTTCGGGATCCCGCCCTCGATCAAGAACCGCGCGAGCGAGAGGCCGGAGATGCCGGCGCCGAGGATGGCGATCTTCACGTGGGGGACGGAGCGCTTGGGGGCTGGAGCGAGCGAGCGCAGAACGATACCCCGAGTCGCGCGATTCGTCAGCTCCGATGCGGCGTCCCCGCACGTCGGCGTCGTACCGCGGCGCAGAGCCGCCCAACGATCCGCGACTTCAGCGCCGGAACGCCTCGAGCAGCGCGGCGCCGTCGAGCACGGGCAAGCCGAGTCCGTTCGCCTCGAGTTCGTCCGCGAACGCGCGCGACACCGCCGCGTCCACCACGCTCCGTTCGTCCGTCCGATCGGCGACGACGAGCTCGAGCGCCAGGTCTCCCGAACCGCGGAGTTCGATGCGGCGCGCGTGCGCCTCGGTCACGACCGAGCACACATTCCGCGCGAGCGATTCCCGCGTCGGGTCGTCGTCGTCCGAGCGGGCGGGGTCGAGCGCATCGAGCAGGAAGCTCGTCTCGTCCTGCACGTAGACGACGATCGCGCCGTGGTCGCTCGTCACCCAGTCGTCGCGAGACGGCGAGGGAGACGCTGAGAGAGCGCCGTCCGCGTCGCCGTGCTCGGCGCGTCGCCGCTGCGCATGTTCGGAAACGCGCACGTTCAGCCACTCCAGCGCTGCCGACAGCCCCGTGAACCGCAGGTGCTGAGCGTACGCGAGTCGGCCGTCGGCTTCGCGAAACACGCGCGCGCCGCAAACTTGCCAGCGCTCCAGGAACTCCTCGAGCCGCGGGTCGTCGAGCGGCGGCGTCCGAGGCACCGGAGACCCGAGCAGTCCGTCCGGATCGACTTCGATCGCCGGGCTGAAGCCGACGAGATAGCGCCGGCCTTCGGCGATCGCCTGGAGCGCGGGAGCCGCGCGATCGTGGCGCGCCGGTACGACGCCGCGCGTGAGCACGAACAACTCCGCCGCGTCGTGCGGTTCGTCGAGCCGCAGCAGGAGCTCCTGCGACTCCCAACGAATCGACTTCGCTACGAAGAGCTCGGACAGGTCGATGTCGAGACGGAACGATGCGCGGAGCGCGCCGTCGGGAAATGGATCGAGCGGACGGCACGCGAAGGCGATCGCGCACGCCGCGGCGAGCGCGGGGACGGGCCTCACCGTCCTGCCTCTTGTGTCAGGGCGCTGCGCCAGCGTTGGACGCGAGCCTCGGCCGTCTCCTTGTGTTCGAGCGGTAACTGCGAGTTCGCGATGCGGCGAGCGAGCGCGCTGTCGGCGGACTTCCGCGCTCCGTGCGGTGCGCCGAAATGGAGCGTGATCGTGTGGGTTTCGTCGGAATTCCAACGGAAGACGGCGAGTCCGTCGGCGAGCGCGAGTTCGGTGAGCGCCTGGGCCATTCCCGCGACTGCGGCGTCGTCTGCCTCCTTCGCGACGTGGCGCATGAGCGCAGCGAGCCAGTGCGCGCCGTGAGGCGCTCGGAACTCGAGTCCGTCCGCGCCGATCGTGATCCATGGATCGCCGGAGCGTGCGTGATCGCGCCACGCTTGCCACTCGCTCTCCGTGAATGCACTGCCGGTGCCCGTGTCCGCGAGGATCCCGCGTGACAGGGCCAGGTTCGCGGCTTGGACGACGAGCGAGAAGCGCGGCAGTCGGATGCGCTGGACCACCGAGAGGTATCCGGGTCCCTCGAGATGCAAGCTGGCTTCCGTGACTTCGACGCCGCGGAAGAATTCGATCGCGAGCGCTTCGGGTGAGCCCGGCGGTGGCGAGTCCGTCGCCCAACTCCGGATCGGGTTCGAATCCGCGTCTATGACGCATTCGTCGAGGTCGAACTCTAACGGCCAGTCGCCGATCGCGAAGTAGCGCTTCCTCGCGGCGATCGCTTCGACGGTGCGCTCCGCGGCGGCCGTGTTCTCGGAGCCGGAGTAGACGTCGTCGTAGACGAGCAGGAGCTCCGCGACGTCGGCCCGCGCGTCGTAGCGCAGGAACACGTCCTGCCGCTCCCAACGCATCACTTCGATGCACGAGCTCGTCCACGTCGCCGAGACGAGCACCAGCCAGAAGAGCCACGAACGCATGCGCGCCTCCCGTGTCGGGGGAAGAAGACCGACGGCGAGAGCGTAGCTCGTTCAGCGCTCGCGCACCAAACACTCGCGCGGCAGCTCGAGACGCGCGAGCAAGTCGGCCGCGTCCTCGAGCCAGCGGCGGCCGTCGGTCGTGTAACCGGCGGTCGGTGCGAGCGTGGGGGAGAGCTCGCGGAAGTACGCATTGAACGCGTCCATCGCGGTCTCGCGTGCGTACTTCGCGAGGCACGACGCGAGCGCGACCGCGAACGAGCGTCGCTCCGCCTTCTCCGCGAAGAGGATCTGCATGCGCCGCGGCCCGGAGCGCTCGACCACGGTGTACTCGGAAAGCCCGTCGTCCTCGCGCACGAGCTCGACCGCGGCGCCCGGATAGAGCCGCCCGAGCAAGCCGCCGTAGTGCGCGCGGCCGCCTTGGCGGTCGACGACGCAGCGCAAACCTTCGCTCGCGTGGAGCGCCCACACGCGCGCGAGGATCGCGGCGCACTGTTCCCAGCTCGTGCGCGACTTGTTCTCGGTCCGCGCGAAGCTCTGGTTGAGCTCGCGTTCCGGCACGACGCGCACGCCGGCGTCGACGAGTTCGACCGACGCTTTCCTGAGCGCCCGCGCGAGCCTTTCGACGCGCAGCTCGAGCGTCGGTCCGTCGACGTGACTCGGCAAGCGCGCCGGCAACCGCGTGAACCACGGATGCGGCTCGAAGCTCTCGCGCGGGAACGCGAGCTCCGCCGGACTCTCGCGCATCAACGTCTCGCCCGAACGCACGACCGAGCGCGCGGGATCGAGCAACGCGAGGAAACCGAGCGCCGTCGCTTCGAGGCGTTTCGCGCCCTTCGGCGTGCGGTTGAAGACCTTCTTCGAGTCGGCGACGACGAAACGTTTCGGATCGTCGCTCGGTTTCTGCGACACGACTCCGTCGAGCACCTTCCACAGGTTCGGCTCGTTCGTGCGCGAGCGGAACACCGCGTACCCGAGCGTCAGCGGCCCGAGCAGCGGGCCGAGACCCGCCTCGTCGACGCCGGCGAGCACGCGCAGCTTGACGGCGCTTTGGCCCGACTCCTCCGCAGGCATCGCTGGCGCCTCGGGTGCTCGCTCTCGGACGTCAGATCGGCGCTGCGTCGCGCCGCTTCGCGTTGGCGACGAGCCACGCGAGCGCGAGCGAACCGGCGACGAGCGAGATCAACTGCGACGTCGAGAGCTTGCCGTCGAACCACACGCCGCGCAGCGTATCGCCGCGGAAGTGCTCGATGATCGAACGGTTGATCGCGTAGCCGACGATCAGGATCAGACTGACCTGGCCGCGGTAGTGCCGGCGCTGCAAGAGGAACCCGCCGACCGCCGCGAGCAAGAAGCCGTTCAGACTCATCCACGGCTGCGTCGCCCACAGCACCTGCCCCGCGTTCTCGTCGCCGAAGAGCGAATGCTCCGGCAGCGGGTTCGGGACGTGCAGCACCAGCGGGAAGACGGAGTCCGCGAACTCCGGCGGCACGATCGAGCCGTAATCGTCGCCGACCAGCAAACAGCCGATTCGGCCGATCCCGTAGCCGACGAAACCGGCGACGAGGCCGAGGTCCATCGCTCCTGGGATCTTGATGTCGTGCGTGAAGCAGTACCACGAACCGCCGACCATGCCGCCGAAGAGCCCGCCGTACATCACGAGCCCGCCTTCCCAGACGAAGAGCATCGTCCACGGTTGGTCGAGGTACTGATGGCCGACCGGCGAGCCCTTCGAGACTTCGACGATCACGTAGACGAGCCGCGCGCCGATCACGATGCCGATCAGGATCCACACCGGCAGCGACGCGTAGCGAGCGAGGTCTTTCGCCGGATCGGCGAGCCGGCGCTCGACGAGCTTCGTGAAGAGCCACGAGCCGACCAGGAAACCGATCGCGAGCATCACGCCGAACGAGCGGACGTGGAAATCGATTCCAGGGATCGTGAACAGGATCGGATGCATGGGGGCGGGAGGATAGCGAGCACGTCGAAGGAGCGCGAACCGCGAGGGGCAGGCGTCGCGCGCTTGCCTGCGCGATACCGTTCGCCGAGTCCGCGGAGCGCCGTCGCGCACTCGGCTCGCGATTGGCGCACGCTCGCGTTCCGCGTATGGTTTCCCGGATGCCCCAAGCTCCTTTCGTCGTTCGCACCGAGCACGTGCCGTGTCCGCTGTGCGCGCTCGATCGGCCGAAGCCGTACCGCTCGCGGATGTACCGCATCGGCGACACGCGCTTCGACCTCGTGCGTTGCCCGTGTGGGTTCGTGTACGTGAACCCGCGGCCCGACGGCGAGACGCTCGGGAAGATGTACGACGACGCCGACTACTACACCGACGGCTACAACCTCGGCGTCGAGACCGAGAACTACTTCGCGCGCAAGGACGAGCTGCTCGCGCACTACGACGGAGTCGTCGCGGAGCTCGAACGTACGTTGTGCGAGCCCGGCGACCTGCTCGAGCTCGGCTCCGCCGGCGGGTTCTTCCTCGCGGCGGCGCGCAAACGCGGCTGGCGCGTCAAAGGCATCGAGATCTCGCCGCCCGCGGTCGAGTACTCGCGCCGCGAGATGCAGCTCGACATCCACTCGGGCGATCTCTTCGAAGCGCCGTTTCCTGAGAAGAGCTTCGACCTCGTCGTCGCCGACAACGTGCTCGAGCACACGACGAACCCGGAAAAGGTGCTCGTCAAGCTGCGCTCGTTGCTCAAACCCGGCGGGCACCTGCTCGTGATCGTGCCGAGCTACGTCAACTCACCGTTCTTCCGGCTGATCCTGTTCGTGCAGCGAGTCGTGCCGAGGCGGTTCCTCGGGCCGCAGCTCGTCAAGATCCTGAAGCTCGACCCCGACGCCGATCCGAAGGGCGGCGGGTACCCGTATCACATCCTCGAGTTCGATCGTCCGACGCTCACGGCGCTCGTCGAACGCGCGGGCCTGAAGGTCGAGCGCGTCGAAGGTTCGGTGCCGTTGCCCGCGGAAGTGTTCAAAGCGCGGAGCACGACGCTGCGCGTCTTCCTGCTGCGCACGATCTTCAAGACGCTCGACCTCGGCATGCGCCTCGGCGTGTTGCCGGGCGCTCGTCTGACGCTGGTTGCGCGCGCCTGACGCAGCGCGTGCCCCCGGCGCGCAGGCCCGTTCACGGCGCGCGCAATTGCGCGAGCAGTTCCGGCGGCAGCTCGTTCGCGAGCGCGGCGAGCACGCGTTCGCGCTCCGCGCGTTCCGGATGCACGTGCGCCAGGCCTTCCGCGAAGCCGCGCCACGCCGCTGCGCGGTGCGCCGGGTTCTCCATCGCCAGGAGTTCGAGTCCGGCGGGCGGCTCTTCGCGGTCGTCGAGCAGCGCGAACCCGATGCCCCAGCACACGTCGGCGTAGAACTTCGCGTCGAGCGACTTCAGGCTCTTGCGCACGAGCTTCACGTCCGCGTCGATGCCGCGCGCGAGCAAGCGGCCGAGGAAGAGTCCGTGTCCGCGCGCGAGCGGGCCCTGCAGCTTCGGCTCGGCGAACGCGACCATGCGCACGTTCTCGTTGATCAGCCGCTCGTTGACGCTCACGAGCGCCGGTTCCCACGGCAAGCAGAGCCCTTCGACCGCTTGCTCGGCGAACGGCACTCCGGCGTCGAGCCAACCGACGAACATGTCCGCGACGCGCTTGCCGCTCTTCGCGAGATCGCCGTGACGCGGCCTGAGGAACGTGCCGAAGCCGCGCGCCAGGTCCGCGTGGTACTCCGCGGGCCAGCCTTCGACGACGGCCGCGAGCGTGAAGCAGCTCGTGTCGCCGCGGCACTCGGCCGACAGCGCGAACGCGCGGTTGTAGCCCAGGCCGTAGTACACCTTGGCGCGGTGGACGGCGGGCACGCGCGCGATGCGGTCGATCGAATCGGCTTGCGTGTGTTGGTTGCGCGCGCCGAGCAAGCCGCGCGAGAAGTACGCGTAGTTGCAGCCCTCGTAGCGCCAGCCGACGTCCTTCGGCGTCGCGTTCTCCTGGAGCAAGCCGAGGTTGAAGAGCCCCGACGCGAACATCGCGGCGCCGGCGCTCCAGCCGACGACGCGCTGCCAGACCGGTCGTTTGCCGCAGGCCCAGTGCTGCACCAGCGCGCCGACGAGCAGCGTCGCGAAGCCGAAGTGCAGCAGGAAGTATCGGTAGCCCGCGACCGCGACCGTGCCGTCGTGGCCGCCGAGCACGAGGTTCGAGAACGCGTACGCGAGCGAACACGCCGGCAAGTAGAAGAAGAGCGGCACGAACGCGGCGCGCGCCGCGGCGCGCTCCGACGGTCCGAACTCGTCGCCGACGCCGTTCGCGGTGAGGCTCGCGCGCGCGAGGCGGAAGAAGTCGCGGATCGCGCCGCGCGCGAACGCGAGCCACGCGATCAGGAACGCGCCGAGGAACGCGAAGTCGGCGATGCGACCGCTCGCGCCGGCGAACCCGGAGAACTGCGACGCGACGTGCAGGTGCTCGGCGTAGAAGCCGACGAGCCGTTGCAGCGGTCCCGCGGCCTTTTCCGCGACTTCGACGCCGAAGCGTTTGTCGAGGAACGCGACGCCGCGGCTGTCGTGGCCGAGGTTCAGCAGGATCAGCGGCAGGAGCCCGAGCACCAGGCCGGGGATCAGCCAAGCGAGGTCCTTCAGCGTGCGCTTGAAGCCGCGCAACCCGACGTGCACGAAAGCGTTCATCGCCGCGGGCAAGAGCGCGCCGAGGAACACGAAGATCGAGAAGCCGGTCGTGAAGCCGGCGAACACGAGGCCCGAGCGCGTGCAGCCGCGCGCGTGGCACAGGAAGAAGCCGAGCAGCGCCGCGAGCGAGAAGAAGACGTTCTCGTAGTGGTTGCCCGACGCGATCAGCGAGTACTTGACCGACGTCGTCGTGCCGAGCGCGAAGATCAACGCGCTCGCCGCCGCGCCGCGCGGCCCGAAGAACGTGCGCGCGAAGAGGAACGTGACGATCAGCGCGAGCAAGCCCAGCGTGAACGGCACGAGCTTGAGCGCGAAGTAGCTCTGCCCGAAGACCTGGTAGTAGGGGATCGCGAGCAGTCCGGTCAGCAGCTGGCCCGCGGCGTTGTCGTAGTAGTCGCGCAGCGGCAGGCTGTGGCCCTCGGGCAGCACCTTCGGAATGGTGCCCATCGGGTAGAGCTCGAACGTCGCGAGCACGGTGCCGTCGAAGGCGCGCGTGAGCACGAGCCAACGCACCACCGAGTAGATGGCGAGCGCGACGACGAGCCAGACGAGGCCGCCCTTAGATTCGCCCGGTGACCGCAAGCCAGCGCAGCTTGAGAACGGCGGTGTAGCCCTGCAAGAGGATGCGCAACGTCAGCGTCGACTGTCCGTGCAGGCGGTTCTGGAATTCGATCGGCACTTCGGCGATGCCGATCCGCCGTTGGGCGGTCTTGAAGAGCAGCTCCTGCACGATCGCCGGTCCGGGCGAGAACGTCTTCTCGACTTGGATCGCGCGCAGCGTGTCGGCGCGCCAACAGCGGAAGCCCGAGTTGCAGTCGCGCACCGGCACGCCGAGCATCATGCGGATGTAGAGGTTCGCGCACTTCGTCAGGAGCTGGCGGAAGAGTCCGCGGTGCGCGTCCTTGCCACCGACCACGCCGCGCGAGCCGAGCACGAGGCCGACTTCCTCGCCGCGGCGGTTCAAGCGCTCGAGCATCACCGGGATGTACTTCGGCTGGTGGCTGTGATCGGCGTCCATCTCGATCACGACCGTCGCACCGAGCTCGAGCGCGCGCACGAAGCCGTCGCGACCCGCGCGGCCGCGGCCCTTGTCCGCGGTGCGGTGGAGCAGGAAGAGCCTGGGCTCGCTCCGCGCCGCCTCTTCGACGAGCTTCCACGTGCCGTCGGGCGAGTGGTCGTCGATCACCAGCACGCGGAAGTTCGGCCCGAGCGCGAGGAGCTCCTTCGCGAGCGGCAGGATGTTCGCCGCTTCGTTGTAGGTCGGCACCGTGCAGACCACGAGATCGGTGGTGGACGCGGGGCCGGGCATGGTGCGGGGTGAGCCAAGGTACTCGACCGTTTTGGACGCGGCAAACGCGGCGGCGGCGCTCGGGCCTCGGCGTCGTCCGCCGGGCGAACGCCGCGCAACTTGCCGCCGGGAACGAGCGCGCTATCCTTTCCGCCCCTCGAACGCGGCCGAACGGCGTGCCGCGCGCGCAACGTTCCATTCGTTTCCCTCGGCCCGACCGATCGCGTTCCTCGCGGCGTGCTCCGGGCCCCCGATCGAGATCCGCGGCCATGCAACGTCCTCCGTCCGCCAAACTGTTCGTCGAAGGCCGCTACAAGAAGCTCTCGCGCGACCTGCCGCAGACCGTCTTCTTCTGCCCCGAGTGCAAGGGCCATCCTCGCCGACGCCACGGCTGCACCCGCTGCGAAGGTTTCGGCAAGCTGACGCGCGATTCGGTGCAGGAGCTCGTCGGTTGGGTGCTCGGCGCGGCGCTGAAGACGCGCAAGAACAAGTTCCACGGCGCCGGCCGCGAGGACGTCAACGTGCGCATGCTCGGCACCGGCCGGCCGTTCGTGATGGAGTTCGTCGGACCGAAGGTGTTCGACGTCGACCTCGCCGCGCTCGAAGCCGAGATCAACCGCCGCAACGCCGGCCGGCTCGAAGTCCACGGCCTGCACTGGACCGAGAAGTCGCGTGTGCGCGTCGTCAAGGAAGAGAAGCACGCGAAGGAGTACCGCGCGGCCGTCGAGACGGGCGCGGAGCTCGATCCTGCGAAGGTGCGCGCGTTGTGCGGCAAGCGCCTGACGATCGTGCAGCACACGCCCGAACGCGTCGCGCACCGGCGCGCGGACCTCGACCGCGAGCGGTGGATCGAAGTGCTGTCGATCGAGAAGACCGGCGAGCAGCGCTACGACGTCTTGCTCCGTACCGAGCACGGCACCTACGTCAAGGAAGCGATCAGCGGCGAGAACGGTTCGACGCGGCCGTCGCTCGCCGAGTTGCTGGGGACGGCGTGCACGTGCCTCGAACTCGACGTCACGGCGATCCTCGACGAAGTCGGCAAGACCGAAGCCGAGTTCGGCGCCGAGATCGTCTCGCGCGAGCCCTGATCGGACGCTCGTAGACGCACGCTCGGAGGCGCCGCCGCGTCGTGCGTTTCCACGGCCAAAGCGCGCCGCGGGTCACCGGCTTCGCGCGAGTCGAGCGCTCGCCCGCGCCACGTTCGTGAGCTTCGTCGCGCGCCCGTTCGAGCGCGGAGGGGGACCTGCGAACTTCTTTCGCAGGGCGCGGAACTTCGAGCGGCGCAACTGCGTCGATCGTCGAGGTAGAGTGCTCCGTCCGTCCACGCTCGCGCGTCCGCCGATCCGCGCTCCGGAGCGCTCTTCAGAGTGCCCGGAGATCCCCCAGCTCCCCCAAGTATCCATCGATGAAGTCGTTCCTTATCCTCGCCGCGTTCGTCGCCGCGGCGTGCGTGGC
This sequence comes from Planctomycetota bacterium, assembly GCA_023150475.1. Taxonomy (GTDB): domain Bacteria; phylum Planctomycetota; class UBA1135; order UBA1135; genus JACRIN01. The sequence goes on from JAKLKU010000013.1 coordinate 147,241, forward strand.
CTGCAGCGAAACCGAAACTCGCGTCGCGCGCTCCGAGCGCGCTGAACCCGCCGAAACCGCGAATCGCGCCGAACTTCGTGAACGTGCCGCGCTCGGCGAACCGCAGACGCCGACGCCGGTCGCAGAACGCTTCGCGCCCGAGCCCTCGCGTGCCGACGACACCGAGCAGGGCATGCTCGAGGAAGTCGAGGAACGCGCCGACGAACGGCGCGCGTGGATCGAGCGTCGGCACCTGACGGCTCCCGGCGTCGACTGGCGCGCGATCGAGCTCGCGAACGGCGAACGCGAGATGGCACGGCGCAACGCCTTCGCTCGCGCTCGCGCGGACGGCAAGGCCGGCGCGCTCGCCGCGACGAACCTCTGGACCGAAGTCGGCAGCAAGAACCAAGCGGGCCGCATGTGGTGCGCGACGCTCGGCACCGACGGGTTCACGGTGTACTCGGGCTCGGACCTCGGCGGACTGTGGAAGGGCAATCTCGCGGGCTCGAGCTGGTCGCCGCTCGGCGACAATCTCTATGGCGGCGTCTACGAAGTCGCGTCGATCCCGGGCGAGTTCGTCGGCGATCCGGACGTGCTGCTCGTGCTCGGCGCGTCGAACGCGCTGCGCGTGACGCGCGACGAAGGCCAGACGTGGGAGACGCCGAGTGGCCTCGGTGCGTACAGCGAAGTGCGCGGCATCTCGCGAGCGCTCGACGCGGCGCACACGCTCTACGTGCTCGTGCAGAATTCGATCGGCGGCGGCTCGGCGGCGCTCTTCGCGTCGACCGACTACGGGCGCACGTTCACCAAGCGCTACCAACACGGCAGCGCCGGCAAGTCGTCGCTCTGGGTGCCGCGGCGCGGCGCGGCAGCGGCGACCGACGTGTACCTCTTCGTCAAGGGCGCGTGCTTCCGTTCGACCAACGGCGGCAACTCGTTCTCGCCGCTCGGCGTCGCGGACGCTGGCGCCAGCGATTGCATCCTGACGGGCTCCGAAGCCGGCGCGCCGACGTTGTACGTCGCGCTCTCGAACGGCGGCACGTGGAAGCTCTGGCGTTCCGACAACGGCGGCGCGAGCTTCGTCAACCCGTTCACGATCGGCGGCTTCTACGGCACGCTGTGCGCGTCGAGCTTCAACCCGTCGATCGTGATGTGGGGCGACATCGAAGCCCATCGTTCGACCAACGGCGGCGCGAACTTCCAGATCGTCAACTCGTGGGGCTCGTACTACTCGAGCCCGTCGAACAAGCTGCACGCCGACCTGTTCGGATTCGACGTGTTCGTCGATCCGGCGAGCTCCACCAACGATCTGTGGTTCTTCGGCACCGACGGCGGGCTCTACAAGAGCACCGACTTCGGCGCGACCGTGCAGAACCTCTGCCTCTCGGGCCTCGGCGTGTCGCAGTACTACTCGACGTTGACGTCGAAGTTGACGCCGAGCCTGATCCAAGCGGGTTCGCAGGACCAGGGCTACCAACGCGGCACGTTCACGCCGCCGTCGGGCTCGGGCCCTTCGACCGACTTCGCGCAGTTGATCAGCGGCGACTACGGACACCTGACGTCGTCCGATGGCTCGCACGCCCGCGTCGTGTCGACGTATCCGGGCTTCATCCTGCTCGCGGAAGGTGAGACGACGGCGAACCTCTCGACGTTGAGCTTCCCGGCGGGCGCGTCGAACGATTGGCTGCCGGCGGTGGTCGCCGATCCGCTCGACAACAAGGTCTTCTACTTCCTCGGCAACCAGCTCTGGAAGTACACGCGGCAGACGAACGGCACGTGGGTCACGTCGCTGCACTCGAACCAGAACTTCGCGCTCGGCGGCAACTACCTGACCGCGCTCGCGTTCGCGCCGAGCGATCCGCAGCGCGTCTACGCCGTCAACGACGGCGGCCGCATCTGGTACTCGACCGACCACGGCGTGACGTGGACGCAGTCCGCGTCCTCCGCGCCCGGCCAGCAGTACTTCTACGGCAACGCGATCAGCGTCCACCCGACGAACGGCCTCGAGTGCGCGATCGGCGGTTCCGGTTATTCGACGTCCGGCGTGATCCGCACCACCAACGGCGGCGCGAACTTCGCGCCCGAGAACTCCGGGCTGCCGCAGACGCACGTCTACGCGCTCGCCTACGCGACCGACGGTTCGGGCGACCTCTTCGCCGGCACGCAGCAGGCCGCGTTGCGTTGGAATCGAGCGAACGGCACGTGGAGCTCGATCTCGTCGCCGACCTCCGGACCCGGCGCGCCGATCACGCTGTATTGGTCGCTCGAGATCGTCGACAACGGCGCGACGGCGCGTTTCGGCACGTATGGCCGCGGCATCTGGGACTTCGCGATCCACCCGGTGCCGACGGTCACCTTCTACGGCACCGGCAAGACCAACACGCACACGTCGCAGCCCTACTTGACCGCGAGTGGCACGCCGGCGCTCTCGACGAACGACTTCCGGCTGCAGCTCAACGACGCCATGCCGAACAAACAAGGCGTGATGATCTACAGCGCGACCCAGGCGCAGATCCCGTTCCAAGGCGGGACGCTCTGGATCGGTCTGCCGATCACGCGTGGACCGCTCTTCACGACCAACGCGGCGAACTTCGCCGACGTCGCGATCCCGATCGACGCGACGATGGTCGGGATCACGCGCTACTTCCAGGGCTGGTACCGCGATCCGCAGCACCCTGACGGCACGACCGTCGGGCTCTCGAACGCGGCCAAGGTGTTGGTCGGTCCGTGATCAGAGGCCGAGCGCCTTGCGCAACGCGTTGCGCACGGCGACGGCGTCGACCTTGCCGGCGAGCTCGGTCAGTTTCGCCCGCTGCGCGTCGTCGAACGTGCGACCCGTCAGTGCGCGCGCGGCCTCGAAGCGCGCGACACACGGAAGCTTGTCGTTCGCTGCGGCGGTGATCAGCTCGTCGGTGGGTTGGCCCGCGAGATCGGGACGCTCGTCGACGATGCCGTTGTCCGTGTAGCCGAGGCCCTGCATCACGGCGCGGAGCTCGGGCGTCAGTTGTTGTTCCTCGCCGGGCAGCCCGAGCGCGAGGCGCTCTTCGACGACCTTCGTCAGCGCGGCGACGACGTCCGGCTTCGCGGCGGCGAGGTTCGTGCGCGACTCGGGGTCCTTGCGCAGGTCGTAGAGCTCGGTGACGAGCCCGAGGCGACATTCGCCGTCCGGCGTCGGCAGGATCAACTGCAGTCCGTGCTCGTCGATGACGCTCGAGCAGTAGCGCGTCATCGAGAACACCTTGCGCGTCGGATCGGAGCCCGGCGCTCGCGCTAGCGCGACGAGGCTCTTGCCGTGCAACGCCGTCGCTGCGGGCAGGTCGCAGAGCTCGAAGAGCGTCGGAACGATGTCGAGGTTCTCGACCCAACTCTTCACGACCGTCTCCGGACCGAGGCCGGGCGCCTTGAGGATCAGGGGCACGTGCACGAGCTCGCGATAGACCTGGTTGCCGTGCGTGCCCATCAGCAGGTTCAACAGCGTCGGCTGCTCGCCGCCCTTGGTGACGTGCTGCTGGCGATAGCCGACGTCGTACGCTTCGCGCGTCCACAGGCCTTCGCCGTGGTCGGCGGCGATCATGATCGCCGTGGCGCCGTAGAGGCCCGCACGCTCGAGCGCAGCCACGTAGTTCGCGATGCGGCGGTCCGCATACGCGACGTCGTCGTCGTAGCCGCCGTGCTCGCGTTTGATGCGCTCGACGCTCGGCTCGAAGTCGTCGAGCTTGCGCTCGCTCGCGAACTGCCGCAGGAAGTCGACGCGGCCGGGCGGGAGCTCGTTGTCGCCCTTCATGTAGCGCTGGTCCGCTTCGCTGGGCGGTCCATAACGAGTTTCGACGTCGTGCGGCTCGGCGAGGTGGATCCACGTGAAGGTCCGCTTGCCCTTCGCGCTCTCGAGCCACTGCACGATCCGCGCGTCGTCGGAGTACGGCTCGAGCTGCTCGAAGACGTCGAAGCCGCGCGAGAACTTGGTCTTCTCCGAGAGGATGTCGTTGCAGATGAACGCGGCGGTCTCGTAGCCCGCGCGCTGGAAGCTCTCGGCGAGCGTCGGCGCTTCGTCGGGGATCGTCAGTCGTTCGCCGGCGAGGTACTTGCCGGTCATCAACGAAACCATGCTCGGGCTGGTCCACGAGCTCTGCGACACGGCGTTCTCGAACAGCACGCCTTCCTTCGCGATGCGCGCGAGCGTCGGCGACGTGTCGCGCGAGTGGCCGTACGGCGTCGTGCGGTCGGCGCGCAAAGTGTCGACGACGATCAGGACGACGTGGTCGGGCTTGGCGGGCTCCGCCCCGCAGGAAGTTGCGGCGAGCAGTCCGAAGACCAGGCCGGAAACGAGCGTGAAAGCAGCGACGAGGCTCCGAGTCATGCTCGGGACAAGCCTACACGACGGTGCCGAGGATCTGGCCCTCGAAGACCAGCCGGCGCTCGACGAAGCCCTGCGCTTCGTAGACGAACATCGTGCTGCGCACCTTGAGCGGCTTGACCGCGATCACGAGCCGCGCCGGCGGTTCGACGATGCCGCGGAAGCGCACGGAGTCGAGTCCAGCGAAGCCGAGGAACACGTCGCGCGCGTCCGGTCTCCGTTTCAGATAGTCGTACGTCGCGAGCTGCGCCGCCGCTTCGCACTGCAGCACGCCGGGGAAGATCGGCCGGCCCGGGATGTGGTCGGCGGCCCACCAATCGTCGCGTTTCGCGTCCTTGAAGCCGATGCACAGCTCGTGCTCCGGATCGAAGCGGAGGATGCCGTCGAGCATCGCGAAGCGTCCGCGTTGCTTGCAGAACCGCTGGATTTCGTCGACGCCGAATTGGGGACGCGTGAGGTCGAGCGTTTCGAAGTCGACGAAAGCTTGGCTGGGCACGGGGGACTCGCTGCGGCGTGGGGGAGCGGTGGACGGACGATTCCGTCGGGAACCGGGCCGACGCGGGCGCGCGTCGGCGGAGGCGCGGAGTCTAAGGAGCTGGTTCGCGTCCGCCAATGCGCGAGAGTGCGCGCGTCAGCCAGCGTCCGCGCTGCACGAGCCAGAACTGCAGCGACGCCTTGAGCAGACTCGTCGCGTTGAGCGTCCACCACACGCCGAGGGCGCCGAAGCCTTCGCGCACGCCGAACCAGTACGCGAGCGGCACGCGCAGGCCGTTGCCGAACATGCTGACCCACATCGCTCGCGCCGTGTAGCCCGCGCCGAGCAGGATCTTCTCGTTCGCCGCTTCGAACGCGACGCAGAGCTGACTGAACGCGATCACGGCGACGTAGAGCTGCGTCTGACGGACGACTTCCGGGTCGGTCGAGAAGTAGCGCGGCCCGATCGGCGCGATCACGAGGAAGAGCACCATGGCGCACGAGCCGACGACGATCGCCAGCTTGCGCGCGGCTCGCACCGCTTGCCACGCCGCTTCCGGATCGCGTGCGCCGATCGCGCGGCCGACGAGCGACGCGCCGGCCATGCCGATGCCGAGGAAGAGCGGGAAGCTGACGCCTTCGAACACCGAGAGCCCGAGCCCCAACGCATCGAGCACCGGCACGCCGAGTGGCACCATCACGAACTTGATCAGCGCCCAATAGACGCCGGAGTACAGCGCGATCGAGAGCGACACCGGGATGCCGATCGCGAGCATCTCGCCGATCAGCTTGCCGTCGAAGCGGAAGTAGCGCGTCCAACGCACTCCGTAGAGCCGGTGCAGCACGACGAAGCCCGCGGACACCGACAACGTCCGCGAACACGCGATCGCGAGCGGCGCGCCCGTGATGCCGAGCCCTTCGAAACCGAACCAGCCGGCGATCGAGGCCGCGAGCCCCGCGCCCGGATGGCCGACGCGCTCCGCCGCGTGCGACCCGTAGATCAGGATCGGCGCGAGCAAGTAGTTGAGCGCGCACGCGCCGAGCTCGAGCAACGACGGCACCAGCGTGTTGCCGATGCCGATGAACACGTGGTCGATCGCTGGCGCGAACACCAACGGCAACGAACAGACGTAGAGGCTCGCGAGGTAGTCGTTCGCGAACGCCGCGGCTTGGTCGGGCAAGCCGAGCAGCGCGACGACGTGGGGCGTCAGCGCGGGACCGACGCTCGCGAATAGCGCGTACACGGCGATCGCGATCCACACGGCTTGCGCGACGACGCGGTCGCGTCGTTCCGGGTCGCGCGCTCCGGTCGCGCGCGCGACGAGCGCGAGCGTGCCGCCGGCGGCGAGGAACACGAGCGAGAAGTTCATCACCGACACGAACAACGCCGAGGTCAACGCCGCTTGCGCGTCCGCGCCGAGGCCTTGCACCCAGAATTGGTCGTTGATGCGGTACGCGTTGTTCAGCAGGTACGACAGCGCCGACGGCCACGCGAGCCGCAGGACGTCGCGCACGCCCAGCGCGCGGCCGAGCGTCATGGCTCGACCACGAAACGAGTCGCCGCGAGTTCGTCCGCGACGACGTCGAGCTGCTGCTGCGCGATCACTCGCCCTTGGTGTTCGACGACCACGCGCGCCGGGCCGGCGGCGAGCCAACGCAAGCGTGCCTTGCCTTCGTCGTCGGTCACGACGCGTGTCGCGCCGGCCGTGCCGTACGCCGCGACCGAGACTCCCGGCGCCGGGCGACCGGTCGCCACGTTGACCAGCACCTCGATTTCGCCGCATGGCGGCAAGGCGATGTCGGGCGCCGTCAGCCGCGGCAGAGCGAACGCGAGCTCGCGCGCCGGGACCAACGGGTTGGATTCCGAGCCCACGAAGAGCCGCCAGTTGCCAGTCTGTACGGGGTGCACGCGGTACGTGCCTCCCGGACCGGTGCGCGTTTCGACGACCCGCCGTTCGCGCTCGCCGTCCACCGGCTCGCGCACCAGCGCGACGTCGACGCCCTCCGCGCCGAGGCCGTGCGCATCGAGCACGCGCCCCAGCACCTCGCCGGCCTCGCGCGCGATCACCACGAGGTAGAGATCGGTGCTCTCCGGCCGCGCGAGCAGGAGCGGCCGGCGCGGGCAGTCGAGCTCGCCCGCGTCGACCACCAAGTCGTAGCCGCCGAGCGGCACGCCTTCGAAGACGAAGCTGCCGTCGGCGCCGCCCGCGACTTCACGCGGTTCGACGCGGCCCGTGGTGACGAGCGACGTCGAGGGCCGAAGCGCGACTTTCCAGCCGGTCGGCAGCACGGCGCTCGCGCCTTCGACCCTCACGCGTCCGCGGACCCGAGCCACGCCGTCGAAGCGTCGCGCGCGTTCTTCCGCGGTCGCGGGTCGGCCGTCGGCGGGCGGCGCGTCGGCCTCGACACGCGCCCCGACCGGCGAAAACGATTCCGTGGTCGCGAGGTCGGGGGAAGTTTGTGTCGCGCGCGGCGTCGGCTGCGCCGCATCGGGTCCGCGGTCTGGCTCACCGAACCCACCGGCGAGTCCGAAAGCGAGCAGCGCCGCGAGCACGAGCGCGACGAGCACCGCGGCGAGCCACGCGGTGCGACCCGCGCGCGCGAGTTCGCGTCCTGTCGCTCGCGACGTCGGAGCGTCGCACGAACGGGCCGTGAACTTCCGGCGCAGCCCAGCCTTCCCGGTCGGTCGGTCGATTGACAGACCGACCCACCACCGACCACAATCCGCCCGCTTTCTCTCCAAGTCGCGATCCAAAAAAGACTTCCAGCGCTCCGACTGTGCCGCTTCGAGTTTGCCGCTCCGAGTTCGCCGCCTTGCGCCTGGCAGCGGGTGCAGCGTGCGTGCGCCGCGTCGCGCGTCGGCCTTCGTCCGCCACCGCGAGCGGGCGACGCCGAAGCACGTTCGACGCCTGATCCGAAAGAGCCCGTTTCCAAGCCCTCCCCGCCGGCGGCGATCCTATCCCGCCCGTCCGACCTCCGCCACCGATCCATGCACCTTCGTCCCGCCCTCTCTCGCGCCGTTCTCACACTCCTCCTCCTCGCGCTCGGCGTCGGCTTCGCCGGCGCATCGGCCGCGAATCGCGCCGGGGGACGCGTCATCGTGCTCGGTTTCGACGGCGCCGACGCGCGCACGATCGCCGAGCTGATGGAGAAGGGCCAACTGCCCAACCTGAAGAAGCTCGCCGACACCGGCACGTTCGCGCCGCTCGACACGGTGAACCCGGCCGAGTCGCCGACGGCGTGGGCGTCGCTCAACACGGGCCAGAACCCGGCGAAGACCGGCGTGCCGGGCTTCGTCAAGCGCGACCTCTCGCCGAAGTCGAAGAGCCCGAGCCCCGGCTTCGGCCACTTGGCCGGGCCGGTCTCGACGCCGATCGAACAGTTCGAGTCGACGCCGATCCCGACGTGGTCGCGCATGGAGCTCGGCCTCGCCGTCGGCGCGGTCGCGTTCGTCGGGTTCCTGTTCCTCTTCATGTTGATGTTGCGGCTGCGCGCCGCGATCTCGGTGACGTTGGCGCTCGTGCTCGGCGGCGTCGGCGTGTGGGGCGGCTACGCGTTGCGCGGTTGGCTGCCCGCGGCGATGCCGGTGTGGAAGACGACGCTCGTCGCGAAGCCCTTCTGGGAGACGGCGGCCGAACACGGCGTGAAGTGCGTCGTGCTCGATGCGGCCGAAGCGTTCGATCGCCCGCACGTCGAAGGCGCGAAAGTGCTCTTCGGCCTCGGTTATCCCGACGCGCGCGCCAGCGTGAACAGCCACTTCGTCTACACGACCGACGAGCTCTACTTCGCGCGGCCGCCGGAGAGCAACCAGACCGACACGGGTTCGGGCGGTCACAAGTTCAAGGTCGACGAACGCAACGGCGTGATCGAGAGCTTCCTCTACGGTCCGCCGAACTGGTACGAGATCGATCGACTGGAGCAACGCGTCAAGGTGCTCGAAGCGTTGGCCGCGGACCCGAACCTCGGTTACAAGCGCAGTCTCGAGATCCAAGCCGAGCTGAAGAAGCTCCAAGGTGATTCGAGCGAGCGCGGCGAGCTCTCGCGTCTGCGCGACGACCGGCTGACGCAACCGCTGCGCGTCGAGAAGAAGAACGGCAAGGCGTCGGTGACGCTCGGTCACGAGACTCAGGAACTCGCGGAAGGCCAATGGAGCGACTGGTTCCACCTGACCTTCGCGTTGAATCCGCTGTTCAAGGTGCACGCCGTGACGCGCGCGAAAGTGGTGCACCTCGACCAGCCGTACTTCGAGCTCTACGTCGACACGCTGCAGTACGATCCCGCGAAGCCTCCGTTCTGGCAGCCGCTCAGCCAGCCCGAGGAGTTCGCGCCCGAACTCTCGCACGCGTGCGGCACGTACGAATCGATCGGTTGGGCGTGCATGACGAACCCGCTGAAGGACGCGGTGATCGATCCGGTGACGTTCATGCAGGACATCGAGTTCACCGAGACGTGGCGCGAGAAGCTGACGTTCGATCGGCTCGCGAAGGACGATTGGCAAGTCTTCATGAGCTGCATGAGCACGCCCGATCGTGTGCAGCACATGATGTATCAGTACTACGACGCCGAGCATCCGCTGCACGATCCGGAGACCGCGAAGACGACGTTCACGTTCTACGGCGAGACCATCACGCTCGCGGACGCGATTCCGGCGACTTACCGGCACATGGATCAGACGATCGGTCGCGTGATGACCGAGTTCGTCAAACCCGGTGACACGCTGATCGTCTGCGGCGACCACGGCTTCCAGACGTTCCGGCGCGAGGTGAACCTGAACAACTGGCTGCACGAACAGGGCTATCTCGTCACGAAACCGCTGACGTCGAAGCAGGACGCGAAGTCGATGGGGCCGTGGATCGACTGGGAGAAGACGCGGGCGTACGCGCTCGGTCTCGGCGGCGTCTACGTGAACCTCAAGGGCCGCGAAGGCCAAGGGATCGTCGAGCCTGCCGAGAAGCAGGCGTTGCTCACGGAGATCCGCGAGAAGTTCCTGGCCTCGACCGATCCGCAGAACGGTCAGCGCTTCGGCAAGGAGGCGTACATCATGGAGCAGACGTACGCCGGCCCGCACCTCGATCGTCTGCCCGACGCGTTCCTCTGCTTCGAAGCGGGTTACCGCGTCGCGTGGAACACCACCGGCGGCGGCCTGACGATCCAAGACGACGGCCAGGGCGCGTTCGTGCCCGCACCGCCGGTCAGCGACAACACGAAGAACTGGTCGGGGGACCACGTGTCGGTCGATCCGTCGCTCGTGCGCTGCATCTTCTTCTCGAACCGCAAGGCGAAGCTCGGCGACGGTGGCGTCAGTCTGATGAACATCGCACCGACCGTGCTCGCGCTCGTCGGTGTGCCGACGCCGGCCGAGTACGACCGTCAGGCGATCACGTTCGAGTGAGCGCGTCGCGTTCGATCGCGCCGAAGGAACTCGCGCGGCGCATCGCCTCGGGCGAGCGGTTCGTCCTGCTCGACGTGCGCGAGCCGGAGGAGCTCGCGATCTGTCGCTTGCCCGACTCGTTGGCGATCCCGATGGGTGAGGTGCCTCGACGCCTCGGCGAACTCGAGCGGCAAGCGACGATCGTCTGCGTGTGTCATCACGGCGTGCGCAGTGCGAACGTGGCGGGGCTGCTCGTGCGCGCCGGATTCCCTGCGGTGCTCAATCTCGCGGGCGGCGTCGAACGCTGGGCTCTCGAAGTCGATCCGACGTTGCCGCGTTACTGAGCGTCGCGGTCGGCGCACGAGCCGCGTTCCACCGGTCGACCGGTGCCGCGCACGGCGCGAGTCGAAGCCGAGCCGACGGTGCTGCCCTCGACGCGGCGTCCCTGCTCCGACGCCGCTGCGCGCGCGGTGCTCGGCCGGCTCGTGCGCGTCGGTCGGCACGGCGTCGTGCCGGCGTCGTCCCGGCGTCGCGTGGGCGGCAGGAGCTCAGCGCTTCGGGGTCGGGTAGACCGGCAAGCTCGTGTGCCCCTCTGCGTCGTACGCCTCCACGGCGAAGAGCCAGTCGTCCATCGACGTGTTCTCGAGCGTGATTTCCTGCACGAGGCCCACGTCGATGGTCTGCGACCAACGCGGCTCGCTCGTGCGGCGCAGTCGCACGCGGTAGCCCGCGACCGAACCCGAGCTCGCTGCCGCCCAGGCGAGTCGCGTGTGCGGCGAGAGTTTGCGCGTGTCGAGGATCACGCCTTCGGGCGGACGCGGAGCGAGCGCGAGCGCGCGCAGGCCGGCCGCGTTGACGCGTGCGACTCTCGCGACGTACTCGCAGTCGACGAACTCGAGCAAGTCGCCGAACTGCTCGCCACCTTCGACGCGGACGTCCTGGTGCTGGTGCGCGTAGTTCTCGTTGGGCTCGGTGAAACGCACCGCGGCAAAGCCCTGTTCGTGGAATGGCTTGTGGTCGCCGCCTCGCAGGAACCGATCGAGCCGGAAGACGAGGTCGACGTCGAAGTTCGCGAGTTCGCGCTCGCCGACTTCTTCGAAGTACCGCGCGAGTTGGCGCGACGACGAGTCCGAGTCGCTGCCGACGATCTCGAGGCCACCACCGGGTCGTCCTTCGCTGAACAGGCGCACGCGGTCCGGTTCGCGCCGGCCGTTCGACCCTCGGCCGCCACCGACGATGTCGTTCGTCGCAAACGCTTCGACATGCAGTCCCGCCGCTTTCCAAGCCGCGACTTGGGCAGTCGAACCCGCGAGGTGCTGCTCTTCGCCCGCGACGGCGAGGAACACGACCGTCGCTCTCGGCTGCAAGCCGCCGAGCAGCCGCGCGCACTCGAGCACCACGGCCGTGCCCGACGCGTCGTCGTTCGCGCCCGGTGCGTCCGAGCGTGCGTCCATCACGTCGCTCGGGATCGAGTCGTAGTGTCCGGATACGACGATCAGTCGCTCGGGATCGCGGCCGGGCAAGACGCCGAGCACATTGACGACGTCGGCGCCGTCCGGGAGACGTTTCGAGGGTGCGACGGAATGCGCTTCCGCGCGAACTTCCAGCCGGCCGCCGTGGAACTCGTCCGAGATCCGCTCGAACTCGCCGACGAGCCACCGGCGAGCCGCCGCGATGCCGCGCGCGCCTTCGTCCGCGCTGAGCGTGTGACGTGTTCCGCAGTCGACGAGTGCGCGGATGTCACGCTCGATCCGACGCGCCTCGGGCGTGCGAGACGTGCCCATCCCGGCCGAGTTCGCCCGGCACCCAAGCAGCGGAAGGAACACGAACACGAAAGGGAAGGAGTTGCGCATGGCGTGAGGATGCCACGACCGGCGAGCGGCGGCACGCTGCGACTTGGGAGCGAGTGCGGGTGAGGCGCAGCGAGTTTCACGGGTTCTTGACTCGGCGATTGCCCACGGTCGGAGTTTCGGGCCGTATCCCGTGCGGTTGCGTCGATCGTGCCCCTGGAGGCTGCGCATCATGCGCCTGCACCCGCGGGGACGACGCGCCGGAACCCAGACGACAGACGTACGCGACAAACCGATCCGACCGACCGCTACGGCAGCGTCGACGAGCCCGACACGAACGGAACGAAGCTCGCGGCGAATTCCGAGAAAGTCCGCAGGGTGTCGGCCGTAGGAGCGACCAAACGAAGCCGGCGCACGGGCCGGCGCACGGACCGACACACGGATCGACACACGGATCGACACACGGATCGACACACGGACTGGCGGGGCGCGCCCGGAACGCCGAGCACCCCGCGATGGCATCGAAGAGCAGACGACTGGTAGGGCCACGACATGAACCAAGAGAGCGACCCCAACGGCACCACGACATCGCGCAACGCGACCGGAGCGGTGCGCGCGCGTTTTCGCTCCGCCTGGTTGGGCTGGACCGATCCTCACACCGGCGAGCGTCTGACCGTCCGGATGGACGGAGACTCGGATTTCGTCAGCGAACTCGTCTCCGACGGGTTCGAGCTCTTGCGCTCGGCGCCCATTGGCGAGAGCGAACTCGACGGCACGGCGTGTGAAAGTGCTCCGTGCGGCGAAGTCGAACCCACCGTCGCGAGGCACTTCGCGAGCCCGGCCGTCGAGGCCGAGGTTCGCTTCACCGGAAAGCGCCGGGCGGGCTAGAAACGCGCGGACCAGGGAACCAAAAGTCGGTTGCACAGAGTTGGTGGTGTGGGACCCGCCAACTCGCGCGCTCGCGGCGGGGGCTGCGAGCGCGCCTTTTTTTGTCCGTGCCGTTTCGCTTCCGCATCAAGCAGAGTTGGGTCGCAGCGCGCTGAAGCGCCGCTTCCGTCGGCCCGCCCTCGTGCGCGGTGCTCGCCGATCCGCCGTCCCCCGGGCCCGCTCTCGGACGCGCCGTGCGGCCGGGTTCGCCGTGCGGCCGGACTTGGCGCGCGGCCGGACTTGGCGTGCGATGCGGCTCGACGTGCCCACGAACTCCTCCTGGTGTCGGACTCGGCCGGCCAGTGGCGGCCTCGCGCTCGCGGACGGGATCCAGACCAAGGTCCCGGTCGGCGGGCGAGCCGAGTTCTCGTTCGCGCTCGGTCCAGCGGCCGGAACCCGCCCATGTCCGGAGGCGTGCGTCGCAGATCACGGTAGGCGCGCGGTGGCGGACGCGACCCCCGTTGCTAGAATCCGCGGCCTAACCTGCGGATCACAGCGCCGGAAGTCACGTACAACGATCGCTCCCGTCACCCGGGGACCCGGATCCCGCACGACGCACAGGGCACTGGAGCCGATTTCCGCGCGTCCGCCCATTTCGACCGCTGTTTGACGGCATGACCGACCCCGCGCTGATCGAGAGGATCACCCGTTCCTTGGCGTACATGTTGCGCCACCAACCCCACGAGTTCGACCTGGAGCTCGACGCCCACGGCTACGGCGACGTCGACGACGTCGTCCGCGCGCTTAACGAACGTCTCGGCGAGGCCGTCGAGCGTCCGGATGTCGAAGCCGCGATCACGGCCGGCGACCGTCCGCGCTACGAGATCGTCGGCGACAAGGTGCGCGCGCTCTACGGCCACTCGATTCCGGTCGAGCCCGGCGAGCCGGGGCAGCCGCCCGAACTCCTTTACGTCGGCCTCGGCGCACGCGACGCCGAACGCGCGCTCCAGCACGGACTCTCCGGCGGACGTCGGCGCTTCCTGCACCTGGCGCGCTCCGTCGACGACGCGCGCGAGAGCGGGCGTCGCGCCGGCCGCGAGTACGCCGTGCTCGTCGTGCGAGCGACCGAAGCGTGGGAAGAGGGCGTCAACTTCTACGACCGGCAGGCGCTGTTTTTGTCGGAAGCGATTCCGACGCGCTTCATCGGTCTCCACGCTCGTTATCAAGACGGTGAAGATCGCCGGGACGAGCGCGGTTGGTCGCGTCCGCGCGAAGACGCGCCTCGGCGCGAGTTCGACCGCGATCGCGACGACCGGTCCGGCGACCGATCTGGCGACCGATCTGGCGACCGGGGCGACGAACGCCGCGGCGAGGGTCACGGCGACCCGCGCGGCGACCGGCGCGGCCGGCGTCGTCGCCGTGGCGGGCGCGGCCGGGATGGTGCGCACGACTCCGGGCGCGGCGACGCTCCGCGCACGTTCCGCGACGACGCGCCCTCTCACGACCGCGAGGCGCGTGAAGAGGTGCACGAAGCCGCGTACGAATCCGACGCTTCCGAACGCGCCAGCGCGGAGCGGCAAGATGATCGTCGCGACGACGATGCGCGGCGCAGTCCCGAGCGCGCGGGCTTCCGTCACGACTCTCGTGGCGAGCCTGCGCGTGGACCGCGTCGCGACGATCGAGACGACTCGCGCGGCGGCGAGCGGCGCCACGAGCGTCGCGGCGAAGGCCATCACGGCGCGCGCGACGAACGTCGCGAGCGCTGGCACGACGCCCCGCGCGAGGACGCGCGCCGCGACGACCGCCCGCGTGACGATCGCCCGCGCGACGATCGCCCGCGCGACGAGGACCGTCGCGAGTTCCGCGACGACCGGCGCCATGAGCGCCATGGCGATCGTGGCGGTTCACACGGTGGTGGATACGGCGGCGCGCACGGCGGTGAGCGCCACTCGCGTGAGGCGGGCGCCGCCGGCGGTCGCGCCGGAGACCGCGGCCACGAGATGCGGCCTTTCGAGCGTCGTCGTGACGAACGACCCGCACGTGCCGATCGTTCCGAACGGCACGACCGTGGCGAGCGTTTCGAGCGGCATGACCGGCATGACCGGCATGACCGGCATGACCGGCATGACCGGGGCGAACGTCATGGTCGTCCCGAAGCCGCGCGCGCAGAACAGTCTGCTTCCGGCGCACGCGGAGCACGCCCCGAGCGCGCTCGGCCGGATGCACCGGCACGGCCGGATGCGCCGGCTCGGCCGGCACAGGCCGAAGGTGAGCCGGGTTCCTTCGGGGTCGGCGTGTTCGGGGAACCCGAGCGCGCGCCGAAGAAGGCCTCACCGCCGCGCGAAGCACCGCGCGCGCCCGCCCCCGCGCCCAGCGCACCGCCGCCCAGCGTCCGGCCGTCGAACGACGACGAGCTCGGCGGGTTCGGTGCCGGTCTCTAGCCGTCTGCCCGTGTAGATCGTCGTAGATCGTCCGCGCCGCGGCGTTGTCTGGGTTCCAGGCACGCCGCGGCGATCGTTCACGGCCGCGGGGACGCGCAGAGCATTTCGCTCGCGCTCGCGAACACGCGCTCGACCGTCAGATCGAGCATGCAAGCGTGCCGGACGAGTGGACACGTGCGCCGTCCGCACGGCGCGCATTCGGGCCGCTCCCGGATGACTCGATGACGGTCGCCGTACGGTCCCGTACGGCGCTCGTCCGCGGCGCCGAACAAGCCGAGCACGCGCGTGCCCGTCGCGGCCGCGACGTGCATCGGGCCCGAGTCGGCGCTGATCACGAGCCGCGCGTGCGCGGCGAGGTGCCAGAGCTCCGGCAGCGACGTCGAGCCGACTTGGTTCTCCACGCCGCGCGCACCGCGAGCCTCGGCGAGCGCGCGTTCACCAAGCGGCGCTTCCGCGGGACCGCCCACGAACCACGAAGCGACGCCATGCTCGTTCGCAAGCCGCGCAGCCAGCGCACCGAAGCGCTCCGCCGGCCATCGATTCGCGCTCTTCGTCGCTCCGACGTGGAGCAGCACGACACCGTTCGCATGCGCGGCGATCCGCGCTCGAGCCGTGGCATCGGTGTCGGGATCGAACGGCAGTGCGAATCGCGCGCGTGGAGTTTCGACACCGAGCGCCCGCGCGAAACTCAGGTACTGGTCGACCATGTGCTCGTGGGGCGGGCCTTCCTCGATCCGTTCGGCGGCGAGGACCCAGCTCAGTTCCTTGCACCTTCGCCGATCGTAGGCGAGCACGCGCGTCGCCCCCGACAAACGGGCGAGCCACGCGCTCTTCAGGATCCGCTGCAAGTCGATCGCGAGCTCGTAACCTTGCGCACGGACGTCCGCGATCCACTCCGCGAGACCACGCAAGCCGCCGCGCCGCGGCAACACGTGCACGCAGTCGACCGAAGGGTGACCGGCAACCAGCGGCCGCGCGAGTTCATGGACCGCCCAGCCGATCTTCACTGCGGGATCGTGATCCCGTAGCGCGTTGGCGAGCACGAGCGCGTTGACCACGTCGCCGATCGCGCCCAGGCGCACGATCAAGATCCGCCGCGGGAGTTTGGACATGCGCGGAGATCCTGCCGCAGGGAAGCGCGCGCTTCCACCGCTACACTTCGGCTCGATGCATCCGCTCTCGATCCTCGGCGAACTACCGTCCGGCTACGTCGTGCACGAAGACGCGCGCGGCGTCGTCGTGCGGCGCGCGGATCTGGCCGAGGCATTCGAAGCGAATGGTTTCGGTCTCGACGCGCGCAAGGCATTCGCCGTGAGCGACCTGCATGGTCGCCGCACGCTGCACGAGCTCGTCGTCGCGGGCAGCCGCTACGTGATCCGCCGTTACCACCACGGGGGCCTGTTGCGTTGGCTGACCGGTGCGCGCTTTCGCGATCCCGAACGGCCCTTCCGCGAACTGACGCTTGCCGCGCGCCTCGCATCGCTGGGCGTGCGGACACCCCCCGTCGTCGCGGCGAGGGCGCTCTCGGCCGCTGGCGGGGGGTGGTTCCTCGACGTCGTGAGCGAGCGTATCGAAGGTGCCCACGATCTCGGCCGGGTGCTCCTCGCCGACACGCGTGGTGAAGTTTCGCTCTCGCGCAGGCGCAACCTCTGTCGTGCCGCCGGTCGATTGATCGCGCGGCTGCACGCGCTCGGTTTCGTGCACGCCGACCTGACGCCGCGCAACTTGTTGGTTCGCGACGCTCCCGACGAACCCGAACTGTGGGTGCTCGACCTCGATCGCTCGACGTTCATCACGGCCCTCGACCTCGATCGCGCCACCGACAATTTGCGTCGGCTACACCGCCACGTCTCGCGGCTCATCCTCGAAGGCCGCGCTCGACTGTCGGCGACGGATCTGGCTCGCTTCGCCGGCGCCTACGCTCCGGAACGCGCGGAACGACACGCGCTCGTGCGCGCGATCCAAGCCGGGCATCGTCGCTCGCGTGGGTTGCACAGGACGGGGTGGTTCTTGGAGCGGCACTTCGGAGGCCGCGGCGCCGACGCCCACTGATACTGCCTCGCTTCGCTGGCCAGAAAATCCAGGAAAGGCTGACACCGCGGCGAGTTGAAGCGGTCTGAGCTCGGTGTACGGGGAATTCCCGAGGAGCTCACCGATGCGTTTCCATCCGAAGTTCTGTCCGCTGCC
>JAKLKU010000014.1 GCA_023150475.1 Planctomycetota bacterium
GAAAGTGCATCGGCGGTCTCCAGAAAAACTCCGTACGCCAGACGAAGACCGCCACAACCCGTTTTGGTTTCAGCCGCGCTCAGATTTTCGGCGCAACGACGCGGGGCAGTATCCCTGCCGGTCTCGCGAACGTCGCTTCCGGCGTCGCGAGCACCTCCTGAGCTCGCACGACCGGTGTAGCGTTGAAGTAGCTGCCCTCGCGTTGCTTGGAATTCAGCTCGAACACGCCGGTGAAGCGCACGAGCGCGTCGCCCCAATCGACCACGTCGACGACTTCGACGTACCAGCGCTCTTGTTTGCCGAGCAGGAAGTACTGCCAGCCGCGGGCTTCCACGTTCGGCGCGCGAACTTCGTAGACGTGACGCACTGCGGCGCGGCACTGCACTTGGGTCGTCGCGCGCGACAAGATGTGGACCGTCGCGCCCGCGGACTCGAGCTCCCGGACGCGGTTCGCGCTCTGCGTATCGGCGAGCCGCTCGACGCCGCCGAGTGCTTCGACCGACGGCGCGCGTGAGCTCACCGGCGCGACCCACACGTCGAGCGAGCCCCACAAGGTGAGTCGACGCGTCACGTAGCGGCCGCCGGTGCCATCGATGCCGTCCACGAACGAATGGCCCACGCCGTGCAGCTCGCGATCGATCTCGAAGCTCCACGCACCTCCGGGTGCGACGTAGCGCAGGTCGTCGAGCGATCCTTCGATCTGCGCGCGTGTTTCGAAGGGCGACGACGTGCGGCAGCTCGGCGCGAGGCCGCAGGCCAATCCAACGAGGCAGCAGAGTCGGAGGAACGGCTTCACGGCCGAGACTCCTTCCACGCTTCCGTCCACGCACTCGAACCGAGGAACTCGCTCCACCGGCCGAGCTGCGCGTCGAAGTGCGCTCGATCGTCGCTAGTCCATCTGCCGGTCGTCACGCGTCCGTCGCGTAGGTGCACGACGACGAGGCCGTGGAGCGTCTCGGCCCGGCCAGCACGAGTTCCCGACCACGCGTGGACGCTCCGCGTGTCGGTGCTCTCGAGGTCTTGCCACTCGAACGCGCCGTGGCTCCTTTCGAGCTCGCGGCGCAAGTCGACGCCGACCGCCCAAGCCGCGCGCGGCGCCGGGCGCCAGCGATCGAGCTCGCTCCACTCGAGCCGGAGGCGTTCGCTCGCGCCGTCGACGGCGACGTTGCGCGGCGTGAACGTGATCCAATGCGAGGACTCCTCGACGCGCCAGTCCGCCTCGCCCCACTTCGCCGAGTCGAGCCCGAATGCGTCGATCGAGGGTGCCTCGAGCCAGGACTTCGCGAGTTCTTCGCCCGTACCGTCGTCGACGACGAAGAGCTCGACCGGCGGCTGACGTTCCGACGGACGCGAGCGGAGCGAGTAACTCGCGCCCGGCTCGCACCGCCACCGCACCGTGCGGACCTCCCCCGGGATGCCGTGTCGGAGTTGGACGCGCAGCGTGTGCTCCCCCGGCAGCAGTTCGACCGAACCGATTCCAGCGCCCGGGTTCAGAGCCGTCTCGAGCCTGTTCCGCCGCAAGGCGACCAACTCGTCGTCGACGGAGCAGATCGATCCTTGTCGCGCGGTTGCTTCGAGCAGCAGCAGCGGCTGGACGAAGTGCGCGCGCGCGACTTCCGTCGCCGGTCGCACCGGACCGCCGTACGTGCGAGCGGAACTGCAGCTCGCGGCGAGCATGACGCTTGCGAACGTGGCGACGGCGGCGCGAGCGATCGTCGTCGGCTTCGTGGTCGGGATGTTCATGCGGCCACGCTCCCATGTCGACCGTGGCCACACCAGGCACGCGTTTCGAGCGGCGTGATCCGTGCCGCGAATCGCGCTCGCGTCACGGCCGGAGCGTGAACCGAAACCGGAGGTCACACTCACTTCGCCGGGCGCCGAGGATCCGGGCTCCCGCGACGAGCATCGGCCGATCACCAGCCGACCGTCGACGCGCGCCGCGGCCGACCCGGACGCGACGCGCGCGTTGACGTCGAAGGAGTCGCTGCCCCAAGCGAGCGTGGCTCGCGCCATCACCCGAGCGCCGCACGCCCCTCGCGGTTCGTCGGTTCTTCGATGCACGACGTCCCGCCTCGGAACGGCACGGCCGCCAAGCCGGATGTCGAGTCGAACGCGCCGTCGGAGCCGCGTCGCCGTCGCCAGGACCGCCGGTCGGTCGGCTCGGTCGGCTCGGTCGGCTCGGTCCGCTCGGTCCGCTCGGTCCGCTCGGTCCGCTCGGGCGGCCGCGAACTCGGCCCGGCGAAAGGACACGGGGTCGAGCAGCCGGCTGCTCGACCCCGCTCTCGTCCAAGCGTCGACGTCCTGAAACGTCGACCGCCCATTCGGTGCAGGCTCACAACCTGCGCATGCGGTTTCTCCCTAGGAAACCCCTTGTCGCGGCCGCCGGAGCGGCGCGCGGCGTTTCGAACGTTTCCATCCCGTCGAGACCTTCTTGGGTTCAGATCGGCACGAATTCGTTCACCTGGGTTGGCTCCTGTGGCGCCCGGAAAGTTGCAGGAAAATCCAATGACCTTCCGCGGAGGCTCCCCTACGGCGTTTTGTCGGCCCCCGATGGACTTCCGGGCGCGGGAGCGCCGGGTAGACTTCGACTCACCTCTCGAGCTCGTCCCCCGCGATCCCCGAGGCCGGCGCGACCCGCCGTTCGCTCGCTCGTACCGTCCCCCTTCCGAGAGCTACGCCTTGGCACGCATCGCGTTCGTCCTCACGACCTGTCACGAGTTCGAAGGTGTGAAGGTGCTGTCTTCCGTGCTGAAGAAGCACGGGCACCAGACCGACTGCTTCATCACGAGCGAGGAGCGCGACTACTACCAAGCAGTCCGCGACTTCGAGCCCGACGTCGTCGGCATCTACGCGACGAGCGGCCAGGAGAAGTGGCCGTACCCGTACATCCGGCGCTGGAAGAAGGAACTGCCGCACCTGAAGGTCGTGATGGGTGGGCCGCATCCGAGCCACGACCTCGAGCCGCTCCACGAACGCGACGTCGTCGACGCGACGACCAAAGGCGAAGCCGAGTACGCGATCCTCGAGCTCGTCGAAGCGTGGGCCGCGGGCCGCTCGATCCGCGAGATCCCGAACGTCGGCTGGCTCGACGATCACGGTCACGCAGTGCAGAACCCGATTCGTCCGGTGATCGGCGACCTCGACTCGTTGCCGTTCCCCGACGTCGACATCTTCTACAAGTACGCGTTCCTCCGGAACAAGCGCGTGATGCAGGTCCACGCGAGCCGCGGTTGCCAGAACAACTGCACCTACTGCTCCGTCGGCCTGATGAAGAAGGAGTGGATCAGCGGCAAGAAGGGCGAGAAGTTCAACCGCACGAAGTCGGTCGACTACCTCTGCGAGGAGATGAACGACATCCTCGCGCGCTACCCCGGCTTCCGGATGGTCAACTTCGGCGACGCAGCGCTCAACATGGAGCGCGGCTGGATCCAGGAGTTCGCGGAGAAGTGGCCGCAGCGCGTCGGCTTGCCGTTCGCGTGCAACGTCAACATCAACCACCTGAACGAGGACGACATCATCGCGCTCAAGCGCGCGGGTTGCGTCTCCGTGCAGTTCGGTCTCGAGTCCGGCAGCGAGCGCGTGCGCGTCGACGTGTACCGCAAGGGCTACACCGACAAGGTCGTGTACGGCATCCCGCCGCTGCTCAAGAAGCACAAGCTCACGTACCGCACGAACAACATCATGGGTTCGCCGGCGGAGACGCTCGAGGACATGTTCGAGACGGCGCGCGTCAACAAGCGCATCCAGCCGAACGGCTGCACGGTGTTGATCTATCGCGCGTTCAAGTCGACGGTGCTCGGCCAAGAGGACTACGCGCTCGGCCGCGTCGACCTCGACAAGGACATCGGCCCGTCGATCCAGCAGGACAGCCACATGAAGCGCGACGACGTCGCGCGCGTGGTCAACCTGCAGAAGCTCTTCAACATCGCCGTGTTCGTGCCCGGCGGCGAAACGCTCGTGCGTCAGTTGATCAAGCTGCCGCGCAATCGCGCGTTCGACCTGACCCAGCTCTCGTTCCTCTGGTACCAACACGCCGTCGTGTCGGGGTACGGCATGCTCGACGACTTCATGCTCGGCCTGAAGAACGTGAAGAACGTCTTCGCTCGCACGCAGAAGCGCGAAGTCGCACCCAAGGCGGAACCGTCGTTCCTCGCGCACATGGACGTCGGAACCGACGCCACTCTGTGACGCACTGACACGGCGCCGCCCTGTGACGCACCGTCACGTCGTGACACCGTGACATTCCGTGAGTGCGAGGCACTGCGTGGCACGGCTTGGCACGGCTTGGCACGGCGACCTGCCGTCGCGGCGCGCCTCGCCGGCATTCGGGCACGCGGCGCGACGCGGGAGCGAGCGGTCGCGCGTCGCCGTGACGCGCGGCGCGTCCGGGTTCGACGGTGACGCGCGCCGAGCCCGCGCGGCCCCGCTCGAACGACTCTGAGCCGCTCGCAGCCCCCGGAACTGGCCTCGCGCGTTGGATCACGAAAATGGCGCGGGCGACGTCGGCGTGGGGCTTCACGCGGTCGTGACGCACGGTTTGCTCGGGCAAGTCGCGTCGCCGGCGCGAACGGAACTCCAACGGAGACCGTGGACTCCGACGTCGACGCATTCGAGCCGGCGCGTTTCGCGCGGCGCGTGAACTCGCGCGCGCTCCGCCAACGTCGGGTCGGTCCAATCGCACCGCAGGAGACGAGGCGGGGCTTCCGGCATGGACCGACGCAAGTCGCGTCGGTTGCACCTCAATCGAGATTTCCTGTCCAACGACGAGTGACAGTATCGCCGACGCCCGTCGAGCGGGCGACCCTTCACGTTGGTCGGTTGCGCGACCGAGCGCGGCGCGGAAAATGGCCTCCGAGGAGGATCGGATGCTCGCTGCATGGATCTCGACCGTCGTGCTGGTGGTCGCTGGCGACGAAGCGGCGTTCGTCGCTGGGCTCGCCGAAGCACGCTCGTTGCTCGACAAGCGCGACTTCGCGAAAGCGGAGGCCAAGGCTCGCGAGCTCGTCGCCGCCCACGAGCAGCAGCCGTACGTGTGGCTGCACTTGCCCGAGATCGTCGACGTGATCGAGACGTCGAGCTTCTCGAAGTCGTACGTCGAACCCGATCCGAAGACCCTCGTGTCCGGCGAGCTGATCTCCTGGAGCAAGTCCGGCGCGAACCTCAAGGTGCGGTACACGCCGAAGACGATGCGCGACTTCCAGCGCATCGGAGGACAAGGCGACCAGTCGATCTGGCTGCACCCCGTGGCGTTCTCGGGCGGCTACGGCATCGAGATCCGTGGTTCCTCGTACCCGTTCGGCACGCGCACGGCGATCGTGCCGACGATCCTGTTCTGCATGGACGAGCGCGACGGCCAAGCGGCGGTCTTCGGCTTCTCGGAGTTCGCCTCGGGCGGGCGGTCCTACCTCTCGAATGCCCACTTGCGCGTGCGCCGCGACGGCGAGTGGTCGGACGACACGAGCCAAGTCGCCGCTCCGTGCATCGGCGGACGATCCTTCGACCTGAAGGTCAAGGTCGAAGACACGCGAGTCGCGGTCACGTCGGGCGGCAAGCCGCTCTTCGACGGCAAGAAGCGGAGCACGGTGTACGGGAAGTTCGGACTCGGCGGGTTCACTCGTTTCGACGAACTCGTGGTGTCCGGCCGCGCGCATCCCGGTTGGCTGCAAGGGAAACTCGACGAGCACTACCAGCAGCGGTGGGAGTGGCACGCGAAGCACTGGCGCAAGGAGTCGCCGTTGCCCGAGTGGCTCGAGCTCGAGTCGATTCGCAAGGAGCGTGGCTTCGCGTTCGACCTCGCCGAGCTCCCGGTCGCGGTCGAGCCCGACGTGATCCGCGCGATCGAGAAGGCGTTCGCCAGCAAGGCGGGCGAGATCCAGAAGTCGTTCGATGCGCTCGAGCGGTTGACGCCGGAGCAAGTGCCGGACGGCTCGCGTGCGTGGCTCTCCGCGTTGCTGCTGTATCGAGGCCGGCAGTTGAACGCCGCGCTGAAGGAGTGCGATCGCGTCGTCGGCGCCGCGCCGGCGTTCGCTCCGGCGCAGCACTTGCGCGCGCGGCTGCTGTCGGAGCTCGATCGTCGCTCCGAGTCGCTCGCCGCCCTGCGCGCCTTGGCCGCCGCGGTGCCCGACGACGATCGAGTCGTGCTCGACCTCGCCGAAGCGGAGTTCGCCGAAGGAAACCTCGACGAGCTCACGCGGCTATTGCGCGAACGCGCCGAGCGTGGGCGCTACAACCGCGAACTCGACGAGCTGAACGCGCTCGCCTCGCGCGCGGCGAACGGTCCGGGTTGGTCGAAGCCGCTCGAAGTGAAGACCGCGCACTACGTCGTCGCGTCCGACATCGACCGCAAGACGTGCGTCGAAGCGGCGGAGATGCTCGAGAACTCGCTCGCGCGTTTCCAGGCTCGACTCGGTCCGTTGCCGAAGGAGCGCGCGGAGCCTTTCCGCGTCTACCTGTTCTCCGGCTTCGCTGGTTACAGGCGCTACGTGCGCGACGCGCTCGACTCCGGCGCCGAGAACACGGCCGGCATGTACCACATGGGGCTCGAGCAGCTCCTGATCTGGAACCAGCCGGATCACGAAGGGATGCTGCGCACCGTGCGACATGAAGGGTTGCATCAGTTCGTCGATCAGAGCATCGGCGAGCTGCCGCGTTGGCTCAACGAAGGCCTCGCCGAGCTCTACGAGAACGCCGAGTTCACCCGTGGCCCGTCACGCGAGTTGCTCACGCACCCCGAGCACCTGTTCGTCCTGCGCGCGGACGACGTCAAGCTCGTGTCGCTCGCGGAGTTCGTGCGCCAGGACGCGGCGCAGTTCATGGCGGACCCGGAAGTCAGCTATGCGCAAGCGTGGGCCCTCGTGCACTTCCTGATGACGAGCTCCGACGAACGCAAGGCGCTGGTCGACGGCCTGCTCACTCGGGCGCGCGCCGGCGAGCATCCCGCCGACGCCGTCGAGCACGCGTTCGCCGGCGTCGACTTCGCGCGGCTCGAACGCGACTTCGTCGAGCACGTGGCGGCGCTGTCGGATTGAGGCGTGCGACGCCGGCCACGCCTGCGACGGCCGCCAGCGCCCGGCGCGCGCGACAACCGCGACGCCCCGAGCACCCCGGCGCCCAACACGTCCCGAGCCGCCCGATTCGTTCGATCCGTTCGCGCCGCGGCTCGGTGTCCGCGTCCGACGCTCGAGTCGCGAGGAACGGCGCGGTCCGGTCAGTTCGCGGCCGCCGCGGTCGTCGACCGTCTGACGTACTTGCCGTCGAACGCCGGCCGCCAGACGCCATCGGGGGCGCGTTGCTCGATGAACTGGCGCACCGAGCCGTCGGCGAGCGGCGTGAACGTGCACCGCGACGGCGTCCGCACGTCGTGCGGCGCGAGGTGCTCGCCTTCGAAACGCAACGCGCCGTCGACGAACGCTCCCGAATAGCGCATCACGCCTCCGCGATCGTCGACCCAGACTTGTTTCCAAAGGCCGTCGGACGGGTCGACGAAGTTGAGACTCCGACCGCTCCCTCCGCTGCGGTCCGTCCAACGTTCGCAGAGCACGTAGCCGCGTTCCGCCTTCGTGATCGAGTTCGTGCCGACGAGTTGGCCGCTCGGATCGAACACGTCCCATTCGCCGACCCAGAAGTCGAGCTCGCGGTGACGACCGCCGGGTTCACCGCGAGCGCGCGCGACGCACGCGGCGAAACGTGGATCGCCGCGCAGGCTCGCGAGGTCCGAATCGTTCGAGAGCAACGTCGCGTCGCGGAAGCCGGCGGCGAGCGCGCCGTCGAGCGCATGGAACGCGGCTTCGGCGTCGCCCTTGAGCGCTTGGGCGCAGGCGAGGTTGTAGAGCGAAGGCGCGCGCTGCGCGGGGAACTCGCTGGCGCGTCGATGCGCTTCGATCGCTGCGTCGAGCTCGCCTTGCACGTGCAGCGCGTAGCCCAAGTGATGCCACGCTTGACCGTCGTCGGGGTGCGCGGCGATCCGCGCTCGGTACGCCGTGGCGGCTTCGGCCCAACGGCCTGCGCGGAAGAGCTCGTCCGCGTTCGGCTCGGCGTCGGCGCGTCGAGTCGGTGCCTGCGCGGACTCGTGGATGTCGTTCGTGTTGGTCGTGGAGCAAGCGACGAACGCCGTCGACGACGCGACGAGCACGCAAGCGACCGCGGAACGGACGGTGAAACGCATTGGGAAGTCTCCTCGGGGACAGAGACAGCGACGCGACGACGGACGGGAGGACCGCGAGTCGGCTGCTCGAAGGCACGCTACCGCAGGGTGCGTCTCGGTTGCGCGCGCCGCGCGCGCCTCGCCGCGGGCTTGCAAAGCCCTTGCTCCGGCGCGACGGAGCGCCAACGTTCAGTGCGGCGCGCGCGCGAACTCGGCGGCGCGCGCGCGACAAGCGTCGGCGGCGGCGGACTCGCCTCGAGCCTCGAGCCGGTCGGCGCGGCGCACGAGCCGTTCGGCGAGCGCGCGTTCGAGCGCGAGCCCGTCGGGGCCGAGCGCGTCCGGCGTGCGCGCGAGCTCCCGCGCGCCCGAGGCTTCGTTCGCGAGCTTTGCGTCCGCCGGCCTCAAGGTCGACGCGAACTGCAGGGACTGATAGCCGTCTTCGGCGCGTCCCGCGACCAGACGTTCGAGCGCGAGCTCGCGGCGCAACTCGACCGCGGCCGGGTTGCGCACGAGCAGCGCTTCTGCCTCGGCTTCGAAACGCGCGAGCTCGCCGTTCGCGAGCCCGAGCCGCGCGAGTTCGAGCGAGAACGCGACGTCGCCCGGTTCGAGCGCGAGCCACGCATCACGTTCGGCGCGCGCGTCGTCGAAGCGACCGAGTTCGAGCAACGCACGCATGCGGTTGTAACGAGCTTTGCGGAAACGCGGGAAGTCGCGGACGGTCTCGTCGAGCAGCCCGAGCGCTTCGTCCGAGCGTCCGTCGTCGATCAAGACGTTCGCGAGCGCGTTCTGCATCACGTAGCTCTGCTCGGTGTGCGCGAGTGCATGGCGGAAGAGTGTTTCGCTCGAGCGCCACACGCGCGTCTGCAGGACCGTGCCGACGCCGCACGCGAGCAACACGGCGACGGCGAGCGAGCGCGGAAGCGTCTTGCGTTCGTGCGACACGCGCTCGAGCGCGAAGGCGACCAGCAGCGCGAGCCCGACGTGCGGCAAGTACGTGTAACGATCGGCGTGGCTCTGCCCGCCGACTTGCACGAGTCCGATCATCGGCACCAGCGTGCCGAGGAACCAGAACCACGCGACGAGCGCCCACGGTGCGAGAGCTCTCGCGCGCCACGCGAGGAACGTGAAGAGCCCGAGCGCGAGCACGCCCTTGATCACGCTCGCGTCGGCGAAGCTGCGCGCCTCGTACGGATAGAACGGCACGAGGTCCACCGGCCAGACGGTCTGCGTCAGGTACGTGCGATAGGCGTGCAGCGCATTCGCGATGCGCCCGCCGAGCGGGTAGTCGTCCGCGACGCCGAGCGCCTGGCCCTCGCCTTGCGCATACACCGTCGCGAGGCTCGCCGCGGCCGCGAGCGCGAAGAACGGCAGCTTCTCCGCGACGAGCAAGGCGACACAACGCGCGCGGTGAGTCGATTCGAAACGCACGAACGGCCAAGCGTCGAACAGGAGCAACGCGAAGGGCAGAGTGACGACGGTCGGCTTCGCACAGAGCCCGCACGCGAAGAGCAGCGCGGCGAGCAAGTAGCGCACCGCGCCGCGGCGCTCGACCCAACTCGTCCACGCGTGCAGGGCGAGCAACGCGAAACAAGCGCCGAGCACGTCCTTGAGCTCCGCGACCCACGCCACCGACTCGACGCGCAAAGGATGCAGCGCGAAGAGCGCGGCGCCGAGCCACGCGCTCGTACGCGCCGCGCCGAACCGCACGAGCAGCGCGAAGACGAGCCACGCGTTCAGTGCGTGCACGGCGACGTTGACCACATGGTGTCCGCGCGGCGCGAGCCCGAAGAGCTCGACGTTCACCATGTGCGCGATCCACGTCAACGGATGCCAGTTCGACGCATGCGTGTGCGTGAAGGCCCACTCGACGTTCGCGAGCGAGAGCCCGCTCGCGACGTGCGCGTTCGTCAGCACGTAATCCGAATCGTCGTAGTCGACGAACCCGGCGTTCCACACGCCGGCGAACGCGACCGCGACGACGAGCAGCAAGAGCGCTGCCGCGAGCGGACTGGCCGAGCGCTTCGCTTGGTTCGTGGTCATGTCCTGCGACGGCGCACTGTGCGAGAAGTCGGCGTCGCGGTCCAGGGGTCCTCGGGCCACGAGTGTTTCGGGTAGCGCGCTCGCAGGTCCTTGCGCACTTGCTGGTAGGTCGTGTTCCAGAAGCTCGAGAGGTCCTGCGTCACCTGCACGACGCGTTGATTCGGCGCGAGCAAGTGCAGGAGCACTTTGACGCGTCCGCGCGCGACCGTCGGCGTGTCGGCGAGGCCGAAGAGCTCCTGCAACCGCACCGCCAGCACCGGCGGCTTGCCTGGTTCGTATTCGAGGCGTCGGCGCGTTCCGCTCGGCAGATCGAGCGCTTCGGGCGCGTGTTCGTCGAGCGAGCGCGCTTGCTCGCGCGTGAGCCGCGAGCGCAACACGTCGCCGAGCGGCACGCGGCGCAGCTCCTCGACGCTGGTCTTCCCGTCGCACCACGGTTCGAGCGCGGCGAGCACGTCCGCCGTGTCGTGCGGCGACAGCCCGAGCTCCGGCAGCCACTCTCGCAGCGACCGCAACCGCGCGAGCAACTGTCCGCCGTCGCCTTGGAGGTCGAGCACGCGCTCGGGATGCTCGCGCGCGAACTCGAGCAGAGCGCGCGTCGCCGCAGCGGGCTCGGGCGCGCCGGTCTCGGATTCTTCGAGCGCGAGGTCCTCGTACACCACGCGCCGCACGCCGTACGCGCGGCCTTTGACGTCGTCGAAGCGCGTCTCGCGCGATTCGTGCAACGCGCCGCCGGCGACTTCGACGAGCCACTCGCGGCGGATCGCGCTCGCTTGACGGATCGTCGCGTTCGCTTGGCCGCGCCGGCCGAGGTCGGCGTCGAGCACGACGAAGAGCTCGTCGTCGCGAACCACGCTTTCGGGCCCGAACACGAGCCCGCGGCCGCCGACCATCAGCGCTTCGTCGGGCTTCGTCGCGCGCCGGCGAGCGACACGATCGACGAAACCGGCGAAGACCACGCGCAGGAGCTCGTCGTCGCTCGCGTCGCGGTCGCGCGAACCCGGGAAGAGCCGCTGCGTCGCACGCGCGAGGTCGTCGGCGCTGCGTTCGATCGCGCGCACCAAGTTGCGGTCGAGATCGCCATCGCGGTGCAACCACGCGTCGCGGCGCGCGAAGAGATCGCTCGGGCCGACGGAGCGGTGCTTCTCGCGCCGTCGCGACGCGAAGAGGTCGCGTTCGGAGAGCAACGCGGCGAAGAGCGCGCCTTCCGCGATGCAACCGAGCTCCGCCGCGGCGACCAACATCCGCGCGAGCCGCGGCGCACACGGGAGCTCCGCCATCGCGCGGCCGATCGCCGTCGGTGCGTGTGTGCCTGGATCGAGCGCGCCGAGGCGGACGAGCAATTCGCTCGCCCGTTCGAGCGCGGCGTCGTCCGGCCGTTCGAACCACCCGAACGTCCGCGGGTCGCGCACGCCCCACACGGCGAGCTCGAGCACGGTGGGGGCGAGGTCGACGCGCGCGATCTCCGGCAGCTCGCGCTCGCGCATCTTCGACGCGTCGGCGCGCGTCCAAAGCTGCAGCACGCGGCCCGGCGCGATCCGACCGGCGCGGCCGGCGCGTTGCGTCGCGGACGCGCGGCTGATCGGCTTCAGCTCGAGGCGATCGAGCCCGACGTCCGGATCGTGCGCGAGGATGCGCGCGACGCCGCTGTCGACGACCGCAGTGACGCCGGGCACGGTCAACGACGTCTCGGCGACGTTCGTCGCGAGCACGACCTTGCGGCAGTCGCTCGGCGCGAAGATGCGATCCTGCTCCTCGGGCCGTTGGTCGCCGAAGAGCGGCAGCACGAGCACGTTGCGCAGGCTCGCGAGCTCCGCTTCCGCGCGCCGGATTTCGCCGACGCCGGGCAAGAACGCGAGCACGTCGCCGTCGGTCGCGTCGAGCATGCGCTTCACGCCGTCCGTGACGCGCACGAAGAGCGGACGATCGTCGAACCGCTCGACTTGTTCGATCGCGAGCGGATGCAGTCGGCCCGGCACGCGCACGACCTCCGCGCCGAGGAACGCAGCGATCGGTTCCGCGTCGAGCGTCGCCGACATCACGACGATCTTCAGGTCGGGCCGCAACGACCGGCGCACCTCCGCGACGAGCGCGAGCGCGAGATCGGCGTGGATCGAGCGCTCGTGGAACTCGTCGAGCACCACGACCGACGCGCGCGCGAGCTCCGGATCGTGCTGGAGCTCGCGCACGAGCAGGCCTTCGGTGACGAAACGCACTCGTGTCGCGCGCGACGTGCGCGAGTCGAAGCGCACCGAATAGCCGGCGAAGCCGCCGAGCTCGGTGCCGCGTTCCTCCGAGACACGTCTCGCCGCCGCGCGCGCGGCGACACGGCGCGGCTCGAGCACGACCACTTGCCCCGCGCCTCGGTCCGAACCGGCGACGCCGCCGTCGACCAGTGCGGGCGGCACGCGCGTCGTCTTGCCCGCGCCGGGTTCCGCGACCAGCACGAGCGCGCCGTCTCGCACGAGCCGCGCACGGATCGCGTCGAGGTGTTCGTCGATCGGCAGGCGCTCCACGCGCTCGTTCACCCCTTCGGCCGATTCGCTCGACGGATGACGAAGCGCAGCCCCGTCCAATCGTCGTCGATCGCGCAGACCTTGTTGTCGACGAGCCCGAGCGCGAGGCCGGTGCGTTGGACGGCGTCGAAACCGAGCTCCGTGGCGAGCGGCGAACTCTTCTTCGGCCACGCGGCCCACAAGCCGGCCGCTGGCCGCAGGTGTTTCGCCGCGCGAGCGAACGCCCGCGCGAGCGCCTTCTCCTCGGTCGCGAAGACCACGATCAGGTCGAGCTCGCCGTCGAGCGTCCGCGCGAAGCGCACGTCGTCCGGCAGCGGATCGAGCCAGCGACGGAAACCGGCTGGCGCACCGATCAAGTGAGCTCGCGCGCCGGCGAAGAACCCGAGCTTCTTCGCCAGAGGAGTGCCGGAGTATCCCGCCATGCGCCCAACCTACCGTGTCGCCCGACTTCTTTCAGTCCGGGGCGCGCGCACCCGGCACCGGACCGCCGACGGTTCGACCTCGCCGACCGCGAGCGCTCCCGCAGCGCCGACGCCGCGCGCCGCGAACTCGTCCACCTGCGTCGTCGCGGGGTGTTTCGCGCTCGCCTCCTGTTCGAGGCTCGACGCTCGGGCGTCCACGGTTCGACTGCTCCCGGCGAAAGTCCTGCGCCGAAGCACAAGAAGCGCGCCGACCGTGCCGTTGTCCTGGTCCACGAGGACAACCATGCTCACCACACTCGCTCTCGGCGTTCTTTCCGCTCCCGGCCTCGAAGTTCCTTCCAGGATCGACGAGGTCACCGTCTACCCCGGTTCCGCGCTCGTCACGCGCGTCGCCGAACTCACTTCGCGCAACGGCGAGTTCGCGATCACCGGCCTGCCCTGGTCGCTCGACCCGAACAACCTGCGCATCCGCGTCAACGGCGCCGACTTGGTCGGCATGGAGCTGCGCGAACGGCACGTCGAGCTCGCGCCCAGCGCACGCGTCGAAGTGCTGCGCCGAGCGCTGAAGGCGCTCGAACGCGAGCTCGCGGGTCTCGAGGACGACCGCGCGACGCTCGACCAGGTCCAACGGCACTTGCAGCGCCTGCTCGACCTCGAAGGCGGCCAACACGTCGACCAAGTGAAGGCCGGACAATCGAACTCGCAGGTGTGGAGCGAGAACCTCGCGTTCGTCACGCGCGAACTCGCTGCGAATCGCAAGGCGCAACGTGAGAACCAATGGCAGCGCGAGGAGCTCGGCGTGAAGCTCGAAGACCTGCGGCGCGAGCTCGGCGCGTGCACCGCGCAGGGTGGCGTCGACCAACGCGATCTCGTGCTCGATCTGATCGGCCAAGGAGACGGCGGCGCGCGCGTGACGATCGACTACGTGGTCGGCAACGCCGGTTGGCGGCCGCTCTACGACTTGCGCGCGACCAAGGACGCGACTTCCGTCGAACTCTCGTACCGCGCCCAAGTCTGGCAAGCGACCGGCGAGGACTGGAGCGACGTCGGGATGCTGCTGTCGACGGCGCAACCGCTGCTCGGCGCACAGGGGCCGAAGCCGCGGCCGAAGTGGATCGGGCTCCACGAGCCGAATCGCGACGATGGTGTCGTGTTGGGACGCGCTGCGGCGGCTCCCGAACGCGAAGCTCTGCGCGACTTCGGTTACGCCGGCGAACCGAAGGCGGACGCCGCGCGTCCGTTCGCTGCGGTCGACGATCAAGGACTCTCCGTGCGCTTCCGCCTCGCGCGCCGCGAGTCGATCGATTCGCGCAACCAGCCGACGTTGGTGTTGGTCGGCCAAACGCGGCTCGAAGCGAGCCCCGAGTACGTCTGCGTGCCCGAACTCGACCCGCACGTCTGGTTGCGTGGTCGAACGAAGAACACGAGTGCGTGGACGATGCTCCCCGGCGAAGCGTCGGTCTACTGCGGCGCGGACTTCCTAGGCAAGGCGCAGCTCGCTTCGGTCGAGCCGGGTCAGGAGTTCACCTTGCACCTCGGCGCCGATCCGGCGCTCACCGTCGAACGCATCCAACGCGTCGACGAGCACCAGACCGCGGGCGTCTTCTCGAGCGACGCGACCGAACACGACGCGTGGACCATCCGGCTCGAGAACCACGGCGCCGCCGCGGCTGCAGCGGACGGCAGCGCGCTGGTGTTCGTGCGTGAGTCCCTGCCGCGCGCGACCGACGAACGGATCGAGATCTCGCTCGTCGACTGCTCGCAAGAGCCTGCGAAAGGTGAGCGGTGGAAGAAGGACCGCGACGAGCAGGGGATCGTGACGTGGGCGCTGCGCGTGCCGAAGGACGGCGAAGTCGCGTTGCGCTACGGCGTGAAAGTCGCATATCCGGAGAAGGCCCGTCTGACGCAGTGAACCTGCGCCGGGCGGAGGCTCCGGACATCCTCGTGGGTGGGGCGCACGGCGGGACCCGTGCGCTCCACCTCTGTCTTGAGTGCTCGTCTCTGAGCCCAGCCCGGGTACTGTCTCTCGTCGTTGCGCACGAAATCTCGAGACGGGTGCAACCGGCGCTGTCCTCGCGCGTCCATTCAGGAAGCCCCGCTTCGTCGATTCGGTGCGCCGCGCACGATCGTGCGGGCGAAGCGCAACGGGGCTCTGCGGGATCGGAGCCCGACGCGCGGACTTGGTTCACGCGAGCTGCGCCGCGACCACGTCGAAGCCGTGCGCAAGGGCGTCACGGCGGCGGCAGCCGGTACGGCCGCTCCCGGTCGCCGCAGCAAGCTCCGTGAACAGCGCGGCACAGCACCGCCCGCCGCGCCGGCGGTCGCCGCTCGTGTAGCGCAACAATGGACCGCGAGACGTTTCGTGCGGCGGAACCACGCGGCGAAGACACCGCGGGGCTTCCTGAATGGACTGCGCTCGACGGCTCCGGTTGCAGCCCTCTCGCGATTTCCTGCGCAACGACGAGTGGCAGTATCACGGGCCGCCTTTGGGCGACCGTCCGTCACCAGCGCGGCGCGTTGAACCACGCGAGCTCGGGCAGGAAGCCGTCCTCGTACCGGCGGCGCGTCAGCTCCAGTGTGATCGCGTGCAGACGAACCCATCGCAGCAGTCCCTTGTAGAAGGGCAGGATCAGGGCCGCGGGCACGAGACGCAGCGGGCGTTCGATCCGCGACGACAGGTGCGCGATCGCGCCGACGGACGACGCAGAGAGCGTGAGGTACGCGGCCATCGACACGAGCCACACGAACCCGAGCACCACTGGGCCTTCGGTCGCGAGCATGCACGCGAGATAGAACGGGTAGAGCGCCGTCATCGAGATCGCGAAGAAGAACTCCGCCGCCATCTCGAGCGCGTACGTCCAACCGACGACGCGCGGCCGGAACGCGAACGCGTGCTTCTTGAAGTATGCGCGCCAACCACCGCGGTCCCAGCGGCGGCGTTGGCGCACCACCGTGCCCAAGTCCTCGGGCACCTCGGTCAACGCGACGGCGTCGCGCGCGAACGCGAGCTTCCAACCGATCTTGCGCATCCGCACGGAGATGTCGCTGTCTTCGGCCAGCTCTTGCGACCAACCGCGCAGTTCGCGCACCGCGCTGACCCGGAACGCGCCGATCGCACCGCTTGCCATCAGTGTGCAATCGCAGAGGTCGGTCCATTGCTTGCGGAGCTCGATCGACTGGACGTACTCGAGCGTCTGCACGCGCGTCAGCCAGTTCACGTCCGGATTGCGCACGAGCACGTTGCCCGCGACGACACCGACGCGCGGATCCGCGAACGGAGCGACCAGTGCGCGCAAGGTGCCTCGGTCGATCGTCGTGTCGGCGTCGAGGGACACCAGGAACTCGCCGCGGGCGTAGCGCAGTCCCAGGTTCGTCGCCGAAGGTCGACCCGTGCGGCCGGTCAAGTTCTGATTGCGCACGACGCGCACGCGCGGGTCGCCGCGGAAGCGGGACGCGAGCTCGAACATGCGATCCTCGCTCGCATCGTCGACGACGATGACTTCGAAGTTGCCGTAGCTCTGGTCGAGCACGGCGCGCAACGCGGCCTCGATCGTCGGCGCCTCGTTGCGGCCCGCGATCACCACCGAAACCAACGGCTCTCGACGGACGAACGCTGCGCGCACGGCGACCGACCGTTCGCGGACGAACCCGCGCCGCAAGAGGAGCCACACGAGCGGCAGGTACGTGCGAGGGATTTCGAGGAAGACGAGGATCGGCGCGAAGCAGACGATCCAATCGACCCAGTCGCGCACCGCGAGTTCGAACGCGATCGAGTCCGCGAAATCCGCCCAGCGCGCGAGCAGCACGTCGAACATGGCTTCACGGCGCCGTGGACGCCGGGCCGAGTGGCAGAGTGACCCGGACGCGTTCGAACGGGCGCAGATCGCCAGGAGGACACTCGAGCCGCAGCGGGACGCGGAGCTCCGCTGTGGTGCGCGCGGCGGATGCGAGCTCCGGCGGGCACTCGACCCACGCGGCCCCGATGGAGACGAGCACGGCGGCCGAGGTCGTGGTGTTCCGCTCGCGCACGATCGTCGCCGCTTGGCCGACGCGCAGCCGTCCGACGGCATCTCCGTCCGCGAAGCCTTGGATCCAGAGACTGCTCGGGTCGTACACCGCGACGAGCTCGTCTCCCTCGTCGACGATCGAGCCCGCCGTGACTTCGACACGATCGACGACGCCGTCGGCGAGCGCGCGCACGATCCGCGTGCCGTGTTCCGCGTCGAACTCGGCGAGCCGAGCCAGCGCGGAGTCGAGCCTGTTTCGAGCGAGCTCGCGTTCGAGGCGTCCGAGCTCACGCGGATCCGCTCCGTCGAGTGCGAACGCCGCACGCGCGCGTTCGCGTTCGTCCCACGCGCGCTGCTCGCGTTCGAGCGCGGCGAGCCTCGCCGCGGTGGCCCGTCGGCGCGCGTCGAGCGCTTCGAGGGTGCGGCACGCTCGTTCGCCTTCGAGCTCCGCCGCCGCGAGAGCCGCGTCGGCCTTCGCGCGGGCGACGGCGAGCGTCGCTTCGGCTGCGTCGCGCGCGAGTGCCGCATCGCGCTCTCGCCCGCGCGCGAAGTCGTGGTCGCGTTCGGACGCGAGTCCTTGCGCACGCAGCCCGGAATAGCGTTCGCGGTCGCGCGCCGCGTCGACTGCTGCCGCGCGTGCGACGTCGAGCGCATGCGCGCGCAAGCCGATGTCGCGTTCCGTGGCGTCGAGTTCGGCGGCGCGCCGGCGCGCGGCGGCTTCCTCGCCGAGCGCGAGTGCCGCGCGTTCGCCGTCGAGCGCCGCGAGCTCGGCCCGGACGGCGCCCCATTCGTCGCGCGTCCTCACTGCTCGGCGCGCGGCCTCCGCGCGCCGCTCGTCCTCGCCCAGTGCATCGACTCCGTCGAGGCGCCCGCCGGCCGCGAGGACGGCGAGCTCGAGCTCGGCGCGGGCGACGGCGAGCTCGAGTTGTCGACGCTCCTCCGCGCCGGAAAGCGCTTCGAGTCGCAGGAGTTCGTCGCCGCGCGCGACGCGTGCCCCCGGCTTCACTCGAACGGCGACCACCCGCGCCAACGCGGGCGCGAACTCGCTCTGGAGTTCGGCGCGGACCAGCCCGTCGACGACGGCGCGCCGTTCGAGCCACGCCCACGCGGCGGATGCGACGAGCGTCGCGAATCCGACGGCGATGGCGCTGCGCCGCAAGAACCCAGCGAGGCGCTCGCGTTCCTTCGAGCGCACGTCCTGCGCTCGTTCGCGTCGCAGCTCGCCGAGCTCCGTCGCGCGCGGCGCGCGCACGTGCCCGAGCCGCTGCAGGGACTTCATCGAGGCTCGTCTTCGAGTGCCAAGTCGCGCAACACGTCTTCGATCGCGACCGAAGGTCCGACCCACGTGCGCGCGCGCCAGGCGGGGACCAACGCATGCCCGTCGTGCGTGCTCATCGAGAGCTGCGCGAGCATCGCCAGGGTCCGTTCGCGGAATGCGCGTTCACCCGCCTCGTCGGTCTCGGGCAACAGGATGCCGACGCGGCTGCCGTCGAGCCGAGCGAACAGGTCGAGCGGAGCCCGCGAGCCCTTGAGCATGTCCGCGAGCGCGCGCTGCGATTCGGGCGTCCAGATGCGGAAGAGCGCATACGGGTGGTCGCCGGCGCGGAAGTCCAGCACGGCGGTCGAGAAACAGCCTCCGGAACGCGCGAGCCGCTGGATCTCGCGCCGCAACTCGAGGACGAAATAGCCGCGCGTCTCGAGCCGCGCGTGGTCGTCGACGACCAGCCCTTCGATGTCGAGTCCGGTCAAGCGACCGAGCTCGACCGCGCGTGCGGTGAGCGGGCTCGGCTGATAACGATGGATCGGCACGAGCTCGATCGCATTGGACGGCGTCACGGTGCCGCAGGTCAGACATTGCGCTTCGAGCGCGGGCTCTTCGAACAGATGGGCGCAGGCGTGGCACGCGTACGTCTTGCCGGGACGGTCGAAGTCGGATCCGAGTTGTTGGAGCGCCCGCACGCACTTCGGGCACATCAGGTCTTCGCCGGCCGCGAACTCGCGTTCGAGCCCCACGTACGCGCAGCGGAAGTGCTGCACCAACGATTCGATCGACAGGTCGATCGAAGTGCACGCTGGGCAACCTTCGCGCAGGTTGAGGTGGCAGCACCGACACTTCGGACAGACGTGCACGTAGTTGTGCAGCTCGCGTTCGAGCAGTCCGAGGTCCGCGAGTCCCTCCAACACGTCGAGTCCGCGCCCCGCGGCGAGCCCGAAGAGGCGATCGACTTCGGGACACGCGTGTCCGAGCGGCGCGGAAGCATCGAACTCGGGCGTCAGCACCGGATTCTTCGACTCGAGCAGTGCGCGCAACAACACGAGCTTCTGTTCGTGGCTCCGCGGACGCGCCACGACGCCGTTGCCGGTGCGGCGATCGTTCTCGGAGAGACAGCGATCGATCGACCGCAGCGCTTCGTCGATCAACGCGACCAGGAGCGCGCGATCGAGCTCGTTCGACGTCGGCGGCTTCACACTGGCGATCGGAGACGTGTGCATGGCGAGCGGTGGGGCGGGGGAGGTCGGCTCCGCTCCGGCGCACCGGAGCGGAGCCTTCGTGCCGCGTAACGACGTTTCCCCTGTGTCGTTCCCTGACTGACCCCCACGAACGCGGCGTCGGGGGGTACCCATGGCTTCGTGCGTCGAGCGAACTCCCTGGCGAACTCGGTTCGTTGCGTTCGTTCGCTCGGCGCACCCCAACGATCGGTCGAGTGGAGGAGGCTCTTGAGGCGTCGAAGCGCGTCCGTCGGAGCTCGCGGTGTTTCCGATTCGACGAGACGAGCCGCGAGTCGCGCATGTCGCGCGGCGCAGCGCGGAGTGTCGTTTCGCGACGTCACGTCTCGCTCCGCGTCGAGCGTACGCACGACGAAACGCGTGCAACGCGCTCCACCGTGTGATCCGCCGAACTCGCGCGCACGGCGTTTCACGTTCGCCGCGCGCGGTTCGCGTTCACGATTGAACGGGGCGCCGAGTTGAAACGCGCGAGCACCGCTGCGCTCGCGAAACGGACTGGTCGCGAGCGCGCCGAAAAAAAACGTGGGAATTCGCGAGCAGCACGCAGCGTCGGCGGCCTCACGTCGCGCGCTTCGGCTCACCGCTTCGGTCTGGTGGACGCGACGGACGCGACGGACGACCTAGACGCGAACGCGCCCGCGCCACGGCCCGTTCCTCGGGCGCGCTTCGCGACCGCTGCGCGCGCGAGACGATCTCGGCACCCGCGCGTGCTCGAACCGGCTCTCGACGAGCGCCCGTACCCGTGCGGAGTCGGCGCTGCTCGCGGACGCGGCGAGGCTCTGCGTCGCCCGCTAGCGAGCCGTCGATACGCGTGCATCGCACGGCCACGCCACGTCGACGCGCCCCGAGCGCGGCTCGAACTCCCCGCGATCGACCGTCAGGGCACGAAGTCGACCTGCACCGCGTTCGACAGGTTCGTGCCTTGGCCGCACGGCCCGGTCTGGTTGCGATACCAGCCTTGGAAGTACCACGTCGAGCCGGCGGTGATCGTGCCGAGCGGCCAACCGGTCGAGTACGCGACGAGCCCGGGCCCGTAGGTGTACGAGCCCGACACGCCGGTGTTCTTCACGGGGTAGCGGAAGATCTTCCCGTACACGCAGCGTGCTCCGTCCTTGAACGGTGTCGGCAACTGCCACGCGTCGCCCATGAACATGATGCCGTTGACGCCCGTGGGCATGTTCGCGACGGAAATCGTCAGATCATCCGCGCCGACGCTCGACGTGCCGCCGGTCGTCAATGTCGCGCCGACGCCGGTCGAGTTCGCGCAGCCGGAGTCGTTGTCGACGTTGCCGCACGGCGCCGCTTCGTCGGTGCACCAGCAGTAGCGCATGATCGGCGATTCGCACTCGTCGGGAATGCCGTTGGCGTTCGAGTCGACGGACGTGCCGTTCGCGATGTCGACGGCGTCGTCGATGCCGTTCTTGTTGCAGTCGTACCAGGGATCGCCGAGCAGCTCGAGCGCATCGAGCTCGTCGCGTTGCCCCGCGCCGGAACGCTGCGTCCGGAGACCGAGGTTCTCCGCGGCGATGAAGATGCCGGGGAACGGCGACAGACCGCCTTGGCTCACGGGCAGCGGCGTCGTCAGGATGTCGCCCGGCTCGATCGGCAGACCGAAGATGCTGTCCGGTTGGCCGACCACCGCCGAACCGCGGCGCACCGAGAAGAGCACCATGTCGGTTCCGGGCGCGTCGGTCGTCGAGTACCAGTCGAACGGTTTCTGAGACGGTTGGAATCCCGCCGTGCCGTTCTCGCGGACCACGAGCGCGTCGAGGTCGTCGCTGCCGATCGGACCGGCGAGGTCGAGGCCGAGCTGCGTGGCGTTCGCGTACGTGAGGATCACGCTGCCGGCGCTCGCGATGCGCAGCACGTCGCCCGGGCGTTTGCCTTCGAGCACCGCCGAGCCCGAGTACGTGCCGCTCGTGTAGGGGTCCGGGAAGCCCGCGTCGAGCGAGAAGAACGCGCCGAGCGGCGGGAACGGCGCCCAGTCACCGACATCGAGTGCGTCGACGTTGTCCCCGACGTTCGGCAACTGCTGCGGCAAGGTCGGCGGCGTCGGCTCGACCAAACCGAGTCCGGGCTGCACGAAACCGGTCGCGCTCTGGGTGCCGTTGCCGTCGATCAGCGCGACGTTGTTCGGTT
This sequence comes from Planctomycetota bacterium, assembly GCA_023150475.1. Taxonomy (GTDB): domain Bacteria; phylum Planctomycetota; class UBA1135; order UBA1135; genus JACRIN01. The sequence goes on from JAKLKU010000014.1 coordinate 21,773, forward strand.
GCACCGCGCCAGGCGGCAGCGGTCCGACGGGCAGGCCCGTGTCGACGAAGATGTCGCACGCCGAATCGCCGACGCTGAACTCGCTCGCGACCTGCGCGTGCGCCGGCGGCGGACCGACGATGCCGATCGCATACTCGTCGACCGAGAACCAGAAGCGTCGCTTCGGCTGAGCGCTGACCGTCGAGGGGAAGAGCAGCGGTTCGAGTCCATCGCTCAGCGCGTCGACTTCGATGCGACACGGATCACCGGCGGCGTGACCGACGCATTGGCTGTAGCGCGACAGTCCGAGTTGTCCGCCGGTCAGCGCGATCTCGGGCGCCGGCAGCGGTCCGTAGGCAGGTGCTCCACCTGGCGCGAGCAGCACGTCCCCTTCGGTCATCGGCACGCCGCCGACGGAGTCGGGCCGGCCGATGGTCGGGCCTTGGAAGTCGACCGAGAAGACGATCCGCTGTTGCGTGCCTTGGGCGTGGGCCGTCGTCGCGCCGAACGCTCCGAACACGAGGCCGAACGAACACCCGGCGAGGCCGGCGACGGTGGTGAGCGGGTAGCGGACGGGAGGCACGGAGGGCACCAAGGGAATCGGGGGACCCGGGGCAGGTGGGGCTCGGTCCAAAGCTAACCGGAGCAGCCGTTTCGGGCTCGGTCCGGCCGCCGGAGAAACGTCCGGCTAGGACGCACGCCACGCTGCGTGGGTTCGATCGGAACCAGCGTTCCGAGAGCGATCGGCCGAGCGACACATTCCGCCTCGGGCGGTTCCGGCGCGCTGGGCGCGAGCGTGGCGCGCCGGAGCGTCGAGCGACCCCAAGGCCGGAGCGTCGAGCGACCCCAGGGCGCGAGCAGCGTCTGACATTCGTCCGGCACACCGTTGCGATCCAGGTCGGCGGACGTGCCGTAGGCGATGTCGACGGCGTCCTCGACGCCGTTCTGATTGCAGTCGTTCCAGTCTTCCGGCGCGGCGCTGAGAGGCGCGCGCCAGGCGAGCAGGCCGACGACGACGAGTGCGACGCAGCGGTGGAACATCGATGGGGGCCGGTTGGAGGGACCTCTCCCAGGTGATGCCTCGAGCCGTCGTGGGACGGCAATCCCGACGAAACTCGCCGTTCCGCGGCCTGACCGCGCGGCGGCCCGACGGGTCGGCCGCCTGATCGGTCGGCTCGCGCGGACGCCCGGCAGCCGGGCCGAAAAGCAGCCACGCCGAAAGTCAGGCGCGCCGAAAGTCAGCCACGCCGAAAGTCAGCCGCGCCGAAAGTTAGGCGGACCCGCGGGCTCTGATCGCCCGTCGAAGTCGCTCGGTGCGTCGGCCCATCGCACTGGCCCGTCGTGGCGCGTGCCGCCGGGTCACGACGCGGCGCGGAGGCTCAGCGGAAGCTGAGCGGCTCGGCGAGCCGGCGTTCGCGAGCGAGCTCCCACTCGTAGAGCTCCCGCGGCGCGCGCGCCAGCGCCGTCGGCAGCGGATCGACCGGTGACACGCGCGCCGTGCCGTCGCTCGACGCGGTGAGCAGTCGCAACGGACCGCCGGGGGAGAACTCGGCCGCGACGATCGCGCCGCGGTGCAGCTCGAGGTGGACGAACGGCTTGCCGTCGACCGCGTCGCGCACGTACGCCGTGCCGTCCTTCGAGATCGTGACGAAGAAGCGCCCGGCGGGATCGAACGCGCCGCCGGTCAGGTCGGACGTGTGATAGACCTCCGGCCGCGAGCCGTTCTCGAGCTCGAAGTCCCACATCTTCATCGCACCGCGGCCTTCCGGTCCGGTCGCGAGCAGGCGCGTGTCGCCGCGACCGAAGACGAGCGACTGCATCTCGAGCATCGCGATCGGTTTGTGCGCTTCCGGTTCGCGGCCGAGCTCGAAGAAGCGCGCGCGTGTGTCGTCGCACGCGATCGCATACCACGACTTCGTGCCGCCGAGCGCGATGCCGCGCGCGCCGATCGGCGCGTTCTTCGCGTCGGTCACGGCGCGCGTTCGCTCGAGCACGCGCTCCGCGACACGCCACTCGGCGACCGTGCCGTCGCCGTGGGCCGTGATCACGTGGCGTCCGTCGCGGGAGAAACGCGCGGCTCGCGCGTCGCCGCGGCCGAGTTCGCTCGGTGCACCTTCGTGGTGCAGGTCGGCGAGCCAGACGCGGCCGAGCACGTCGAGCGCGAGCACGTACCGGCCGGACGCGTCGAACTCGGCGAACGCGATGCCGGGCACGACGTCGATCGGCACGCCGAGCAGCCGCGCATCGTTCGCGCCGATCACGCGGACGCGTCCGTCGGCGCCGTACGTCAACACGCGCTCTCCGTCGGGCGCGAACGCCGCGCCGAGCACTGGCGACGTGCGCCGATCGAGCACGCCGAGCGGCCGGCCGGCTTCGGCGAGCGACGGTTTCGCCGGCGTCGACCAGAGTCTCGCCGTGCCGTCGACCGACGTCGTCACGACGCGCTCGCCGCGAGGGTCGAAATGCGCGGACGTCAGCGGGCCTTCGTGGCCGCGGAGCTCGAAGAGATCCGGTCGATTGCCGCCGAACCACACGTTCGCCGTGTGCGCGCCGTTCTGCGCGAGCACGCGCGTGCCGTCGCTCGTCCACACGATCTGCGCAGGCTGCAGGTAACCGACGCAGTCGGCGAAGCGCACGCGTGTCACGACGTCGAAGAGTCGCACGGCGTTGCCGAGCGTCGCGGCGGCGAGCCGCGAGCCGTCGGGCGAGAACGCGAGCTGCAACGTGCGGCCGAGCTCTCCGCCCTCGAACGCCGTGCACGAGTCTTCCCGCGGATTCCACGCCCAGACTCGATCGCGAGTGCCGAGCGCGACCACGTCGTCGTGCGGCGAGAGTGCGAACGCCGTCACTTCGTCCTGCAGTTCGAAGCGCTGCTCGAACTCCTGCGAGCCGTTGCGCCACACGAACATCGTGCTCTTGCCCCAGACGCCGAACAGTCGTTCGCCGCTCGCGTCGAAGCAGAGGCCGAGCACGCGTCCGGGCGCACCGCGCAAGCGCACTCGACCGCCGTCGTCGAGGTCGATCCACGCGAAACGACCGAGTGCGTCTTCGGTGCCTGCGCCCCAAACCGCGGCGCGGCGGCCGTCGGCCGAAAGCGCGACGTGTCGCGGAGCGTCGAGCTCGATCTCGATCTCGCGCAGCACTCGACGCTCGACGACACTCCAGTGCGTCAACGTGCGTTTCTCGGCGTCCAGCGCGACGAGGGTCTGACCATCGACGCTCGCCGCGAGCGCGTGCGGCCGTTGGCGCGTCGCGATCCAACCTTCGGAGCGCGCATCGCTCGCGTTGAAGAAGCGCAGCCGCTCGTCGGTCGAGAGCGTCACGAAGAGCGCGCCGTCGCCGAGGTAGCGCGCGAGCTTGACCGCGCCTGGGTGCTTCTCGGTGACGCCGAGCTCCTTGCCCGTCGCGAGGTCCCAGAGGATCACGGTGCCGTCGTCGACCGCCGTCAGCGCGCGTGTGCCGTCGGGCGACGCATCGATGTCGAGCAGACGTCGATTGTTGGCGACGAGCGGCCGCTCGAGCCGACACGCTTCGAGCGTCTGGAAGAGCGCCGTGCGCGTTTGATACGTCGTCGCGCGCTCGACGGCGTCGAGCCCGACGCGCAACGCCGCCGACGGATCCTCGCCGATCAAGTCGATCGCGCGCTCCGCGAGGTATCGACCCGTCGCGTAGCGCAGCGCGTGCTCCTCACGCGAGAGCAAGTACAGCGTCCACGCGAGGCCGACCGCGAGCGTGACGATCAGACCGAGCGTCGTGCCCGCGAGCGCCGGATGCCGCTGCACCCAGCGACGGAACACCAGGCCGGCGCTCGGCGGCCGCGCGCGGATCGGTTCGTACTCGCGCAGCCGGCGCAAGTCCTCCGCGAACTCGAGCGCGGTCGGATAGCGCCGTTCACGGTCCTTCTCGAGCGCGGTCGCGAGCACGACCGCGAGCTCGTCGGACACCCACGGATTCGCCGTTCGCGGATCGCCGAGCGGCGCGTTCGCGATCGCGTCGAGCAGTTGCGGCAGGCTGTCGCCGCGGAACGGCCGCTCGAGCGTCAGGCACTCCCACAAGCTCGCGCCGAGCGACCAGACATCGGTGCGCCGATCGAGCGATTTCGTCTCGCCGCGCACTTGCTCCGGCGACATGAACGCGGGCGTGCCGAAGACTTCGCCGGAGATCGTCAGCGGCTGCTCGCCCGATTCGATCTCGCGCGCTTGGCCGAAGTCGAGCACCACCGGCTCGCCCTGCGCGTCGACCATCAGGTTGCCCGGCTTGACGTCGCGGTGCACGACGCCGGCTTCGTGCGCGGCGTGCAAGCCGCGCGCGGCGCGTTCGAAGAAGCCGAGCAATCGCGCGAGCTCGATCGCGTTCCTCGGCGGCAGCGCGAGCCGTGCGCTCTCTCCGCCGCGACGCGCGCGCTCGAGCGACGTCGCGAGCGCCTCGCCTTCGACGAAACGCATCGCGAGGAACGGCGTGTCACCGTCGATCTGCGCTTCGTAGATCGTCGCGATCGCCGGATGCGCGAGCTTCGCGACGAGTTCCGCTTCGCGGCGCAAGCGCTCTCGGCGTTCGGCCGACAACGCAGCGAAGCTCGGCGGCAAGAGCTTCAACGCGACGCGCCGCGCGATCCGCGTGTCCTCCGCGAGCCACACGGCGCCTTGGCCGCCGCGACCGAGCTCGCGCACGAGCTTGTACGGCCCGATGCGCCGGTCCTCCGCGTAGCGCCGGCCGCCGAGAGAGGTGCTCTCGGAGCTCGACGACGCCGGCTGCTGCAATGCGAGGTACTCGCGGGCGATCGCGTCCTGGCTCTTCGGGAACCGCGTCAGGTAGTACGCAAGCTCTCGCTCGCGCCCCGCAGCGCGGTCGCGCATGTACTCGTCCAGGAAGTCGAAGACTTCTGCGTCGTCGGACATGCGAAGGGGGAGCGTCCGTGGCGAGGAGGCCGAGCCCGAGCTTACCCGAGGTCGAAACCGCTGTAACGCCAAGGGCGGAACCTCTGTCAGAATGGAGGCCGAATGAGCGACACGCCGGACCTCGTGCTCTCCGCCCAATCGGGCGACGGAGCGCGCTTCACCGAGCTCTACGAGCGCATCGCGCCCGCGCTCTACACGTGGGCCGAGGTCCGCATCCGGCCGGAGCTGCGCACGTTCGTCGACCCGCAGGACGTCGTGCAGGAAGTGTGGCTGCGCGCGTGGAAGGCGTTCCGCGGCTTCGATCCGCAGAGTCAGTCGTTCCGCTACTGGATCTTCCGCGTCGCGAAGAACGTGATGCTCGAAGTGTTCCGCGAGCTGCGTTCACCCGACGGCGGCGTGCCGGGCGGCGATCCGTCGAAGCGCCTGCTCGTCCTGCGCGACGTGCCGGATTCGGCGACGGCGATCAGCCGCCGGCTCGCGCGCGACGAGCGTCTGAAGCTCTTCGCGGGTTGGATCGCGTCGCTCGACGAGGACGAGCGCATGCTGGTCGTGCACTTGGGACTCGAAGGCATGACGCAGCAGGAAGTCGCCGAACGCCTCTCGCTCTCGCGCGACGCGGTGGCGAAACGCTGGCAGCGACTCTTGGCCCGCGTCGCCGAGCAGGGCGCGATGCGCGAGCTCTTCGCCGAAGCGGGCTGAATGCGCGCGGTTGGCGGCGTTGGCGCGGAACTTCTCGCGAGCATCGCAGCGCTCGAGTCGAGCGGTTCGTCGCGCGTGGTCGCCAAGGGCTCGCAGCGTCGATCCGAAGTCTGCGGATCAGGCTCGCCGGGCTCCGGCTTGTGGGGATCGAGCTTGCGGGGATTGGGCGCTGGGAGACGGGTCGCGGTGCGAGCGGCCGATCGGCGAATCCGCGTGTCGGGCGCGCGTCGGGCCACGCACCCGATTGCTGCGCAATCGACGCGCCCGAGTCGAATCGTGCGCCGTGCGTGGAGTGTCGTTTGGCTCGCCTGCATCGCGCTCTGCTTCGCGACGAGCTGTGGGCGCCTCGGATCACGGACGCAGGTCTGGGTCTACGCGAAGGACGACAGGCTGTACGTTTCCTTCGAGCCGCTCACGGACTGGGCGCATCTCGGACCCGATGGATGGGTGTGGGGGACCTCGTCAGCACGAACCTTCGGCGAGCGCAACGGCAGTTGGGCAGCGATGGAATGGCGAAACGGTATCCCGCGCGTCGCCCAGGTCGTCACCCGCACGGCGGGCGACGCCGCGCAAGTCGAGGATCCCACCGTCGCGTGGCCGGAGCGCCTTCCGGATCTCGTCGTCGGCTACGTCGACGACCGTTGGCAACAGGTCGGCGAATGGACCGTCTTCGAGCGCGCCACACGAACACTCTGGCGCTGCGATTTCGGCGACGGAACCGTGTCCGATCACTCGACGATCGCAGCGTGGTACGAGGACGGGACGCCGAAGCTCCGTGGAGAGGAGTGGGGAATGGAGCTGGGCGGCGTTTGGCGCGAGTGGCATCGGAACGGTCAGCTTGCGTTGGAAGGCCCGGCTCCGAACGGGCCGTTTCGACGCTACGACGCTTCGGGCGCGCTGATCGAGTCGTCGACGAAACCACCGACGATCGACGTGCCGTTCGGGCGCTACTGGCTCGCCAACGAATCGCGCCGGGTGCTGCTTCGCTGAGCGCCGCGAACACCCGAAGCGCTTCCGATCTCGACGCGGTGGCGAAACGCTGGCAGCGACTCTTGGCCCGCGTCGCCGAGCAGGGCGCGATGCGCGAGCTCTTCGCCGAAGCGGGCTGAGGCCGCTGAGCTCGCGGAATCCCTGAACTCACGGACTCGGCGACCTCGGCCACCTTGTCTCGACGCGTGCGAATCGCCGGTTTGCGCGTTGCGCCGAGCGCGTCAGCGTCAAGACGCCCTCGTGCAACTTCGTTCGCGACTCGTCGTCGGCGGCGCCTGCGCATCGGCCGTGTGTGCCGGAGCGTGCGCCGGTCCGATCCAGGTTGGTGCGGCTGGCGCGGCGCACGAGGCGAGCCGTGCGCCGAGCGCGGCCGTCCCCGTTCCCGCGTCGAACGTGTCCCGCCGAGTCGAACGACGGGCGCTCCAGTTGCTCGCCGACACGCGCGGGCTCGGGCCGCGCCCGATGGCGATCGTCGGTGACCTGACCGGGGACGGCGTCCAAGAGCTCGCGCTCGGCTTCCCGGGGACTCGCGGCGACCCGACGCGCGTCGGCCGCGTGCGGCTCGTCGACGGCGCGAGCGGCGCTGAGCTCGCGCAGAGCGAGATGCGCGCTCCGTTCGTCGACTTCGGCGCGGCCATGGCGCTCGTCGGCGATCTCGACGGCGATGGTCGCCGTGACCTCGCGGTCGCCGCGCCGGTGTGGGGGACCGGCTATGCCGCGCGTGGAGTCGTGCGCCTGCTCTCGACGGAGCGCTTGCTGACGCTCCACGAGCTCTCGATCTCGGATCCGTTCGACCACGGCTTCGGCGCCGCGCTCGATTACGACCCGAGCTCGAATCGACTGATCGTCGGCGTCCCCGGCGGCTGGTCGTCGCATACGTGTTCCGACCACGGCGGCGTCGACGTCTTCGACCTCGACACGTTCGAGCGCGTCCTCCGCGTGCGCTTCGCGGCCGAACACTGTTACTGCGAAGAGCGCCACGCTGCGTTCGGTGCCTACCTCGACGGTCCGTACGGCTTCGGCCGCGGCGTGCGTGTGTGCGAGGACGTCGACGGCGACGGCACGAGCGACTTCCTGGTGGTCGGCGTCGACGAGCTCAACGGCTCGCGCGCCTACGCGCTCTCCGGCGCGGACGCGAGTGTGCTCCGGACCTTCGACGACGAGCGCTGAGCTTCAGGTCTTCGCCGGCCTGGTCGGTTTCGAGGGCTTCGGCGAGCCGTTCTTTCGTGCGCCGTTCCGCGTCGAAGTCTTGGTGACCGCGTTCATCGCGTTCTTCAAGTCGTCGACGATGTCGGTCGGGCTCTCGAGGCCGATCGAGAGGCGGATCGCGGCGCCGCCCGGTTTGCCGTACGAGCTGTGCGTCATGCTGGAGGGCAACTCGATCAACGTCTTCGTGTGCCCGAGGCTGACCGCGAGCGTCACGGAATACGCCGAACGCGCGATCTCGTCGACGAACTGCTCGGCGTCGATCTTCTCGCCGTCGAGCTCGAAGTAGATCATCGAGCCCGGCGCGAGATCGCCGTCCCAGTCGACGAGCTGCTTCTCGGCGAGCTCTTTCTGCGGGAAGCTCGGCAGGCCCGGATACACGACGCGCTGCACGCATTCCTGCTTCTCGAGCCACGTCGCGACTTTCTTCGCCGTGTGTTGCTGGCGCTTCAGCCGCAGCGCGAGCGTCGGCAGGCCGTACACGAGGATCGCCCACGCCGACTTCGCGGACAGGATGCCGCCGAAGTCCTTTCGATAGAGGAGCAACGACGCGAGCATCCACTTCGGACAGATCACTGCGCCGCCGACCTCGGTGCCGAAGCCGCCGAGGTTCTTGGTCAGCGAGTGCAACACGACGTCCGCGCCGAGCGCGAGCGGCCGTTGCGCGAACGGCGTCGCGAACGTGTTGTCGATGTAGACGAGCAGCTTGCGTTCGGGCTTGCGCTTCGCGTTGACTTCGTCGGCGAGCTTGCGCAGCGCGCCGATGTCGATCAGCTCGAGCGTCGGGTTGACCGGCGACTCGAAGTAGATCACGCGCGTCTTCTCCGTGATCGCCGCGCGCACGGCTTGCACGTCGTTCAGCGGCACGCGCTTCACGCCGAAGCCGAGCTTCGGATACCAGTTCTCGAAGAGCGAGTGCGTGCAGCCGTAGAGCGTCGGGTGCGCGATCACTTCGTCGCCGTGGACGAGCACGCTGCCGAGCGCCCCGGAGATCGCGGCCATGCCGCTTGCGAACGTGACGCACGCTTCGCCGCCTTCGACGTCGGCGAGTTCGCCTTCGAGGATCGAGCGCGTCGGCTCGTCGAGCCGGTCGTAGATGTAGACCGGCGGTTCGCCGACGTCGCGCACGAGCCGGCCGAACTCCTGGAAGCCGCGGGCGCCGCGTTTCGCGCTGTCGAGGCGATAGGTGGTCGACGACGAGAGCGGCGGCGTGACGTGGTGACTGAAGTCCCACTTCGCCGAGTGCTGCGGGCCGTGGACGAGTCGCGTCGTGACTTTGTAGTTCGAACGATTGGCCATGGGTGCCTCCTTCGGGGGCGCGATCGGCGGGGGCGCGTTCGGCGCTCGCCGGGAAGCTAGTTTGGGCTTTCGCCGGCCCAAGACGCTTCGCCGTCGTGCGTAGCGCTCGCCAAGCCTCGCGTGCGAGGCATCGTCGCATCGGCATGCGACGCTCTTCGGCGGAGCCCGGCGGGCGCGCGCCGCGGCCGAGCGGGGCGGGCTACTGCAGCCCCATGTCGGCGACGCCGTCCTCGTCGAAGCCGAGGTAGTGGCCGAGCTCGTGGTAGAGCGTGATGCGGATCTCGTTGACGAGCTCGTCGCGGTCGATCGACGCGCGTTCGAGGTTGCGTTGGAAGAGGTGGATCACCGGCGGCAGTCCGCCGGAGTCCTCGGGCGATTCTTCGAGCTTCGACGCGCCGACGAAGAGCCCGAGCATGTCGGGCGGCGTCTCGCCGCAGTCCGCCTTGTCGATCAGCCCTTCGCTCGGCACTTGGTCGATCACGACGCGCACGCCGTCGAGCGCCGCGCGGACGAGTTCCCAGTCGACGAAGCGCCGGCGTTCAGCTCGGGTGGCGTGCCGATGCAAAGCGGCCTTGCGACCTGCTCGCGAAACTGAGCCGCGCCGATCGTCGATCGAGTGCGGGGAACGCGTGAACCTCGCGTTCGGCCATTTGCGCGGCGAGACAGCGCGTCGCATGTCCGTGCTTGCCGGTCGTCGGACGGAGCGGCGCAATCTGCCTCGCTTGCGTCGACCGACGCACTCGAAGAAGATCGCGGTTCCATGATCGGAGCAGATCACGGCGGTGCGTCGGCCGCCCCGAAGCGCGATTCGACAGGCGACGCCGACGCGACGGATTTCTGGGCGTTCATCAGCTACTCGCACGTCGACACGCGGTTGGCCGACCGACTTCAGCGCCGGCTCGAGCGCACGCGCATTCCTCCGGACCGAGCCGCGGCGAACTCCGGTCCGGCGCTCGACAGGTCTGTCCTGTACCCAGTGTTCCGTGATCGAACGGACGCTCGCAGCGGCGATCTCGACTCCGTGGTCGACAGCGCGCTGCGGCGCTCGCACTGCCTCGTCCTCGTCTCGACACAGAATGCCGATGGGTCCAAATACGTTCGTCGCGAGGTCGAGCGCTTCATCGAACTGCATCGAGGTCAACGGGAAGTGCTGGTGCTGAGCGATCGGCGCGGCTCCGGGGCCGGCGGTCCGCCGAGTTGGGTCGTCGAGGCTCTCGGCCGCGTGCCACTTTGCGCAGACATCGAGCAGGACGGGCTCGAACTGGCGGCACTCAAGGTCACCGCCGGGATCGTCGGCTGCGACGTGACTCGACTGCTGGACCGACAGCGGTCGCGCCGGATCCGCATTCTCACCGCAGGCGTCGTCGTGATGTCGCTCGTCGCGATCGTGGTTGCATGTCTGGCCTTCGACGCGATGCGCGCTCGCGACGCCGCCGTCGAGCGCGAGTATCGTGCGCACGTGCGCTCGTTGCGCGCGGCGATCCAGGGGCAGGATCCGCGTGGCGCGGACAAGTTCCTTCAGGCCGCGGTCGCTACCGGCCAAGGAGGTTGGGAACTACGAGCTCTGGCGTCGACGCTCGATTCCGAATTGCGATCGATCCAGGCGTCGGATGGGCGCATCTTGGCGCTGGCGTCCGATCCGCAAGGGACCCAACTCGTGTCGCTTGGCGAGGATGGGACGCTCGTCGCATGGGATCCATCGAGCGGCGCGCGAGTCGCGGTCACTGGGGGCGCGGATACTCGATGCCGTTGGTTGTGTGCAGGCGCGGGAGGGACGTTCGTCTACCTGTCGGACTCTGGAGCGGTCGGAGTCTGGCGCCCGACCGACGGAGAGAAGTTCGAACTTCCGCTGCCAGTGGGTCTTGCCGCACCGCTGACTGTGGCCGGGCTCGTTCCGTTCTCGGAGTCCCACGAAGTCATCGGAGTGCTGACCATGTCCGGCGAGCTCTTCTTCGTCGGAACGTTGAATCATCACGTCAGCGAAGTGGTCTGCCGACTCGCCGGCGAGTTGGGTTCGCCGATCCAAGCGGCGACCGCGCAGACGACCACCGATCAACTCGAACTGCTGTTTGGAGGAACAGACGGACGAGCGGCGCTATTCAGGATTGCGACGGACGGCAGCGGCCAGCGCGCTTGGACGGACACTCGTTCGAGTTCGATGATCATGTCGGTGGCGCTGGAGGCCGGCGGGCGTTCGGCCGCATTCGGCGACAGCCGCGGCGAGCTCTTCATCGTGGACAAGCTGACCGGAGAGTCGATGTTCGCGACGCGCGCTCACAACGGAACGGTGTACGACATCGAGTTCGACGGCTCCGGGCGAATCTGGACTTGCGGTCGTGATGGAACGATCGCGGCATGGACCAGTCGGTTGGAGCCGGTCGCGCGTTACTTTGGGCATCGCGGGATCGCGGAATCGCTGGTGCTCGTCGAACGAGACGCGCGTCGACTGGCGTACTCGGTGGCGTCCGACGGTCGGCTGATGGAGTGGGATCGCGACGCCACACTCCACTCCGGTGCCGACTTGCGTTGGGCGCTCGGGTTCCGTGTGGGCTGGGTCGTTGGTTGGAGGCACCTGACGTCGGACTTCATCTGCGACGGCCGCGGCGTGGGAATGGCGATGCAGACGCTGCCTGAAGGTGGTTCTGCGCTCGTCCGACTCGACTTGGCGCGGCGCAAACTGCTCGGACGCGAGACCACCGAATGGACCCGTCGACCCCTGCTGTTGGTGGGGGACTCCGTGGTCGAGTTGGTTGCAGACCCCCATGGCCCGGAAGCCGCCGACGTCGACTCGTTCATAGGGATCCGACATGCGGACGGCACGGTCGAACGCTGGCTCGAGCACATTCCGATCACGACCGGCGCCCCGCTCGCCGACGTGGCTCAAGTCGGCGGCAAGTGCGCGGTCGCGCTGGCCGACGGGCGCGTCGCGGTCCGTCTCGCGAGCGACCGCAGCGTGGACCGACTCGACCTGTCCGCCGTGCTGGGCGAGCCCGTCTACGCGCCCAACGTGGAACTCGCGATTTCCCACGGGCTCCTGTCGTGCGTCCCGTCACGGGCCCCTTCGAACCCGCCGCAGCTTCCTGGCTCGCGGCTCTTCGTCGTGAACGTGGCGTCCGGCACCGTGGCCGCGAGTTTCGATTGCGGCGCAGCGATTTCCGCGTCGTGTTGGGCCGAGGACGGCGGTTCGCTGTGGATCGCCACCGATGATCGGCGTGTGCAAAGACTGGATCTGACTGGAGCCCCGGCCGGGCTCCCATTGCGTTCGCTCCCGCTGAAGATCGTGACCGCGATCGCGGTTCACCCTGGCGAACCCCGACTGGCGCTGGGCGCGGACGATGGCACGGTCTCGATCTGGCGCACGACCGACGGCGAGCACATCGTCGACCTCGGAGTGCTGGAGTCGGGCTTGGTGCGTCTCGGCTTCACCGAGGATGGAGAGATCCTCACTGCGGCGAGCGCGAGCGGTGACTTCCGCTTCTGGTCTGCGGCCACGGGCAAGTAGCTCGCCGGGAGCTGCGCCGCCAGCGCGTTCGCGTACGCCACCTACCCATCCGAAACGCACGCGTTCCCCGGACTCGAGCGAGGAGCGGTCTGCTGCTCCGGTCCGTGCAGAGCGCCTCGCTCGGCGTCGAGGGACGCGAGAAGGCCGCCGATCGCGCTCACACGGTCGGACTACATACACGCGACCGCGCGGACCGCGACGTCCGACGCCCAGCTGGCGCAGACGCGGTCTCTACTGCAGCCCCATGTCGGCGACGCCGTCCTCGTCGAAGCCGAGGTAGTGGCCGAGCTCGTGGTAGAGCGTGATGCGGATCTCGTTGACGAGCTCGTCGCGGTCGATCGACGCGCGTTCGAGGTTGCGTTGGAAGAGGTGGATCACCGGCGGCAGTCCGCCGGAGTCTTCGGGCGATTCTTCGAGCTTCGACGCGCCGACGAAGAGCCCGAGCATGTCGGGCGGCGTCTCGCCGCAGTCCGCCTTGTCGATCAGCCCTTCGCTCGGCACTTGGTCGATCACGACGCGCACGCCGTCGAGCGCGGCGCGGAATTCGTCGGGCAAGAGCTCGACCGCTTCGTCGAGCACGTGCTCGAACTGCTGGGGCGAGAGCCGCGGCGGGTGCGGCGCCGCGTCGGCGTCGATTTCTTCGGCTTCGGCGAGCAACGCGTCGGCGCCCGATTGGTCGTGGCGCAGATCGGCGAGCAGCGCGAGCCGTTCGAGCACGGCGGAGGTCCGTTCGGCGGCGGCGACCTTGCCGTAGAGTTCTTCCGCTTCGGCGAGCTTCCACTCGCGCAGACAGATCTCGGCGCGGGTCCAGAGGTACTCGACGTCGCCACCCAGTCCGGCGGCGCCGCCGAGCGAACTGGCCTTGTCGATCGCCGTGCGCGCCTTGGCGAGGTCGTCGAGCTCGAGGTGCGCCGACGCTTCGACGACCCAACGGCGCGCCGCGTTCGAGTCGACGCCCGCCATCAGGTCGAGCGCCTTCTCCGGTTCGCCGCGGTCGAGCAGGTTCCACGCGCGTTCGATCGCCGTGTCGATGTAGCTCGCCATGTCGCGGCGGAGGATAGCGCACTCGCGAGCGAGCTTCGAGTCCGTGGGTACTTCGCGCGAAAAAGGAGATCGGCGGCGAGCACCGAGCTCGTCGCCGATCGTCCTTCTCTCTCAGGTCTCTCTCACGACCTGTGTCAGTGGCCGGGTGCGACGGACTGCGTCGCGTCGGAGGGGACTCGCCCCAAACGTCCCGGCTCTATTCGATTCAGAAGGGCGGCTCCCACGGAGACACCGTCTTCGGCAGGGCCGGCGGTGTCATGTCGACGGGAGACACTTCGGGGATGTGCGCGGAACCGGAACTCGCGCAGGCCGCGCCGCCGAACGAGCCCGGATCGATGGGCTCGAAGCTCGCGCCGCACTGCTTGAAGGTGTGCAGGACCGTGACGTGGCGGTAGACCCAAAGCGCGTCGACGGTCGCAGGTTCGAGCGTCGCGAGCAGCACCGGCGAAGTGGTGCGCGGTACGCCGTCGACGACGGCGCAGACTTCGAGCGTCAGGTTGCTCGCGCTGCCCGCGGGGAACTGGTATTCGACCTCTGCGAGCGGCGGCACGAGCAGCGACGCCATCGCGCCGCTCGACGGGGCGCGGAACGTCAGCAGCAACGTCTGCGTCGTCGGATTGAGCGCGTCGAAGTGGCTCGGCGAGACACGCGCCAGGAACTCGATCCCCGCGGCGTGGAAGTCGTCGGTGTTCGTCGCCGGCGACGGAACCAGAGTGGCAAGCACCGCGAACGCAGCCAACAGTCGACGCTTCATGGAGGCTTCCTTGCCGGCGAGCCCGATCGCCGCACGGCGCTCCGGTTGTCGTCCCGAACCCGGAGTCGCTTGAGGGTGGACTTGGGAGCTTCCGCGCCGGATTCCCAAAACGGATGGTCCACCCGAGAGCGAGCGTCGGGTGCTGCGCCAGCTTCGGCGCCGCGAGGCTCAGTCCTGACCCAGGAGTCGGAACGCGGTCCAGTCGGCGCTCGGGAAGCCGGCCGCCGCGAGCGCCCGTCGCGCCGCGCGCACCGCGGCGGCTCGCGACGTTCCGGCGGCGAGTGCGGACCGGAACGCGAGCGCGAATTCGTGCGCCGCGCGGTCGCCGACCGGCCGCAGCGTGGCGACGACGTCGCGCGCGCCGGCGTCGAGCAACGCTCTCGCGAGCCCTTGGAGTCCTTCCGCGTCGAGCAACCGTCCACCGGCGCTCGCGCAGGACGAAAGCACGACGAGTTCGAGCGCGCCGGCGCGGCGGTAAAGCTCGTCCGCGTCGACGACGTCGCCGCCGGAGACTTCGAGACCGACCGGCGCGAAGCGACTGCCGCTGTCGTTCGCCCGCAGCGCGTGGGTCGCGATCCAGACGGCGCCTCCGCGGTCGAGCGCGGCGAGCAACGTTTCGCGCGTGAACGCGTCGCCCACCGCGAGCGTCGAGTCGGGCGTGCGCGCGGCGAGCGCCTCGAGTTCCGCCTTCGCCGACGGCAGCGGTGCCGCGCGGCTCTTGCTCGGCGCGCCGAGGAACGCCCAGCGCAGTTGCCCCTTCGGAGCCTTCGGCCGTCCTGCGGGCAAACCGGGCAGGATCGAGAGCACGAAACGCTCCTCGAGCGCGCGCCCCGCGAGCACCAAACGCTCGAGCGGCAGCGGTTCGAGCACGCCGTGCGGCAGGCAGAGGAGTTGTGCGTCGTCCGGTTGGCGCGCGAGCGCCGTCGCGACCGGCTCGGGCAACAAGGCGTGCGCGAGGCTCGCGCCGAGCACCGCCGCCCACGCGTCGTCGCCGGCGACGCACGCGTCCTCGAAGCGCCGCACGAGTTCCGCGACGGCGGTGCGGCCGAGTGCGATGCGCGCGCCGTGCGTGGAGCCGTCCGCCGCGACGTGCAAGACCACGCCGAAGTTCGGCCCGATCGCCCAGGTCAACAGACCGGCGCGACGACTCGCGGCCCACGCGCGGACGTCGTCGGTCGAGAGCTCGAGTTCGGTGAGCCCGGCGACTTCGCGCAAGCGCGGCGGTTGATTCACGCTCCGGCGCAGCGCGCGCGACTGGTACTCCTCGACGATCCGAGCGGCGTCGAGCGGCTGCCCGAGTTCGACCAACGCGAGCGCGAGCAGCACGACGCTGTGCACGCCGAGCCACTCGCCGATCACGTTGTCGCCGCGCGCCGGCGCCGTGGCGTCGAGCGGACTCGCGGCGAGCGCGCGTTCGTGCTTGCGCGCGGCGGCGAGCGCTTGGAAGAGCTCGTCGCGGGCTCGCGCAGGATTCGACACGGCGAGCGCGGCTTCGCCGAGCAGCGCGCGCCGTTGCGCCTCGCCGAACGTGTCGAGCCCGTCCGGATCGAGCTGCGTCTCGAGCCGTTCCACGGCGTCGCTCGCGCGACCCTCCGCGAGCTCGAGCCGCGCGAGGGCGAAGACCGCGGCTGCGTCGGCGCGGCCGGAGAGCGCCGCTTCGAGGTGTTTGCGCGCCGTCGCGAGATCACGGCGGCGCAACGCGGCGAGACCGGTCAGGAACCGCCAGTCGACACGGTCCTCGGGCTCCTTCGCGAGCGCTTCGTTGCGCGCGAGGAACGCGAGCGCCTCGTCGGCGTGGTCGGTGGAGAGCAGGACGCTCGTCCACTCGCGCGCCAGAGCCCAAGTGGGCGAGTCGGCTTCGAGCCGCGCGAGTTCGAGCAGTGTGCGCTCCTCGAGTGGCAGGTCGCCTGCGTCGCGCGCGAGCGTGCGCAACCCGCGCAACGCGCCGATCTGCCAGCGAAGACTGTTCACGCGTTCGGCGTCGGCGAGACAACGTTCGAAGCACGCGCGGGCTCGCGCTCGATCGCCGCGCCAACGCGCGAGTCGACCGGCGACCCAACGGGGTTCGAGCGTCGCGCTGGTCTGGCCGGTCGCCTCGAGTCCGGCGAGCGCGGCATCGTTGTCGCGTTGGGCGCGCGCGGCGAGTTCTCCGCGTTCGGCGGGCGCGAGCGTCGGATCCGCTTCGACGCGCACGAGGCGCAGCCACGCCGCGACGGCCGCCGCGCGCAGTCCCACCGTCTTCTCCGCGGCGAGCGCGCCTTCCGCGGCGAGGGCGTCGGCTTCCGTCATCAGCCTCGCGAGCCAGCCGTCCGGACGCTGGTGTTCCGGGAGTTGCGCGAACGGCTCGTACCGTTTGCGCAGCTCGACGACCCGCTCCTCGAGCTCGCTGCCGCGGACGAGTTCGGCGTCGTCGAACTGGAGGAAGTGTGCGGCGAGCTTCGACGCTTCCGGGCGGTCGCAGTCGCGCGCGAGCACCTCGGCGGAGCGTCGCAAGCGTTCGCGCCAACTCGATTCGCCCGCGCGCACGTGCTTCAACGCCTCGCGCAACCCGTCGGACGCCGCAGCGCAATCGACGCTGGCGCCCGCGTCCGACTGGACGCCGAGCGCGCAGGCGAGGATCCAGGACGCGCAGATCGTGGCGATCATCGGTGGTTCGCGTTCCAGCGTAGCCGGGCCGCCCAGTCGGCGAATCGAAGCGCATCCGCGAACCAAACGCGCGCGGACGCGTCAGCGACGGGGCTGGCGCACGTCCGGTCGACTACCAACGACGGGTAGCGGGGGGGGGCGACGGGCGGCGACGGGCGGCGACGGGCGGCGGTCGGAACTTCAGCGACCCGGGACGCGGGCGAGATACGCGTCGCGCTCGGCGCTCTGCGGCAACGTCCGCGCGAACGCGCGCGCGTCGCCGAGGTAGCCTTCGCGGTGCAGCAGCGCGAGCACCTCGCGGATGCGCGCGTCGCCTTCCAGTGCGAGCGCCGCATCGAGCGCGCGCTCGACTCGCGCATCCTCGCGGACTTCGAAGTCCTGCGCGCCGAGCCGCACGTCGAGCCCGTCGACTTCCGCCCACGCCTCCCACGCATAGCGACCGGGACCGAACGCGTCCGCGGGCCGGGTGCTCGACGCGGTGGGGCTCGTCCAACGCGCGATTTCCGCGCCCGGAGCGAGCGGATCGGCGTCGTAGCGGCGTACGACGATGCGGTAGGAGCTCGCGCGCTCGCGAGGTGCGAGCTCGAATGCGAATTCGTGCCAAGCGGCGCCTTGACGGGCGAGCACGGCGCCACGCGGGTAGTAGAGGAGCTCGTCCCCGCCGCCGCGCAGCACGTCCTCGGCCGGGAAGAGTCCCTTGCCGGCGGCGTTGGAGCCGGCGGCGCCCGAATCGAGCGCGCGCCACAGGACGCCGAGCGCGAGCAGCACCGCGGCAGCGGCCGCGAACGCGAACCACGCGCGCCGCGGTGCGAACGTGGCCCGCGCGCGCTCGTCGCGAGAGGCCGTGGTCGCCGCCGGTGCGAGTGCAGGCTTCGCGGCCGTCGGCGGCGGCGCGCTCGAGCGTTCGTCGGACGCTGCGGAGACGATCAGCGGCACCGGCGGGCGGACGGCGAGCGTTTCGACGAACCCGCGGCACTCGGCGCACGCGCGGACGTGCAGCTCGATCGCGTCGTGTCGCGCGGCGGAGAGCGAGGTCGCTCCCGGACCACCGCCGTAATCGAAGAGCTCGTCCGCGGTCGGGCACTCGGTCGCCGCGCCGTGGGACGCGAGCCAGCGCTCCGCGCGGCGCACCAGGTCGAGCGCCGGACCGCAGCTCGCGCAGGTCGCGGCGTGATTCTCGAGTTCGAGCCGCCGCGGACGCGGGAGTTCGTCCCAGCGGATGATTTCGTCCGCCAGATCCGTGCGCGCGCAGCGGCGGCGACGATCGGGTGATTCGGGGACGTGGTTCATCCGGCCGTGACTCCGCAAATTCGCGCGCTTTCGGGCGCGAAATTCGTCCAGGAAACGCTCATTCGAGCACCTCCTCCCGCGGCAAGCGCGAGATCAGCGCTCTCCGCAGTTCGACGCTCGCTCGTTTGAGGCGGTACTTCGTCTGTTCGACGGACAATCCGGCGCGTTCCGCGACTTCGACCAGCGTCAGGCCATCGACGAAACGCAACACGAGCAACTCGCGCTCTTCCGGTTCGAGCTCCTCGAGCCCGCTGCGCACCGCGGATCCGAGCTCCTCGTCGCCGACCTGTCGCTCCGGTCCCGGGGCCGGGTCGGCCTTGTCGGTCAAGTCGTCGTCGGTGGTCTGGACGGGCACGCGCCGGCGTGCGTTCTCCTTGCGCTTCAGGTCGACCGAGCGACACCACGCGACGCGGTAGAGCCAGGTCCCGAACGTGCCTTTCGAAGCGTCGAACGCACCTTGGCGCAGACGCTCGAGCACGTGGAAGATCAGATTCTGGAAGAGGTCCTCGCGCGCCGCGGCGTTGGATTCGAACTGCGCGACACAGTGCTGGAAGATCGCGCGGTAGCTCTCCAAGAAGCGGTCCGCCGCATCCGGGTCGCGCGCGAGCAACCCTCGGACGAGTTCCTCGTCCGTTTCTTGCGTCGCCGGCGACGTCGGGTCCTCAGGTTCGCCCGCCAATCCGAGGGCTCTGATACGGATTCGCTCGTGGTCTTGCAACGCTCGGCCTCGGGCCAGCCATTGTGCACCGAGAGCGAGCGAACGGCGTCAACGCAGGACGATCGGCACCGAATGGGTGTCGCGCTCGCCGCCCGCGGCGACCGTGTACTTCGCCTGGGCGAAGCACGTGAATCCCTCGGGGACGCCCGCCGGTGTGGGGTAGTGGGCGCCGACCCCGCCGCTCCCGCCGACTTGGCCGAACTGGAACGTGCGCTGGGGCGCCACGAGCACGTCCTCGGCGCGGCCTGGCACGTCCACCACGATCGGCTTGCGCCCCGTCGGCAGCTCGATCCCGCCGTTGCCGCCGCGAACGCTCGAACGCGCCAGAAGGAGTCGGGACGCCAGCGCGAGCAGTCCGGGGATGCCTTCACCCGGCGTGCCCCACTCGTGGATGTCCTCTCCTGACGGGCCGGCGACGGTGCTTTCGGCGAGCGCCACGGGCGAGCCCCGGATCTCGAACGCGTGGTCCGTGCTCGGCCGGACTCCGTGGGCGGTTCCGGTGAATGGCGAGCCGTAGCTGCGCACGGCGCTCGAACCATCGACGGCGAACCCGACGTGCGCCAGAGCGCGGTCGAACCCCACCGGCCGAGTGCAGTTCTCGACCCAGACGGCGACGTCGAACTCCAGATCCGCGATCACGTCGCCATGGCTGGAGTTCACGTTCTGGACGCGCACCTGGCCGCCCGCGTACTTCACCTTCCTCGGCGCGGTTCCCTGGCCGACGATCACCACCTCTCGTCGAGAGTGAAGGAACCGTACGTGCCCGGTTGGATCAGGAGCACGTCGCCCGGCGAAGCGAAGGCGATCGCGGGAACGATGTCGGTGAAGTCTCCGCCGCCTGCGGCGCCGGCGACGCGGGTGCCCGCGGTGGCGGGCGCGGAGGACGAGAGCGCGGCGAGCAGCAGAGTGCGCGTGGGAACCAGGCTCAACAGGGTTCGGTGGATCGTCGCCGCATGCGAACCGAGGGCGATGTCACGAGCGGTTCGAATCGCCCTTCCGCGAGGGCCGCGTTCACGCGACCCCGTCGATCTGCGCAAGGCGCGCGCGCCGAGGTCGGATGCGGGGAAGTTGCGCGGCACGAGGGCGCCGCCCGGGGTGGCTCGATCCGCGGCCGCGGGCTAAGCTGGGCGCCTTTTCCAAGGCACGTGCGGAGCGCCCCGAGTCCCCCCGGGAAACGGCGTCAGGCGTGTGCCGGCCCACGCGGGAAACCTCGCGCGGACGCCAGATCGGAGATTCGGTGCACCATGAAGGAAGTCGTCATCGCCAGCGCCTGCCGCACACCGGTGGGCAAGTTCCAAGGCAGCCTTGCGTCCTTCAAGGCGCCTGAGCTCGGTGGGCTCGCCATCGCCGAGGCGTTGAAGCGCGCGGGCGTGCAACCGGGCCAGGTCGAGGAAGTGATCATGGGCTGCGTGCTCGCGGCCGGACTCGGTCAGAACCCGGCGCGTCAGGCCGCGCTGCGCGCTGGCGTGCCGAACACCGTCGGCGCGTTCACGGTGAACAAGGTCTGCGGTTCCGGTCTGAAGTCGATCATGCTCGCCGCGCAGGCGATCCGCGCGGGCGACGCCGACGTGATCGTCGCAGGCGGCATGGAGTCGATGACCAACGCGCCGTACCTGCTGCCCGACGCACGCGCCGGCGCGCGGCTCGGCCACGTGCAGATGCTCGACTCGATGGTCTGGGACGGCCTGTGGGACGTCTACAACAACTTCCACATGGGCATCACCGCCGAGCTCGTCGCGAAGAAATACGAGATCTCGCGCCGCGCCCAGGACGAGTTCGCCGCGGCGAGCCACAAGAAGGCCGCGGACGCGACCGCCGCCGGACGCCTCGAAGCGGAGAAGTTCGCCGTGATGCTGCCGCAGAAGAAGGGCGATCCGATCGCCTTCAAGAACGACGAAGGCATCCGCGGCGACACCACTGCCGACGGCATCGCGAAGATGAAGCCCGCGTTCGACCCGAACGGCAGCGTGACGGCGGCGAACGCGTCGTCGATCAACGATGGCGCGTCCGCGGTCGTCGTGATGAGCGCCGACAAGGCGAAGGCGCTCGGCGTCAAGCCGCTCGCGCGCATCGTGAGCTACGCGACCGCCGGCTGCGCGCCCGAGTGGGTGATGATGGCGCCGGAAGGCTCGATCAAGGCCTGCGCGGCGAAAGCCGGCAAGAAGCCGACCGATTTCGACCTGCACGAGATCAACGAAGCGTTCTCGGCGGCCGCGCTCGCGTTGACGCGCGTGCTCGAGCTCGATCCCACCAAGATCAACGTCAACGGCGGCGCCGTCGCGATCGGCCACCCGATCGGTGCGAGCGGTGCGCGCATCTTCACGACGCTGCTCCACGCGATGGCGCAGCGCAAGGCGAAGAGCGGCATGGCGTCCTTGTGCCTCGGCGGCGGCAACGCCGTCTCGGTCGCGGTGGAGGCGCTCTGACCATGGCCGGTGTCTTCCAGAAAGTCGCCGTCATCGGCGCGGGCACGATGGGCAACGGCATCGCCCAGGTCTTCGCGACCTCGGGCGTGTCGGTCGAGCTGATCGACGTCAGCGCGCCGGCGCTCGAGAAGGGCCTCGCGAACATCGCGGGCTCGCTCGCGCGCATCGTCAAGAAGGGCGGCATGGAACAGGCGGCCGCCGACGCCGCGACGAAGCGCATCGCGGGCTCCGGTGAGCTCGCGCGCGCGAAGGACTGCGAGCTCGTCGTCGAAGCCGCGGTCGAGAAGGCGGACGTGAAGAAGCGGATCTTCGCCGAGCTCGACAAGCTCTGCGCGCCCGCGACGATCCTCGCGACCAACACCTCGTCGATCTCGATCACCGAGATCGCCGCCGCGACGAAGCGCGCCGACAAGGTGATCGGCATGCACTTCATGAACCCGGTGCCGCTGATGAAGCTCGTCGAGATCATCCGCGGCCAGGAAACGTCGAGCGAGACGTGCGCGAAGATCACGGCGTGCACGGAAGCGCTCGGCAAGGTGCCGGTCGAAGCGAACGACTACCCGGGCTTCGTGTCGAACCGCGTGTTGATGCCGATGATCAACGAAGCGGTGTACTGCCTGATGGAAGGCGTCAGCACCCGCGAAGGCATCGACACGGTGATGAAGCTCGGGATGAACCACCCGATGGGGCCGCTCGCGCTCGCCGACCTCATCGGCCTCGACGTGTGCCTCGACATCCTGAACGTGCTGCACGACGGCCTCGGCGATCCGAAGTATCGCCCGTGCCCGTTGCTCAAGCGCTACGTCGCCGCCGGACGCCTCGGCCGCAAGGTCGGCAAGGGCTTCTACGACTATCCCGCGAGCTGAGCCGGCCCCAGAGCCCGTCCCCCAAGCTCCTCCACGCACCGCACCCCGAACGCCGAGCCTTCGCTCGAGAAGACGCATCGATGGACTTCTCCCTCTCCGAAGACCTGGAGCTCGTCCGCCAGACCGCGCACGAGTTCGCCGAGCACGAACTCCTTCCGCGCGCGACGCAGCACGACCGCGACGCGCACATCGATCCGACCGTCTTCCAGAAGCTCGGCGAGCTCGGCTTCTGGGGCCTGACGGTGCCCGAGGAGTTCGGCGGCGCCGCGCTCGGCAATCTTGCGCTCTCGATCGTGCTCGAAGAGCTCAACTGGGCGTGCGCGGCGACCGGCGTCACGGTTTCGGTGCACAACTCGCTCGTGTGCTCGCCGATCACGAAGTGGGGCACGCGCGAACAGAAGCAGCAGTGGCTGTCGAAGCTCGCGACCGGCGAGATCCTCGGCGCGTACTGCCTGACCGAACCGAACTCGGGCTCGGACGCCGCCGCGCTCAAGACGCGCGCGGAGAAGGTCGGCAACGACTGGGTGCTGAACGGCACCAAGGTCTGGGTGACCACCGGTTCGCTCGCCGGCGTCCTGATCGTCTACGCGCGCACCGACCCGAACGTGCACAAGGCGAAGGGCATCACGGCGTTCATCGTGCCGACGAACTTGCCTGGCGTGACGATCGGCAAGAAGGAGATGAAGTGCGGCATCCGCGGTTCGCCCGCGGTCGAGATCCTCTTCGAGAACGCGAAGCTGCCGCAGTCCGCCGTGCTCGGCGAAGTGAACCGTGGCTTCCCGATCGCGCTCGACACGCTCGACGGCGGCCGCATCGGCATCGCGAGTCAAGCGATCGGCGTCGGTCGCGCGTGCCTCGAGGCGGCGCTCAAGTACTCGAAGGAACGCGAGCAGTTCAAGAAGCCGATCGCCGAGTTCCAAGCGGTGCAGTGGAAGCTCGCCGACATGGCGGCGAAGCTCGATGCCGCGCGTCTGCTCGTGCACCGCGCGGCGTGGTTGCGCGACCGCGGCACGCCGTGCGGACGCGAAGCCGCGATGGCGAAGCTCGCCGCGAGCCAAGCGTGCAACTTCGCGGCCGACGAGTGCTTGCAGATCCACGGTGGCGCCGGCTACACCGACCACTTCCACGTCGAGCGGCTCTTCCGCGACGCGCGCATCACCGAGATCTACGAAGGCGCGACCGACATCCAACGGCTCGTGATCGCGCGCAGCCTGCTGACCTCCGGAGTCTGAGCGACGTGAGCGAAGGGCTCCGCATCGCCGAACGTCTGCTCGCGGGCGACCGAACGGCGCTCGCGCGGCTGATCTCGTGGGCGGAGAACGGCGATTCGCGTTTCCGCGCCGCGCACGCGGCGTTCTACGGCCGCGTCGGCCGCGCGCGGCGCATCGGCATCACTGGGCCGCCGGGCGCGGGCAAGTCGACGCTCGTCAACGAACTCGCGCGCGTGCTGCGCGGCCAGCAGAAGACCGTCGGCATCCTCGCGGTCGATCCGACGAGTCCGATCTCGGGCGGCGCGTTGCTCGGCGACCGCATCCGCATGGAGAGCCGCACGCTCGATCCCGGCGTCTTCATCCGTTCGATGGCGAGCCGCGAGAGCCACGGCGGCCTCGCGCGCGCCGCGGTCGACGCGTGCGACGCGATGGACGCGTTCGGGTTCGACGTGATCCTGCTCGAGACCGTCGGCGTCGGCCAAGCCGAGTACGATGTCGTCGGTGCGGCCGATTCGGTGCTCGTGGTGCTGTGTCCCGGTGCGGGTGACGGCATCCAAGCGATGAAGGCCGGCCTCCTGGAAGTCGCGGACGTGCTCGTCGTGAACAAGTGCGATCTCGATGGCGCCGACCGTCTGCAGAACGACCTCAGCGAGGCCGTGCACGTGCGGTTCACGAAGCGTGCGTGGACTCCGCCGATCGTCGCGGTGAGCGCGGGCAAGTCGTTCGGCGTCGAAGAGCTCGTCCAAGAAGTCGAACGGCACTTCGCGCACCTCGAGGCCGCCGATCTCGCTCTCTCGCGGCGCAGCAAGCGCGTGCAGCACGTCGAGAACGTCGTCGACGAGCGCCTGCACCGGCTGCTCTGGCGCGACCGCGGTTGGCGCGCGCACGTCGAACGCGAGCTCGCGCGCACCGTCTCGCCGTACGAAGTCGCCGAAGGCGTGCTCGCCGAGCTCACCGCGCGGCTCTCCGCCGGCCCTTCCATGAGTCCTGTCGATCGCAAGGTGTCCACCCCATGACGATGTCCTCGAACGATCAGCGCTCGGTGTCCGTGAAAGCCGTCGACGGCCGCGCCGCTTGGGAAGCCGCGTTCCGCGAGTCGAAGTTGCGCGACGAGGAGTTCACGACGCTTTCGGGCGCGAAGCTCGAGCCGCTCTACTCGCCCGAACACGCCAAGCTCGACTACGAGAAGGACCTCGGCTACCCGGGCTCGTTCCCGTTCACGCGCGGCGTGCATCCGACGATGTACCGCGGGCGCTTGTGGACGATGCGCCAGTTCGCGGGCTTCGGCAGCGCGAAGCAGACCAACCAGCGCTTCAAGTTCCTGCTCGCGCACGGGCAGACCGGCCTCTCGACCGCTTTCGACTTCCCGACGTTGATGGGTTACGACTCCGACCACGCGTACTCCGCGGGCGAAGTCGGCCAGGTCGGCGTCGCGATCTCGAGCCTCGAGGACATGGAGACCCTGTTCGACGGCATCCCGCTCGGGCAAGTCTCGACGTCGATGACGATCAACGGCCCCGCCGCGATCATGCTCGCGTTCTACATCGCGGCCGCGGAGAACCAAGGCGTCAGTCCGCGCGACATCCGCGGCACGGTGCAGAACGACATCCTGAAGGAGTATCAGGCGCAGCACGCGTGGCTCGTGCCGCCCGAGCCTGCGCTCAGGATGATCACCGACGTGATGGGGCACTGCGCGCGCCACGTGCCGCAGTTCAACACGATCTCGATCTCCGGGTATCACATCCGCGAAGCGGGCTCGACGGCGGCGCAGGAGCTCGCGTTCACGCTCGCGAACGGCATGGAGTACGTGCGCCGCGGCATCGCGGCCGGTCTCGACGTCGACGACTTCGCGCCGCGCTTGAGCTTCTTCTTCGACAGCCATCTCGACTTCTTCGAGGAGATCGCGAAGTTCCGCGCCGCGCGCCGCATCTGGGCGCGCAAGATGCGTGACACGTTCGGCGCGAAGAACCCGCGCTCGTGGATGCTGCGCTTCCACACGCAGACCGCCGGCGTCTCGCTGACCGCGCAACAGCCCGAGAACAACATCGTGCGCACGGCGTTCGAAGCGCTCGCGGCGGTGCTCGGCGGCACGCAGTCGCTGCACACGAACTCGATGGACGAGACGCTGTCCTTGCCGACCGAGAAGGCGGTCAAGATCGCGCTGCGCACGCAGCAGATCATCGCGGAGGAGAGCGAAGTCGCGCACGTGATCGATCCGCTCGCCGGCTCGTACTTCGTCGAGGCCGAGACGAACCGGCTCGAAGCCGACGCCGAGAAGTACTTCGCGGAGATCGAGCGCCGCGGCGGCGTCGTGCCCTGCATCGAGGCGGGCTACATCCAGAAGGAGATCCACCGCTCCGCCGTGCTGTACCAGCGCGCGATCGAGCAACGCGAGAAACACGTCGTCGGCGTCAACTGCTACGTCGAGGACGGGGACGGCAAGCCCGAGATCGAGCTGCACCGCATCGATCCGGCGGTCGAGCGCGAGCAGCACGCGCGGCTCGCGGCGCTGCGCAAGCGCCGCGACCACGCGCGCGCGAAACGCGAGCTCGACGCGATCCGCGCCGCGTGCCGTTCGAAGGACAACCTGCTCGAGCGCTTCGTCGCCGCGGCGCACGCCTACTGCACGCTCGGCGAGATCGCGGACGTCCTGCGCTCCGAGTTCGGCGCGTACAAGGAGCCGAAGATCCTGTGAACCCGGCCCTCGCGAAACCGCTGCTCTTCGCCGGCGTCGCCGATGCTCTGCTCGGCGTCGGATTCCTCGTCTGGGCGGCGTCGGGTGACGCGCCCCAGGCGATGTGGCTCGTCGGCGGCCTGCTCGTCGCGGCGGGCTTGGGCCTCGTGTTCTTCGCGCTGCGTTTGCGCGCCTCGGCGGAGCTGGGAGGCAAACGATGAAGGTCGCACGACGCTGGATCCTGTTCATGGCGATCTGGTTCGGCATCAAGTTGCTGCATGCGTTCGCGCTCGATGGTGTCGCGTTCTTCGTCGACGAGTTGACGGCCGTCGGATTGGCGCTGCTCGCCGCCGCGGGTTACTCGGCGTATGCGGAACACGCTGCCGTCCGTGGTCAGCGCTTGCGCGACAATCTCGAGCATCGAAACGCGAGTATGGGAGGAGCGAAGTCATGACCGACCGCAAGATCCGAGTGTTGGTGGCGAAGCCCGGGCTCGACGGACACGATCGCGGCGCGAAGACCGTCGCGAGCGCGTTGCGCGACTACGGGATGGAAGTGATCTACACCGGGCTCCATCAGACGCCCGAGGCGATCGCCGAGATCGCGGCCCAGGAGGACGTCGACGTCGTGGGGCTCTCGATCCTCTCCGGCGCGCACATGACGCTCTTCCCGCGCGTGCGCGAGGAGCTCGTCAAACGCGACATGGCTCACGTCGTGCTGACCGGCGGCGGCATCATTCCCTCCGACGACATGCTCGAGCTCGAGAAGCAGGGCTACGCCAAGCTCTTCGGCCCCGGCACGCACACCGAAGAGATCGCGAAGTGGATCCAGGCCGAGATGCAACGCCGCTTCGCCGCGGAAGCTCGCAGCTAGACGTCACGCGAGAGCGCGAGAAAAGGGGAGAACGCCATGGTCGAGACCAACAAGGACATCCTGACGATCGAAGAGGCCGCGGACTTGCTCGGCGTCTCGGTCAAGACGTTCAACAAGGTGCTGCACACCGAGAACCTGCCGGCGCGCAAGATCGGCCGTGAGTGGAAGTTCTCGCGCCAAGCGCTGATCGACTGGGTCGCCGCGGGCCGCAGCGCCGAGTTCTACCGCGAGACCACTTCCACCAAGAACGGCGCGGGCCGCGGCGAAAAAGCGCGGCGCACCGCCGGTTGGCGCATCGAATTCGATTGAGCTCCACCTGAGTTCCCCCTGAGCTCCCCCTGAGCTCCACCGTCCACATCGTCCTCCGAGAAGAGCACCCATGATCACTCTCCCCGAGATCAAGCACGGACTCGACCTGACCGAGAGCCAGGTGATGATCCGCGACATGGTCCGCGAGTTCGCGCTCGCCGAAGTCGCGCCCAAGGCCCACGAGATCGACGAGCACCACGTGTTCCCGCAGGACACGTGGAAGCGCATCGTCGAGCTCGGACTCCCCGGCATCCCGTTCTCCGAGGACGTCGGAGGCGCGGGCGGCGACACGCTCTCCTACATCCTCGCCGTCGAGGAGATCTCGAAGGTCTGCGGCTCGACGGGTCTCACGCTCGCCGCGCACGTGTCGCTCGGTACCTATCCGATCTACGCGTGGGGCGATCACCTGAAGACCAAGTACGTGCCCGACCTGATCGCGGGCAAGTACATGGGCGCGTACGGACTTACCGAGCCCGGCGCGGGCTCCGATTCGGGCTCGACGCGCACGACGGCGGTCGACGGCGGCTCGCATTGGGTGTTGAACGGCCGCAAGTGCTTCTGCACGAACGCGAACTTCGCCGGCACGTACATCGTCACGGCGGTCACCGACAAGTCGCTCGGCGCGAAAGGCATCAGTGCGTTCGTCGTGCCGCGCAACACGCCGGGCTTCGTGATCGAGAAGGGCGAGCACAAGCTCGGCATGCGCGGCTCCGACTGGGCGAGCCTCGTGTTCGAGGACGCCAAGATCCCGAAGGATCACTTGCTCGGGCCTCCCGGCGAAGGGTTCAAGACCTTCATGAAGACGCTCGACGGCGGCCGCATCTCGATCGGCGCGTTGAGCCTCGGCATCGCGGAAGGCGCGTACGAGTGCGCGTTGCGCTACGCGAAGGAGCGCGAAGCGTTCGGCGGCACGCTCGCCGACTTGCAGGCCGTGCAGTTCAAGCTCGCGGACATGGCGCTCCAGATCGAAGCGTCGCGTCACCTCGTGTACCACGCCGCGCGCCTGAAGGACGCGGGGCTCCCGTACTCGAAGGAAGCCGCGATGGCGAAGCTCTCCGCGTCCGAGACCGCGATGAAGGTCACCTACGACGCGATCCAGGTCTACGGCGGCTACGGCTACAGCCGCGAGTACCCGGTCGAGCGGATGTGGCGCGACGCGAAGCTCTGCGTCATCGGCGAAGGCACGAGCGAAGTGCAACGCCTCGTGATCTCGCGCAACATCCTGCGCGGAGCGTGAGCAGCGCGCCGCGCGCGAGTTCGCCGATCGTGAGTGCGAGTCCCGAGTCGTTCGACGTCGGCGGGTGGCGGATCACGCCGCTCGTCGACGGGCGCATGCGGCTCGACGGCGGAGCGATGTGGGGCGTCGTGCCGAAGCCGCTGTGGGAGAAGCTGACGCCGCCGGATGCCGACAACTCGATCGACATCGCGATCCGGCCGTTCCTCGCGCGCAAGGGCGACTTCGTCGTCGTGGTCGAGTGCGGGCTCGGCGATCGGTGGGACGAGAAGGCGAAGCGCATCTACCGGATCGCGACCGAACCGTCGCTCGTCGCGTCGCTCGCGAGCGTCGGCGTCGCGCCGGAGGACGTCACGCACGTCGTCGCGTCGCATTGCCACTGGGATCACTTCGGCGCGGCGGTCGCGCGACGCGGGACCGAGCTCGTGCCGCGTTTCCCGCGCGCTCGCTACTTCGCGCCGGCGATCGAGATCTCGAACGCGCTGACGCCCGATCACGTGCGGCGCGCGAGCTACCGTGCCGAGGACGTCGAGCCGTTGATCGTCGCCGGCGTGCTCACGGACTACGAAGGCTCGGTCGAGCTCCTGCCCGGCCTCCACGCGCACGTGCTCGGCGGGCATTCCGACGGAGTCGCGGTGATCACGCTTGGCGACGAAGCGTCGAGCGACTGCGCGATTTTCTGGTCCGACGTCGTGCCGACGACGCACCACGTGCAGCCGGCGTACATCATGGCGTTCGACATCGATGTCGCGCGATCGTTCGACGTGCGCTCGCAGTGGCTCGCTCGCGCGGCGGAGCGCGGCTGGCTAGGGCTCTTCTATCACGACGCCGAGCGCGCGACCGCGCGGCTCGTGCGCGACGGCAAGCGCTACACGCTCCGCTGACGCGCGCTCAACGCTCGTCGTTGCGTCGCGGATCGCCCTGCGTCGCGCCCTGCGTCACACCCGGCGTCGCTCCCGGCGTCGCTCCCGGTGAGACCGGCGCTTCGCCTGCGGTCGCCGGTGTCTCGAGCGGCGGCTCCTGCGGCGTCTCCTGCGGCGGCACGTAGACCTCACCGAGCGCCTCCGGTGGTGCGTCGACCGGCTGCGCCGGCGTTTCGGCGGGCGTCGTCACCGTCGGCACGCCAAAATCGCCGAGCAGCTCCGGCGCGTGGACCTTGCCCATCTTGCTCGGCGGTTCGCCGGCGCCAGGACTCGGCGCAGTCGAATCCGAACCCGAGCACGCCGCGAGCGCGCCGACCGCCGCCGACGCGCTCCAACGCACGAGCCGGCGCAGCGTCGCCCGGACGTCGAGCGCACTCGCTTGCGGCTCGCGGAACCTGGGCTCGCCTGCATCGTCGAGCTCGAAGCGCATGCACACGCGTTCGGTCGCGGTGCGGACGAGCTCGCGAGCCTGTTCGCGCGTCAGGCTCGAACCGTCGTGCACGTGCAGCCGGCATTCGTGGCAGTACCGGCGCGCGCCGGAGCCCGCGTCGCGTTCGAGTTCGTCCCACCGTTTCGTGCACGGGGTCTGGATGCGGGGGGTGGCGTCGTTGCGGTCGCTCGAGTGGCTCATGGTGCGCGGGTCTCCGTTCGGTCGGGTGGCGGCGGAAGACGGAGACACCGCGCGGAATCTTGGAGCCCTCTCACGGCGCGCGAGGCGCGTGAGGGCCGGGAGCCGGAAAGGACTTCCGGTTCGCCGGTCAGAGCGCGGGCGCGGGCGGCAGCTCCGCGTCCTTGGCGCCGAGCGCGAGCAGCGCTTCGCGAGCGATCGCGAAGTGGTGGCGCGAGTGCACGACGGCGAAACGCAGCCACTGCGGCGCGTCGAGCGGGCCGAGCACTTGGTGGGGGATCGTGAGCTCGCTCGATGCGACCAAGTGCGGGTTGCGCGCGAGCTCGGCGAGCACCGCGACGTTGTCGCGATGCCACGAGCGCACCATGTCGAGCTCGACGTCGAGCGGCGGCACCACCATGCGCGGCGCTTTCGCTTGGCCCCGCGGCAGCGCACCGCTCGCGAGCACGGAGAGCACGCTCTCGCTCGGCGTCTTCCCGGTCTGCAGGAGCAGACCCTCGCGCCGCGCGAAGCTCGACAGGTTGCGCAGGCACAGTTCGTTCGCGAGTTCGATGTGCGCGAGGTGTGCGAGCGGCGACCACGCCGAAACGTGAGGCGCGGCGGTCCGCAGGCGCGCTTCGCCGAGCTCGTGCAGCGCCGCGAACGCGCCGTTCAGACGCCGCCAACGTTCGAATTCGGCCGCGACGGGGAAGGAGAACGCTTGCATGGGCCGCGCAGGTTAGCCGGCGCTCCGGGGCCGCGCACGCTGCAACGTGAAGCCGCGGTCGACTCACGACGAGCCGGTGCATCCGTTCCATGCCGTTGTAGTCTTGGGCGCCCGCGCCGCGCCTCGTGTCCCGCCGCGGCGAACAAGAGTGACCCAGATCGTTCGATCCACCACCGCCGCGTTTCCCGAGCGTCCGACCGCGACCGAATCCGTTCGGCTCGGCGAGTTCAAGGTCGAGCTCGCGTTCGTGCTCGCCGCGACGGTCGCGCTGCAGGTGGTCGCGTGGTCGCTGCAACACGGTTATCCGCTCGCCGACGTCGTCGAGTACCTCGAACGCGGCCGGAGCTGGCTCGTCGGAGGTTCCGCCGGCAGCGACGGCACGATTCGGTCGTTCGCGTTCCCGGCGCTCTTCACGCCGTTCTTCGCGCTCGATCGGTGGTTCGGCTCCGACGATCCGCGTTGGATCCTGCCGGCCGCGCGACTCGTGCAGATGGCGTTCGGCCTCGGCTTCGTGCTCGCGGTCGCGCGGCTCGGCGCATGTTTCGGCGGCAAGCGCGTCGCGCTCGCGGCGGCGTGGATCGCGGCGGCAAACCCGGTGTTCCTCCTGCACTCCGTCTGGCCGCTCGCGGACGTCGCCGCGGCGGCGTGCCTCGCGACGGGCCTGTGCGCCTTCGTCGCGCGCCGACCTCCGCGCGAAGCGTTCGTCGGCGGGCTTTGGTGCGGACTCGGCTTCCTGTTCGCGTACAAGACCTTGCCGGTGATCCTGCTCGTCGGGGCGTGGTGCGTCGCCCGCGATCGTTGGCGCCACCGCAACGTCGTGCTCGGTTTCGCGGCCGGATTCGGCATCGCGCTCTGCGCGCAGATCGCGCTCGACAAGTGGATCTACGGCGAGTGGGGCGCGACCGTCTGGCGCTACTTCGTCGAGAACGCCGGGTCCGCGATCACGACCGCGTTCATGAGGCTCGACATGGTCGACACGGCGCGCGCCGTGTATCGCGTGCAAGCCGAGCTCGCCGAGTTCTCGATGCACGCGACCGAGCCGTCGACGAAGCAGTTGATGTCGAAGACGTGGTACTTCGAGCATCTGTTCGAGTTCCTCTCCCCGCCGGTGCTGGTGCTCATCGGCCTGGGCGTCTGGCGCGCCGTGCGTTCGCGTTTCGGCGCGGCGTTCCTGTTGCTCGCGTTCGTGATCGTGCACGTCGTCTTGACGAGCTTCAAAGGCGACAAGTCGTTCCGGCTCTGGATGCCGATCCTGCCGGCGTTCGCGGTCCTCGCGGCGCTCGGATTCGATGCGTTGCTCGCGGCGTCGAGCCGTTGGCCGCGGCGACTCGGCACGGCGCTGGTCGTCGCGGCGCTCGCTCTGACGCCTTGGGGCCTCGAGCAGCAGACGCCGCGCCGCTACGGCGCGTTCTGGGACGCGATGGAGCTCGTCAACGAGGTCGCGCGCGACAGGCCGCTGCGCAGCGGCCGGAAGTTCCGCGTCGGGAGCTCCTTCTTCTGGGGACCGTATCTGCGGAACGAGCCGACCAGCGAGCTCGTGCGCGTCTGGCCGCCGCTCGATCGTTTCGCGCGCCTCGGTCCAGCCGCGAAGAAGGCGATGCTCGAGGTGCTCGACTCGCTCGACGTGCTGATGGTCCACACGGCGGTGCTCGACGCGGAGCCCGAACTCGCCGTGCTCGCAGCGGAACGCTGGCGCGTGATCGGCGCGTTCTACGAGCCGCAAGGCGGCGTGAAGCCCGGGCCGCTGCTCGTGCTCGCGCGACCGCGTGCGGAGTTGCCGGGCGAGCCGCTCCTCGAGTCGGAACCCGTCGCCGACCCGCAGGCTTACGCGGCTCTGCGCGGCTTCGGCGAGAGTCGTGAGTTCGTCGCGAGCGTTGGTGAACACGAAGAACGGCTCGTGCTGCTCGGCGTCGAAGCGCAGCCGCTCGCGCGGAGCACGGAACGGCTCCTCGTCTATCACTGGTTCGCCGCGGAGTCGCCGGATCGAACCTGGCGCGTCTCGTCCGCGCTCGGCGCGGCCGGCGCGGAGCTCGGGGCCGCGGCGGCGCGGCACGACGTGCGCGAACTCGTGTGGCGCCCCGGACGCGCCGACACGGTGTCGCGTGGAGTCGTCCTGCGCGAGACGCGCCTCGAGTGGGGTGCGGCCGACGCGCCGAGCGCCGAAGTCGCGGTCGGGCTCGAACTCGTGCTCCCGGACGGTGCGAGCCTACGAGCGACGTGTCGAGGCGCCGCCGACCCGTTCGCCGCGCGCACGCGTCTCCTCGTGCGCGAGGCGCGTCACTGACGGATTGCCGCCGGCCCGCGCGCGGCCCATCATGCGTGCATGCGCATCGTGTCGCTCTGTCCGTCCCTGACCGAACTCGTGTTCGCGCTCGGCCGTGGGGCCGAGCTCGTCGGCGTCACCGAATGGTGCGTGCACCCCAAGCCCGCGGTCGACGCCGTCGAAAGAGTCGGCGGCACGAAGAACCCGCGTGTCGCGCGGATCGTCGAGCTTCGCCCCGACGTCGTCTTGATGAACGACGAGGAGAATCGGCTCGAGGACGCGCAAGCGCTCGCGGCGGCCGGCGTGCGCGTCCTTTCGTCGCTGCCGCGCACGGTGGAGGACACGGCCGAGATGGTGCGCCAGATCGCGGCCGCGCTCGACGCGCGCGAGCCCGGTGAAGCGATCGCACGCGACATCGAGCGCCGCGCCGCGCGCGTGCGTGAGCGCAACCGAGACGCGAAACGTGTGCGGTTCGCGTACCTGATCTGGCGCAAGCCGTGGATGAGCGTCTCGAGCGACACGTTCGCGAGCCGCATGCTCGAACTCGCCGGCGGCGAGAACGTCTTCGGCGCGCGCGCGACGCGTTATCCCGAGATCACGCCGAACGAACTCGCCGCCGCGCGCCCCGACGTCGTGTTGCTCTGCACCGAGCCGTTCCCGTTCAAGGACGTGCACGCCGACGAACTGGCGCGCGAGAGCGGCTTGCCGCGAGAGCGCATCCAGAGCGCCGACGGCGAATACCTGTCGTGGCACGGCTCGCGCACGCCCGACGGCATCGACTACGCGGCTCGGCTCGTGGAGGCGGCCCGATGAGTATCGAGAGTGCCCAGAGCCCCGAGAGCCCGGAGCGCGCCACTGGCGCGAAGCCGTCGACTCAGGCCACGCCGACAGCGGTCGGCGACTCGAGGCGCACGTTCGTGGTGCTCGTCGCGATCACGTTCTGCCTGTTGCTCGCGTGCGTGCTCGGCGCGACGTGGGTGTTCCGCACGTTCGAACTCGAATCGCGAGCGAAGGAAGCCGTCGACCGCGCCCGCTTCGAGAACCGCAAGAAGCTCGTGCGCCTTGACGCCGCCGTGAAGGCGTTCCAAACGTCGACCGGCCGGCTGCCTGCGTCGATCGACGAGTTGCGCGGGCCGGACGCCGCGCGTTGGTTCGGCGGCGAACCGTTCGACGCGCTGTACGTCGACGCTTGGGGCGAGACGTTCCGCTTCGAACGCGTCGAAGGCGGCCATCGACTCGGCACGCTCGGTCGCGACGGCGCGCCGGGCGGCGTGGGGCTCGACGAGGACCAGACGTATCCGTGACGGGCCCCGCAGGCGAGGCGCGGTAAGATCCGACGCGCGCCATGCCCGAAAATTCGAAGGAGCTCGTCCACGCCGTCTCGCGCGGCGACGTCGACGCGATCGAGGCGCTGCTCGCGCGCTACTTGCCCGACCTGCGGGCGTACGTCGCGAAGAACGCGGGCGAACTCGTCAAAGCGAAGGAGTCTGCGTCCGATCTGGCGCAGTCCGTCTGCCGCGAAGTGCTCGAGAGCCTCAAGAACGGCCGGCTCGTCTACCGCAGCGAGCCCGAGTTCCGTCAGTGGCTCTACCGCGCGGCCGTGATGAAGATGATGAACCGCCAGCGCTTCTGGACGGCCGAGCGCCGCGACGCACGAGCCGAAGGCGCGCCGCTCGACGCATCGGCGACGCCCGAGGCACCCGCGCCGCGCGCGAGCGCGACGCCGAGCCGCGTCGCCGCGTTGCGCGAGGAGCTCGAGCTCTTCGAAGCCGCGTTCGCGAAGCTGCCGGAGAACTACCGCGAAGTGATCGCGTTGCACCACGTCGAGCAGCTCTCGCACGCGGAGATCGCCGAACGCCTCGGCGTCAGCGAAGCGAACTCGCGCATGCTGCTCTCGCGCGCACTGGCGAAGCTCGCGCGATTCGTGCAGCCGGGCGGTCCGCAGTGAGCCTCGCGGCGCATTGGCCGCCGGTGCCGGTGCTCGAGACCGGGCGGCTCCTGCTGCGAGGGCGCGAGCTGCGTGACTTCGAGCCGTCGTGCGCGATGTGGCGCGATCCGGAGGTCGTGCGCTACATCGGCGGCCAACCGATCTCCGAGTCCGACAACTGGTCGCGTTTCTTGCGCCACGTCGGCCACTGGGCCGCGCTCGGCTTCGGTTATTGGGTCGTCGAGGAGCGCGCGAGCGGACGTTTCGTCGGCGAAGTCGGTTTCGCGGAGCAGTTGCGCGAGCTCGAACCGTCGATCCGCGGGACACCGGAGTGTGGTTGGGCGCTCGCGACTTGGGCGCACGGACGCGGGTACGCGACGGAAGCCGTGCTCGCCGCGCTCACTTGGGGCGACACGCACTTCGAGGACCGGCGCACGGCGTGCATCATCGAGCCGGGCAACGCCGCGTCGTTGCGCGTCGCCGCGAAGTGCGGCTTCGTCGAGCTCGCACGCACGACCTACAAAGGCGTGCCGATGCACGTTTTCGAACGCCTTGGCCGCTGACGCTGTCGCCCGGTGACGCTTTCGCCCGGTGACGCTCTTGCAGGGCCGCGAAGCCGGGCCGGTTCGTCGCCGGGCAACACCGCAGCGCACACGACGGCCAGGATCCGCCGCGCGCACCGCGAGCGCAGGACGGGCACCGCAGCGTGGGGGGTCTGGCGGAGTTTCCGCCGGCGGCGGGCCGAGCCGCGCGGCGTGCAGCGATGACGCGGCCCGTTCGTTCCGGAGCGGCCCGCCGGAGCACGTTGCATCCTTCACCGCGCTGCGCGCTCGGGTGGCCGCGGCCTCGCCCTTTGGCGAAGCTGCCGTCGTGGGACGGGCTCGCTATGCTCTGCCGGCTCGCACTTCGAAACCCACCGAGGTCGCTCACGGCGCCCTTTCCAGGACCGAACCATGACGAATGCCCCCGAGTCGCACGAGTCGCTTGTTCCGAACCTCGCCTCGACCTCGCCGAGCGCGACCTCGCGTCGCGGTTTCCTCGGAGCCGCGGCCGCACTGACCGGCGTCGCGGCGATCACGAGCTGCAAGACGGCGCGCACCGCGGCAGCCGGGCCGATCCCGCGCGCGAAGAAACGCGCGCCGCTCGCCGCCGACGAGCCGATCCGCATGGGCATCATCGGACCCGGTGGCATGGGCGGCGGTCACATGCACGCGATCATCGACGCGGACAAGGCCGGCAAGGAGAAGGTCAAGGTCGTCGCGCTCGCCGAAGTCTGCAAGCCGCGCCTCGACGGTGCGCTCAAGGCCGCGACGGAGAAACAAGGCTTCCAAGTCGACGGCTACAACGACTACCGCGAGCTGCTCGCGCGCGAGGACATCCACTGCGTGCTGATCGCGACGCCGGAACACTGGCACGTGCCGATGGCGATCGAAGCGCTCGCCGCGGGCAAGGACGTCTACGTCGAGAAACCGCTCTGCATCAAGGTCGACGACGCGCTCCACCTGAAGAAGGTCGTCGACGCGAACCCCGACATGATCCTGCAGGTCGGGACGCAGTACATGATGTACCAGAAGTACCGCGAGGCGAAGAAGCTGATCGCCGAGGGCGCGATCGGCAAGCCCGTGCTCTCGCAGACGAGCTACTGCCGCAACTCGAAGGACGGCGAGTGGCTCTACGGCATCGACCCGAACGTCAAGCCGGGTGAGACGCTCGACTGGAAAGCGTGGTGCGGTCCCGAAGGCGAAGTGCCGTTCGACACGGAGGTCTACCACCGTTGGCGTCGTTATCGCCGTTGGTCGACGGGCATCGTCGGCGACCTCCTGCCGCACATGATGACGCCGCTGATCTGGGCGCTCGACGTCGGTTGGCCGGTGCGCGTCAGCGCGGGCGGTGGTCACTACGTCTTCAAGGACATGGAGAACCACGACCAAGTGTTCCTGACCGCCGAGTTCGAGAAGGAGCACACGCTGGTCGTCGCGGGCTCGGTGTGCAACGACACCGGTCTCGAAGTGCTGGTCCGCGGGCACAAAGCGAACCTGCTGCTCGGCGGCAACAACGTCGTGCTGCAACCCCAGTCGCCGTTCGTCGACGAAGTCGACGCGAAGGAAGTGCAGTGCACCGACGGCGGCGATCCGCAGGACGCGCTGCGGCTCAACTTCTTCAACTCGGTGCGCACGCGCCAACCGAACCAGAGCCCGATCGAACTCGCGTGCAAGGCGATGGTGATCATCGACCTCGCGACGCGTTCGTTGTGGGGCGGCGGCACGTACGAGTTCGATCCGAAGACCGGCGCGGTCCACCGGGTCTAAGTCCCCGTTCGTGAGCCATCCGTCGAGCTCGAGCTCGCCGCGCGGGAACTAGCACCGTGCTCCGACTCGCGACGAACGCGATGGCGACGCGTTTCGAGCTCGTCCTCGCTCCCGGGTCGTGCGACGCCGGAAGCGAGGGCGAGGCTCGCTTGCGCGCCGCCGGCGAGGCCGCACTCGCGGCGATCGAACGCGCCGACGCGGAGTGGTCGGCGTTCGCGAGCTCGAGTTTCCTCGGCCACTTGAACCGCACCGCCGCGCTCCGCGCCGTCGCGCTCGACGAAGACCAGTTCGAGCTCTTCGCGATCTGCGACGAAGTCGCGCGCGCGAGCGACGGCGCCTTCGATCCGAGCGTCGCGCCGCTGCTCCGTGCGTTGGACGGCCGAGGGGTCCTCGATCCGACGCGTGCCGCGGAGCGCGTCGGCTGGCGGCACGTGCTCCTCGACCGTGAAGCGCGCACGGTGCGTTTCGCGCGCGCCGGCGTCGCGCTCGACTTCGGCGGCATCGCGAAGGGGCATGCGCTCGAGCTCGCGAAGCGCGAGCTGCGTGACGCCGGCGTGCACGCGGCGCTCTTGCACGGCGGCACGAGCTCGGTCGTCGCGTTCGGCGCGCCGCCGGGCGCGCATGCGTGGCGCGTCGAGCTCGAAGGCGGTGCACACGCGCCGGTGGTCGAGCTGCGCGATGCGGCGCTCTCGGTCTCCGCGCAACACGGCCGCACGCTCGCCGACGGCTCGGGGCACGTGCTCGACCCGCGCGGCAACGCCGCCGCCGCGAGCGACGCGACCGTCGCCGTCGTCCACGCCGATGCGCGCCACGCGGAAGCGTGGTCGACCGCGCTGCTCGTGCTCGACGCTCGCTCGCGCGCGTCCGCGGACGGCGCCGTCGACGCCGGCGCGAATCGCGCACGCGAGCCCGGCGCGCACGGCGCACGCCAGCTCGAGGTCGCGATCGGCCGCGGCCCCCGGTTCGCGCGCGCTTGGCAGTTCACCCGTCCCTCTGGCTCTTCGTTCCTCCGATCCGCTACCGTTCCGACATGAGTCCCCACGATCGCAGAGAGTTCCTCGTCCACGGCGCTTCCGCCGCCGCCGCCTTCGCGCTGTCGCCCGAGCTGCTCGCCAAGGCGGCGTTGCCGCAAACCAAGGTGCCGATCGACGTCGCCGTGATCGGCTGCGGCCGCCAGGGGCGCGCGATCCTCGGCGAGCTCGCGAAGATCGAAGGCGTCAAGGTCGCCGCGGTCGTCGACGTGCTCGACTCGCGCCTGAAGAGCGGTCAACGCCGCGTGCAAGGCGCCGAAGGCTACGCGTCGACCAAGGAGCTGCTCGAGAAGGCGAAGAGCGTCTCCGCCGTGTTCGTCGCGACGCCGTCGCACACGCACAGGGACGTCGCGCTCGAATGCCTCGCCGCCGGCAAGCACGTGTACGTCGAGTCGCCGCTCGCGACGACTCTCGACGACACGCGTGCGATCGTCCAAGCGGCGCGCAAGTCCGGCAAGGTCGCCGTGTGCGGCATGTACGGCCGCTCGAACCCGATCTATCAGCTCGCGCGTTCGTTCTTCAAGTCGGGCGCGATCCGCGACACCGCGACGATGCGCGCGCAGTACCACAAGAAGAACACGTGGCGCACGCCGGGCGCGAACCCCGAGGAGGAAGCTGCGCTCAACTGGCCGCTCGATCCCAAGGTCTCGCTCGGTCTCGTCGGCGAATACGGCACGCAGCAGTTCGACGTCGTGCACTGGTTCCTCGGCGCGTACCCGACCTCCGTGCGCGGCTTCGGATCGATCCAACTGCACAAGGACGGCCGCGCGGTGCACGACACGGTGCTCTGCGAGCTCACGTTCCCGGGCGACCGTCGGCTCGTGTACGACGCGTCGCTCGCGAACTCGTTCGAGTCGCAGTACGAGCTCTTCTGCGGCTCGATGGGCTCGATCAAGCTCGCCTGGAACGCCGGTTGGATGTTCAAGGAGGCCGACTCCCCGACGCAGGGCTGGGAGGTCTACGCGAACCGCCAGCAGTTCCACGACGAACAAGGCATCACGCTGATCGCCGACGCGACCAAACTCGCCGCGCAAGGCAAGTTGAAGGAAGGCGTCGGTCTGCCGAACCCGCCGCTCTACTACCCGCTCGCCGACTTCCTGAAGAGCGTCACCGAGAACGCTCCGGTCGTGTGTTCCGTCGACGAGGGCCACCGCGCGGCCGCGGTCGCGATCCTCGCGCACCAGGCGCTCGTGAAAGGCGAGACGCTCGCGATCGACGACGCGGCATTCAAGACCGAATGAACCCGACCTTTCGACTGCGCGAGCTCCCGCTCGGCCTGCGTTTCGGCCTGACCGGCGTCGTCGCCGCCGTGTTGCTCGGACTGTGGGCGTCGTTGACGCACCTCGAGGACCACCACCAGAACCGCGACGCGCGTCCCGGCGTGTCCGTCGACGACTTGGTCGGCGCCTACCACGGCATCGACAACCCGGCGCCGTTCGTGACGGCGCTCGAGCGCGAGCACCCGAAGGAGCAGGCGCCGGCGGACCGCAAGCTGTTGCTCGACTGGCTCGCGAGCGACAAGGTCAGCGAGAACTTCGACAACCCCGACCTCGGGCCCGCCGCGCCGGCGGAGATCATCGCGCGCGACTGCTTGCAGTGTCACTCGCGCAAGTCGACCGACGGCGATGGCATCGGCCAGAAGATCCCGCTCGAGTACTGGGACGACGTCGAGAAGGTCGCGTTCTCGCGCAAGCTCGAAGCGACGCCGATGCCGATCCTGATCACGTCGACGCACACGCACGCACTCGCGATGGCGACGCTCGGCTGCCTCGTGATGCTGCTCGTGTGGGCGACGCGTTTCGCGCCGTTCCTGCGCGGCGCGGTCGGCTTCCTGATCGGCGTCGGGCTCGCGTGCGACCTCGCGGGCTGGTTCCTGGCGCGCGAGAGCGCGGCGCTCGTCTGGCTGGTGATCGGCGGCGGCAGCGCGTTCGCCGGCGGCACCGCGCTCGGCGCCGTGCTGGTGCTCGCGGAACTCTGGCTGCCGCGACGCGGCTGATGCCACGCGGCTGATGCCACGCGGCTGATGCCACGCGGCTGATGCCACGCGGCTGATGCGACACGGCTGATGCGACACGGCTGATGCGACACGGCTGATGCGACGCGTGGCGGCCGCGCGACGGCCGCAGCTTTGAGCTTCGGTCGTGCGTACGTGAGTGACTTCCACCGGTCGATCGCTCGACAGGGTCG
The DNA here is from genome assembly GCA_023150475.1 of Planctomycetota bacterium. Classification (GTDB taxonomy): domain Bacteria; phylum Planctomycetota; class UBA1135; order UBA1135; genus JACRIN01. The sequence goes on from JAKLKU010000014.1 coordinate 62,365, forward strand.
GCGATCCGTGACGGGCGTGCTTCACGGATCGAGTCCGGACACTCGCGAACCGGTGCTTGTCCGTGACGTTCCAATCCGCGTCGATGGGAGTCGACCCGTACGACGTAGGGCGCACGCGACCTTACGCTTGCGCGCCTCCGAGAATCCGGCTCGAGCCACGCGGCCCGTGCCCACACGGATTCGCCGAGGCCGCAGGCTACCGATCTGTTCCGTCGGCTACGTGATTCGCCGGAACTTGTGGGTTCGCGCGTTGGCGTGGTACGACGAATCCGGCCTCGAGTCATCCATGCGAGAACGGACCATGTCGACGACGACTCCCCAGCACCTCACCGATTTCTGTGGCCCGCTGCGGCTTCGCAATTGGCGCACGATCGTGCTCGCGCTTGCGGTGCTCTGGCCAACAATCCCTTTGGCTCATTCTCAGGGCAGCACGTGGACGTTGGATCTCGCGAGCTTCGCCGATGATGAGACGCAGGGGAACGATGTGTCTTTCTCCGCTTCGATCTCCGGAGATGGCCGATACGTCGCTTTCGCGAGCGAGGCCGACAACCTGGTCGCGGGTGACACCAACTTCCAGACGGATGTCTTCGTGCGCGATCGTGTCGCCGGCACGACGGTGCGAGCGAGCGTGAGCTCCTCGGGAGTGCAGGGCTTTCACTCAGCGTGGGAGCCTTCGTTGAGCGCGGACGGCAACTACGTGTCGTTCTCGACCCGTGCCCGACTCGTCCCGGAAGACACGAACAACTTCGACGACATCTACGTGCACGATCTGCGCACGCGAAGCACCGTCCGTGTGAGCGTGTCGACCACGGGCGTGCAGGGGGATGGTCATTCGACGCTCCCTTCGATCTCCGCCGACGGATCGATCGTCGTCTTCCAGAGCGCGTCGACCGTGTTCTCGGTGCCAGAAGGCAATTCCTACGATGACATCTTCGTGCACGAGAGGAGCACAGGTCGCACCACTCGCGTGAGTCAGAACGCGCAAGGGTTCCCAGGCAACGACCATTCGAGAGCGCCAGCGATCTCGGCGGACGGTCGCTTCATCTCGTTTCGCACCGCTGCGACGAATCTCACGCCAGGCGTGAGTTCAGGCGGCCAGATCCTGGTGTTCGACCGACGATTGGGCACGTTGAAATCGGCCAGCATGTCGCCTCAAGGCGTTCCCGCCGATCACTCTTGCTATGGGTCGCGGCTCTCAGCGGACGGCCGGTTCATCGCGTTCGACAGCGCCGCGAAGAATCTGGTTGCGGGAATCGTCGAGAACGTCTCGAACGTCTTCGTCCGCGATCTAGCGACGGGGCAAATCTGGCTCGCGAGTCGAAACTCCTCTGGCGTCTCGGGCGACAAGGCCTCCATGTTGCCTTCGATCAGTGCGGATGGTCGCTGGGTCGCATTCTCCAGTCTTGCTCAGAACCTCGTCCAAGGCGACGTCAACTCCCACGAGGACGTGTTTCTCTACGACGTGCAGTTGGGGACGGTCATCGCGCTGTCCGTCGACGCAGCGGGAGAAACCGGTGTTTCCAACAGTCGTTGGCCATCGATGTCTGCGACAGGACTCCACGTCGCCTTCGCGAGTTGGGGATGGGATCTCGTTCCCGGTGACCTCAACGACCGTGAGGACGTCCTCGTGGCCACGCGGGACATCGTCGGCCCATTCTCCTATTGCGTCGCCCAATTGAACTCGCTCGGCTGCGTGAGCGCGTTGACCTGGACCGGCGCGCCGAGCGCCAGCGCAGGGAGTGGATTCGTCCTGAGCACCGACATGCTCCTCGCGCACACCCCCGCGCTGCTGATCTACAGCACCCACGGAGCACACTTCGCTCCGTTCGGAGGCGGCTTCCTGTGCGCTCGAGCTCCGCTTCGGCGCGTTGGACTCGCGGTCACCAGCGGTGCGCTCCCCTGCGAGGGTGTCTGGTCGACCGACTTCAATCGGTGGATCGCAGAGGGGACCGACCCGAGCCTGGTCGCCGGCGCGCAAGTATGGGCGCAAACACACAGTCGCGACTCGGGATCGGCGTACGCCGAGGGCGGAAACCTCTCGAACGCGGTCACGTTCACCATCGCGCCGTGAACTCGGACGACGCCGAGACGCGCGCTCGATCTTCCACGCGAAATTCCCGTGGAACGCGGTGTACGTGCGCTGGCCCGAACCGCTGGGTCAGCTCTGGATCGAGCGCGCGCTGACGATTCGGCGGGCGAAGCCGCGCAGCGCGGCGCGGCGCTCGAAGCGATTCAGCTCGGGATCCGACCGCGTGAAGCCCGTCGCCGCCGAGTTCGCCCTCGTGCTCGAGTGATCAGAGCTTCTTCACGAAGAGGTTCTTGTACGCGACGAACGTCGCTTCGCCGTCCTTCGCGGCGCCGTGGCGCTGTAGGCCGATGAAGCCCGACTTCGCGCGTTCCGCGAAGGGCTTGGTGTCGGCGGGCACGTGCACGGTCGTCGTGTCGACGTCGTAGAGCAGCGCGCCGTTGAGCTCGGTGCGGATGCGCGAACCTTCGAAGCGGATGCGATAGGTGTTCCACTCGGGCGCGAGCTTCAACGCGCCCTTCACGGCGGGAGCGACCGAGCCGTAGAGGCCGCCGGTGAATTGATAGTCGGCGAGCTTCGAGCCGGACGCGGACTCCCAGTTGTAGTCGTCGAGGACCTGCACTTCGCAGCCGGAGAACGCGGGGTTCGCGTCGGAACGCTCCGCGCGCAGGAAGACGCCCGAGTTGCAGAGCTTCGAGAGCTGGAAGTCGGCGCAGAGCTCGAAGTCGCGGTAGTCGCCCTTCGAACGCAACTCGCCGTGACCGCTCGAGATCACGATCGCGCCGCCTTTGACCTCGACGCCTTCGGCGGGACCGTTCACTTCCCAGCCCTCGAGCGTCTTGCCGTCGAAGAGCGGTCGCCAGCCGTCGAGCAGCGCGCGGTGCGAAAGCACCTGCTCGCCGCCCGCGAGTTCGATCGTGATCGGCTCGTCGGCGACCGGCAGCTCCTTCACGCGCATGTTCTTGAACTGCACCTTGGTCTCGAGCGGCACGTTCTCTCCGCCGTGCACTTGCAGTCCGATGCGGCCGCTCGGCGCGTAACCGCTCGAGCCCGGCTCCATGCGATAGCTCGCGAGCTTCTCGCCGTTCAACCACGCATCGATCGCGAGGTCGCGGCCCGTGCAGACGACCTTGAAGTGGTTCCACTCGTCCTTCTGGAAGAGCTTCCCGCCGTCGAGGTTGTGTTGGAGGAAACCGTCGGAGTAGATCGCGCCGATCTCACCGTTCGGGCGGTAGTCGATCGTGACCTGCGCGCCCTTTTCGTCGGGCACCATGCGCAGGAAGATGCCGGAGTCGAACGGGTAGTCGCACTTGACGTCGACTTCGAACTCGAAGTTCGAATAGAAGCCTTCGGTGTAGATCAGGCCGCCTTCCTGGTTGAGCCCCTGACGCCCGGTCAGCGCGCCGTCCTCGATCGTCCAGCGCGCGTTGCCGTCGTAGCGCCCGCCCCATGCGACCCATCCGGCGGTCGTCTTGCCGTCGAAGAGCGACTTCCACTCGGCGCGTGCGTGAGAGCCGCCGCTCGGCGACGAGTGACAAGCGACGAGACACAGCAAACCGGACGCAACGATTCCAAGACGCATCGAGGGACTCCGTGAAGCAGGCGCGGGGAAGCGAGCGCGGGGATTCTGCGCCGCGATCTCGCCCTCGGCAATGCGCTCGCGCCGCGGACCGGCCGTCGCTGCGAGCCCGCCAGTGCGCCGGTGAGGCGATGCGCCGGTGAGCCGATGCGCCGGTGCGGCGAGGCAGCGGGGCCAAGCGGCAGCGGCTGACGACGCGCCGAGTCCCGACGCTTGCCGAGCGCGGCCCGGCCGCGGCCCTCGTCCCTGCGCCGCGCCGTGGCGCGCGAGCTCGGCGTCAGGACGCCGGACTCACGGCGCGAGCGTCACTTTCACGGCGTTCGAGAGCCCGACTCCCTGGCTCGCACCCGGGTCGCGCACGAGCCACTGCAGCCAGAGATCCTGCGGGCCGCCGCCGCCGGCGAGCACGAACTGCGCGCGGCCGTCGGCGTCGGTCTTCAGCGGATGCAGCGCGCTCGCCGGCGTCGCGGGCACGAGCGTGCCGCCGAAGAAGGGCTTCGGCGCGGCGCCGGTCGAGACCACGAGCAGGCTGCGCGTGTTCGCCGGGCCGAGCACGACTTGGACCGTCGCGCTCGCGCCGGAGCCGAGCGAGCCCCACGCGCCGAGCGTCGGCACGAGCCCGTTCGAGCCGACCGAGCCGAAGCCCTGCTCGCTCGCGGCGTTCGGCACGCGTTGGTGCGCGAAGAGATCCGGCCGGCCGTTGGTGTCGCCGGCGACCAGGTTCGACGCCGGGCTGTCGAAGACCACGGACCGACCGTCGCCCGAGAACGCGAAGCCCGTGAAGTTCGCGACGTGATCGTTCGGCACGGCGCCGTTCGTCGCGCGGCTCGCGACTTCGAGCCGCTTGGTCGCGCGGTCGAACACGAACGCTTCGCAGAAGCTGCCTGTGACGTTCCACGCGAGCGGGTTGTTGCTCCAGAACGCGACCGACGTGCCGTCCGCGGAGAGCTTCGGTTGGCGCGCGAGCGGACCGGTCTGGTTGACGCCGAAGAGGTCGAGGCTCGCGAGCTCGAGCGCGCCCGACTGCAGGTCCTTCACGTAGACGTCGAAGTTGAAGTCCGTGTCGAGCGCGTCGAAGTTGCGCGCGGTCGACGCGAACGCGACGAAGCGACCGTCGGCGGAGAGCGACGGCTCGAGACCGAGGCCATTGCCGAGGACGCCGCTCGCCGTGCGGTCCGCGCACACCGTCGTGCCCGCGCTCAGGTCGCGCACGAAGACGTGATCGACGCCGCCGATGCCCGGCACGATGTCGGAGCCCGCGCCGCTGAACGCGACGAAGCGGCCGTCGGCGGAGATCGCGGGTTGCGACGCGTCGCCGTTCGACGGCGCGCCCGACGTGTTCGCCGAGACGAGCGTGATCTGGCTCGTCAGTCGGTCGTAACGGAAGACGTCGCGCTTGCCGTTGAAGTCGTTCTGGATCCAGTTCCACGCATCGCTCTGGAACGCCAAGTAGCGACCGTCGAACGACAGCGCGAGGGGTCCGTGGAAGGCGTTCGGTTGGCCGCCGTCCCAGGTCGGCACGCGCGTCGTCACGCCGTTGCCTTCGTCGAAGACGCCGTCGGCGTCGGGATCGCGATCGTGGAGGAAGAGATCGGGGAAGCCGTTGGCGTCCGGCGTGACGAGGTTGGTCGCGGCGCTGACGAAGGCGACGAAGCGTCCGTCGCCGGAGATCGCGGGCGTGATGCTCGCCGAGTTTCCCTTCGTGCCGCCGGTGGCGACGCTGACGAGCTTCAGGACGACCGTGCTGTCGTCGAGCACACCGTTCTGGTCCGCGTCGCGATCGGCGACCAGCACGTCGCCGGTCGAAGCCGCGCCGACGAGCCCGTCGTCGGGCGTCTGGAACGCGACGAAGCGTCCGTCGTGCGAAATGCTGGGCTGCGCCTGGCCGAGCTCGCTCGCCTGCAGCCCGCCCGCGCCGACGTTGAGGCGCACGGTGGTCGGGATGCTCGGTGCTTGCGCCCACGTGACTCCGGAGAAGAGCGCGCACGACGCGGAGAGCGACACGGCGCGTGCGGCCGAGAGCGACGCGGATCGCGCCGCAGCGGACGACAGGGAACGGGCGAAAGTCGAATCGAGGATCACACGAGCGCTCATGGCAGCACTTCCGAGGAATCGCCGACCGCACCACGCGATCGGGCCTCAGGAGCCCCAAACCCGCCCCCGCGGCGGCGCAACGCCGCCCGCCGGATTCTCGCCAGAGTCAGCGCAGCTCGGCCGGCAGCGAGAAGACGACGTTCTCGGGCTCGCCCGAGAGCTCGGTCACTTCGGCGACGCCGAGCTCGCGCAGCCGCGAGATGACGCGCTGGACCAGCGACTCCGGCGCGCTCGCGCCCGCGGTCAGGCCGATGCGGGCGCCCGGCGCGAACCAATCGGCGCGGAGGTCCTTCGGATCGTCGACCAGATAGGCAGGCTTGCCCTTGCGGGCGCCGAGCTCGCGCAAGCGATTCGAGTTCGAGCTGTTCGGCGAACCGACGACCAGGAGCACGTCGATCGCGTCGCTCATCTCGCGCACGGCGTTCTGGCGGTTCTGCGTCGCGTAGCAGATGTCCTTGAGCTCGGGCCCGCGGATCAACGGGAACCGCCGCACGAGCGCGTCGATCACTTCGCGCGTGTCGTCGACCGACAACGTGGTCTGCGTCACGTACGCGAGCTTCTCCGGATCGGCGACGACGAGCCGTTCCACTTCTTCGACCGTCGAGAGCACGTACACCGTCCCGTCGATCCGCCCGCGCGTGCCTTCGACTTCCGGGTGGCCCGGATGGCCGATCAAGACGATCTCGCGGCCGTCGCGGCGATACGCCTGCGCCTGCATGTGCACTTTCGTCACCAGCGGGCACGTCGCATCGATCACGAAGAGCTTGCGCGTCTCCGCGGTCTGCACGACGGCTTCGGCGACGCCGTGCGCGGAGAAGATCGTCACGGCGCCCTCGGGCACCTCTTCGAGCGCGTCGACGAACTTCGCGCCGCGCGCGGAGAGTTCTTCGAGCACGTGGCGGTTGTGCACGATCTCGTGCAGCACGTAGACCGGCGCTCCGTACGTGTCGAGCGCGCGTTTGACGATCTCGATCGCGCGATCGACGCCGGCGCAGAAGCCGCGCGGCTGCGCGAGGAGCACTTGCATGTCGAGGTTCGCCATCGTGGACCGCGCGAGTGGGGCTCGTGTCAGTGGTGCTCTTCGCGCACCAAGTTGCGGTTCCAGTTCGGGATCTCGACGACGACGTCCTTCGTGCCGTCGGGCACCGCTTGGCACGCGAGCCGCGACTTCGGCGTCAGGCCGGGCGCGTTGTCGAGCTGATCGAGCTCGTCGTCGTTCGCTTCCTGGCAGCTCTCGCCGCCTTCCTTGACGATCACGTGGCACGTCGAGCACGCGCACACGCCGCCGCACGCGTGGTCGACGTCGATGTCGTGGCCGAGCGCGATCTCGAGGATCGAGCCTTTCTGGCCGTCGCGCGAGTAGGGGAGCTTCTCGGGCTCGACCAGCACCGTCTTGCCGAGCGGCAGGAACGTGATGCGGTAGGGCTTCTCGGGAAGCTTGGCGTGGACGCGTTGGATGAAGGGATTCGATCCGCCCATGGTGTGGTCAGAGGAGGCGGAGAATCTAACCGATGGGGCGGGAGGATTCGCGGGGCTTCGCGCTCGCGTCGAATACGCGGTGCGGGCGCTGCGGTGCGCGTGCGGCGTGAATGCGAGGCGTTCGCCCGTTCGCTGTCACCGTCCGCCGTCGCCGCCCGCCGCTGCCGTCAGCCGCGTGGCGCGAGCTCCGCGCCGCAGTCGTTGCAGGCGCCCGCAGGCTCGGTTCGATCGAGCTCGCAGCGCAGGCAGTACGAACGCGCCCCCGCCTCCTCCGGCGCGGGCGGCGCGAGCAGCGTCTTGGCGTCGAGGCCAAGCTCGCCGAGCGCCCGTTCGCGGGCGGCGCGCACGAGCCCGCGGAACTCGCGCTCGCACTCGACCGCGAACGGTTCGACCGAGACCGGCGGCGGCAGCGGGTGCCGCGTGTCGATCAGGATCCGGCGCGCGAGTTCGCGACGCGGCGCTTCGTCGAGCACCGTCGCGAGCGCCAGCGGATCGAAGCTCGCGCACGCCGCGCGTCCGAGCGCGTCGACGGCTCGCACGGCTTCCGGCGGCGATAGCGCGATCAGGAACACTCCGCGGCGGCGCGCGCTCCGTTCGTTCGGGAAGAGCTCGCGGTGCGCGCGCGCGAAGAGCCACGCGACGGACGCGACGCCGAGCACGAGACCCCCGAGCAGGAACGGCCAGGTCAGGATGATGCCGAAACGCCACAGTGCGGCAGGCACGAGCCCGGCGAGGAACACGAAGAGCGTATTGGTCGCGAAGCGCAGCTTCGCAGTGACCGCGAAGAAGCGCTCGACACGCTCGCGCGCCGACGCGACGTCGCAGCGCGCGGCGAGCGCACGTTCGAGGAGCTTGGTCCGGCGTTCGCGCGGCGCGGTGCGCAGCGTTTCGACGAGCGTCGCGAGCTCGCGGGCCGTGCGCGGCGTGTCGGCGACGGCGAAGACGTGTCCGTCGAGCCAGAGCTCCTTTTCGATCGCGCGCACTTCGTGCACGTCGCTCCAACGTTTCGCACGCCACTCGTGGACCCGCGGCGCGCGCGGGTCGAGCTCGAGGCCCGGCACGCTCGCGAGGCCGTCGCTCGACAGCGCGACCGGCAGACTCTCGGCGACGAACAGCGTGCCGAGCGGCGGCAGCGGATTCGTCCACGTCAGGCCGGCCTTCGCGCTGCCGGTGAACGGCGAGGGCAACGCCGCGGCGAAACGCCGGCCGGCGAGCGCGCGGAACGCCACCGCTCCGCGCCGCACCCACGCGACGCAGTCGGCGAGGTAGATCAGAGCGAGGACGAGGACGAGCGCTTGCGTGTCGCTCATCGCGCGCGGATCACGAGCTCGACGAACCCGACGAGCTCGACTCTTCCTTCTTGCCGAAGCCGAAGATCTTCTTGACGAACGCGCCGATCGCGATGAGTCCGATCGCGATCGGTTTCCAGAGCTTCGAAAGCAGCCCGGTCTTCGCCGCGATCACGCCCGCGCCACCGGCGACGAGCGCCGTGAGCCCGAGCGCCGCGACTTTGTCGCCCGAGACGTACTCGCTGTAGCGTTCGCCCGACGCGTACGCGAACTCGTCCAGGCGCTCGCGGAACGTTGGCAGGACCTTCTGCAGGTCGTCGGGTCCACACACCAACGTCACTTCCATCACGCCCTTGCGACCGAGGAGGCGCGTGTTGTGGTTCACCGAGACGGAGCCGTCGTTGCTCTTGATGCGGAACGCCCACTCCAAGTTGTTGGTCTGCTCGTTGTATTGCGGGGGAACCGCCCAACCGTCGATCTCGTGCTCCGGCAGGCCGCGGCGCCGGCGTTCCTCGTTGCCGAGCTTGGCGTTCTCCTGCAGCGATTCGAGCATCGCATCGGCGTCGAGGTCGTCCTTCTCTTCGTCGCTGACGTAGCCGCTTTCGTCGAAGTCGAAGACGACCCACCAGGAGAAATCCGCGGGCGCGAAGAGCCCGAGCTCGCGGCCGCCAGGAATGTTCTGCGTCGCTTCGAGCACCTTGCGCGTGTTGTCGCCGTCCGTGAACAGGTAGCCCTGCGGCACCGCGATCGTCGCGCGCGAGCCGAGCTGTCCGGTGCCCTCGCGTTGGAACGTGAAGCCGAGTTCGCTTTCGAAGAAGTCGACGATCGATTGCGGCTCACCGTCGGGTTGCGCGACGTCCGCACCCTCCGTGGAGGCTTCGGTCGAAGTCTGCGCGGCCGTCGACGGTTCCTCCGTCTGTGCGGTGGCGGGGAGCGCGAGGGTGGCGAACGCGAGCAAGTGGGCGGTGCGCATGGCGGGATTTCGATGACGATGGGATCGGGGGCGCGGCGCGCGGGAAGCGGTGCGAACGCGCGCGCCGCGGCGCGTCCGGAGCGGTCGCACGATACGCCGTCGCGGCGAGGCCGGCAAATCGCGTCGCGCGGCGCCCAAACAGCGTGCGACGCGCGCCTCTCGGCAGCGGCGTCCTCGGCGCGAGTGCGTGGCTGCGCGCGCTCCTAGAACCAGAACTCGAGGACGACGACGAGTCCGCTCGTGTAGAGATCGAGCGTGTCGAAGCCGAGCGCCGCGTCGTCGAAGTCGGCGAAGCGCAAGTCCGCATAGCGCCAACCGACGAACAGGCTCGCGTGCTCGATCGCGTGGATGCGCGCGCCGGCTTCGATCGAGAGCTCGTGGCCGAGCTCGCGCAGGAAGAGCGCGCCTTGGGCGCGCGCGTAGGGTTCGAGCCACGACGTCGCGCGCCAACCGCCTTGGAGCGCGGCGTAGCTGCCGAAGTCGCTCATGGACTCGTACTCGTCGGGCGTGACGTCGAGTTGCGCCGTCCGCCACGCGAGCCCTCCGACGCCGCCGATCCAACCTTGCTCGCCGACCTCGCGATCCATGCCGACGCCGAACGAGACGGTCTGGATCGTGTAGTCGAGCTCGTCGGTTTCGCCGTCGTCCGCGCGCCACGAAGCTTCGAGGTGCAAGCCGTCGTGCGTCGCGCCGTCGTCGAGTGGTTTACGAACTCGCGCGCCTACGAACAGCGCGTCGTGGTCCGTTTCGTCCTTCGAGATCGTGCCGCACGCTCCGAGCAGGAGCGCGAGCGCGGGTAGGCAAAGCAGGGTCTGCGAGTTCACGTGGGTTCTCCGGGAAGTGGAGCGAGGGCTGACCGCCGTTGTTTCGTTTTTTTTGGGGGGAGGGCGGGGGGACATCGAGCGCGACCGCGGACGGTGCGAGCGTGTGCACGCGCCGCCGCGGGCTCGATCGTGGCTTCAGTCGTGGGCCGGCGCGCCGTCGTCGGCGCGCGGACCCGGACCGCGGCCTCGACCGCGGCCGCCGCGTCGCGGGCCGCCGACCGGTCGTTCTTCTCGAGGCCGCTCGTCGCGCTCTGGACCCCTGGGGAAGCGCTCGGCGCGTTGGCGAGCCTCGGTGTGGCGAGTCGCGAAGTCGTCGGTCACCGCGGGACGTGACTCGCGCGGCGCATCGCCTGTGCGCGGTGCGGCCGGCGAGCGGCGAAGGCCGCGCGCGGCGTCGGTCGAGGGCGCGCGCTCGGGTCGCTCCGGTCGCCCCGGTCGCTCCGGCCGCTCAGGTCGCCCAGGCCGCCCGTGACGTTCGGAGCGTTCCGGACGAGCGGCGCGCTCGCCGGGCGCCGACTCCGCCGGCCGTCGCTCCGCGTGCGGCGCGCGGGGCGGCGTCGAGCCCGCGTCTTGCTCGCGGTCCCGCGTGCGCCGCGGGCGGCGTTCGTCGTCCGCAGTCGGCGCGTGCGCGCGCGGCGGCAGAGCGCGGTGCTCGTCACGCGCCGGACGCGCGTGCCGTTCCTCCGCGGCTGCGCGCGACGAACGCTCTCCGCGATCGTCGCCATGCGTCGCGCGCGTCGGCCGGACGTCTCGCTCCTCGCGCGAGCGGGGCGCTTCACGCTCCGTGCGCGGCGTCCTTGCATCTCGCGCCGCGCGTTCCGGGCGAGCTTCGCGCTCACCGCGTCCCGCGCGGGCCTCCCGCGAATCGCGCCCGTCGCGCGGCGTTTGCTCGTCGCGGTTCGGGCGCTCGCCGTGACGTGCACGGTCTTCGCGCAGCGGACGCTCGGGCCGCGCTGCACGCTCTTCGCCGCGCGGCCGGTCGCCTGCGCGAGCGGGCAGCCCACCACGCGGCGCGGCGCCGCGACTCACGGCAGCGTCGTCGCGCTCCGCATCTCGCGAACGGCGGGGCGGGCGGCCGGCGCCGGCGTGCTCCCGCGGCTCGCGGCGCGGACGTTCGTCCGAGGCCGGCGCTTCGTCGGACACAGAGCGCGTGTCGTCTCGCGGCCGCGCGCGGTAACGACCGGGGGCGTCGACTTCGCGGATCTTCCACGGCGCGGCGCGCTCGATCGCGTGCCAGCGGCGTTCGGCTTCCGGCGTCACCAGCGTGATCGCGACGCCGGTGCGGCCCGCGCGGCCGGTGCGGCCGATGCGGTGCGTGTAGTCGCTGATGTCCTGCGGCACGCCGAAGTTGACGACGTGCGTCACGTGCGCGACGTCGAGGCCGCGCGACGCGACGTCGGTCGCGACGAGCGCCTTCACTTCGCCGGTGCGGAACGCGCTCATCACGCGGAACCGCGCGGCTTGGTCGTAGCCGCCGTGCAGCGCCTTGACCGAGAACGGCAGCCGTTCGAGGCGCCGCATCAGAGCGTCGACGTACGTGCGCTTGTCGCAGAAGACCAGGAAGACGTCGTCGGGCTCGCTCTGTTCGATCAAGCGGATCAGCGCGAGCGACTGCTCGTCGCGCGACACGCGGATGAAGCTCTGGTCGATCGACTTGACGGTCGCGACGCCCTTCGCGGTCGCGATCTCGATCGGGTTGCGCGTCGACTCGCGCGCGAGCTGGAGCACGGCGTCCGGGAACGTCGCGGAGAAGAGCATCGTCTGCCGCTCGTCCGGCGTGAACGACAGGATCTTCTTCACGTCGTCGATGAAGCCGATCTCGAGCATCTGGTCGGCTTCGTCGAGCACCGCGAACTCGGTCCACGGGAACGAGAGGAAGCGTTGGCCGTAGAGGTCGATCACGCGGCCCGGCGTGCCGACGACGACTTGCGCGCCTTGCTTGAGCGCGGCGATCTGCGGGTGGATCGGCTCGCCGCCGACCAGCAGCGCGACTTTGATCGCGCGCGGCTCGCCGAGCTTCTCGAGCACGCCCGCGACCTGCTGCGCGAGCTCGCGCGTCGGGCAGAGCACGAGTCCGAGCACGCTCGAACGCGACGGATCGATCTTCGACATCATCGGCGCGCCGAACGCGAGCGTCTTGCCCGTGCCGGTCTCCGCCTTGGCGATCAGGTCCTTGCCTTGGAGCGCGGGGCCGATCGCGAGCGCCTGGATCGGCGTCGGCTTGACGATGCCCATCGCTTCGATCGCGGCGAGCACCGTCGGCTCGAGCTCGAACTCACGGAACGATTCGATCGCAGGCACGTCGCCGGAGGGGCGCAACGGTTCGGCTCGTGATGCGTGCGAGTGGGCGCGGGCGGAGCCGGAAGGCGTGCGTGCGGCGCTGTGGCGTGAGCTCGCGGAGCGGTCGCCAGAGCGATGGGGAGTGCGTCGGTTCAAATGTCTGGATCCTCGATCGACTTGGAGGGCGAAGAGTCTAGTCGCGGGCGGCTCTCGACGCTGCGCAAGCGTCGCGAATCGCTCGACGGAGCGCCGTAGCGAGTCCGAGACGCGGTTCGGCCGAGCGTGGCGACGCGTGGACGCGCTCCCTACGATGGCGCCCGATGTCGCCGTTCTGTCGAGTTTGCCTCGTGTGCGCCTTGATCGGCGTCGCCGCCGCATGGGCGTGCGACGCCGGCGGGACGCGCGATGCCGGCGCGGATGCGGACGTCGCGAACGTCACGCCGGCGACGAACCCGCCGAGCCGCGCCGCGACCGCGACACCCGAGCTCGCCGCGTCCGGCGTCGAACCCGTGGCGCACGCGCGCTTGGTCGAGCTCTGTGCGAAGGAAGTCGTGGGTTGGACGCTGAAACAGGTCGTCGGCGACGAGCACCCGCTCGGCGCCGCGCGCATCACCAGCGCGCTCGCGACCTACACGCGGGAGCGCGACGGCAAGACGCAGACGCTGTCGCTCGGCATCATCGACGGCGCGCGCACGCCGCAGGCGTACCTTTCGTTCGAAGTCGCGTGGAAGACCGAACTCTCGAACGAGTCGCTCGGTTACTCGCGGTTCGAGTTCGGCCGCGACCGCATCGTGCAGATGCTCTCTCGCCACCCGTTGACCGTGCAGGTGCACGCGTTGGTCGCGAATCGCTTCCTCGTGCAGGTCGACGTCGAGAAAGTCGAGCCGGAGGAAGTTCGCGAGTTCGTGCTGGCGTTGCCGCTCGACGCGCTGCGCGCCTTGAAGTGAAGTCGTCGCACCCGACCGCATGAAGATCGCCACTTGGAACGTCAATTCGGTTCGCGCGCGGCTGCCGCGCGTGCTCGACTGGCTCGCGAGCGCGCGACCCGACGTCGTGTGCCTGCAGGAGATCAAGTGCCTCGACGAGCAGTTCCCGCTCGAGGCGATCCAGGAAGCGGGCTACAACGTCGCGACGTACGGGCAGAAGACCTACAACGGCGTCGCGATCCTCGCGAAGTCGCGCATCGAGGACGTCGTGCGCGGCTTGCCGGGTGAAGCGCCCGACGCACAGCGGCGCGTGATCGGCGCGACGATCGGGGACGTGCTCGTGTTCAGCGTCTACGTCGTCAACGGCGAGGCCGTCGGCAGCGAGAAGTACGCGTACAAGCTCGAGTGGCTGAAGCGCCTCGCCGAGTACGTGCGCACGCTCGACGTGAAGGAGAAGCTCGTGCTCTGCGGCGACTTCAACGTCACGTTCGACGACCGCGACGTGTACGACCCCGAAGCGTGGCGCGAGAAGATCCTGTGCTCGACGCCCGAGCGCGACGCGCTGAAGCGCGTGATGGAGCCCGGGCTCGTCGACGCGTTCCGCCGCTTCCACGACGAAGCCGGGCACTACACGTGGTGGGACTTCCGCACGCGCGGGTTCCAGCGCAAACAAGGCCTGCGCATCGATCATTTCCTGATGAGCGAGCCGGCGCTCGCCGCGACGAGCGCGGTCGAGATCGACGTCGCCGCGCGCGACGGCGAGAAGCCGAGCGACCACGCGCCGGTGATCGCGACGCTCGCATGAACGCGCTCGACACCTTCCTCTTCGATCTCGACGGCACGCTGATCGATTCGGTCGAGGTCATCCGGCTCTCGTTCGAGCACGCGTTGCGCGAGCACTGCGGACTCGCCGCCGAGCACGACGAATGGCTCGCCGGGCTCGGCACGCCGCTTTCCGCGCAGTTCCGCCGCTACGTCGACGATCCGGCGGAGGTCGAACGCATGATCGCGACCTACCGCGCGCACAACGCCGCGCACCACGATGCGTTGGTGCGTGGGTATCCCGACGTGCGCGAGATGCTCGACGGGCTCGTCGCGAGCGGCGTGAAGCTCGGCATCGTCACGTCGAAGCAGCGCGGCCGCGCGATTCAGGGCCTCGAACACTGCGGCCTCGGTGAGATCTTCGAACTCGTGATCGGCGTCGACGAAGTCACGCGGCACAAGCCGCACCCCGAGCCGGTGCTCGCGGCGCTCGCCGCGCTCGGCGCGGAGGCCGAGCGAGCGATCTACGTCGGCGACTCGCCGCACGACCTCGCCGCCGGCCGCGCCGCCGGCACGCGCACCGCTGCGGCATTGTGGGGGCCGTTCCCGCGCGCGTGGCTCGAGCCCGAGCGGCCCGATCACTGGCTCGCGACGCCGCTCGACTTGCTCGCGCTCGCGGGGCCGCGCGCCTAGCCGCCCGTTGAAGAAGTCACTCACTCGGCTTCGCGCGCTGCGGCGATTCGTCGGCGTGCTCGACGCATCGTCCTTGGCGGCCATGCAGGCGGGTTGCGCCGCGGCTCTCTCGCACTCCTCGTCTCGCCTCGGCGCGCCGTGCCTCGCCACGGTGCCTGCATCGACGGGCTGCTAGAGTCGCGCGCATGCCGTCGGTCGAGCTCTCGTCGCGCACGCGCCGCGTCGCTTTCGCCGCGGCGCTCGCGCCCGCGGCGCTCGCGCTCGCGAACTTTGCGTCCACGTGGCGCTCGGGCGGCGACGTCGCGGCGGCGCACGTGCTCACGGCCGTGTTCGCGCTCGCGTGGGCCGCGTCCGTGTTCACGCCGCGCGGCCGCGCGTTGGTGTGCGACATCGTCGCGGCCGTGTGGGTCCACGTCGGCTTCGTCGGGCTCGCGCTGGTCGCCGTCGCGTGCGCGGTGCTCGCGAGCTCCGACGTCGGCGGCTCGGCGTTCGGCGCGGCAGCGGCGAGCGCACTGCTCCTCGCGTGCGGCGCGTGGCTCCGTGGGCTCGAAGTCGCGCGGGCGACGACGTTGCGGCGCACCGCGCTCGTCGGATCGTGCCTGGTCGCGCTGGTCGCGCTCGATTTCGGCGTGCGCTTCTTCGTGCTGCCGTCGAAGTCGCACAACAACCTCTTCATCGTCCACGATCCGGTGCTCGGCTGGAAGCTGCGGCCGGGTGCGTCGCTCGAGCACACGAACGAGCTCTTCACGGCCAAGGAGACCATCGATTCGCGCGGTTTCCGCACGCCGGAGCGGCCGTTCGCGAAGCCCGCCGGCACGAAGCGCGTCGTCGTCGTCGGCGACTCGCATGCGGAGGCCTACACGGTCGACGACGACCAGACGTGGCTCGTGCAACTCGAACGCGAGCTCTCGCGCGAGCTCCGAGTCGAAGTCATCTCGCTCGGCGTCGGCGGCTTCTCGAACGACCAGGAGCTGCTCGCCTACCTGCATTACGGCCGACGGTTCGAGCCCGACCTCGTGATCCTGCAGACGTGCGCCAACGATCCCGAGTTCAACGTGCTCGATCGTTACTGGCGCGGCAAGAAGCCACGTTTCGAGCGCCACGGCGAACTGCTGATGTTGACCGGCGTGCCGGTGCCCGATCTGCGTTCGAGCGGGCTCTTTTCGCGAGAGCTCGTGCAGTTCTCCGCGCTCGCGTTGCTCGCCGAGTCGATCGCGCGCCAAGCCGCGATTCGCCGCGACGTCGAGACCGTCGCCGATCCGGACGAGGCGTGGCGCGTCACCGAGCTCCTGGTGCGCGATCTCGCGGCGATCGTCCGCTCGGACGGCGCGCTGCTCGCGGGGTTCGACGTCAGCACGAAGAACGTCGAGCAGCACCGGCGCTACCGCGAGATCTTCGCGAAGTACGCGATTCCGTCGCTCGACGTCGATCCGATCTACGTCGACGAGTGGAAGAGCTACTTCCACGAGGGTCATTGGAACGAGAAGGGCCAACGAGCCGCCGCGCTCGCCCTCGCGCCGCAAGTCCGTGCGTTGCTCGAGCGCGTGGACGCGCGGCCGGTCGAAGCCAGCGCGCGTTGACGGCGGTCGACGCCGAGGCCGATCCGGACGACGCGCGGGCCGCGCCTCGTCGAAACGCGCTGGCGGGCAAACCGCGCGCCCCGTGCGCGACACCAACGGCGTGCTCGCGCAAGCCGCGAGTCGGGCCGCGAGGCCCGCAGGTGCCCGCGCGCGACCGGAGACGCTGAAGGTCGGCGCCGGGCACTCCTTGGCGCACGTCGACTGCTTCGTGCGGAAGCGGCGAGTTCCGCTGCCGGGGGCGGAGTCGTGGGTCCTGCTCTCGCCTGCCTGCCTGCGGCGCGTGGCCGCGCGGCGTCAGTTCGGCCGTTGCGGGCGGCGCGCGTGTTCGGCGAGCGCGCAGCGAGCGCGTTCGGTGACCGAAAGCCGCGCGAAAGCGGCCTGCATCGCGCTCTGCGGCAGCTCGAGGCGCATCAAGAGGAAGTCGGCCATGTGCCCGACCGGCATGTCTAGCGGCAAGTCGCGCAGTTTCGGCGTGCGGGCGAGGATCGCGGCGCGGAGCTCGTTCCGCAGCGCGCATTCCTCCTCGCGCGTCGGTTGCGTCTCTTCGAGCAACGTCGCTTCGACCCGGCGGTAGAGGCGCGTGCTCTCGATTTCGCGCAGGTGCACGCGCGCGCAGCCGACCAAGTTGATGAAGAACCGGCCGTCGGGGAGCTTCTCGTGGTGGCGGATCTCGCCGATGCCGGCGTACTCGAACACCGGCGGGCGGCCGGCGAGGTCGTCGTGGTGGCTCTCGAGCACCGTCGCCATCACGATGCGTCCCGGACCGTCGAGCGAGTCCTCGACCATCTGCCGGTAGCGCGGCTCGAAGATGTGCAGCGGCATCAGCGCGCCCGGGAAGAGGAACACGTTCGGCAGCGGGAACATCGGCGCGATCACACGCGGCGCTGCCGCGGGCGAAGGCGGCCATCCACTGCAACGTTCGACCAAGGTCAGCCTCGCGCTTTCCGGACGCCGGTCGCTTCGAGCGCCGCTGCGACGAGCTCGAGCATCTTCGCCTCCGGGTGCATGCCGCGCCGCACGTACGCGGTGCGCAGGTTGCCGACCTGGCGCGCGAACATCGAACGGTCGTCGGCGTCGCGGAACCACGTCGGCTGGAACGGCAGTCCGTGTTCGGCGAGGAACTGGAGGAGCTCCTTCTCGCTGCGGACCTTGCCCTCGTGGAACGGATCGACGATCACGTGTTTGTCGCCGCCGTAGAGCCGCAGCATCACGTGTCCGGGCAGCGGCACGATCGCCGCGCGCAGTCCGGCGCGGCGCGCGACCAAGAGGTAGATCGCGCAGAGCGTCAGCGGCAGTCCGCGCTTCTCGACGAGCGCGTGGTGCAGCAGCGCGTTCTCCGGCGCGTGGTAACGCTCCTGTTCGCCTTGGTAGCCGAGCTCGCCGCCGAGGTACTTCGGCAACTCGAGCACGCGCGCGTGGGTTGCCGGCAGCGGTTCGATCCGCCGCAGCACTTCCGCCGCCATCGCGTCGAGCGCGAGCACGTACGGCCTGACGTCGAGCGTCGGATCGTCGAAACGCGCGAGCAGCCAGAGCGCTCGTTCGAGGTCGAATTCGGCCTTCCCGGCCTTCGCGACGAAACTCGCGAGCCGCCGCGCCTGGTCGAGTCGCGCGAGCCGGAGCTGCATCCGCCGGGCGCGCGGACGCGTGCGAGGCGCGCCGGATTCGGCCGCGCGGCGCACGGCGGCGCGGGCCGGACGGCCGAGCCGGTCCAAGGCCTGGAGCACTTCGCGGCCGACGATTTCGGAGTCGTCGTCCAAGAGCTCGATCAACGCCGCCAGTCGCGTCTTGTCGGTCTGGTGTTCCGCGCGAGCTCCAGGGCGATTCCCGACCCGATTCTCGGCGCGATGCTCGGCGCGATCCCCGGTTCGATGCTTGGCGCGATGCTCGGTTCGATGCTTGGCGCGATGCTCGGAGCGGTCGTCAGTTCGGTCGTTGGAGCGCACGGCGGTCTTCGCAAAGGAGCGTAACCCGCCCCGAGCTCATCTTGGCTCGCGATCGCCGCGGGGAGAAGGGGCAGAGTCGGGCACCTTGCGGTGGCCCGGCAGCGTGCCTATCCTCTCTCGCCCAATCGCTCGGCCAACCGCTCCCGAATCGTGCGGAAGGCAGCGTGCGAGAGGCCGCGGGGTCGCTGCTCCGCGTGTTCCAAGGTTCCGATCTCGCGACCTCTACACGACCCAGCAAGGAGGGTCGATGGCACCGACCCCGCGCCCCGCCGGCCGTCCGGTGGTGGTCACCCACGCGCTCCGCACCCCGATCGGGAAATTCCTCGGTTCGCTCGCCGAGCTCTCGGCCGCGGACCTCGGCGCGAGCGTCGTCACCGAGCTGCTCGCGCGCGCGAAGCTCGATCCTCGTCGCGTCGACGAAGTGATCTTCGGCAATGGTCGGCAAGCGGGCGGCGGTCCGAACCCCGGCCGCCAGATCGCGGTGCGCGCGGGCATCCCGGTCGAAGTGCCGGCGTGGACGCTCAACATGGCGTGCGCATCCGGATTGAAGTCGATCAGCGTCGCCGCGGAGGGCATCCGCTCCGGTCGCATCGACGTCGCGGTGGTCGGCGGCACCGAGAGCATGAGCCGTCTGCCGTTCATGCTGCCCGAGATGCGCAAGGGCTATCGCCTCGGCCATGCGCCGGTCGTCGATGGCATGTACAAGGACGGCTTCGTTTGTCCGCTCGCGAACATGATCATGGGCGAGACGGCCGAGAAACTTGCAAAGGACCTCGGCATCCCTCGCGCCGACCAGGACCAGTTCGCGCTCGAGAGCCAACGGAAGTCGCAAGCCGCGCGCGCCGCGAAGCGCTTCGACGACGAAATCTCGCCGGTCAAGTTGAAGACCAAGACCGGCGAAGTGCTCTTCGCGCTCGACGAGCACGCGCGCGACGACGCGACGCTCGAGGACATGACGAAGCTGAAGCCGGTCTTCGACCCGAAGAACGGTTCGGTCACCGCCGGCAACTCGAGCGGCATCACCGACGGCGCCGCGGCGCTGCTCGTGATGGCCGCCGACGTCGCGGCGGAACTCGGCCACGAGCCGCTCGCCTTCGTCGGCCACGCGACCGAAGCGGGCGTCGATCCCAAAGTGATGGGCATCGGCCCGGTGCCGGCGGTGAAGAAGCTCGTCGAGAGGAACGGCATCGCCGTCGACGGCTACGACCTGGTCGAGCTCAACGAAGCCTTCGCCGCGCAGGTGCTCGCCTGCGACCGCGAACTGCACTTCCCGCGCGAACGACTCAACGTCAACGGCGGTGCGATCAGCTTGGGCCACCCGATCGGGTGCACCGGCGCGCGCATCGTCGTGACGCTGCTCCACGAAATGAAGAAGCGCAAGTCGCGGCGCGGGCTCGCGACGCTCTGTGTCTCCGGCGGTTTGGGCCTGGCGACGGCCTTCGACCGCGACGGCCTCTAAACCCAACGAGCCTCCAGGGCTCGCCACGACTCACAAGGAAGGAACCATGCAGATCAAGAAGGTCGGAGTGATCGGTTGCGGCCTGATGGGCCACGGGATCGTCCAGGTCGCGGCGCAAGGCGGCTGCGAAGTGATCGCGGTCGAAGCGGAGCAGAAGTTCCTCGACTCCGGGCTCGGGCGCATCGACAAGAGCCTCGCGAAGCTCGCCGAGAAACAAGTCAAGGACGGCAAGGCGACCCAGGAACAAGCGACGGCGTTCGTCGCGGCCACCAAGGCGCGCATCAAGGGCTCGCTCGATCGCAAGGCGCTCGCCGACTGCGACCTCGTCGTCGAAGCGATCATCGAGAACCTCGACGTCAAGAAGGCGCTCTTCGCCGAGCTGAACGGCATCTGCAAGCCGTCGACGATCTTCGCGTCGAACACGAGCTCGTTCCCGATCGGCGAGATGGGCCAAGCGAGCGGCCGGCCGAAGCAGATGGTCGGCCTGCACTTCTTCAACCCGGTGCAGCTGATGAAGCTCGTCGAAGTCGTGCGCACCAACGACACGACCGACGAAGTGTTCGCCGCGGCGCGCGCGTTCGGCGAGGCGTGCGGCAAGGTGCCGGTTTCCTGCAAGGACACGCCGGGCTTCGTCGTCAACCGCTTGCTCGTGCCGTACATGGCGGAAGCGATGAAGATGCTCGAGCGCGGCGACGCGAGCGCGCAGGACATCGACACGGCGATGAAGCTCGGTTGCGGTTACCCGATGGGGCCGATCGAGCTCACGGACTACGTCGGCCTCGACACGACGCTCTTCATCGTCGAAGGCTGGGTGAAGCGTTACCCGAACGATCCTTCGTTCTGCGTGCCGAACCTCCTCAAGCAGAAGGTCAAGGAAGGCAAGCTCGGCCGCAAGACCGGCGAAGGCTTCTACAAGTGGGAAGGCGACAAGAAGGCATGAGCTTCGCGAGCTTCCTCCTGCCGTTCGTCCTCGCCGCCGCTCCGGCGCCGGCGAACCCGACCTCGGATGCCGCCGTCGCGGCGAGCCTCGCGGCACCGATCGGTGGCGCGCCCGTCGTGACGATGAAGGCGCCTCCCGCGTTCGTCACGGGATTGCCGTACGAAGTCGAACTCGAACTCCTCGCGCCCGAAGGCGGCGCGACGATCGGCGCGTGGATGCTCTCGCCGGCGGCGTTGACCGTCGACGGCGCGCCGTTCCCCGTCGCGCGCGGCCAAGGTTCGCTCGACGTGCCCGCCGGCTTCACCGTCCGCGGCAAGCTCGATCTCGCCAAGGTCGCAGGCTTCGAGCCGAAGCGCGATTTCGAGCTCGGGCTCTCGAAGGAGCTCTCGATCGCCGCGCCGACGAAAGTGGCGTACGTCGAAGGCGCGCCCGCGGGGCTCGACTTCATGAACATGCCGGTCGAGGAGCTCGCGAACTGGAACGTCCTGATGATCACGACGTCCGGTCCGATGCGCTTCGAGCTCTGGCCGAACGTCGCGCCCGGCCACGTGCGCAACTGGCTCGACCTCGCGTACACGGGCTTCTACGACGGCGTGAAGTTCCACCGCTGCATCAAGGGCTTCATGATCCAGGGCGGCGACCCGAACACGAAGGACAAGGACCCGTCGACGTGGGGCCAAGGCAACGGGCCGCGCATGTTGAAGTCCGAGTTCTCGAAGACGGTCAAGCACGTGCGCGGCGTGCTCTCGATGGCGCGCCAAGGCCATCCGAACTACGCCCGCGATCCAGACAACGACCCGAAGAAGGACACGGCGTCGTGCCAGTTCTTCGTCTGCCACGCCGAAGCTGCGTCGCTCGACGGCGGCTACACGGCGTTCGGCAAGTTGCTCGAGGGCTACGACGCGCTCGACAAGATCGCCAACGCGCCTGGCACGCAGAACCCGGGCGTCGGCGGCGGCATCCGCCCCAATCCTCCGCAAGTGATCCAACGCGCGCTCGTCGTCAAGGCGGCGCCGCGCCAAGCCAACTCCGCCAACCAAGAAGGGTCGAAGTAACCATGCTCGGATTCGGCAAGAAGCCCGACGTCTCTGCGCTCCAAGGCGTCACGGCCGTGATCGAAACGTCGCTCGGCGCGATGACGCTCGAGTTCTTCCCCGACAAGGCGCCCGGACACGTCGAGAACTTCGTGAAGCTCGCGGAGAAGGGCTTCTACGACGGCACCGTGTTCCACCGCACGATCAAGGGCTTCATGATCCAAGGCGGTTGCCCGCAAGGCACCGGCACCGGCGGACCGGGCTACCAGATCAAGGCGGAGTTCAACGACACGAAGCACGTCAAAGGCGTGCTCTCGATGGCCCGCAGCTCCGACCCGAACTCCGCGGGCTCGCAGTTCTTCATCTGTCACGGCGACGCGTCGTTCCTCGACCGCCAGTACACCGCGTTCGGGCGGCTGGTCGCGGGCGAGGACGTGCTCGACAAGATCGCGACGGCGCCGGTCGTGTCGCACCGCGGCGAGAACTCGAAGCCCGTCAACCCGGTCAAGGTCACCAAGGTGCGCGTCGTGCGCCCGGCTCCGAAGGCCTGAGATGAGCTACGAGAACCTCCTGATCGAGAAGGACGGCGCGATCGCGTGCGTGATCGTCAACCGTCCGAAGGTCCTGAACGCGCTGAATCACCAGACGCTCTCCGAGCTCGGCCACGCGTTCGACGCGTTGAAGGCGGACGACTCGGTGCGCCTCGTGATCGTCACGGGTTCCGGCGAGAAGGCGTTCGTCGCGGGCGCCGACATCAACGAGCTCGCGAAGATGCAAGCGATGGAGGCGAAGGAGAAGGCCTTCTTCGGCCAACAGGTCTTCGCGCGGATCGAGAAGCTCGGCAAGCCTTCGATCGCGATGATCAACGGCTTCGCGCTCGGCGGCGGCTGCGAGCTCGCGCTCGCTTGCACGCTGCGCACCGCGGCGAACACGGCGAAGATCGGCTTGCCCGAAGTCTCGCTCGGCATCATCCCGGGCTACGGCGGCACGCAGCGGCTAGCGCGCATCGCGGGTCCCGGCGTCGCGCGCGAGTGGGTCCTCACCGGCGACATGGTGACGGCCGAAGAGGCCCACCGCGTCGGCGTGGTCAACAAGCTCTTCCCGCCCGAGCAGTTGAAGGAAGGCACCTTCAAGCTCGCGCACACGATCCTGTCGCGCGGACCCGTCGCGGTGCGCCTCGCGATGGAGACCATCAATCGCGGGCTCAACATGAGCCAACAAGAAGGCGAGATCATCGAGAGCGACATGTTCGGGCTCGCCTCGACGACCGCGGACATGAAGGAGGGCATGGCCGCCTTCCTCGAGAAGCGCAAGGCCAACTTCCAAGGCAAGTGAGCGCGGAGGCGCGCTCCTTCAGCAGAGCAGGCGAACGATCATGAGCACGAATCGAACGGTGGTGTTGGTCGGTGGCGCGCGGACTCCGATGTGCGAGTACGTCGGCACGCCGGGCTACGGCAAGTTCAAGGACATCTCGGCGATCGACCTCGCCGTGCACGCGTCGAAGGCGGCGGTGGCGCGCGCGAAAGTCGACCCGGCGTCGATCGACCACGTCGTCGTCGGCAACGCACTGCAGACTTCGCTCGACGCGATCTACGGCGCGCGCCACGTCGGCGTGAAGGCGGGCATCCCGAAGTCCGTCGGCGCGTTGACCGTCAACCGGCTGTGCGGCTCGGGCATCCAAGCCGTGGTCAGCGGCGCGCAGATGATCCAGCTCGGCGAAGCGTCGACCGTGCTCGCCGGCGGCATGGAGAACATGAGCATGGCGCCGTACGTGCTCTACAACGCGCGCCAGGGCTTCCCGTTCGGCACCGCGCCGCAGATGCAGGACATGCTCTTCGCGAGCTTGATGGACACGAGCTGCGGTCTCTACATGGCGCAGACCGCCGAGAACGTCGCGAAACGCCTCGGCATCAGCCGCGAAGCGCAGGACGCGTACGCGCTGCGCAGCCACCAACTCGGCGCCGCCGCCGTGAAGTCGGGCAAGTTCGCCGCCGAGATCGAGCCCGTGAAGCTCCAGACGAAGAAGGGCGACGTTGTGATCGACGCCGACGACCACATCAAGCCCGACACGTCGCTCGAAGCGCTCTCGAAACTGCGCGCCGCGTTCGGCAAGGACGGCACGGTGACCGCGGGCAACGCGTCGGGCGTCGTCGACGGCGCCGCGTCGGTCGTCATCACGACCGAAGAGCGCGCGAAGGCGGACAAGCTCGACGTGTGGGCCAAGATCGTCAACTGGGGCATCGTCGGCGTCGAGCCGGCGGAGATGGGCCTCGGCCCGGTGCCGGCGATCCGGCAGTGCCTCGAGCGCGCGAAGCTGAAGCTCGACCAGGTCGACTTGATCGAGATCAACGAAGCGTTCAGCGCGCAGTACCTCGGTTGCGAGAAGGAGCTCGCGCTCGACCGCGACCGCGTCAACGTGAACGGCGGCGCGATCAGTCTCGGCCACCCGCTCGGCGCGACCGGCACGCGGCTCGTCCTGACGCTGATGCGCGAACTGCGCGCGTCGAAGAAGCGCTACGGCATCGCCTCCGCGTGCATCGGCGGCGGCCAAGGCATCGCGATCCTGATCGAGAACCCGCAAGCCTGAGGCTCGCCCCGAGCCTCGCCCTGAGCCAGAGATCGTCTTGAAGGCCCTGATCGAAACCCTCCCGAACGGCAAACGAGTCGTCGCGCTCGACCCCGGTCGGCGCGTGCTCTACCTGTTCAAGGACCTGGAGAAGATCCGCGCGCAACTCCGCGGCGAAGTCACGTTCCGGATGAAGGACGTGAATCCCGCGGACCTGCTCGACGACATCAACACCGACGTGATGACGCCGGCGTGGGTGTGCTTCCGGCACCGGCCCGAGGACATCGCGCTCGACGCGTATGCCGGCCTCGTCGACCAAGCGCAGAAGCGCGTGTTCGACACGCGCGCGTTGCTCGATGGCAAGTTCCAAGTGATCGTTTCGGGTCAACGCAAGGGCACGGGCTCGTCGCGCGAGACGGCGCCGCAGTGCGAGAAGTGGTCGGGGATCGAGCTCGTGATCGCGAGCTCGTTCGCGCCGATCCACGCGCGCAACAACATCAACCTCGGGCAGTTGATGGGGGACTACGAGCAACTGAAGCGGCTCGAGGCGGGCGAGAAGCTGCCGCTCGAGGAGTTCACCGGCAAGTTCGACGCCGTGACGCGCGCGACGCTCGAAGCGGGCGGACTCTTCCCGTTCGTCGCGAAGTACAAGGCGAAGCAGCTCACCGTCGACGCGCCGCGCAATCCCCCGCGGCCGATGACGATGGCGGAGAAGATCCTCGCGTCGCACGTGCTCGACGCGCGTGGGCCGGTCCACGTGCAGCCCAACGATGCGTGCCTGGTGCGCGTCGACGGCGGCTACAGCCACGAGTTCACGACCGCGCAAGTGCACTACTTCCTCGAGCAGGAGTACGGCGCCGACTACCGCGTGCAGAACGCCAACAAGCTCGCGGTGTTCGAGGACCACCTGCTCTACGCCGACGGCGTCGCGCGCATGGCGCCCTTCGCGGACAAGATCGCGACGCTGCGCAAGCTGCAGCGCGAGTTCCAGAAGCACACCGGCGTGCGTGACTACTCCGCGCGCGACGGCGTCAGCCCCGGCATCTGCCACCAAGTCGCGCGCGAGCACTTCGTCGATCCCGGCGACTTCATCCAAGCGACCGACAGCCACACGTGCATGGGCGGCGGCAACAACGCGCTCACCTGGGGCGTCGGCGCGACCGAGTACGCGGGACTCGCGTATTCGGGCTTCACGTTCGTCAAGGTGCCCGAGTCGATCCGCTTCGAACTGACGGGCAAGCTCGATCCGGGCTGCACCGCGAAGGACGTGATCCTCTTCATCCTCGAGACGTACGCGGTCCGCGAGGACACGCTCGACCGCGTGATGGAGTTCGGCGGCCCGGGTCTCGCTTCGCTCTCGATGGACGAGCGCGCGACGCTCTGCAACATGGCGACCGAGTGCACGGCGCGCTCCGGCATCTGCGAAGCCGACGAGCTCACGCTCGACTGGCTCGCCGCTCGCCGCCCGAACATGACACGCGCCGAGATCCGCGCTCGCTTCGTCGCGCCCGACCGCGGCGCGCACTACCACGGCGGCGTCCACACGATCGATCTCTCGCGGATCGAGCCGATGGTCGCCAAACCCGGCGACCCGACCTATGGCGCCAGGATCCGCGAGCTCGGCGACGTCAAGATCGACATCGCGTACGCCGGTTCGTGCACCGCCGGCAAGGAACACGACTTCGACTACTACGCGCTCGTCTTGAAGGACGCGCTCGCCGCCGGCCGCAAGGTCGCGCCGGGCGTCAAGATGTACCTGCAGTTCGGCAGCGAAGCCGTGCGCGACTACGCCGCGGCGAAGGGTTACCTCGACGTGTTCACGAAAGCCGGCGTCGAGATCATCAACCCCGGTTGCGGCGCGTGCATCGGCTGCGGCCCGGGAGTCTCGTCCACGCCGGACCAAGTCACGGTCAGTGCGATCAACCGCAACTTCGCGGGTCGCAGCGGACCCGGAAAACTCTACCTGGCGTCGCCGTTGACGGTCGCCGCCAGCGCCGTCGCGGGACGCATCCAAAGCTATGTCCCGGGTATGTTCGGTAGCGGCAACAAGACCGTCTCGGCTCGCTAGACCGTTCGCTCACAGCTCTCCCCACTCGCTCTCGGCCCCAGGCTCTCGAAAAGAACCATGAAGACGTACTCGATCGCAGTCATCGCCGGCGACGGCATCGGCCCGGAGGTGACGCGCGAAGCCATGAACGTGCTCACCGCCGCCGAAGAAGTCTTCGGCTTCAAGACCAAGCGCACGGTGTTCCCGTTCGGTTCCGAGCACTACCTGAAGACCAAGGAGATCTTCCCGGACACCGCGTTCGAGGAGACGAAGCAACACAACGCGATCTACCTCGGCGCGATCGGCGACCCGCGTTTGCCCGTCGGCCTGATCGAGTACGGCATCATCGCGAAGTGCCGTTTCGAGCTCGACCTCTACATCAACTTGCGCCCGATCAAGCTGTACGACGAGTCGCTCTGTCCGCTGAAGGACAAGAAGCCCGAAGACGTCGACATGGTGATCATCCGCGAGAACACGGAAGACGCCTACGTCGGCGCCCACGGCTTCACCCACAAGGGCCAGCACCACGAAGTCGCGACGCAGACGATGGTGTACACCCGCGTCGGCGTCGAACGGGCGATCCGCTACGCCTTCGACTGCGCGCGCGCCCGCGGCAAGCGCAAGCAAGTGACGCTGATCGACAAGGCGAACGCGGTGCGCGCGCAGGACATCTGGACGCGCACGTTCGCGGAAGTCGCGAAGGAGTACCCCGACTGCAAGACCGATCACGCGTACATCGACGCGGCTTGCATGTGGATGGTGAAGAACCCCGAGTGGTTCGACGTCGCCGTCACGCCGAACCTCTTCGGCGACATCATCACCGACCTCGGCGCGATGATCCAAGGCGGCATGGGCATCGCCGCGAGCGGCAACATCCACCCGGGTCGCGTGTCGCTCTTCGAACCGATCCACGGTTCCGCGCCGAAGCACGCGGGCAAGGACGTGAGCTCGCCGATCGCGGCGATCATGGCCGCGGCGATGATGCTCGAGTACCTCGGCGAGAAGCAGGCCGCCGTCGCGATCGATCAAGTCGTCGGCGACCTCTTCCGCCACAAGCGCCTGAAAGGCGTGCAGACGGGCATGCACAAGTGCTCGGAAGTCGGCGCGCTCGTCGCAAGCGAGCTGCGCGCGGTCGCCGCCAAGGTCTGAGTCGCGCTGCGACGTCTCCACGGCGCGGGCCGGGGCTCCGACGAGCCTCGGCCCGCGCTGCTCGTTCTGCGCCGCGTGCGTGCGCTCGTCGAGAGGCGGCCATTCGGCGGACGCGCGCCGGCTCGTCCGAACGCAGGACGGCGCGGACCGCGCGATTCTTCGCGGCACCTCGCACTCGACGAATCGAGCTCGTGCGTCGCACACGACTCGCACCCGATCGGCGAGACTGAGTGCGGCGGCGAGACTCAGTCCGTCTCCGCTCGCCCGAGGTCCGCCATGCGCCAGCCGTCGATCGTCGCCGTCGTCTCCCTGTTCCTCGCGAGTCCCGCGCTCGCCGCTCAGGTCGTGTACGTCGATCACGCCGCGACCGGCGCGAACGACGGCACGAGCTGGAGCGACGCGTACACGAGCCTGCGCGTCGCCCTCGACGCCGCGACCGCCGGTGAGGAGCTCTGGGTCGCGAGTGGCACGTACCTGCCGGGTCCGACCGCGCAGATGGCCGACAGCTTCGTGCTGAAGAACGGCGTGGCGCTGTACGGCGGCTTCGCGGGCGGCGAGACCAGTCTCGCGCAACGCGATTGGCTCGCGCATCCGACGATCCTCTCCGGCGACGTCGGTCAGGACGACGTCTACGGCAGTCCGTGGTGGAACGGTTGGAACATCGGCACGGCGAACAGCGCGCAGGTCGTCACCGCGTCGTTCGTCGACGCGACCGCGATCCTCGACGGTTTCGTCGTGCGCGACGGCAGCACGGGACCGTCCGGCACGCCCGCGGGTTCGTGGGAGATGTTCGCCGGCGGCGTGATGTGCAAGGACGCGAGCCCGACGATCGTGCACTGCACGTTCGAGTACAACCTCGCCGCGTTCGGCTCCGGCAGCGCGATCTACGTGCAGGACGGCAGCCCGACGCTGCGCGACTGCGTGTTCCGCCACAACTGGGTGCACCTCGGCAGCGGCGCGGTGCACGTCGCCGGCGCGAGCCAACCGGTGATCGAGGACTGCCTCTTCTTCGACAACTTCGCGACGACGGGCTCCGGCGGTCAAGAGGCGCAGGGCGCGGGGCTGACGCTCGGTTGGAACTTGCCGCCGATCACCGTGCTGCGCTGCACGTTCGATTCGAACTCGGCGCAGCAGTTCTCTGCCGGCGGAGGGATCGAGCAGGCGCGCGGCGGCGGGCTCTCGAGCTTCAGCGACGGCCTGGTGGTCCGCGAGTGCGTCTTCCGGCGCAACCGGGCGAACGCGGGCGGCGCGCTGTACGTGTGGGGGAGCGCGACGATCGTCGACTCGCTCTTCGTCGAGAACGACGTCTTCAACTGCGTCGTCGGCGGCACGACGGTCAGCGGCTACGGCTCGGCGATCGGCGCGACGAACTACTGGAACGATCCGATGCTCGTCGTCGGCTGCACCGTGGTGAAGAACCGCGTCGTCACCGGCGAGGCGGGCGCCGTGTTCGGTGGCGGCACGTACTCGATCGCGGTGCACGATTCGATCCTGTGGGGCAACTCGGCGCCGGCGCCGGCGTCGACGCGACAAGCCAACTACAAGGGCAACGTCGCGCTCGCGCACAGTTGCGTCGAAGGGCTCTTCGCGCCCGACCCCAACGATCCGCCGCCGCAGCAGAGCGACGTGCCCGGTTGCATCGAGGCGAATCCGCAGTTCACGAGCTACGCGACGCTCGACCTGCGTCTCGCCGCGGGCTCGCCGTGCGTCGATTCGGGCTCGAACGCGCTGTTGCCGGGCACCGCGGAGCTCGATCTCGACGGCCACCAACGCGTGTGGCAAGGCGCGAGCTCCTTCACGGTCGACATGGGCGCCTACGAGTTCGGCAGCCCGCTGCCGCCGGCGTGCCCGTCGATCGTGATCCAACCGCTCTCGAAGAGCGTCGGCGCCGGCACGACCGCGAGCCTCGACGTGCTCGCGACCGGCGTCGCGCCGAGCTACCGATGGCGCAAGGCCAACGTCGCTCTCGACGACGACGGTCACTTCTCCGGGACGCACACGGCGACGCTGACGGTGCACGGACTGATCGCGGCGGACGCCGGCAGCTACGACTGCGTCGTGTCGAACGGTTGCGGCTCGATCACCAGCAACGCCGCGACCTTGACCGTCGTCGCGCCGCCGCTCGGCACCGTGTTCTGCTCGGGCGACGGCAGCGTCGTCGGCTGTCCCTGCGGCAACGACAAGGACGTCGGCATGGGCTGCGAGAACTCGACCGGCGAGGGCGCCGCATTGCGCGCGACGGGCACACCGAGCCTCGCCGCGGACGACGCGCTGCTCACCGCGTCCGACATGCCGAACAACAAGTCCGTCCTGGTTTTCGTCGGCACGAACAAGACCGGCGGCGGCTACGGCATCGCGTTCGGCGACGGCTTGCTCTGCACCGTGCCCATCCACCGTTTCACTCCGGGCTCGACCGGCGCGAGCGGCACGTTCTCGCTCGCGTCGCCGGTCGCGAAGGCGAACGGCAAGTTGCACGCGGGCACGACCTACCACTTCCAAGCGTGGTTCCGCGACCCGAACGGACCGTGCGGCTCGACCTACAACACGTCGAACGCACTTTCGATCACGTACACGCCCTGACCCGCGTGCGCACGGCGCGTCGCCGACGCGTCCGGGCCGACGCGCGGTTCAGCGTCGCTCGGAAACGTTCGTGGCGAGATCCCACACGAGCGCACCGTCGGAGGTGAGCTCGAGGCGCTCGACTCTCCGCTCGGTGCGGAGCTCGATCGCGCTCGCGCCACGCGTGAGTGCGAGGCGCAACTCCCCGGCATCGTCGGGTCGCGGCGTTCCCGCGTGGCGCATGCGGCTCGGCGACCCGCGCGCGTCGAGTTCGAGTTCGCAGAGCCGCAGCGACACGTCCTCGGCGAAGGTTCCATCGCGCCAGACACCCGTGCGCGACTCGAGTGCCGCGCCAACGGCGTCGAACACGACGAATTCGATCGGCACGGCGTCGGCAGCTTCGGCCAGCGCGAGGCTGCCGAGCCCGCGGACCACGAGGGCACGCTCGGCGAGCGCCAGCTCCCGTTCGCCGCCGAGATCCTCGCGCAGGTCGACGCGGAAACGTTCGTGCGATCCGTCGCCGGATTCGACGACGAGCAAGAGCTTCGCGAGCGGCAGTGCGAGCGCGCGGCAGCGACCCTCCGCGTCGGTCCGCAACACGTTCGACCACCGGCTGCCGCCGGCTGGCACGAGCCGAGGCTCACCGTCCTCGTCGTACAGCGTGACCCGCGCGCCGGCGAGTGGTGTGCCGCGAGCGGTCACGACGCGCAGTGACACTTCGGTTTCCGCGGCGAGGACGATGCGCGCTTCGCTCGAAGTGCAGGCGGCGAGACGCAGCAAGCGGTGCGCGTACTTCGCGGCGCCGACCCAGAGCCGCGCGTCGGGCGTCGTGCGTGCGACGAGCCTGAAGACGCCGCCCTCACCTCGTTCGACGTCGAACGTCACGGGTTCGCAGGCGACGAGCGCGACGTCGAAATCGTCGAGCGGCGCGCCCGAGGAGTCGACGACGCGCGCGTTCGCGGCGACATCGCGGGCTTCGAGCTCGCTCGGAGCGGGCGCCTGAGTCACGCAGTCGAGCACGCGTGCACCGGCGCCGAGTTCGAGTTCGTCGTCGAGCGCTCGGCCGTCGACGAGCACCGTGTAACGGCCGGGCACCACACGCTCGAAGCCGAAGCGGCCTGCTGCGTCGCACGTCGACGTGAATTCGAGCGCGTTCGCGTAGCTCGCGTCCCGTCGGCCCGTCGGATGGTCTCCGATGCGCTCGGCGGACGCCCGGAGTCCGACCGTGGAGAAGGCGCACGCGCGTCCGCCCGGTTCGCGCACCGTGCCGGTCAGCGAGGCCGGAGGCACGAGCGAGAGCTCGAGGCCCGCGTACGTCTTCGGGTACGCGGCTCGCACGACGAGGCACCCTGCGGCGACACGTTCTCCGTCGTCGGCGTAGAGCACGAACTCCGCCGGCAAGCCGGTGAGTGCGAAGCTGCCGTCCGCGTCGGACCGCGCGACGACGAGCGGGTCGGCGACGCGACCCTCGCGGACGCGACCGCGATCACCGGGCCACGCGTACACCGTGGCGCGCCGAGCCGCGCTCTCGCCTGCGATCCGCACGCGACCGATCGCGGAGGACCCGGCGCTCGCGGCCTGCTCGTCGGCGAGAGACATGGTCGATCCGCGGTCGGCCGTCGACGGCGTCACGGGCGTCGCTCCGCCGGCTTTCGTGCCGAGCGGCACGCGCTCCGCCGCCGGCGCGCTCGTCGCGAGCTCGAGCGGAGTCGTCGGATCCGCTGCGGCGATGCGCGTGTCGTCCGCGCGAGAACCGAGCGCCAGCCACGCGAGCCAGAACGCGCCGAGTGCCGCCGCGCCTGCAGCCGCGATGCTGCGAGCACGGAGGCCGAGGTGCGCGTGCCGCGCCAACGGCGTGCCGGGCGCACCGTTCGGCGCGAGCGGCGTTTCGCGAAGCCACGCGGCGAAGGCACCGAGCCAAGCGCCGCGCGAACCGGCGCGCCGATCGAGGTCCGCGCGCAGCCGCTCGAGCCCACGTTTGATGCGCGTCCGCACGGTCTCGACCGGCAGCTCGAGGCGGCGCGCGATCTCGCGAGGCGGCAACTCGTGGAAGAAACGCAGCTCGAGCGCGATCCGATAGGGCTCGTCGAGCTTCGCCAGCGCCGCGCGCAGGTGCTCGGCGGCGCACGCGAGCTCGCCGGACGAAATGGACTCGGTCCGAGTCGACTCGTCCTCGGAAAGTGCGACGTGCCGGCGCTTCGAGCGGCGGCGGAAGAGGTCGATCGCGGCGTTGCGCGCGACGCGGGCGAGCCAACTTCGCGGTGCGGCGCCCGCACCGGGGGCGTGCGTGAGTCGCGCGAGCAGCACGTCCTGCGCGAGGTCGTCGGCTTCGTCGCGCCGATTCACGAGCTCGCGAGCGAGCTCGCGCACGAACGTGATTTCGTCGTTCGAGATCTCGAGCGAAGGCTCGGCTCGCGCGGAGTCGACGGGTGCGGGCGGACGCTCCATGGCGACACTTTGGAGCCTACGCCAACTCGGCCGAGGCGGGCAGGCGTCGGCGGGCCCTCGAGCTACTTTTCGTGTTCGCCTTCGTGCCCGTCTTCCGCGAGCAACGTCTCGAGCGTCCAGTCGGCGAGGTTCGCCGGGTTGTCGCGCCAACGCGCGCGGCCGGCGCGATCGATCAGCACGAGGTGCGGGATGGTCGGCGTCCCGTACGACGTCGAGACCGAACCGTCCTGGAGCAGCACGGGGAACGCGATCTTCTTCTCGGCGAGGTACTTCGCGAGCGATGCCGCGGTCTGTCCCTTGCTCTCGTCCATCACGCCGACGAACGTCACGCCACGTGGCGTGAAGCGCTGCGCGAGGTCGAGCACGAAAGGCAGCTCCTTCGCGCAGTTCGGGCACCATGACGCGAAGAAGTAGAGCGCGACCACCTGGCCGCCGCAGAGTTCGAGCGGTGTCGGTTCCCCTTGCACCCAAGTCTTCGCCTGCCACGCCGGCGCCGGTTGGTCGAGCAGCGCGAGCATGTCGAGGTACTGCTTGGCGGAGGCCGCCGATTCGCCTTTCGGATAGCGCTCGAGGTACGCGCGCAGATCCTCGGCGGCGGCTCGGTGCTTCATCAGTTGCCGGCGCACGAAGCCGCGGCGTTCGAGCGCCTTGCCGACGTAGTTCGGATCGGTCGTGAAGTTGACGAGCACGCCGTCGTACGCGGCCTCGGCCAGTTCGAGTTCGCCCGCGAAGAGCCGCGTCGAGCCGCGCATGTA
Organism: Planctomycetota bacterium; assembly: GCA_023150475.1. Lineage (GTDB taxonomy): Bacteria > Planctomycetota > UBA1135 > UBA1135 > JACRIN01. Next base: position 95,770 of record JAKLKU010000014.1, read on the forward strand.
CTGTGCACGCGACGCGGCGGCACCTTTCGGCCATTCCTTGGTGACGCGGTCGAAGTACCCGAGCGCCGAATCGAACGCTGCGCGCGCTTTCGGCGTCGTGCGGCGCAGCTCGAGCGCGTCGCGTCCGATCGTGAACCAACAGACGCCGGCTTCGACGAGCGACGGCGCGACGAGCGGTGACGTCGGGTAGGTCAGGACGAGCGCGTCGAACGAACTCGCGGCTTCGACGAGTTCGCCTTTCTGCTTCTGCGCGAGAGCAGCGTCGTACGCGAGTTTGGCGTTGGCGGCGTCCTGGGCGGAAGGCAGTTGGCAGAACGCGAGAAACAGAGCGGCGAGGAGCATCGTGGGGTTCCCGTGGACGGCGGACGAGTCTACTCAACCGGCCGCGGCGTCGGCTCGATGGCCGGCCGCGAGGTCCGTCGGGCGCCGGCGCAGCGCGAAGCGCACGAGTTCGGCGAGCGCCGCGGCCTCGAGCCACGCCACGAGCGCCACGAGCGGCAGGAAGTAACGATCCCAGTCGAGCGGGATCCACGCCGCGGTGACGCCGCCGAAGAGCACGACGTGCGCGAGCGCGACTTGCGCGGCGAAGCTCCGCCGCCACGCGGCCCGCGCGAGCACGACGAGGCCGGCGAGCGCGAGCGGCCAGCCCCACGCGTGGCCGGTGAGCGCCGCGATCGGTTCATCGCGCGTGAAGAGCCGCACGAGCGCGAACCGCAGGCTCGCGAGCGGCCCGTCCGCCGTGGCGAGCCCTTGCGCCGCCGCGCGTCCCTGTTGGTAGCGCATGTGCTCGTCCCAGAACGCGAGGATCGCGCGGAGCTCGCCGAGCGGATCGCGCCACAGCACGGGATCGAGCAGCCAGACGACGAAGACGCACGCGACGGCGGCCAGCGCGAGCGAGCCAAGGAGCTCACCGAGCCCGCGTCGCTCGCGTGCTGCGCAGTGCGCAGCGACGACCGCAGCGGCGACGACCAGCGCGGCCGGCGCGCCGTTGAACTTCGATGCGACGGCACACCCTGCGAGCCCGCCGAGCGCCGACGCGGCGAGCCACCGCTTCGCGAGGCCGCGTTCCCCGCCGAGCGTGTCGCGGCACGCGAGCGCGGCCGCGACGACGCCGAGCGCGCACGCGAGCATGAAGAAGTCGGTGCGCACGAAGCCGCCCCAGGCACGGAAGAGCGGCAGCAGCGCGAACGCGCTCCACGCGACGACTGCGGCGAACACGCTGACGAATCCGGCGCCGAACCCGGGCGCGCCGGCGAATCCCGAAGCGAACTCGAATGCGACCAGCGCGACGAGGCCCGCGCAGAGAGCCGCAGCGATGCGCACGACGGCGCGAGCACGTTCGATCGCGGGCTCGAGCCGGGTGCGCGCGGCACGGCCGCCGTCTGGCGCCGTGCGCGCGAAGCGCTGGAAGACCTCGGGTTCCACGTCGCGGAAACCGCTCGACCAGAGCACCGCGCCGAGCACGAGCTTCGCGAAGCACGGATTCGTCGCGCCGAACGTCGTCGCTTGCACGCCGGCGCGCCATTCGGGCTCGTCCGGCGCCGCGCCGGGCGGCGTGCGGTCGGCGAAGACCTGGCCGAAGTGCGCGATCGAGATCGCCGTCCACTCGTGCTCGTCGGTCGGATCACGGGGATCGAGCGGCCAGACGAGCAGCACGAGCCACGCCGCGAGCGCGCCGAGGCTCGCGACGGCGAGCCGCGCGGCGCAACGCCGCCGCGTCCCACCCGCCGGTGCGCCGACGCGCGAACGCGCATCCGCCGCCGGTGCGTGGGGCTCGTGGGACTCCGCCGTCGCCATCCGCGCGAGCATAACGGGCGCGGACCGCCGCGAAAGTCGGCGCTACCCCTTGACGGGCTAGGGGAGTGGGCCGAGCATTCCCCTAGACGAACAAGGGGACTCCCCCGGAGGCCACGATGATGGACGAACGCTTCGCACTGTTGCCTGGGACGCTCGAGCTGCTCGTGCTCAAGACGCTCGCACGCGGCGAGCAGCACGGCTACGCGATCGCGCGCTCGATCCAGGAGAAGAGCGCCGACGTGCTGCGAATCGAAGAAGGCTCGCTCTATCCCGCGCTCCATCGCATGGAGCGCCGCGGTTGGATCGACGCGGAATGGGGGCCGTCGCAGACGAATCGGCGCGCGAAGTACTACTCGCTCACCAAACTCGGCCGTGAGGAGCTCAAGGCTCAGGCCGACACGTGGGCGAAACTATCCGGCGCGATCGAAGCGGTGCTCGAAGCGCGCGCGAGCTTGCGCGCCGGCCTCGCGAGCGGCGGAGCGTGACGTGGGCGGCTTCTTCGAGAGCTTGGGCCTCTTCTGGCGAGCGCCCGATCCGCGGCCGAAGCGCGAGATCGACGGCGACATCGAGGAGGAGCTCGCATTCCACCTCGCCGAGCGCGAGCGCGAGAACCGCGCCGCGGGAATGAGCGCCGAGGAGGCGCGCGCCGACGCCGAGCGCCGTTTCGGCGACCTCGAGAAGATCCGCGGCGAATGTCGCCGCGTGCAGATGGGGGAACGCATCGTGTTGCAACGTCTGAACTTCGTGTTGCTGCTCGTGCTCGCGGGCGGCGTGGGCTTCTTCGCTTGGAACTCGTACGCGGCGCAGCGCGACTCGCGTTACTTGATCGAGCGCATGCGCGCCGAGGTCGCGCAGTTGAACGCGGCGCTCGCGGAGCGCGGCGCCGCGGACGAGGGGACCGCGTCGACCGGGCTTGGCTCGCAGGTCGCGTCGATCGGCCCCGGCCGTCCGAGTCTCGCATCCGATGCGTCGGGGCTCTCCATGTCGGACGGGATGCTCGTGCAGAAGCTCGGCCGAGTCGATTCCGGTGCTCGGTCCGCTCCCCCCGAGGAGGAAACGGCCGACGAGATGTGGAACCACCGCTTCAACGAGCACCGCGACGACTGGCGCCACGGGCTCGCGGTCGCGCAGCGGCTCGCCGACGAGTGCTCGTGCGAGCGCGCGGTCGAGGTACTCGACGTGCTCTACGGCACGCTGTCCGTGCCGCACAAGGAGCAGCTCTTCAAGCCGTTCGTGTTCCACGGGGGCAAGCCGTGCGCCCTGCGCGTGCTGCACCTCGGCGCGACCGATCCGGAGCCGTCGGTGCGCGCGCGAGCCTACTCGTACCTGCGCGACTACGCGTTCCGCGACTTCGGAGAGGACTACGAAGGCTACCTCGCGTGGTACCGCGACTGGAGTCCGCGCGGCCTGCAGGAAGTGTTCTACGGCAACGCGAGCGCCTTCCTCGAACGCGTGCGCGCCGCGTCGGGCGCCGAGTTGGCTCAGTACGTTCGCCAGTGGCGCGCGCTCGATTTCCGCGCGGCCGAAGCAGCGGGCGCGGACCTGGTGCAGACGTTCCGGCTCGGCGGCGCGGTCGAGCTCGCAGCGGGTTGGATTCGTTCGACCGATGTCGAGACGCGTTTGACCGGCCTCGAGTGGCTCGCGCGGCTCGATCCGACCGAGGCCGAGCTGCGAGAGCACGTGCTCCCGATCGTTCGCGGCGGCGCCGAGGTTCCCGCCGACGTGTTTGCGTCCGCCTGCGGCGTGTTCGGCAGTCCCGAACGGGCCTGGGCCGTTCCCGAACTGCTCGCGGCGCTCGAGGACAGCTTCGAACTCGGCATCGCGAATCAGCGCGTCGCGGGCTTCACACGCGCGCTCGCGCGGGCGCGCGACCCACGCGCGACGCCGGTGCTCGTCGCGTGCATCGTCGCGGACGACACGCCGTTGACGATCGAAGGCATCGGCTCGAACGGACTGCAAGAGCTCACCGGCGTCGCTTACGACCGTGCGCACGACGGCGCTTGGTGGCGCGCGTGGTGGGAGAAGAACTCCGGCAACTTGCCCGAGCCGATCCGCGGCACGCCGTTGCCGGTGATCACGTTGCGCAAGTAGACGGGAGGAAGAATCGATGCTCGCAGCAGTCGCGCTTGGACTCGTGCTCGCTTCGTCGGTCGGCGGTGACAAGCCGCTCGCCGCTGCCGACGCGAAGAAACTGCGGCAGACCTTCACAGAGGCGCTCGCCGACTCGACCGGCAAGAGCGATGCGAAGGCGCTCGCGCTCGGCAAGTCGCTCGGCGCGAAACATCCGTGGCGTGAGCTCGCAGACGCGTTGCGCGCTGGCCCAGTCTACGACGCGAAGAGCACCAAGCCGCGCAAGGTCGGCAAGGAGCAGGAGAAGTTCACCGAGGTCGGCAGCACGACGGTCGGCTTCAGCTTCGAGTGCGATGGGCTCGTCCTGCGCTACGCGGTCGACGTGCCGTCGGGTTACGACGCGAAGACGCCCGTGCCGTTGCTCGTCGATCCCGGCCACGGCTCGGGCGCGGACGATGACGACCGCGGCAAGGCCGGGTTCCTCGAGTACTTCCGCAACCAAGCGAACGAAGCGCAGTTGCGCGATTGGCTGATCGCACGCACCGAGATCGTCGAGCAGATCGGCGCGGACGGCAAACGCGGCTCGAAGCCCGAGGATCAAGTCGCGAAGGCGTTCGCTGCGTTCCTGCGCGACGTGTCGAGCCGTTTCGCCGTCGATCCCGACCGCGTGTACGTCGCCGGGCTCTCGCAGACCGGATTCTGGTCGTGGTACCTCGGCCGCGCGTTGTCCGATCGTGTCGCCGGACTCGCGCCGCTGTCGGCGGTGACGTGGCAAGTGAACGCGTACGTCGAGAACTTCACGCACGTGCCGATCTACGTGCTCCACGGCGAGAAGGATCCGATCTGCAAGGTCGAGCAGCCGCGCGCGACGTGCGCTGCGCTCGAGAAGCTCGGGTTGCGCGTGAAGTACGACGAGATCGCTGGCGCGGCGCACGACTTCGCGGTGTTCGGCGAACTCGATCGCGCGCTCGCCTGGCTCGCGGCGTTCCCGCGCGAAGCGCATCCGCGGCGGATCGCGAGGCACTACCTGACGCTCGAGACGCCGTGGTGTCATTGGCTGCGTGTGGACGAGCTCGAGAAGCCGGGCGACGGGCGCGCGGGCTCGAAGCCCGTCGCCTTCGTGGAAGCCGCGAGCGACGGCCAGCGGATCACGGTGACGTCGCGCGGCGTGAAACGGCTCACACTCGTGCTCGATCCGGAGCTCGTCGACCTCGCCGCGCCGCTCGAAGTGCTCTGGAACGGCAAGACCGTGCACTCGGGCATCGTCGCGGCGGACTTCGAGACGACGCTGGGCGTCGCGCTCGAGAAGGCCGACTGGCAGGCGCTCTACGCGGCGAAGCTCGAGCTCCGCGCGCCGTGAGCGCGATCCGAACCGTACGGTTGGGTGCCGTCGGTCAGCGTTTGCCGTCGTCCTGCGCGCGGTCGAGCTCGAGCTGCAGCGCGACGTACGTCTTGTCGTTGATCGCCCCGCGGTCGCGGAGCTCGAGCAACGCCCGCTCCTGCGACGCGTGCACCTCGCGGCGCACTTCCGCGGAGACGGCGACGCGTTCGGCGGCTTCCTTCTGCTGCGCTGCATCGCTCGCGGTCAGCGCAGCGAGCTCGTCGCTCATCGCGGAGCGGAACCGGTAGACCGCGATCGGGCAACTGGTCTCGGAACAGTACGCGTCGAGCCGCGCGATGCCAGCCGACAGGATGCGTTCGCGCGCGAGCGAGAGCTCGTGCTCGTCGGCGTCGTCCTCCCGCAGACCGAGCGCGTGCACCAACGGCTGCAGCGTCAGGCCCTGCGCGAACAGCGTCACCAGGATCACGATCAACGTGCACGCGACGATCACGCGTCGGCCTTCGAAGGGCGTGCCGTCCGCGAACGTCGCGGGCACGGCGAGCGCCGCGGCGAGCGACACGGCGCCGCGCACGCCGCACCACGAGACGATCGTCACGTTGCGCCACGGCGGCAGCCCGCCTTCGCGCTCGCGCAATTTCGGCGCGACGAGCAACGGCAGGTACGCGCCGGGGAAGCACCACACGAAACGCGCAACGATGCACACCAGCGCGATCACGAGGCCGGCGATCAGCACGTGCCGATCGCCGACCGGCGAGAGCTCGTGGACCAACCACGGCGTCTCGAGCCCGATGTAGACGAAGCAGAAGCCGTTGAAGAGGTACGTCAGCAGGTCCCAGGCGGAGTAGAGCTCGACGCGGCTCTTCGCTTCGACGTCGTGGATGCGCCAAGCGACGACGAAGCCCGCCGCGACGACCGCGAGCACGCCGGACACGTCGAGCTCGTAGGCGATCACGAACGCGAGGTAGGGCGCGAGCAGCGAGAGCGCGAAGAGCGCCTTGGTGTCGCGCACGAGCTTGTTCGCGAGCGCGAACAACGCACCGATGCCGAGCCCGATCGCGACGCCGAGCCCCGCGACGCGTGCGAACGAGAGCGTGACTGCGCCGGCGTCGAACACGCCGGAGACGAGCACCGCCAGCGCGAGTTGCACCCCGACGAGGCCGGTGGCGTCGTTGACCAGGCTCTCGCCGCCGAGGATCGCCGTCATGCGGCGCGGGACGCGCAAGCGCTCGATCACGGCTTGGGTCGCGACGGTGTCGGTCGGCGAGACGATCGCGCCGAGCAGGAAACACGCCGCGAGCGGCAGTTCCGGCAGGAAGACGTGCGCGGCGAAGCCGACCGACACGATCGTCAGCGCGACGAGTCCGATCGCCAGCATCAGGATCGGCCGCAGCCAACGGCGGAAGTCGAGCCACGACGTGTGGAACGCGTCGGAGTAGAGCAGCGGCGGCAGGAAGCCGACGAGCACGAGCTCGGGATCGATCTCGATGTGTTCGAACGGCCCGAACTCCGCGACCAACACGCCGGCGAGCGCGAGCAGGATCGGCGCCGGCGTGCGCAGCCGCGGCGCGACGATCGTCACCAACGCGACGACGCCGAGACCCGCCGCGAGCAGGAGCAACGACTGCGACATGCGCGGAGTCTAGGGACGAGCTCGCGCACCGACGAGCGTGTCGGCGCGCCGAGTTCGCGGGTGTGCGAACTCGGCGCTCGAGATCCGTGGGCGCCGGGCACGACGCCCGCACGCAGGAACGGAGTCGCCGACGACGCTAGTGCACGAGCCGCGCGTAGCCCTGCAGGATCTTGACGTAGTTCCCGCGCTCGTAGTTCTCGGGGTTCGGGCTGCGCGCGAGGTTCATGCTCCCCTTCGCCTGCGCGAGCGAGTCGTACTCGTGTTCGACGAGCCAACGTTCGAGCTCCGCGCGGACCGCACGGATGTGCTCCGGCCCGCGTTGGAGCAGCGCGGACACCATCTGGACGCCGTCGGCGCCGGCCATCACGGCCTTCAGCGCGTCGGCCGCGGTGTGCACGCCGCCGCTCGCGGCGAGCGAGACGTTCACGCGGCCCGAGAGCAGCGCGAGCCAACGCAGGCGGATCAAGAGCGCCGGCGAGTCGGTCAGGCGCAGCTTGAGCGACACGTCGAGCTCCTCGAGGTCGATGTCGGGCTGGAAGAAGCGATTGAAGAGCACGAGGCCCTTGGCGCCCGCCTGCTCGAGCCGTCGCGAGAGGTGCGTCAACGTCGTCCAGTACGGCGAGAGCTTGACCGCGCACGGCAGCTTCGTCTCGCGCACGACGTGCTCGACCATGTGCACGACGCCGTTCTCGACTTCGATCGAAGTGAGCTCGGGATCGTGCGCGACGGCGTAGACGTTGAGCTCGAGCGCGTCGGCGCCGGCCTGTTCGATCAACTTCGCGTAGCGCAGCCAACCGGAGTCGGTGTGGCCGTTGAGCGACGCGATCACGGGGATCTTCAGCATCCGCTTGAGCTTCGAGATCTGCTCGAGGTACGCGTCGGGGCCGAGCACGAAGTCGTGGGGCCGCGGCAAGTAGCTCGTCGCTTCCGCGAAGGACTCGCCGTGGGTGCTGATGAACTCGTGCGTGCGATTCTCGAGCGCGAGCTGCTCCTCGAAGAGCGAATGCATCACGATCGCGGCGGCGCCGGCGTCCTCCGCGCGGCGCGCGAGGTCGAGGTCGTCGCAGATCGGCGACGCGCCGACCATCAACGGATGGGGGAGCTTCAGACCGAGGTACGTCGTCGAGAGGTTCATGGTCAGCGTGCTCCGTCCTTCTGCGCCCCGTCCTGCTTGCCGTGGTTCGCCCCGCCGTCGGCCGCGGGTTTGACGCGCAGCTCGGCGAGTTGCCGATAGATCTCGGTGCGGCGGATCGCATCGCGTTGCGCTTCCTCGGCGAGCTTCTCGAAGCGCTTCGGATCGATCTTCTCGACCATGCGGAAGCGTGCTTCGTTCTGCGTGAAGTCGCGGACCGAGCGTTTCGGGCTGCCGCCCATGTCGAGCTGCAGCGGCGGTTCGCCGCGTTCTCCGAGCGCCGGGTCGACGCGGTAGAGCGGCCAGAGACCCGACTCGACGGCGAGCTTCTGTTGGTCGGTGCCGCGCGAGAGCTCGTAGCCGTGCGCGATGCAGTGGCTGTAGGCGATCACGATGCTCGGGCCGGGGTGCGCCTCGGCTTCGAGCAGGGCTTTGACCGTCTGCGCGTCCTTCGCGCCGAACGCGATCTGCGCGACGTAGACGTGACCGTAGTTCATCGCGATGAGGCCGAGGTCCTTCTTCGGGATCGCTTTGCCCGCCGTCGCGAACTTCGCCGCGGCGCCGAGCGGCGTCGCTTTCGACTGTTGCCCGCCGGTGTTCGAGTACACGCCGGTGTCGAGCACGAGGATGTTGACGTTCTTGTCGGAGGCGAGCACGTGGTCGAGCCCGCCGAAGCCGATGTCGTAGGCCCAACCGTCGCCGCCGACGAGCCAGACGCTCTTGACGACGAGGTAGTCGGCGACGAGCTCGAGCCGGCGCGCTTCTTCCGAGCGCAGCGACCCGAGCGCTTGCTTCAACGCAGCGACGCGCTTGCGTTGTTCCGCGATGCCGACCTCGCTCGTCTGATCGGCCTCGAGCAGGCCGCGCACCAGCTCGTCGCCGAGCTGCGACGCGAGCGTGCGGACGAGCAGTCGCGCCTGCTCGCGCAGCGCGTCGACGCCCATGCGCATGCCGAGCCCGAACTCGGCGTTGTCCTCGAAGAGCGAGTTGGCCCAAGCTGGCCCGCGGCCGTCGCGGTTCGTCGTGTACGGCGTCGTCGGCAGGTTGCCGCCGTAGATCGACGAGCAGCCGGTCGCGTTCGCGACCAGCAGTCGATCGCCGAAGAGCTGCGTCAGCAGCTTGATGTACGGCGTCTCGCCGCAGCCGGCGCACGCGCCGGAGAACTCGAAGAGCGGTTCGAGGAACTGCGAGCCCTTCACTTCGAGCTTCGCCGTCGTGCGGTTCGCTTCCGGCAGGTCGAGGAAGAAGCCGAAGTTCGCGCGTTCGGCGTCGCGCAACGGCCGTTGCGGCGCCATCTCGAGCGCTTTGCGCCGCGGGTTCGCCTTGTCCTTCGCGGGACAGATCACGGCGCACATCTGGCAACCGGTGCAATCCTCGGGCGCGACTTGGACCGTGTACTTCGAGCCCGCGTACTCGGGGCCCTTGTAGTCGACGGCCTTGAACGTCGCGGGCGCGTTCGCGAGCGCCGCGGGCTCGTAGGCCTTCACGCGGATCGCCGCGTGCGGACAGACCAGCGCGCACTTGTTGCACTGGATGCAGAGCTCGGAGTTCCAGATCGGGATCTCCGCCGCAATGTTGCGCTTCTCCCATTTCGCGGTGCCGGTCGGCCACACGCCGTCGGGCGGGAACGCGCTGACCGGCAGGAGGTCGCCTTTGCCTTCGAGCATCACGGCGGTGACGCGTTTCACGAACTCCGGCGCTTCGGGCGCGACGATCGGCGGGCGACGGCGGTTCGTCGTCGCGCGTTCCGGCACGCGCACTTCGTGCAAGTGCGCGAGCGAGAGGTCGATCGTCTCCTGGTTCTTCTTGACGACGTCGGCGCCCTTCTTGCCGTACGTCTTCTCGACCGCCTGTTTCGACTTCGCGATCGCTTCGTCGCGCGGCAGCACTCCGGAGATGCCGAAGAAGCAGGTCTGCATCACGGTGTTGATGCGGTTGCCCATGCCGCACTCGCGCGCCACTTTCAGCGCGTCGATCACGTAGAAGCGCGCGCGTTTGGCGGCGAGCGCTTCCTGCAGTTCGCGCGGGAGCTCGTCCCACACCTTGTCGGGCGCGAACGGACCGTTCAGCAGGAACACGCCGCCCGGTTTGAGCTTGTCGAGCATCTCGTAGCGGTCGACGAACTCGAACTGGTGACAACCGACGAAGTCGGCTTCCTGCACGAGGTACGGCGCGCGGATCGGCTCCGGTCCGAAGCGCAGGTGCGAGACCGTGACCGCGCCGGACTTCTTCGAGTCGTAGACGAAGTAGCCTTGGACGTAGAGGTTCGTCTCCTCGCCGATGATCTTGATCGTGTTCTTGTTGGCGCCGACGGTGCCGTCGGAACCGAGGCCGTAGAAGAGCGCTTGGAACGTCCCTTTCGGGAAGATCTCGGGTTCCGCGCCGACGTCGAGCGAGAGCAGCGTGACGTCGTCGACGATGCCGACGGTGAAGCGCGACTTCGGCCGCGGCTTCGCGAGCTCGGTGAACACCGCCTGGACCATCGCCGGCGTGAACTCCTTCGACGAGAGTCCGTAGCGGCCGCCGATCACGCGCGGCAGCGCTTCGGGTCGCAGTTCCGCGAGCGCGGCGACGACGTCGAGGTACAGCGGCTCGCCGAGCGCGCCGGGCTCCTTCGTGCGGTCGAGCACCGCGATGCGCTTGACGCTCTTCGGCAACGCCGCGGCGAAGTGCTCGAGCGAGAACGGCCGGTAGAGATGGACGACGAGCACGCCGACCTTGTCGCCGCGCCGGCGCAGCGCGTCGACCGTCGTGCGCACGGTCTCGGCGCCGGAACCCATGATCACGATCGCCGACTCCGCGTCGGGCGCGCCGTGCCATTCGAAGAGGCCGTAGCGCCGGCCGGTCAGCGCGGCGAAGAGCTCCATCTCGGCCGCGACGACGTCCGCGCAGCGCAAGTAGAACGAGTTCGAGGCTTCGCGCGCCTGGAAGAACGTGTCGGGGTTCTGCGCCGAGCCGGCGAGGTGCGGCCGGTCGGGCGTCAGCGCGCGCCGCCGGTGCTCGGCGATCAAGTCGGCGTCGAGCAACGTGCCGAGTTCTTCGTCGGAGAGCAGCCGGACCTTCTGGAGCTCGTGCGACGTGCGGAAGCCGTCGAAGAAGTGGAGGAACGGCACGCGCGACTTCAGCGTGGCGGCGTGCGCGATCGCGGCGAGGTCGTGCGCTTCCTGCGGCGAAGAGCCCGCGAGCATCGCGAAGCCCGTCTGCCGACACGCCATCACGTCGGAGTGGTCGCCGAAGATCGAGAGCGCGTGGGTCGCGAGCGTGCGCGCCGAAACGTGCAGCACGAACGGCAAGAGCTCGCCTGCGATCTTGTAGAGGTTCGGGATGTAGAGCAGCAGGCCTTGCGAAGCCGTGAAGCTCGTCGCGAGCGCGCCCGACTGCAGAGCGCCGTGCACGGCGCCCGCCGCGCCGCCTTCCGACTGCATCTCCTGCACCGTCGGGACGTTGCCCCACAGGTTCTGCCGGCCGCCGGCTGCCCACTCGTCGGAGAGCTCGCCCATCGTCGACGACGGAGTGATCGGGTAGATCGCGATCACTTCGCTCGCGCGGTAGGCGACGTCGGCGGCCGCCTGGTTGCCGTCGAGGATGTCGTACTGGGCCGTGGGATCGGCCTCTCGGGATGTGCTGGGCTTGGACGCTGGGCGATCGACGACGGACTCGGGTGTCGGATTCAAGGAAAGAACCTCCAGCGCTCACTTCGCAAGAATCGGGCTCTCAGCGCGCTCCAACGAAGTGCGCAGAGCCCCCGGTCCCTTCTGCGCAGACGGCGCGCGAGGCCCTGCTCCTTCGCCGCACGTCCTCCGCCGGCGAGTGCGTCGCACCGGCGAATCCGTCCGCCGACGCGTGCGGCGCACTCCGTAGAAGGGCGCAGGCCGAGCGGGCGTCGCCCGTATTCCGTGCGCGTGCTTTCGACTTCAACCTACGCCGCCTGACGCGACGGTGCGTCGTCACCGACGTCCCACGGGACTCGGGCGGCGCCTCGTCTCGACCGACTCCCGAGACGCCGGCGGACGCCGCCGAGCTCCGGGCAAGACGGGCAAACGACCGCAGCGCGCACGCGAGGCACACGCATGGTTTCGGATCTGATCTTCGGCATGGCCGGCTCGGGCGGCGACGGCGTCGTCAGCGCCGGGGAGTCGTTGCTCGCCGCCGTGTCGTCGCACGGGTACCTCGGGATGATGACGAAGAGCTTCGGCCCGCAGATCCGCGGCGGCGAGTCGAGCGCGCGCGTGCGCGTCGCGACGAAGCCGGTGCACAACCCGGGCGGCGTGCTCGACGTCGCGGTCGCGCTCAACTGGGAGGACTTCCAGAAGTTCGGCACCGAGCTGCCGCTCGCGCGCAAGACCGTGCTGATCCACGAAGCGAAGTGCGGTCCGCCGCCGCCAGAGCTCGTCGATCCCGCGGATTCCGTTCACGCGCCGGCGGAGATCGTCCCCAAGGAAATCGTGGCGGTGCCGATCGCCGAGCTGACGAAAGCCTCCGCGGGCACGGAGAAAGCGAAGACGAGCGTCGTGCTCGGCCTCTTGTGCGGTTGGTTCGGCGTGCCCGAAGCGGGCGTGAAGCGAGGCCTCGCGAAGAAGTTCGGCAAGAAGGGCGAAGGGCTGCTCGAGTCGAACGAGCGCGCGCTCGCGGCGGGCATCGAGTTCGCGCGCACGCATCCGCTCGAGAGCCCGCGCCGGCTCGACGAACCGCCCCAGCGTTCGCCGAAGCTCCTGTGCGACGGCAACGATCTGTGTGCGAGCGCCGCGTTGTTCGCCGGCTGCGAGTTCTTCGGCGGTTACCCGATCACGCCGTCGACCGAAGTGATGCAGACGCTCTCGCGCGAGATCTGGAAGTACGGCGGCGCCGTGTTGCAGGCGGAGGACGAGATCGCGGGCATCGGCGCGGCGCTCGGCGCGTCGTTCGCCGGCAAGAAGTCGATGACGGCGACGTCCGGGCCCGGCATGGCGCTCAAGACCGAGATCCTGGGGCTCGCGACGATCGCCGAGCTGCCGCTCGTGATCCTCGACGTGCAGCGCGGCGGCCCCGCGACCGGCATCCCGACGAAGAGCGAACAAGCGGACCTGTTCCAGGCCGTGTTCTCAGCGCACGGCGACGTCCTGCGGCCCGTGCTCGCGCCGGTGTCGGTCGCCGACACGTTCGCGGTCACGGTCGAAGCGTTCAACCTCGCCGAGCGTTACCAGACGCCGGTGATCGTGCTCTCCGACCAAGAGCTCGCGCAGCGCAAGGAGATCGTCGAGCCGATCGAGCTCTCGCGCTTCACGCTCGAGACGCGCGTGCGGCCGAACGCTCAGGAACTCGTGAACTACCAGCGCTTCCGGCTGACCGAGAACGGCGTCAGCCCGATCAGTCATCCCGGCCAACCGGGCGGCAGTTACCTCGGCGCGGGCATCGAGCACAACCAGAAGGGTGACCCGACCGCGAGCGGCGAAGTGCACGCGCAGATGACCAAGAAGCGCTTCGCGAAGTTCGCGCCGCTCGAGGCGCGCCGCGACCTCTTCGAAGTCTTCGGTCCGAGCGACGCGCCGTTCGCGCTGATCAGTTGGGGCTCGAGCGCCGGCGTCGCGCGCGAAGCGTGCGAGCTCGCGAACGCGAAGGGCCTGCGGACCAAGCTGCTCGTGCCGCGGCTGCTCTGGCCGATCGCCGCGCCGATCTACCGCGAGTTCCTGGCGTCGGTCGAAGCGGGCCTCGTCGTCGAGCTCTCCTACCAAGGCCAGTTGCTGAAGCTCCTGCGCATGGAGCTCGACCTGCCGAAGGGCCTCGTCTCCTTCTCTCGGAGCGGCGCGAACCCGTTCCGTCCGGACCAAGTGCTCGCGGCGCTCGAAGCGCGCGCGACGGCGGGGGTGCGCTAGCCATGACCACGACTGCGAACACGACCGTGCCCGCGACGAAACGCGACCCGAAGGAGTTCGCGAGCCCGCTGAAACCGATCTGGTGCCCGGGCTGCGGCGACTACGGAGTGCTGCAGGCTCTTTATCGAGCGCTCGGCTCGATCGGCAGGCCCGCTCACGAAATCGCTTTCATCTCCGGCATCGGCTGCTCGAGCCGCATCCCGGGCTACACGACGGCGTACGGCTTCAACAGCGTCCACGGTCGCGCCCTGCCGATCGCGCAAGGCGTCAAGCTCGCGAACCCCGACCTCCTGGTGATCGTCGCGGGCGGCGACGGCGACGGTTTCTCGATCGGCGGCGGCCACGTCGCCCACGCGATCCGGCGCAACCTCGACCTGACGTACCTCGTGATGGACAACCAGGTCTACGGGCTGACCAAGGGCCAACTCTCGCCGACGTCGCCGAAGGGGCTCGAGACGGTGACTTCGCCGCTCGGCAGCCTCGAGGAGCCGATCAACCCGCTGCTCTACACGCTCGCCTACGGCGCCGGTTTCGTCGCGCAGGGCACGCCGGCGGACATGCCGGGGCTGACGGCGTTGATCGAAGAAGCCATCCGCTATCCCGGCTTCGCCTTCGTCAACATCCAGTCGCCGTGCGTGACGTTCGGCCAGGAAGAGCAGCAGATCCGCGCGCACAAGGCGCACCTGCGGCCGCTCGCGAAGCTCGGCCACGATGCGAGCGACCAGTTGCGCGCGCTCGACGTCGCTCGCTCGTACGGCAAGGTCCTGCACACCGGCGTGCTCTATCGCCGTCCCGATCCGCCGCCGACCTACGAACGGCTGGTGCGCGAGCGGCAAGCGGCGCTGGCGCCGAAGGCCGTCGACCGCCTGCGCCTGCTCGACGTGTTCCTGCAGAAGTGAGCTCCACCATGAACGCGCTGCCCGGAACCCCGAACCTCGACTTCAAGAAGCTCGCGTTGGTCGACGCGCTCGACCTCGCCGTCACGATCGAGGAAGAAGCGCGCGATCGCTACCTCGAACTCGCGGACGCGCTGACGGTCGCGCATACTCCGGAAGCCGCCGAATTCTTCCGCAAGATGGCGCGGATGGAGGAAAAGCACCGAGTCGCATTGTTGGCGCGCCGGCGCGAGACGTTCGGCGACCAGCCGGCGACCGTCGGCCGCGCGCAGGTCTTCGACATCGAGGCGCCCGAGTACGACACGGTGCGCGCCTTCATGACCGTGCGCCAGGCGCTCGACGTCGCGCTGCAGTCCGAGCGCAAGGCCCGCGACTTCTTCAAGGCGGCGCTCGCCGAGCTCACCGACCCCGAAGCACGCTTCCTGTTCGCCGAACTCGCCGCCGAGGAGGCCGACCACGAGGCCTACGTGCAGGCCGAGATCGCGCGCCAGGCGACCGACCCGTGGGGCGATCCGCCCGCGGACCCCGCGGCGTTCGCCGACGAGCCGGTGTCCCAATGAGCGCGCGGTTGCCAGTGGCGGCGCCGGTGCGCTCGAACCGGTTCCGTCGCGATCCAGCGCAGCGCGCCCACCGCGAGGCGGACCACCGCGTCGCGCACCCGCTCGAGCCCGGACCCGGACTCGCGCAGCCCCCCGTTCGAAGCTCCCGTCACGACGCCGGCTCCGTTTCGGGCCAGGGCTCGTGCACAGTTCCTGGCGTTCCACACGTGCGCCCCCCGCGTCCCCGCGGGTAGGCTCGCCGCCCGCTCGTTCCGTTCCCAGCCCACCCACGAGGTCTCCTACGTCCACCTTCGTCCAGGACTACCCGCTGATCGTCTTCCTCGCGATCGCCCTCGCGATGGTCGTCGCGCTGCTCGTCGGCGCGAAGCTCCTCGCCGTGCGCGCGCGCCGGGAGTCACCGCTCAAGCAGACGACGTACGAGTGCGGAGAATCCCCCGCCGGCATGGCGTGGGTGCGGTTCCATGCCCGCTATTACGTCGTCGCTCTGTTCTTCCTGCTCTTCGACATCGAAGCGGCCTTCCTGTTCCCCTGGGGCGGCAACGCCCGGGAGCTCGGAGTCCACGGCCTCGTCGCGATCCTGAGCTTCGTCGCCGTCGTGATGCTCGGGTGGCTCTGGGCGGTGCGCAAAGGAGCGCTGAAGTGGCAATGAGCGAGCGCGCGAACCTCGACACCGGCGCGAGTTGGACTCACCCGCTCTACGCGACGCTCGAGAAGCTGCCCGGCGTCTCGCTCGGGCTCGCTTCGGTCGACGACCTGCTCGCGTGGGGCCTCACGAACTCGCTCTGGGTCTTCCCGATGGCGACGAGCTGCTGCGGCATCGAGCTGATGGCCGCCGCCGCGAGCCGCATCGACCTCGACCGCATGGGCACGATCGTGCGCGGCACGCCGCGCCAGTGCGACGTCATGGTGGTCGCCGGCACGATCACCGTGAAGATGGCGCCGCGCGTGCTGAAGCTCTGGGAGCAGATGCCCGAGCCCAAGTGGTGCATCGCGATGGGCTCGTGCGCGATCTCCGGCGACTTCTACCGCAACCTCTACTCGGTGATCCCGGGCATCGACACGGTGATCCCGGTCGACGTCTACATCCCGGGTTGCCCGCCGAACCCCGAAGCGTTGATGCACGGACTCTTGCGCTTGCAGGAGAAGGTCCACGCGCGGCGTCGGGGCGAGAAAGTCGACCGCGACCCGAACCCGGACCTGATCCGCGTCACGCAGCCGGCGATCCCGCGCGTCTGTGAACGCGACCTCGGCCGCAACGACGAGCTCTCGAAGCTCCAAGCCGATCAAGCCGGGCGCGTCACCGAAGAGCAGATGTGCCCGGCGGTCGACGTGCCGTTCGAGCCTCCGCCGCCCGCGACGCCGGTCTTCGCGCCGGACTTCGAAGGGCTGTTGCGCGAGCTCGGCGTCGCCGTGGCTGCGGACGGACCGCCGCTCGTCCCCGTCGAACGCCACTTCGAGTTCGCGCGGCGCTTGAAGGAGCTCGGTTATCGCCAGCTCGTCTCGATCGTCGCGACTCACTGGCTCGCTGGCACCGGCCGTGCGGGCAAGGAAGAAGGCGCGAGCGAGCACCTCGAAGTCGCGTACGTGCTGCGCACGGTCGGTCCGGGCTCGCGTCTCGCGACGTGGGCGGTGCGTGTGGCACCCGACCAACCGATTCCGTCGCTCGTGCCGCTCTACGCCGGCGCGGATTGGCAAGAGCGCGAGCAGTTCGACTTGGTCGGCGCGCGCTTCGCCGGCCACCCCGACTTGCGGCGCCTGATGATGGCCGAGAACTATCCGGGCCATCCGTTGCGCCGCGACTTCCCGATCGACGCGCACTGCGCGCCGTGGAGATGACGATGCTGCAGACGCTCTCCGTCGAACGCCGCGTCGATCCGCACCTCTCGATCGACAAGTACGACCCGGAAGCGGAGCTCTTGCTCCTGCACATGGGCCCGCAGCACCCCGCGACGCACGGCGTGTTCCGGATGGACCTCTACCTCGACGGCGAGATCGTCGTCAAAGCGGTCCCGTACGTCGGTTACCTGCACCGCGCGGTCGAGAAGCTCTGCGAGAAGCTGACCTACTCGCAGATCACGCCGATCGTCGACAAGAACGACTACGTCGCGCCGATGACGAACGAGCAGGCCGTCAACATGGCCTTCGAGAAGCTGCTCGCCATCGAAGTGCCGCGGCGCGCGCGTTGGATCCGCATGATCTTCGCGGAGCTCCAGCGCATCGCGTCGCACCTGCTCTGGCTCGGCACGTTCACGATGGACCTCGGCGGCGCGCTCGGCGGCGGCACGACGGTGTTCATGCACTCGTTCCGTGAGCGCGAGATGATCATGGACCTCTTCGAAGAGGTCTCCGGTTGCCGCTTCCACTACAACACGCACACGATCGGCGGCAATCGCCACGATCTGCCCGCGGGTTGGGCGGGGCGCGTCAAGGAAGCGCTCGCCGTGATCGAAGCGCGGATCTCCGAGTACGAAGGCATGTCGCTCGAGAACCGCATCTTCGTCAAGCGCACGAAGGGCGTCGGCGTGATCGAGCCCGGGCTCGCGCTCGAACTCGGCCTCACCGGACCGATGTTGCGCGCGTGCGGCATCGACCATGACTTGCGCCGCGACGCGCCGTTCCACGCGTACGACGAAGTCGCGCCTCGCGTGATCGTCGCGGAGGGCGGCGATTGCCTCGCGCGAGCACGAGTGCGGCTCGGCGAGCTGAAGGAAAGCGTGCGCTTCGTGCGCGAGACGATCGACTCGATCCCGGAAGGCTCGATCAACGGCGGCCGGCCGATCAAGCTGCCGAACTCGATCAAGATCCCGCCGGGCCAGACCTACGTCGGCATCGAGACGCCGCGCGGCGAGCTCGGCACGTACCTGATCGCCGACGGCTCGGCGAACCCGTATCGCCTGAAGATCCGGCCGCCGAGCCTGCACGCGCTCTCCGCGTTGCCCTACGTGCTGCCCGGCGGCACGGTCAGCGACGCGCTCGCGATCCTGGGCTCGGTCGACCCGATCATGGGGGAGGCGGACCGATGAACGTCGTGTTGACCGCCGTGGTGACGTGCGTCGCGATCCTGACCGGGATCCTGACGGCGACTGCGTGGTTGATCTGGTTCGAGCGCAAGTTCTCCGGCCGCATGCAATCGCGGCTTGGGCCGACGATGGTCGGTCCGTCGGGCCTCGCGCAGCCGGTCGCGGACCTCGTCAAGCTGCTGCAGAAGGAAGACGTCGTCCCCGAAGCCGCCGATCGCGCGCTCTTCGACCTCGCGCCGAAGCTCGCGGCGCTCTGCGCGCTCGGCGCCGCCGCGGTCGTGCCGTTCTCGGCGACCGTCGTCGGCGCGAAGATCGACCTCGGCGTGCTCTTCCTGCTCGCGATCGGCGCCGTCACGGTGATGCCGGTCTTCATGGCGGGCTGGGCGAGCAACAACAAGTTCGCGTTGCTCGGCGGCATGCGCGCGCTCGCGCAGTCGATCTCGTACGAAGTGCCGCTGGTGCTCTCCGCGATGGTGCCGGTGATCCTCGCGGGCTCGATGGACGTCTCGAAGATCGTCGAAGCGCAGACTCGCGACGGTTGGTACCTGATCGACCCGGTGTGGCTCGGCTTGCCGGCGTTCGGGCTCTTCCTGCTCGCGATGCTGGCGGAGTCGAACCGCATCCCGTTCGACATCCCGGAAGCCGAGAGCGAGCTCGTCGCCGGCGTCACCACCGAGTACGGCGGGATGAAGTTCGCGCTGTTCTACCTCGGCGAGTACGTGCACACGCTGGTCGCTTCGGCGGTCGCGAGCGCGTTGTTCCTCGGCGGTTGGGATGGCCCGTTCGCGCCCGGATTGCACTGGATGGTCGCGAAGACCGTCGGGCTCTTCGTGTTCGTCTACTGGATGCGTTGGTCGCTCCTGCGCTTCCGTTCGGACCAACTGATGCGGATCTGCTGGTACTGGCTCGTGCCGCTCGCCGTCGCGCTGTTGCTCGGCGCCGGCGCCTGGGTGGTGCTGTGAGGAGCGCGCCGCGATGAACTACCTGACCGACGGGCTGCAAGCGCTCGCGACCAGCCTCAAGAACGCGTTCCGCAAACCCTCGACCGTCGAGTTCCCGAAGGTCGTGCGGCCGCGCGCCGAGCGCTACCGGACGACCTTCGCGCTGCTCCACGACGAACAAGGCGACCAGCTCTGCATCGGCTGCCTCCAGTGCGAGCGCATCTGTCCGTCCGAGGTCATCGCGATCAAGGCGGCGGGCAAGAAGGAGTCGCCGGTCACCGGCAAGAAGCGCGGTTACGCCGACGACTTCGTGCTCGACTTGAACGCGTGCATCTACTGCGAGCTCTGCGTGCAGGTCTGTCCGGTCGACGCGATCGTGATGACGCGCGAGCCCGAGGTGCCCGGTTGGTCGCGCGAGGACCTCGTGCTGACGATGGAGCGCCTCTACGCGAACGGGAAGCACAAGCCGCGCGCCTGGGGCGACGGCACCAAGCTGATGGCGATGCAAGAAGCCGGTCGCGCGGCGCCGCCGCCGAAGGCCGCGCACCATGCGAAGGCGCCTGCGGCGGACGGCGCGAAGCCCGAAGTGGCGAAGGCCGAGGTCGTCAAGGCGGGCGCTGCCAAGCCCGACGCGGCGAAACCCGAGACACCGGCTGCCAAGGCGGCCCAATCCGCGGCGGAAGCCACGGGGGCCCAACCGGCGGCGAAAGCCGCCGGGTCGACGGAGGCGCAACCCTAATGGCCGACGCGCTCTTCTGGCTCTGCGCGGTCGGGCTCGTGGTGAGCTCGATCGCCGTCGTGCGCACGCGCGACCTCGTGCGTGCCGTGCTGTGGCTCGCGCTCGCGCTCCTTTCGACCGCGGGTCTCTTCGCGTACCTCGACGCTCCGTTCCTCGCCGGCGTGCAAGTGCTGACGTACGTGGGCGGCGTCGCGACGCTGATGATCTTCGGTCTGATGGTGACGCGGCGGCACACCAAGGCCGCGGCCGAAGCGAACAACGATCAGAACGTGATCGGCGTCGTCGCCGCGCTCGCGGTGTTCGGCGTGCTCGCGTACGCGATCTTGAACACGAAGTTGCCCGAGAGCTCGGTGCCGCCGCCCGACACGAGCGAACTCGGCCGCTCGCTCGTCCACGAATACCTGCTCGCGTTCGAAGCCGTGTCGCTGCTCCTGCTCGCCGCGATCGTCGGCGCGGTCGTCATCGCCCGCCGCCGCGACGCCGAAGCGCGCGAAGCGCCCGGCACGTCGAGCCTGCCGTCGTTCCGCGCAGAAGCGGACTAGTCCCATGACGCTCCAACACTGCCTCCTGCTCGCCGCCGCGGTCTTCGCGATCGGCGTGTACGGCCTGATCACGCGCCGCCAAGCGATCGGCATGCTGATCTCGCTCGAGTTGCTCGTGAACTCCGCGAACCTCGCGCTGGTCGCGTTCGCGAAGCACGCCGGCGCGCCGACCCAGCCGCTCGTGCTGTTCGTGCTCGCGATCACCGTCGCCGAAGTCGCGGTCGGTCTCGCGCTCGTGATGCTCTTCTACCGGCGCTACGACGACACGCTGCTCGATCAAGCGAACGAGGCCCGCGGATGAACGCGCTGAACGATCCGATCTTCCTCGCGGCGGTCGCGCTGCTCGCGCCGATCGGCGCCGCGCTGCTGCTCGTCGTGCTGCCGTTCGTGCGCCACCGCGGCGCGCCGGCGGCCGGGCTCTGCATCTTCGGCAGCGTGCTCGCGCTCGCCGCGGCCGTGAAGCTGCTCTTCGTCCACCACGAGCTCGGCGACGCGCGCTTCGCCGTGACTTGGATCTCCGCCGTGTCGAAGCCGATCGCCGAGATCGGGCTCTTCGTCGACGGCACGTCGAGCTCGATGCTCGCCGTCGTCTGCCTCGTCGCGCTCTGCGTGCAGGTGTTCTCGGTCGCGTACATGCACGACGAGCCGCCGCGCGGTTACGGGCGCTACTTCGCGTACCACGCGTTCTTCCTCTTCAGCATGAACGCGTTCGTGCTGGCGCCGAACCTGCTGCAGGCCTTCGCCGGCTGGGAGCTCGTCGGCCTCACGAGCTACCTGCTGATCGGCTTCTACTTCGCGAAGCCGAGCGCGGCGAAAGCGGCGGTCAAGGCGTTCTGGATGACCAAACTCGCCGACATGGGCTTCCTGTTCGGCCTGCTCTGGCTCTTCGTCGCGACCGGCGGCTTCGAATGGACCGCGAAGCTCGATCCGACGGTCGCGGTCGGCGTCACGTTGCTGCTCTTCCTCGCCGTGGTCGGCAAGTCGGCGCAGTTCCCGCTGCACATCTGGCTGCCGGACGCGATGGAAGGTCCGACGCCGGTGAGCGCGTTGCTCCACGCCGCGACGATGGTCGCCGCCGGCGTGTTCCTGATCGTGCGCGCCGACCCGTTGTTCGTCCAAGCGGCGACGACGCAGACCATCATGCTCTGGATCGGCGCGTTCACGGCGGTCTTCGCGGCGTGCCTCGCGCTGGTGCAGCGCGACATCAAGAAGGTGCTCGCGTACTCGACGTGCTCGCAGCTCGGCTACATGGTCGCGGCACTCGGCGCGGGCTCGGCGTTCGCCGGCTACTTCCACCTCGGCACGCACGCGTTCTTCAAGGCGCTGCTCTTCCTCGCGGCCGGCAGCGTGATCCACGCCGTGCACTCGAACGACCTCGCCGACATGGGCGGGCTCAGGAAGAAGATGCCGCTGACGACGCTGACGTTCGTGATCGGCGCGCTCTCGCTCGCCGGCATCCCGGGCCTCGCCGGCTTCTTCAGCAAGGACCTGGTGCTCGCGAGCCTCGAAGGCCGCTTCGGTTGGGTGCCGTGGGGGATGTTGATGTTCTCCGCGTTCCTGACCGCGTTCTACATGGGCCGCGTGTTGTGCCTCGCCTTCTTCGGGAACCTCTCGCACAAGGCCGAGCACGCGCACGAAGCGCCGCTCTCGATGAGCGGGCCGCTCATCGTGCTCGCCGTGCCCTCGGTGGTCGCGGGCTTCTTCGGCTCGACGCTCGCGCACGCGGTCGGCGGGCACTACGAAGCGCACTTCGTCGGGCTGACGCCGATCGTCGCGTCGGCGATGGCGCTCGCCGGGCTGCTCGCCTCGATCGCCGTCTACGGCCGCAACCGGGACGCGCGCGTCGCCGGCGCGATCGAAGGGCTCGATCGTGCGAGCGCCGTCGATCGTCTCTGGGAGCTCGGTTACCGCCGCGCGCTGCTCGGCGTGAGCTCGGTGCTCGGCTGGATCGACCGGTACGTGATCGACGGCCTGATGAACTTCACGGGCTACACGACGATCGAGGCCGGCGCCGCCGTGCGCGGCGCGCAGACCGGTCGCATGCGCCACTACTTGGTCGCGGTCGTGCTGGGCGCCGTGTTGGTCGCCGTGATGGGGCTCGTGGCATGAATCACTGGCTCTCGTTGATCGTCGCTGCGCCCGCGGTCGCCGCGGCGCTGCTCTTGGTCCTGAAGAACGAGCAGAAGCTCGCGATCCGGCTCGTGTCGCTCGTCGGCGCGACGGTGTCGCTCGTCGGCAGTCTGGTCGTAGCGGCGCAGTACGACCGCGCGCTCGGCGGCTTCCAGATGCTCGAGAGCTTCCCGCTGGTGCCGAGCTACGGCATCCACCTGAAGCTCGCCGTCGACGGTTGGGGCGTCGCGTTGCTGCTCTTGACCGGCATCATCATCGTCACCGGCGTCCTCGCGAGCTGGTCGGTGCCGAAGCGCGACAAGGAGTTCTTCCTGCTCTTGCTGGTGCTGGTCGCCGGCGTGTTCGGCGTCTTCGTCGCGCAGGACCTCTTCGTCTTCTTCCTCTTCTACGAGATCGCCGTGTTGCCGATGTACTTGCTCATCGGCATCTGGGGCGCGAGCCACGACGTCAAGGCGGCCGGACCGTTCAAGTACGTCTGGAAGCGCTTCGCGGTCGGCGGCAAGGAATACGCCGCGATGAAGCTGACGTTGATGCTGCTCGTCGGCTCGGCGGCGGTGCTCGTCGGCATGCTGATCCTCTGGAACGGCTCGGGCGCGCGCACGTTCGACATGCAGGTGCTCGAGAACGCGACGTTCTCGCGCACGGCGCAGATGTGGGCGTTCCCGCTGTTCTGGCTCGGCTTCGGCTCGCTCGCCGGCGTGTTCCCGTTCCACACGTGGTCGCCGGACGGCCACGCGTCGGCGCCGACCGCCGTGTCGATGTTGCACGCAGGCGTGCTGATGAAGCTCGGCGCGTTCGGCGTGATGCGCATCGGCATGGTGCTCGTGCCCGACGCCGCCGAAGTGTGGGCGCCGCTCGTCGGCACGGTCGCCGTGATCAACGTGCTCTACGGCGCGTTCTGCGCGGCGAGCCAGACCGACCTCAAGTACATCGTCGCGTACTCGAGCGTCAGCCACATGGGCGTCGTGATGCTCGGCGCCGCGACGCTGACGCCGAACGGTTGGAACGGCGCGGTCTACCAGATGGTCGCGCACGGCATCATGACCGGCCTCTTCTTCGCGCTCGTCGGCCTCGTGTACGAGCGCGCGCACACGCGAGCGATCGCCAAGATGGGCGGCTTCGCGCATCCGATGCCCGCGGTCGCGGCGTTCTTCACGCTGGCGTGCCTGTCGTCGCTCGGGCTGCCCGGCACCGCCGGTTTCGTCGCCGAGTTCCTGGTGTTCGTCGGCGCGGCGCAGAGCGAGCACTGGTGGTGGACGATCCCGGGCGTGCTCGGCGCGTTCGTCACGGCGGTCTACGTGCTGCGCGCGTGCAAGTCGATCTTCTGGGGGCCGGCGCCGAAAGGTGAGTACGCGCACCTCCAGGATGCGCAGCGCACCGAATGGGCCGCGCCGCTGGTGCTCGGCTCGGCGCTGGTGCTCTTCGGCTTCTGGCCGCGCTTCCTGCTCGATTCGATCGACGGAGCGAGCGCGACGTTCCTGTCGCGCGTCGTCACCGTCGCCTCGGCGCCCGACATGGAGACCAACAAGTGAGCTCCTGGGTCCACCTCCTCTCGCTCGACCTCGCCGTCGTCGGTCTTGCGGCGCTCGTGATGTTGCTCGACGCGCTCGCGTCGTTGCGCGGGCGCACGATCGGCGCGCTGGTCGTCGCCGGTTTGGTCGGAGTGTTGATCGCTTCGTTCCAGATCGACGTCACCGGCACGACGCCGCACGGCGCGTACGTGTCCGACGCGTGGGTGCTCTTCTTCAAGCGCATCTTCCTCTGCGCCGCGATCCTCGGCGTGCTCGGCTCGATCGAGTGGCTCGACCGCCACGCGCCCAAGCGTCAGGCCGAGTACTACGCGCTGCTGCTCTTCAGCCTGGTCGGGATGCTGCTGCTGCCGGGAGCCCGCGACTGGGTCTTGCTCGTCGTCGCGTTCGAGCTGATGGGCGTGCCGCTCTACGTGCTCGCCGCGTACGCGAAGAACGACACGACGCCGGGCGAGCCCAAGCTCGCCGCGGAAGCTGCGCTGAAGCTCTTCGTCACCGGCGCCGCGAGCTCGGCGTTCACGTTCTTCGGTCTCGCGTTGCTCGTCGGACTGTCGGGTTCGACGTCGATCGCGCAAGGCGCGCAGATGTCGCCGCTCGCGACCGTCGGTCTGATGCTGGTGATCGCGGGCTTCGGCTTCAAACTCGGCGCGGTGCCGTTCCACTTCTGGGTGCCCGACACGTACCAAGGCGCGCCGACGCCGTTCGTCGCGTTCCTCTCGGTCGCGCCGAAGGCCGGCGGTCTCGCCGCGCTCAGCGTGATCCTGATGTCGACCGGTTGGGTCGGCGCGAAGGAACTGTGGGCGCCTGCGATCGTCGTGATCTCGATCGCGAGCATGGCGGTCGGCAACCTGTTCGCGCTGCCGCAGACCGATGCGCGGCGCCTGCTCGGTTTCTCCGGCATCGCGCAGATCGGTTACGTGCTGATCGCGCTCGCCGCGGCGACCGAACAAGGCCTCGCGATGGCGCTCTTCTTCATCGCGGCGTACGTGTTCACGAACCTCGGGCTCTTCCTGGTGGTGCACGCCGCCGCGCAGGACATGGGCGGGCACGGAATCGCAGAGATGTCCGGCTTGTCGCGGCGTTCGCCGTGGCTCGGCGGCGCGTTGCTCGTGTTCTTGCTGTCGCTCGCGGGGATCCCGTTCGTCATTGGCTTCTGGGCGAAGCTCTTCGTGTTCCTCGAAGCGTATCGCGCCGGGCTCGTGGTGCCGGTGATCGTCGGCATCGTGCTCGCGGTCGTGGGCCTCTTCTACTACTTGTCGGTCGCACGCCAGACGTTCATGGCGGAAGGCAAGAGCGACGAGAAGATCCACGCGGGCGCGCCGTTGTCCGCGGCGATCGCCGTGTGTCTCTTGGCCGTGGTGGTGCTGGGTCTGTGGCCGGGCCCGCTGGTCGAGAGCGCGAACGCGGCGGCCGCGGCGTTCCTCGGCGGGCGCTGAGCCGGCCCGACTCGTCGAGCTCCATCTGGAATTCGGCGGGCAAACCCGTTTGCCTCGCGGCCGAGCAATCGGTGTCCCGCCGGCTCGACCCGATCGAGTTCACGCCGGCCGCACGGTGCGCACATGCCGAGCCCGCACGGCGCGCCGAACACACTGCGATCACGAACGATGACGCGGGCCGCGGCGGGAGACGTCATGCGCGAGCTGCGCAGTGAACGGTGGCGCGAACCGAAGCACGCGTACGGAAGCGCGGCGGACATTCCGCCGTTGCTCGAGCGATCACGTGGCCTCTCCACGTCGGAACCCGAAGCGGAGCCGTGGTTCTCCTTGTTCCGCGCGCTTGAGCATCAACGCGACGTGTACCCGGCTTCCTTCGCTGCGGCGCCGCACGTGATCGCCGAGTTGGAACGGCGCGCGGAAGTCGCCGGCGTGTCCTTCTTCCACTTCCCTGCGTGGGTCGAGGTCTGTCGCGCCAAGAAGTCCGTCGCGATCCCAGTCGACCTCGAGAAAGCGTACTTCGAGTCGTGCGGACGCTTGCCGACGCTTGCGGCACGCGCTGCACCGAAGCCGCTCGAACGTGTTGGACTGGCCTGGGTCCTCAACGCGATCGCGGCGGCGCAGGGGTGACACGCTTTCGCCGCAGCGCTCCTCGAGCTGTCGGCGGATGGAGTCGTCGAGCGGTCTCGGCTGCGCTCGACGAGTGAAGCCTGGCCTCGCGGTGGAGCGCGCTCGGCGGTGTCCGCCGCGGCACGGGGTAACCCGTGCGCGGCGTGCCCGCCTTCAGCATCGCCGACTGCGGACCTCCGCGGCCCCGCGCGAACTTTCCTCCGGCGCTTGGCGCAGGGGGACTGCTCCGTTGGGCCCATACCTAAGTTCGTGGGCCCCTACCGACAATCCGTATGGAAGTGCGGCCTTTTTTTCCGTCGCGCGCCAACGGAGGTAGCCATGTCGGTCAAGTCGTACGGGATTCGGCAAATGATCCTCGCCGAGCACGACGAGCTGCGTCGTCGCGCTCAAGACATCGAGAACGCGCTCGAGCGCATGGAGCGCATTCGCCGCGCGAACGCCGGCGAACTCGAGGGGCTCTTGACGGCGTTCTATGCACGCTTCTGGCACCACATCGAGAACGAAGACCGACTCCTGCGCCCGGTGCTGACCGACGACGGCAAGAAGGAGCTCGTCGACCGCATGGACAAGGAACACGTCGATCAGCGCGCTCGCATCGAGGCGCTGTCGAAGCTGCTCCTGCACACGACGCCTCACGAGCACGTCGGCAAGCTGCGCGCGTTCTTCGAAGAGCTCCGCAAGGAGATGCACGACGAAGAAACGCTGTGCCTCTCGCCGGAAAAACCGCACGACGAACCGCTGCGCTTCGACTCCTGCTGCGGCAGGTGAAGTTTGGGGGCGTTCGAGCGCCCGCGGCGGGCCGCTTCGGCGGGGCTGCGTGCGCTCGAGCCGTCCACGTCGAGCCGACGGCTATTTCTTCTTCGCTCGGTCGGCGAGCAACTTCTGGATCGTCGGCGCGAGGCCTTCGGCGAGCTTCGTGCCGACGAGTTCGTGACAGCGCTCGTTCGGATGGTGGTCGACTTGGTGGACCTGCAGGCTCGCGGGGTCCTCGTGCTCGACGATCGGCAGGAGGTCGTAGAACGGGACTGCGTGCTTGCGGCAGAGCTGCTTCAGCGCTTCGTGCTGCGTGCGCCACGGATAGTCGTCGCCGAGCAGCGTGAGGTCGGGGAAGAGCAGCAGACGGAAGTCCGCGCCCTTCGTCTGGCACAACGTCGGCATCGCGGTGAGGTACGTCTGGAGCTCGTTCCACCCAGGCGCGTCCTCGACGCCCCAGTTGTCGCGCAAGATGCGGTTGTAGGCCGCAGTGCGCAGCTTCAACTCGAGCGCCGCCGCGAAATGATCGAGCAGCACCGAGTGCGTGCGCAGCCACCACTGCACTTCCTCGGACGTGCGCACCTTGTGCTCGCGGCGCGGCTCGCCGAAGGTCAACCCGAGGAACGTCGAGAGGTCCGATTCCGGCGCACGGCCGACCTTGCGCACGTCGACCGGCACGACGTCGTTCATGTAGAAGCACACGAACACCATGTCGGGCTCGTACTCGATCACGCGTTTGCCGAGCAACGCGGCTTCTTGGCGCGTGTTGTAGCCGTACACGCCGCAGTTCATCACTTCGATCGAGAGGTCGGGCAGGCGCCTCGCGAGCTCGCGTTCGAGCACCTTCGGGTACGGCGACTCGCCTTGCACGCCGATGCCGAACGTGAACGAGTCGCCGAGGACTGCGATGCGGAAGGTGCCTTCCGGTTTCGGTCGCGCGTAGACCCGCGGATCGCGGAAGCCGTCGGCGTTGATCTGGTAGGAGACCGTCTTCGCCGGTGACCGCGGGGTCGCCGGGTACTCCGCGCCGTAGTGCGCGCCGGGGACGAGCTCGTAGCCGAGGTTCTTGTCGTCGACGTCGCGCACGACCTTCGGCGCGGTCGGTTCGTGGTACGCGACCGTCCAATCGAGGAAGCCACGCGCGACGAACTCGGCGAGCACGCCGGTGACCACGAGCGTGCCGCAGGCGAGCGCGAGCTTCGTGAAGCAGCCGCGCCGGCGTTTCGGCGCGGCGGAGGGCCCTGGCTCGCCGCCGGTCGTGGGCGTGTTGGAGTCGGCGTCGGCCATCATGGCGAGCCTAACCCGACGGTCCGCGGGCGGCCAAGCGGACGGCCGCGCCGGCGAGTCGGCTTCGCGGTGTCCCGGGCGTCCCAGGAGTCCCCGGAGTCTCCGGAGTCCCCGGAGTCCCCGGAGTCCCCGGAGTCTCCGGAGTCCCCGGAGTCCCAAGCGCGCGCGGTGCCCCCGGCTCACGAGTGCCCCCGGCTCGCGAGCGGCGGCGGCTCACGAGCGGCGGCGGCGCAGCGCTGGTCCAGCGTCGTTGCACCCGTCGGTCGACCCAGCACTGAGCTCCGTCCTGCGTGCGCGTTCGCCGCACGCTCGGGGAACTTTGCCGAGGCGCGACCCTCGCGTGCGCGGTGCGCTGGAACTTCGTTCCTCGAAGCTCCAGCGGCACCGGAAATTTGCGTGGAGCGCCGTGGAGTGCGCCAGCGAGTTGGCGAGCGAGTTGGCGAGCGGGTTGGCCAGCGAGTTGGCCAGCGAGTTGGCCAGCGGGTTGGACGGCGCGACGAGCCGCGTAGACTCTGCCCTTCGCATGGCTCGTCCCCGCCGCACACCGAGTCCGAGCGCATGAACCGCGTGAGGCTCGTCGTGCTCGTGGCGCTCGTCGCGACGTTCGCGTTCGCGTTCGCGCTCGAGCTCGATGCCGGAGCCAAGGGCTACATGCCGCTCGATCACGGCATCGTCTTCGACGGTGCGTGGCGCATCCTGCAGGGCCAAGTCCCGTTCCGCGACTTCACGACGCCGAACGGGCTCGTGCCGATCTACTTGCAGGCGCCGTTCTTCGCGGTGCTCGGGCCGACGTGGTTCGCGTACGTGTTGCACGCGGCGCTCGCGAACGGCGCTTTCGTGCTGCTCGTCTTCGCGCTGCTGCGGCGCTTCGCGCTCGCACTACCGTGGGCGTTCGTGTACGCGGCGGCGTCGGCGGTGACGTTCGCGCCGCCGATCGGCGTGCCGTACATGGAGCAAGCGAGCTTCCTCTTCGCGCTCGCGGCGCTCGTCGCGGCGCTGTGGGCGCGCGGCGAGAGCGAACGGCCGCGGCGAGCGGCGCTGCTCTGGTGCGCGAGCGCCGTCGCGTTGGCCGCCGCGTTCGCGTCGAAGCAGATCCCAGCCGGCTTCGCGCTGCCGCTGGTGCTCGCGATCGCTGCGTGCGAGGCGCCCGGTCGGCGCCTGCGGGCGTTCGCGTGGCTCGGCGCGAGCGGTGCGGCGGTCGTCGTGCTCGTGGCGCTCGTGGCCGCGCTCGCCGGCGTCGATTGGGGACTCGCGTACGACTACGGCTGGCGGCTCCCGCAGTCGGAAGGCGTCTTCAAGCTGCGCTTCGTCAACACGCCGGCGAAGTTCGCGAGCCGCGTGACGACGATCCTCGGCGACACCGGGCTCGTGGCGACGAGCGTCGGCGCGCTGACTCCGCTCGTCGCGCTCGCGGCGCTCGCGAAGAGCACGTTCGGTCGCGCGGTCGACCGGGTCGCGCTGGGCGCCTTCGCGCTCGCCGCGGCGCTCGCTTGGACCTGCTACGTCTTCGTCGCGTTCGCCGGCAACCAGTGGCAGAACGGCGTGCCGCTCGTGTTCGCGAGCGTCGGGCTCGTGCACGCGGGCCTCGCGCGGCTCGCGGCGGAAGGTGCCGCGTCCGGAGCGCTGCGCACGAGCGCGCGGCTCGTCGGCGTGGCGCTCGCCGTGGGCGTCGTGCGCGACGCGTGGACCTTCCAACGCGACGTCGTCGACACGCGGATCGTCAACGACCTCGTCTACTCGCGCGAAGCGGCCGACGCGGCGCGGTCGCACTTGCCCGAAGAGCTCGCGTTCCTCGATTGGTGCCTGCCGACCGCGGCACCGATCGCTGCGCGCGACTTCGGCGAGCTCGTGCGTTTCCTGCGCGAGAGCCCCGACGGGTTCGTCTTCTTCGGCGACGCGACGATCGTCGCGGCGCTCGCACGCAAACCGTCGCTCGCGCCGTGCCTCTGGCTCCACCCCGGTCTGACGCTGCCGTGGCCGGACGATCCGGCGTTCCCGGCGTTCGACGCGCGTTGGGCGGCGCCGTTCCGCGACGGGCGCGCTCGCTGGCTCGTCGTGCAAGGGGAGGAGAGCTTCACGAAGCGCAAGTGGACGGACCTGCCCTCGCTCGTCGCGCTCGCGGCCGCCGCGACGCGGCCCGAGCGGCGCTTCGGCACGTTCCGCGTGCTCGATCTCGGGCCCTGACCCGGAGCTTCTTTCCGACCCCGAGCCCGAACGTGCGGCTCGGACGGTCGCCGCGCGCAGTGTGCACGCCCTCGGGCCGCGACGCACTCGGCCGCGGGGTGCCGAGGCGACATCCGTGCGATCGGACGCCGCCCGACGAAGGACGCGGGCCTCGGTGAGCCGTAGAATGTCGCGCCCGTTCGAACGCGCCGCGCCGCGGTGCCGATCCTCGTCCCACCCGCCCCGATGACCGTCGCGCCGCGCGCCAAGTCCTCCACGTACGCAGGGCTCTTCCTCGTCACGCTGGCGACGCTCTTCTACGAGCTCCTGCTCACGCGGATCTTCAGCGTGACGATGTGGTACCACTTCGCCTTCATGGCGGTTTCGGTCGCCATGTTCGGCATGACGGTCGGCGCCGTGATCGTCTACCTGCGGCCCGAGCGGTTCCGCCAGGAGGACGTCGAGGCCGACCTCGCCAAACACTCGGTGTGGTTCGCGCTCGGCATCGTCGCGAGCTTCCTGACGCACCTGTCGGTGCCGTTCATCGGCAAGGCGACGCTGCTCGGCATCTGGTCGCTCGCGCTTTCGTACCTCGTGATCGCCGTGCCGTTCGTGTTCAGCGGCATCGCCGTCGCGCTCGCGCTGACCCGGTTTCCGCGCCAGACCAACAGTCTCTACGCGATCGACTTGATCGGCGCCGCGCTCGCGTGCATCGCGTTCGTGTTCCTGATGCGCCACGCGGACGGGCCGAGCGCCGTGTTCGCCGTCGCGTCGGTCGCCGCGCTCGCGGGCGTCGCGTTCTCACTCGGCACCCGGGCCGGGCGCACACGGTTGCTCGGCGTCGCGGCGACGGTCGTCTTCGCCGTGCTCGCCTTCGTCGGCGTCGAACGCGCCGCCGAGCAGGATCCGCTGGTGCGGCTGACGTACGTCAAAGGCGCCGTCGAGCCGCCGCCGCTCTGGGAGAAGTGGAACAGCTTCTCGCGGATCGCGGTGTTCGGCGACCCGAAGGAGCTCTCGCCGCCGTCCGGTTGGGGCCTCTCGAACACGTATCCGAAGAACAAGCGCACGAAGAAGCAGCTCGGCCTCAACATCGACGCGACCGCCGCGACGGTGATGACCGACTTCGAAGGCGACTTCGAGAAGGCCGACCATCTCCGTTACGACGTCACGAACCTCGTGCACTCCGTGCGCACCGACGCGGACGTGCTGGTCGTCGGCGTCGGTGGGGGCCGCGACGTGCTCTCCGCGTTGGTGTTCGGCCAGAAGCACGTCACCGGCGTCGAGATCAACGACGACATCCTGCGCGCCTTGACGCAGGAGTTCGGCGAGTTCACCGGGCACCTCGAGCGCCGCCCGGAAGTCGAGCTCGTCAACGACGAGGCCCGGAGCTGGATCGCGCGCACCGACCGCAAGTTCGACGTCCTGCAAGTGTCGTTGATCGACACGTGGGCCGCGACGGCGGCCGGCGCGTTCACGTTCACCGAGAACTCGCTCTACACGCTCGAAGCGTGGGAGCTCTTCCTCTCGAAGCTCTCCGACCGCGGCGTGCTGTCGTTCTCGCGGTGGTTCTTTCCGGATCGGCCGGGCGAGATCTATCGCCTCGCGACGCTCGCGAACGCGGCGTTGCGGGCGCGCGGCGTCGAGGATCCGCGCCAGCACGTGATCGTCGCGACGCACTTGATCACCGGCGGCATTCCCGGCGTGCTCGACGCCGCGGGCGTCGGCACGATGCTCGTCTCGCGCGAGCCGTTCACCGAAGAGGACCTCAACACGTTCGACCGCCAAGTGAACGAGAAGGAGTTCAACTTGGTGATCTCGCCGCGCGTGTCGAAGGACGCGCTGCTCGAGGAGTTCCTGACGACGCGCGAGCTCGACGCGGCCGTCGCGCGCTACGAGCTCGACGTCTCGCCGCCGAGCGACGACCGGCCGTTCTTCTTCCACATGCTGCGGCTCGGCGACGCGCTGCGCACGGAGCTCTGGCGCCAAGGCGACATGAGCTTCAACATGAAGGCCGTCGCGTTGCTCTTCGCGCTGCTCGGCGTCGTGTTCGTGCTGACGCTCGCGTGCATCGTCGTGCCGCTCTGGCTGACCACGCGCCGCGGCGAGCTCCAAGGTTCGTTGCCGCTCTTCCTGTTCTTCGGCGCGATCGGCGTCGGGTTCATGCTGGTCGAGATCTCGCAGATGCAGCGGCTCGTGGTCTTCCTCGGCCACCCGGTGTACGGCTTCTCGGTCGTGCTGTTCTCCGTGCTGCTCGCGAGCGGCCTCGGCAGCTACTCGACCCAACTCGGCCGCACCGGCCGGAGCGACGACGCCGGCTTCGGGCGGCTCGTGCTCCTGCTCGTCGTCCTGGTCGTGTTCGGCTTCGCGACGCCCTACGCGATCGAGCGCTACGCCGGCGCGACGACGAACGTGCGCATCGCGGTCGCGACGGGCCTGCTGTTGCCGCTCGGGTTCGTGCTCGGCATGGCGTTCCCGCTCGGCATGAAACTCGCCGGCGCGAAACGCGACGGGCTCACGCCGTGGCTCTGGGGCATCAACGGCGCGACCGGCGTGCTCGCGAGCGTCTGCGCGCTCGCCATCTCGCTCGGCTTCGGCATCACGACCACGTTCTGGTCGGGCAGCGCGTGTTACGTGCTCGCGCTCGGAGCGTACGCCGCGGCGAAGAAGCTCGCGCCGCGCGCGACGAGCGCCTGACGCCGACGCATGGGCGCACTGCGCGTCGCGTGGCGGCTTCCCGCGATCGTCGCCGTGATGGTCGGGCTCTACCTGCTCTGGCTCGCCGGCCGACCGTTCGCCGGCACGCGAGCCGACGCCTGGCGCGCTTGGATCTACCTCCGTTGGGCGCGCGCGACGGCGCGAGTCGTCGGCATGCGCCGGTCGCGGAGCGGGCCGCTGCCGCGTGGGCCCGGATTGCTCGTGGCGAACCACGTGGGCTACGTCGACGTGCTGTTGCTCGCCGCTGAGACCGGCGCCGTGTTCGTGTCGAAGGCCGAAGTGCGCGGTTGGCCGCTCGTCGGCCGCACGTCGCGCGCGATGGGCACGTTGTTCGTGCCGCGCGGCGACAAGCGGGCGCTCGCGGACGTCAACGCTGCGATCGGCGCGGCGCTCGCGGCCGGCCGCCTCGTCGGGTTCTTCCCCGAAGGCACGACCACGGACGGCGAGAGCCTGCTCCCGTTCCGGCCCTCGCTCTTCGAGCCCGCGGTCGGCGGCCGAGCGCCAGTGTGGTGTGCCGCGCTGCGTTACACGACGCCGCCCTCCGCGCTTCCGGCGAGCCGCGTGGTCGCGTGGTTCGACGAGCCTTCGTTCGTCCGTCACGCGCTGCGGTTGCTCGCGTTGCCGCGTTTCGACGCGGAAGCCGTGTTCGCGACGGAACCGCTCGCCGGCGCGAGCCGCAAGGAACTCGCCGAACGCGCCGAAGCGGCGGTTCGCGGACTCTGGCGGTCGTGAGCTCGGCCGTCGATTGCAACGGATTCGCCCGCGGCGAAAATCCCGAGTCGTTCGGCCCGCAAGGCGGGTGTCCGTTCCGACCCCAGCGAAGGATTCCCATGAAGCTCCCCGCGTGTCTCGCGTCCCTCGGTCTCGCGTTG
This sequence comes from Planctomycetota bacterium, assembly GCA_023150475.1. Lineage (GTDB taxonomy): Bacteria > Planctomycetota > UBA1135 > UBA1135 > JACRIN01. The sequence goes on from JAKLKU010000014.1 coordinate 129,803, forward strand.
CTCTCGAGTTCCTGCGTCGTTTCCTGCGGCAGTTGGGGCGCTTGGGGCGCGGACGTCGTCGGTTCGGGCGTCGCGCGCACCGAGAGCCGTTCGGTCGGAGGGTTCGAGCGCATTCACGTCAACGGTTCGACCGACGTGGTCGCCGAGATCGGCGCGACGCCGTCGCTCGAGGTCACGGCGGACGACAACGTGCTCCAGTACCTCGAAACACGCGTCGAGGACGGCACGCTCGTCGTCGAGTTGAAGTCCGGGAGCTACTCGCTGCGCGTCCAGCCGGTCGTCAAGGTCGTCGCGCCGACGCTGGTCGGCCTCGAAGTCGACGGTTCGAGCGACGCGACGATCTCGAAGTTGACGGGCGCCGGCTTCGCCATCGAGATCGACGGCTCCGGCAACGTGCGCTGCTCGGGCGCGGTCGACGCGCTCGACGTCGACATCAGCGGTTCGGGCGACGTGCGCGCGCGCGACCTCGCGGCAAAGCGCGTGACCGTCGGGATCTCGGGCTCGGGCGACGTGCACGTCCAGGCGCTCGAGACGCTTTCGGTTTCGATCGCGGGTTCCGGCGACGTGCGCTACGCCGGCGAGCCGCAAGTGACGCAGAGCATCGCCGGCTCCGGCGACGTGCGCCGCGAGTAGCTCAGCGCGCGAGTTCGACCTGATACCAGCGCCGCGCGCCGTCGCGCTCGACCGACAACAACCCCGAGAGCTTGCGGTCCTTCTCGGGCGCGCCTTCGCGCGGCACGAGCTCGACCACGGCGCCCGCGAACTCGCGCTCCGCGAAAAGACGTCTGCCGGCGACGTCGAACGCGCTCGTCGCATCGGGGAAGAAATCCAACCGATCGCCGTGTTCGACGCGGAAGAGCGCGACGAGCTTCGTGCCGTCCTTCGACGCGGACCACTCGACGCGCGCGCCCTCGAGCTCCTTCCACGGCCGCGGCAACCGATCTCTCGCGCGCGCGAAGAGCTTGGGCTCGTTCGGCGCGGCAGGCGCACCCGCGGCGATCGGTTCGAGTCGCAGTTTCTTCGCTGCTTCGCCCATCACGCGCGTCGTGCCGTGTGCGAGCCAGCGCGCCGACGCCGCGAACGTGTAATGCGTGTCTTCGGTGAGCTCAGCAGGCGTGCGCACGCGCCAGAGCACCAGCGCTTCCTTCTCCCAGCCGTAGTGCACCGTGCCGTTGCCTTCGTCGAAGCGTTCGGGTCCGGCGAAGAACGGTCCGTCGACCTCGAAGCCGTCGGGCAGCGTGAGCTCGACGTTCGTGCGCGTCGCGCCGGTGCCGGGGTTCGTCCAATGGATGTGTTGACCGGGGGGAATCACGAAACGCGCGGCGAGCTCGAATTCGCCGCCGGGCGTGAGCCGCGTCGTGCTCGCGACGAGGACGAGCGCCACTTTCGGCGCGGGCTCCTCCTGCCGGCGTTCGGGAACACCGGGGCCCTCCTGGTGGGGCGGGTCCACGTGCCGCGAAGGTTCGCTCATGCCACCGACGAGGACCAGCAGGGCCGACGCGATTCCCACGAACACGGCGACCTCACTTCGTGCGCGCTTGCCGCGACGCGAAAAGCACTTCGTACCGCTTGGCGATCTCGTGCGCGACGAGCGCGTTGCCGGCGGGCGCGAGCCGCCGCGAGCGCGGCAACACCACTTCGTCGTCGGCAGCGGCGAAGGTCGGCGCGAGATCGACGGCCGTGATGCGCAGGGCCTTCGCCGATTCGAAGAGCCGCGTGCGGGCCTGCTCGACGCGGGCGAAATCGGCGGGGCCGAGTCCGAGCACGGCGAGCGGCTCGGCGAGCGCCTGCTCCCGCGCCGCCTTCTCGCGCGCGTCCGGGCTGCCCACGAGGAACGGGGGGCACCACAGTACGACGATCTCGGTCGAGTGCGCCGACGCGGTGCCCGCGAGTTCGCCCAAGCTCGCCGCGGCGGCCGCGAGCGCCGTGTCGAGCTCCTCGGGATGGCGCGTGAAACGGTGCAGCGTCGCGAGCCCGCTCGCGAGCTCGTCGGGCCAGCGCGCGCGGGCCGCGTCGAGGGCCGCGAGCTCGTCGCTCGTGCGCGTCGGCGGCTGCGCGCCGGTGAAGTGGTAGAAGGGCCCGAGACCGGCTTCGAGGTCGGGGAAGCCCGTCAGCACGGCGCACAGCAGCGGCCGGCGCGGACCGAAGACCGAGAGCGCGGTCGCATATTGCGCGAAGCTCCAGCTCGGCGCGCCCGCGACGAGCACTTCGTGGGTCGCATCGCGGTGCAGGCCGGCGAGCGCGGCGTCGAGTCGCGCTCCGATCGTCTGGCTTCGCGCGCACGGCGACTCGAGCTCGACGCCGCCGACGAGCAGCACCGCGGACGCGGCGGGCGTTTCCGTGAGCTCGGCCTCCATCCAGAGACCGAGCGAGTTGGTGGCGAACTCCCACTCGCCGCCCGGGGCATCCGGATGAGCGAGCTCGAGGCGCAGGCGCGGCTTCGCGCGCACGCCAAAGCGCGGGTCGAACTCCCAACGCGGATCGACCGCGCGTTCGGCGAGTTCCGGGAACGCGCGCCGCGCGGCTTCCGGCGTGTATTCGCGTCCTCCGACCGCCACGGGGGCGCCAGGCCGCGCGAGACACACCGGACTCGCGGAACTCGCGGAACTCGCGGGCGCCGCGGCGAACGAGAGCGCGTGGAGCAGGGCGAGCAGCATCGGCGTCATCGTAGCGCGCGACGTGGCTCACGCCGTGCCGAGGGAGCGCTCTGGTGTGCCGTCACGTTCAGCGCGCGACGAGCAGCGGCTCGAGCCAAGGGACCAACTCGGCGGCGATCGCGGCTTGACCGGCGAGGTCGATGTGCTGATCGCGGTCCCAGTAGGGCGCGCGAGGCTCGGCGCGGAACCTCGCCCGCAAGTCGACGGTCGGCACGTCGAGCGCCGCGAGGCCCTGCAAGTAGCGATCGGCGATGCGGCCCGACGTGTCGAGATCCGCCCGAGTGAGTCCGAGCGCCGTCAGCGTCGCGCGCGAGCGCTCGACTTCGGCGTCGGGCGCGAGCTCCGCGCGCGAGGGCACGTACACGAAGAGCACGCGGATGCCGCGAGCTCCCGCGGCGCCGGCGATGTCGGCGGAAAGCGCGAGCGCCGCGCTGACGGCGACGTCGACTTCGTCGGGGAAGCGCCGGAAGTAGAGCGCGCTCGTCCAGAACTGCGCGATGCCCGGCGCGTCGGTCGAACGGGCCGCCTTCAGGCGTTGCCAGTCCTCCAAGTCGAAGCGCGGCCGTTCGGCGCCGGCGAAGAAGTACCACGGCCGCGTGACTTCCATGAAGTCGTTGCCGCCGTAGACCGCGACGACGAAGAGGTCGGGCTCCAGCGTTGCGAGCCGTTCGAGCACGCCCCGGTAGTGGTAGAAGCTGTACGAGCCCTTGCCGGCGTTGATCGCTTCCACCGCCGCGGTGGGGTGCGCCTTGCGCAGCGCGGCTTCGAGGCGGTGCGGCCACGACTCCCAGTTGTTGCAGACGCCGTCGGTGTGCGAATCGCCGGTGCAGAGCACGCGCAGTCCGTCGAACTGCGGAGCGAGTTCGCGATCCTCGCGCAAGCCGAGCGAGTTCGTGCGCAGGTTCCATCGGCCCTTCGGGTGCTCGGGCCAATCGACGTTCAGGTCGAGGTTCGGATCGTGCTTCAGGAAGCAGATCGGATCGTACTGTTGGTTCGGCGCGTCGAGCGGCGAGATCTCGCGTGCGTCCTCGGCCGTGAGTTCGAACCGGCGCGTCGTGCGAGTCCAGGCGCGCGTCGGATCCGCGAGTGCCGCGCGCCGCGCGGAGAGTTTCTCGGCGGAGACCGGCGCCGACTCACGCAGCTCGATCGGGGCGACGTCGGCCGCGGAACGTTGCCACGCACGCCAACCGAAGTAGCCGATCAGCGCCGCGAGCACGAGCCCGAACGCGACCGCGGCCAAGCGCGCGGAACCACGACGCGCCGTCCGAGCTCGCGCCGTCACGGACGATCCAAGCCGAGCTTCGACACCGGCTCCAGCAACGCCTCGGCGACGGCTTCGTGGCCGGCGAGGTTGATGTGGTGGTCTTGCTGCCAATAGAGCTCGCCGCGGCGTGCGCGGAACGTCGGGCGCAGGTCGACGACGTCGGCGCCGAGCGCGCGCAGCCCGGAGAGGTAGCGCTCGCCGAGCTCGGTCACGCGAGCGAAGTCCGCGCGCTCGAGTCCCATCGCGCGTGCGACGTCGCCGAACTCTTCCATCGAGCGGTCGGGATCGAGCTCGTACCACGACGGCAGGTACACGAACAGCGGCACGACTCCGGCGGCGCGCGCGCGACCGACGATCTGTCCCGAGAGCGACAACGCGGCGGAGAGCGCGTGCTCGAGTTCCGTCGGCTGCGTCTTGAAGTACTCGACGGCGAGCATGCCCTGCGACATGCACGGCTCGTTCACCTGTTTGCCGGCGTTGATGCGTTTCCAGTACTCCTCCGAGCCCGACTCCCGAAGCGTGCCGGCGAAGAAGTGCCACGCGGTCAGCGTCTCCTCGAAGTCGTTGCCGCCGTAGACGGTCACGACGAAGACGTCCGGCACGAGCTCGAGCGCGAGGAAGCGTTCGAGCACGCCGAGGTAGTTGTAGAAGGAGTATCCGCCCTTCCCTGCGTTGCCGACGTCGATCGCGCTTTCGGGATGGCGTTCGACGAGCTTCGCCTCCAACCGATTCGCGAACGACTCCGCGTTGTCACACACGCCGTCGGTGTGCGAATCGCCGGTCACGATCACGCGCAGGTCGACTTCGCCGCGCGGCGTCTCCGCGTCCTCGCGCAAGCCGAGCGAGTTCGTGCGCGCGTACCAGCGCCCCTTCGGATGCTCCGGCCAGAGGTTCGCGAAGCTCAGGTTCGACTTGTAGCGGTAGTAGCAGTACTCGTCGTACGTCTGCGTCGAGCTCCGCATCGGGAAGAGGCTCTTCGTGATCCGTTCGGGCAGAGCGAGGCGCCACGTCATCAGCGACCCCAGGTCGGCCGCTTCGAGGATCATCCGATTGCGTTCCGCCACGAGTTCCGCGAAGTCGTCGCCCTTCTTCTCAAACGACACCGACGCACGCGCGCCGAAGCTGCGGTGCTGCATCGTCAGGACGAACGCGAACAGGGCGACCACCGTTCCGCCGAGCACGGCGAGCACGCGGATCTTCCACGGCGAGGGGCGCGTGAGGCCGCTCGACGCGACGGGGACGACCGGAGACTGCATCCGGGGGGATTCTACCGGGTCGTTCACGGACCTCGAAACGCGCCTGCCGGGCGGTGGTGCGGCTCGCTACCATGCGCGGCCCGCCGCGAGCGCGGCAGAACTTTTTTCGTGGCTCCGAAGAAGCGTTTCAGCGTCATCCGCGACCCCGTCCACGGCGACGTGTACCTGACGCACGAGGAGTTGCTCGTGCTCGACACGCCCGAGATGCAGCGGCTGCGTGGCGTGAAACAACTCGGCTCGGCGAACTTCGTCTATCCGGGCGCCGTGCACACGCGCTTCGACCATTCGATCGGCACGTTGCACCTCGCGCAGCGCATGGTCGACGCGATCAATCGCTCGTTCGAGGAGAACTCGCGCGAGTGTCTCGGCGTCTCGGACGCGGAGACGCGCATCGTGCGCATGGCGGCGCTCGTGCACGACGTCACGCACATCCCGTTCGGGCACAACGTCGAAGATCAGGCCGGGCTCATGCACCGGCACGACACGCCGTATCGCTTCGAGCGCATGCTCGCGCCGGCGACCGGCATCGGGCGCGTCCTGCGCGAACTCGGCCTCGCGAAGGACGTGCTCGCGATCCTCTGCGCGGAGCGCGGCGAGCATGCCAGTGAGACGCGCTCGATCCCGCCGTACTGGAGCGAGATCAACTCCGACACGATCTGCTCGGACATCTTCGACTACTTGGCGCGCGACGCGTACTTCACCGGGCTCAAGCTCGCGATCGATCCGCGGCTCGCTTCGTACTTCCGCGTCGACCGCGCGAGCGGGCACCTCTACATCGACCTCGCGAAGCACAACCTGCTGCGCGAGGACATCCTGTCCGAAATGGTGCGCCTGCTCGAAGCGCGGTATTTCTTCAGCGAACGCGTGTACTACCACCACGCGAAAGTCGCCGCCGGCGCGTTGGTCGCGCGTGCGGTCGAACTCGCGCTCAACGCTGGGCTCGTCAAGGAAGAGGACTTCTACGACCAGACCGACGCGTCGGTGCTCGACTTGCTCGAGCGTGTCGCACGCGAAGGCGAGAAGGCGAAGAAGTGCACGCCCGACGTCGCCCGGCGCATCCGGTCCGCGATCGAGCGTTTCAAGAACCGCAAGCTGCCGAAACGCGTGTGCGTGTTCCCGCGCTACGAGAACGAAGCGGTGCAGGAGGAACTCGTGAAGCGCTACTTCGCGCGCGAGGGCCAACCGCAGCGCCAGGCGGCCGAAGAGCGCATCTCCGACCTCGTGCGGTTCGCGACCGGCAAGACCGTCGAAGTGATCATCACGTGCCCGGCGAAGCGCATGCAGCTCAAGGAAGCGCACACGCACGTGCGCTGGCCCGGCGAAGCGAACGTCAAGCCGCTCGCCGCCTTCGCGGCGCGCGTGCCGCGGCTCGCCGATCTCGAGCGTTCGTATCGCGCGCTCTGGAAGTTCTACGTGTTCGCGGACACCGACGATCCCGCGCTGCTCGCGAAAATCGGCGAGATCGCGTCGAAGGAATTCCCGGGCGCGACGAACCTGTACCGGCCGAACTGAGCGCACACGGAGTGGAGCGATGGAGCCGACGCAGCACTTGGACGAGTTGGCCCGACGAGCGACGACCCGCGAGGGTTTCACTACATTCCTGAACGCCTACGCTCGCGATTGCTCACGGGGATGCGCGCGCTGGGAGAATCCCGACTTGCCCTCGTTCTTCGAAGCAATGTCGGCGTGGAATGCGGATAGCGACGGCTTCTACGCGAACGTGCGCGGTGGACGCCGGCCCGAGACGGCCTGGGAAGAAGTCGCGAACATGCTGATGGCCGCGCGCATCTACGAATAGCGACGACGGCTTCGCGGTTGGCGTGCGCGCGGTTGCGAGTGCGTCCCGGTGGAGCGTCGCGCTTTGCCGGGACACCTCAGCCGCAGCTCAGCGCCGCGCCGCCGCCGGAGCGCGCGGATGGCTCGCGAGGAACGCGGCGAGCCGCTCGCACGCGGGCCGGATCCGCTCGAGCCCGAGCGCGTACGAGAGCCGCACGTGCGTGTCGACGCCGAACGCCGAGCCGGGCACGAGCGCGAGGTTCTGCTGCTCGAGCAAGTCCTCGCAGAAACCGGTCGAGCCGCGCGCGTCGAGGTAGGGCGTGACGTCGGCGAACGCGTAGAACGCGCCGCGCGGCATCGGCGTCGCGAGCCCGAGCTTCTGCAGCTCGGGGATCAGGAAGCGGCGGCGCACGTCGAACTCGCGCTTCATCGCTTCGACTTCCGGCGGCTCGGTCTCGAGCGCGGCGAGGTAGCCCGCTTGCGAGACGCTGTTCGGCGCACCGACCAAGTGGCTGTGGATGCGCTCGACCGCGGCGGCGACCTCCGGCGGGCCCGCGACGAAACCGATGCGGTAGCCGGTCATCGCGTAACTCTTCGACGCGCCGTCGAGGATCACGGTGCGCGAGCGTGCGTCGGCGCCGAGGCTCGCCGGCGAACAATCGGGTTCGCCTTCGTAGATCAACCGGCGATAGATCTCGTCGGAGAGCAGCGTGAGATCGTGTTCCTTCGCGATCGCGGCGAGCTCCTCGACTTCCTTGCGACTCCACGTGTAACCCGTCGGGTTCGACGGACTGTTGAGCAGCATCGCGCGTGTCCGCGGCGTGATCGCGCGGCGGATCGCCGCGAAGTCGGGCCCGAGGTCGGGGCGCGACGGCACGCTGATCGGCACGCCGCCGGCGAGCTTCACGATCTCGACGTAGCTCACCCAAGCGGGCAGGAAGAGCAACACTTCGTCGCCTGCTTGCACGGTCGCGAGCACGGCGCCCGACAGCGCGTGTTTCGTGCTGTGGCAGACGGTGACGTGCTGCGCTTCGAACGGCACCGCGCGCGACTCGGTGAGGTACTTCGCGACCGCGGCACGCAGCGCGGGCGTGCCGGCGGCCGGCGTGTAGCGCACTTGCCCCGAGCGAATGATCTTGCACGCGGCGTCCTGCACGAGCGCGGGCGCCGGGAAGTCGGGCTCGCCGACCGACATGTTGATCACGTCGCGGCCTTGGGCCATCAGTGCCTTGGCTCGGGCGTCGAGCGCCAAGGTCACGGAGAGCGAAACGTCGTTGGCCCGTCGGGCGATGCGCATCGGAGTGGGCTCTTCGGCGGCCGAGCGGGAGCACCGAAAGGCCGGGGAGCGGGGAGTTCGCGCTTCCGGGACCGGGAGGGGTTCCGCGGCGCCGTGCGCAGTGAAGGAAAGCGGAAAAGGTCGAACATCGGCCGCGCGGCGTCAAGCCCCGACCCGCTGGGCTCGCCCCGCGACGGCACGGACACCCCAGGAAGGCGCGGACACCCCCGGGAAGCAAGGTGCCGTTCAGGCGTCCGCCGCCGGCGCGCCGACTCGCGCGCGACCCGTAGTCGCCGCCGGTGCGGATTCGGGCGCCTTCCGACTACCGCGAGGCGGAGGCGCGCGGCACCCTCTGAGCCCTCCAACGCCTGAACTCGACATGGCCCGCAAGCGTCTCGTCCGGATCCTGCTCGTCCTCCTCCTCGTTTTCCTGTTCGCCGGCTACTTCGCCTTCGCGACGTTCCTCTTCAGTCCGACGGAAGGCGACTACGAGGCGGACGTCTCGACGCTCGCGCCCGAAAGCGTCGACTTCTTCGTCGCCAAGGCGGACCTGCGCGAGCTCTTCGACGAGTTCCCGCACCTGCGCATCTCGGACGCGCTGCAAGGCACGCGCGCGTGGGGCGAGTTCGAGCGTTCCGGCCAGTGGGCGGCGCAGAAGAGGACGCTCGGACTCGACGGTTTGGTCGAGCGCGTCGAGGAGATCAAGCAGCAGACGTTCGGCACGAACTTGATCGAGGTCTTCGGCGGCCGAGACGTCGCGCTCGCTGGGCACTTCGGCGCGAGCGGCGGGCTCGCCGGCGCGCGGTGGGCCGTCTACGGACGCGCGAACTGGAAGGGCAAGCTCGCGCTCTCGTTGTGTCGCTATCCGGGCCTGATCGGGCTCTCGAACCAAGGCATCGAGTGCAAGGTCGACGGCGAGCACTTCGAGTTCAGCGGCGTCGGTTTCCCGGAACCCGTCCACGTCACGCGCATCCACGACGTGATCGTCGCGAGCAACGCGCGCGACTTGGTGCTGAAAGCGCGCGAGCTCGAAGCGGGCGGCGGCCAAGGCTCGTTCGGCCAGGGCGCCCAGTACTTCGACCACATCCAGAACGCGGCGCGCAACCCGCGGCGCGACGAAATCGAGCTCGCCGTGAGTTGGCGCGAGCTCGCCAAGGCCCTCGGTTTGCCCGAGCGCTGGCCCGACGCACAGTCGGAGAACCTGTGGACCGCGTTCGCGGGACGCCTGTTCCAACTCGGGTCGGTCAATCGAGTCGCCGGCGTCGTCGGGTTCGACGACGGCGTGCAGGTCAACTTGCACGGCGACTTGTCATCCGAGTTGATGACGCCGGTGCAGCAGAAGCTCTATCGCCGGCGCGGCGCGGACAACGCCGACTTCACGCGCGACGTCGCGCGGATGGTGCGTTCGGATGCGGCGCTCTTCGTGATGCTCGAAGCGCCGCTCGGCGACCTCCTGCGCGAGTTGCTCGCATCCTCGGAAGAAGCGTTGCGCGCCAACTTGGAGGATCTGCTGCGCGAGCTCGGTCAGTTCAAGCCGACCGGCGACCAACAGACGCACACCGACGCGCTGATCGCCGACCTCGACGCGCTCTTCCGCGACCGCATCGCGATCATCGTGCGCGACCACGACTATCCGTCGGTCGCCAGCGATCCGCCGCACGACGACGAACCGACCGCCGCGTGGACGATCGCGCTCTGGACCGACGGCAGCGAGAAGGCGCGCACTCGGATCAAGGAACTCTCGGAGATGGTGAGCTTGCACTACCGCAGCTTCGGCATCTCCGGTCGCGAGGCCGGCGAACGTGGCGTGTTCACCAACAACTGCCAGCCCGGCAACTTCGAGATCTGGGAGTTCTGGTCGCGTTTCGTCCCCGGCACCGGCCACATCGCGACGGCGGTCAACGGCGACGTGTTCCTCGTGTCGAACCACTACCGCATGGTGTGCGAGGCGTTGAATACGCGCGACAACAGCCGCAACGACCCGGCGTTCCCGCGGCTCGTCGATCGGCCGGATTTCATGCGCCTCGCGACCGATTCGTTGAGCCAGGCGAACTTGATGCTCTGGGCGGAGCCCAAGGCGCTCGGCGCGATCGCTTCGCAGTTCACCGATCGTGCGGTGCGCGACGAGATCGCGGCGCGCATCGATTGGAAACGCGAACGCGCGCGGATCGAGAACGAAGTGCTGAAGGACGCGTTCCCCGGCCGCGCACGGCTGACGATCGAAGGCGACGACAAGGCGCGCTTCGACGAGCTCGTCGACGCTCGCGTCACCGAGTTCGAAGCCAAGCTGCAGCAGGAACAGGCGCCGTTGCTGAAGAAGCAGTACGAGCGCACGTGGACGTACCTCGGCACGTTCTCGGCGGTCGTCGCGATGCTCGCGCTCGATCCGAAGAAGATCGACTTGTCGCTGCGCGGCTACGTGCCGCTCGGCGAATGACGCGCCGGACGTTCGTCCGGGTCTTTGCGCCGCGCGCGATCAGTGCGTGAACGGCGAACCGCCGGGGTGGCACTGGTTGCAGAGGTCGGTCACCGACGTGCCGTTCGTGTCGCCGTTCTCGGTCGGGATGCCGGTGCCGGAGCGGTAGATCAGCCCGTAGGGATTGCCGTTGCCGTGCGCACGGTGACAGGTCACGCACGTCGGCGTCGCGTCCGATCCGATCGGGCTCCAGATGCCGAACGAGCTCAGCACTTTGACGCGATTTCCGAGCGAATTGATCTGCGTGATCATCTCGTCCTCGAGGTCTTCGTCCTCGTACGGGTGCTCGTCGAGCGCGGTCGTCGCGGACTTCGTCGAGCTCGCGGACGCGAACACCGTGAAGCCGCTGTCGGAGTGCATGTCGGTGTGGCAACCGAGGCACCAGCGCGCGATCGCCGAACGCTGAGAATCGGGCTCGTTCCAATCCATCTGCGACTCGTCGTACGACCGCGCCTGACGCACGAACACGTCACGCGTCAGATCGTTCGCGCCCGGCGTCGCATTGTAGGTGACCCAACGACCGCTCGAGAAGCCCGGGTCGCTGCGCAGGTTCCGGTACTGGCTGCCGGTCGGATGGTTGTTGCCGACCGCTCCGTGCGGATCGTGGCAGTTGACGCACGTCAGCCCGACGCCCGGACGGTTCTCGCTCGCGGCGCTCCAACTCGGATTGGAGCCCGGCGCGACGTCGAACGAATCGAGGCGGTGTCCGCCGTGTTGCCCCGACGAGAATCCGTCGCGCGCGAGGTAACCCGCCGTGCGCACGATGCCGAGCTGACTGCCGGTGTTCTCTTGATCGAGCACGTCGGTCGCGAGCACGTCGCCGTCGTGGCACGACGTGCAGAGGTCGTTGACCGAGGCGCGCAACAGGCCGGGTTCCGCCTGGAATCCGAGCGAGCGCACGACTCCGGAACCGTTCGGCCCGTAGCCGTGGCTCTGGCTGAAGTGCATCACGTGGCAGTCCGAGCAACGCAAGCTCGTGTCCGCGTGGTAGTCGCCGGCGCGCGCATTCGTGGCGCAGACCGCGATGAGCGCACCGATGAAAGCGCCGAGGGGAGCACCGGGGGGAGCCCCGAGACGCGCCCCGAGTCGCGCACCGAGACACGCACCGAGACGCGCGCTGCGGGCGAGCCTGAGCGCAGCGGCGACGCCTCGCCGCACCGCGAGCGACCGAAGGGAACGTGTCGGCGGAATCACGGGTTCCAGTATCGCGTGGATCGACCTCGGACCCGGAGCGTGCCGAGCCCACCTGGGTGAACGATACCCGCCCCTGTGCGCCCTTGCCTGGGCCGTTCAACGTAGCGCCGACGGGCGTTCGACGTCCGGAATCCGGATCATTGGCAAACCACGAAGTCCAACCCGCTCGAGAGGCTCGTGCCGAAACTCGCCGAAGGGTCGCGCGTCCACGCTTGGCAGGCGATGCGCGTGCCGGGAGTGACGAACGTTCCTCCGGTGGGGTGCGCCACGAGATCCGCGAGCGTGTAGTCGAACGAACCCGTGCAGTTCGCACTCCCCGACGTGTTGCGGACCGCGAGGCGCCAGAGCGGTCCGACGACGCACAACGAGCCGCCTTGGAACGGGAGGTTCGCCGGACCGTTCGCGCCGAAGAACACGAGACCGTTGCGCTGCGGTTCGAGCGACGTCGCCCGCACGTGGAACGAACTCGCCGCGGAAAGACTCGGATCTCCGACGCCCAACAACGAAGGCACGCAGCCGTGCGACGTCGGCTTCGGTCCGCAGAACGCGCCGGACGGTCCTTGGATCGCGCAGCTCGAGAGGAACTCGATGCGCACCCACCCCGGACCTCCGAAGCCCGCGAACGGAGTCTCGCCGACCTGGAGCGTGTACGTCTGTCCCGCTTGCACGAGCGCGACGATGTCCGACGGTCCCGCGGTCACGCAATCGTCGTCGCAAGCGAGCAGCATCCCTGGCGTGGGGCAACCCGCGCCGCGGTAGATCGCGAGCTTCGTGTCGCGCCACGTCGGCATCCCGGGATGGCACGTCGTCACGTTGACGATTCCGTCCGCGGGCGCGGTCCACGTGAACCACAGATCCCATTCGATCGCGGTCGTCGCGTAGTAACAGGCCGACTCGTTCTGGCCTTGGCAGCCCGTGCTCGTCACGTTCGGTCCGTTGTCGTACGCGAACACGCCCATGCCTTCGAGGTGCGCTGGCGCGCCGCAGTCGTCGTTGGCGCCGAGCCCGTTCCACGGCTCGATCGTCAGGGTTCCCGTCCCTGCGGGCGAACCAGGGTCGGAACCGATCTGCACGACGTAAGTCGAACCCGCCTGGGCGCAGATCGAGACCGCGGCGTCGCCGTTCGGCAACGCGAACGTGCTGCATGCGAGCGGCGCCGCGAAAGCCGGACAACCTGCCGTCGCGTAGACCGCGAGCTTCGGGTTCAGCAGCGCGTCGGCCGAGACGTGCAGTCGCACACTTTCGCTGCTCGTCGCGGTCCACGCGAACCACACGTCTTGCGCGAACCCTGCGCCCGCACCGTTGAAGTAGCACTCGGAGTTGGCTTGTCCGTCGGCGCCGGTCGTGGCCGTCGTGGTGTCGAACGCAAAGGTGCCGGCGCCCGCGATCGCGGCCGGCGCCGAACATTCGTCGCCCCCTTGCGCGAACGCGAACCGGACACAGACGAGCAGCGCGAACGCGGAGCGCAGGGCAGATCGGGCGTGCATGTGGACTCTCTGGGTTCTCGGGTCGCGTCCGAGCTCGAGCGCGGCGCGCGCTCGCTCGACGCGGGTGAGTCCAGAGGATGGTCCGCTGCACCTTTTTCGGTGCGCGCGCGAACGGATTGTCCGCGTCGAGTCGCGCCCCGGCGGCCGTCGCGCCAAGCGGCCCCAGGCGGGCTCAGGCGGCACCAGGCGGCCCCGAGCCAGCGGTTCAGACGGAGCGCCCCGTGGTCTGGCGGCCATCGCCCGTGCGTCGTTTTCGAGGGGATCCCCGAGCAAGCTCTGCTTGCGAGGAGCACGGCTCGGCCGTGCTGGAACGCGTGCGCGTTGCGTTCGAGTCGCCGTCGACGCCGTGGGGGAGTTGGTGCCCTCGACTGGAATCGAACCAGCACGGGTTTCCCCACCAGAACCTCATTCTGGCGCGTCTGCCAATTCCGCCACGAGGGCACCTGAACGGCTGACTCCCCACGGCTTTCGTCGTAGGGGGCGCGGAGCATAGCAGCCGCTCGCCCGCCTTCAAGCCCGCCGAGCGTTGGACACCCTCGCCGCCTCCCGGTACGGTCGCGGGCCGAATTTCGGCCGGCGACGGCCCGGCCGAAGAGCGGCCCAGCGCCGCGGAAAGCACACCATGGCGAGCCTCGTCGGCAACGCGTTGATCGGTCAATCGGGCGGCCCCACGTGCGTGATCAACCAGAGCTTGGTCGGCATCGTCGAAGAAGCTCTGTCGAAGCGCGAGATCAAGAACGTCTGGGGCGCGGTCCATGGCATCAAGGGCGTCCTGGAGGAGCGGCTGATCGACCTCGGCCGCGAGACGAAGGAGACGCTCGAGGCCGTCGCGGTCACGCCGGCCGCCGCGTTGCGCTCGGTGCGCAAGAAGCCGACGCGCGAGGAGTGCGAGAAGGCGCTCGCGATCTTCAAGGCGCACGACGTCCGCTACTTCTTCTACATCGGCGGCAACGACTCGGCGGAGACGGCGCACCTCTTGAACGAGCTCGCGGTCGCGCAGGGTTACGAGCTCCGGCTATTCCACGTGCCGAAGACGATCGACAACGACTTGCGCGTCACCGACCACTGCCCGGGCTACGGCTCGGCGGCCAAGTTCGTCGCGTGCGCGACCGCGGGCGACGACCTCGACAACCGCAGCTTGCCCGGCATCAAGGTCAACGTCGTGATGGGCCGCAACGCAGGCTGGCTGACCGCCGCGACGGTGCTCGCGCGCCAACGCGACGAAGACGGACCGCACCTCGTCTACGTGCCGGAGCGTTCGTTCTCGCTCGATGCGTTCGTCGGCGACGTCGACCGTGTCTTCAAGAAGCTCGGCCGTTGCGTCGTCTCGGTCTCCGAAGGCGTGCACACCGCGGACGGCAAGCTGTTGCTCGAGTCGAAGGAGATCGACTCGCACGGCAACGTGCAGCTCTCGGGCTCCGGCGCGCTCGGCGATCACTTGGCGGACGTCATCAAGAAGCGGCTCGGCGAGAAGCTCCGGGTGCGCGCCGACACGTTCGGCTACCTGCAGCGTTCGTTCGCCGGCGTGTGGAGCGAAGTCGACGCCGCGGAGGCGCGCGAGGTCGGTCGCACGGCGGTGCGCAACGCGGTCTCCGGCGACCGCCCGCACGGTTCGGTCGTGATGAAGCGACTCGCGAGCGGCAAGGACTACCGCGTGAGCTTCGAAGTCGCGGCGCTCGAGAACGTCGCGAAAGTGACCCGGCCGATGGAGCCCCACTTCCTCGCTGGCGACAACGGCGTCACCGACGCGTTCCACGAGTACGCGCGGCCGTTGGTCGGCAAGCTGCCGACGCTCGGGCGCCTCTCGGACTTGCCGATCCGCCGCTAGCGCCCCGGCTCGAGTCGCAGGCGGGCACCTCGTCGCGTCGGCGACTCGCGTTCGTCCTGCGCGACGCCCTTCACGATTCGTCCGGGCTCGGTTAGCGTGCTCGCGATCGTCGCGCGCCGCACCGGCGCGCGAGCTCGTCTCCCCAGTCGCTCGCGCCTCCGAGCCCACGCATGAATCCGTTCCTTCCGCTGCTCACCGTGTTCGCCACGACTTTCCAGGAAGCCGCCGCGCCTCGCGTGCTGGTCGCAGCCGAGCCTGCGACCGCGCAAGCGGCCGTGACCGGGACCGCGAAGGGCCGCGTGCGTTTCGAAGGCGAAGTGCCGGAGAGGAAGCCGCTCGCGATCGAGCCCGAGCGCGCCAAGGGCTGCACGCCGGAAGGGGAGTCGATCGACACGAAGGACGAGTCGCTCCTGATCGGCAAGGAGAACGGCATCGCGAACGTGGTGCTCACGGTCGAGGTCGCCGACGTGAAGGCGAAAGCGCCGGAGAAGCCGGTGCTGATGGACCAGAAGAAGTGCCGCTTCGAGCCGCACGTCGTCGTGATCCCCGCGGGCGCCACGGTCGAGTTCCTGAACTCCGACCAGGCGCCTCACAACGTGCACATCTTCCCGCTCAAGAACGAGCCCTTCAATCAGACGGTCGCCGTCGGTGCGAAGCACACGGCGACGTTCCCGAAGACCGACAAGATCCAGATCAAGTGCGACCTGCACCCGTGGATGAAGTCGTGGTTGATCGTGACCGACACGCCGTTCGTGGCCGTGACCGACGCCGACGGGAACTTCGAGATCGCCGGTCTGCCGCCGGGCGAGCACAAGGCGACGCTCTGGCACGAAGAGCTCGGTAAGGCGCAAGTGACGATCGCCGTCGGCGCGGACGGCAAGGTCGCGCCGCTCGAGTTCAAGTTGAGTCAGCCGAAGAAGGACGGCCGCGCGAGGCGGTGAGCCGACGCTCGCCACGCTAGGCTCCGCGCCAGGACACCGACGAGCACGGGACGTGCGCCGGCGCGGCGAGTTTCGCCCGATCCGCGCGCCAACGCCCGCGCTCGACTACCGTAGTCGTTGGCGCGCCGCCGCGCCTCGAGCCGCTGCCGCGCCCTGCCGGTAGCGCTCGAACGAGTTCCATCCCGGCTGGCTTCGCTCTACTCGGCATCGAACGGAGGTCCTCCATGTTGCTCAGCGTCCTGTTCTGCGTCCTGTCGTCGCAAGCTCCGCAAGTCGAGCCGATGGCGTGGCTCGCCTCGCGCGTCCAAGACCGCAGCGAGCCGGCGCAGCTCTTCGTCGCCCGCGCGTCGGAACGCGGGCGCCTCGGCGTCACGCTCGGCGCCGCGTCCCACGGAGTCGGCGTGCAGACCGTCGAGCCCGGTTCCGCCGCCGAACGTGCCGAGCTGCGCGTCGGCGACCGCATCGTCGTCGTCGACGGCCGGCAGACTCTGACGGCCGACGCCGTGGTCGCCGCCGTGCGCGCGAAACGGCCCGGCGACGAGCTGCGGGTGATCGTCGAGCGCGACTTCGACATCGAAGTGCGCGAACTTCCGTCGCAGGACGGTTCGTCGCGGCCGCGGCTCGGCGTGACTCTCGACGGTGCGGCGAACGAACTGCGCGTGGCGACGGTCGAGGACGGTGCGCCCGCCCTCACGGCCGGCGTGCGTGCGGGCGACCGACTGCTCTCGCTCGACGGCATGCCGACGCCGAACCTCGACGCGCTGCGCGCGAAGCTCGAAACTCTCACGCTCGGCTCGAAGGCGAAGCTGACGATCGCTCGTGAGCTCTCGGCACGGCTCGACGCCGCGCCGGATGCGCCGGCGAACACGACGCCGGGAGCGCCGCCGTCGGTGTTCGACGTCGTGCCGCTGCCGAGGAACCGCACCGAGACGCCGACGCCGCCCGCCGCGCCGCGGTTCCGGGTCGTGCCCGAGGACGGCGGCCGGCAAGCCGCGCGGCGCCGCGCGCGCGATCGGGCGAACGCGCCTGAGAACCTGCCGGACCGGGCACCGCCTCACGCCGAGGTCGACACCCGCGAGCTGACCGAGGCGATGCACGCGCTGCGCGCCGAGCTCGCCGAATTGCGGCGCGAGCTCGGCGAGCTGCGGCGCGAACTCGGGGATCGACGGCCGGGTGGCCGCGGTCGCTGACCTGCGCCACACGCTTCGCGCGCACCGCAACCGGTCGTTCGATCCGTCGCTTGGGCGGTCGCTCGATTCATTGCTCGAGCGGCCGCTGCCACGCTGACGCGGACGCCGTGCCCGCGCCGGCGCGGACGGTCAAGCCGTCGCCGGAGGTGGCTCGTCCCGCGGCTCGCCCGGCGGATTCTCCCGCGGATCCCATCGATGCAGCACGGTGGCGATCGCGAGCAAGTACTGACGATCGAGGTGCGCGTCGAGGTTTTGCCGGTGACGGCGCTCCTCGGCGAGCCGGCGCAGCGTGCTCTCGACCACGTTGAGCATGCTGCGACGCACGCGCTGGTCGGTCGCGCCGACCGCGCGCGTGACGAGCGGCAGGAGGTGCTCGGCGTCCTCGTACGGGACGTCGTGGCGGCGGCAGAGGCGGGAGAGCGAGTGCTCGGGGCTCATGAAGGGCCTGGACCTGGGGCGACCTGGATCGGTTCGGACGAAGCCTATCCCGGCCGTGCGCAGCAGGTCGGATGGCGCCCGAGACGGCCCCGGGATGGACTTGGGACGGGGTAGAGTCGTAGGGCGGCGCGCAGAGTCGCGAACCCCCGAGGAACCCCTCGGCCGCGGGCGCCGTCCTACGCCGCGCATCGAGTCCGCCTTCCGTCCGCCGCCCGGCACCCGGGCCGGCGCGGAGGCCCGTCCAAGCCAGGAAGCGAGTCAAGAGTCCATGTTGAAGCCCCTCGTCGCGTGCGGCGCCCTGCTCTCGGCGCTCGGCGCGTCCGCCCCGTCCTCGTTCGCGGTCGCACAGTCCGCGTCCGGAACCTCCATCGCGTCGGCAAGCGCCGGCGCGCCCGCGGACCAGGAGCTCGTCGCTCCTGCCGCCGCGATCGTCGTCGCGCTCGAACACCGAGGTGACGTCGTGCTGCGCGACAAGTTGATCCGCGCCTACGAAGTCTGGCACGACGCCGGCGACTTCCTCGTCGCGCGGATTCCGGCGGCCCGCGCCGACGGTCTGCGCGAGCGCGGCATCGGCGTCGTCGACCTCGGCGCGCTCACCTCCGGCGACGAACTTTTCGCCGTCGATCTCGCGAACCCCGACGCCGCGAAGGAGCTCGGCGGGGCGCGCGTGCTCTATCGCCACGGCAACCAAGCGATCGCCGCCGTGCGCGACTTCCACGACGCGAACGTGCACTTCTCGTCGCGCCGGCACACCTGCCACGCGGGCCACGCCGCGATCGTGCAGCAGCGCATCCAGCCCGTGCAGCCGCTCGTCGTGCAGGGCACGGTGCGGACCGCGTCCAACCCGACCGGCACGGGACAAGCGAAGGCGTCGGCCGATCCTCGCGTGCAAGCGCTGGTCAACCAAGTCGTGAAGAACAACCTCTCGAGCTTCACGCAGACGCTCTCCGCGCTCTTCAGTCGCCTCTCGACGAACAACACGTACGTCGACAACGGCCGCAACGTGATCACGAGTCAGCTCACGAGCTACGGCATCTCCTACACGCTGCAAGCGGTGCCGAGCACGCAAGGCGACAACGTGATCGTGACGTTCCCCGGCACCGTGAACCCGAACAAGTTCGTCGTGCTCGGCGCGCACTACGACTCGATCAACGGCGGCGGCTCGACGCTGACCGCGCCGGGAGCCGACGACAACGCGTCCGGTTCGGCCGCCGTCATGGAGATGGCGCGCATCCTGAAGAACGCCGGCCCGTTCGAGAACTCGATCCGTTTGATCTGGTTCTGCGGCGAAGAGCAAGGCCTGCTCGGCTCGAACCACAACGCGTCGCAATCGCTCGCGGCGGGCGAGCAGATCGTCGCGATGCTGAACTCCGACATGAACGCGTACCGCCTCGCGAGCGACACGCGCGACTGCGACTTCGCGAACAACAGCACGTCGGCGTCGCTGACCGCGTGGTGCCGGGCGACGGCGCCGCTCTACGTCGCGAACTGGGCGGACAAGATCGGCACGCTGACCGCGGGCTCGTCCGACCACGCGTCGTACAACTCGTACGGCATCCCGGCGGCGTTCTTCTTCGAGGACCTGTCGCAGTACAGCCCCTACATCCACACGGCGAGCGACACGTTCGCGCAGTCGTGCACCGACTGGGATCTCTCGTTGATGATCACGCAGGGCATCCTCGCGTGCGCGGCGTCGCTCGCGGAACCGGTCGACCTGACGATCACGCACACCGAGCTCTCCGACACGACCAACGCGAGCGGTCCGTACGTCGTCACGGCGAACATCACGAGCGCGATCGGCACCAACGTCGCGACCGCGACGCTCTGGTACTCGTCGGACGCCGGCGCGAACTGGACCAACGTCGCGATGAGCGGCGCGGGCAGCACGTGGACCGGGATCATCCCGAGCCAAGGCTCGCCGAAGACGATCATCTACTACCTCGAAGCGCTCGACGACCAAGCGAACCGCGAAGTCGCTCCCGACGGCGCGGATGCTGGCGGCGCGACGTACGACTTCTTCGTCGGCACGAAGACGCCGATCTACGTCACCGGCTTCGAAGAAGCGAACGACAACGGCTGGACGCACGCGCAGCTCTTCACGCAGGACGACTGGCAACGCGGCACGCCGCAAGGCCAGAGCGGCGATCCGAACGCGGCGTACGCCGGCACGCGGGTGTGGGGCAACGACCTCGGGTTCAGCGGCTGGAACGGCGCGTACGCGAACAGCGTGCAGAACTACCTGCGCTCGCCGGCGATCGATTGCTCGGCCGCGACCAACGTGACGTTGCAGTTCCGCCGTTGGCTCTCGGTCGAAGCGGCGCCGTTCGACCAAGCGACGGTGCGCGTCAACAACACGGTCGTGTGGACGAACCCGACGGGCTCGGATCTCGTCGACGGCAGTTGGGTGCCGATGTCGCTCGACATCTCGTCGCTCGCGGCCGGCAATCCGGCGGTGCAGGTCGAGTTCCGCATGGTCTCGGACACCGCGGTCGCGTACGGCGGTTGGAACCTCGACGCGTTCGAGCTCGTCCAGCTCGGACCGGGCACCGGCGGTTGCACGCCGCCCGCGGTGTACTGCACCGCGAAGGTCAACTCGCAGTTCTGCTCGCCGGCGATCGCGTTCAGCGGCCAGCCTTCGGCGAGTGTCGCCGTGCCGTTCGACGTCACGGCGAGCCAGATCATCAACAACAAGTTCGGGCTGCTCTTCTACGGCACGCAAGCGAATGGCGTGGCGTTCCAAGGCGGGCACTTGTGCGTCAAGTTGCCGATCGTGCGCACGAACGTGCAGAACTCCGGCGGCTCGCCGAGCGGCGCGGACTGCACCGGCACGTTGAGCTTCGACTTCAACGCGCTGATCCAAGCGGGCAGCGATCCGGCGCTCGTGCAAGGCGCGAACGTCTTCGCTCAGTACTGGTATCGCGACCCGCAGGACCTCTCGGGCTTCACGACCGGCCTGACGGATGCCGTGAGCTTCCAGATCTGTCCGTAGAGCACGAGTCGCGAGCACTCGACGAGCGGGCGAACGTCCTCGGGCGTTCGCCCCTTCGTTCCGCTCCTTTGCGGCGCAGCCTGCGTCCGGCGTCACGCCGACCTGGCCGCTCGAATCGGAACTTTCTTGAACCGGCCCGGAAGCGTCAGCCGAGTAGGCACGTACCCGGCGCACGCGTGAACCCAGGATCACGACTCGCGGCCCCCGTTGCGAGCCTCACCCGAGCGCCGGCCAACTGTCCTTGCTCGGCGAACCCACGATGATGCTCCACGACCCGACGCACGCTCCCTGGTCCACGGTGAATCGACGCTCCAGCGCGCTCGGCAGATTCGTGCGCTTCTCGTTGGCGCGAACGGTGCTGCTCGCCTGCGCTCTCTCCACGTCCTCCGCGGCGCAGTCTGGCGTCGTCAGTTGGGGCGCGCAGACCGTGAATAGCGCGTGGGACGACGACTCGTTCGTCGAGATTGCCGTGGGCAACTACCACACGGTCGCTCGCCGCAGCGACGGTTCGGTCGTGGCGTGGGGCGACAGCAGTTTCGGAGAGTGCGTCATACCGCCGCCGCCGACCGGACTGACTTACGTCGAGGTCTCGGCCGGTACATTCCACACGGTCGCTCGCCGGACCGACGGCGTGGTGGCGGCTTGGGGGGACAACTCCCTCGGTCAGTGCGACGTGCCCGTGCCGCCCGTGGGGCTCGTGTACGTCGCCGTGGCCGCCGGCGGGTACCACACGCTCGCGCAGCGGAGCGACGGAACGTTGGTCGCGTTCGGCTGGAATCTCGAAGGTCAGTGCAACGTGCCGGCGCTGCCGCCGGGGCTTTCCTAC
The DNA here is from genome assembly GCA_023150475.1 of Planctomycetota bacterium. Classification (GTDB taxonomy): domain Bacteria; phylum Planctomycetota; class UBA1135; order UBA1135; genus JACRIN01. The sequence continues at coordinate 151,401 of JAKLKU010000014.1, forward strand.
GTCGACGCGGCCGGTGGCGTGATGCACAGCGTGGCCTTGAGGAGCGATGGGGCCATCTTGGCCTGGGGCCGCAATTCCTCTGGGCAGTGCAACGTGCCCGCGCTTCCGCCCGGTCGCACTTGTGTCGACGTCGCCGCGGGCTTCGACCACACGCTCGCGCGGCTCGACGACGGCTCCGTCGTGGCCTGGGGCCGGAACGACTTGGGTCAGTGCAACGTGCCCGCTCTGCCTTCGGGCGTGACGTACGTGGCGATGGCGGCGGGTTATCGGCACACGCTCCTCCGCCGCAGCGACGGTTCGGTCGTGGCGTTCGGAGCCAACGGACTGGGCCAGTGCGACGTGCCGGCGCTGCCGCTGGGGCTTTCGTATGTCGAAGTGGACGCAGGCACCTGGCACAGCGTGGCCCGCCGGAGCGATGGCTCGGTCGTCGAATGGGGAGACAACTCCTATGGTCAACAGAACGTCCCCGTGCCGCCGCCGGGGCTCGCGTACGTGGAGGTGTGCTCGAAGGAACTGCACTCCGCGGCGCGGCGCAGTGACGGCGCCATCGTCGCGTGGGGCGACAACTCGTCGGGTCAGTGCAACGTGCCCGCCGCACCGCCCGGACTGACGTACGTCGAAGTCGTCGTCGGAGCCGAGCACACGGTGGCCCGCCGCAGCGACGACTCCGTCGTGGCGTGGGGCAGCAACTCGAGCGGTCAGTGCAACGTGCCTGCCCTGCAGCCTGGGCTCGCGTACGTCGAACTCGCCTCCGGCCAGTTCCACACCGTTGCGCGGCTCAGCGACGGAACGGTCGTGGCCTGGGGCACGAACTTCGATGGTCAATGCAATGTGCCCGCGCTGCCGCCGGGCCTGACGTACGTGGAAGTGGACGCGGGCAGTTGGCACTCGGTCGCGCGGCGCAGCGACGGTTCGGTCGTCGCATGGGGAGCGAACACCTACGGCCAGTGCAACGTTCCGCCGCCGCCGCCGGGTCTCGCCTACGTCGAGCTGGCGGCGGGCGACGCGCACACGGCCGCGCGCCTCAGTGATGGTTCCATCGTCGCTTGGGGTTCGAACTCGGTGGGCCAGTGCGACGTGCCCTCGTTGCCGCCAGGACTTGCCTACGTCGAGGTGACTCTCGGCGAGCGCTTCTCGGTCGCGCGCCGCAGCGACGGTTCGGTCGTCGCCTGGGGATACAACGACCGCGGTCAATGCAACGTGCCTTCGTTGCCGCCGGGATCCGCTTACGTCGAGATCGCTGCAGGTGCCACGTTCTGCACCGCGCGCTACGAACCGGTGTGTGTCGCGCCGACGGCGTACTGCACGGCGAAGGTGAACTCGCAAGGCTGCACGCCGACGATCTACTTCACGGGCTCGCCGTCGATGGCGAACAGCACGTTCCGCGTGCATGCGAACCAACTGCTGAACAACAAGAACGGACTCTTGTTCTGGGGCGTGCAACCCCACGGTGCGCCGTTCCAGGGCGGCACGCTCTGCGTGAAGCCGCCGATCCAACGCGAGGCCGTGCAGAGCACGGGCGGCAATCCGCCGCCGAGTGATTGCTCGGGCACGTTGAGTTTCCATTGGTCGTCGCCCGAGTTCGTCTCCGAAGGGCTCTCGGTCGGCGAGACCGTGTACTGCCAGTACTGGTCGCGCGATCCGCAATCGCCGAGCACGACGAGCCTCACGGCCGCGATCGCTTTCACGATCTGCGAGTGATCGACTCGCGCGCTCGACGCGCGCTCGCGTCGTGACGTCGAGTCGCGCACGGCCGACTCTCGAGGCAGCGATCGGGGCCGCGCGGCGCGGGTGGGGTCCGCCCGGTGCGCTCGGGTGGCGCACCATGTCTCGCCGCCGTGGGGCGCCATGGCGTGCCGCAGTGGGGCGCCGGCTCGATGCGGCGCGCGGCGGTCGTGTCGTCGACACGCGCAACTTCTTCCGCATCGCGAGCGAGTTCGCTCGTCGCCCGCCGCGTCGGCGGCCGGCGTGTCACGGCGGTCCAACGCTCGCTCAAGACCTGCCCGGCGGCGCTCCGATGAGCGGCCGACCCCGAACGGCGCTCGATCGTCCCCGGTCGTCCCCCGACCGTCCACGATCGCCCCGAGAGCGCCGCTCCGTCGTCCGTTCCGTCCCCAATGCGCACGTTCCTTCCGATCGCGCTCGTCGGCGCGTTGTTCCTCGTCGTCGCCGGTCTCGGCGCAGCGTTCCGCGACGTCTCCGCGAGCACGGTCGAGAAGCTCGACCTCGCGGGGCTCTTCGATCGTTCCGAGCACGTGGTGCACGGACGCATCGCCAAGACGAGCGTGCGTCTCGGCGCGCACGGCCGGCCCGAGACGACGGTCGAGCTCGAGCTCACGACGGCGTTCTGGGGCGGAGCGCAAACTTCGCTCGTCTTCACGCTGCCCGGCGGCGCGCTCTCCGACGGTCGCGAAATGGTGATCCCGGGCTTGCCGAAGCTCGCGGTCGGCGAAGAAGTGCTGCTCTTCTTGTCGCGCGAGTCGAAACGCGGCCTGCGGCTCCCGATCGGGCTCGCGCAGGGCAAGTTCCAGATCGTGCGCGACGAACACGGTCCCGCGGTGCTCGTCCGCGGCGCGAGCGAGCTCGAAGTGCTCGACCCGGCGACCAAGAAGAGCGAGAAACTCGAGACACGCGCGACGCTCGATTGGCAGGCGACGGTCCGCGAACTCGAACGGCTCGCGAACGTGCGCCGCGAACGCGAGGCGCGCGAGAAAGCGGAGTCGAAGTGACGTCGGCGCGTCGACTCGGCCTGTTCGCCGGCGCGCTCGTCGCGTGCGCCGCGATGCTCGGCGTCGCGTTCGCGCACGTGCGGTTGACGAGCAGCTCGACCGGTTCGGGCCTCAAGTGGAACTCGCCCGGCAAGATCGGCATCACGATCAACTCGACTGGGTCGGACGACGCGCCGGACGGGAGTCACGTCGCCGCGTTGCGCAACGCGATCGCCGCGTGGAACGACGTGCCGAACTCGAAGGCGACGTTGGTCGAGAAGACCGATCCCGACGAGATGGCGCGCACCGATTGGGAATCGGACGGCGTGCACCTGATCTGGTTCGACGAGGACGACGACTCGGGCTACTTCCCGCTCGGCTCCGGCGTCGTCGCGATCACGCCGGTCTGGTTCCAGTCGGACGGCGAGATCGTCGACGCCGACGTGCTCTTCAACGGCTACGGCTTCGACTTCACGACCGAGGACGTCGGAGGTGCGTTCGACATCCAGGACGTCGCGACGCACGAACTCGGCCACTTGCTCGGCTTCGACCACTCCGGTTGGGCCGGCGCGACGATGTACCCGTACGTCTCGCCCGCGGTGATCGAGCACCGTTCGCTCTCCGAGGACGAAGTGCACGCGTTGCACCACGTCTATCCGGTCGGCGGCTTCGCTTCGATCACGGGCACCGTGCGGCGGACGAGCGATTCGACGCGCGTGCTCGGCGCACACGTCGTCGCTCGTGATGCGAACGGACGCACGGCGGCGTCCGCGCTGTCGAACTCGAACGGCGACTTCACGTTGCGCGGGCTATCGGCCGGTGACTGGACGCTCTACGCGACGCCGCTCGACTATCCGGTCTCCGGCTGGAACCTCTCGAGCGGCCAGACGGTGCAGACCGACTTCCAGTCGACGCTCGGTCCGACGGTGACGACTCAGGCGAGCGGTGCGGTCGACGTCGGCAATCTGTACGTCGGCGCGAACGCCGTGCTTTCGCTCGGGCGCAACAACGATCACTTCCCGCTGCGCATCGTGCGCGGCACCACCGACGCGTACTTCCTGCGTGGCGCGGGGCTCGATTCGCTCTGCACGCTCGAGTGCAGCGATCCGTCGATCACGATCCAAGTCGTGTCGTGGATGAACACGTTGGTCGCGTTCGACGTCACGGCTCCGCTCGGCGCCGAACGGGGTCACGCCGACCTGATCGTGACGAACTCGCTCGGCGACGTGTCGATCCTGCCGGCCGCGCTCGAGGTCACGCCGCCCGATCCGGTGGTGACCAGCGTCTCGGTCGCGCTCGGTTCCGATCTCGGCGGCACCACGCTCACGCTCGACGGCGCGAACTTCGAACCCGGCGCGCGCGTCGTCGTCGGGGAGCACGTGTACGTCGACGGCGTCGACGCGACGGTCGTCGACGACTCGACGATCACGCTGACGACCACCGCGACGGTGCCGGGGCTCTACGACGTCGTCGTGCTCGATCCGAGCGGCGTCGAGGGCCGACTCGACGACGGCTTCGAGTTCGCTGCGATTCCGACGATCGCGACCGTCTTCCCGAGCGCCGGCAGCGATCTCGGCGGCACGCCCGTGACCATCCGCGGCGCGAGCTTCGAAGTGGGGACGTTGGTCCGCATCGACGGTGTCACGCAGACGAACGTGACGCTCGTCGACTCGGACGAACTCGTCGTGATCACCGAACCGGGCAGCGCCGGAGGTCCGTACACCCTCGAAGTCGAGAACACGTCGGGGCACGTCGCCACGAGCGTCTTCGCGTACGCGGCGACGCCGGATCCGATGCTCGTCGGCGTCGCGCCTGCGAGCGCTTCGACCGCCGGCGGCGATCCCGTGACGATCAGCGGCGCGAACTTCGGCGTCGACACGGAAGTCTGGTTCGGCGCGGACGCCGCGACCGGCGCGGGCGGCGTTTCGGTCGACGTCACGCTCGTCGACGCGAACACTCTCGTCGTGCGCGCGCCGGCTCACGCGGCTGGGCTCGTCGACCTCGTCGTGCGCGACGGTGCGACGGGCCAAGCGACTGCGCTCGCCGGCGCGTTCGAGTTCGCGGAGCCCGAACCGTCGGGCGGCGGCGGAGGCTGCGCGACGGTGACGCCGCACGGCCCGTTCGAACCGCGATCCGCCGCGGAAGGGCTCGCGCCGCTCGTGCTCGCGTTCGCGCTGGTCCGGCTCGCGCGCTCGCGGCGCTTCGCGCTCCGCTGACCGACGCTCGGATTCCGCCGCAGCCGACCGCGCGCGCTGCGCGGCACCGGAGCGAGTATCGTCGCGCCGCCGGTCCCGAGCGTCGTCGTGCGTGACGGCGCATCCGACCGCCGGCGCGAACGCCTACGAGTCCGACGGCCGGCGCGAGCGTCGGCGAGCCCAAACGTCGGCGCGAGCGCCGGCGACTTCGAGCGCCGGAAGATCTCGAGCGCTGGAAGACTTCGAGCGCTGGAAGACTTCGAGCGCTGGCGCGAGCGCCGGCGGACTCGCGCCGCGGCGCGAAAGTCGGCGAACTCGAGCGGCAACGCGCTTCGATCGTGCCCCGAAGTGGCGGCGGATCGCGGCGAGCGCGTAGACTCTCCGCGCCATGTCGACGATCGCGATGGACATCGAAGTCGCCGGCTATCCGTGGGAGGAAGTCGACGAGATCACGCGCGGGTACCTGCTCTCCCGCGCGAAGTCCCCCCAAGACCTCGAAGCCGTGCCCGAACGCACCGCGCTCAACTTCGGTCTCGGCAAAGTGATCGCGATCGGCATGTGGCTCGTCGAAGAGGATCGCGGCTACTTGCTGCTCGAAGGCAAGTCGGCGCCGAAACGCGAGTGGGAGAAGGTGCAAGGCTCGCAGATCTTTCGCGGCGGCGAGAAGGAGCTCCTGGTCGAGTTCTGGCGCACGATCGGAGCGTCCGAGAAACGCCGCGCGCCGCGGATCGTGACGTACAACGGCCGCGGCTACGACGGGCCCGTATTGATGATCCGCTCCGCGCAGCTCGGCGTGCGTCCGACGATGAACCTCGTGCCGTACCGCTACGACATCTCGTCGCACTGCGACCTGATGGAGGTGTTCAACTTCCAAGGCACGACGCGCGACAGTTACTCGCTCGACTACTGGTGCCGACGCTTCGACGTCGAGAGCCCGAAAGGTTCGATCGACGGCAGCCAAGTCGGTCGCGCGTACCGCGACGGTCGTATCGAGGACATCGGCGAGTACTGCCTGCGCGACGTGCGCGCGACGGCCGAGCTCTACAAGAAGCTCGAGCCGACGCTGATCCCGCTCTTCAAGGGCGGTGCCTGAGGCGCTCGGAGTGTTCGCGCTCGTCCTGCGAGCCCTGCGCGGTTTCGGCCGCGGCCGGCGCTCACCCCAAGTCACGCGCGCGGCTCGGATTCGCGCTTTCGGCGTCGCGGGGCTCGCGCTCGCTTCCGCGATCGGCGCGAGCGGTTGTTCCGACGGAGCGACGCGGCGGAACGTCGTCTTGATCAGCATCGATTCGCTGCGGGCGGATCGGCTGGGGTGCTACGGCCACGTTCCGGAGTTCGCGCCCGACCAAGCGCTCAGTCCGCACATCGACGAGCTCGCGAAACGTGGCGTCGTGTTCGACTCTGCCTGGACGTCGAGTTCCTGGACGTTGCCGGCGCACATGTCGCTCTTGACCGGGCTTGGTGCGGCGGCGCACGGCGTCGAGACCGACGACGTCGCGCTCGACCCGTTGCGTGAAACGCTCGCCGAACGCTTTCGCGCCGCAGGTTGGAGCACCGCCGGCGTGTACAGCGGTCCGTACCTGCATCCGCGTTGGGGATTCGCGCGGGGCTTCGAGCGTTACGAGTCCGCGATGCTCACGCCCGCGCAAGTCGACGAGCTCGTCGCTCGCGAATCCGCTCGACGCGTCGCCAAGGGCGAGCCGGCGGTCGGCGCGGAAGAGGAGCGGCTCTTCCGCTCGCGGATCTCCAACTGGGACGTCACGTCGTCCCGCGTCACCGGCTTCGCCGAACGATTCCTCGAGACGCGCGACGCGGAGGAGCCGTTCTTCCTGTTCCTGCACTACTTCGACGTCCACTACGACCACGTGCCCGACGACGCGGTGCCAGGGCTCGCTCACGCGTTCGATCCGAGCTACGCCGGTCCGTTCGACGGGCGCAACTGGTACTTCGATGCTCGGGTGCGCGAGCTCGAACCCCCGTTCACGCGGCGCATCGGCGAGCGCGACTTGCGCCACGTGATGGCGCTCTACGACGCGGAAGTGCAGTGGGTCGACCACCACGTCGGTCGAGTGCTCGCCGAGCTCGAGAAACGCGGACTCACCGACGACACGATCATCGTCGTCGTCTCCGACCACGGCGACGAGTTCTTCGAGCACGACGGCATCGGTCACCGCAACACGCTCTTCGCGGAGGTCGAGCGCATTCCGCTCGTCCTCGCGCTGCCGGACGGGACCCACGCCGGTCGCCGCTCGGCGACTCCGGTGCGGATCCAGGACGTCGCGCCCACGTTGCTCGACTACTCCGGCGCCTCGGCGTCGACGAGCCCGGATGCACGCGTCGCGCCGGGTCGGATCGGCAGCGCCGCGTCGGCGATCGACGCGGCGAGCTTGCGCGGCTTGCTCGACGGCACCGAGACGAGCGCTCGTGTCGCGACGAGCCGCCTCTACGATCCGGCGCCTTGGTTCCTGAACCTGCGCGAAGCCTGGCGCGACTCGCGCTTCAGCGTCGTGCGCCACTTCGTCGTGGAGCCCGGCGCCGTCGAGGCCCGAGTCGTCGAGCGCGGCGCCGCCAGGCCCGGCGCCCTCACGCCTGGCGCGGTCACGCGTGGCGCGGTGGCACAGGTCCGCGACGTCGCGAGCGGCGAACCGATCTTCCACGTCTTCGATCGTGCCGACGATCCCGGCGAACGTGCGGCGCTACGCCCCGACGACCCGCGCTACCGTGACGCCGTCGAGCGCTTCCGCCGCTCGTGGACGGCCGAGCGGGCTTTCCTCGATCAGTTGGAACATTCACCGCGTGAGGCCTGCCGCGTCATGGAAGCCGACCCGCAGCAGCGCGCCCAACTCGCCGCTCTCGGTTACGCGAGCGGCGTGGAGCGAGACACGGCGGCTCCAGTGCGCGAGCGGCTCGTGCTGCCGCCGCCTTGAGCGTCACTCGAGCGGCCACGCCGCGAAGTTCGCGCTTTCGCGCACCGGCTCGCGGTCGGCGAAACGCGCGCGCAGCGCATCGACCGCGGGCCGCGCGCTCGGCGGCGGAGACTTCGGCAACACGAGCAGGAGCTGCGCGCCCGGCGCGAAGCGCGCCGCGACGGCGAACGGCAACGTGTCGTCGGGCGCACGTATCGGCCACAGCGTGCGCCACGCGTAGTACGTGGCCGCGTAGTTGAGGCCGAGCTGTTCGGGGTACACGACGAACGTACCCGCGGGCGCGAGCGTGCGCAGTTCGAAGCCGACTTCGTCCATCGTCGGGAGCTCGGGGCGCGGCACGCCGTCTCGAGGTGCTTCGGTCGCGCTCGCGCGGAAGCGCTGACGGAAATCGCCGGCGCGTTCGAGCGCCAGGAACAGCACTCCGGCCGTCGCCAGGGCGGCGAGGGCCATGCCGAAGTTGCCGCGCACCCACGCCGTCGTCGGCCGTGCGAGCGCTCGCCCGGCGAGCGTGGCGAGCGCGGGCGCGACGAGCATCAGGAACGTGTGTTGTGGGTCGAGCGTGTGTCGATAGAACGCGAAGAGATAGAGCGCTCCCCCGAGCAGCCACAGGACGCCGATCGGCGTGTCGTTGCGTTCGTTCGCTCGGCGGCGATCGATCCACGCGAGCACGAGCCCCCCGACCGCGAGCGCGCACACGAGCGGGGTGCACCACTCCCAGAGTCTCGTGCCTTGCAGGGCGAGCCACTCGGTCGGCGGATGTTCGCCGGAAAGCAGTGGCTCGAGCAGCGTCTTCGCGCGCTCGACGACGCTCGTGGGGGCGCGACCGATCGAACGCAGAGCCGCGGCTGCGAGGCTCGAGTGCACGAGCAGCGGCACGAGCGTCGCGGTCGCGCACAGGACGCCGAGCTTCGCGGCGGCTCCGAGGCCCGCTCTCCTCCACGCGTGCAACGCGAGCGGCGGGACGAAGAAGAGCGGCGCCCACGTGACGGCGCCGCCGAGCGCGAAGAAACAGAGCAGCGCGGCCAGATCCGCGGTCTTGCCCCAACGCACGCATCGCGCGTAGGCGCCGTAGGCAAGCGCGATCGTGCAGAGCACGGGATTCTCGTAGTTGGCGAGCGGTGCATAGAGCACGAGCAGTGGCAACGCCGCCGCAACGAGCAATCCGAACAGCGCGCTCGCGCCGTCACCCGCCTCGCGCAACATCCACCAGAACGCGAGCAGGAAGAAGAAGTGACAGACCAAGAACGGCGCCCGCACGGCCCATTCGGTTCCGCGCGACCCGTAACGTTCGTTCCAATCGAGCGACCCCAGCGCCCGCAAGCCGACGAGCGCCATGAGCGGCACGGTCGGCGGGTGGTTCTCGTACGTGTACCAGGTGTCCGGGCGCCCACGATCGAGGTCGACGTTGAGCACGGGATACCCGCCGAATGCGCCGAGCCCCAGCCGGTCGTAGTTGATCGCCGCAATGGTGAAGAACGCGCCTTGCGCACCTTCGAACTCGCGATCGAACGGCCCACCGAGGTCACGAACTCGGGGCAAGAACGCCGCCGCGATCAACACGATCACCGCGACGAACTCGAGGCATCCAACCGGGCGCCGCTCGGTTTGCATCGGCGCAGGAGACCCGGCTCGCGCCCCCGTGTCAAACAACGCTACTGCCGCTCATCGCTGCGCAAGTTCGGGGTTCATGAAGGCGGGGAAGACGCGGTATCGGAGCAGTCGCTCGA
>JAKLKU010000015.1 GCA_023150475.1 Planctomycetota bacterium
GGAGCGTCGAAGAAGCGCGAATGGCTGCTCGGCCACTGCGCGATCTGGATCACGTACCGCAACTACGTGCGCGATCGAGTCAACCGGGAGCGCGGCGTCACGCCTGCGATGAAGCTCGGCCTCGAGACCGCACCGTGGAGCGTCGAGAGGCTGCTGCGCTGGCGCGTTTTCCGACCCGTTTCCAAGCCGGTTCTGGCGCAGTGATGCGGGGCAGTATCCGCTCGGCTCGCCGCCTCACGCGACGCGGCGCCGGAAGCGCAGCGCCGAGACGATCAGCAGCAGCGCAGTGAAGATCGCGAGCGACGCCGTCGGGAAGACGAGCGCCGAGAACGGCGCGTCGCGCAGGATGATGCCGCGCAGGATCTCGATGAAGTACCGCACCGGGATCAGGAACGTCACGGGGTAGATCGGTCGCGGCATGCTCTCGAGCGGGAAGACGAAGCCCGAGAGCAGGATCGAAGGCAGCAGCAGCAAGAACGCCATCTGCATCGCTTCGGCTTGGTTGCGCGCGACGGTCGAGATGATCACGCCGATCGAGAGCGACGTCAGGAGGAAGAGCAGCGTCAGGCTTCCGAGCAGCGGCAAACTGCCGGCGATCGGCACGCCGAAGACGAACACCATGACGTTGATCACGAACGCCGTTTCGAGCACCGCGATCACGGCGTAGGGCGCGAGTTTGCCGAGCAAGAGCCCCCACACGCCGACCGGCGTCACCATCAACTGTTCGAACGTGCCGTTCTCGCGCTCGCGGACGATCGAGAACGCGGTCAGCAGCACCGTGACGAGCTGCAACACGATGCCGACGAGCCCGGGCACGAAGAAGTTGGCGCTTTCGAGGTTCGGGTTGAAGAGCAACCTCGGTTTCGCCGCGACTCGAGCGAGCGGCACGGCGCGCGGCACGCGCTTCAGTTCGTGCACGTCCCACGGCACGGCGCGCAGCGTCTGCGACGACCACAACGCGAGTTCACGCGAGACGTTGATCGCCGCGCTCGCCTCCGACGAGTACGAACCGTCGACGACGACCAGGAGCTCGGCTTCTTCGCCGCGCGCGAGTTTGCGCGCGAAACCGAGCGGCGCGCAGATGCCGACCTTGACGTCGCCCGCGACGATCGCGTCCTCGATCTCGGCGACGGACCCGAGCTCGCGCACCACTTCGAACGTGCGCGCGTTGCGGAACCGATCCAATGCTTCGCGCGAATCCTGGGTTCGATCGAGGTCGACGATCGCGGTCGGCACGTCTTCGATGTCGATGCGGATCGCGTAGCCGAACAGCACGAGCTGCAGGATCGGGATCAGGAAGACGAACCGTGTCGACGGATCGCGCAGGACGTGCAGGCACTCCTTGGTCGCGATCGCGACGAAGCCGCTACCCACGGAGCGCCTCCGCCGCTGAACGAGTCAACGTCACGAACACGTCCTCGAGCCCGGGCTCCACGTCGCGGAAACCGACGCGGCGCTCGCCGAGATCGCCGAGCAAGCCGCGCGCACCCTCTTCGTTCCAGCCTTCGCCGACGCGCAGGTGCAACGTCTCGCCGAAGATCGTCGCGTCGCGCACGCCGGCGAGCGCGCGGATCGGCGCGAGCGCACGCGTCGGCGAACTGCACGCGAGTTCGACCCAACGCTCGCCGCTCGGCGTGACGTCGGGCCGCGACTTGAGTTCGGTCGGCGTGCCGAGCGCGAGCAACTTCGACAGGTAGATGTACGCGACGCGGTTGCAGCGCTCGGCTTCGTCCATGTAGTGCGTCGTGACGAAGATCGTGATCCCTTGGCCCGACAGGCGGAACAAGAGGTCCCACAGATCGCGGCGCGCGACCGGGTCGATACCCGCGGTCGGTTCGTCGAGGAACAGCACCTTCGGCTCGTGGATCATCGCGGCGCCGAGCGCGAGGCGCTGCTTCCAACCGCCCGAGAGCAGTCCAGCGCGGCGCGCGAGGTATGGCTCGAGACCCAGCAACGCGCAGAGCTCCTCGATCCGTCGCTCGCGACGCGCGCGTTCGAGCCCGTAGATGCGCGCGAAGAAGCGCAGGTTCTCGAGCGTCGTCAGGTCGGGGTACAGACTGAAGCGCTGCGACATGTACCCGAGTCGGCGCCGGATCTCGAGCGGCTCCCGCGCCACGTCGAGCCCGTCGAGGAACGCGCTGCCGCCGCTCGGCGCGAGCAGGCCGCAGATCATGCGCACGACGGTCGATTTGCCCGATCCGTTCGGGCCGAGGAAGCCGAAGATGCCGCCGCGCTCGACGCCGAACGTCACGCGATCGACCGCGATGAAGTCGCCGAAACGCCGCGACAACTCCCGGACTTCGATCGCGAGGTCCATCACGGCGCGCGCTTCGCGAACTCGACGATCACGCTGGTGCCCGGACGCAGCGGCGGATCGTCGCTCGGCGCGAGCTCGAGATCGACGCGGAACACGAGCAGCAGGCGATCGTCGCTCGTCTGCACGTTGCCCGCGGTGAACTCGGGCTCGTCCCAGATGCGCTCGACGCGCGCTTCGAGCGGCCGGCCGGGGAAGCCGTCGACGATCACGGGCACGCGGTGGTTCGCCTTCAAGTCGCCGAGCACCTGTTGCGGCGCGTACGTCCGCACGCGCAATGCTCCCCTTTCGGCGAGCGCGAGCAGCGGCGCGCCGAGCGGCGCGATCTCGCCGGGCTCGTAGTCGAGCACTTCCAGAGTCGCGTCGACGGGCGCGCGCACCGTGCAGCGAGCCACGAGCTCGGCCGCTGCCGCTTCGGCTGCCTTGGCCGCGGAGACCGCCGCTCGCGCCGCTTCGATCACTTCCGCGCGTGGGCCGGCCTCGACGAGGGCGCAGCGCGCGCGGGCGTCCGCGACCGCGGCTTCGAGCGCGCGCAGCTCTTCCGGCCGAGCGCCGAGCTTCGCTTCCGCGAGTTCGGCGGTGTTGCGCGCCCGATCGGCGCCGAGCGCGTCGAGCTCCGCGCGGGCCGCGTCGACTTCGGCCTGCGTGCCCGGTCCGGACTTCGCGAGCGCTTCGGCGCGCTGCAGCGACACTTCCGCGAGTCGGATCCGGGCCGCGATCGCCGCGCCGAGCGCTTCGAGCTGCGCGATCCGTTCGTCGCGCGCGCCGAGCTTCGCGAGCGCGAGCTTCGCTTCCGCTGCTTCGAGCGCCGCGCGCGCTTGCTCGCGTTCCTCCGCGCGCGCGCCGGCGACGAGCTCCGCGAGCTGCGCCTCGGCCTGGGCGCGCCGAGCGCTCGCTTCGGCGAGGTTCGCGCGCGGAACGGCGTCGTCGAGCTCGACCAACACGTCGCCCGCCTTCACGCTCGCGCCTTCGCGCGCGTGCACGCGCGTGACACGGGCCTGGAGCTCGCTCGACAACGTCACGCGGCGGGCTTCGACCGTGCCGGAGATCTCGAGCGGCGCGCGAGAACACGCGCTCGAGAGGAGCCACGCCGCCACGGCGATGCATCGGAACGCGAACGAGAGCATTCGTTCCACGTTAGGCACCGCCGGCGGCGCGCGCGAGAGGTCATGGACGCAGCGAGGCGCGTGCTCTCGGTCTGCGCACGACGGCGCAGAGCGGCGCACCGCCGTTCTCGTTCCCGCGCTCGACGGAAATTTGTCCGTGCGCGTGCCGAGGTCGACCGCCTTACCCGACTCGGCGCGGCGCGAGCGGGCGCAGCGACGGGCCGCCGGTGTCGACGAGACGGCGGCGGCCAACGAGCTCCTTGCCGGAATCCGCGACCCTGTCCACGACACAGGCCGTGACACGGGCCGCGACCCCGGCGCGAGAGACAAGCCGGCAACACGAAACGGCGACGCGGATCCGAGTCGCGAACCCGCGACGGCTCCCGGCGCGACGCGTCGCCGTCCCGCTCCGACGGCACGAACCTTCGAGCCCGGTCACACGACCGTCCCGCTCGCACTCCCCACCCGACGCGCAGAGGTCGATCGCATGGACCCCAAACCGTTCGCGAAGCTCCTGAGACCCTGGATCTGGTGCTGCCTCGCCCTCGTGTGCGGATTCTGGTTCTGTTGGTGGGGCTGCAAGTGGTCGTCGCCGCCGACGATCGTGTGGATCGTGCGCCACGCCGAAAAAGGCGCCGATCCGGGCACCGGCGATCCGCCGCTCGCCGCGAACGGCGTGATTCGCGCCGCCGAGCTCGCTCGCATGCTCGAGCACTGCGGCGTGCAGGCCGTGTACGCGACGCAGTTCCAACGCACCCAGCAGACGGTCGCTCCGACGGCGAGCCAAGCGGGCGTCACGCCGACGCTCGTCCAGGCGAACGACGTGGCGAGCCTCGTCGCGAGCATCCGCTCGAACGATCGCGGCAAAGTCGTGTTGGTCGCCGCGCACAGCAACACGGCGCCGCAGATCGTCGACGAGCTGTCGGGCGTGGTCGTGCCGGCGATCGACGACGCAACCGAGTTCGACAACCTCTACGAAGTCGTGCTCCCACGCTGCGGCAAGCCGCGGGTGCAACACCTGAAGTACGGCGCGCCGTCACCGTGAGACGGCGCGCGTCGATTGACACCGTTTCGACCGAGAGCGCGACTCGCGGTCGCCAGCTCGAAAGGCATCCGCCATGCAGACGACGTTCCATCCGGGATTGAAGGCCTTCGTCACGCGCGACGGCGCACGTGTGCGAGTGATCGGGCACCGCCAATGGTTGCGGCCGAGCCAGCAGCCGGCGCCGCGACTCGCCGCAGAGGAGTACCTACGTGACGTCGCGGGAGTCCTCGGCGTGGCGAGCGAGTCGCTCGCGCACGCACACGTCGCGGCCGAATCGCTCGCGCCGCGCAAGCAGCCCGTGGAGTACCGCTTCGGCGGCGCGAAGGGCTTCTTCGACTCGACGACGTTCGCGTACTGGCAGACGATCCACAACACGCCGATCTGGAAGGCCGGATTGACCGTCACGGTCAAACACGCGCCGAACCGCATCGTCGCGCTGGTCGACCACTCGCAGCCGAAGGTCTCCGCGGAGTTGCCGAGCGCGAAAGCGATCGAGGACTACCTGAAACTCTTCCGCTCGGCGGACCACAACGTCCGGGCGAAGGACGGCGAGTCGAACGGCGAGGCCGCGGAGAGCGCGACGGTGCGTTCGCGCCTCGAGAAGCTCTTCGGGCTCGGGCACCTCGCCGAGTCGGTGCCGAATCGCAAGAGCGCGAAGGACACGCCCACCGCGCGGCTGCGGCGCGGCCGCTTCTTCTTCTACGAGTATCGGGCGGGCGAACGGCTCGCGGACGCGCACGGGCACGACGACGCCCGCTCGAAGCGCGACGGAGAGAGCGCCGGCGTGCGGCTCACGCTGCCGCTCGCGGAGGTGCCGAAGTCGATCCGCGAAGGCGAGTTCCGCTTGGTCGCGGAGCTCGTCTTCACGCTCTCCAACGCCGGCATCCTGAGCCTCAACTGGCGCGCGTTGGTCGACGTCGAGACCGGCGCCGTGCTGCATCTGCGCCCATTGATCGATGCCGTCGGCGGGCTCGTGTTCGTCCAGGATCCGATCACGTCGACCGGCGACACGACGCTGACCAGGAACCAGCCGAACTCCGTGCTCAACCCCGAGCGCGACGACGTGACGCTGACCGATCTCGATCCTCCGAGCGGCGGATCGCAGCCGCTGAGCGGCACGCACGTCGTCGTCGTCGACGACGATTCGCCTGCGGTCGCACCGCCGACGACGGGCGGGACGGACTTCGACTACGACACGCGCACGAACGACTTCGCGGCGGTCAGCGCCTACTACCACGCCAACGAGTTCTTCCGCACGGTCGAGTCGCTCGGCTTCCCGCTCGGCACGTACTTCGACGGCACGTCGTTCCCGGTGCACGTCGATCACCGCGCGAGCTTCGGCACGACCAACGGCGTCGAACTGAACGCGTTCTGCGGAGGCGACGGCGGCGGCGACGGCATCGGGCTCGTCGGCTACTGCCTCGGCGACCTCTCGGACACCACGAATCCGCTCGGGCGCGCCGTCGACAACTGGGTGCACTGGCACGAGCTCGGCGGACACGGCGTGCTCTGGGACCACGTCGACTCGCCGAACTTCGGCTTCGCGCACAGCGCCGGCGACGGCCTCGCCGCGATCCAGAACGACCCGACGTCGGCGCTGCGCGCCACCGCCGATCGATTCGAGTACGCGCCGTTCCGCGACATCGGCCGACGCTTCGACCGCGACGTCGCCGCAGGCTGGGCGTTCGGCGGATCCAACGACGACGGCGGCTACGGGACCGAAGAGATCCTCGCGACCGCGCACTTCCGGCTCTATCGCTCGATCGGCGGCGACTCGAGCAGCCTCTCGCGCCGGCAATTCGCGTCGCGCATGGCGACCTACTTGATCCTGAACGCGATCTCCAAGCTCACTCCGGCGACCAATCCGGACTCGGCCGAAGAGCTGTGCGACCAGTTGATCGCTTCCGACCTCGACAACTGGACCTCCGAAGGCGTCTTCGGCGGCGCGTACAACAAAGTGATCCGCTGGGCGTTCGAGCAACAAGGCGCCTTCCAACCCGCCGGCGCGAGCACACCGGTGACGTCCGTCGGCGCACCTCCCGACGTCGACGTCTACGTCGACGACGGACGCAGCGGTGAGTATCCGTTCCAATCCGTGCACTGGCACAACACGTCGATGTGGAACCGCACGAGCGCGGACGGACTCACCGGTCACCAGGAACCGATCCTCGGCCAGGTGAACTACGCGTACGTCAAGGTCAAGAACCGCGGCACGCAGAGCGCGACCAACGTCACCGTGCGCGGTTTCCACACGTTGCCCGGCGCCGGATTGCTCTGGCCGACCGACTTCGAGGAGTTCTCTCCCGCCGGCGGCCTCTCGGTCGCGAGCCTCGCTGGCAACGACGCCGCGGAAGTGACCGTCGGACCGTTCGAGTGGACGCCGAACATCAACGCGTATGGCCACGACTGCATGCTGATGATCGCGTCCTGCGCGGAAGACCCTTCGAACGTCGACCACTTCACGACCGGCGAGACGATCGAAGAGTGGCGGCTCGTGCCGAACGACAACAACATCGGTCAACGCAACGTCCATCCGGTGCCGGGCGGGGGCGGCGAACGTGGCCTGCGGCTCGCGCTCCACGACCGGCCGATCTTCGTGCGCAATCCGAGCCGCAAGAGCGCGCGGATCAAAGTGGCGATCACGTTGCCGGGATTCCTCGACAAACGGCGCTGGGCGTGCAGCCTGCGCGGCGTCGGCGCCGACGGCACCGTCTTCGCGCCGGGAGAACGGCGCAAGCTCGTGCTCGAGCTGCGCCCTGGCGCGGACTTCTCGCGCGAGGACGTCGTCGCTTCGCCGGAGCGCGACGTGATCGTCAGCGTGTTCGCCGACGATGCGTTGATCGGCGGCATGACCTACCGCATCGATCCCGAGCTGAAGCAGGCCGCGAACTCCGACGCCTGCGACGCCGCGGCGAAGTGTCGCGACACGGCTCGTGACCTCCTGCGGTGCTTGCACGTCGACGCCGGCCAAGTCGAGAAGGTGCGCGTCGCCAAGATCTCGCTCGACGTCGAGCTCGATCCACGCGGCGGCCCTTGCTGCGACTGACGACTGCCGAAGGATCCGGCGCGCGGTGGTTCGCCCCCGTGCGCCGGAACGGCGACGCGGCGCCGCGGGCACGCCGCGTGGGAGCCACGGCGTGAACCTGCTGCGTGAGTGTTCGCTCCGCAATCGGCCTGAGTCGCTCCGCGTCCTCGGCCGTGTTACGGTCCGTGCGCGACCGCGCGACGAGAGAGCTTCGCGCTCGCGTGCCTGCGCCGCGCCGGAACACACGCAGCGTTCGGCCCGACGCCGCGGACGAAGCCGAGACGTGCGCGCGGCCGCGCACTCGTGCAACTGCGCCACACGTTCTTCGCCGTCCTGGTGATCGGAGCGCTCGCGCTGGTCTGGCAGCGTTGCGACACTCGGTCGCCGGGGCTCGTTCCGCCACCGCAGATCAGCGAGGAGGAATTCGTCGCGCGCCAAACGGACGTGCGCGCGCTCCAGCGCTTCATCGAGGCGCATCCGGCGAGCCCACGGCTCGCCGACGCGCGGAAACGCATCGACGCACTGCGCGCCGACGACGCGCCGTGGGAACACGCGCGGCGCGCAGCGACGAGCGTCGCGCTCGACGAGTTCCTGGAGCTCTTCCCGGGCCACGAGCGCGAAGCGGACGCCCGCGCGTTGCGCGCCGCGATGGAGCCGCGGAGCGTCTTCGATTTGCTCGCGAACGGCGCGATCGAACTGACGACGCGCGGTTCGGGCATCGAGCACATGAGCGTGACGCTCCGGCGCCGCACGCCGCACGAGATCTCGGCGACGTTCCCCGTCGGCACGTACTTCGTCGCGCAAGGAGACTCGCAGAACATGGTCGCGACGCGCGCGACGACCGTGAAGCTCGACACCGACGATCCGGTCGACGTGACGGTGCGTGTCGCGTGCGCCAATCGTTCGTTGCCGGTGCCGGGGCATGGCGACTCGTTCCACCTCGAGCTCGCGCCGCGCCAAGCGGAGCTCGAAAAACTCGCGCCGCTGCTCGAAGCGGCCGATGCCAGTACCGTGGTCGCGCAGGCGGCGGTGTGGATCGTCACCGACGACGCCGACTACGACGCGCTCGGGCTGCTGGTCCTGTCGTATGGCTTCGGTGGCGGCCGGCGCGCGATCGACGAAACGGCCGCAGCGACGGCGCTCAAACTCTGCGCCGACGCGGGAGTCGACTGGCGGTCGAGAGCGATCGCCAAGGACGAGTTCGTGCTCTTCCACGGCCTCGGCGCCGAACACGACGGCGCTGAACACCGTGGCGCTGAACGGATCGGCGCCGAGCAGAACGGCGCCGAGCGGATCAGCGTCGCCGAATGGTGCCGCGCGGAGCTCGAGCGCCGCGGCTTCGGTGCGACGCCCGGCGCAATCGTGAGTCGCGCGCTCGAACAGGCGGACGATGGACTCGTCGCCGACGCGGCGCGCTCCGTCGCCGCCAAGCTCGCGAAGTCGGGCGGCATGCCCACGCTGCGCGAGCTCGCGCGCGCCGAGTCGCCGCGCACGCGCCGCCGCGCGGCCCTCGTGCTCGCCGAGCTCGCGGCCCCGGCCGACCTCGACCTGTTGCTCGCGCTCGCGAACGACGCGACGCCCGCGGTGCGCGCGGCCGCGGCCGCGGCGCTGAAGTCGTTCGATGCGCCGCGCGCTCGCGCAGGACTCCTGCGCGCGCTCGGCGACGCGGACGGTGACGTCGCGAACACCGCGCTGACGGCGCTCGGCGGCGTGCAGGCACCCGAGCTCGTCGATCCGTTGCTCGGACTCGCCGGCTCGCAGCACGAAGGTTGGCTGCGCTCGGAAGCTGTGCGCCGGCTCGCGGAGCTCCATGCCGCCGCGCCGACGCGCGCGCCCGAGCTGCGTGCCGCGTTCGAACGTGCGCTCGAAGATCCCGACGATCGGGTCGCGCTGGCTGCGCTCGATGGGCTCGCCAAGACGCGCGATCCGACGTGCGTCGCAGGACTCGCGGCGGCCTTCGCGGCGCATCGGGAACCGTGGTTCCGCATCGCCGTGATCCGCGCGCTCCAGGAACTCGGCGGACCGGCCGCGCGCGCTGAACGTGTTCGTTGGCTGGCGACTCCCGACATCGACGTCGCGATGTCGGCCTTCGGCAGTCTGCGGGAGGAACTCGACGCCGACTTGGTGCCCGAGATCGTGCGCCTGCTCGAACGGACCGAGGCGCCGTACCACCACGAAGAGCTGCTGCACGCTCTCGGCAGGCTGCGCACCCCGGAGGCTCGCACGCACGTGAGACGCCTGGCCGAAAGCGCGGATCGATCGGCTTGCGCGACGGCGCTCGCTGCGCTCGCCGCGATCGCCGATCCGCGCGATCGCGAACTCGTGGTCGGGCTCGTGCACGCCGACGACGAGGACGTCCGAGCGGCGGCGTTGCGCGCGCTGCACGGCTTCCAGGATGCGAGCAACCAGACGCTCTGCAGCGGAGCGCTCGTGGATCCGTCCGATGCCGTGGTGGACGCCGCGCTCGATGGACTGCAGAAGCCGTACGGGCCGGAGCTCGTGACGACGTTCGAGGCCGCGTTGCGCGTCGAGCACGAAGCGTTCCTGCGCTCGCGTCTCGCGAACGAGCTCGCGTCGATCGAAACGCCCGAAGCGACACGCGCGCTGTTGCGGATCTTCGTGGCCAAGAAGGAGGTTCGCTTCCGCTGGGAGCTCGCGTTGGGCTTCTTGGCGGCGGACCCGAGCGCGCTCGCCGAGCTCGAGGCGGCGCACGCAGGCGAAACCGACGATGAAGTGCGCGCGTTGCTCGAGCAAGCGCTCGCGAACGTGCGCTCTCGATTGCCGCCGCCGCCCGAACCTCAGCGCTAGGCGGCGACGGCCCGCGCGCGCGCCGCGGCGCGTCGGCGCGAGACGATCAGGCCTGCGCCGGCGAATCCGACGATCGCCGTCGCAGCGAGCAGGCAGCCCAAGGCGAACGATCGAGGCTCGTACACGAGCTCGACCACGTGTTCGCCGGGCGGCACCGCGACGGCGGTCAACGCGTAGTTCGCACGCAACCGTGGCGCGGGTTGCCCGTCGACTCGCGCGTGCCACCCCGGATAGTCGGACTGCGCGACGACGAGCCACGCCGGCGCCGCGGTCGACGTCGCCCACGACGAGTGTTGCGACTCCGACGTTCGCGACTCGAGCTTGCGGCGACCGGCGTGTTTGACGACCGGCGCGGACGCCTGCGGATCGATCAACACGACGCTCGAACGCGGATCGAAGTCGGGCGCGACCACGCGCTCGAACGCCGCACGTTCGTCCGCGACGAACTCGGCGCCCGGCACGAGCCACGCGCGGCCCGGAGCTCCCTTCAGACGGTGCAAGCGCGCGGTGCCGAGCTCCGCGACCGTCGTGAAACGGTCCGCGACGTACGCGAAATCGAGCCACAGTCCGCCGGGGAGCTCGCGCTCGCCTTGCCGTAGACGATCGAGCTGGTCGAGCGCGGCGGGCTCGGTGAACGCGCGGCCGAGACGCTGCCTGCGCTGCACGTCGCGCACGCGCAGCCGATCCCAATCCTCCGCGGCGAGGAAGGTCGGGCCCGGCAGCCCGTCGGACTCCACGATCTCGACATCCAACTCGAAACGCCGTCCGAACGCCCGCTCGACCGGTGGGAACGTCAGCGGCAGGTTGCGTCGCCCACCGCCGATGAAGTCGAGCTGATCGAGGCGCGCGACGCGCTGCGCGATCCCGGCGCCCGTGTCGTCGCGGAGCGTGACCCGCACCGAGCAGCGTGGATCCGGCGCCTTCGCGACGCGCAGCAGCACGCCCTGCAGCCGATCGTCCGCGGCGACGAACGAGGCGTGGAGCGGCGCGGCTGTCGTCACGGGCTCGGTGAGATACTCGTGGTTCGACTTCACGACCCGCGCGCGGGCCAGTTCGCCGTCGGCAGGCATCCACGATCGCTCGCAGAGCAGATACGACGCGCCGAAGAGCACGAGTCCCTTGATCGTCGGTCGAGTCGCGGTGTGCGCCTTGGCGCCGTGGCCGAGGAACACGGTGCGCAAGTCCTCGTACGCGCGGAGTTCGAGTCCGTCGTAGCTCGACAGGAGACGCACTCCCAACGTCATGTTCGTGTGCGGCAACAGGCCACCGAACGGCGTCGACTCGAGCGTGTCCGCCCCGACGTGCTCGCGCAACGTCCGGCCCGCCTCGGTGATCGGGAAGACGAGACGATCCTCGACCGTCGGGACGACGCCGCGCAGCGACCAACCGCTCTGGAAGAACACTGCAGCGATCAACACGCAAGCAAGCGTGGCGCGCAACTTCGGGCTCGCGACGAGGAGCGACGCCGCCACCGCCGCCGCGCCGAGCGCGAAGCTCGACAGCACGGCGACGCGGTGCGCTTCGATCGCCGCGCGCGCCGTGGGCTGCGCGGCTGCGAGTGCATCCGCGATGCTCGCCGAATACCGCCGGGCCGCCCATTCGCAGACCGCGGCGAACGCGAGCGCGACGGCGACGACCGCGCCGCTGCGGACGAGGCGCGACCCGAGCCCGCGCGACGCGGCGCTCAACAGGCCGTCGAGCGCGAGCGCCGCCGAGATCGCGAGCGCGGGGATCCACACGGGTTGACTGCGCGCGGCGGGCACGAGCTCGAACACGGGAAGCGCGCGCATCGCGCCGCCGAAACCCCCGAGGTCGTAAGCGTACGGCACCCACACGAGCGCCAGGCAACCGACGAACCACTGCCTTGGATCACGCCTCGCGAAGAGCCACGCGAGCAGCGCGCACCACAGCGCGAGCGCGCCCGGCGAGTTCGCGACGACTTCTTCGTAGACCGGAGTGGGCAACGTCGCTTGCACGAGCTCGCCGGCGCGCGGCGCTCCGGCGAGGTCGGGGAAACACAGCAGCGGCAAGTTGTCGACGGCGACGTGCATCGACTCCAACCGGTGCGAGCCGAACACCGAGCTCCGCGGCAGGTACTCGAGGAACGGCAGCAGTTGCGGCGCGGCGAGCATCACGGCCGCGAAGGCGCTCGACACGAGCGCGCACGAGAGGCGCAACGTCGCTCGGCGTTCCGCGAGCTCGCGGCGATCGAGCAGCAGCCGCAGCAGCGCCCACCCCGTCACCACGCACGCGACGAAGAACAACGTCTCCGGGTGACCGGCGTAGGCGGCGAGCGCTGCTTCGATCGCGAGCGCGACGCACGCGCCGAACGAGACGCGTCCACGTTCACGCACGCCTCGGAACGCACGTTCGAGCGTGAAGAGCAACACCGGCATCAGCGCGAACACGCCGACGTGCGGATAACTCGCGCACGTCGCGGTGAACCCGTTGAAGGCGAACACGACTCCGCCGAGCCACGCGGCGAGACGGCGCAGTCCGAGCTCGCGGAGGAAGAGCGCGCCGAAGACGCCGAGCACGAAGAGCTGCAGCCAAGTCGACACCAACGCGCCGAGCTTCGGGCCGAGCAGATACCCGGGCAGACTGAACGGCGAGAACACCGCCGACTGGTAGTTCGCGAGCTGCGGCAGACCGCCCGCATTCAGCGGGTTCCACAACGGGACCACGCCGCGCGCGAGCTCTCGCGCGTCGAACGCGAGCCACGGTTGGAACTGCGCGACCGGGTCGCCGAGCAGCGGATTCTCTGGCTCGTAGGCGGGCTCGACGTTCCAGATGCTCGACGTCTGGAGCAGGTCGGCGGACGTCAGCGAATGCGTGGCGACCAGCCGAATCGGCCGGAGCAGCACCAGGCAGACGAGGACCGCGAAGAGGCCGCTCGTCTGCCACGCGTCGGCCCACGTCGCGCCGGCGCGCCGCGGAGCGCCGATTGTGTCGTTGCTGTCATCTTCAGCGGACTTCGCTGGCGACACGGACGTGGAGGGCGCGAGCATGCGAGGAACCGGCGGCACGACGGGCAGCGAATCGGGGGGGCACGCACCGGCCTGCGGGCGATGAAACGCTAACGGAAACTGGGCAGTCTGTCGAACCGGCGGCCAGGGCGCCAAGTCGCCAGGGCGCGCGTGGGCGCGCGGACCTCGCCGTCGACCGGCGCGAGCTCCGACCGACGACGACCCCGTATCGGCGAGCGTCCCCTACCGCCTGAAAGCACCGATCGCCGCGCGCCGCTCCCGCCGCGACCTGCTCGCGACGCGTTCGGTGCGGCACGGCTTCCGCGGCCAGCCAGGCTCGACCGCCGGCAGCGTCCGCACGCGCCGAGCGGACGCTCCGTCACGCGACTCGCGAACTTGCGGGACGAGTTCGACTCGGCGAGCGCCCGGTCTGGCGAGCGTGCGTCAGTCGCGCGGCGCCGAGTCGGAGCTCTCGACGACGTCGGCGCGCCGCGCGTGCGTGCAGACGCCGCGTTTGCTCGTCAGCACGAAGTCGAGCAGCGCGCGAGCTTCCGGACCGTGCGGCGCGAGAGCTTCGGCGCGCGCGACGTCGCGCACCGGTCGGCCGCTGCGGAACAGCCGGCGATAGAGCTCGCGCAGCTCGAGCCGCACCTCCGGCGTGAAGCCGTTGCGGCGCAGGCCGATCACGTTGAGTCCGCAGATCGTGTTCAGCCCGGTCGCGATCGCGTACGGAGGCAGATCCTTGCTGATGCCCGCACCGCCTTGCATCAACGCGAACGGACCGATGCGCACGAACTGGTGCACCAGACACGAGCCCGACACGAACGCACGATCCCCGACTTGCACGTGCCCGGCGAGCAGCGCGTCGTTCGCGAGGATCACGTGGTTCCCGACCCGGCAGTTGTGCGCGACGTGCGCGCCGGCCATCAGCAAGTTGTGCGAGCCGATGAGCGTGTCCTCGTCGAGCTTGTTCGAACGGTGGACGGTCACGTGCTCGCGGAACACGTTGTGGTCGCCGATGACGAGCTTGGTGGGCGAGCCGTCGTACTTGTGATCCTGCGGTTCGTCGCCGATCACGGCGCCAGCGTGGAAGCGGTTGGCGCGGCCGATCGTCGTGTGGCCGGTCAGGTGCACGTGCGGTCCGACGACACAGTCGGCGTCGAGCACGACGTCGCCGTCGATCACCGAGTACGGGCCGACGCGCACGGTCGGGTGCAAGCGGGCGTGAGGATGGACGATCGCGGTCGGGTGGATGCGCGGCTCGGCGGCGCGCGTCTGGGGGTCGGCGGTCATGGCGCTTCGATAACCGAGAGGAGCCCGATCGTCCATCCGCAACGAGGCCGAAGCGCGCCGGTGGACGATCGTGGCCGTCGTGCGCTATGCCAGTCGACTCGCCGTGCGCGATCTCGAGCCTCGAACCGGTCCGACTGCGCGTCCGCCGTCGCGCGGTCGACGCTTGACGCGCTGGGCGCTGCCCGCGATCTGCGCGGCGCTGGGCCGGACGGTGGCGGCTCAGTCGGAACCGCTCGCGCTGCCGGCCGCTCCTCTGGCCGCTCCCCTGGCCACTCCTTTGGCCACGCCTCTCGCCAATCCTCTGGCCACTACGCCGGCCGCGCAGGATCCGCCGGGAATCGATGCGGCGCCGCGCGTCGAGTCGCCGGCGCGCTGGGGCTACGACGATGCGTTCTTCGTCGAGAGCGCCGACGGCCGTTCGCGCCTTGCGATCGGCGGCGTCCTCAACCTCCGCACGCGCGTGCTCGAACCGGGCGGCGCGAATCGTGAGGGCGGCTTCGAGCTCGAACGCATGCGCCTCGAGTTCTCGGGCCGTTTCGACGACGCGTGGATCTTCCAGATCGAGCCGCGCTTCACCGAGGATCGGGTCGAGCTCGACGAATCGTGGTTCGGCGTGCGGCTGCACGGCGGCGACGAGCGCCTGCTCGTCGGCCGACCCAAGGCGCCGTTCGGGCTCGAGGAGCTGCTCTCGAGCCGCCACTTCGACTTCGCGACGCGCTCGTTGCTGAACCAGTTCTCTCCCGGCGAGGACCACGGCGTGGTGCTGCTCGGTGGCTCGCGCGAAAGTCGCTTCGAGTGGGGCTTTGGGATCACCAACGGCACCGGGACGAGCGACACGAACGGCGAGAAGGACCTCTCGGCGCGTTTCGTCGTGCGCCCATGGATCGAGCGCATGGACTCGAGCGCGCGACGTTGGCAATTCGGCTGCGCCGCGACGTGGGGACGCGAGGACGACGAACTCGACGGCAAGACGCTCTCGACGGAAGCCAAGACGCCGTTCCTCGCGTTCGAACCCGGCGCGAATGCGGACGGCGAGCGTTTGCGCGTCGGCCTCGAAACGGCGTGGTTCGACGGTCCGTTCACCGTGCAGGCCGAAGCGCTCTCGGTCGCCGAAGAGCTGCAGGGCGCGGGCGGAGCGATCGACGCGACGACTCGCGGTTGGTACGTCTCGGCGGCGTGGATGCTGACCGGCGAGGAGAAAGGCTTCGGCCCAGCGAAACCGGCGCGCCCGTTCACGGTCGAACGCGAGTCGAGCGCGGCGCCCGGCGGCCATGGCGCGTGGCAACTCGCCGCACGCGTCGGCGAGCTCCGGCTCGACGGCGAGCTCGTCGACGCGGGTTTGGTCGCGCCGAACGGTTTCGCGGACCGAGTGCTCTCGTTCGACTGCGGCGTCAATTGGTACGCGACGAATCACGTGAAGGCGATGCTGCACGTCGTGCACACCGAGTACGCCGAGCCGATCGTGATCGACGGCGAGTCCGAGAGCTCGGAGTCCGCGCTGGTCTTGCGCCTGCAGCTCCACTTCTGATCCCCAGGCGCGCGCGATTCGCGAGGCGCACGCGATTCGCGAGGCGCGCGCGCTGCGCGGCATCTCGGCGCAACCCACGGGCGGCCCCGATCGGCGCCGCGACGTGCACGCCGCGCCGCCGACGTCCACACGCTCAGCGGCCGCGCGCCGCCGCCGTGAACGTGACGATTCGTTCGCGGCCGCGAGCGTCGAGCACGCGATAGCGGATCGTCTCGCCTGGCTCGAACGTCAACCGGAACCACGTCAGGAACTCGCGGTTGGCGAGCTCGGGACTCTGCCCGTTCACTTCGACGATCGTGTCGTCGGTCGTGAGCCCCGCGTCGCGCGCGCGCCAGCCGGGCTCGGGCCCGAAGTGCGGCCGGATCGCCATCGTCTTGGGCGGGAGCCCGAGCTTGCGACGCACGTCGGGCTTCGCCGGGAAGAACCACGCCATCCCCGGATGCGCGCCGAGCGTGCCTTCGGCGAGCGACTTGCGCCACGAGATCGTGCTCTTGCGCCAACCGTCGGCGAGCACGAGTTCGCCGCGCTTCACGACGCCCTTCGAGAGCCAGACGAGCTCGACCTTCGCGTCGCCGCTCGGCGCGCGATGCAGTGCGGCGCGGAAATCCGTCTGGGAGAAGAGGCGCCGGCCCGCCGCCGCGCCGAGCACGTCGCCCGCCGCGAGCCCGAGCTTCGCCGCCGGCGAATCCGGCGTCACCTTCGCGACGAGCAGACCGTCGTCGCGCACGAGCTCGAGCCCGACGTTCTCCGGATACGGCCACACGTACACGTCGCGCGATTTGTCGAAGCGCTTCGCGTCGACTTCGCCTTGGCGCACGATCTCGCCGACTTCGTGGCAGTGCAGGCAACTGCCGTCCGCTTCGCCGCGTTCGGAGAGTTTGCGCCACGACTCGTAGCCCGGCAGTCGTTTCGCCGTCTGCGGAGCGCCGCCGAGCTCCGGCAGCGGCCCGTCGACGTCCCAACTCGGTCGCCGCGGATCCTCGTGGTGCGCGAGCACGCGCTCGAGCGCTTTCGCGAGCGCTTCCGCCGACACGCGCGACGTGTCGCCGCTCGAGTCGCGTCCACCGAACGTGCCGTACACGCGGCCTTCGGGCGACAGGAACCACCCCCACCACGACAAGTCGAAGTCCTGGAACTCGCGCATCGGGAAGAGCCGCAGGTCGACGTCGTGCGCGCCGGTCAGTCGCACCGTGACGAACCGCGCGAGCAGCGGGTCGAGCCGCTCGCCGCCCTCGAGCACTTCGGCGTCGAAGTCCGCGCACTGTTTGCACGGCAGACAGCGGAACACGACGAACAGCGGTCGCTGCGTGCGTTGCGCTTCGACGCGCGCGGCGGCGAGATCGGCGCGCCACGTCACTCGCTCCGCCGGCGCCGGCTGCGCGCCGGGAGCCGGACTCTGCCGAGGTCCGAGGATCTCCGCCCACGGCGGATCCTGCGCTCGCGCCGTCTCGGCGCTCGCGAAGCTTGCGGCAAGGCTCGAAGCGAGCACGCACACGCCACCGACGAGCCAACGCACGACGCTTTTCGACGACATGGGACCTCCAGAGTCGAACGTGCAGAGCTTGGAACATCGTCGTGAGCCAGACAAGTCTCGCGCGCGGCCCGGCGTTGCGCCGCGGAACTCTCGCCGTACCCTCTCGCGAGCCGAAAAGCCCCCGCCGCATGCCCGGTCCGTCGCTCAGCGTCATCGTCCCGATGTTCAACGCGCCCGAGAAACTCGAGCGCGCGCTCGCGGCGCTGAAAGCGACCGCGGAGGACTTCGAACTGATCGTCGTCGACGACGCGAGCACCGATCCACGCTCCGGCGACGTCGCGCGAGCCGCGGGCGCGAAGCTGGTGCGGCTCGCGCAGAACTCCGGCCCCGGCGTCGCGCGCAACGAAGGCGCGAAGCACGCGAGCGGCGAGCTGCTCGTCTTCGTCGACTCCGACGTCGTCGTGCACCGCGACACGTTGCGGCGCTTCCGCGAGCTCTTCGCGCGCGAGCCTGAGCTCGACGCCGCGTTCGGTTCGTACGACGACACGCCGTTCGAGAAGGGCTTGGTGACGGAGTACCGCAACCTGCTGCACCACTACGTGCACCACACCGGCCCAGCGGACGCGACCACGTTCTGGGCGGGCTGCGGTGCGATGCGCTCGAGCGTGTTCCGCGAAGTCGGCGGCTACGACCCGTACTTCCGGCGGCCGTCGATCGAGGACATCGAGCTCGGCATGCGCCTGAAGGCGAAAGCGAATCGCATCCGTCTCGATCCGACGATCCAGTGCACGCACCTGAAGCGCTGGCACTTCGTCGAGATGATCCGCGTCGACGTCACGTGCCGCGCGATCCCGTGGGCGAAGCTCCTGATCGAGCGCCCGGGCACCGGCGGCGACCTGAACCTGCAGTTCTCGCAGAAGATCTGCGGCGTGCTGGTCGTGCTCGCGCTCGGCGCGCTGCTCGCCGCGGGCGCCGCGCAGTTCTTCGCGCCGAGCCCGTGGTGGTTCGCCGCGCCGTTCGTGTCGCTCGCGCCCGTCGTGTGGGTGAATCGCGGCCTCTACGCGCTCTTCTGGCGCCACGGTGGGCCGTTCTTCGCGCTCGGCGCGGTGCCGCTGCACTTCCTCTACTACCTCTACAGCGTCGCCGCGTTCGCCTACTCGCAAGTGCGCTTCCGCGTGCTCGCCTGAGCCACGCAGAGCGCGCGAGCGTCGCAACCGGCGGCGAGTTAGAGTCCTCGCGTGCTGCGAACGTCCGTGCTTCCGTTGCTCGTGCTCGCCGCGTGCTCGCCGAGCGAGCCGGAACGGAACGCCGACGCCGAGTCGGCCGCGGCGCCCGCGCCGTCGCCTTGGCCCGCGACTGCGCGCGTCGACACGCACGATGAGATGGTCGCGAGCGCGAAGCGCGAGTTCCATCCCGCCGACGGCGGCGGCAAGGCGTGGCTCGAACACGCGACGCGTGCGACGTGTCACGGGCGTTTCTCCGCGACGATCGTCTACGCGGCGGGAGAGCTCGGCGTCGCGGAAGGCGGCGTCGTCGCGCTGCAAGTGTCGCCGTTCTGGGGCTGGAGCACGCCGCAGACCGAGAATCCGTCGCTCGCGGGCTTCACTCGCGTCGCGACGGACGCGGAAGGCGTCGCGCTGCACGCCGAGACGCTCGGTGCGCAGTTGCTCGGCGTGCGGATCACCGGGCGCGCGCTCGCGGCGGGCGAACACGTGCGCTTCGAATACGGAGCCGGTGAACGCGCCGCGACCGCCGACAACTTCGCGGAGCTCGACTCGCGTTTCTGGATCGCCGTCGACGGCGACGGCGACGGCGTGCGCAAGGTGCTCGCGGACTCGCCGACGGTCGCAGTCGAGCCCGAGGCGCCCGCGGGCGCCGTCGCGCACGCGCCGAGCGTGCTGCGGCCCGGAGAACCGGCGCGCGTGCGCATCGGCGTGCTCGACCGCTTCGGCAACGCGTGCCGCGCCGCACGAGCGACCGTGCGTTTCGTCGAGCCGCCGGAAGGCCTCGAAGTCGATCTGGCCGGCTCGGGCGACACGAGTGGCGCGCACCAGCCGATCGAGTTCGCCGGCAGCGGCGAGCTCACCTTCCGGCTGCGCGCCGAAGGCACGTACCGCCTGAAAGTGAACGTGACGCTCGCCGAGACGAGCGACGCGAGCTTCGACGTCGAGACGAACCCGATCGTCGTCGGCGAACACGCGCCGCGCATCTACTGGGCCGATCTGCACGGGCATTCGGGGCTCTCCGACGGCACCGGCACGCCGGAGCACTACTACGAGTACGCCCGCGACTTCGCGGCGCTCGACGTGGTCGCGCTGACCGATCACGACCACTGGGGGCTCCTGCCGCTCTCGCAGCATCCGGAACTCGTGCGCGAGATCGTCGACGCGGCGCGCGCCGCCGAACGACCGGGCGCGTTCACGGCGCTCGTCGGCTTCGAGTGGACGAGTTGGCTCTGGGGCCATCGCAACGTCGTGTGGTTCGACGAACGCGACACGATCCTGTCGTCGCTCGACGAACGCTTCGATGCACCCGACGAACTGCGCGCGGCGTTGCGCGGACAGCCTGCGATCTCGATCCCCCATCACCCGGCGGGCGGACCGATCGCGCTCGATTGGAGCACCGCTCTCGACACGGAAGTCGAGCCGCTCGTCGAGATCTGCTCGGCGCACGGCGTGAGCGAAGCGCTCGACTCGCCGGCGCCGATCTACGCGGCCGTCCGCGAAGGGTTCGCACGCGACGCACTCGAACGCGGCGCGCGCTTCGGCGTACTCGCGAGCGGCGACAGCCACGACGGGCATCCGGGGCTCTGCCACTTGGGTGGTCACTATCCGACCGGCGGCGTCGCTGCGGTGCTCGCGGAGAGCAACACTCGCGAGAGCCTGCTCGCCGCGTTGCGCGCGCGGCGGGTGTACGCGACCAGCGGACCGCGCATCGTGCTCCGCGTCGCGATCGCGAACCATCGCATGGGCGAGATCGTCGCCGCGAGCGAAGTCGCGGGCGAAGTGCCGCTCTACGTCAACGCGCTCGGCACGGCGCCGATCGCGACGATCGAAGTCGTGCGCAAAGGCGACCGCACGAGTCGCATCGAAGGCACCGGCCAATCCGAGTTCGCGCTCGGCGGCACGCTCTCGGGTCTCGTGTCGGGCGATTGGGTCTACGTCCGTGTGACCCAAACCGACGGCGGGCTCGCCTGGTCGAGCCCGATCTTCGTGCGCTGAAGCGTGCGTGCTTCGGGAAGGTCCGTGATTCGGACTTGACCCGACGACGACCGAACGGTCGGTTGGTGCGCGATGCCGATGGCCGATCCCGCTCGCAGCGGCTCGATCCAGAGCGACTTCGGCGACGTGGTGGTCCCGTCGCTCCCCGACGTGCCCGGAATGATCAAACCGAGCGAGGCGAGGTATCTCTATTGGCTCGCGTCGACGTGTCATTCGGGCCGAGGCTCGATCGTCGAGCTCGGCAGTTTCCTCGGCAAGAGCGCGCTGCATCTCGCCGCGGGGCTGCGCGCGGGCGGTCGCGGTGGGACGTTGCACTGCTTCGATCGCTTCCGCTGGGACGAAGAGCACGCGGCCAAAGTCGACCTCGGCCTGCCGTTCGGCGCCGACTACCGCGCGTACTTCGAAGCCAATCTGCGCGGCGTGTGCGACGACGTTCGAGCGCACGCGTGCGAGCTCGGGGAACTCGAATGGCGCGACGGGCCGGTCGAGATCCTCTTCGTCGACGCACCGAAGAAGTTGCGGGAGCTCCTCGTCGTGTTCGACGTGTTCGCTCCGCACCTCGAACCCGATACGGCGTGGCTCGTGTTCCAGGACTTCGCCCACGCGCCGTCCTACGCGGTGCCTCTGTCGATCGCCGGGCTCGCCGAACGAGTCGAGCTCGCGCACGTCGTCGCGGGTGGCAGCACGGCGACGTTCCGGCTGCGCGCGCCATTGCCGCGCGGCGACGACGCCCGTCGTGCACTCGACTTCCGGACGTGGAGCCCGGAGCGCATCGTCGCGGCGCTCGACGGGCTCGCGGAGCGTATCGATGTGCTCGACGTCCGACGCAAGCTGCTCGCGGGCGTGCCGTTCGCGCTCTGGGATCGTGGCGCTCGCGACGCCGCGGTCAGACGGGCCCGCGCGCTCGAGTTCGACGACGACCTGCAGCGTCACTGGGAGCGCATGGCCGGCGGCAAGACGTTCGAACGCTACGAAGGCGTCTTCTTGGCTCGCGGCTTCGCGCGGCCCGCATTGCCGCGCCGCGGCGGAACGGACGCGGTCCGTCGCTGGGTGCGGCGCGTGTTCGGCGGCTGACGTCGCGTGACGCTCAGCCGGCGGCGCGTTGCGGGTTCGTGGTGGGCTGGCTGACGTCGCCGAAGCGCACCACGCGGTTGCGGCCCGCGCTCTTCGCGGCGTAGACGCGCACGTCGGCGGTCTTGATCAACGCGTCGACCGTCGCGCTCACCGCATCGAGCTCCGCGACGCCGAGGCTCAGCGTCACGGCGCGCTGGAACGCACCTTTGCGGATCACGTTCTCGGCGCAGGCGACGCGCAGCCGTTCGGCGACTTCGACGGCGCCATCGAGGTTCGTGCGCGGCAGGATCACGAAGAACTCCTCGCCGCCGAGCCGGCAGACCTTGTCGCCACTGCGCACCGAACGGCGCAGCAACGACGCGACTTCCTTGAGCACGATGTCGCCCACGTCGTGGCCGAAGCCGTCGTTCACCGACTTGAACTTGTCGATGTCGATCATGATCACCGACAGCGGCAGCTTGACCGTCTTCGAGCGCACGATCTCGTTCTCGAGGTGCTGCATCACGAAACGGCGGTTCGGCAGTTCCGTCAGCGCGTCCGTCAACGCGGCGACTTGCAGCTTGCGAGTCATCACGGCGAGCTGCGCGAGTTGCTGTTCGCGCTCTTCGCGGTCGCGTTCGACTTGCTGGTGCAACTGCACGACGCGCTGACCGGCGCGCACTCGCGCGAGGAGGATCTGCGGGTTGAACGGCTTCTGCAGGTACTCGTCGACGCCGGCTTCGAAGGCTTCGAGCAACCTGGACTCCTCGTCGCGCCCCGTCAGCAGGATCACCTGCATCTTGCGGCCTTCTTCGCTGCGCCGCAGCGCCTTGACGAGCTCGACGCCGTCGAGCTCCGGCATCATCCAGTCGGAGACGAGGATGTGCGGGACTTGCGCCAACGCGACGCCGAGGGCCTGCTTGCCGTTCGTCGCCGTGAAGACGGTGTGGCCGGCGCGCGAGAGGTGGAAGCTCATCAACTTGAGCAACACCGGATCGTCGTCGACGACCAGCACCTTCAGACCGGATCCGGGCGTCAGGAACGCCGTGCTCGTCGGTGCGCTCGGCGCCGCCGGCCGCAACGAAGGCGCGGCACCGACGACGGCGCGCTCGGTCTGCGCTTCCGCCGCGCGCCGAGCGAGCGTGTCGAGGCCGAGCGCCCGGGCGACCGGGATGCCCATCAACTTGCCCCACTCGACGTAGTCCTGCGTGATCGAGGCGTGGACTGCCTCGAGTTGCTCGATCGTCCAGCCGAGCGTCTTGCGCGCGGCTTCGGCGGAGCGGAACGCGTGCTTGCAGGCGTCCGCGTCGTTCGCGTCCGCGCACGTCAACGCGGGCACGAGCTGCCACGCCGCGCGGACGATGTTGGCCAACGCCCGCGACGTGTCGTCGCGTTCGGCTTCCGTCCACTCGGAGCGATCGAAGACCGACACCGTCCACGTGAACGTCGCCGGCAGTTTCCAGTCCTCGAGCATCGCGCCCGCGAGCTCTCGGTGATCGAGTCCGAACTCGTCGTGTTCGGCCTCGGCGAGCCGATCCATCGTCGCGTTGCCGTGCGTCTCGAGCACGGTCGCGTAGCGCTCGGGGTGCACGCTCGCGAGCGCCAGCCTGCCGATGTGAGCCAACAACGCGCACGTGAAGGCCTCGCCCGCCGGCACGCCGCCGTTGCGCGCCGCGAGCGACTGTGCGGCGACTGCGAGCGCGAGCGACTGGCCCCAATAACGGTCGTGGTCGAAGTTGCGGCACTTGCCGCTGCGGTGACCGGCGACGAGCGTGAAACCGAGCGCGAGGCTGCGCACGCTGCCGGCGCCGAGCCGCATGCACGCTTCCTGCACGGTGGTGACCGTGCGAGCGCCCGCCATCGCGGACGAGTTCGCGAGTTTCAGGATGCGCCCGGTCAACGTCGGATCCGCTTGCAGCGTCCGCGACAAGTCGTCGATCGTGAAGTCTTCCGACTGCGTGAGCTGCAGGATCGAAAGTCCGACGCCGGCCGGAGACGGCAGCGATCCGGTGAGTTTCAGCTCTGCGAACTGGTTCTCTTGCATGACCTAGCTCTGCGCCGCGCGACTCGGCGACGCGTGACCGTCCACTCGTCGCTCGCGAAGGCACGAGCGTGACGCGAGACGACGGGCGTGACGCCTAGGGAGCCTCGTTCGCAGCATGGGACCTCGAACGCGCGGCCTATCGGAGGATCGCTCTCCCGGACTTGGGTGATTCCCGAGTTCCTCGCCAACGGCGCCGGTAGGCACCGGCGAACGATGTGAACGAAAGCACTGGCGTGAACGGTCAGAGCCGCACGTGCAGCACTGAAACTCACACGAACTGGCCCGGAGGATTGGATCACGAGCACGGCGCGCGCGGCCTCGCCGAAGCGCGTCGTGAACTCGGCGCGGGCGCTCGGCGTCGGACCGCGCATCCGGCGACTGCGACGCGAGCCCGCCGAGCGACTCGGCCTACGACGACGCGCGCCGGCGCCGCGGAGCCGAACGCGCGGCGCCATCGGCCGCCGTCGCTCGCCGCGAGGTTCGAAGGAGAGTGCCCGCGCGGTTCAGCACACGGGGGGGCACACGGCGAGGCACACGGGGGGGCACATCGCGAGGCACACGGCGGGGCTTCCTGAATGGACTTCGTCGAGCGGCTCCGGTTGCACCCACTTCACGATTTCGTGCACACCGAAGAGTGGCGGTATCAGCCCGCCCGCGATTCGGCGCTGGGCGGGTCGTCGGCGACGACGCGGTTGCGGCCGCCCGATTTCGCGTGGTAGACGCGACGGTCGGCTTCCTTGAGCAGTCCGTCGAGCGACTTCGACGCGTCCGTCGCGCTCGCCACACCGAGGCTGACCGTGACGTTGGTCGCGAACGCGCCGTGTTCGATGCGCGAATCCTCGACGGTCTTGCGGATGCGTTCGGCGAGCAACTGCCCACGTTGCAGGTCCGACTGCGGGCTGATCACGAGGAATTCCTCGCCGCCGAGACGGCACACGACGTCGCCGCGGCGCACGGACTTGCGCAGCGACATCGCCGTCTCGCGCAGCACCACGTCGCCGACGTCGTGACCGAACTGGTCGTTGATCGACTTGAACCGGTCGATGTCGATCATGATCACCGTCAACGGCTGGCTCGTCGATCGCGTCGTGTGGAGCTCCTGCTCGAGCCGCTTCATCGCGTAACGCCGGTTCGGGAGCTCGGTGAGCACGTCGGTCAACGCCGCCGTCTGCAGCCGCCGGTTCAACACGGCCATCTCGGCGAGCTGGCGCGCGCGCTCCTGCTTGTCGCGTTCGACTTGCTCACGGAGCTCGATCATGCGTTGACCGGCGCGCACACGAGCGAGCAGCACGCGCGGGTTGAACGGCTTGTTGACGTACTCGTCGGCGCCGGCCTCGAACGCTTCGACGATGCGGTCCTCTTCCTCGCGGCCCGTGAGCAGCAGGATGTACATCGCGACGCCTTCCGTCGAACGGCGCAACGCGCGACACACGTCGACGCCGTCGAGCTCCGGCATCATCCAGTCCGTCACGACCATCTGCGGGTTGTGCGTGAGCGCCAGCGCGAGCGCTTCGCGTCCGTTGGTCGCCGTCATCACGTTGTGACCGTCGCGCGTCAGGTGGTGCACCAGGAGGCGCAGCGAGATCGGCTCGTCGTCGACGGCGAGGATGCGCAAGCCCTTGCGATTCGCGATCAACTCGGTGTGCCGATCGACCGGCGCATCGCGTTGTTCGCGCGCGGTGCGAGAGATCTCGTCGAAGCTCGGGCCGTTCGGCGTCTGGATCTTCAGCAGCGTGCCCCAGTCGCGCCAACTCGAACGCACGAGCTCGCAGAGCTTCAGGAAGTCCTCGGGCGAGAGCCCGAGTTCCTTGCGCGACTCGTCGAGCGCGTTCCAGTGCATCCGCGTCGTCGCCGACGGTTCGTCGCGATGCAGCAGACACGCAGCTCCGATGCGCGCCGCCGCGCGCAGCAGGCTGGTCATCGCCTTCGACGCTTCGTCGGGCCACGGGCTCTCCGGTTCGCGCCGTTCGTAGTTCGCAACCGAGAACGAGAACGACGACGGCAGTTTCCAGTCGGCCAGCATCGCGCCGGCGAGTTCGCGGTGGTCGAGCCCGAAGTCGCGCGTCTCGATCGCGACGAGCTCGTCGCTCGACTTGCCGCGTGCCTCCGCGATCACTCGGGCGTAGGGCTCCGGGTGGATGCTCGCGAGCGCGAGACGACCGATGTCCGCGAGCAGTCCGCACGTGAACGCTTCCGCGGGCACCAGACCGCCGCACTGTTCGGCGAGCACTTGCGCCGCGACGGCGGTCGCGAGCGAACGCGACCAGTAGTCGTCGTAGTCGAATGCGGCGCAAGCGCCGGCGCGGTTGCCGCTGACCAGACTGAAGCCGAGCGCGACGCTCCTCACCGTGCGAACGCCGAGCCGCATCGCGGCTTCGTGCACCGTCTTCGCGGGCTGTGCGCCGGCCTTGTCCGACGAGTTCGCGAGGTGCAGGATCCGGCCGGTCAACGCCGGATCGGTCTGCAGCGTGCGCGCGAGATCGCCGAGCGAGTAGTCCTCGCGGCTCGTCAGCTCGAGGATCGCGAGGCCGACGCCCGTAGGTGACGGGAGGTTTCCCGTCATCTTCAGTTCGTCCAATCGCTTTCCGAGCATCTGTGCGATCTCTTTTTGGCGAGCGAGCCAGTTCAATCCGATCCGCCTCGCATGGCGGCGAGCGCCGCGCTGACGTCCTGGAAGTGAGTGCGGATCTGCTCGACCCACGGACCTGCTCCCTCGCAGGTTCCGGCGCGGCCGAGCTTCTCCACTTCGAAGCTGAGTTTCGACAGGTGCATCGCGCCGACGTTGGCGGCGCTCGACTTCAACGAATGCGCGACGCGCTGGAGCTCCTTCGCGTCGCTCGCGGCGAACGCGGCGCTCAACTTGGAGACGTTGGTCTGCGCATCGGTGAGGAACAACTCGACGACTTCGTCGAAGAGCCCCGGCTCGTCGTCGCCGCCGAGGTCACGCAAGGCTTGAACGACGTTCAGGTCGAGGACTTGGGAGGGCGGGACGTGGCTCATCGGGGCGTTTCGCGAACACCGAAGGCTCCGCCGGCGACCGCCGTCGGGTACTTCGGAGTGCCTTTCGTGGCCGCGTATCGGTTGCGTCGCTCCACGAACTTGTGGCGCTCGTGCAAGCGAGTGGAAACAACTTCCGACCTCGCGCCCGCGTGTCCGTGTGGGCCGCCGCGCGCGAAAGCGGCGGGTCGAACTCGAGCGACGCGAAGCTACGCCCAAGCGTGTCCCCGGGGACTCGTTGGGGGCGCGTTCGGCGCTCGTTCAGCGCTCGGGCGGCGTGTCCGAGCGCACTTCGGGCCGCGCGTCGAAACGCACGGCGGCATAACCGAAGACGGCGGCGAACTCGCGCACCACGGGCTCCTCGAGCAAACCGGCGGATGCTGCGAGCCCGGCGTGATCGGCGACGCGCGTCATCACTTGCGCGTCGAGCCCGCACGGCTTGAACCCGCGGAACGCGTCGAGGTCGGTCGTGACGTTGAGCGCGAAGCCGTGCCACGCCACCCAACGCCGCACCGCGACGCCGAGCGAACAGACCTTGCGCTCGCCGATCCAGACGCCGGTCAGCCCGGGCTTGCGACCGCCGGTGACGCCGAGTTCCGCGAGCACGCGGATCACGACCTCTTCGAGATCGCGCAAGTAGCGGTGCAAGTCGCGCCGTTGGTCTTCGAGCAGGACGATCGGATAGCCGACGAGCTGGCCGGGCCCGTGATACGTCGCTTCGCCGCCGCGTTCGACTTCGACGAGCGGGATCGAGCCCGCGTACTCCGCGTCGCGAGGCGTCTTGCGTCCGAGCGTGATCACGGGCTCGTGCTCGGTGAGCACCAACGTGTCGCCGACCTCGCCGGCGATGCGGCGGCGCACGAGCTCCTCTTGGCGCGCGTGAGCGTCGGCGTAGGTCGTGCGCCCCCAACGCTCGACCGTCAGCGTCTTCCCCGCGTCCGTTCCGCTCGTTCTCGTGCCGTTCGTCATCGCGCCGTTCGTCATCGCGCCGCGGGTCATCGCGCCGCTGGTCAAGCCGCCCTTCGCTGCGCCGCCGCTCGCGACGCCGTCATGCGTGCCCGGTCGTGGGTCGCCGTGCACGCCCGGGTTCGCGCGCTGCGTGCTCGCGCCAACCGCGCTCGGGCCGCGCAGTCTAACGAGCTCACGGATCCGCCACGTCGCGTGAACCGATTCCGCTGCGTGCGACCATGGAGCAGCGATGGACGCCGAATCGCAACCCTTCGCCGACGTCGGCCGCGAGACCGACGCGCTGCGGCGGCTCGCGCGGAGCGTGCTCTTCGAGCCCGCGCTCGCCGAGGACGCCGTGCAGGAGGCGTGGCTCGCCGCGCTGCGCGCGCCGCATGCGTCCATCACCGGGGGCTGGCTCGGGGAGAGCGTCAAGCGGATCGCGCGCGGCCTGCGGCGTCGGGAAGCGCGTCAGGCCGCGCGCGAAGTCGCCGCGGCGCGCGCCGAGGCGTGCGAATCGACGATGGAGACCGTCGAGCGTTTGGAGCTCCTGCGCGCGTTGGTCGCCGCGCTCGAAGCGCTCGACGAGCCCTATCGCACCGCGGTGCGCTTGCGCATCGTCGACGACTTGCCACCGCGCGAGATCGCGAAACGGCTCGGCGCGCCCGTCGAAACGGTCCGCACGCACGTGCGCCGGGGGCTCGAACGGATGCGTGCCGAGCTCGATCGCGAACATCGCGGCCGGCGCGACGCGTTGCTCGGCGCGTTCGTGCCGTTCGTCGGCGCGCAAGCGATCGAAGCCGGCCTCGCAACGCACGCCGGACTCGGTGCCTTCGGAGGGTTGCTCGTGGGAACGAAATCGAAGTGGCTCGCCGCGCTCGCGCTCGTCGCCTGCCTCGGCGTTTGGTGGCGCACGACGACGACCGAGCCGCCGGCGGCGCCCGAATCCGAGCGCGAGCGGGTCGCGGCGCTCGATGTCGAGTCGACCTCCGCGCCGGCGAGCGCGTCGAACGCCGCACTCGCGCTCGCGAGCCCCGAGACGACGACCGCGCCGGACTCCCGCGCTCCGGCGAGCGACCCGCGCGCGACGTGGACGATCTCGGGCAGCGCGTTGCTCGGCCGCAAGACGCCGCTGCCGGGCGAACCGGTGACCGTGACGATCCGCCGCGGCTTCGAGGACGACGGCGAAGTGCTCGTCGAACGCGAAGTCGTCACCAACGAAGTCGGCGTCTTCGAGCTCACGCTCGCGCCTCCGACGAGCGGCGTGGCGGTGCGCGTGTGGGCGAAGGAGGCGGACTACGCAGTGTTCAGCGAACGACGTTGGTGCACGGCGGGCGAGCCCGCGCCGACCGGGCTCGCCGTCGCGTTCTACCCACTCGACGTGACGATCCGCGGCCGGGTGCTCGAGCTCGACGGCACTCCGATCCGTGGCGCGCGAATCATCGGCTTCGGTGCCGAAGGAACCTCGACGGACGAAAGTGGTCGCTTCCAGAGTCGCGCGAGCTCGCACGCGCCTTCTCCCCTGCTCGAAGTGACTCACCCCGAGTACGTTCCAACCCAAGTCTCGGTGCATGCGGCACGACCCGGCGTGCTCGACGACGTCGAGGTTCGGCTCGAGCGCGGCTCACGGATCCACGGACGTCTCGTCGCGCAGGACGGTCACCCGGTTGCCGGAGCGACGATTTCGACGTCGCACCTGCGCTCGACGAACACGACCAGCGACGGCGACGGTCGCTTCGAGTTCGAGAACGCACCGCATCGTCCCGGTCGATATCTCGTCACCGCCGAAGTCGACGGCGTCACCATCGCCACCCTCGAACGCGACGATCCGACGCCTCCGCGAGAGGAGCTCCTGCTCGTCGCGCATCCGACGCGCCCGATCGAGGGCCGCGTGATCGACGAGCGCGGCGTGCCGGTCCCGGCGGCGACGATCACGTTGAGATTGGGCTGGGCCGGCGAACGCTACGCGTCCTCGGACGACCGCGGGGTCTTTCGCTTCGGCGCAGTGGCGCGCGCGGAGCACACGCTCGAGGTCGAGAAGCTCGGTTTCGCGCGGGTGAAGACGACGCTCGCGGCGGATGCCGATGCGCCGCTCGAATTCGTGCTCGGCCACGGTCGCACGCTGCGCGGCGTGGTGCGAGACGAGGACGGCCGGCCGATCGAAGGTGTGTCCGTGACGACCCGCGTCGACGGGGTCCCGAGCTACGGAGCGGCCGTTCGAACGGGAAGCGACGGCGCGTTCGAACTCCCGAACACGCCGGACGGCGAGCGCACTCGAGTCGAGGCGTACGCCGAAGGCTGGACGGCCGGGCAACACACCGTCGTCGCCGACGACGCGCCGATCGAGATCGTCCTGCGACCCGCGGGAGGAATCTGCGGTCGGGTGGTCGATGCCGAGACGCTGCAACCGATCACTCGCTTCCGCGTCGCGTTCGTCACGCCGGTGCTCGAACCGGGCGAAC
Source organism: Planctomycetota bacterium (assembly GCA_023150475.1). Classification (GTDB taxonomy): domain Bacteria; phylum Planctomycetota; class UBA1135; order UBA1135; genus JACRIN01. Next base: position 30,282 of record JAKLKU010000015.1, read on the forward strand.
GGCGACTGCCACGCCATCGCGGCGAGTGGGTCGAGCCTGGCCTCGAGATCGAGGACGCGAACGGCCTGTGGAACACGAAGTTCGACGAGCTCGAGCCCGACGCGTTCACCGGCATCGCCGTGCACGCGGCCGGTTATGGCACGCGCATCCTGCCGCGCGTCAGGACTTCGAGGAACGCCGATGCGGAGCCGCTCCTGATCGCGCTCGGGCGAGCGCGTGTGCTCGTCGGCCGCGTCGTCGAGAAGTCGAGCGGTCGTGGACTCGCCGGAGCGCGCGTGAAGTGCTTCTCGAAACGCGCTCCGCTGATCTTCGATGCGTCGTCCGGGCTCCCGCTCGCGATCACCGACGAGCGCGGCGAGTTTCGTCTCGAGGACTTGCCCGAGGAGCCCGTCTCGTTGGCCGTCGACGCCGCTGGGTTCGCGCCGCGCATCGAGGGCCCGCTCGAAGCTCCCGTCGGCGAATCACGGCGCGACATCGAGCTCGCCGCGGGAGCGACGCTTCGCGGCCGGCTCTTCGACGCGCACGATCGGACGCTCGCCCGACAGACGGTGCGCCTCGGCACCGGAGGCACCGACGACACCCCGTTCCGCGAGTGGAAGGTCACGACCGACGCAGAGGGCGCGTTCGAGTTCACGGCGCTGCCGAACGGTGAGTACTTCGTGTCGCACGATGTTCCGGACCGCCGCGCGTCCTTGGCCCAGCTCACGCGCTACGTCCGCATGGACGAAGAGCGCATGTTCGAGATCGAGCTGCGGCCGCCCGGCACACTGACGCTGCGCGGCGAGCTCCAAACGAAAGTCCCGCTGCCTGGCGACCTGGCGGTTCGGGCGTGGCGCGCGGCGGATCGAATCGACGTCGCGTGCTTGTCCGCAGGCGCTCATTTCGAGCTCGAGGGCCTCGCGCCCGGCAAGTGGTACGTCTCCGCGGCGTGGTACGACGGCGACGGTTCGCACGATCTCGTCGGCCACGCAGAGCTCGAGGTCGGCGAACGCGATCCCGCGCCGATCGTGATCGAGCTCGCGCCGCCGTTGCGCCATCCGCCAATTCAGGTGATCCGAAACGACGCGTCGGCGAAGCAGTGACGCACGGCTGCTCGAGTCGGAAGCCGCGCGACGGCTTGGCTCTGCGGCTCCGGCCGGCTCGATCCTCGACTCGCGCGTCCGCTCGATCCTCGACTCGGGCAGCGCCGCGCGCGACGTCGGGCGCGAGTGGAGCCCGGGTGCGAGACCGGCGGCGATGTGTAGGATCGGGGCGCCGGTCGAGCGACTTTCCGCGTCGGCCGGCCGCTCGCCATGTCGAATCCGCGTCACCAAGGCACGTCACGTCGACTGCGCCCCTGCCACGGTGGCCTTCGGCACGACTTGCTCGTGCTCGCCGTGCCCGTGCCCGTGCCCGTGCCCGTGCCCGTACTCATACTCGTGCTCGTGCTCGTGCTCGCACTCGCCGACTCGCGCGTGCGCGCGCAAGACGCCGGCGCGCTGCCGAAGTACCCGCCGGTTCGATTGGGTGAACCATCGATCGGCTACCAGCGTTCGCCGACGGTGACGATGGTGATGTACGAGAGCCCGGACGGGATGCTCTTCCAGTCCGCGCTTTGCGACAAGCACCGGCGGACCGTCACGGTGCGCTCGCGTTACTTCGTCGGTGGCAATCGCAGGACGCTGGTCGAGGACGTCGACGAGTTCGACGTGCGTTATTGGCCGACCGAGCTCTCGGTGGTCGCCGAGAACACGCTCTGCATCGGCGGCAAGTCGGAGGACGGGCACACGGTGATCGAGCGCTGGACGTTCGCCGCGCCGGCGCACGAAGTGTCGAGCCCGAACGACGGCTCCACGCCCGTTCACTCGGTGACGACCGGCGCGCTGTCGCACGTCGAAGTGCTCTACGACGACGCCGTCCCCGGCCGCGATATCGTGAACGTGATCCTGCCGGTGCTCGGGGGCAAGTCGCCGGGGCTCTTGATTCAGTTCGCCGACAGCGCGGATCTCTGGAAGCTCGACACGAGCGACCAACCGCTCGCGCTCGTCGCGACTCCGCACCCGGCGACCGCGACCGTCGCCAACGTGCCGTTGGTGCCGCTGCTCTCGCAGCGCATGCGCGCGCGCATGGTGCGCGAGCATCCGGCGGACGGCTACTGCTACTTCTTGTTGCCGAGCGGTGGCGGCTTCGACTTCGACGATTCCGACGAGTCGAACGAGTCGCCGACGATCGTGCTGCTGCGCGACGCCGACGAGAACGGCGTGATCGAGACGTTCGAGCAACTGACTGCCGCGCAGTTCGAAGCGAAGGGCTACGGCTCGAGCGCGACGTTCACGTCGGCTTGGACGTACTGAGCCGGCGGGGAGCCGAGCGAGAGTCGGCGAGCCCGATTCTCGCAGCGCCGGGCGCGCAGCGCCGGTCACACAGCGCCGGGCGCCGACACGCGCTCGCACTCGGCTGCGAACCGTCGAAGCCGAATCCGATGGGCTGCGCGAGCCCGCAAGCTCGTCCTCCAGGCTGCAAGCGCCGAAATTCCGGCGCGCGCTGAACCACCTGGAGCCCATGCGACCATGGACGGCCGATGGACGCCGATCCGCGATTGCCCGCCGACCTCGCGCGAGAGACGGAGATGCTGCGCCGCATCGCGCGCGGCGTGCTCTTCGAGCCCGGGCTCGCCGAGGACGCGGTGCAGGACGCGTGGCTCGCCGCGCTGCGTGCGCCGCGCTCGTCCGTCACTGGGGGCTGGCTCGGGGAGAGCGTCAAGCGCATCGCGCGCGGCATCCGGCGTCGCGAGACGCGGTTCGCCGCGCGCGAGCGTGCGGCGCCGCGGCGCGACCACACGGCGTCGGCGGCGGAGACCGCCGAGCGGATCGAGCTCCTGCGCACGCTGCTCGCGGCGCTGCACGAGCTCGACGAGCCGTATCGGACCGCCGTGCGCTTGCGCCTGCTCGACGACCTCACGCCGCGCGAGATCTCCGTGCGCTTGGATCTGCCGCTCGAAACGGTGCGCACGCACGTGCGCCGCGGCATCGAACGCATGCGCGCGAAACTCGACGCCGAGCACCGCGCGTCGGGCGGCGGGCAAGCGGGCCGCGACCGGCGCGACGCGTTCCTCGCCGCGCTCGTGCCGTTGGTCGGCGCCGACGCATTGAAGGCCGGCCTCGCGGCGCACGCGAGCTTCGGAACACTGGGAGGTGTGCTCGTGAGTGCGAAGTTGAAGTGGATCGTCGTGTTGATCGTGTTGGCGAGCGTCGGAGCGTGGTGGCGCTGGAGTTCGGCGACGAACGCGGTGCGCCCCGCCGAAGTCGCAGAGGTGCTCGACTCGCGACGTGCGCTGCCGGCAGCGCCCGACGCCGAGCTCGAGAGCACGTTCGACGCGCTCGCCGCACCGGTCGCAGCCCAGCCCGACGCACGGGCGAGCGTCGCCGAGCGCGCGTCCTCGACCGCGACGTGGCGCATCGGCGGCCGCACGCTGCTCGGCGACCTCGCCCCGCTCCCCGGCGTCGTCGTGACGATCCGCGTGCGTGAGGGGTACGACGGCAAGGAGCTCCTCGAACGCGAGCTCGTGTCGGACGAGCACGGCACGTTCGCGCTCGCGCTCGAGCCCCCGACCACCGGCGTCACGGTCGAGATCCGCGGCGAGAGGCCCGACTGCATCGGGTTCCCGAACGAGATGTTCTTCGCGCCGGGCAGCGCCGCCTCCGAGCGCATGGACGTCCGCTTCTATCCGCTCGACGTCACGGTGCGCGGGCACGTGCTCGACGCCGAAGGTCGACCGATCGCCAAAGCTCGCATCCACGGCGTGCACCACGTCGTCGAGTCGGACGCGCAAGGTTCGTTCGCGGCGCCGGCGTCGAGCTTGCTGACGCCGCGCGAGTTCGTCGCGACGGCCGACGGCTACGAGGAATCGAGCGTGTCGCTCGACCTGCGCCGTCCAGGCGAGCTCGACGACGTCGTCTTCCGCATGCGACCCGGCGTGCGCGTCGCGGGGCGCGTGCTCGACGAGTCCGACCGACCGCTCGCGGGCGCGAGGGTCGACGCGAGCTTCTCGCGTCACGCCGAGACGTTGACCGACTCCGACGGACGCTTCGAGCTGACGACCGCGCCCGCGCGTGGGGGCTGGTTCCGCGTCACGGCGTCGCTCGAGGGCCGGCCCGCGGCGGTCTACGAGCACGACGATCGAGACGCGCCCACCGAAGACCTCGTGTTGAGGTTCGAGCGCGGCTTCGACGTGGTCGGTCGCGTGGTCGACGAGCTCGGCGCGCCGATCGAGGCAGCGATGGTCGGCCTCGGTGAATGGGAGTCGAACCACCGCGTGCTGACCGACGCCGACGGGAACTTCGCGCTCCGGACGATCGCGAAGCGCGAACGGAAGTTCGTCGTGATGCGCGACGGGTTCACGACGCACGCGCGGACGCTCGAGTTCGCGCCGGACGGCGGGCACGAGCCGTTGATCGTCGTGCTCGAACGCGGCTTCCGGATCCGCGGCCACATCCGCGACCCGGAAGGTCGACCGCTCCGCGGCGCGATGGTCTACGTGGTCCGCGGCGACCAGCAGGCGCCGCTCGACGGTGCGCGGGCGGACGCGGACGGCGTGTTCGAGTTCCGCGATGCGCCGCAAGTCGCGAATCTGAGCCTGGAAGGCCATCGCGAAGGTTGGCTCTCGCGTCGTCAATTGCTCGAAGGGAACCCGCTCGAAGTCGAGCTCGTGCTCGAACGCATCGCCCGCATCACTGGACGCGTGATCGACGCGTCGTCGGGCGCGCCGGTCCCACGTTTCCGTGTGCGCTTCGTCGAGCCGGAGCTCCTTCCCGGTGACGAACGCCTCGGCAACTTCCGTGCGGACTGGTGGGACACCGGGATCGAGTTCGCGCATCCCGAGGGCCGCTGGGACACGGGCAACGAAGGGCTCCGGCCGAACCGCGTGATCGGTCTCGAGGTCCGCGCGGCGGATCATGGCGTCGCGATCGTTCCGCGCGTCGTGACGCGCGTCGAAGGAGAGCAGGACGAGCTCGTGATCGAGCTCGGGCCCGAGCTCGCCGTGACCGGCCGCGTCGTCGAGCGCGCGAGCGGTCGGGCGCTCGCCGGAGTGCGAGTGAGGACGTTCTCGTCGCGCGAGCCGCTGCAGTTCTTCGACCGAGCGCGGCTGCCGGAAGCGACCACCGACGCAGCAGGAGAGTTCCGTTTGGCGCCGATGCCGGCGGAACCCGTGTCGCTCTACGTCGAGGCCGACGGTTTCGCACCGCGCGTCGATGGGCCGTTCGATCCGGGTCGCGGCGAGACGCGACGTGCGATCGAGCTCACGAACGGCGCGACGCTGCGCGGCCGGGTGCTCGACGTCGCTGGCGAGCCGCTCGCCGGCGCGCGCGTGCACCTCGGCAACGCCGTCTCGGCCGAGCGTCCCAATCGCTCCTGGACGCGCACGACCGACGCCGACGGCGCGTTCGAGTTCCGCGGCTTGCCGCCGGACGAGTACTACGTCACGCGAGCCGTGCCGTACCGCGACGGCGCGTTGTTCGATTCGCAGCAGCTCGTGAAGCTCGCGGAGGACGAAGTCGCGACGGTCGACGTGCGGCCTCCCGGAAGACTCGTGTTGCGCGGCGAGCTGCGCGCAAGCGTCGAATTGCCTGGTGACCTCCAGATCCAAGCCACGCGTTCGATCGACGGCGCGACCGTGGTCGCCATCGCGCACGGCACGAGTTTCGAGCTCGTGGGTCTCGCGCCCGGCCGCTGGTACGTCTCGGCGGCCTGGTACGACGGCGAGGGCGAGCACGATCTCTCCGGCAGCGTCGAGATCGAGCTCGGCGATGCGGCCCCCGCGCCGATCGCGATCGAGCTCGCGCCGCCGAAGCGCTGAACCGGGTTCGTCGTTCGCGATCGCGCGTCGAGTGTCTCGGGTTCGAGCCCGGTCCGGAACGCGTCCGGCGTCTCGAGCGCGATCTCGACCGAGCGCGATCTCGACCGAGCGCGGCGCGCGGTCAGAGCTTGGCGCGCGCATCGGCGAGCCGCTCGCGCCACGTCGCACTCAATGGATACGGCGACGCGTCGAGCAGCGTGACGAGCTCGTGCAGTTTGCGGTTCTTCCAGAGTTTGTGCGCGCGGCCGAAGAACGTCCCTTTCGGGTCGGCTGCGCGCGCGGCGCTTCGCGCCTGCTCCTCGGCGGCGAGCCTCTCGCGCGCCGCTTCGAAGGCCGAGAGGTCGCCCGCGAGGAACCCGCCGAGTTCGCTGCGCGTGCGCCGCGCCCATTCGCGCACTTCGTCGAGCTGCGGCACGCCCGTCGCTCGGGTCTTCGACGGCAGCAGCGGTTCGAGGATCCACGGCAAGCGCTCGCCCGCCGACAGCAGCGACAGCGCGGCGCCGAAGCCGTAGTGCACGCCTTCGACGCGGAGCTCGAGCGTTCCGCGCCGGTAGCGCGCCTCGAACGGGATCGTCGGATCCCAGGAGAGTTCGAAGCCGTGCTCGCTCACGACGAATCCGAACTCGCGCTCGACGGTGGCGCGGAATTCCTCGGCGCTCGCTGCACGTTTCTCCGCGGGCGGCACGAACGTGAGCTCGCGCTACTTCTTCGGCTGGAAGACGTGCACCGCCATGTGGTGCACCGCTTCGGCCGCTTCCATCATGGCTTCGGGCAGCGTCGGGTGCGCGTGGATCGTGCGCGCCAGGTCCTCGGCCGTCGCGCCGAGCTCGATCGCGAGCGCGGCTTCGGCGATGAGCTCGGTCACCTCCGGCCCGACCATGTGCACGCCGAGGATTTCGTCGGTCTCGGCGTCGACGACCATCTTCACGAAGCCGTCGGTCTCCATCAGCGACATCGCGCGGCCCGACGCGGCGAACGGGAACGAGCCCGTCTTCACTTTGCGACCGGCGGCGAGCGCTTGTTCCTCGAGCAGGCCGACCGACGCCATCTCCGGCGCCGTGAAGATCACGGCGGGCACGCAGCGCACGTCCCACTCCTCCTTCTGGCCGGCGATCACCGCGGCCGCGACGAGGCCCTCCTTCGAGCCCTTGTGCGCGAGCATCGGCTGCCCCGCGAGGTCGCCGATCGCGTAGATGTTGGGCACCGACGTGCGCATCTGCTTGTCGACCGTGAGGAAGCCCTTCGCGTCGACTTTGAGTCCGGCCTTCTCGAGCCCGAGCCCCGCGCTGTACGGCTTGCGACCGACGCACGACGCGATCTGATCGCAGACGACCGTCTGCTCGCCCTTCGGCGTCTTGACGCGCACGTGGAGCTCGTCGCCCTTCTTCTCGTAGCCCTGCGCGAACGTCTCGGTCAAGAGCGTCATGCCCAGCTTCTTGATCGAGCGCTCGATGACCTTGACGCAGTCGCGATCCTGTCCGGGCAACGCGCCCGGCGTCGCTTCGAGCACGGTCACCTTCGCGCCGAGCTTCGAGTACATCATCCCGAGCTCGAGGCCGATGTAGCCGCCGCCGATGACGACCAAGTGCTTCGGCACGCGCTTCGGCGCGAGCGCGCCGGTCGACGACCACACGTGCTCCTCGTCGAAGTCGAAGCCCGGGATCGCGATCGGCACCGAGCCCGTCGCGAGCACGATCACGTCGGCGGTGAGCTTCTTCTCGCCTTCCTTGGTCTTCACTGCGACCGTGTTCTTGTCGACGAGCGTCGCCGCGCCCATCACGACTTCGACCTTGTGGTTCTTGAGCAGCACGCCGATGCCGCCGGTCAGGCGCGACACGATGCCGGCCTTCCACTGCACGAGCTTCTCGATCTCGAGCTTCACGCCTTGCACCGTGATGCCCATCGCGCTCGCGTGCGCGATGCGATCGACGAGCGAGCCCGCAGCGATCATCGCCTTCGACGGGATGCAGCCGACGTTGAGGCACGTGCCGCCGAGGTATTCCTTCTCGACGACGGTCACTTGTTGGCCGAGCTGCGCGAGCCGGATCGCGCAGACGTAGCCCGCGGGCCCTGCGCCGATGACGATGACCTTCTTCGGAGTGCCCGTGCTGCTCGGAGTGCTCATGGAGTGCCTTTCTAGCGTCTCGCGCCGCGTGGTCCGCCGGCGCGAAAGGGCGAGCATCATAGGAGGCCGCTCCGTGGAGCGCGAGCCGCCGGTCAGCGGGTCAGCGTGAAGCGCAGCGTGATCTCGAAGCGCTCATCACAGGCCGCCCGCACGGTCGGACAGGCGTAGTCGTTCGTAGCGGGGCGCGGGGTCGACGACGGCGATCGAGAAGCTCGCGCGAAGCGCATAGACGCCCGACTCGTCGAGCGGGTACTTCCAGTCGAGGCGTTCGTAGTGATCGAGGGTCGCGCCCGGAGCGAGTTCGTTCTCCGTCGACAGCCGGTTTCCGCCGCCGCCGCCACGAAACGCACGCGGAGCGACCTCCCCGCCATCGCGCTGCAGTTCGTAGGCGCACGGTGACTTGAACGAGCCATGTGCAGAGCTCTTCTTCCATCGGACGATTTCGTTCCCGCGGTTCGTGAAGCTCCAGTTGACGCGCACGCCTTCGCCGAGCTGGAACGTGTCCTTCTCGAGCCAACAACGTGCCTCCAAGTCGACGGGCCGGTCGACGTAAAGCGCCGGAACGAGCTTCGTCGCGTCGGCTACGAACGAAAGCGCGCTCGCGTCGAGCCACACGCATTGGTGCCAACCCTCGCCATCCACCAAGTGTCCGCCCCACGAGCTCGTCTCGAACTCGCCGAGATCCGCGAAACAGTCGCGCCCGCCGCTGACGCCGTCGGCGGGCTCGTAGCAGAGCACGAACTCGGAGTTCCGCGAGTCGCGCGCGGTCAACGCGAGCCAGCGCACGTCGATCTCGCGGCCGTTCTCGGTGACGACGATGCGCGGCGTGACGGCTTCACGTTCCTCGACATCGCTCGAGCCGTCGTGCGCAACGCTGCGCTCTCGAGCCTGCTCGTCGGCGTTCGTTCGCGCGGACGGAGCTTGCGTCACGCAACTCGTCACACCCAAACACGCGAGCACGCTTGCCACGCCGATCCAATCGTTCACGTCCATGCGTCGGCCTTCGTCGCTGCGCCGCGGAATCGCTCGCGCGAGCGTGCTCCAGACTAGCTCGCGCCGTCGCATTCGCTCGTTGTCTCTATGGGCGACTGGTGACGCCGAACGCATGCGGATACCCTCGCCCGCTCCTCTCCGATGCGTGCCGCGGATGTCCACAAGCCCACCGTCGCCGGGCCTGGCGGCGAATTGCCGCACGCGCGGCGCGGGCACTTGCGCCTTTTCGTCTTCTTCGCGGGCCTCGCGGTCCTCGGCGCCGGGCTCGGCGTGCTCGGGTTGCACGCCGCCGAGTCGGAGCGCGCACGCGATGCCGTGCTGGTCGCCGTCGTGTGCGTCGTCGCCGCGCTCGGCTTCGCCGGCGTGCTCTTCCATCGGCTGAAGATCATCCGGTGGCGCTGGCGCGAGACCGAGGAGTACCTGGCGCGCATCCGGGCGGAGTCCGCGAAGTATCGCACGGTGCTCGAAGGCGCGGCGGACATGTTGCTGCTCGTCGAGCCGGGCGACGCACGCATCCAGGAGCGGAACGCGGCGGCGCGTGAACTGCTCGGGCTCGACTCGTCGACCGCGACAGTCGCTTTCACTGCGTTGGTCGCGGAAGGTGACGTCGAACGCGTGCGTGCCGCGCTGCAACGCGCGCTCGAAGTGCGCGGCGAGCCGGTGTCGCTCGGCGAGCTCGCGGTCCGCGGCCGCGAGGATCGTTGGCTCTCCGTCGACGCGCGCGTCGCGGGCATCGAGCTCGGCGAAGGCCACGCGGTGCTCGTCGCGCTGCGCGACTTGACCGTACAGAAGCAGATGGAGCGGAAGCTCGAGATCCACGAGCGGCTCTCGTCGCTGGGCTTGCTCACCGCGGGCGTCGCGCACGAGATCAACAATCCGCTCGAAGGCATCGGCAACTACTTGAAGCTGCTCGAACGCCCCGAGCTCGAGCCCGAACAACGCTCGCGTTACCTCGCGAACGTCCAACACGGCTTCGGCCGCATCCGCGAGATCGCTCGCGACCTGCTGCGTTTCGCGCGGCCGAGCGAGAAGAGCGAACCGATCGATTTCGCGCTTGCCGTCGAACGTGCGTTCGAGCTCGTCAAGCTCGCCGATCGTGTGCGCGGCGTCACGCTCGAATTGAAGATCGCCGAGCGGCCGCTGTGGGTCGTCGGCGACGCGGGCCGGCTCGAACAAGTGATCGTCAACCTGGTGATCAACGCGGGCGTCGCGAGCGGCCCGAACGGTCACGTGTGGATCACGGCGCGCCGCGTCGCGGAAACCGGCGTCGAAACGGTCGAGCTGCAGGTCGAGGACGACGGTCCGGGCATCCCGCCCGAGGATCTGCGACGCATCTTCGATCCGTTCGTGTCGTCGACCGGCGGCACGGGCCTCGGCCTCGCCGTGTCCTACGGCATCGTTTCCGCGCACGGAGGCGAACTCTCTGCCGCCAACCGTGCCGAGCGTGGAGCGTGCTTCACGTTGCGTCTACCTTGGAGTCCGGAACGAACGCCCGAACGGGCGCGGAGCCCACGATGAAACGGTCCATCCACGTCCTGGTCGTCGACGACGAAGCTTTCGTGCGCGATTCGCTGCGCGAGGTCCTGACGCTCGAAGGCCTGCGCGCCACGGCGGTCGCAGGCGTGAACGAAGCTCTCGCCGTCGCCGCGAGCGAGCCCGTCCACGTGATCGTCACCGACCTGTCGATGCCGCACGGCGGTGGACTCGCGTTGCTGCGCGAAGTGCGCTCCGCCGGCGTCGAAGTGCCGGTGATCGTGATCAGCGGCGTCGGCACCGTCGCGGACGCCGTCACGGCGATGAAGTCGGGAGCGTTCGACTTCCTGCAGAAGCCGGTCGATCCCGAACAACTGCTGCTCGTCATCCGCCGCGCGGCCGAACACCAGGGCCTGCGCGCGGAAGTCGCGCGTTTGCGTTCGACGGTCGACGCGTTGCGGCCGACGCGCGAGCTCGTCGGCTCGTCGCCGGAGATGGAGCGCGTGCGCGCGGCGATCGCGAAAGTCGCGCCGACGGACGCCGTCGTGTTGATCCACGGCGAGACTGGCACGGGCAAGGAGCTCGTCTCCCACGCGCTGCATCGGCAGAGTCCGCGGGCGGCACGGCCGAGCTTGCGCATCAACTGCACGGCGTTCGCCGACGCACTCACGCTCGAGAGCGAGCTCTTCGGCCACGCGCAAGGCGCGTTCCCGGGAGCGACGAGCGAACGAGTCGGCCGTCTCGCCGAAGCCGAAGGCGGCACGTTGGTGCTCGACGAGATCGGCGCGCTGCCGCTCGCGCTGCAACCGAAGCTCCTGCGTTTCCTCGAGACCGGCGAGTACGAGCGACTCGGCGAGACGCGCACGAAGAGCGCCGACGTGCGGCTCGTCGCGATCACCAACGAGGAACTGAAGGCGAAGGCGGAGAGCGGCAAGTTCCGTGAAGACCTGCTCTCGCGCCTGTCGGTGTTCCCGATCGGACTGCCGCCGCTGCGGCTGCGCAAGAGCGACTTGCCGGAGCTCGCCGCGCACTTGCTCGCGAGGCCGCACGGCTCACGCACGCGTTCGAAGCAGGCGCCGAGTTTCACGCTCTCGGCGGAAGCGTTGGACGTGCTCGCGAGCTACGAGTGGCCCGGCAACGTGCGCGAGCTCGGCAACGTGCTGGAACGCGCCGTGATCGTCTCGGCGACGCCGGAGCTCGGCGCGGACCTCTTCCGCGGCATCCTCGAGTCCAACCTCGCGTCGCCTCGGGCGAGCGGTCCGTACGAGTTCCACTTGCGCGCGAACCTCGACGCGGTCGAGCGCAAGTTGCTCCTGAAGGTGCTCGCCCACACGAAGAACCACCGCAAGGAAGCAGCGCTGCTGCTCGGCATCGACCCGCGCAACCTGAGCTACTACCTGAAGAAGCACCGCATCAGCGAAGCCGAGATCGAAGAGCTCGCGAAGAGCTGAACGACCCTGCGCACCGCGTTGCGTAGTCGGCGAGCGAGTGGCCGGATAGAGTCCAAGTCTGCCCACGCCTCGGAGGTCGCCATGCTGAACTGCTCGCCGCGCGCCCTCGCTCTCGCGGCCCTGATCGTCCTCTCGCCGACGCTCCACGCCCAGATCTTCGGCGCCGAGCCGATCGATCCGTTCGACGTCCGCGCCGCTTCCGGGGGCTACGTCCTGCACGTCGATCCCGATTCGCCGCGCGGCGACGGAGCCGCTACGTACCGCCTCTCGCGAGGCGCTCAGGTGCTGTGGACCAAGAGCTTCGACTGCACGTTGCTGCACATCGTGCTCGGCGACGACGGGGCATTCGCGGGCAGTGCGACGCGCAAGCGCGGCGAGCCGCACGAGACCGAGCTCGTGTTGATGCTGGTCGGTCCGGACGGCGCGCCGCGGTTCGAAACGCGACTCCCGCAGGACGAGCCGAGCTTCATGCACGGCCCGGACTTCCCGTACGCGGACGACTGCATCGCCTTGCCGGAGTTCGACCGGGTCATCTTCCGGCTCCATCGCAACGGAGCCGGCGGCGGATTCGACAGCCAATTCGAAGAGTGGCGCTCCGTGCGCTGGTCGAGCGGCGAAGCGCTCGGAGCGCTCGTGCCCGCTCGAAACCTGCACGAACCGCGCGGTGTCAGCCGTTTCACCGCCGCACGACCGATCCGTGGGTTGCCGTTGGTCGCCGTGCAGGCCCTGATCCTCAACTTCGAGCCGCGCGAGATGGGCGCTCTCTTCGCGGTCGTCGATTTCGACGGGCGTCCGGTCTGGGAGCAGCGCGAACCGCACGACTACGAGCGACCGGACGACAAGGACGGTGAGGATCGACTGTGGTCATCGGTCACGCGCGACGGCGCGCTGCTCGCGTCCGACGAGCCGGCCAGGTTCGCGATCGCGCTCGTCCGAGAAGCCAAGCGCGTGCGCTTCGAGGTGACCTCCGATCCAACGCGCTCGACCGGTTGGCGAGTCACCGAAGTCGACCGCACGGATCACGCGTTGGCGATCGCGGCAGGGCCAAGCGATGCTCCACCCGAGTATCCGCCGCTCGCGCTCGAACTCGTCGGCACGATTGCGCTGCAAGGTGCGGGTAGCAACGCCGAACGGATTCACGGATTCGACGTCGACGACCGCGGTCGACTCGGTGCAATCGTGCACGCGGATGGCAAGGAGCCGCATTTCGTGTTGCGCGGTGCAAACGGCGAGTCGATCGCCGATGTCGCGCTGCACCTCGGTCCGATCGAGAAGCTCTCGGCACCGCAATCCGTGTGGTTGAAGGGCGAGCGTTGGCTCGTGCACGCGCGCACCTGGGGCGACGACGATCGCGCGTACGCTTGGTGGCTCGACCTGCCGACGGGCTCGCTCTCGGAAATCGAGGGTTTCGACTGCGCGCCGATCGAGAAAGCGGACGGCAGCTTCGACGGTGGCTTCGTCGCACTGACATCGAAATCGGCTCCGTACACGATCGTCACCACGCTCTCGTCGTTCGACGCGCAGGGCAAGTTGCGTTGGCAGTGCGTCGAAGCGTACGGCCAGAGCGAGGACGGGCTCTTCAGCCCCGAAGCCATCGCGGTGAGCCCGAGAGGCGAAATCGGCGTGCTGGACAACATCAAGCATCTGATCCAGCGCTTCGACGTCGCCGGTAAGTTGGCCGGTGAGATCGAACTCGAGAAGGTGCTCGGGCGCGAACCGAACTACCCGAGCGAACTCGGCGTCGACCCGCAGGGCAATTGGATCGTCTACGACTTCGACGGTGCGCCGCCGGTGCTCCGAGTCACGCACGACGGCAAGCTGACGGCGAGCTTCACACCGATGTACGCCGAGGGTCGCGAGTTCCGTCCGCCCGACGGATTGCGCGCCGCGCCGGACGGCACGCTCTGGGCGACCGACGGTTACGCGCTGGTGCGCCTGAACGAACAAGGTGTCGTGGATCGGGTGCTCGGCGACGCGCCGAGCGACGCGAGCTTGGGCGAAGTCGAGCACGCCTTCGTCGATCACACCGGCCGCATCCTGCTCGCGGATGAGCGCACGCACGCGATCCACGTGTTCGACGCGCAGGGCAAGCCGACGGCGTTGTGTAAGCTCGACCCCGACGACGTCGACGAAGACACCGAGATCGGATGCATCGCGGTCGCGCCGGACAACTCGATCCACGTCGGCCCGCTCGCCGACGAGGACCATCCGTACCGCGGCTTCGCCGCGAGCGGCGCACCGCTCGGGAACGACTTCTTCGGCGGCACGAACCACTTCCAGCCGGCGAGTGGCCGGCGCTGGGAGGTGTACTGGGACGAGGTGCACCTGCACGCGCCTGACGGGTCGGAGCTCGAGAAGCACCTGCGTACGCCCGACGATCGTTGGCTCACGTCGAGCGACGACTCGGCGGTCACCGCCGACGGCACGTTGGTCGTCGCCGCGCGCGGTCGCTTCCACGTCTTCGGTCCCGACGGCAAGCCGCGGGTGTCGCTCGACGCGCCGTGGGGCGCCGGCTTCGCAAGGCTCGCGCTGTCGCGCTCGCACGTCTTCGCAAGCTCCGGCGAAGAAGTCTGGCGCACGGACCTCTCGAGCGGCGCGATCTCGAAAGCGAAGTTCGGCCCCGAGCTCACGGACGGCGCGGTCACCGTGCCCGCGTGGCGCGAGGAGGCTCGCGAGCTCTGGATCGTCGACTGCACCGCGAAGAAGGTGCTGCGCTACCGAGTGAAGCAGTGAGACCGCTGCCGCCGAGCCGAAGCTCGGCGCGGCTCCGGCGAATCTTCGAAGCAGGTCGACCGCGTGGGTAGGATGCGGCCGGGCGAGATGAGCGGCGAGTACCACGTGTGGATCGAGCGACTCTCGACGGCCGTGCGCGTGTCGGCGGTTGCGGCGCTCGTCGCGCTGATCGCCGAGTTCGGGTTCCGGCTCGAGGATGCGTGGCTCGAACGGGTGCACTGGGTCGAGCTCGGCGTCACCGCGCTCCTCGCGCTCGCGACGATCGCACGCTTCGCAGTCGCGGCGGACAAGCGGCGGCATTTCGCGGAGCACCGCGTCGAATGCCTGTTGGTCACGGTGTTCCTGGGCTGCGTCGTCGCGAGTTCGGCCTTCGGCGAAGCAGGCGTCGGACTGCGCTGGGTGGTGATCCTCGCGCAGGTCTACCTCGTGTTCGCCGCCGTGCTGACCCTCGCACGCGCGAACGAAGCACTGCTCCGCCAGCGTGTGCGGCCCGAGCTCGCGCTGGTCGGCAGTTTCGTGCTGCTGATCCTCGTCGGCGCGGCGCTCTTCATGCTGCCCGCGGTGCGTGCCGACGGCGCGCGCGAGTGGAGTTGGTCGGACGCGCTCTTCACGTCGACGAGCGCCGTGTGCGTCACCGGTCTCTCGGTGCGCGACGTCGCGGCGGACCTGTCGTTCCGTGGCCAAGCGCTCCTGCTCGCGCTGATCCAGCTCGGCGGTCTCGGACTCGTCGGGCTCGCCGCGGCCGTTTCGGTGTTCCAGCGTCGTTCGCTGCGCTTGGAGGAGGCCGGCGCGCTGCAAGCGCTGCTCGGCGTCGAGGACCTCGGCTCGCTGAGGCGTTTCCTCCAATACATGCTCGCGATCACGCTCGCCGTCGAGCTCGTCGGCGCCGTGTTGCTGTGGCGCGGCGCCGCGCTCCCCGCGGATGCGCCGGGGGGCGGATGGTGGTGGGCGTGTTTCCACTCGGTCTCGGCGTTCTGCAACGCCGGCTTCGGACTGCACGCGGACAGTCTGGTCGGTCGAGCGGGAGATCCGTTCGTGCTCGGCGTGCTCGGCGCTGCGATCGTCATCGGCGGTCTCGGTTATCCGGTGTGGACCGACCTGCTGCGATATCGCGTCACGAGTCTGGCGATCCTGCGCCGTGCGCGTTGGCACGTCGCGCATCGACTCGGCGGTGAAGTCACGCGGCTCGCGCTGCACACCAAGCTCACGCTCTCGACCGTCGGCGTGTTGCTCGTCGGCGGCACGCTCGTCTTCTGGCTCTCGGAGAAGAACGGCGTGCTCGGCGGCTTCGACCCGGTGCTCGGTTGGGTCAACGCGGCCTTCCAATCGGTGACGTTGCGCACCGCGGGCTTCAACTCGATCGATCTCGGGCTGCTCGCGACGCCCACGCTGCTCTTCATGATGGTCTGGATGGCGATCGGCGCGTCGCCGCTCTCCACCGGCGGAGGGATCAAGACCTCGGCGATCGCCGTGGTCTTCCACATGCTGCGCGCGATGCTGAAGAACCGCGAACAGGTCGATGCGTTCGGCCGCAGTTTGCCGCGTGGCATCGTCAACGCGGCGGTCAGCGTCGTCGCGCTGTATGCGGCCGCCGTCCTGGTCTTCGCGACGGCGCTGATGGCGACGCAGAGCGGAGTCGCGTTCCTCGACGTGCTCTTCGAGACGATCAGCGCGCTTTCGACCGTCGGGCTCTCCCGCGGCGTGACGGCCGCCGTCGACGACACGGGCCGGGTGATCTTGTGCGCGGCGATGCTGGTCGGGCGCGTCGGCCCGATCGCGCTCTTGTGGACGCTCTTCTCGCGAGGCCCATCGGTGCGCTACGAGTATCCCAGCGAGAAGATGGTGGTCGCGTGAACCTGGAGCGGAGCGTATGAAGGTCGCCGTCGTCGGCATGAGTCTCTTCGGGCGCTCGTTCGCGGTCGAGCTCGCGCGCTGCGGCGCCGAAGTGATCGCGATCGACGTGAAGCTCGAGCGCGTCGAATCCGTGCGCGACGAAGTCACGCTCGCAGTGTGCCTCGACGCGACCGACGAGCGGGCGCTGCGCTCGCAAGGCGTGCACGAAGTCGACGTGCTCGTCGCGAGCATCGGCAACGACTTCGAAGCGAATCAACTGCTCGTGATGCTCGGCAAGGAGCTCGGCATCGGCCGCATCCTCGCGCGAGCGCCTTCGCCGCGGCACGCGTCGATCCTGAAGAAGCTCGGCGCGGACGAAGTGATCCTGCCCGAAGTCGAAGCGGCGGAGCGCGCCGCGCGAGGGCTGCTCGAACGCCGGGGCCCGTGATCGACGCCGTTCCACTTCGACCACGGCGCCGGCCGATGAAGACGGGATGCCGCGCACTTCGGCCGGAACTCCGCGCGCCATCCGCGTGAAGGCGATCCGTCGTTCCGGCGCCTGCCGGACGAGGTCAAGCGCGAGGTACGCGCGGGCTTGGCGGCGGACGCGGCGCAGGAGCGCGGCCTCGCGAGTCTCGAGCAGCAACGGCGGCGTCGCGCGTGGCTCGAGGGTGTGCTCTTGATCGCCGGGACCGAGCTGCTGCTCAAGGCGTTCGCGCCGCTGCACCTCGGCGTCGCACTCGCGGTCGGTTTCGGCGTCGCACTCGCGGTCGGTTTCGGCGTCGCACCCGCGGTCGGTTTCGGCGTCGCACCCGCGGGCGGTTTCGGCGTCGGCGAAGCATGGTGGCGCACCGGCGCCGGGCAACTGCTCACGCCGTTGATCGCGACGGTCCCCTACCTCGGACTGCAGCTCGCGTGGCTCGCGCTCGGAATCGGTCAGCCGACGGCGCTGCTCTTCGGCGCTGCGTTCATCGCGTTCACGAGCTCGTACCTCGGCGTGCGTCGCGAACAACGCATCGGCGAGTGAGCGCTTCGACGCGTCAGGTGTCGAGTCTCGTCAGGACGAACGAGCGCAGCGCGTCGCGGCCTTCGAGCACGTTGCCGCGTTGGCCGGTGACCTTGATCGTGAACGTGTCGCCCGACTGCAGGCCGAACGTGTTCTGCATCAGGTGGATCACGAGCACTTCGTTCGTCATGTCGTAGCCCCACGTGCCCGCGATCTGCGAGCCGATGCCCCAGATCGTCGAGCTGCCGGCGAGCGCGCCGTTCGGTGCGAAGTCGAGCGTGTACTTCGCGCCCGAGATGCCGAGCGCCTTGAGCTCGATCAGCCAGCGCCCCGGCGAGAACTTCGGCTGCGCGACGTGCGGCGGCACGAAGGACGTCGGGAAGCCGGCCGGCGTCGTGGAGAGGCCGTGCGAACCCGCGGAGGCCGCCGCGCCGCTGGAGCTCGGGGCGCCACTCGAGCCCGCTTCGCGCGCCGAGCTCGACGACGACGAGGCGCGCGAAGCGCCGGCATCGGGCGTCGCGGCTTTCGCCGCGACGATCCGCGCGCGCACTTCGAGGCGTTTCTCGCCGACGTTCGAGCGGATCGTCAGCCAACCCTGTTTCGTGCCGGGCTCGCTGTCGACCAACGTCACGGTCACGCCCTCCTCGCAGCGATCGACTTCGAAGAAGTCGCCTTCGGTCTCGACGCTCCAGTCGAAGCGCCCGGGCGCGTCGTTCCAGATCTTCACGAGCTCCTGCGGTTCTTGCCCGCGCGTGCGGCGGCCGAAGTCGACGAGCGCCTGCGGCCACGTCGCGAGCGTGTCGCGCACCGGCAGCGCGGGTGCCGGAGTCGAGTCGGCGGCGTCGCTCGCGTCGGCGCCGCCCGAGCTCGAACCGCTTGCCGCAGTCGCGTCGTCGGGCGTCGCCGCGAGCTTCACCCACGCGAGCACGAACGCGGTCGGCTTGACGCGCCCGTCGCCGAACTCCTCGAGCAGCTTCGCTTGGAGCCGTTGTTTCTCGGAACGCGCTTTCGGCGCGACGTTGAGCGCTTCCAGCGCGTCGGCGACGACTTCGTCGGGCAGATCCTGCGTCGCAGCGAGCTCGAGCACGCGCTTGCGCGCCTTCTGCCTCGCTTCTTCCCACGCGGCACGGCCGGTGCGCGCGATCAGCAGGTCGCCCTCGGCCTGGAACGCCCACTTCTGCGGGCGTTGGTGGCTCTCCGCGCCGACCGTGCGATCGACGTAGTCGAAGAGCTCGTCGAACGTGACCAGTCCGTCGCCGTCGACGTCCGCCGCGCCGGTCTGGATGCCTTCGATCACGGCCTTGGTGAAGACGCCGAGCCCGGTCTCGGGCTTCTCGAGCGCGGTCTGCACCGAGCTCGACGCGCTCATGATGCAGATGCCGGCGCCTTGCGCGGCGATCTGGAGTTGATCGTCGACCGACGAACGCGTGAACGACTTGCCGACCGCGCCGCTGTAGCAACAGTCGAGCAAGAGCATCACGTTCTTGCAGCGCGAGACGTCGAGGAAGTCCTTGAGCTCGCCGATGCGCACCGCACTCGACTCGAGCGCGTCGAGCACCGTGTCGGTCATCGTCAGGCAGAGCCGCCCGGTCGGATCGAGCTTGCCGTGGCCCGAGAAGTAGATCAGGACCTGGTCGTCCTTCGCCGCGGCGCGCAGCGAACGATTGAGCTGCACGCGCACCTTCTGGCTCGGTTGGTTCGAGAGCACGAGCACTTCGTCGAACACTCCGCCGTGTTCGGTGGCGAGCACCTTCGAGAGCTCCGCGACGTCGCGCTCGGGCGCGTCGAGCGGCGCGAGCCCGGGCTCGTCGGGGTAACGGCTCGTGGCGATCAGGATGGCGATGCGGCGGGCCATGGCGCGCGCCTCAACGCTTCTTCGCGATCGACTTCTCGAGCAGGCCGAGCGCCCGTTTCGTGTTCTCGTCGTTCAGCCGCTTCGCGTCGAGCTCGACCGTCTCGCCGTCCGCGCCCTTGAACTTCAGCTTGAGCGCCGGCTCACGCTGGAAGTACGTCTTGATGACGTTGATCGCCGCGACCGCCGCGCCGCTCGAAATGAAGGTGATCAGGATGTTGCCGAGCGACACGGCGTCGCCACGCGAACCCTTCGGCGCCGCGACGGTCTCGACGGTCACGTCCGCGCCGCGCAAGGCGGCGAGTTCGTTCGTGAGCTCGTCGACGAGCCCGGCCAGGTCCTCCGGCGTGCGTTCGGGGCACGCAATGCTCAGTTTGACGCTCATGTGCTCCTCCTCGTGAGCCGGCGGCGCGGCTCGACCGGCGGCATCCTATCAATCGGAGCGCTCGGAGAGAGCCCGGGAACGAGCAGGGGCGGGCACGCGGAGAACGCAGCTCCTGCTCGCCGAATCACGCCCGAAACGAAGCAGGCGCCGACGCAGATTGGGTCTGCGCCGGCGCCCGAGCTCGTCGACTACGCGACGAACCACGCTGGAAGCGAACCTAGCGTCAGGAAACGCCCTTCGCCTTGAGGAAGGGCGCGTACTTCATGTCGGTCACCAGGATGTGGCTGTTCAGCCAGTCGCGCAGGAAGTTCATCACGGTGACGGAGAGTTTGGTCTTGCCCGCTTTGAACTCCCGTTGGAACTCGGCGACTTTCTTCGCGAGCTTCTCGTGTTCGGCCTTGTGGTTCGCGGCCTCGATGTAGCCGTGCGCCGCGAAGAGCTTCTCCTCGTGCGCGAAGTGCGTGACCGTGTACTGCACGAGACCGTCGAGGATCTTCGCGATCGCGTCGTTGCCGCTGCCCGCGAGCATCGCGTCTTGGAGCTGGTTCAGCAGTTCGATCAGCTTCTTGTGTTGGTTGTCGATCGAAGCGATGCCGGTCGCGTACTTGTCGGTCCACGTCATCAACGCCATGGGAGGTCCTTTCGTCTTCAGGGGTGTTCCGGTTCGTCGGCCGCGGCCCCGCGATCGACGCCGTTCGTGCCGGCGAGTTCGACGCGCAACTTGGCGCCCAGCTCGCGCAAGTCCGCGACGGCGCGGCGCATCCGCGCAGTCGCGTCGAGCGCTTTCGTCGCGCTCGCGCCGGTGGCTTCGGCCGCTTGGCTCGCCACGGAGATGTCCTCCGCGACGCGCCGACTGCCTCGAGCCGCGGTGCGCACGTGCTCACTGATCTCGGTGGTCGAACGTGCTTGCTCGCCGACCGCCTGCGACACGCCGGTCGAGATCTCGCTGAGCTTGGCGATCGTGCCGCCGATGTTGCCGATCGCGCGCACGCAGTCGTCCGCGACCGAGTGGATCGCCGCGTTCTGCTCGTCGATGCGTTCGGTCGCGCTCGCGGCTTCCTGCGCGAGCCGTTTCACTTCCGCGGCGACCACCGCGAAGCCGCGCCCGACTTCGCCGGCGCGCGCCGCTTCGATCGTCGCGTTGAGCGCGAGCAGCCGCGTCTGGCGCGCGACTTGGGCGATCGATTTCACCACTGGCGCGATCTCCTTCGAGATGCGCGTGAGCCCGGCGACGGCGGAGTTCGTGCGTTCGACTTCGGCGACGGCTGCGTGCGCGATGTTCGTCGAATCGTCGACGCGCCGGCCGACCTCGGTCGCGGAGCTCGAGAGTCCGTCGGTCGCGTCCGCGACGAACTCGAAGCTCATCGCGATCTGTTCGGCGGTGTCGACGGCGCCGGAAGCGCGCTCTCGAGTCGACTGCGTGCTCGTCGCGACGTCCTCGGCGGCCGCGGCGACGGCTTCCGCGGCTTGCACGACGCTCGCGATCACGCCATCGAGCGAGCGCTCGAACTCGGCGATCAAACTCGCCACGCGCAGAGCTGCATGGGCCGGCTCGGACGACACGAGCGTCGCGGAACACGCGTCGGGGGACGGTGCGGACATGGGCCGCTCTATCGGGCTCGTTGCGCGCGCTCTTGAGCACCGCACGCGCTCTCGCGCCTCGCTCCGAACCGTGCGCGGCGAGTGCGCGAGTTCGGCGTGCGTCCTTCGGCGTACTGCTCTCGGAGCGCGCACGAGCTCGGTGCGAACGTTCGCGCGCTCGTGTCGTGTCGTCGTCCCGTCGCGGCGTCGCTCGCGCGACTCGAACGAGCGCTTTCGAGCCCTCTCGAGTGCGAGCGATGCGCGAGAGCCGAGCGCGCGGACTGCGCGCGGAACGCTCGCCTGCCTCGTTCAGGCGCCGGGCGAGCGCGGCGCGTCGCCTGGCCCTCGCGGCTCGCGCGTCGACTGCGCGGCGCGCGACGGCGCGACGCCGCGCACGGACTCGATCGTCTTCAACCGCAAGATGACGAAGAGTCCGATCGCGGCGAGCACCACCGTCGCGATCCGCACCGGCACCGAGTGATCGGCGAACGCCAACGTCGCGCCGACCGCGACGAGCATCGTCACCGCCGCCACCCACTTGATCTCGCGGCGCACGGCGCGGTGCTCTTCCCAATCACGCAGCGTCGGCCCGAAGAGCTTCGACGCTCGCAGCTTCCCGTGCAGCTTAGGCGACGAACGCACCAAACAGGCGCTCGTCAGGAGCACGAACGGCGTCGCAGGCAGCACCGGCAGGAACACGCCGACGATCGCGAGCACGAAGAAGACGCCGGCGAGTCCGAGATAGATGGGGCGCGTCACGTCGCCGGGCATTGTCCTGCGCACCGTACGGAGAAGGAAGCAGGGTTCGTATTCCTTCCGGCGCAGCGCACTACGTCGTTCGTCGCGCGCGAAGCGGCTCGGATGCGCAGTCCCCGTACGCAGGTGGACCCGCACGGACCGCCGCAGTCCTACGCACGCTCTGCGTAGATGTGCCTGGGTCGTTGCGCCGCACGACGTATCGGCAGTTCCGAAGCTCGCGTCGACCATGGGCGCGAAGTCCGCGACCGTTCGTGGACACACGATTTCGGAAGGAACGGAGGCGACGATGGTCGGCACCGCGCAACGGATTCAGGGTTGGCGTTGGGAGATGCGAGCCGCGAACAGCGAGCTCGTGCGCACGAAGGTCGAAGCGTTCGAGCCGAAGGACGACCAGGCAGTCGTCCGGGTCGTCGGCTGCGGCGTGTGCCACACCGACCTCGGGTACCTCTTCGACGGCGTGCGCACACGCCATCCGCTGCCGCTCGCGCTCGGGCACGAGATCGCCGGCGAAGTCGTCGCGGCGGGCTCGCGCTACCACGAGCTCGTCGGCAAGGCCGTGATCGTCCCCGCCGTGACGCCGTGCGGCACGTGCGAGGACTGCACCGAAGGCCGCGCCGCGGTCTGCAAGAAGCAAGTGATGCCCGGCAACGACGTGCAGGGCGGTTTCGCGAGCCACGTGATCGTGCCGGCGCGCGGACTCTGCCGCGTCGACGCGGCCGGCGCGCTCGAAGGACGCGAGTTGGGCACGTCCGGTGCGACGCTCGCCGACCTCGCCGTGATCGCGGACGCGGTCAGCACGCCGTACCAAGCGATCTGCCGCTCGGGCCTCTCCGAAGGCGACTTCGCGATCGTCATCGGCCTCGGCGGCGTCGGCGGTTACGCGGTGCAGATCGCGAGTTCGCTCGGCGCGACGGTCGTCGGCGTCGACGTCGACGCGGCGAAGCTCGAGAGCCTGAAGAGCTACGGCCTCGACCTCGCCGTCGACGCGAAGGCCGGCGAACAAGCCGCCGTCGAAGCGATCAAGAAGTTCGCGGCCGAGCGCGGCATCCGTTCGACCGGCTGGCGCATCTTCGAGTGCTCCGGATCGAAGGCGGGGCAAGCGCTCGCGTGGCGTCTGCTCGGGCCCGCCGGCTGGCTCTCGGTCGTCGGCTTCACGCTCGAGAAGCTCGAGCTCCGGCTCTCCAACCTGATGGCGTTCGACGCCGTCGCCGCGGGCAACTGGGGGTGTGTCCCCGAGCTCTACCCCGAGATCCTCGAGCTCGTGCTCGCCGGCCGCGTGAAGGTGAAGCCCTTCGTGCAGCAGTTCCCGATGGACCAAGTGTGGAGCGTCCTGAACGGCGTCCACGAGAAGAAGATCCGCCAACGTCCCGTGCTCGTCCCGTGAGGTGACTCCATGCAATCCGATCGAATCGCCATCGACTTCAAGAACTTCGACCTGTGCCCCGAGGACGCGACGTTCAAGGGCGTGCGTTACGAGAAGAAGGCCCTCAAGGACCGCGCGGGCAAGACGGTCGACGGGCTCTACTCGGTCTGGATCACGCTCGACAATCCGGGACAGCTCAACTCCTACACCACCGAGATGATCCAAGGCGTGATCCACGCCTTCCGTCGTGCTTCGAACGCGCGCGACGTCGTCGCGGTCGTGTTCACCGGCGCGGGCGATCGCTCGTTCTGCACCGGCGGCAACACGGCGGAGTACTCGGAGTACTACTCCGGCAAGCCGGACGAGTACCTGCGCTACATGCGCCTCTTCAACGACATGGTCACCGGCATCCTGCACTGCGACAAGCCGGTGATCTGCCGCGTCAACGGCATGCGCATCGCCGGCGGACAGGAGATCGGCATGGCGTGCGACTTCACCGTCGCGAGCGACATGGCGGTCTTCGGCCAAGCGGGCCCGAAACACGGCTCCGCGCCGGACGGCGGCTCGACCGACTTCCTGCCGCTCTTCGTCGGCGCCGAGCGCGCGATGCAGTCGTGCACGCTGTGCGAGACGTGGACGGCGTACCAAGCGTTGCAGTACGGCTTGATCACCGACGTCGTGCCGGTGCTGCGGATCGGCGAGCGACTGGTGCCGAACCCGCTCGTGGTCACCGAACGGTGGATGGACGAGCACGGTCGTGTCGTCCACGGGCGTCCGAAACAAGGCGACGAGCTCGCGCGCGCGAAGGAGCTCGTCAAATCGGGCAAGCTCGACCTCTCCGAACTCGATCGCAAGGTCGACGAGCTCGTCGCGAAGCTGGCGACGACGATGCCGGGCTGCCTGCGCAAGACGGTCGAGTCGGTGCGCAAGCACAAGCTCGTCCACTGGGACAAGAACCGCGAGACCAACCGCTCGTGGCTCGGCCTCAACATGCTCGGCGAAGCGGCGCTCGGCTTCCGCGCGTTCCACGAAGGGCCGAAGGACAAACGCGAAGTCGACTTCTTCGAACTGCGCCGGCGACTCGCGCGCGGCGATGGCTGGACGCCC
Organism: Planctomycetota bacterium; assembly: GCA_023150475.1. Taxonomy (GTDB): domain Bacteria; phylum Planctomycetota; class UBA1135; order UBA1135; genus JACRIN01. The sequence continues at coordinate 54,779 of JAKLKU010000015.1, forward strand.
GAGTTCATCGACGAGCTCGTGCCGCGCGAAACCGCGGTCCACGGAGGCTGAGCCGTGGTCGAGACGCAAACCACGACCGTCCGGACCGAGCTCCTCGAGTCCGGGCGGATCGCCGTGCTCACGCTCGACGCGGGCAAGGGCAACGTGATCGACTCGCGAGTGCTCGCCGACCTCGCGGCGGCGCTCGCGCCGCTCGCGCTCGAACGGACGCTCGCCGCCGTCGTGCTCGACCACGCCGGACCGGACTTCTCGTTCGGCGCGAGCGTGCCCGAACACGCGCCGGGCAAGGTCGAAGCGATGTTGCCGAGGCTGCACGCGCTCGCGCTCGAGCTGCTCGGCTTCCCCGCGCCGACGTTCGCGTGCGTGCGCGGCCGCTGCCTCGGCGGCGGACTCGAAGTCGTGCTCTGCGCGACGCAGATCTTCGCGGCGCGCACGGCGACCTTCGCGCAGCCCGAGCCGAAGCTCGGCGTCTTCGCGCCGCTCGGCACCGTGCTCCTGCCGCGCGCGATCGGCGCGAACCGCGCGGCCGATCTGTTGCTCTCCGGACGCGCGATCGACGCGCTCGAAGCCGAACGCATCGGCCTCGTCGCGCACGTGTCCGAGGATCCACGAGCCACCGCGCTCGCTTGGATCCGCGAGCACTTGCTCGCGAAGAGCTCCGAGGCGCTGCGTTTCGCGTTGCTCGCCGCGCGCCAGACGCAGCTCGCCGAGACACGCCGCGAGATCGGCGCGCTCGAGAAGCTCTACCTCGAACGCTTGATGGCCACGCACGACGCACGCGAAGGCATCCAAGCCTTCCTGGAGAAGAGGACGCCGCAATGGAAACACTGTTGAGCCCGATCGCGGCCTTGATCGGTCGCTGCGAGGAACTGATCGCCGACCTCGACCTCGGCAGCGTCCGCGCTTGGCGAGCGGCGCATCCGGGCAAGCCGGTGATCGGTTATCTGCCGATCTACGCGCCGCGCGAGCTCGTGCACGCGGTCGGCGGGCTCTCGGTCGGCATCGTCGGCGCCGGCGAAGAGCTCGAGATCGTGCGCGGCGACGCGTGCTTCCAGAGCTACATCTGCCACTTGCCGCGCTCGGTCGTCGAGCTCGGTCTCTCGGGCAAGCTCGACGCGCTCGACGGGATGATCTTCCCGTCGACGTGCGACGTGATCCGCAACCTGTCGGGCATCTGGTCGCTGTCGTTCCCGACGAAGTGGGTGCGTTATCTCGACCTGCCCCAGAACTTCGATCACTCGCTCGGCGGCGCGTTCTATCGGCAACTGCTCGACGGGATGCTGCACGAGCTCTGCGACCTCGCGAAGCTCCCCTACGAACGAGCCGATCTGCGCGGCGCGATCCGGGCGTTCAACGCGAATCGCCGCGCGTTGCGCGAGCTCTACGCGCTGCGCGCCAAGGAACCGTGGCGCGCGCCGACGTCCGAAGTCTACGTGCTGCTGCGCGCCGGGTTGCTGCTGCCCGCCGACGAGCACACGAAGCTCGTCGAGCGTTATCTCGAGCTCGCCCGCGCGCGCGACGCTCGGCCGCTCGACAACGCGCGGGTCGCCTTGCGCGGCGCGTTCTGCGAACAGCCGCCGATCGAGCTCGTCAAGACGCTCGAACGCGCCGGGTGTTACGTCGTCGACGACGACTTCCTGCCGATGTTGCGTTGGCCGGACACGGACGTCGACGAGAGCGGCGACCCGCTCGACGCGCTGGTCGCCGCGTGGCTCGACACGCCGCTCGAAGCGCCGTCGCGCTACACGCGCCGCAACGAAGACAAAGGCGTGACGTTGATCGACGCCGCGCGCGCCGCGAAGGCAGAAGGCGTGATCTTCGCGGCCCCGAGCTTCTGCGATCCCGCGTTGCTCGACCGACCGATGTTGCTCGGCGCGCTCGATCGCGCCGGCATCTCGCACACGAGCTTCAAGTACGCCGAGAACACCGGCCAGATGCAGCCGATCCGCGAGCAAGCGGGCACGTTCGCCGACTCGATCAAACTGTGGGGTGAAGCATGACGAACTCCGTCGTCAAGGAGCCGTCGATGCTCCTGCAGAAGGACATGATCTCCGGCCACTACTCGAAGCTCGCGCGAGCCGAGGAGACCGGCCACAAGGTCGCGTACACGTTCGTGCCGGGCAACTTGACCGAGCTGATGCTCGCGTTCGACGTGCTGCCGGTGCACCCGGAGATCAACGCGCTGCAGAACGGCATGCGCAAACTGTCGGGCGAGTACATCGCCGAAGCGGAACGCGCGGGCCACTCCGAGGACGTCTGCACGTACGTCAAGTGCGACATCGGCATGTCGCTCAAGGGCAACATCGGGCCGACCGGCGAGAAGATGCCGCCGCCGAACCTGCTCCTGCTCTCCTACACCGGCTGCTTCACGTTCATGAAGTGGTTCGAGCTCCTGCGCGAACGCTACGGCTGCGCGACGACGATGTTGCACGTGCCGTATCAGGCCGAAGGGCACATCACCAAGGAAGCGCGCGACTACGTCGTCAAACAACTGCGCGACGTGACGATCCCGGCGCTCGAACGGGCGACCGGCAAACGCTACGACGAGGATCGGCTCAAGGAGTATCTCGCGCGCTCGGCGAAGGCCGAAGACGACCTCGTGTGGGTGCTCGAGTCCGCGAAGCACACGCCGTCGCCGATCGACGCGTACTTCGGCGGCGTCTACTACATCGGGCCGCTCTTCACGGCGTTCCGCGGCACGGCATCGGCCGTCGAGTACTACCGCGCGCTGCGCGACGAAGTGCGCTCGCGCATCGAGAACCGCGAAGGGCCGCTGACGCCCGAAGGGCAGATGCGCGACCAACGCTTCCGGCTCGTCGTCGAGGGTCCGCCGAATTGGACCCACTTCCGCGAGTTCTGGAAGATGTTCTACGACGAAGGCGCCGTCGTCGTCGCGAGCTCCTACACCAAGGTCGGCGGCCTCTACGACCGCGGCTTCCGCCACGACCCGGATCGGCCGCTCGAGTCGCTCGCCGAGTATTGCCTCGGCTGCTACACGAACCTCAACCTGCCGTCGCGCGTGCAGTTGCTCGTCGACTACGTCAACGAGTACCAGGCCGACGGGTTCCTCGTGAACTCGGTGAAGAGCTGCGATTCGTTCTCCTCGGGCCAGCTCGTGATGCTGCGCGAGATCGAGAAGCGCACCGGCCTCGCCGGCGCGTTCATCGAGACCGACCTCGTCGACCCGCGCTACTTCTCCGCGGCGAACGTCAAGAACCGCCTCGAGTCCTACTTCCAGATGCTGTCGCAGAAACGCGCGACCGCCACCGCGTCATGAAGTGCTACACCGGCATCGATCTCGGTTCGACGACGACGAAAGCGGTCGTGCTCGACGTGGACGGCCACGTGCTCGGCCGCGGCATCACCAACTCGCGCTCGAACTACGACGTCGCGTGCGACGTAGCCCGGTCGGAGGCACTGACCGACGCGCGCTTCAATTTGTTCGGGCACGAGCTCGGCGAGAGCCCGCGGCTCGCAGAACGCCGTGACGACTTCCTCGCCTTGCTGAGGCGCAACTTCCGGCTCGAGCAGTACCTGGTGCAGCTCGGCCAGCTCGAAGAACGCTGCGTGATGCTCGCCGAGCGCATGACGATGGAAGGCGCGCACATGCGTCCCGTCGACGCGCTGACGAAGATCTTCGGCGACATGCGCACGGAGGCAGCCAACCTGTTCGCGCCGGGCGCGAAGCTGCGCTCCGACTTCTTCCGCGACCTCGCGGGCTCGCGCTACGCGGCGCTCGCGAAGTACCTCGCGCGGCAGAAGAACCTCGACTTCGAAGCGCTGATCGGCATCTACGACAAGTCGATCATCCCAGTCGAGAACACGGTCGGCGCGAGCTCGTTCCAGACGATGCTCGACGCGGCGGTGCGCCGCACGTTGTCCGACGGACTCGTCCAAGGCCTCGAAGCCGAGCTCGAGCACGCGCTCGAGCGCACGCTGGCGACCAACCTGATCGAAGCGGTCAGCGTCGGCACCGGCTACGGTCGCGCGCGCCTGCCGTTCCCGAAGGAACACATCCGCTCCGAGATCCTCTGCCACGGGCTCGGTGCGCACGCGACGTTCCCCGACACCCGCACGGTGCTCGACATCGGCGGCCAGGACACCAAGGCGATCCAAGTCGACGAGCACGGAGTCGTCACGAGCTTCCAGATGAACGACCGCTGCGCGGCGGGCTGCGGGCGCTACCTCGGGTACATCGCCGAGGAGATGAACCTCGGCCTGCACGAGCTCGGTCCGATGGCAATGCAGGCGAAACGCACCGTGCGCATCAACTCGACGTGCACCGTGTTCGCCGGCGCCGAGCTGCGCGACCGGTTGTCGAGCGGCCAACGACGCGAGGACATCCTCGACGGCCTGCACCGCGCGATCATGCTGCGCGCGATGAGCCTGCTCGCGCGTTCCGGCGGCGTCGCGAACGAGTTCACGTTCACCGGCGGCGTCGCGAAGAACCCGGCGGCGGTGCGCGCGTTGCGCGGGCTCGTGCAGGAAGCCTACGGCGACCGCACGATCAACATCTCGCCCGAATCGATCTACATGGGCGCGCTCGGCGCGGCGATCTTCGCGCTGCGCGAGCACGTCCCCGGCAAGGAAGTTCTCTTGGCGACCAGCGGAGGCACGCAATGGTCTTGACCGTGGGCATCGACGTCGGCTCGAACGCCGTCAAGGCCGTCGTGATCGACGACTCGGACTCGTACCCCAGGATCCTCGGCCGCGGCCGTCAGAAAGTGCGCGGCGCCGACCTCGCCGACGTCGTGCGCGGTGCGTTCGAGCTCGCGCTCGAATCCGCGAAGGTGCGCGAGTCGGACGTCGAGTACGTCGCGACGACCGGCGAAGGCGAGAACGTGCCGTTCCGCACCGGGCACTTCTACTCGATGACGTGCCACTCGCGTGGCGGACTCTTCCTCGTCCCCGGCGCGGCGGCGGCGCTCGACATCGGCGCGTTGCACGGCAAGGTCATCCGCATGGACGAGCGCGGCAAGGTGCTCGGTTATCGCATGACGAGCCAGTGCGCTTCGGGCTCGGGCCAGTTCCTCGAGAACATCAGCCGCTACCTCGGCATCACGCTCGAGGAGATCGGCCCGCTCTCGCAGCGCGCGGACAAGCCGGAAGTCGTGTCGAGCATCTGCGCCGTGCTTGCCGAGACCGACGTGATCAACATGGTGAGCCGCGGCATCTCCGCGCCGAACATCCTGAAGGGCATCCACCTTTCGATGGCGGGCCGGCTGCTCAAGCTCGTCCGTTCCGCCGGCGTCGAAGGCAGGATCGCGATGACGGGCGGCCTCGCGGCCGACTCCGGGCTCGTCGCGGCGATGACCGAGCTCGCGAGCGACCAAGCGTTCTCGATCGAGCTCGTCGCGCATCCCGACTCGGCGTACGCCGGAGCGATCGGCGCCGGCATCTGGGGCGCGTTCCGCCACCGGAAGCTCGCCGCGGCGGCGAAAGGAGCGTGAGCGATGGCCCGCTGGCGTGCCTCGTTCGACGGCGAGACCGCCGTCGTCACCGGCGGCGCGGCGGGCATCGGCCTCGCGATTGCGCGCGCTCTCGTCGACGCCGGCGCCAACGTGCACGTGCTCGATCGGCAGCCGCCCGAAGGCGACGCGCGTTTCCGCTTCCACTCGGTCGACCTGCGCTCGACGGCGTCCGTCGACGCGGCGATCACTGCGATCGACGCGGAGACGGGCCGCATCGATCATCTGGTCAACAACGCGGGGCTCACGCGTGATTCGGTGCTCTGGAAGCTCGACGACGAAGCGTGGGAGGACGTGCTCGACGTCAACTTGACCGGCGCGTTCCGCTGCCTGCGCGCGGTCGTCCCCCACATGCGCCGGCGCAACGTGGGTCGCATCGTGCAGATCGCTTCGATCAACGGCTTGCGCGGCAAGTTCGGGCAAGCGAACTACTCCGCGTCGAAGGCCGGCTTGATCGGCTTGACGCGCACCGCGGCGCGCGAGCTCGGACGCTTCGGCATCACGGTCAACGCGATCGCGCCCGGCATGATCCAGACGAAGATGACTGCGACGCTGCCCGAAGAAGTCCGGGCGCGCGCCCTCCAAGAAACGGCCGTCGGACGCCTCGGCACGCCCGAAGACGTCGCGAGCGCCGTGCTCTACCTGCTTTCCGATGCTGCACGACACGTCACGGGCCAAGTCCTGTGCGTCGACGGCGGCCAAATGGCCTGAGAAATCGACATGAAGACCATCATCGAGCCCTTCCGCATCAAGAGCGTCGAACCGATCCGCATGACCGACCGCGCCGAGCGCGAGGTCGCGCTCGAGAACGCCGGCTGGAACCTGTTCGCGCTCGCGTCGCGCGATGTCGTCATCGACCTGTTGACCGACAGCGGCACCGGCGCGATGTCGGCGGAACAGTGGGCCGCGATCATGCGCGGCGACGAGTCGTACGCCGGCGCGCCGAGCTTCGAGCGCTTCGAAGCGGCCGTGCGCGAGCTCACCGGCTTCGAGCAAGTGATCCCGACGCACCAGGGCCGCGCCGCGGAGCACCTGCTCTTCCCGGTGCTCGCCAAGACGGGTTCGGTCGTGCCGAGCAACACGCACTTCGACACGACGCGCGCCAACATCGAGCTCTCGGGCGCGAAGGCGCTCGACTTGCCGTGCGCGGCATCGCACGACCCGGCGCGCATCGAGCCGTTCAAGGGCGACATCGACCTCGCGGCGCTCGAGCGTTGCCTCGTCGAGAACCAGGGCCGCGTGCCGCTGATCATGGTGACGGTCACCAACAACGCGGGCGGCGGCCAACCGGTCAGTCTCGCGAACCTGCGCGGCGTCCGCGCGCTCGCCGACCGGTTCCGCGTGCCGTTCTTCCTCGACGCGTGCCGGTTCGCGGAGAACGCGTTCCTGATCCAACAGCGTGAGCCCGGCCAACGCGGCCACTCGATCGCCGCGATCGCGCGGATGATGTTCGACCTCGCCGACGGCTGCACGATGAGCGCGAAGAAGGACGGACTCGCGAACATCGGCGGCTTCATCGCGTGCCGCGACGCCGCGCTCGCCGACGAACTGCGCACGCGGCTCGTCGTCACCGAAGGTTTCCCGACGTACGGCGGCCTCGCCGGTCGCGACCTCGACGCGATCGCACAAGGTCTGCGCGAAGTCGTCGAGCAGGACTATCAGGAGTACCGTCACGCGAGCATCCGCTACGTCGTCGAACGCCTCGCGGCGCGCGGCGTTCCGGTCCTGCAACCCGCAGGTGGTCACGCGATCTTCCTCGACGCCGCGAAGTTCTTGCCGCACGTGTCGTGGCGCGAGTATCCGGGGCAAGCGCTCGCGATCGAGCTCTATCTCGCCGGCGGTATCCGCTCGTGCGAGATTGGCACCGTGATGCTCGGTCACGTCGATGCAACGACCGGCGAAGAGACGCCGGCGGAGCACGAGCTCGTGCGTCTCGCCGTCCCTCGCCGCACGTATACTCAGAGCCACATGGACTACGTGATCGAAGTCGTCGAAGACGTGTGGCACCGACGCCACACGATCGGCGGCGTCGCGATCGAGTCCCAGCCGCGCGTCCTGCGGCACTTCCGCGCGAAGTTCGCGCGCTTGCCGCTCGCCGTCGCGGCGAAGGTCTGAGCCTGCACATGAAGACGATTCCTCCGCTCGCGCGCTTGCGCGAATGTTGGGCGCTCGTCGGCGACACGCCGATGGTCGCGATCCGCGCGCGTGTCGACGGCCGGCTGCTGACGATCCATGCCAAACTGGAGTCGGAGAACTTCACCGGCAGCATCAAGGACCGGATGGCGTTGCACATGCTCGAGCACGCGTACTCCCGCGGCTCGATCGAACCCGGCGACACGATCGTCGAAGTCTCGAGCGGCAACACCGGCATCTCCTTCGCCGCCCTCGGTCGTGCGCTCGGCCACCCCGTGCGCATCTACATGCCGAGCTGGATGAGCCCGGAACGGCGCGCGCTGATCGCGAGCTTCGGTTGCGAGATCATCGACGTGACCAAGGAAGAAGGCGGCTTCGTCGGCGCGATCACGCTCGCGGATGCGTTCGCGCGTGACCACGACGGCGCGTTCCGCCCGCAGCAGTTCGCAAACCGCTGGAACGTCGAAGCGCACCGGCTCACCACCGGTCGCGAGATCCTGACGCAGCTCGGCTCGCGCGGGCTCCGGCCGGACGCGTTCGTCGCCGGCGTCGGCACCGGTGGCACCGTGATGGGTGTCGGCGCGGCGCTGCGCGGTCAGTTCCCCGACTGCAAGATCCACCCGCTCCAGCCGGCGAACTCGCCGACGCTGCGCACGGGCACGAAGGACGGCTCGCACCGCATCCAAGGCATCAGCGACGAGTTCATCCCGCCGATCGTCGACCTGCGGCGACTCGATTCGATCGTCGACGTGTGGGACGGCGACTCGATCCTGATGGCGCAGAAGCTCGCGAAGAGCCTCGGCCTCGCGGTCGGCATTAGCTCCGGCGCGAACTTCCTCGGCGCAGTGCAGCTCGCGCTCGCACGCAACGGGGAACCGACCGTCGTCACGGTCTTCGCCGACTCGAACAAGAAGTACCTGTCGACCGATCTGCTGCGGAACGAGCCGGTCCGAGACGACTACTTGGCGCCGCGGGTCGAACTGCTCGAGTTCCACGCAATCGCCCGCGCGGGCAGCTCCCATCTCGAGTTCTGCGCCGTGTGACGCGCCCCGCCGCTCCCGCGGCGACGATCGGCAACACGCCGCGCCTCAGCCTGCGCGGGTGTCCGGAAAAACCGTCCGAGCCGATGCGTCCGCTTAGGAAGTCGCTTTCAGACGGTCCGGATAGAATTCGGGGTCTCCTCCCGGCCCTACCGGCCCTACCGGCCCTACCGGCCCTCCCGGTCCACTCGGTCCCCCCGGCCACCCCGGTCCCCTCGTGTTCCCCTCGCTCGTCGCTTTCGCCGCGCTCTCGGCGCTCGCCGCCACGTCCCCTTCGTCGGCGCAGGTCCACGCCGCCTCCGGTACGCCCGGGCTCGGCGGGTCGCAACACGCCGCCTGTCCTCGCCCGGGGTTCGGCTCGCAGCGTTGGTCCGACCCGGCGACCTGGCCGACCGGCCACGTGCCGGCGCTCGGCGAGTGCGTCGTCATTCCGGCGGGCCAGAAGATCTGGCTCGACGTCACTCCCCCGCCGCTCGGCGGCGTGACGATCGACGGCACGCTGACGTTCGCATGCGCCGACCTCGAACTCGTCGCCGATCGCGTCGAAGTGCGCGGCGAGCTCCAGGTCGGCAGCGCGGCGCACCCGTTCCATCGTCGTGCGACGGTGACCCTGACCGACGACTTCGGTTGCGCGACGGAGCGGCGTTCGCTCGTCGTCACCGACGGCGGGACGCTGCGCCTCGTCGGCGAGGCGCGCGCGACGAGTTGGACGAAGCTCGCGCAGCACGCCCCGGCCGGCGCGAGTCGACTCGTGCTCGACGAGCTCGTCGGTTGGCGCGTTGGAGACCGAGTCGTGATCGCTTCGAGCGACTTCGATCCCGGCCAAACCGAGGTGCGTACCGTCGTCGCGGCGCACGACACGGTGCTCGACCTCGATCGCCCGGTCACGTTCCTCCACTTCGGCGAACACGTCGCGGCGAACGTCGACGGCCACGGCGTCGACGAGCGCGCGGAAATCGGCCTGCTCTCGCGCGCGATCGTCGTGCGCGGCACGCCCGAGCTCGACGCACAGGGCCGCACAGTGTCCGGCGCCGTGCTCGCGAGGGGCACCACCGTCGCCCCGAAACTCGAGATCGCTTGGACCGCGTTCCAGGACCTCGGCGACGAAGGCGTCGCCGGGCGCCACGCCTTGTTCGTCGACGCGCTCGGCGACGCGCCGGGTTCGTACGTCCGAGGGTCGACGTTCGAGCGCTCGAAGAACCGCGCGGTCGAAATCGCGGCGACGCGCTTCTTCGAGCTTTCGGACAACGTCGTGCACGACACGCTCGGACACGCCTTGCACGTCGCCGACGACGCGGTTCGGGGCGTCGCGTGGCGGCGCAACCTCGTCGTGCGCACACGCGCCGCGCGCTCGGGCTTCGCGACCGAACCGAGCGACCTCGCACCCGCCGCTTTCTTCCTGCGCCACCCCGACTTCGTGTGCGAGGACAACGTCGCCGCCGGCTCGGACGCGTACGGTTTCGAACTCGCGGTCCAGAATGGCGAGCCGACGCCGCAGAAGTGGTTCGCGCGCAACACGGCTCACTCGTGTGGCGAGATCGGCTTCTTCCAGGACACGCGGCCCCACCCGTCGAGCCCGTCGATCTGGTCGGACCTCGTCGCGTGGAAGAACCGCCGCTACGCCGTGTGGTGGCGCAGCTACGGCGCGATCGTGCTCGCGAACCTACGAGCGGCCGACAATCGCTGCGCGATCTACTTGGCGTCCGAAGGCATCCAGAACGACTTCGTGCAGACGACCGGGATCGCCGACCTGCACGTGATCGGCGGATTGATCGTCGGCGAGTCGAAGAACGTCGGGACGCCACAAGCGGCGCGCGAGCTCGTCGTCGGACGCAGCCTCTCTCAACTCGCGCCGAATCCGCCGGTGTTGCACTTGCCCGATTGGGACGTGCTGACGGGCGTCGAGGTGTACGACGGGCTGCTCTCGGTCGACGGCACGACGTTCGTCAACTTCTACGACCTCGCCGTGCCGGGTTGGATCGACCGCAAGGCCGGCGCGTTCAGCCAAGTGCAACACAACTCGCCGTGGGCGGTCGATCCGCGCAATCACGTCGCGAACGTCTCGTTCGTCAAGTCGCGCAGAATCTGGTTCCGCACGCCGCTCGGCGCGTACGCGACGGGTCCGGTGCTGGGCGACGACGGCATCGCGAGCACGGTGCTCGTCGACGACGACGGCTCGTTGACCGGGCTCGCCGGTTCGCGAGTGCAGGCGACGCACGCGCTCTTGCCGACGAATGCGACGTTCGCGAGCGACTGGAACGCCTGGGTCACCGCGGGCGCGCCCGTGCAGAGCGTCGCGCAACTCGAGTTCGCGAACTGGATGCCGCTCGTCAACGGACAGCCCGGCGCTGCGCTCCTGCTCCTGCGTCGCGACTCGACCGGCGCGGCGCACGAGCTCGTGCAACCGATCTTCGGCGCGGCGCAGACGCACACCGACCGCTACACGAGCAACGTGACGACGGGAGAGAGCTACACGTTCGAGTACCTGCCCGGGACGCCGCAGACCGAATGGTCACGCGTGTTCTCGCTCTCCTTGCAGTACGTCGAGCCCTCGAGGAGCGTCCAAGTCGCGATCCCGCTCCCGCCGATCTCGTCGGGCTCGGTCGAGATCGACGGCCAATCGGCCTACGCCGCGACGTCGCTCGCCGATCTCGCGCTCGCACCGAGCGGCTTCTTCTACGACGCCGCGACCGGCTTCGTGCACGTGAAGCTCACGACCGCCGGCAGCGGCTCGACGATGTTCGACGGTCAGCGCACGACGGCGACGGTGTTCGCCTTCTGAACGCGGCGTGTGAAGCGCGAGCTCAGAGCTTGCGCACCCACACGTTGCGGTAGCGCACCGGATTGCCGTGATCCTGCAGCGCGATCGGCCCGGTCGGCGCGTGCGGCGAATACGTCGCGACTTCGCGGTGGCGCGTCGCGCCGAGGAACGCTTCGCCGTGGTGCACCAGCACACCGTTGTGGACCACCGTGACGATGCCGGGCGACACGAGCTTCAGGTCCTCGAAACGCGGCGCCTTGAAGAAGATGTCGTAGCTCTGCCACTCGCCGGGTTTGCGGCACGCGTTGACGAGCGGCGGCTCCTGGCCGTACAGCGCAGCGGCTTGCCCGTCGGCGTACGTGCGGTTCATGTGCGAGTCGAGCACTTGGATCTCGTAGATGCCCATCAAGAAGACGCCGGAGTTGCCGCGGCCTTGGCTCTCGCTCTCGACCTTCTCCGGCGAGGCCCACTCGAGGTGCAGTTGGAGGTCGCCGAAGTGCTCGCGCGTCTCGATCGAGCCCGTGCCGTTCACTTCCATCGCGCCGTCGACGAGCTTCCAGCCGGCGTCCTTGTCGCCCGACTTCCACGCGGCGAGCGACTTGCCGTCGAACAGCACGAGCGCATCGCTCGGCGGCGCCGTGCCGACGCCCGGCGTGACCACCGGCGGCGCGGGCCGATCCGCGTCGTGCACGCGCCACTTGCCGTCGGGCAGGAACGGCGTGTCCTTGTAGCCGACCGGGTGGTCTTGCGAGGCACGCGCGATCCAGGCGGAAGCAGCAGCGAACACGGCGAACACGATGAGCATTTTCACGATCGATCTCCGAGGTCGTTCCAAACGAGCGCGCGGATTGTAGCGGCGAAGAGCTCGACGGAGCGCATGCGGACGCGCTCCATCGAGCTCCGTTCGTCGGCTCACCGTGCGACGCCGCGCGAGTCGGGCGACGCGGGACTCGGATGCCGAACGGGCGTCACGGATCGATGCACAGGAGCAGACCCGTGAACTCCGACTTGATGAGGTGCCGCTGGAAGCCCCCGTCGCTGTTCGCGAAGACCGTGACGACGTCCCCGGCTTGCAGGCGCAGCGTGACACCGTACGCGCCGGTCATCCGCTTCGAACTCACGTCGGTCGAGTCCGATTCGCCGGCCCACGCGTACCCGGCGGTGACACCGTTGACGCGCAGCTCTGCGTACACGTCGTCCGAGGTCCCTCCCTGGTATCCCGAATCGCGCACGAAGCTCGTGGTGAAGTAGTAGATGCCATTCACCGGCGCCGTGAACGCATTGCCGGCCCACGTGGCGTTCTTCGAGAGCAGCGTCGTCGGCAAACCGAGCTGGTCCGCGGAGCCGTACGAGGTGTGCCCCGTGCCAGCCACGCTGAACGCGAGCAGGGTGGCAGCAAAAGGCTTGGCCGCGCGGATGCGGAAGCCCGTCAGCTCGTACTTCAGGATGTGCCGCTGGAGTCCGCCGTCGCTGCGGCTCTGGACTTCGATGACGTCCCCTTCCGCCAGCTCCAAGGCGCACGCGTAGGCTCCGGTCATCCGCTTCGCGCAAACTTCGCCCGAGTCCGATTCACCCGCCCACGCCGAACCGATGAGCACGCCGTTCACCAACAAGTCGAGGTAGACGTCGTCCCAGGTGCCGCCGTTGTAGGCGGAGTCGCGCACGAAGCTCAGGTCGAAGTAGTAGCAGCCCTTCTTCGGTGCCGTGAACGAGTTGCCGTTCCACGACGAGCTCGAATCGAGCGTCTCGTTCGAGAACGCGACGAGGTCCGGGTTGCCCACGCTCGTGTGGCCGTTCCCCGAAACGCTGAATGCTGGCGCGGTGCCGAGCAGGAAGCCCGTGATCTCGTAGTTCGCCAGGTGTCGCGCGGAACCGCCGTCGCTGTTCGCGAAGGCCGTGACGACGTCGCCGGCCTTCAGCGCGAGCGCGATGGCGCACGCGCCCGTCATGCGCTTCGCGTCCGGATCGCCGACGTCGGACTCGCCGGCGAAGGCGCTCGCGACCTTCACTCCGTTGACGCGGAGCTCGAGCTCCACGTCGTCCCACGTGCCGCCGTAGTAGTACGAGTCGCGGACGAAGCCGAACCGGAAGAAGTAGTTCGAGTTGTACGGCGCGGTGAACGCACTGCCGTTCCAAGCGGACCCTTCGTCGAGCAACGTGGTGGCGAAGCTCAATTGGTCCGGGTTGCCGTAGCTCGTGTGCCCTGCTCCGGCGGCGCTGAACGCGACGCACGGCAATCGGAACTTCGCGAAGTGGAACTGTGCGGGCGCCACGGATGCCGCGACCGAGACCATGAGCGCGGCGAACGCCGCCCGCGCGACGAGGAGCCGAGAACGCAACGACGGGAACATGCGAGCCTCCTGTTCGAGTGCTGGAAGACGTGGCCGAGCAAACGCGCTCGGTCCACGAGCGTCCTGCGCGCACGCCCTCGCCGTCGGACAGGAACTTCTGGGCAAGAGCGCGATTCCCGCGGCCGACTCGAGGCGCGTCCCCAGTCGCACTCCCGGTTCGCCTGCGAACTCGAGGCTCGTGCGCTCGACGATGCCGCGAACCCTCCAAGACACGGCGGCCGCGAGTGCGCGAAGCACTCGCGGCCGCCGAAGACGTGCGCTCGTCGCGCGACTAGCTCATTGCGCCGTCAACGAGAGCGTCCACGCGCTCAACGTGCCCGTGTCCGCCGCCGCGAGGTCCTGGACCTTCAAGCTCCAGTTGCCCGTGATCGACTTGCCGGTGAGCGCGCTGAGCGACTGCGCCGACGCCGTCAGATCGGGGAACACCGTCGACACGTTGTCGGTCGAGCCGCCGGTGCGGTTGTGCAGGATCACGCTGGTGCCATCCGGCGCGATCAACGTCACGACGAGGTCGCCCTTGTAGGTGTGCGGGATCGTCGTCGCGACGCGCACGCCGGCGACCGTGCCGGTCGCAGTGAAGTTGAGCGTGCTCGTGATCCCGGTCGTGTTGTTGTCCGGGATCGCGAGACTCGGGCTCGCGCTCTTCTCGCCGTTGAAGGTGATCGACCACGAGCCGAGCGTCCCGGTGTCGGCCGACGCCAGGTCCTGGACCTTCAGGCTCCAGTTGCCGACGGTGTTCTTGCCGTTGAAGACGCTGAGCGCCTGCGCCGACGCCGTGACGATCGAGAACGTCGTGCTGACGTTGTCGGTCGAGCCGCCGGTGCGGTTGTGCAGGATCGCGCTGGTGCCGTCGGGTCCGATCAACGTCACCACGAGGTCACCCTTGTAGGTGTGCGTGATCGCCGTCGTCACCGAGATCGACGACACGGAGAGCGAGTCGGTCACGTTGCGCGTGCTCGTCACGCCGGTCGTGTTGTTGTCGGGGATCGCGAGGTTCGCCGTGGTCGAGTACGTCTTGACCGCGTTGCCTCCGCCGCCGACCGGGTTGATCGTCAGCGAGACGTTCGTCGAGTGGACGAGCGAACCGCTGGTGCCCGTGATCGACACGTTGTGCGTGCCGGTCGTGGCGCCGGTGGTCGTCGTCACGGTCAGCGTCGAGCTACCGCCCGCGGCGACCGGGTTCGGCGAGAACGCGTACGAGACGCCGCTGATCGCCGGCGTCGCGGACAACGTGACGTTGCCGGCGAAGCCGTTCAACGCGCTCGTCGCGACCGTGTACGTCGTCGCCGTGCCGGCCGTGATCGTGCGCGAGCTCGGAGTCGCGGAGATCGTGAAGTCCGGCGTCGGCGCAGCGTTGATCGTCAACGACACGTTGGTGGTCCGCGTCAGCGAACCACCGTTGCCGGTGATCGTCAGCGTCTGCGTGCCGGTCGTCGCGCCGGCGGTCGTCGTCACGGTCAGCGTCGACGAGCCGTTCGGCGCCATCGGGTTCGGCGAGAACGAGTAGCTCACACCGCTGATCGCGGGCGTCGCCGAGAGCGTGATGTTGCTCGCGAAGCCGTTGAGCGCGCTGTTCGAGACCGTGAAGGTCGTCGAGCCGCCCGCGGTCACCGTCTGCGACGCCGGCGTCGCCGCGAGCGTGAAGTCGGGCGTCGGCGCCGACGACGAGCCGTTGTAGACGACGAGCGCGAAGTCCTGATCGGTGGTGTCCGCGTTGCCCGGCACGCCGTCGCCGGCGATGTTGGTGCCGCGCACGGTGATCGACCAGCTGCCGGTCGTGCCCGCGGGGAGGTAGACCGCTTCGACGTTGTTGCGGATGTCCGCGGTGCCGCCGGTGGTCGAGCCACCGAGCGAGAACACGTTGCCGCGATACAGCGTCCCGTTGACCGTCACTTCGAGGTCGAGGTTGTTGACGTACGCGTTGCCGGTGGTCGGGCCGGGCACGTCGGTCCACGCGAGCGTGACGCGGAACGGCAGCGCCGAGTTCACGATCGTGCCGCTCGCCGTGTACGTGCCACCGGTCGCACCGATCACTTGCGTCTGGTCGACCATCACGCGCGACGCGGTGTCGAACGACTTGCCGAGGTTGACCAGGCCGTAGCCTTGGTTGTTCGACGGCAACGTGTCGTTCGCGCCGACGCCGGTCATGTGCGTGCAGTCGCTGATCAAGTACGCCTTGAGCATCGCGGGGCTCGGCGCCGCGAGCCCGTTGTTGGTGAAGTACTGCCGGACGAGCGCGCAGGCGCCGGAGATCGCCGGCGTCGAGTGGCTCGTGCCGCTGGACCACGCGTAGAGCGTCTGTCCGGTCGGCCAGTACTGGTTGCACACGCCGGTGCCGTCGTAGCCAGTCGCGCGGCTCGCCGCGCCTTCGATGTGCGTGCCCGGCGCCATGATGTCGGGCTTCTTGCGCGTGTCGGACGTCGGACCGCGGCCGGAGAACGAAATGATGTCCTTCGCGTTGTCCGCGCCGGTGTTGCCGATGGCGCAACCGTCGGTGCCGGTCTGCCGGAAGTTCTCCGACGCGCCGACCGTGAAGACGTTCTTGCCGGTGCCCGGCGGGTGGATCGTCGACGCGGCCGAACCGTCGTTGCCGGCGGCGAAGACGATCGCGAGCTCTTGGTTGCCCGCGGTGCCGCTGACCGCGTCGCGCACCGCAGTGTCGTGCGCTTGCGTGTCGGCATTGTACGTCGTGCCCGACGTGTAGCCCCACGAGTTCGAGCTGATGCGCGCGCCGCCGTTGTAGGCGTTCGCCATGCGGGTCAGCGTCGGTTGGTTGAACACGCCCGCGCCGGCGTTCGAGAAGACCTTCGAGTTGCCGAGCTGCACCCACGGCGCGATGCCGAGGCCGTACTGGTAGCCGCTCGCATCCTCGAACGCGGTGCCGGCGGTGTCGTTGTAACCACCGATGATCGAGGCGTTGATGTTGCCGTGACCTGCACGGCCGTCGGCGAGCGCGTCACCCGAGTAGTTGTTGTTGAACGCGACGCGGCTCGCGCCCGCGGCGGCGCCGTTGACCTTGAACTCGACGTTGACGTCGGTCGTCGAGCCACGATCGACGCCGTCGTCGGTCACGTCGACGACGAACGGGAACGGGTTCTGGCCCGGGAAGCCCTTCGACTGCAACCACGCGAGGTAACCGGGGCCCGAAGGCTGCGTGCCTGCAGCGTTCAGGTTCGCCGCCATGATCTGGCCCTGCGCTTCGTCGAACTTGCGCGCTTCGAGCTTCGGCTCGATCGCGAACACGCGCGGATCACGCGCGACGTCGAGCACGTTCGCGCCATCCATGCGCAGGCCGACGTTCAAGTAGTTCAGCACTTGGCTCGGTTCGTCGAGCACGGCGACCGAGCGCTGGAAGAGCTCGTTCACCATCGACGGACCGTCCGCGTCGGCGATGACCTGCACGATCACGTCGTAGAACTGCGAGTCGACGATCGTCGGCGGGCGCAGCTCCTGGCGCAGCTTGAACGCGGGCTCGTAGCTCGACACGGACAGCACTTGGCTTTGTTGAGCGAGCGCGAGCACCGCGGCGTCCGAGCTCGCGTCGGTCTTCACGACGTACGCGTTGTTCGGCACGTAGCTGACGACACGCGCGCCGGTCGCTTCGACGCCGGCGAGCCACGCGTCGCGCACCGGACCTTGGAACTGCACGAGCCGCAGACGTCGTTCCGCGCCGCTCGCCGCTTGCGCGGGCGCGCGCAGGTCGGCCGGGATCGACGCGAGCCGCACCGCGGTCGCCGCTTGGTCCGCACCGTCGAGCAAGTACCCGTTCAGGTTGACGAGCGTGAACTCGTCGCGCACTTCGAGGCCGAGCGCCGCCAGCGCCTTGACGCCGCCGAGCGCGCCCGCGTTCACCGTCGCGACGGAGAACGAGCCGTAGTCCTCGAGCCGCAGGATCGCGCCGTACGCCGCGAGCGTGTCGAGCGCCGTCGAACCTGCCGGCACCCACACGCGGTGCACCGAACCGCGCGCGACGAAGTTCTCGGGGATCGAAAGCGAGCTCGTCGCCGTGGGACTCGAGTCCTCGAGATTCTGGAAGGACTGGGCGAACGACACCGCGGTCAGAGCCAATGCTCCACACATCGCGGACGAAGCGACCCGAACGAAGCGGGCACTCATCATCGAAGCCTCCTTGGGGGGTTGAGGTTGGGCGCGAGCCTAGTGGGCTCCGCCAAAGTGCGGAAGAGAGTCATGCGCACGAAAGCGGAGCACGCACCGTTCTTGGGAGCGACGTGCACGTTCGATTTCGAAGCGCACGCGATTCCACGAATGCGACGGCTCGCGATTTTTCTCGAGGTGCAGCGGAACCTGGATCGTGTGAGCGCCGTCGCTGCGCCGCGCGATGCGCGTGTGCCGCGCTCGACGCCGCGCTCGACGCCGCGCGAAGTTCCGCGGAGTGTGAGCGGCGGTCACCAACCCATCCTCCGCCCACCGACACCGAGCGGCCGTCGCGCTGACCGCCATCGCGTCGACCGTAGACGTCCGCGCGTGTGCGACGCGCGACCGCCGCCCGAGTTCACGTGCGAGCCAGGCGACACGTTCCAGTTCCGAACTCGCGAGATCGCGAGCTTGCCCATCGAGGCGTTCGCGCGCGCTTCGACGCCGTGCGCCAAGCTCACCGGGCGTGTCGCCCCTCGCTCGAGGCACGGCGCGCGGAAGTTCGACGAGACTCGTGCCCCACGAACGGCCGGCGTGAGCTCACGCTGCGCCCTTCAGCGCCTGAGCATCACTCGGCGCGCCACGCCACTCGGACGAAGCGCGGGTAGTAGAGCGATTCGTCGGCGACGAGCTCGCCGAAGTCGAAACTGTTCGTCGCGTACGTCAGCACGAGGTCGGCGACCGAGAGCTCGGGATGCGCCTTGCCTGCGTACACGAACGGCCTCGCGCGCGAGCACTCGGCAGGCGTGAAGAGCTCGCACGGCTCGGTCCAAGGACCGGTGAGCTCGCGGGCGAACGACGCGACGAGCGTGGTCGCGCCGAAACCGAGCGAGCGCACGTGGACCCAGCGCTCGAGCTCGCGATCGAAGTGCAAGGACGACTCCGCGCCGGCGTCGGCGAGGACCGGCGTCGGCGCGAGCTCGCGAGTCGCCGCACGCCATTCGCCGCGCCACTCGCCGCGCCATTCGCCGTGCCATTCGCCGTGCCATTCGCCGTGCCAGGGCTCCCCGCACCAAAGCTCCCCGCACCAAAGCTCGCCGTTCGCGAGCTCACCGCGCGCGAACTCGGCCAGCGGGAAACGCACGAGGAAGCCCGCGTGATCGCCGGGCTCGCGCAGCGCGAGGCCGACGACGTGCTCGCCGACGACGTTCAACCCTTGCGCCGCGACGAGGCCGGCGGGGAGCTCGGGTTCGTCGAGTTCGCGCACGCGCCACTCGGCGAGCGGCCGGTCCGGCTCGTCGATCGCGACGGCCTTCCAACCGAGCGCTTCGAAGCCAAGGCCGACGCCCGGCGTGTTGCGCATCCGCGAGAAGCAGAGGACGAGCGCGCCGCCGGGCACGCGCAGTCCGTGCTGCGGCCAGAAGAAGTGGTCGCCTTCTTCGGTGAGCCACGAGCTCTCGCGCGGGCCCCACGCGAACTCGATGCGCGCCGTGCTCGGATCGAGCCCGGTCTGGAGCGCGACCGAGTTGCGCACCATCGCACAGTCGCGCCGCGTCGCGTGCGCCAGATCGATGTCGTCCTGTGCGGCGGCCTCGTTCCCCGCAGCCTCGTTCCCCGCAGCCTCGTTCCCCACAGCCTCGTTCCCCGCAGCCTCGTTCACCGAGCCGGCGCGCACGACGAACGTGTCGCCGAAGAGCCAGAGCACCCTGTCGCCACCGAGCGCCACCGAAAACGCCGCATCCGCCCCGCGCCAGCGTGGATCACGATGAAAGAGCGCGTCGGCTTCTGGCGATTCCGTGGCGTGCTCGAGCTCCACGGCGCGCTCGTGTTCCCTGGCGGGCAACACCCTGTCGTCGGTCGCACAGCCCGCCGCGAGCAGCACGACCACGCATGACGCTCGTTGCCGACGGTCAGCGAGTCGCAGAGGGATCATGGCCGTCGAGCTCGCACTCTAGCCCCACCGGGTCAGTGTCGTCCTCGCGGAACACGTCGTGACGGCACGCCTGCATGCGCCGCGCTCACCATGCGCGTTCCGACGGTGTCGACTGACCAGATGGCGCTCGCTGGGGCTCTCGCGAGCGACCTTGCGCGCCGACCTGATCGTCCGATCGACCGGGCGCCCAGGCGCCCGATCGACCGGTCGCCCGGGCGCCGGATCATTCGGCACGCGGTGGCGGAGGTCGAGACGGTCCCTGGCTGGACGACGGACCTCGGCGCAGGGCAGGGATGGCGCTGGAGCTCGGCGATTCCGCTGGCGGGCCGTTCCGGCGCGATCACGCTCGAGCGCCGTGACCTGCGCCTCTCCGACGTCTGCACGCCCTACTCGTGGGACCACATTGGATCGGGCCGATCCTCCCGATCTTCCCCGTATTGATGGGAGCCGGGTCGTCTCGCCCGAACCTCTCCATCGAGTCGTGGGTCGAACGCACTCGAACCGACGTCGTGCTCCGACCGACGGATGTCGTCGCCGAACTACCCGGCGAGCGAAGCGTCCTGCGTCGGTCAGCGAAAGTGCAGAGGGTGGTCGACGGCGAGGTGCGGGAAGCAGCCGTCGAATTGGACGCCGCCACGACGCTTCGCGCGGATGACGTGCTCGTGCTCGACGACCCGGCGAATGGGTCCGACCGGCTCGCCGTGATCCCGCCGGGCACGCTCGCCGATCGACGACCGCCACGGCTCGGCTTCCGGCGCGAGAACACGCTGACGCTCGTCTCCTTCTTGCCAGGCTCGAGCCGCTGATCCCTGATCCGGCGCGAGCGCGCCTCGAGCGGCACGCCGGTGCCAATCGCGGGAGCGATCGCCGAAGAAATGGCCCGCTACCCGCAATCGTGCGGAGTTGGTGTGGTCAGAAACAGTGCGGGCGATTCGTCCACTCCGGGGAGTCCTCCCCGAGCGCCTGCGCTTGCTCGCCTTCCCATTCCGGCGCGGTCGCACCCCGCGCTGACTCCACCCACGCCATGCGTTCCATTCGCTCGCTGATCGTGATTCTCGCGCTCGCCGTCTTGGTCGCCTTCTTGTGGCGCACGTTTGCGGGCGGCGGCGGCGGTGGATCGTCGGCCGAAGCGCCGAATCTCGGCTCTGCAACCGGCGCGGAGGAGGAGGTCGTCGACGTCCCCGCGGCCTCCGCACGCACCGCGAAGGCCGTCGAGGCGAGCGCGCAGCGAGTCCGCCCGCCTGAGCTCGACGCTCTGTCGCTCGAAGAACGGCTCGCCGCGATCGCCCGCACCGAGGGCGAGGTCATGCAGAAAGGGCCGACCCCTGAGTTGACCCAGCGGCTCGAGGATCTCCTTGCGCCGCTGTTCGAACACCCCGGAACGCTGCACGACGTGCTCGACAATCTCGTCGCCCGCAAATGGAAGCCCGCCGGCGAGGAGGCGAAACGCATCGACGTCGTCGAATACGGCGGCTGTCGCGCGCTCTATTGGGCCGTGGTGACGTTCCACTCGGAGCAGAGCCCGTACTTCGCGGAAGCGACCGGACGTGAACTGTTCCTGGCGATTCTCTCCAACGTGCCGAATCTGCAGGAGCCGGTGCTCTCGACGTTGCTCGAGCAGTTGATCCGTGCGGAGGTCGACGGCAAGCCGCTGGTCGCGCGCTACATCTTCGAGGTCCTCGAGCTGCGCGCGTTCTTCAAGGAGCACAAGACGCTGTTCTCGGAGGTTCTCGCTCGCCTCGGCGAAACGATGACGCCGGAAGAACGGGATCGCTTCTTCGGCACGTACCTCAGCGACCTGACGGATCCGGTGCTGATCGGAGCCGCGATCAAGTTCTTGTTGCAAGGCACCAATCCCGCGGCGGCCCTGTCGCTCGCCGAATCGTTGTTCGACGACCCGAACACGCCGGTCGACGTGCGCCTCGCCATCGCCCAAGCGGTGGTGGACGGCTCCGCGGACGCGTACGCGGCAACACAATTCCTCGCCGAGCGCATCGAGCAGACTCGGAACTCACCCGGTCTCTGGATGAGCCTGGCGAACAAACCGGATGCGTACCCCGCGATCGACGCGGAGTATCGCAATCTGCTCGCGAACGACGCGAACCCTCGAGCGCGGGAGAAGCTCGTCTCCGCGATGATCGGTGCGAGTCCCGAAGACTTGGATCGCATCGCGAAGCTCGCGTACGAGGATCCGGATCCGAAAGTGCGCGGACAGGCACTGATGACCGCCACCGCCTCGGCCGGCTGGAAGCCGACACCGGACGCGATGAAGGACCTGCGTTCGAGCTACGCGACCGGCGCGGATCCGATGCGAACCGTGGCCGCCGCCGGCAACATCGCGAGCAAGGCCCAACAAGTCGGCGCGACGGACGTGCGCGACGACGCGATCGACTTCCTGCTCGATGCTCTCGACGATCCCATGGCCTCTCCCCAGGCGAAGCAGTCCGCGTTGGATGCTCTCAAGCATCATTTGTCCGACGCGGAATGGCAGTCTCTTCAAGGAAAGGTCAAGAAATGAAATACCCGCTGTTCTCGCTCGCCGCTTCAGTCAGCTTCGCAACGTTCGGTGCGCTCGCACCGGCGATGGACGTATCGGGAACGACTCCGACTCCGCGCGGTTGTCCGGATCGCAAGGCGACGGCCGTCGACTCGGAGTACATCGAGCTCGGCCCTCAAACCGCGTGTGCTTCCGGCGTCAAGCTGAAGAATGGCGAGGTCTGGGTTCCGAGTTGCCCCGAGAAGCTGACGATCGTGCCGTGGCATGGTGAGTGCCATGGCGAACCGAACGAAGGGACGCGATGCATGATCCTCGGTGACCTGCCGGTCTCGACGGGCACGTGCTCGTGCGATTCCGTGATCTTCATCGGGAACTGGGTCGTCGTCGGTTGCACGTGCAGCGACTTCGTGGCCTCGGGCACGGTCGAGAACTTCGGCACGCAAGACTGCGTCTGACGCTGCCCGGCCGATGTTCACCGGCCGATGTTCACCGGCCGATGCTCACCGGCTGATGCTCAGCGGCTGATGCTCAGCGGCTGATATTCGGCGAATCGTGTGGGCCGCGCGCGCGAGCGACGACGCAACGGCCCGAATTTCATTCCTCGCTCCCAGGCGCGCAACGAGCTCGGGCGGACCGCCTGCGTAGTTTCCCGACATTCACCCATGATGATTCGCATTTCCATAGCAGCGATTTCGTGCCTGTTCTTGCTCTCGAGCGCCACCCAGGCGCGTCAGTGCCCCGACAAGAAGGCCACCCAGGTCGATGGCTCCATCGTGAACTCGGGCGACGAGGACACGTGCGGGGTCGGTCTGGTGATCTTCGGCGTCGGGGGCGGCTTGTTCGGCGAGAAATGTCCGGACGCCAAGATCCTCACCCCTGCTCACCAAGAGTGCCTCGGCGACGACAACGAAGGAACGAAGTGCGTCGCGGACGACGACATGATCGTCGAGCGACAGTCGTGCGCCTGCGGTGGACTCGTCGTCCCGTGGATCGCCGTCGGCATCCCGACGACCTGTGAGTGCGATCCGCCGATCGCGTTCGGCACGGTCGAGGACTTCAAGACGATGCCGTGTCCCGAGGTGCAGGATCCGACGGCCCGCTGACCTCACGATCGCGGCATGGTCCATCGTCGCGCGCCGTCCGGCATGCACCGGGCGGCGCGCCTCGAGGACCCACGAAGTTCGGAGCGGAGCGTGCGCCGACTCGACCGCTCACGCCCCGGCGCGCCCCGGCGCGACCCGGCGCGACCCGGCGCGCGCATCGCACGCGCGCCAGCGCCGCAGCGCGCGTGCGCCGGCCCGGTCGAGCGCGCGGCTTCGGACGCGGACGCAGTCAGAGCGGGAACGCGCCGTCGCCCTTTTGAGCGTGGCCGAGACGTTCGGCGACCGCGATGAACTTGTTGTATTGCAGGCGGAGGTGGCGCGGGACGTCGGCGTAGACGTCCTCCACCAACGTCTTGAGCGCCATCGGCGGCGCAGCTTCTTGGCGGTGGATCTCCGCGTCGATCTCGGTAGTCAGTTCCTGCTCGAGCATCGCGCGGTCGCCCGCCTTCAACAGGCCGCGGCCGAGCAAATAGCGCTCGAACCGATCCATCGGGTCGCGCGCGGCCCACGCGTCGACCTCCGCCTGGTCGCGGTACTTGGAGGGATCGTCCGACGACGAGTGCCCGAGCATGCGATACGTCTTCAGCACGATCAGCGTCGGTCCGCCGCCGGAACGCGCGCGGTCGAGCGCTCGTTTGCACTCGCGGTAACACGCGAGCACGTCGTTGCCGTCGACTTCGACGCCGGGCACGCCGTACGCGGCGCCTTTGTCGGCGAACGACTCGGCGGCGGTCTGCTCTCGGTTGCACACCGAGATCGCCCAGCCGTTGTCGATGCACACGAAGTAGCACGGCGCCTGCCACACGCCGGCGAAGTTCAGCCCGGAGTGGAAACCGTTCGAGCTCGTCGCTCCGTCGCCGAAGTAGATCGCGTGGACTTCGCCCGAGCCGCGCACTTTCGCTGCGTAGGCCGCGCCGACGCCGTGCGAGATCTGCGTGCCGATCACGCTGGACCACGACGGGTAGTTCGAGCCCTTGTGCTGGAAGTGGTTGCACATCTGGCGGCCCTTCGCAGTGTCGTTCGCGTTGCAGTACATCTGCGCGAGGTACTCCGCGAGCGGCAGGCCACGCATCACTGCGGCGCCGCCTTCACGCAAGCCGGACCAGAGCCAGTCGCGTTTCTCGAGCGCGTACGCCGAGCCGATGATCGCCGCTTCGAGCCCTTTCGCAGTGCCGACGAAGCCGATGCGCCCGGCGCGCTGGAGCTTGAGCATGCGCTCGTCGAGCACGCGCACCCGCAGCATGTGCGTGAAGAGCGCCCGCAGCTCGGACTCGGAGAGCTTGGGCGCCTCGCCGACCAACCGGCCGTCGGGTTCCAGGATGCGTTGCAGTGTGATCGTCACGCGAGGCCTCTCGAAGGGCGCCGCATTCTAGAGGCGGCTCGCGCGGCGCGTCAGGGTTTCGGACCGAGCGGAAAGGCCTGCGACGGCGTGCGTGCGCGCTGCAACAGGTCGGCGGCGACCGCGACGAGCTCGGGGCGCGTAGCGGCGAGGTCGTGGGCTTCCGCGGGGTCGCTCGCGAGGTCGTAGAGCTCGATCGCGACGTTGCCCTTCGCGAGGTTGCGGCGCACCGCCTTGTAGGACCCGAACCGCACGGCCTGTTGGCCGCCGTAGCTCGCGAGCTCCCAATAGAGGAGGTCGTGGGCGCGCTGTTCGCCGCCGAAGAGCGTCGGCGCGAAGCTCCGGCCATCGAGCTCCGCGGGCCGGTCGGGATCGTCGCGCTCGCTGCGTGCCACAGACGTGCCTGACGCGCCGCGCGCTCCGGACGCCGACGACGCCTCCGGCTCGCCGAGCGCGCC
Source organism: Planctomycetota bacterium (assembly GCA_023150475.1). GTDB lineage: Bacteria > Planctomycetota > UBA1135 > UBA1135 > JACRIN01. The sequence continues at coordinate 79,957 of JAKLKU010000015.1, forward strand.
GAGTTCGCCGAGCTGGCTGGACTCACTGGACTCGCTCGACGCCGCGCGCGCGGCGAAGGCTCGGCGCACGTCCACCCCGGCGAGCTCGCACAAGGTCGGTAGCACGTCCCACGCCGCGGCGACGTGCTCGCTCACGCGACCGGGCACGATCCGGCCGGGCATGCGCGCGAGGAGCGGCACGCGCAGGCCGCCTTCGAAGACGCTGCCCTTGAGCCCGCGCAGGCCGCGCGTGCTTTCGAAGAACGCCGAATCGGAGCCGCCGATGCGGTCGTAGGTCGGGCCGTTGTCGCTCGTGAAGAGCACGAGCGTGTCACCGCCAAGGCCGAGCTCGTCGAGCTTCGCGACGAGCCGTCCGACGTCGCGATCGAGCCGCGAGACCATCGCGGCGTACGCGGCGCGCGGGGTCGGATGCGGAGTGTAACCCTGCTTGCCGTCGTACGGCGGATCGTCCCAGCGACCGCGGTACTGCGCGAGCGAGTCCGCAGGCACGTCGAGCGCGAGGTGCGGGATCGTGTACGCGAGATACAGGAAGAACGGCCGAGACCGTTCGCGCTCGACGAACTCGAGCGCGGCGTCCGTGAACGCGTCGTGCGAGTAGACCGGCGGAGCGAACTCGACTCGTTCGTGATCGCGCCAGAGGTAGTTCGTCGTGTGCGCGTGCGCGTGGCGTTGGCAGAGGTAGCCGAAGAAGTGGTCGAAGCCCTGCGCGAGCGGCTCGCCTGCGCTGCCGGGAGCTCCGAGCCCCCACTTGCCGATGCACGCGGTCGCGTAGCCGCGGGTCTTCAAGAGCTCGGCGAGCGTCACTTCCTCGGCGGGCAAGGCCAACTGCCCCTCCGGCTGCACTTCGAAGTTGTCGCGGATCGCCGCGTGGCCGGTGTGCTTGCCGGTGAGCAGCGTGCAGCGCGAGGGCGCGCACGCCGGAGCTCCGGAGTAGTAGTTCGTGAAGCGCACGCCTTCGCGGGCGAGCCGATCGAGATGGGGCGTCGCGATCTTCGTCTGGCCGTAACACCCGAGCTCGCCGAAGCCGAGGTCGTCGGCGAGGATCAGCACGACGTTCGGCGGCCGGGACGACGCGGCGAGCCGCGAGGGTTGCGCGTGCACGCTGGGAGCCTCGGAGTCGTTTCCCTTTCCGACTCGGCTCGACGCGTCGGGCCGCGCACCCGAGTGACACGAAACGAGGACCATGAGCGCGACGCAACCGGTCGTCGACACGAGCGCCAGGAGGCTTGCCGCGGCTCGCGACGTCGCGGAGGTCCGTGCGAGCCTCACGCGAGTCCGCGGACCGAGCGCGCGACCCACGCCGGGGAGACATGACCGGAACGAGGGTCTGCGTGCGGCGGACGGCGACATCGCCGCCACGATAGGCGCGACGTCACGAGCACGCCTGGACGAGCTGCGCAGAAAACCCGGGGGGCCTACGCACACCGGCCGGGCGCGTGGTGAGCCGAACTCCGGCGATCCTGCCTCCATCGAGGTAGCGAGCGATCGCCGCCCGCATCGTGCGTTGCTCCCGGAAGGCCGGGGAGATTCTCGCGCCCGATGCGCTCGACGCGCTCGCGGTCCGGAAAGGAGCTGCGAGTTGGAACGGTCAGCCACACGAAGCACGCGTCGCCGCGCGACCTCGTCCGTGCTCGCTCTCGCGCTCGCGCTCGCAGCGTGGGCCTGCGGTCACGGCAACGCACACGAGCTCGATCTCTCCGCCGGTTGGGTGCCCGCCGCCGACGCGCCGGCCGCCGGGACCAAGTTGCACACGCCGCCGCCGCCGTTCAGCGAAGGCATCTTCCCGTGCTCGGAATGCCACGAGCCGGACATGCCGGTGAACACGAAACGGCGCGAGCTCTCGATGGCGCACCAGGAGATCGTGCTGAAGCACGATGCCGAGCATCGTTGGTGCCTCGACTGCCACGATGCGACCGATCGTGACTCGCTGCACCTCGCGAGCGGCGAGAAAGTGCCGTTCGAGGAGTCGTATCGCCTGTGCGGCCAGTGCCACGGCGACAAGTACCGCGACTGGCGCGCGGGCGTGCACGGCCGACGCAGCGGGCAGTGGGACGGAGAGAAGGAGTACCTGCTCTGCGTCCATTGCCACAACTCGCACGCGCCGAAGTTCGCACCGATCAAGCCGCTTCCCCCGCCCCCGAAACCGGAGCGCACGCCGTGAACGCACCCGACACCACTCGTCGCGACTTCCTCTGCACGCTCGCCGGTTGCGCCGCGGCGCTCGCCGGTGCCTGCGGCGATGTCACGCACACGGAGTTCTTCCGCAGCCACTTCAAGGAACTCACGCCCGAGGACCTCGACGGGATCCTGAAGAAGATCGAACGCGAGTGCGAGACGAAGTACGGCAAGGACGTCGACGTGAAGAACACGCCGGCGCGCGAGGGCGTGCAATTCGCCTACGCGCTCGACATCTCGCGTTGCGTCGGTTGCCGCCGCTGTGTCTACGCGTGCGTCGCCGAGAACAACCAGAGCCGCGACCCGGTGGTGCAGTGGATCCGCGTGCTCGAGATGGACAAGGAAAAGGGCATCGACTTCGAGCACGCGAACCCCTACTACGACGCCGAGACCGTGCCGCGGCCCGGGCACACCTACTTGCCGGTCGCGTGCCAGCACTGCGAGAACCCGCCGTGCGTGAAGACGTGTCCGGTCGGCGCGACGTGGAAGGAGCCCGACGGCATCGTCGTCATCGACTACGACTGGTGCATCGGTTGTCGCTGCTGCATGTCGGCCTGCCCGTACGGCGCGAGGCGCTTCAACTGGAAGGAGCCGTCGCTGCCCGCGGACGAGATGAACCCGAACCTGCACGTGCTCGGCAACCGCCCGCGCCCGAAAGGCGTCGTCGAGAAGTGCACGTGGTGCGTGCACCGCGTCCGCGACGGTCGGTATCCGGCGTGCGTCGAAGTGTGTCCGGTCGGTGCGCGCAAGTTCGGCAACTTGCTCGATCCGTCGAGCGAGATCCGTTACGTGCTCGACAAGAAGCGCGTGTTCGTGCTGAAGAACGAACTCGCGACCCACCCGCGTTTCTACTACTTCTACGGCCTCTGATCCGGGAGCGTCGCGATGAGCGTCTTCGGTCAGTTCCTGCGCTTCGTCACCGGCAGCGTGCGCATCGTCACGCGCGGCAATGCGCTCTATTGGACGTGGATCCTGTCGCTGCTCGTGATGATCGCGATCGGCGCGACGGCCTACGTGCACCAGATGCAGACCGGCCTGATCTCGACCAGCATGCGCGATCAGGTCTCGTGGGCCTTCTACATCGGCAACTTCACGTTCCTGGTCGGCGTCGCGGCGGCGGCCGTGCTGCTCGTGATCCCGGCGTACGTGTACCACTGGAAGCCGATCAAGGAGGTCGTGATCCTCGGCGAGCTCCTCGCGATCGCGGCGATCGTGATGTGCGCGCTCTTCGTGCTCGTCGACGTCGGCCATCCCGATCGTCTGCAGCACCTGATGCCGGGCATCGGCACGCTCAACCTGCCGACGTCGCTGCTCGCGTGGGACGTCGTCGTGTTGAACGGCTACCTCGTCTTGAACTTCACGATCGTCACGTACCTGCTCTTCATGCTGGTGCGCGGCAAACACCCGAACTACGCGATCTTCACGCCGCTCGTGCTGCTCTCGATCCCGTGGGCGATCGGCATCCACACGGTGACGGCGTTCCTCTACAACGGGCTCGCCGCGCGGCCGTTCTGGAACTCCGCGATCCTGGCGCCGCGTTTCATCGCGTCGGCGTTGTGCTCGGGCCCGGCGGTCCTCGTCGTGCTGATGCAGCTCTTGCGCCGCTTCACGCGCTTCGAGATCCAGGACGCCGCGATCTGGAAGGTCGCCGAGCTGATGGCGTACGCGATGTTCCTGAACCTCTTCCTGCTCGGCGCGGAAGTGTTCAAGGAGTACTACTCGGGCACCGAGCACCTGATCCACATGCAGTACATGTTCGCCGGCGTCGGCGAGCACGACGCGATCGTGCCGTTCATGTGGACCGCAGTCGCTTGCTCGTTCATCTCGTTCCTGCTGTTCCTCGTGCCGCAGACGCGCAAGAACCCGATCACGCTCAACCTCGGTTGCGGCTTGATCTGGCTCGGCGTCTACCTCGAGAAGGGCATGGGCCTCGTCATCCCGGGCATGACGCCCGACACGCTCGGCGAAATCTACGAGTACCAACCGTCGCGGACCGAGTGGCTCGTCGCGATGGGCATCTTCGCGGTCGGCTTCCTGCTCTTCACGCTGATGGTGAAGGTCGCGACACCGATCATGCTCGGTGAGTTCCGCGTCGCGGGCGACGAGCACGCGCACGCGCCGGCGAAACCCGCGACCGCGTGACGCAGACCTTTCGAACCGTTCCTCCTCGGCACTGATCCGTATTGGGAGCGAGCACGGGCGGACGCGAAGCTCTCGCGTTCGCTCGCTCGCTTTCGGAAACTCCGCGCATGACTCGATCCGCACGCCCCGTCCGCTCCACCCGCGCCAAGACCTCCGCCCGCGCCGCCCATGCGGAACGCGCAAGCCGCGCAGACGACGCAGTTCGTCCGACGCGCTCACGTGACACACTGCGTGCTGGCGACGCACCACGTGCGGGTGACGCACGGCGCGCTGCGCGCGCTGGCACGGCCGCGCGCGCAGGACACCCGGCGAGCGCCGGCGACGCGGCTCACGGCGGCGCCGGCGCGGACTCCACGCGCGCGGCGCGTCCGCGCGAGCGCAACGGACGGCCTAGCGGGCTCGACGCGCTCTTCCGGCCGCGCTCGGTCGCCGTGATCGGCGCGTCGCGGCGGCCAGGGACGATCGGTTACGAAGTGCTGCACAACCTGATCACCGGCGGCTTCGTCGGGAAGGTCTTCCCGGTCAACCCGAAGGCCGACGTGTTGCACTCGATCAAGTGCCATCGATCGGTGACGGCGATCGACGACCCTGTCGACCTCGCGGTCGTGATCGTGCCGAAGGAACTCGTCCCCGCCGCGATCGAACAGTGCGCGAAGAAGCGCGTCGGCGCCGTGATCGTCATCACTGCGGGCTTCAAGGAGACCGGCGTCGATGGCGCGCAGGCCGAAGCACGGATCCTGCGCACCGCGCGGCGCGTCGGCATGCGGCTCGTCGGACCGAACTGCATGGGCATCCAGAACGCGAACTACGACGTGCGGCTCAACGCGACGTTCGGGCGCACGTTCCCGAAGCCCGGGCCCGTCGCGTTCGTGTCGCAGTCGGGCGCGATGGGCGAAGCGCTGCTCGCGCACGCCGACCAGATCAACCTCGGCGTGTCGATGTTCGTGTCGATGGGCAATCGCGCGGACGTCAGCGCGAACGACTTGCTCGAGTACTGGGGCGCGGATCCGACGATCCGTTGCGTGCTGCTCTACCTCGAGAGCTTCGGCAACCCGCGCAACTTCGTGCCGACCGCGCGGCGCATCAGCCGCGAGAAGGCGATCGTCACGGTCAAGGCCGGGCGTTCGCGCGCCGGCGCCCTCGCCGCGTCGAGTCACACCGGTGCGCTCGCCGGCGCCGACGTCGCGGCGGACGCGCTGCTCAAGGACTGCGGCGTGCAACGCGTCGACTCCGTCGAAGAGCTCTTCGACGTCGGGCTCGCGCTCTCGAAGCTCGGGCTCCCGAAAGGCAACCGCGTCGCGGTGCTGACCAACGCCGGCGGGCCCGCGATCCTCGCGACCGACGCGTTGGTGCGCTGGGGACTCGAGATGGCGGCGCTCGAGGAGACGACGCGCGCGTCGTTGCGCGAGATCCTGGTGCCGGAAGCGAGCGTGCAGAACCCCATCGACATGGTCGCCGGCGCCACGGCGGAGAACTATCGGCGTTCGCTCGAACTGTTGCTCGGCGACCCGACGGTCGACATGGTGCTCGTGATCTTCGTGCCGCCGATCACGCACGACCCGATCCTCGTCGCGCGCACTGTCTTCGACGTCGCGAAGGGCTCGAAGAAGCCCGTCGTCGGCTGTTTCATGTCGCGCGACGAAGTGATGCGCGCGATCGCGAAGGAAACGCAGCGCGCACAGCAGGACTGGGTGCCGATCTACCTGTATCCCGAGTCCGCGGTGCGGGCGCTCGCCGCGCTCGACGAACGCCGGCGCATCCTCGAGCGGCCGGAAGGCCGCGTGAAACGCCGGCGCGTCGACGCCGACGAGTTGCGAGCGATCCTGAAGCCCGGTTGGCTCGGCGTCGAAGCGCGCCGCGCGTTGTCGGCCGCGTACGGACTCGAAGTCGTGCCCGGAGGCCTCGCGCGCAGCCAGTCCGAGGCCGTCGCGATCGCGGAGCGCGTCGGTTATCCGGTCGTGATGAAGATGTCGGTGCCCGACGTGACGCACAAGAGCGACGTCGGCGGCGTGTTGCTCGACCTCGCGGACGAAGCGGCGGTGCGCAAGGCGTTCGAGCGCTTGATGAGCTCGAAGGCCGAAGGCGTCAACGTGCAGAAGATGCTGAAGGGCGGCCACGAAGTGGTCGTCGGCTTCCACGCGGACCCGCAGTACGGGCCGATCCTGATGTTCGGGCTCGGCGGCGTGTACGTCGAAGTGTTGAAGGACGTCTCCTTCGCGCTGTGCCCGGTCAGCGACGTGCGGGCGCAGGAGCTCGTGCGGGAGATCAAAGGCTGGCCGATCCTCGCCGGCATCCGCGGACGCGCCGGGATCGACGAGCAGGCGCTCGTCGAGGCGATCCAACGCATCTCGCAGATCGCGATCGACTTGCCGGAGATCGAGGAGCTCGAGATCAACCCGTTGATCGTCTCGCCCCACGGTGCGTGCGCCGTCGACATGCGCGCACGGGTCTCGTGAGCCCTACTCCCTTGGGCGTACTCCCAGGGGAACGCGTTTCGCTCCCCGTGGTGCGTATGCTCTCGGGGCCTTGCGGACCCGAGAATCACCGCGTGGATTCTCGCGCTCGTCGCGGGAATCCGCGCCAACACGCACAGAGCCTCCGCTCAGGAAGCGTGAGATGAAGACCTCGGATCGGACTCGGTTCCCACGCGCTCTCTCGAAGCTGTTCCTGGCGTGCGCACTCGCGCTCGCCACGACCGAACGGAGCTACGCACAGGAACCACCCTCCGACGCGGCCTGCAAGCTCTGCCACGAAGTCGAGACCGCGCGCAACCCGAAGGCAGAGACCAAGACGCCGCACAGCGACGTCACCTGCGTCCAATGCCACGTCACGCTCGCCACGTACGATCCGAGCGAGGACGAACACGCGCGTCCAGTTCCGCCCGCGAGCTGCACGGCGTGTCACGCCGAACAAGAGGCCGCGTTCGCGAAGAGCGCCCACGCCGACAACTCCGATCGTTGCGCGGCGTGTCACGTGCCGCACGACGTCGGGCTCCCCGAGGCGAAGCCGCTCGGCTGCGCGACCTGTCACGGCGACGCGCAGAAGGCCTGGCAAGCGAGCGTGCACGCCGGCGATCCGGGCAACGGTCGTCCGGCGGCGCTGTGCGTCGACTGCCACGGCGCGCACGAGGCGGCGAGCTCGAAGTCGCCCGACTCGCGCACCCATCCGCTCAATCAACCCGACGTCTGCGAAGCGTGCCACAAGCCGAACCCTAGCGCGGAACACCCGGCGCCCGGCGGTGCGAAGGTCGAGCAGTACGAAACCAGCGCGCACGGGATCGCGCTGCGCAAGGACGGACTCGTCGTCACCGCGACCTGCGTTTCGTGCCACGGCGGTCACGACGTCAAGAAGGTGGCCGCCCCCGACGCACCGACCGCGCGCAAGCAGATCCCCCACACTTGCGGCGAGTGCCACACCGGGATCCTCAGGAACTACCTCGCCGGCGTGCACGGCGCCGACTTCGAACAAGGCGGCAAGGACGTGCCCGTGTGCACCGACTGCCACCGCGAACACGCCGTGCAAGGACCGTCGCAGGCCGATTCGAGCGTCTCGCCGAAGCTCGTCGCGGAGACCTGCGCGCGGTGCCACAACGACGGCGAACTCGCGAGCCGCTACGGGTTCAAAGCGACTGCACGCAGCTCCTGGGGCAGCTCGTACCACGGCATCGCCGCGGGCTTCGGCGACGAAGGCGCGGCGAACTGCGCGTCGTGCCACGGCTTCCACGACATCTTCCCGTCGAGCGATCCGCGCTCGTCGGTGCATGCCGCGAACCTCGACCAGACTTGCGGCGCGTGCCACACCAACGCCGGCGCGGCGTTCTCGCGCGTGCCGGTGCACTCGATCGAAGGCGAGACCGAGAACCCGGTGCCGTGGTGGGTCAAGCAGATCTACTCCGTGCTGCTCGGCGGCGTGATCGGCGCGTTCATCCTGCTCGTGGTGATCGACCTCTTCGGCCGCTGGCGCTTGCGCATGGGCTGGGGACCGAAGGAGACCGAACACGTCGACCCGCAGCGCTGGCCCGACGAAGATCGTCTGGTCTCGCCGCACGAGCAATTCGAGCGGATGAGCTTCCACGGTCGGATCCAGCACGCGGTGCTGGTGACTTCGTTCACGCTGCTCGTGCTGACCGGCCTGCCGCTCTTCCTCCACGACACCGAGTGGATGCAGCGCATCATCGACCTCGAGGGCGGCTTCCGCCTCCGCAGCCAACTCCACCGCATCGCTGCGTTCGGCTTGATCGGTCTTTCGCTGTGGCACCTCTTCGCGGTGCTCTTGAGCCCGAAGTCACGCAAGTGGCTCATGCTGATGATGTTCCGGCCGCGCGACATCACCGACTTCATCGGCGAAGTGATGTTCAACTTGGGGCTCACCGATTGGTTGGCCCGCAAGGGTTGGTTCAAGAAGCTCTTCGAGCGCTGGCCGGCGCTGCGTTTCGCCGAGCGGCCCGCGCTCGGACGCTACGGGCTCGTCGAGAAGCTCGAGTACGGCGCCGTGGTGTGGGGCAACTTCGTGATGATCGCGAGCGGTGCGATCCTCTGGCGTCCCGACTGGTTCCTCGACTGGATGCCGCACTGGACGTTCGACGTCTGCCGCGTCGTGCACGGGTTCGAAGCGACCCTCGCGTTCCTCGCGATCATCATCTGGCACATGTATCACGTGCACCTGCGCCCCGGGAACTTCCCGATGAGCTGGGTGTGGTTGAACGGTCGCATCTCCCGCAAGGAGTTGCGTCACCATCACCCGGAGGAATACCTCCGGATCCTCGAGCGCCGGCGTTCGTCGTCGCACGAGCCGCTTTAGGAGTCGAGCACCGATGTCGAGCTACAAGAATCCCGCGCACGAAGCCGCTTGGGTCACGCGGCTCGTGATCTTCGCCGTCGTGATCGCGCTCTGCGCCGCCGCTGCGACGGCGCAAGAGAACGCGAAGTGCCTCGAGTGCCACGGCGTCACCGGCCTTGCGATGGATCGCGGGGGCCGCCAAGTGTCGCTCCACGTCGATGCCGCGCGTTTCGGCGAGAGCGTGCACAAGGCGTTCGATTGCGTCGCCTGCCACACCGATCTCTCCGGCGTCGAGGAGTACCCGCACGAGAAGAACCTCGCGCGCGTCGACTGCACCGAGTGCCACGACGACGAGGACGGACCGGTCGCGGCGTGGCGCGCGAGCACGCACGGGAAGCTCGCCGAAGCAGGCAATCCGCTCGCGCCGCTCTGCCAGGACTGTCACGGCAACCACTACGTGCTGCGGCTCAAGGATCCGAACTCCTCGATCTCGCCGTTCAACGTGCCCGGCATGTGCGCGCAGTGTCACGCGGAAGGCGCCGCGGTCGAACGCGCGTACGACGTGCCGCAAGAGCAGGTCTTCCAACGCTACAAGGACTCGATCCACGGCGAAGGTCTCTACAAGCAAGGCCTCACCGTCACTGCGGTCTGCACGAGTTGCCACACCGGCCACAACGTGCTTCCTCACACCGATCCGAAGTCGACGATCCACGCCGACAACGTCGTCAGGACCTGCGAGCAGTGCCACGGCCAGATCGAGCAAGTGCACCGCAAGGTGATCGCGGGCGAGCTCTGGGAGAAGGAAGGCGTCGTGCCGCTCTGCGTCGAGTGCCACTCGCCGCACGAGATCCGCAAGGTCTACTACAACACGAACATGGCCAACGCGGACTGCCTGCGTTGCCACTCCGCGCCCGACGTCAAAGCGTCCTCCGACGGTCGTTCGCTGTTCGTCGACGCCGCAGAGCACGAGCGCTCGATCCACGGCCGTCAGAGCGTGTCGTGCGCGCAATGTCACACCGGTGCGTCGCCGTCGGTCGAACGTTCGTGCGCGACGATCACGACCAAGGTCGACTGCGCGGTCTGCCACGAAGCGCAATCGAACGACTACCAGCGCGCGCGCCACGGTGCGCTTCACGCGGCAGGCGATCCGAACGCGCCGACCTGCATCGACTGTCACGGCAAACACGCGATCCTGGAGCACGCGATCCCCGAAGCGGCGACGCCGGAGCTCAAGGAGCTCGTCCGCACCTCGCCGACGTACAGCCGCAACGTGCCCGAGCTCTGCGCTCGTTGCCACCGCGACGGCGCGCCCGCCGCGCAACGCTACATGGGCCCGGAGACCGGGATCATCGAGAAGTACTCGGTGTCGATCCACGGCCAAGGCCTGCTCGAGTCCGGCCTCGTGGTCACCGCGGTCTGCACCGACTGCCACACGTCGCACAAGGAGCTCCCCGCGAGCGACCCCGAGTCGTCGGTCCACCCGAGCAACATCGCGCAGACGTGCGGTCAATGCCACGACGGCATCTACGAGCAGTTCCAACAGAGCATCCACTCGAAGACCGGCAACCCGGACTACGTGCAGTTGCGCGACATGCCGCCGCTGCCGGAGTGCAACGACTGCCACTCTTCGCACACGATGGGCCGCACCGACGACGCGAGCTTCAAGCTCGGCGTGATGGAGCAGTGCGGCAAGTGCCACGAGGACATCACCGAGTCCTACTTCGAGACGTACCACGGCAAGGCGACCGCGCTCGGCGACACGACACGCGCCAAGTGCTACGACTGCCACGGCGCGCACGACATCAAGAGCCACACCGATCCGAAGTCGCACCTCTCGGAAGCGAACATCGTCGAGACGTGCGGCAAGTGCCACGAGGATTCACACGCGCAGTTCGCGGGCTTCCTGACGCACGCGACGCACCGCGACAAGGAACGCTACCCGACGCTGTACTGGGTCTTCGTCGGCATGACCGTGTTGCTCGTCGGCACGTTCGCGTTCTTCTGGTTGCACACCGCGATCTGGCTGCCGCGCTCGTGGAAGTTGCGCGACACCTACCGAGCGCACGTCGCGAAGGCCGAAGGCGAGAAACACTTCGCCCGCTTCACGCCCTACCAGCGTGCGACGCACTTGACCGTGATCCTGAGCTTCTTCGGGCTCGCGATCACCGGGATGATGCTCAAGTTCTCGAACACCGAGTGGGCCCACGCGCTGTCGAGGATCTTCGGCGGCATCGACGGCGCCGGTTGGGTGCACCGCGTCTGCGCGATCGCCACGTTCGGGTACATGGGCGCACACCTCTGGGACGTCATCACGCGCTTCCGCAAGACGAAGAAGAGCTTGAAGGAGTTCTTCTTCGGCGCCGATTCGCTGATGCCGAAGTGGAGCGACGTCATCGAGCTCGTCGCGACGCTGAAGTGGTTCCTCGGCCGTGGTCCGGCGCCGCGTTACGGCCGCTGGACGTACTGGGAAAAGTTCGACTACCTGGCCGTGTTCTGGGGCGTCGTCGTGATCGGCACCACCGGGCTCTGCCTCTGGTTCCCGGAGGAGTTCACGCGCGTCCTGCCGGGTTGGTCGATCAACGTCGCGACGATCATCCACAGCGACGAAGCGCTGCTCGCGACCGGCTTCATCTTCACGATCCACTTCTTCAACACGCACTTCCGGCCCGAGAAGTTCCCGATGGATCCGGTGATCTTCACCGGCTCGATGGGCCTCTCGGAACTGAAGCACGACCGTCCGGCGCTCTACGAGCAGCTGGTGGCGAGCGGTGAGCTCGAGAAGCACCTCGTCGCGCCGCCGACGCCCGCGCTGTCGAAAGCCGCGCGCATCTTCGGCCTCACCGCCCTGGTCGTCGGTCTCACGCTCGCCGCGTTGATCGCGTGGGCGATGATCGCGGCCTGAGGGAACGAGTCACACGCAACGCGTCGCACGACCGCGGTGGTCGTGCGACGCGCACGTGACCGGTGCCGCGACCGGCGCGTCGCGGCACGTCCGGAGCGCCTGCGCTCTGCCCCGCCGACGCGTGAGGGTGATGCGCGGGCGTTGGCGCGACGCGGGCGGCTTCACCGGCCCGCGCCGGCCCGCGCCGGCCCGCGCCGACTCACGGCACCGAAGGCGCCTCGCGGCAGTGGCGTTTCGCGCCACGATGCGCTTCGAAGAGGCGCAGGTGCGCGCGATACGACCACGCGTCGTCGCGCGTGTAGTAGCTCGTGACCCACGCCTGCAAGTCGGCGAGCTTCTCGTCCTGCTCGGCTTTCGAAGCGTACTTGTGCGGCTCCCACGGCCGGCGGCGGTTGTGCGCGAGGCACGCTTCGAGCCCGGGGTCGAGGAAGACGAGCTCCGTGCAACGCGGCGCGGCCGCTTCGACGAGCTCGCCGTAACAACCTTCGATCACCCAACGCTCGTGCGCGTCGAGGAACTCGGCGAGCGAACGCAGGACGTCCGCGCGCGGCCGCTCGACCGCGACCTTGCCCGGCTCCCAGACGATCGAGTCGAGGTCGAGGTGCGCGAGCCGATGCTTCACCGCAGCAGCGCGCGCAAACGTGCTCTTCCCAGACCCCGAATTGCCGAACACCAAGAGCCGCATCTCCCGCAAGCCCGCCATGGCGTCGATTCCTACCGCTCTGCCGCGCCGTACGCCACGTCGCGGCGGTGCATCGCGATCCTCGGCCTCGCTCTCGGCCTCGGTCGATCACGCGAGCCGTCGCGTTCGACCCGTCAATCGTCGTCGTGCTCTCCGTGGCGGTCGCGACCGCCGTCGCCTCGACCCTCGCCGCCGTGCTCGTCCGCGCTGCGATGGCACTCCACGCAATTCGTGAAGTCGCGGATGCCCTCCTCGCGATGCTCCTCGGCGACTTTGGCGGGCGTGTGCTCGTGACAGCCGTAGCACGTGTACTGCATCAGGGGCTTGCCGGACTCGTGGCAGTCCGCGCAACGCGCGGGATGGTCGCTGTCGAAACGGAAGAACCGGGAGTGGTCGAACGACGACGGCTTCCACGCCGTCGTCGTGTGACACGTGGAGCACGCGTCGGCGGACGCGCCGTGCAGCTCGTCCTTCGGCGCACGCCCCGCATGACACGCCGCGCAGTCGTCGCGTCGACCGGCGAGCAGTCGCTCGTGCGCGAAAGTCGCGGGTGTCCAAGCCTCGGTGCCGTGACACGCCGCGCACGCGCCTTCCGCCGCGACCTCGACCTGACGGTGGAGTTCGTCCGTCGGCAGCCGATCGACGTGACACGCGTGGCAGTTCGTCCGCAGGTCCATGGGCAACGCAGCGTGCTCGAACCGCGTCGCCTTGCCGGCTCCGAGTCGGCCGGCGTGCTCGGCGTGGCATGCGCTGCACTCCGCCCCAGCGGCGCGCGCTCCGACGTGCAGACGTTCGAGCGCTGGTCGCGGAGTCGTCAGCGCCGTTCCATCGACACGCGACTTGCCGATCTCGGCGACGGCGTGACAGACAACGCACTTCTGCTCACGAACGCCGGCGAACGCGGTGTGGCAGGCGAGGCAATCGTCCGCCAGCGTCGCATGCCCGGGCTGCACACGACCGGGTTGGACCGCCGCCGACGGCGCGAGCCACGCGAGCGCGCCAGTGACGGCGAGCGTGGCGAGCAGGACCGTGACGGAGCGATTCATGCGCTCACCACAGCACCAACGTGACGACCACGTGGATCAACGACAGGCCGAGGAAGATCATCGTCAGCGGCATGTGGACGCTACGCCACTTCTGCATCGTGCCCACGAGCAACGCGAGGCCGAGCAACTCGCGTTCGAGCTCGTCTCCGGCGAGGCCGCGTTGCGCGAGCTCCGCGCGTTTGCCCGCGAGGCTCTCCTTCGCTCGCGCGAGCAAGTACTTCCCCGTCAGTCCGCTCGCCACGACGATCACGAGCACCGCGAGCGCGAGCCACGGCACCCACGCATTGAGGTGGATGCCGCCGTGGACCAGCAGCACCAGCGCGCCGAGCCAGCCGAACGTCTCGTGGAACTGGAGCAGACGCTTCGGTGAGCCGGTCGAGATCCACTTGCGCTTGCGCAACGAGTAGACGAACGAGACGAGCAGCAGCCCCGCGCCGACAGGCCCCAACCAACGACCGACGTCCGCGAGTCGCGCGGCGTGGAGCCCGACGTCGACGGCGACGGCGCTCGCGATCAGCGCCACGAAGATCGCGGCCGAAGGCAGGATTCGGAGTCCGATGAAGCGCGCGGCCATGGGTGAGCGAACGAACGGGTCCACGCGCACGGCAAAGGTCGTTCCGACGTCATCGACGCTTCGTCACGCCCGCCCCGAGCGTGCTTGGACGCGAGCACCGGGCCAGCGCGAGCAACTTCGATCGCTCGCGCTGCAACATCGACCATCGACACCGCGCCTCGCCCGACTGCGGCATCGGACGTGCTCTCAGACGAGCGCCCGGCGTGGATAGCGGCGGCGCAGAGTGCGAGTCTCGAAGAGCAGTGCAGCGAAGATCGCGAAGAGGGCGACGCCGGTGAGGATCACCGCCATGCGGACCCAGGGCTCGCCGTCGGCCATGCGGCGGGCGGCGATCAGGAGGATCTGCGCGCCCCACACCAGAGCGATGACGAGCAGCGCGAGTTGAAAGAAGCGCGCGACGCACGGTGTGCGCAGCCAGAGCAGCCCGAGCGCGAGCAGCACGAGCGGGATCAGGATGCCCATGCCGGCGCGCAGGAGGTGCGCGGAGAACACGAGGAAGCTCAGCACCGTCGGCGTGAGCAGCAGCACGACCATGGTCACTCCGCGTGCAAGGCGGCGAGTGCTTCGGTCAGCAGCTTCTTCGCGTAGTCGAAGTTGTGTGCGCCGTTGCTGCCGTCGGCGTTCACGGCGGCGAGCGCGCGCTGCGCCTGCTCCGTGCGCTCGGCACCGACGACGCGCGACTCGAGTTCCGTTTCGACGGCGCGCGTCAACGACTCGAGCTCCGCCTTCCAGTCGAGGGCCTTCTGATCGAAGCCCTCTTCGTGGCAGATGACGCAGCTCGCCGGCTTCGGCCGCAGGATGTCCGGGGCTTCGCCGTGGCAATCGCTGCACTCCATCTCCGACATCACGCCTTTCGCTTCGGCGAAGCCGGCGACGGCGCCGGCCAGCATCGCGTTCTGCGCCGAGTGGCAACGCGTGCAGTCGTTGGCGTCGAACTTCTCGCTCTCTTGGTGGTGACAGCTCGCGCACTGCTCGCGCGAGAACGCCGGCTTGCCGTGTTCGACCGTGCTGTGGCACTGCGAGCACTCGAAACCCTGCGCCAAGTGCTTCGCGTGCGGGAACGCCGCTTCGCCGGACCAGACGGTCGCGGGCCGTCCCGCGCCGACGTGGCATTCGCTGCAGCCGTCCTTCGAGACGAACGGGAACCCGTCCGAGAGCGGCGCCGGGAGCTCGACGCCGAGCTCTTGCGCCGCGCGCTCCAGCCGTACGGCGCTCGCCTTCAAAGTCGCGAGTGCATACGTCGGGTTGTGGACCCCGCGCGAGCCGTCGAGCTCGAGCAACGAGACGTTGCGCTGCGCTTCGACGAGCGGCTCGACCGCCGGACTGCCTTTCGGCGTCTTGCCTTTGAGCTCCGCGAGCACGGGCTTGACGCGCTCGAGCTGCTCCCCGACCGCGTTCTGCCAGTCGCGCAGCATGCCGTCGAACTGCGGACCGTGGCAGTGGATGCAATCGACGTTGCCTGCGGCGGCCACGATCGAAGCATGCGCTCCGTGGTGCGCGCCGCTCGAATCGTCGGGCGCGAACGCCAAGTCGCCGGCGCCGCCGTCGTCGATCACGCGTTCGCCGGACCGACCGGTGTGACACGCTTCGCACACGACGCGCGTCTGGTACATGCGACTCGGATCGTCGTCGACGCCGATCGCGCCCGTGCCTGAGTAGACGAGGCTCGCCGCATCGTGCGCGCTTTCGTGGCACACGCCGCAACCCTCTTGTTTGGTCGCTTCGGGCTTCTTCAGCGGCAGGAGACCGTGACGGATCTCGTCGTGGCACTCGAAGCACTCGACCTTGTGGTCGGTGACGTGCATCTCGTGCAGGAACTCGCGGTCGCCGAAGCGTTCGATGTGGCCTTCTTCGGCGTGACATGCGTGGCAGCGATCCTTGCGCACGACGCCGTTGCCTTCGATCACCGGGTTGTGGCACTCGCGGCAGCCGACGCCGCGCTCGACGTAGTCGGCGTGCACGAACGGCCGGCCTTCGACGTTGACGGGCTCGGTCGGGGCGCCGTGACAGATCGTGCAATCGCTGGTCGAAGCCGGAGGCGCACCGTCGTCGCCCGGCATGAAGTGGCACGTGATGCAGACCGTCGGCGTCACGGCGACGTGCTGGCCTTGCACCATCTGCGAGTGACAGGACGTGCAACGCAAACGCCGTCCGCGGCGGGTCTCGAGCAAGTGGTGGCGGTGGTCGAAACTGATGTTGCCGAACATCACCGGCCCGTCGAGCATGCGCACCGAGTGGCAGCCCGAACGCATGCAGCTCGAATCCGCGACTTCGGCCCAGGGCTTCGTGCCCTGCGTGCGCGTGACGTACTTCGCGAGCTGCGACAGCGCCTTGAACTTGCCTTCGAGCGTCTCGAGTGAACCGGGCTCGTAGTGACACTCGATGCAACCGACGTCTTTGTGCCCGGAGTTCTCCCACGATTGGTAGTAGGGCTCCATGATGTGGCACGAGTTGCAGAACTCGGGCTGCGCCGTGTGGTGCACGGTCGCGTACATCATCACGCCGAGCGCGGCCGTCGCGAACAGTCCGACGACGAAGACCAGCGCGGCGAGTTCGCGCGCTCGGTCGAGCAGCCTGCGCTTCGACGCGGAGAACATCACGCGCCTCCTGACCCCACTGCGGCGCGACGGGCACGTCCGCGGATCTCGCGAGCGTACATGCCGAGCATCAGGCCGAAGACCACGGTGAGCCCAAGGAAGATCCCGGTGAAGATGCGCCGATCGCGGAAGACGCGGTTCTTCGTCGCGAGGCTGTCGCGCGTTTGCGCGACCATGCCTTTGCCGCGCTCGAGGACGTCGTCGAGCAGCACCGGCGACAGTGCGTGGGTCATCGCTCGTGCTCGGACGAGCAGACCACGTGCGTCGTCGAGGTAACCACGCTCTTCACCCAGGAAGAGCCCGCGCTCGCCGGCGGCGCGTACGTCGCGTTCGGCCTCTTCGATCGTCGCGGCGAGTCGTTCGACGTCGTCGAAGAGTTTCTGTCCGACCGTCCGCGCCGGGTCGTCGACGGCGTGACACGAACCGCAGTGCCCGGCGTCCTCGCCGAGGAACATCGCGGGCCCGGGCGGAGTCACCGCGTGGTTTCCGTGACACGAAACGCATTCGACGGCAGCCGACGAACCGGGGTTGCGCGCGTGTGGGCTCTGCTTGAAGTGTGCGTCGACGGTCGAGTGGCAGTTGCCGCAGACGAACTCGACGTCGTCGACGCGCGGCGGCAACGCGCCGTGCGATCCGTGGCAGTCTGCGCACGCCGGCGCGGCGCGGTGGCCGAGCTCGAGCAGCGCCTTGCCGTGCACGGACGTCCTGTACTCCGCCGCTTGGTCGGCGGGCAAACCGTACTTCGCCATCAACTGGGCGTCGGAGTGACACCCGCCGCAAGTCGCGACTTGTTTGGTCGGGTGCGCGGGCGAGAGCGGGTCCTTGACCGAGTAGACGTCGTGGCTCGAGTGGCAGCTGACGCACGTCGCCACGCCGGCGGTCGGGTCTTCCGTCAACGTGCGGCCGTGGCCGCTCGTCCAATAGAGTGAGAGCTGATCGGTGCGCAGTCCGAACGCGCGCATCGCATCGACGTCGGAGTGGCAGTTGCCACAGAGCTCGACTTTCGCGCGGGGGCTCTTCAGGTCCTTCAAGTGCTCACCGTGCGCGGCCGCGACGTCGAGCGCACCGGACGTGCCTCCGTGGCAGGTGATGCACGTGACGCCGGCACGCTCGTGCACGCTCGCCTGGAAGACGCGCGCTTCCTTGCCGTGACAGGTCACGCAGTTCGCCGCGGGGCTGTCTTGCGTCGAGCTCCCCGCGAACGCGGCGGGTGCGAGCGCGAGCACCGCGAACGCCGTGAGGCGCGAGAGGCGCATGCGAGCGCTCATGCGATCGCTCCTTTCAGCCACGCGAGCAGGAAGAGCGCGAGCAGGACTCCGACGATCACGCGGAACACGCGTGCGTTCGAGCCGGTGCTCCGATCGATGAACGGCAGCGCGAACACGAACAGCGCGCCGAGCGAGAACAGGGCCCAGCCCAGCCACGCGAGCGACGCCGGGAAGAGCCCGACGAACGCGATCGGCGCGCGCAAGTACCACGGCGTCTCGAGTACCGCCGGCGCGGCGCGAGGATCGATTTCCTGTCCGATGCCCGGAGGCAACGCGCCGGCGAGGAAGACGAGGACGCCGAGCAACACGACGCCGAACGCGGACCAGTTGACGAAGTGATACGGATAGAAGCGTCGACCTTCGCGCCGCACCCGCGGACCCGAGGTCGGCACGAGCGCTTCGACTTGATCGAGCTTGACCAGCGGCCGCGCGCGACGCGTCGGACCGGACACGATGTGCAGCAGATGGCGTCCGCCGGCTTCGAAGCGACGCGAGACGAGCCCGCGGCGCGCCAGTTCGTCGACGACTTCGTGGATCTCGGGCTCGCTCGCACCGACTCGCAGGACGACGATCATCGCGCACCTCCGCGACGCGCACCGAGGCGTCGGCCGAGGAACCACAGGTTCGCGACGAGCAGCACCCACGCGAGCCACGGCAGCAGCAGACTGTGCGCCGAGTACGTGCGGCTCAGCGTCGTCGCGTTCACTTCTTCGCCGCCGCGCACGGCGCCCGCGACGAACGCGCCGATGTCGCCGAACGACTCGATGCGCTCGAGCACGCCGCTCAAGCGCCAGTACGCATCTTGATCCCAGGTGAGCAGCTCGCCCGTGTACGTCGCGACGACGATCACCGCCATCACCAGGGTCCCGGCGTACCAATTCGGCGTGCCGGCACCTCGGTACGAGCCCGTCACGACGGCGCGCAAGAGGTGGAGCGCGCACACCGCCAACATCGCGTGCGACGTCCAGTGGTGCACGCCGCGCACGAGCCAGCCCCAGTCGACGTCGCGCATGATGTACTGCACGCTCTCGGCGACGAGCGGCGGCGACGGCTGGAAGTAGAGCGAGAGCAGGATGCCGGTGAACACCTGCAAGAAGAAGAGTCCGAGGATGAGCCAGCCGAAGGCCAGGTCGCCACGGTGTTCGGGCGCGACCGGCGTGCGCAACACGCCCCAGATCGCTTTCAGCACGCCTTGTTCGCCGGTTTCCATCGATCGCACCTCGCCACGCTCGCGTCGTGGGTCGCTCAACCCTCGCGCCGGATGTAGAGCTCCTCGCCGAGCTCTTCGATCGCGTACGACTGGAGCGGCACCGACGGCGGCCCCTTGACCACGTTGCCGTAGACGTCGAACGCGCCGCCGTGGCACGGACACACGAGCTCGCGCCGCTCCTCGTTCCAATCGAGGTGGCAGATCTGCATGTGAGTGCAGATCGCGCTCAGCGCGAAGTAACGTTCGTCCTCGAGGCGCACGAGCAGGATCGGTTTGCCGAGCACCGTGACCTTCTTCGCCGAGCGTTCGGCGAACTCGGCCTTCGCGGCGGCGCGGACGAGGCTGCGGTCGGACAACGTCCCCTTCGGCGGCAACAGGAAGCCGACCACGGGCAACGCACCCGCCGCGGCGGTCAATGCTCCGAAGCCCGCGACCAAGCCCGTCATCATCCGCCGCCGCGAGCGCAGGAACGCGTACTCGCGGTGCGAAAGCAGCGGGAGGACGTCGACGTCGGCTCGCGCCGCGAGCGCGGATTCGAGCGCAGCGACGTCGCCGCTGCCCGAGAGTCCGACGACGATCTGCTCATCGCCACGCGAAACGTCGCAGCGCCAACCGCGCCGGGTCGCTTCGGCGACGATCTCTTGCAGTTTCGCCTCGGGCGTGTCGCTCGCGAGGATGAGGATCATGATCGGGGAGGCCGTGGGATCGGGAGGCTGGGCGGGGCCAGAGTGCGGCCGCTCGCACCGGAGCACGCGCTCGAAAGTCACGTGTCCGACGCGAGCGGACTGAGCTGGAGCCGGCCCCCTCAGGAACGAGGGCGCCGGCTCGCGGAGCGGATGGCTACTTCTTGCCGCCGCACTTGTCGTCGCAGGTGTGCTTGCAGCCTTCCTTGCCGCTGCAGCCGCAGATCAGCGTGTCCGCCGCGCGGTCCTTGCGCGGATCCCAGTGCTTCTGCTCGGCGCCGAAACGGTGGATGCAGAAGCCCTTGAACGTCGGGCTCTCGCTGTTGTGGCAGCTCTCGCACTTCTTGGCGTCGATCTTCGTGATGATCTCGCCTTCCGGAACCTGCACGCGTTCCTTCTTGCCTTCGTTCTTCGCCGCTTCGGCCATGCGAGCCTTCATGTGGTTCTCGCCCGGACCGTGGCACGCTTCGCACTGCACGCCCTTGGCGGCGTCGAAGCCCTTCTTGATCTGGTCGGCGGCGACGCCGAAAGCCGTCGTGTGGCACTTGATGCAGGCGTCGGCCTTCTGCGGATCCTCGATGCCCTTTTCCTTCGCGATCTTCTTGGCCTCTTCGGAGGCGAGCGCGGCGAACGCCTGCGCGTGCTTCGACTTCTCCCAGTGCGCGAACTGGTTGCCGTTCTCGTCGACCTTGTGGCAGTTCTTGCACTTGTCGGCGCCGATGTACTTCGCATCGGCGGTCGAGCTCGGAGAGCTCGTGAACGTCGACGCGGCGAGCGCCGCGAGAGCGAGACTGAACGCCAGCGCCGTGGCGACGGCGCCCTTCCTCGAATGCAGTTTCATCGCTGAACGTCTCCTGGAGACTCCGATCCTGGTGTGACGCGGTCAGGAGCGCGAAGTCTCTCCGCTCCAGCCGCCGAACGACGGGTCATCTTGAACTTGCAGCGCACGCAGCGCAGCGACGGAACCCCGGAAGTTCCCGCTCGCGGCCCGCGAACGCAACGCTCGCAAGTCCGTGGCTCGAGCCACTCGGCCGCCGCGCGGGCGACGCCCGTTGCAGCGCCCGCGCCGAAGGAGGCCCAGGCGGGCATCACGGCTCGAGCTCCTCGCTCCGCACGGGCAGCGTCAGGCCGAGCTCCGCGGCGACGTTGCGCGCCGAACTCGCATCCGGATTCTCGGCGAGGCCGTTCAACGCGCTCGCGAGCATCCGCGAGTCGGTTTCGGCCGCGAGGTGCCGGCGCAGCGCGACGAGGTCGCTGCCGACCGCCGAACGCGCGAACGCCCGGGCCGCGCGCACGCGCACGGAGTTGGCGATCGGCTGTTCTTCGAAGGCGATGCGACGAACCATGTCTCGGGCCGCTGGGTCTTCTTCCGCGGTGTCCCCAAGGAAACGGACCAACGCGTGCTCCAGCGATTCGCCCTTGGTCGTAGCTGGGTCGGTCTTGGAGCGCACGAGGTCGAGCACGCCGTCCAGCCGCCCCGGCGTGGCCAGCGCGAAGCGGGCTCTGATGTAGGCGAGGCGCTCGGCGTCCGGGACGTTTTCGGCGAGCGCCTCCCGAGCACGTTGGTCGAGCAGCTCCGGCTGTACGCGTCCTGCCTCTAGGAACGCGCAATGGGCGTCGCGCCCGGAACGGCGCCCCGGCGGCGAGGGGCTCCGCGCGAGCCGCGGCTCCGCGAGCTCGGCCTCCGGCGAGTCGCCGAGCTCGGCCGCGCCCGCCGCGCCTCTCCCGGTCCGCTCGGCGCTCTCGTGCGGCGACGGTCCTGCGGAGGGTGGGCCGAACGAGCGGTCCGGATCGCTGGGCTGCGCCGGCGCGAACGCCGCGGATCGCGGTCGGGAGTCCTGCTCGAAGGCACCGAGCCCGGCGAGCAGCCCCAGGACGAAACAGCACGCGAGGACGATCGCCGTCCCCGCGTGCCGCGTTGCCCGCTTCGAGGCCATCCGGGCGGATGGGACTCAGCGCACCTTGTGCGCGAGCTCGATCGAGAGCTCGTCGTCCGCGCCGTGGCAGGTCGCACACGATTCGACGCCGCCGAGCGACGTCTGCACGTCGATGTGGGCCAGGGCGTAGTCGGCGTCGTGGCACGCCGAGCACACGGTCTTCCACTCACGCGCCGGCAACGTCTGGTCGGTCGGGTGGTCGCGGTCGCTCGGCGTGAACCAAGACTCGTTCGAAGAGCCGTGGCAGAGGACGCAGTTCTTCACGCCGCTCGGCATCGCCGGGAACCCGACTTCCTCGTAGGTCACCACACCGTAGTTGTTGGGCCAAGCGGTGGAGCCGAAGCCGACGACTTCGTACGAGTCGGCGTTCGCGAGCTCCTTGCCCTTGTGGATCTTGTGGATCATCTCGCGGAACGACACGGATGTCGCCGCGGTCTCGGGCGCGTTGCCCGCGACGTAGGGCGGCCGGTCTTCCGAACCCGCTGCGCCGTGGCACGCGATGCAGCCGTCGAAGCCGCGCCGACCGCCACCGTGCAGGTACATGTCGTTGTGACACGCGTAGCAGCTCGCCGCGTCGTCGATCAGCGCCCACGATTCGAGCGCGCTCGCGTCGCCAACCAGGAACTCGCTGGTCGCTGCGTTCGCGACCGCGCGGTAGCTGTTGGTTTCGCCGTACGCGGAGAGCGTCAGCGACTTGTAGCCCCACACGTTGACCACGTACGTGCCGTCGGCGATCGCCTTGCCGCTCCAGTCACCGTCGGTCTCGTCGAGGTCCGGCGAGTCGTTGATCGCGTTCGGGAACGCGCTCGGCATCACGAAGTCGCTGGTGTAGGAGATCAGGATGTCCGCGTTGGCGCCGAACTCGACGAGCTCGGTGACCGTGCCGGTCGCCGTGTCGAGCGAGTAGTCGGTGTTGACCGTCTTCGCGCTCGAGAGCGTCGCGTCCTTGACGGTCGCGGCCGCGGAGTGCGCATAGCGCAAGCCGGCTTGGTAGCTCGTGCTCGCCGACGAACCGAACCACAGGCGGGTGCCGTCGACGTACTGGATGCGCAGGTACTCTTCCTGGCCGACGACGTCGTCGTCGATCACGACGTAGTCGTCGCGCGCGAAGCCCGTCGCATCGGCGACGTCGATGTAGTTCTGCACCGCGGCCGCGTCTTCGGCGAGCGTCGTGCTGCCTGCGCCGAAGCCGGTGCGCACGAAGACCGAAGTCGTCGCGCCGCTGACGTTCCAGAGCGGCGTGCGCGAGGTCGTGAACACGTCGCCGTTCGAACCTGACGATTCACCGAGGTACTCCCACGTC
Source organism: Planctomycetota bacterium (assembly GCA_023150475.1). GTDB lineage: Bacteria > Planctomycetota > UBA1135 > UBA1135 > JACRIN01. Next base: position 103,255 of record JAKLKU010000015.1, read on the forward strand.
ACCGGTTGCGGCACGTTGAACACGTACGGTTGCGCGCCGGTCAAATAGGCGACCGGGATCGACGTGTTGAGCACGATCTGTTGATTCGACGTCGGGCCCGCGATGACCACGCTCATCGACGCGAGCGCGCTCGCCGCGACGTCGGCCGCCGCGTCGTCGGTGATCGCGAGCGTGAGCTCGATCTTCTCGCCCGGATCGATCGTGCCGTCGGCGTCGCCGCCCGCACCTTCGTCGAGCGCCTGGATCTCCATGTTCACGCCGCCGTTGAACGTCGTGTCGAGCAACGGGTGCGTGTGCGCGTCCACCACGGCGAGCGAATCGCCGCTCGCCGAGTGGCAGAGCGTGCAGTTCGAGTCGTCCGCGGTCTCCGGCATCGTCTGACCGTTCGACGTGTAGAGCTCACCCCACACGATGTCGTCGTGGCACGAACCACAGGCGCGCATCGTCGGCTGCGTGTTGATCAGGTCGCCCTGAGTGGGCGCGGCGAGCGGACCGGAGCCGTCGGGATCGCCGTGGCACTTGTCGCACGCGACGACGCCGGTGGTGCGCATCGTGTTCTCGAGCGTCTGGTTGCCCGAAGCGAGCGCCGTGTAGCCCTGGTCGCGCGGCATCGCGATGTTGAGACCCGGCCACACCGGGAACGTGAACGCCGAGAAGTCGTGCACCGAGTTTTGGAAGCCCACCATCTTGTAGGGCTGCGGCGTCGCGTCGTACTTGCGCGTGCCATCGGTGTTGGTCGTCACACCGAGCACCGAAGGCAGGTGCGCAGCGCTGTGGATCTTGTGGATCATCACTTTGAAGTCCACCGAGACGCCCGGCGTGCCGCCTTCGACGCCCGCGACGTTCTTGTCCTCGGAGCCGGAGGTGTGGCAGAGCAGGCAGAGCTTCACGTCGCGGCGGTTGCCGCCGTGCGCCTGGAGCTGGTCGTGGCAGTTGTTGCAGTTCGCGTCGGTGACCACTTCGCGCGGCTCGAGCGCCCCGACGGTGCCGAGCGCGAAGTCGTAGGTCTCGTTGTCGACGTCGCGGAACGACTCACCGTCGACGGTGTAGTTCCAACCGACGTACATGCCGATCGTGTACGTGCCGTCGAGCAACGCGTCACCCGTCAGCTCGCCGTCGTCCTCGTCGAACGACGCGGAGTCGTTGTACGGCGCCGCGTAGACGCTCGGGATCGGCGACGCGAACACGTACGTGTACGAGCCGTCGTCGTTCTCGGTCGAGCGCGTCAGCACGTCGCTGACTTCGGGGAGCACGCGTTGGTAGTTGAACGACGGACCGGCGAGCATGATGCGGCCGAGATCGAGCTCGTCGATCGACCAGTTGCTCGCATCGTCCTTGGTCACCGTGAACGTCACTTCGACGGTGTCGCCCGGCTCGAACGCGCCGCCCGCGCCGCTGCCGCCCGCCAGCGAGACGATCGCGAGGTTGACGCCCGGCGAATCCTCATCGGACGAGAGCTCGTCGTCGGTGACGGAGCTCCCGTCGTCCCCCGCCGGTCCGGCGGGTCCCGTCGCACCGTCGCTGCCGTCGCAGCCTGACAGCACGAGCAACGAGGAGAAGCAGAGAGTCGAGAGAGCGACGCGCATCGATCGGGTCGTGACGAAGGGTTTCATCGGGGGTTCCTCAACGGACGGCTCGTCCGGCGTGGAACGAGCACGTGACCCTTGTCGGAGGAACCTGGCTCGCGACCGCGTACGCTCTTCTCCCCGCGCGGGTTGCTTCGCGAATCGCAGCCGGACGATTCCGACGCTCGGGACGAACCGTGCCGAGTGCGCGGGAGAGAGCGGGAGAGCGCGGGAGATCGCGCGCTACTGGTGGCAGTAGTTGCAGTCGTCGCCGTTGTCGACGTGCGGCAGCGGCTGACCGTTGCCGTGGCACATGCGGCAGTTCATGCCGGAGGTGTGCGTCGGCGGCTTCGGCGTCGCGAGCGCGTGGCTCGGCGTGGCGACGTGACACGTGCTGCACGTCTCGTCGCGCAACGGGAAGTGACAGCTCGTGCAGTGGCGATCCAGCGGCGCGCCGAAGCTCGCCGTGTGGCTCTTCGGTTTCGCCGTCGCGTGGCAACTGTCGCAAGAGTCGCTCTGGTGGCACGTCGCGCAGCTCTCGCGGTCCATGCTCGCGACGAGGGCATGCCCGCGCAGTCTCCAGTGGCCGGTGTGGTTCTCCGGCGCCTGTTCGAAGTGGCACGCCGTGCAGCTCGATTCCGAGTGGCAGAGGTCGCAGCGATCGGCGGTCACGCCGCTCTTCTCGCGCACGCACGGACCGTGCGAACGCAGCCAATTGCCTTCGTGCGACCGCGGCGCGACGTCGGGAGCGAGCCGCGTGTGGCAGGTCGAGCACTCGTTCACGAGATTGCGTTCGACGTGACAGGCGCTGCACGCGTCCATCGAGACCGACGGGAGCGCGTCGACGCGCTCGTTCGTCGCGATGCCAACGTGGCACGCGTCGCACGCGACTTCGGCGGCGACGTGGCGTTCGTGCGAGAACTTCACTTCGGCGTCGACGACGAGCGCGTTCGTCGCGCGGAACGCGCCGCCCGCGAACAACGCGTCAACCTTGCGCTCGGGCGCCTTCTCGGCGTCGAGTTCCGCGTGACAGAGGTTGCACGCTGCTTGCGCCGGCATGCCGAGCCGATCCGCGCCGGCGACCGGCGCGTGGCACGACTCGCAATCGAGCCCTTCGCCGTCGACGTGCACACGGTGACTGAAACCGAACTTCGGGGAGTCGCCGCGCAACGCGTCGTAGATCGCGCAACCCGCGAGCAGCGAGACCGCGGCGGCGAACGCGAGCTTCGAGGACGAGCGGTTCAGAAGCGCCATGTCAGCCCCACTCGCAACGTGTGATAGGTGTCGTTCTCGTCGTCGTCGAAGTCGTACGCGAGCTCGCCCTTCAGCGCCTTGCTCCACGCGCGTTCGAGCTTCAGGTACCACGTCCGGACGTCTTCGCGTTCGTTCGACGAGAGCCAGTCGTACTTGTAGAGCGAGTAGTACGTGCCGAGCGCCGCTTCGAAGCCGTTGCCGAAGTCGCGCGCGAGCGAGACGCCGAAACCGTCGATCGAACGTCCGTCGGCGTCCCAGAGATCGGCGTCGATGCCGAGCTCCAGGCCCTTCGTGAACACGTCGTGCAGCGTCGCGCCGACGAACGCGCGGTCATAGTCGCGGTTGAACGTGCCGATGTCGGCGTCGTCGTCGACGCGACGCACGTCGAAACCGCCGCGCAGCGTCGCACGCTCGCCGAAGCCCTTCTCGAGCGACAGGCCGAGCTGGTCGTACGGGTAGAGGCTCTGCAACGCGCCGTAGAACGGATCGAGCTCGAGCACGAGGTCCTGTTGTGTCTCGAGCAACCGCCGCCACGTCGCGCGCGCGACGAAGTCGTGCTGCGGATCGTTCCAGTTCGCGCCGAGTTTCACGTCGCGGCCTTCGCCTTCGAGCGTCGTGTAACGTCCGTCGAAGCGCAGCTTGTCGCTCGCGCGCTGCCACAGACTCAACGCGAGCAGATCGTCGTCGTGTTCGGCGAGGCGGGTCTCGTCCTCGAGGTGCATCCAATCGATCCGCGCCCGGCCGCGCTTCCACGGCACGCACTCGCCGAACGCGCCGAAGAGCACGTCGCCCGACCGCGACGACTCGTAGAGGTGCACCGGCACGCCGCCGTAGGCACCGAAACGCGCACGCTTCGCGCCGAGCTCTTCACTGGCGACTGCGACGCCGTCGAAGAACGCGAACTCGGGCGTCTCGTAGTCGATCTGCCGGCCGAAGCGCAGCGTCTCGAGGTTCTCGACGCGCTCGACGTCGACGTAGGCTTGGTAGAACCACGCGTCGACCGATCCCGAGAACGTGTCGGCGAGGCTCGGGAACGACACTTGGTCGTCGCGGCCGCCCGCGCCGTCGAGGTCGGCCGTGATCAGGCCATGGACGTGCGCCGTGAACGCGTCGCGGCGAGCGTCGCCGGCGTCGAGGACGAAACTCTCGCGCAAGTCGACGTCGCTGCCGTCGTCCGACGAACGTGCGACGAGTTTGGTCGAGCTCGAGCCGCGCACCCAGTTCGGTGACGACTCGGGAGCCGCGCTCGCAGCAGAGGGTTCCGCGACGGCGGCACCGTCGCTCGTGGCCAGCGATCGCTCCGATCCTGCGGCGGCGCGGTCATCTACGCGCACGGATTCCGCTGGCGAAGCCGTCGGTGCGGGCGCCGGTGTGACGCACGCCGCGACGAAACCGAGCGACGCGAGACCGACGCCGGCGATTCGCGAAGTCACGGACCTCGGAATCGCATGGAGGGTGGCAGGCGCGGCGGGGGTCGTCATCGGGGATCTCTGGCTCGACGATGGCGCTCGAAACGCCGTCGCGGAGGTGCCGCGTGTATCGAACGCACGGGCCTTCCAACCCGTTACGCACTTCGCCCCACCCCGAACTCGGGATCGCGTCGCTTGCGTCCGCGAGCGTTCTCGCAGTGCGGGGTCCGCGCGCGAACGACGCCGCGAGCGAGTCGCGGATCGCCGCTCGCGCCGTCTTGGGTGACTACTGCGCGGTCTCGGGCTCGAAGTCGAGACCGAACTTCTGGATGCGGTAGCGCACCCGGTCGCGGTTCATGCCGAGCAGCCGCGCCGCGCGCGTGCGGTTGCCACGCGAACGTTCGAGGGCCTGGCGCAGCAGGTCGCGTTCGAGCTCCTCGAAGTTCACGCCGCCCGGCGGCAACGTGAATCCCGTCGTCGACGCGGCTTCGACGCCCGGCACCGGCGTGACGCCCGGGACCGGCGCGACGACGGTCGTCGCGGCCGACGGCCGGCCGCGCGCCGCGATCTCCGCCGGCAAGTCGTCGACGCCGAGCCACGGGTCTTCCGACAACAACACGGCGCGTTCGATCGCGTTGCGCAACTCGCGCACGTTGCCCGGCCACGCGTACGCGACGAGCAGCTCTTCCGCGGTCGGTTCGAGCCCTCGCACGTTCTTGTGGAACTCGGTGTCGAAGTGCTGCACGAAGGTGCGCGCGAGCGGCAGGACGTCCTCACGACGATCGCGCAGCGGCGGGATCACGATCGGGATCACGCGCAGTCGGAAGTAGAGGTCGCGGCGGAACCGTCCGGCTTCGACTTCCTTCTCGAGGTCCTTGTTCGTCGCCGCGATGATGCGCACCGAGACGTGCAAGTCGCGCGTGCCGCCGACGCGGCGGAACGTCTTTTCCTCGAGGAAGCGCAAGAGCTTGCCTTGCAGCGCGAGCGAGATGTCGCCGATCTCGTCGAGGAACACGGTGCCGCCGTCCGCGAGCTCGAAGAGGCCCTTCTTCTGGGCCTTCGCGTCGGTGAACGAACCCTTCTCGTGCCCGAACAGCTCGGATTCGAGCAACGTCTCGGGCAACGCGGTGCACGTGATGTGCATGAACGGCCGTTCGCACGCGGCGCCTTCGTAGTGCAGCGCCCGAGCGATCAGGCCCTTGCCGACTCCGCTTTCGCCGAGCAGTAGGATCGTCGACGCTTCGCTCTTCGCGATGCGCTCGACGATGCGCGCGACGTCCTTCATCGCCGGGCTCTCGGCGACGAACGTCTGCACGCGGTAGACCTTCATGTCCTCTTCGCGTTGACGAGCGATCTCCTCGCGCAAGCGACTCGTCTCGAGCGCGCGCGCGACGGTCTGGATCACGTCGTCGACTTCGAACGGCTTGCTGACGTAGTCGTAGGCGCCTTCTTTCATCGCCTCGACCGCCCCACCGATGCTCGCGTGGGCCGTGATCATCAAGACAGGCACGCGAGGAGCCGCCTTGCGCATCGTGCGCATCACATCGAGCCCCGTGCGGTCGGGAAGCTTGTAGTCGAGGAGCACCATGTCCGGTGTCTCTCGACCGAACGCTTCGAGCGCTTCCGCGCCCGTCGAGGCTTCCTCGACCAGGTAACCGGCTTTCTCGAGCGCTTGACGCAGGCCCCAACGGACCATGCGCTCGTCGTCGACGACCAAAATGCGTGCAGTCACGGTTTCCATGGCGTGGAGGCGATCACGCGCGAGATTCCCCACCGTCGGGGAAAAGGCCCGGATCCGGCGGCTCGCCGTTCGCCTCCAAGCGCCGCGATCGCACTCGGGCACAGGCTATGCCAATGTCGCGACCGACACCCTACGGACTCGGGCCCGTGCGCCGCGCGCATAGTGCCCATTACTGTCTGCGGTGTGAGCCGAGCGCAGCGCGTGGACGGGAACGGCGCACCGAGCGGCGAGAGCCGGGAACTCGGGGCTCTGCGCGCGATCTCGAGCGCGCTCGTCGCCGTCGCCGGGGAAGAACTCGCGGACGAGGTGCTCTTCCGCGTGGGACACGGATGGGGCCGGGCGTACGAGACGGAGGCGTTGCGCGGGGTGCGCGAGGACGCGGCGGCCGCGGGCGAGGCGTGTGACGTCGCGCTCGAGCGGCGCCTCGACCGAGCGCTCGAGCGTCTGCACGCGCTGGGGCTCGGTCGCGCGCTGCTCGGCCCCGTGCACCACGACCCGGGCGCCCGCACGTGCCTCGTCTCCGCGCGACTCGCCCTTCCCGCGGACGAGCCGCTCGCCGCCCGACCGGCGGCGCTCGGGTTCCTGACCGGTTTCGTCGCGGCCGCGACGGGACTCGACCTCGTCTGCCGACCCAGCGATGAGACGAAGCCCGACGCGAGCTTCGACATCGTCCCTGCGCACGACTATCGCCTCGATCAGGAGCCGCCGCCCGCCGCGCCGGCCGGCAGCGCGCGCTTCTTCCTCGGCACGCTCGGTCGCTCGTTCGGCGACGGCGATCTCTCGCTCGCCGACTTGCTCGAGAACACCTCCGACGCGGTCATCCTGCTCGACAACCAGAACGTGGTCCGCTACTGGAACCGCGGCGCCGAGGAGATGTTCCAGTTCACGCGCGCCGAAGCCGTCGGGCGCAAGGCCGGCTTCATCCTGCCGCCGGATCTGCTCGCGGCGGACGAGCTCGGCGCGCTGCAGAAGAAGCTCGCGAGCGGCGAGAACGTGCACAACCTGATCACGCGACGCATGCGCAAGGATGGCGTCGTGCGTTGGGTCAGTCTGACGCGCACGATCCTCCACGACAGCCACGGCGCGATCCTCGGCTCGACGGCGATCGTGCGCGACATCACCGAACAACGCGAGACGGAGAGCGCGTTGGAGCGCACCCGCATGCTCGCGATGATCGGTGAACTCGCGGCGAAGATCGCGCACGCGATCAAGAACCCGCTCGCCGGCATCCACGCGTCGGTCCAAGTGCTCGCGAGTGAGCTCGCGCCCGACGACCCGCGCCGCGAAGTGTTCGCGGAGATCGGCGACGAGATCCACCGCCTCGACGACACGGTGCTCGACCTGCTCCACTTCGCGCGACCGCTGCCGCCGCACGTCCAGCCGAACGACCTGCGCACGTTCGTGCAGGACCTGGTCGAGCCTCTGCGTCGACGCTTCGGCGGCCGCGGCGTGCTCTTCGAAGTCGCGATCGAGGAAGGCCTCGTGGTCGCGCTCGACGCGCGCATGCTGGCGGAAGCGTTCGACAACCTGCTGATCAACGCCGTGCAGGCGCTCGACGGGCCCGGCAAGGTCCGTGTCGAGGCTCGCACGCTCGGACGCATCGTCGAAGTCGACGTCAGCGACACCGGCCCCGGCATCCCCGCCGCGGACGTCGAGCGCATCTTCGAACCGTTCGTGACGCAGAAGAGCCGCGGCACGGGACTCGGACTGCCGATCGCGCGCAAGAACGTCGAGTTGCACGGCGGCTCGCTCGTCGCGCTCGTGAAACCTGGGCCAGGCGCGACTTTCCGTTTGACGCTCGTCCTGGCGCGAGACGAACGAGCCGGCGCGGGCGCCTGACGATACTGCCACCGGTCGTTGGGCAAGAAATCGCGAGCGACGTGCAACCGAAGCGCGTTGCGTCGGTCCATGCAGGAAGCCCCGCCTCGTGCCCGGGCTCGTACTCGGCGACGAGAGCGACCTCGGGCCGCGCGCCCGAGCCCCCGACGCGACCGGGCCCCCGACGCGACCGAGCCGACAACGCGACCAAGTGCCGCGCGGCCGACGGCGACCTGGACGCCGCCCGCGCCCTGCGACGGAGGCCCGAACACCCCGCCGAACGGCTTGGCCCCGCGGTGCCCGCGGGTGCAGTGGCGGCAACGCTCGAGGGGCGGCCCGCCGGCGCGGTTTGCGTGGCACAACGCGCGAGGCCAGTTCCCCCCGCGAGCCCAGCCAGCGTCGATCGCGCGCTCGTGGACGAATCCGCCACGCCCCGTAACGCGTAGCCTCCCTCGGCATCGAACTCCGCGGTTGCAGGCGGGATGGACGCACCCTAAGAGCGGCGCTCGACGCGCGGCTTTCGGCCGGCGGACGCTCCCCCGCGACCGGCGCGGACTCCCGGCTTGCCTCGCTGCGAGGCACACTGGCGCAGGCCTCGCCGAAGCCCCTGACGAGAAAGAAACGTGGACATGCAAGTGTGGATGCCGGTGGCTCTCTTTGCCGCGCTGCTCGCGTGCTCGTGCGCCGTCGTGAGCTGTGCCCGCCCCGACGACACCCGAACGGGCACGACCTCGAGCTCGGGCTCCGCTGCGGACGCGACCGCGGCTTCGTCGACCTCGGCGAAACCGAGCGAAGCGGAGTTGCGCAAGACCCTGACGCCCCTGCAGTTCGCCGTCACGCAGTGCAGCGACACCGAACCGCCGTTCAAGAACGCGTACTGGGACAACCACGAGCCCGGGATCTACGTCGACGTCGTCTCCGGTGAAGCGCTCTTCGCCTCGACCGACAAGTTCGACTCGGGCACCGGTTGGCCGAGCTTCACGAAGCCGCTCGAAGACGAGTCGATCGTCGAGAAGCGCGACGTGTCGCACGGCATGGTGCGTGTCGAAGTGCGCTCGAAGGACGCGGACTCGCACCTCGGGCACGTCTTCGACGACGGGCCCGGACCGACGGGGCTGCGCTACTGCATCAACTCCGCGTCGCTGCGCTTCGTGCCCGTCGAACGCCTCGAGCAAGAAGGCTATGGCCAGTATCTCGCGCTGTTCGGCAAGACGCCGACGAACGCGACGAAGTCGACAGAGACCGAGACCGCGGTGCTCGCCGGCGGCTGCTTCTGGGGCATGGAAGACCTCTTGCGCAAGATCCCGGGCGTGATCGACACGGAGGTCGGGTACACGGGCGGCACGCTCGAGAACCCGAAGTACGAGGACACTCACGACAGCAAGAGCGGCCACGCGGAAGCCGTCAAGGTCGTCTTCGATCCGGCCAAGCTCTCGTACGCGGACCTGCTCGAGAACTGGTTCTTCCGCATGCACGATCCGACGACGTTGAACCGCCAAGGCAACGATCGTGGCACGCAATATCGCTCGGCGATCTTCTTCGCGAACGACGAGCAGAAGCGCGTCGCCGAAGAAGTGATCCGCCGTGTCGGCGCTTCGGGCAAGTGGAAGAAGCCGATCGTCACGACGCTCGAGCCGGCGGCGAAGTTCTGGCAGGCCGAGGACTACCACCAGGACTACCTGGTGAAGAACCCGCGCGGCTACACCTGCCACTTCCTGCGCGACTGATCCGCGAACGCGTCGTTTCCGCGCCGGCCCACGAGCGAACGTCTCGTCGGCCGGCGCGAGTCTTTCATGGCCCGGACCGACGTGCGTCCGTGTCGGCGTTCCGGCGTTGCATCGCCCACCTCGCGCGGCCCGAGCGCCACGCCCAGATCGCCGGCCACGCGGCGAAGAGTGCGAGCGCGCCGAGGTACGCAACGCCGGCGACGGGATCACGACGAGCGACGTATTCGTCGACGCGTTCCCCGCGCACGAGCACGACGACGACGAGCTCGAGGGTCACGAGCAGCGCCCATGCGACGGCGCCGACGCGCAAGGCGAGCGCCACTCGTCCGCGGAGTCCACAGCGCTCGACGAGCCGTTGCGCGACGAACGCACACGCGCTCGTCATCAGCGGCAACTCCGTGAGCTCGGCGGCCCGCTCGCCGACGCGCGGGACGACCCAGAGCACCCTCACGATCCCGAGCACGAATCCGAGCGCGAACGCGACGCCGACGTAGGCCAACGTCGCGGTCCACGGTCGCGTCGGGCTCGCCGCCGCGCTGCACGAACGTTCCACGATCCGCGCGATCATGGACACATCGTCGTCGCGACGTGACCGACGCTTCGATCGGCCCGTCGGCGTAGCGCAGCCCGCGCGAACTACGAATCGGGGAACGGATCGCCGAGCACGTCGTCGAGCCGTTGCTCCGTCTCGTCACGCATCCGCGCGCTCTCGAGCAACAAGTGCGTCACCGACATGCCACGCTCGTGGACCGAGTCGTCGACGTCGATGTCGAAGCGGTACCACGCATCTCGCAACCCGTACGCTGCATGGAACACGCGCTGCGCTTGGTATTGCACGGCGCTCTCCAGAGTCGTGCGCTCGATGAGGCCGGCCTCGACGAGAGCGTCGCCGAGCCGCCGCTCGGGCGCGAGGTGCGCCATGAACTCGGCCAGCGTCTGCGCCGCGATCGCACCGTGGTCGACGAGGATCGTGCCGAGCAGGAGTTGATGCGCGGACGCAGTCGCTTGCGCCGACACGACCGTGCCGCGGACCAGACGGATGCGGAACGCGTCGTGACCGTTCCAAACGCTGAACGAGCCGCTCTTGTGGAGCGTCGCGAGCAGACCGAGCACCTCGGGCACGGCGAGCACCGACGAATGTCCGCAGAACGCGGGCTTCGCGTCAGCGGACGCGTCTGCGCTCACGGCGACGGCGTGCTCGCTCGAACCGGAAGTTGCTGGCGCAGTCGTGGACGAGTCCGTCGTCGCGGCGTGCGACTCGCCGGGTTGCGTTGGGGCGGCTTCCGCCGCAAACGTCGCCGCGTCGCCGTCCGACCGGGCGGACGTCTGCGCTTCGTTCGCGGTCGACGCGGCGTGCGCACTCGCAGTGGTGTTCGCGCTCGTCGCGCCGGCCTGCGCAGCGTCGAGAGTCGTGCTCGCGTCGTGCGACGGAGGAACGACGGCCGTCGGTTCGTCGGCGACAGCAGGTCGTGCCGGCGTTTCGTCGACCAAGAGCAGCTTCTTCGCCGCCTTCAAGGCGCGCGACGCGAAGCCCCACCGACTGCGTCCCGTCTCGGCGGCGGCCGTCGAGACCGGCGCAACGCAGGCGGCGCCGACGTCGTGCTGCGGCGCGCTCGTCGCGTCAGCCAGGTTCGGCGTGCTCGCGCCCGGTTCGACGTCGTTCGTCGCGCGGTGTTGCGCGTCGCTCGCGATCGAAGCGCCGGCCGAGTCCGTCGCATGGAGCTCCGCCGAGGGCGTCGAATCCGTGCGTGCGCCGGACGCGGTGGAAGTCGCGTCACTGAGGCCGACGCCCGCGACGACGATCGAAACTGCGCCTGAAGCGGCGCTTGCGACACCACCGGGGATGACACCGGCGCCGACCTCCGCGTTGTCCGGCGACTCGGCGTGCGTCAGGCCGCTCGCGTGCGGTTCCGACGGCGTCGATGCGGTGCCGAGTGTGGCTGGGTCGACGGTCATCAGCTCGACCGCGGTCTGAGCCCGCTCGTCGTCCGGCAGCGCCGCGCCCTCCGCGTGCTCCGTTTCGGTGACGGAGCTCTCGCCGTTCGGTTCGGCGACGACGGACGGAGGACTCGCGGCGGACTCCAAATGGCCCCCGCGCTGCTTCTTGCGCTTCTTCGACACGGTTCGAGACCGCGGCGGTATCGACCGCGGCAGGTCGGCGTCTTCACCCGAAGGTCGTCGCGGGGATGGATCGGTCGCGTTTCAGCGCAACGCCGCTCGGTCTGAGTCGAGCGCGATCGGCCGGGGGCGCGTGCCGCATCCGCCGTGAGCCCTCCTCCTCCCACCGGGGCTCGATGGACACGACATACCGAAGAACTTTCTCGACGCGTGTGCGCCGCACGTCGAGCCCCGCCGTCCCCCGGGCTCGCCTGCGGTGCTCACTCGGGTCCGACTGCTCGCTTACGAGGTCGGACCTCGACGGCCGAACGTCACGGTCACCGGCCGCCGAGCACCTGGACGTCGAGCTCGCCGACGGTGTGTCGGCCGGGTTCGAGATCCGGCGACGCGCGCTGCCGTGTGACGCGACCATCCAGAACGCCGGCCCGCGCTTTCCGGGAACTGCCTCGCCACGGCGAAATCGTGCTCGGATCGACCCGACGACGAGCTCGCGGAGCTGCCCGTCCGCGACACGTGAACACTCAGAAAGCGCCAGGCGCCCGCCCCCCGGCCTGCGAGCCGAGTGGCGGGCGCCTGGTGCGCGAAGCGCGTCCGATCAGAGCGCGAGAAGGCCCGGGTTCTCGAGCAGCTTCTTCAGGTAGACGAGGAAGCGCGCGCCGTCCGCGCCGTCGGCCAAGCGGTGGTCGACGGAGCAGGAGAAGTTCATGTACTGGCGCACTTCGATCTTGTCGCCTTGCGGCGTCTCGACGACGCCCGGGCGCTTCATGATCCGGTGCACGCCGAGGATCGCGACGTCGGGGAAGTTGATGATCGGCGTCGCGAGGATGCCGCCGATGTTACCCGCGTTGGTGATCGAGAACGTCGAGCCCTTCAGCTCGTCCGGCTTCACCTTGCCGGCGCGCGTGCGCTCGGCGAGTTCGTTGAGCTCGGCCGCGATCTGCAGGATGCCCTTCGCTTGGACCTCCTTGACCACCGGCACGATCAGGCCTTGCTCGGTGTCCATCGCGATGCCGAGGTTGACGTACCCGTAGCGCACGAGCTCCTGCGCCTGCTCGTCGAGGTGCGCGTTGAGCATCGGGTGCTTCGCGAGCGCGAGCGCGACCGCCTTCATGATGAACGGCATGAAGGTGACCTTGACGCCCTGCTCGGCGCCGAAGCCCTTCGCGGTCTCGCGCAAGCGCACGAGCTCGGTGACGTCGACTTCTTCGACGACGGTGAAGTGCGGCGCTGTGAACTTCGAGCGCACCATCGCCTCGCTGATCTTGCGACGCACGCCGCGGAACGGGATCCGCGTCTCGCGCTCGCCCGGAGCGAAGCTGACGGGCGCGGCGGCGGGTTTCGCCGGAGCGGCTTGCGCGGCGGACGCGGCGCCCGTGCGCGCCGGGGCCGGCGCCGGAGTCGCGGCCGGCGCGGAGCGCACGAACGCTTCGACGTCGGCGCGACGGACGACGCCGTTGCGGCCCGAGCCGCGCACACGGCCCAAGTCGACGCCCATCTCGCGCGCGATGCGTCGCGCGCTCGGCACGGCGAGCACCTTGTCGGCCGCGCTCGAGCCGGTGGCGGCGCTCGACGTCGCGGCAGCGGCTCCGACGAGCTCGCGCACCGGAGCCGTCGCTGCCGCGGCAGCAGCCGGAGCCGCGTGAGCCGGCGCATGCCCGCTCTTCATGGTGACGGCACCCGCGGTCTCGAGCACGAAGATCACCGTGCCGACCGCGACGACTTCGCCTGCCTGCGCGCCGAGCGCGACGATCTTGCCGGCGGCGGGCGCCGGGATCTCGACGGTCGCCTTGTCGGTCATCACTTCGACGACCGCTTGGTGTTCGGAGACCGTGTCGCCGACCTTGACGAGCCACTTGACGATCTCGCCTTCCGCGACGCCTTCGCCGATGTCGGGCAACTTGAAGTCGAGACGCGCGCCGCCGCCGGCGCTCGCCGCGGCGCCGTGGGCACCGTGACCGGCGTGAGCCGCGGGCTTCGCCGGCGCGGGAGCGGGAGCAGGCGTGGGAGCGGGCGCGTGACCGTGACTCTTCTGCGCCGGCGCGGCGCCGGTCGTCTCGAGCTCGAAGATCACGCTGCCGACGGCGACGACGTCGCCGGGCTTCGCCTTGAGCGAGAGGATCTTGCCCGCGGCGGGCGACGGGATCTCGACGGTCGCCTTGTCGGTCATCACTTCGACGACCGCTTGGTGCTCGGCGACCGAATCACCTTCCTTGACGAGCCACTTGACGATCTCGCCCTCGGCAACGCCTTCGCCGATGTCGGGCAGCTTGAATTGCAACGCCATGTCTTTCGTGGATCCGGGTTAGTAGCCGTGGACGTGTTCGATCGCGTCGAGCACGCGACGCGCGTCGGGCATGTAGTGGTGTTCGAGCGTGTTCGGGAACGGCGTGTCGAAGCCGGTGACGCGCGCGATCGGCGCTTCCATCCACTCGATCGCGTTCTCGGCGATCAACGCGCTGATCTCGCCGCCGAAGCCGCAGAAGCGCGGCGCCTCGTGGACGACGACGACGCGACCGGTCTGCTTCGCCGCTTCGAGCACGCCTTCTTCGTCGAGCGGCAACAGCGTACGCAGGTCGACGACCAGGCACTCGATGCCCTTCTCCGCCGCTTGTTCGGCCGCCTTCAGGCACACCGGCACCATCGCGCCGTAGCAGAAGACCGTCACGCTCTTGCCTTCGCGCACCGTGCGCAAGGTGGAGAGCGGCACCGTGTACTTGCCTTCGGGCACTTCGCCCTTCACTTGACGGTAGAGCGCCTTCGGCTCGAGGAAGATCACCGGATCGGGATCGTCGATCGACGCGAGCAACAGGCCCTTCGCGTCGTGCGGCGTCGACGGGATCACGACCTTCAGACCCGGCGTGTGGCAGAAGTACGCTTCGCCGGACTGCGAGTGGTAGAGGCCGCCGCGGATGCCGCCGCCGTACGGGGTGCGGATCACCATCGGGCACGTGTACTGACCGCCCGAGCGATACCGGAACTTCGCCGCTTCGCTGACGATCTGGTCGAACGCCGGGAAGATGAAGTCCTGGAACTGGATCTCGCACACCGGCTTCAAGCCGTTGAGCGCCATACCGATCCCGGTGCCGATGATGCCGTCCTCGGAGAGCGGCGTGTCGAAGCAGCGAGCCTTGCCGAACTCCTTGGTCAGTCCTTCGGTCGCGAGGAACACGCCGCCCTTCGGGCCGACGTCTTCGCCGAGCACGACCACCGACGGATCGTCGCGCATCGCAGTCTTGAGCGCGTCGTTCACCGCTTGGACGAGAGTGAGCGTTGCCATGATTCTTCGTTCGTGAGCTCGTTCGAGGAGGGAAAGCGCGGGGTCAGAGCGGGAACTTGCCGTCGCCGGCGTTCGCGTCGCCCTTGCGGCGGGCGAGTTCGAACGCGGCTTCGCCTTGGCGGCGGATGTGCGGCGGGACGTCGCGGTAGACGTCGCTGAAGATCGTCTCGAGCGGCGGCGGAGCGGCGGCTTCCGCCTGCTTGGCGGCCGCACCGATCTCCTCCAGCGCTTCGGCGTAGAACTTCTCGCCGAGCTCCTTCGTCCAGAGCTTGCGAGTCGCGAGGAAGCGCTCGAAACGCGCCACCGGGTCCTTCTTCGTCCACTCCTCGACTTCGTGCTTCGGCACGTAGCGCGTCGGATCGTCGGACGTCGAGTGGCCGCCCATGCGGTAGGTCACGGCCTCGATCAACGTCGGGCCTTCGCCGTTGCGCGCGCGTTCGAGCGCATCGAGCATCGCCTTGCGCATCGCGAGCAGGTCGTTGCCGTCGACGCGCACGCCGGGCATGCCGTACGCCTTGGCCTTGATCGCGTAGCTCTCGCTCGCGGTCTGCTCGGACGACGGGCAAGAGATCGCCCAACCGTTGTTCTGGCAGAGGAAGACGACCGGCGCCTTCCACACGGCGGCGAAGTTCATCCCGGAGTGGAAACCGAGGCTCGACGTGCCGCCGTCGCCGAAGCTCGTCAGGCACGCGGTCTTCTCGCCGCGCAACTTCATCGCGTACGCCGCGCCGGCGGCCTGGGGCAGGTGCGTGCCGATCGGCGAGCTGATCGACACGAACTTGATCGGCTTGACGAAGGAGAAGTGCACGGGCATCTGCCGGCCGCGCGCGCTGTCGTGCGCGTTGCCGAACATGTTGTGCATCATCTCGAGCGGCGTGATGCCGTGATAAAGAGCCATCCCGAAGTCGCGGTAGCTCGGGAAGATCCAGTCGGTCTTCTGGAGCGCGCTCGCGGCGCCGACCTGGCAGGCTTCGATGCCCTTGTTCGGGATCGAGAAGCCGATGCGGCCGGAACGTTGGAGCTTCATGCACGTGTCGTCGAACGCGCGCACCCGCAACATCGTGCGGTAACAGTGGAGGAGCTCGTCCTTCGAGAGCCCCGACTCGTGGCCGTTGGTCGACCCGTCGGGCTCGATCACCGAGAGAAGTTGCTGGGAGGTCATTGGGGGGAACGCTCCTCCCTGCCCGAGCGCCGCCGGCTGGAACGGGCCGTCCGAAGGCCCAGAGCCGCCGCCATCGCGCAGGTCCGTCGTCGGGATGGAGAGCCGGGAGAGAATAGCGTCGGCCCGCGGATCCCACGAGGGGCCCGGCACACCCACGGAGGCCATCCGGAGCGCGTGCCGACGCCCGAACGGCGACGAGCGTTCCAACGGCCCGACTGCGCCGACTTGCGCGGCCGCGCGTCGTGGCCCAGTCTCGTCGCCTTCGATGCGCCATCCGACGATCCACTGTCCACCGCGCCCCAACCGGTCCTCCGCGATGCTCGGCGCGCCGGCAACGTGGCTCGCGCAGGCGTCGTGGCTCGCGCAGGCGGCGGCGGTCGCGCGCAGCCTCCAAGCTGCGGGCCGCGGCCGCGAACGAGTGAGTCGACGATGACGGAGGAGCGAGCGCGCGGACGCAAGGCCGCGGACGCATGGCGTGAGACGAAGGAACTGCTCGTCGCGCACCGCGCGCGGTTGTTCCTCGGCTTCTGGTTGATGCTCTTCAACCGGTTCGTCGGGCTCGTCTTGCCCGCGTCGTCGAAGTTCTTGATCGACGACGTGATCGGCAAGGGTCGCGCGGAGCTCTTGCTTCCGCTCGCACTCGCCGGAGGCGCGGCGACGCTCGTGCAAGCGCTCACCGGCTACGGCCTGAGCCAAGTCCTCGGCGTCGCGGCGCAGCGCGCGATCAACGACCTGCGCAAGGAAGTGCAGCGCCACATCGTGCGCTTGCCGGTGCGCTACTTCGACTCGACGCAAACCGGCGTGTTGGTCTCGCGGATCATGCACGACGCCGAAGGCGTGCGGAACCTGGTCGGCACCGGCGTCGTGCAGCTCGTCGGCGGGCTCTTGTCGGCCGCGCTCGGCGTCGGCGTGCTCTTCTGGCTCAACTGGGAGCTGACGCTCTGGATCCTGGTCGTGATCGCGGTCTTCGTCGTCGTGATGGTGGTCGCGTTCAAGAAGCTGCGGCCGCTCTATCGAGAGCGCGGCAAGGTGAGCTCCGAGATCACGGGCCGACTGACGCAGACGCTCGGCGGCGTGCGCGTCGTCAAGGCGTACGTCGCGGAGTCGCACGAGACCGGCGTCTTCGAAGGCGGCGTCGATCGGCTCTTCGACATCATCCGCCGCTCGATGACGAGCGTTTCGCTCGCGACTTCGGTGTCGACGGCGATCGCGGGCATCGTCGGCGTCGTCCTGACGTTGGTCGGCGGCCGAGCGGTGCTGAACGGCGAGATGACGCTCGGCGACATCGTGATGTACCTCGTGTTCATCGGGCTGATCGTCGGGCCGATCATCCAGATCGGTTCGATCGCCACGCAAATCAGCGAAGCGTTCGCCGGGCTCGACCGCATCCGCGAGATCCGCCGCGTCGCGCGCGAGGACGAGCACGAAGCCGACCGCAAGCCGCTCGGCGCGGTGCGCGGCGAATTCGTGTTCGACGACGTCTCGTTCGAATACGACGCCGGGAAACCGGTGCTCCAAGGGATCTCCTTCACGGCGCCCGCGGGCTCGACGACCGCGCTAGTCGGTTCGAGCGGTTCCGGCAAGAGCACGCTCGTCAGCCTCGTGATGGCGTTCAATCGGCCGCTCGCGGGCCGAGTGCTCGTCGATGGTCACGACCTCGCGAGCGTCAAACTCGCCGACTACCGCAAGAACCTCGGCGTCGTGCTGCAGGACAACTTCCTCTTCGACGGCACGATCGCCGAGAACGTCGCGTTCTCGCGCCCCGACGCGACGCGCGCGGAAATCGAAGCGGCGTCGCGACTCGCGCACTGCGACGAGTTCGTCGCAGGCTTCGAGAAGGGCTACGACACGGTCGTCGGCGAACGCGGAGTGAAGCTCTCGGGCGGTCAACGCCAACGAGTCGCGATCGCACGCGCGTTGCTCGCGGATCCTCGGGTGTTGATCCTCGACGAAGCGACGTCGAGCCTCGACTCGGAGAGCGAAGCACGGATCCAAGACGCGCTGCAACGCCTGCGCAAGAGCCGCACGACGTTCGTCATCGCGCACCGGCTGTCGACGATCCGTTCGGCGGACCAGATCCTGGTGCTCGAACGCGGCCGCATCGTGGAACGCGGCACGCACGCGGAGCTCCTGGCGCTCGGCGGGCGCTACAAGGAACTCCACGACCGCCAGTACGCCTTCGAACACGAGCGCTTCGTCAACCCCGGCGAGGAGCTCGCGACTCCGGCAGCGCGGCCCACGCGCTGACGTCTGCCGCACGGCGCACGGCGGACGAGGGGCGGCCCGGCGACTGGATCCGTGGAACGCGGTGCGCGACACTCGGCGCATGCGCAGCTCGCTCGCTCTCGTCCTCGGTGTCGTCGTCGGACTCGCTGCGGCCGCTGCGTTCTTCGCGTCGCAGCCCGCTGAACCGCCGAAACCCGAGTTCGACACGTCGACGCCCGACATCGCGACGACGAGCAGACCACCCGCGGTGCCAACGCTCGAGCCGAGCGCGTCGCCAGCCGACCGGCGCACCGATCCGCTGGTCGATTCCGGCGCAAGTTCGGCGACAGCGGGCACCGATCCGCGGTTCTCGCCGGCGCTCGAGCGCTACGCGCGCGATGGCATCACCGTCGCGTGGAAGCGCTTGCGCTCTCAGCCGATTCCGGACGCGACGCTCGAGCTCGGGTGGCAACGGTTCCGCGAAGCCGTGCTCGCATTGCCCGAGCAGATCGGCACCGACCTCGCGACGACGGCGAACCAACGGGACGAACTCGCCGCGGCGCTCGCGGGAGCGGACGCGTTCGGCTTGCTCGCGCAGCTCAAGTCGCTCGACGTAGGACCGTTCGAAGAGCTCGTCGGCGATGCAGCGCGTTTCGAGGCGCTCTTCGCATGTTCGAGCGGCGGAGGCCCGGTGCTCGACGGTTCGACCGTCAGCCGGACGACCGAGGTGCCGGACGGCAGCGAACTTCGTTATCCCGCCGGCGTCCACCGTGTCGACCTCTCGCGGCTCGGCGGCGAGCGCTTCCCGCGTTGCCTCGCCGTGCGGGGCGCGGGGATGGACCGCACGCTCCTCGTGTGGGAGGAGCTCTCGACGCGCAGCCGCGTCGAGCGCATCGAGATCAGCGACGTCACGCTCAAGACCGAGTACATGTTCGATTTGCGCTCCGAACTCGCGACGATCGTCCTCGATCGCGTGCGCATCGTCGGCTTCGACGCTGGCGCAGGCGCTTCGTGCGTCCTCGCGACCGCGGGCAACGCCCTCCACGTCCGGGATTCGCGCATCGAAGGGGGCTACGGTCGTCTGCCGGGGTCGGGAGTGCTCTTCGACGTGCGCACACCGGCGTTGCTCGCGCGTTTCGACCGCTGCGTCTTGTCCGGGCTCGCGATACCCACGCAACACCTGCGCGACCGGTCGACCGTGGTGTTCTCGAACTGCCGCTTCGACGACACGCTGGAGCCCGATGAGTCGTTCGCGTCCGGGAAGGCCGGACGAGTGTTCGTCGACTGCTCGCACACGACCGCGCCGCTCGGCCCGCACGGCCGGCCACTGCCGCCCAAGCGCGATCTGAACGAGCTCTTCCCTGGCTGGGAATCCGCTCGCTGAGCAGAACGGCGCTGTGCGACGCGAGTGCCGCGCGGCACGTCACCGCATGCGGTCAACGCACGCGCTCGAGCAGCGCGCGTTGCACGAGCGTCGGCGCGAAGCTCGTGATCGTGCCGCTCGCGAGCGTCGCGATCGGCCCGTTCGGCGCGGAGAGCAGCTCGAACGTGAAGCGCTCGTCGTCGGTGCCCGCGGCGACGACGGCCTCGCGCGCCGTGATCCGCGATTCGCCGACGTCGAACCACGTGTGGAGCACGCCGCCGAAGTACCGAGCTTCGAGCTCGACGCCGCCCCCTTCGTCGAGCGCGAATTCACCGCGACTCGCGTCGCGCTCGAGCAGAGCGAAGTCCTTGACGACTCGCCCCGCCGAGCCGTCGTACGTCGTGCGCCACGTCCAACGCCGAGGATCGTCGGTCGGCGCGATCACGAGCTCGACCGTGGCGATCGGCTTCGCCCCTTGCGCGTCGAGCGCTTCGAGCTCGCCGCGCCACGTCCCTGACCAGGCCGCCGGAAATTCGAGCGGCGCGCCCCTCGATCCCTGCGGCTCCGGCGCATGGCACGCCGCGGCGAGTCCGAACACGAAGAGCGAGGTCGTGCGCATGGTGCGACGTTAGCGAATCCGCGCGCGCCGGGAACCCTGCTGACAGGACGTTGTCAGGAGCGCTCTGGAAGATGCCTCCAGCTCTCGGGCGAAGGCGCTCGGAGCAGAAGAGGAACCATGCAAGCGCAATCGATCGTCCCCATCGTCACCACCGACCGCATGCAGGCGACCCGCGAGTTCTGGGTCGACTTGCTCGGCTTCGAAGTCTCCTTCGACCACACGCACTACTTGGGCCTGCGCGCCGGCGCGAAGGGCGCGCACGAAATCGCGTTCATGCTCGCCGACGCCGAATGGCCCGACGTGTTCGACGGACGCGGCGTCAGCCTCTCGATCGAAGTCGCGGACGCCGACCGGGAGTACGCGAGGCTCGTCGCTCGCGGCGTGACGATGCTCGCGGAGCCCGCCGACCGTCCGTGGGGCGCGCGAGCGTTCGTCGCCCGCGATCCGAACGGCGTCGTGCTGTTCGTGTCGCATCCGATTCCCGCCGCGATGGAGTTCCAGGCCTGCGTGCGGTAGGAGGAGCACCATGCGTCGCGCCGATCGGCTGTTCCAGATCGTCCAGCTCCTGCGGCGCGAGCGCGCGGTCACGGCCGCGTCGCTCGGCGCGGAACTCGGCGTGTCCGAACGCACGATCTACCGCGACGTGCAGGACCTCGTGCTGTCCGGAGTCCCGATCCAAGGCGAGGCCGGTGTCGGTTATGCGTTGCCGGCCTCGTTCGACTTGCCGCCGCTGATGTTCGACCGCGAGGAAGTGCAAGCGCTCGTGCTCGGCGCGCGCATGGTCGAGACGTGGTCCGACGAGCGGCTCGCGCGAGCGGCGAGGAGCGCGCTCGCGAAGGTCGAGCACGTGCTGCCGGCGAAGCTCGCGGCGGCGAGCGCGCAGAACCGGCTCTATGCGCCCGATTTCTACGTCCCGAAGCAGTCCTTCGCAGCGATGTCCGTGCTGCGCGGCGCGCTCGACGAACGGCGGATCGTGCGGCTCGACTACTGCGACGAATCGGGTCGTGCGAGCGCCCGCGACGTGAGGCCGCTCGCGCTGTCGTTCTGGGGCCGCACGTGGATGTTGACCGCGTGGTGCGAACTGCGCGTCGACTTCAGGAGCTTCCGTCTCGATCGCATCGCGCGGGCGACGTTGCTCGACCGACGCTTCCACGACGAACCGGGGCGCACGTTCGAGGACTTCCTCGCGCGGATGGCGGCGGAAGGCGAGGCCGCGCCGACGCGCGTGGCTCGCACGGACCGTCCGTCTGCCGCGGGGCGCGTACCGGCGTCGCGCGCGGACGTGGCGCCGGCGACGAACGCGACAACGTCGCCCGCCACGCCGCGTCGAAGGCGTGGGGAGGCACGTGACGCTTCGCGGCAGCGTGTCGCCGGTCGTCCGCACGCGCGCCAGGCGCTGCCTCCGTCCAAGGCGCCGAAACTCGACCTGACGGGTGCGGAACGGCGTGCCCTCGCGCGCGCGAAGTTGCGGACGCACGAGCTCGCGTCGCTCTCGGAGCGCGAACTCGCGGAACGCACGCACGGCGCGATCGAGCTCGCGCGCTGCTCGGAACTCGTCGCTCTCGCTGCATTCCAGACGTTGGGCTCGATCGGGCTCGAAAGCGCGCGCGACTTCGTACGACTCGGCTTTCGCCGCGTCGAGGAGCTCGTCGGCCGCGATCCACGCGAGCTCTACTCGCGGCTCTGCGAGTCGACGCGCACGCGTCAGGATCCGTGCGTCGAGGACGCGTTCCGCTGCGCGATCGCGCAAGCCGAGGATCCCGACTTGCCTGCGCCGTGGCGCGCGTGGCATCGCTGGACGCCGCTGCGCGGCAAGCCGCCGGGCGCACGACCCGACCGGCGAAGCGACACGCGATAGGCGCCGTTCAGCGCGCGCCGGTGATCTCGCCCGATTCGATCCGTTGCCACACGCCGGCGAACGGGTTGGTGGGATAGCCGCCGAACCAGTGACAGCCGCGCGGGGCCGGATCCCAACCCGCCGGCCAGTCCTGGTCGGCTTCGCCGGCGACGTTGAGCCACTCGCGATCGAGCTCCTCGAGGCCCGCAGGCTCGGCGCCGGGCTCGACACCGGGCTCGGCGCCCGCTTCCGTGCCGGCTCCCACCAGGGGATCCGCAGCACTGCCGGCCGCGACGACGCGCCGCAGGCCGAGCGTCGCGCACGCGGCGAGCGCGACCATGAGAACGAGGACGTGCGAGCGACGGATCGCAGGCATCGTCTTCGAGAGTTGGGTTCGAACGAACATGGAGAGGGACGAGACGGGTCGAGCGCTTGCGGTCTGGAGCGGCTCCTATCCGACGTTGCGCAGAACGCTACCGCTGGATTTCGAAGCTCGTGCGAATTGCAACGTCTTTGAACGCGGCGCGTACGTTTCGACTGCGTCATCCGCGCGCATCGAGAGCGTCATCGCACGCGACGACGGAAAGAGCTTCCGATCGACGAGCGCCACGCGACGATTCCGTCACGTCGGTATCGTGAGGCGATGCGCGTCGAACGAATCCTGCCGCTCGCGCTCTTCCTGCTCGCGCTGGTCGGAATCCACGCGCCCGCGCGAGCGCAGTCGCTCTACGAGAAGGACGTCGCGTTCGCGCTCGACGAACTCGAGAAGCAGTGCGGTTCGTTCTTCCGCGTGAAGGAGATCGACTGGAAGGCTGTGCGCAAGGAGTTCGGCACCGCCGCGAAGTCCGTGAAGGACGAGCAAAGTCACTTGGTGCTCTTGACTCGCTTGCTCGCGCGCCTCGAGGACGGCCACGCAACGGTCAAGCCGACGGACAAGACCAAGGACGTGCGTTGGCCCGACGAACCCGAACCGACGGGCGTCGGCATGTTCTGGTGCCGCTCGAAGAAGAAGATCTACCTGAAGTCGATCTGGAACGAAGCGAAGGAGCTCGGGCTCGAACCCGGCATGGAAGTCGTCACCGTCGACGGACAAGCGGTCGACAAGTGGCTCGACCGGCGCATCGCGAGCTTCAGAGACCGCTACTCGTTCTCCACGGACCATCAAGCGTTCTTCTGGACGTGCCACCGCGGACTCGCGATGCCGAAGGGGACGAGGCTCGAGCTCGAACTCAAGAGGCTCGACGGCAAGAAGAAGAAGGCGACGTTGACCTACGTCAACGGCAAGCCCGGCGCGTGGGGTCCCGCGGTGTTCCCGCCGAACCTCGAGACGAAGGGCGACGTCACGTTCGGCCTGTTGGCGTCGGGCCACGCGTACGTCCACGTGCGACGGTCGCCCGAGGACCTGCCCGCGCAGATCGACGTCGCGCTCGCCGCGGTCGGCCAGGCGCCCGGAATGGTGCTCGACTTCCGCGCGAACTCCGGCGGCGGGTTCGACCACGACGACTTGATGGGTCGTTTCGTGCCTGCGGGCGAGAAACTCGTCGGACAGATCACCTACGAGAGCCGAGGCCCGGCGCAGTACGGCGGCAAGCTCGTCGTGATCGTCGACGGCACGATCGTCAGCGCAGGCGAGACGGCCGCGGGGATCTTCAAGGAAGACGGCCGCGCGTACATGATCGGCGAGAGCCCCACCGCGGGCATGTCGTCGCAGAAGACGACGATCGACCTCCCGTCCGGGCTGTTCGGCCTCTACGTCTCGGTGCGCTCGAACAAGCACCGCTTCAACGACGGCCGCGGCATCGAAGGCATCGGCGTGATCCCCCACGAGCTCGTCGAGTTCGACCCGAAGGACCTCGCGGCCGGCGTCGACACGTTGATCCGCCGCGCGGACGAGCTGCTCGCGAAGTTCCCGAAGGACAAGGTGCCGTTCGCGGCGCGGTGACGGTCGACGCGCGACGTGCCGGTGCGTGCGCCTGTGCGTGCGCTCGCGGCGAGCGAGCGCCACTTCGTACGCTCACCTTCTACGTCCACGGGGCTGGCGGTGGCCGTGGGTGCATGCTCGACTCGCGCACCATGGTCGAGACGAAGAGCTCCTGGAAGTTCCCCGCCGCGTTCTGGGTCGCCAACGGCTCGGAGCTCTGCGAACGAGCGGCGTACTACGGCACGTTCATCGCGCTGCGCACGTACTTGATCCGCGTCGTCAAGCTCGACGACGTCGACGCCGGCATCGTCGCGGGCTCGTTCGGTGGGCTCGTCTACCTCTTCTCGTTCTTCACCGGCGCGATCACCGACCGCATCGGGTTCCGCAACGCGTTGCTCGTCGCGTTCGGGCTGCTCGCGGCCGGGTACGGAATGCTCGGGGTCGTCGACACGTTGGCGCCGGTGCTCGGCGCGCTGTTCCTCGTCGTCGTGGGCGGCGCTTTCATCAAGCCCGCGATCACGGGCACCGCGACGCAGTGCTCCGACGACACCAACCGAGCGCGCGCGTTCAGCATCTTCTACATGGTCGTCAACATCGGCTCCTTCACGGGCAAGACGATCGTGGCGCCGATCCGCATCGAGCTCGGCGTCGACAAGGTCCCGTTCTTCTCCGCCGGCGCAGCGCTCGTCGCGTTCGTGCTGATCGCGTTGTTCTTCCGGCCGAAGGAATCCGCCGTCGCGCGGCCGCGAAGCGTCGGCGAGATCCTCGCCGGCATGGGCACCGTGATGAAGAACGTGCGCTTCACGGCGCTGATCCTGATCACCGCGGGCTTCTGGGCGGTTCAAGGGCAGCTCTACGCGTCGATGCCGGACTACGTGATCCGCATGGCAGGCGAGCGCTACAAGCCCGAGTGGTACGCGAACGTCAATCCGTTGGTCGTCGTGCTCTGCGTCGTGTGGGTCACGCAGCTCGTCGCGAAGTGGAAGCCCGAGCACTCGATGCTCGTCGCGATGGCGTTGATCCCCTTCTCCGCGCTGACGATGGCGCTGTCGAGCTCGATCGGCGACGGCGTGCCGCTGTTCGGCGTCGTGATGCACCCGATCACGCTGATGATGGTGATCGGCATCGCGCTGCAAGGCTTCGCGGAGTGCTTCCTGAGCCCGAAGTACCTCGAGTACGCGTCGAAGCAGGCGCCGCCGGGCCGCGAGGCGCTCTACCTCGGTTATGCGCACCTGAACACGTTCTTCGCGTGGCTCTTCGGCTTCGTCTTCGCCGGCTTCCTGCTCAAGGCGTTCTGCCCCGACCCGTCGACGCTCGCCGAAGCCGAGCGCGTGCAACACGCGGCTTGGCTCGAAGGCCAAGCCGCGATGCCGGTGGCCTACGAGCGCGCGCACTACCTCTGGTACGCGTTCGCCGGCGTGGGTGCGCTCTCGTTCGTCGCCATGGCGACGTTCGTGATCGTCACGCGTCGCGCCGAAGCGCGCCGGGCTTGAACTCCGCCGCGCTCAGACGCGCAAGAAGATCCGCGAGCGCCACAGGATCCAGAGCAGGAGCCATTCCAACGCGAGCCCGCCGCTCGCGACGAGCGCCGGGTGCAGCTTCGCGGCTCCGCGCGCCTCGAGCAGGAGTTTCGCGAACGCGTCGAAGTCGACGAATCCGCGCAACAAGTAGATCGTGATCGCGTTCGCGCCGATGACTTCGAAGAAGAACGCGACGCGCGCGCCGCGGCCTCGATCGAACACGGCGTGGAAGACCGCGAGCAAGCCGAAGCTCCAACCGGCGCACCACAGCACGAACGAGCTCGACCACAGGTTCTTGTTCAGCGGGAAGTCGAGCGACCAGAGCCACCCGAAAGCGAACGAGCCGGCCGACCACGCCGCGAACTCGACGAACGCCGACTCGCCTCGCGAGGTGCGCCGCGCGAGCACTTCGCCGGCGAGGACACCGAGCAACGCCGTCGCGATCGCCGGTACGGTCCCGAGCAGACCCTCGGGATCGCGTACTTCGCGGTAGAGCCGCCCCGGCAGGAACTCGCGATCGAACCAGTCGGTCAACGTCGCGCCGGGTTCGAGGTTCCACGCGCCGAAGCCGGGCACAGGCACGAAGCGCAGCGCGAGCCAGTAACCGACGAGCAGGCCGGCGATCCACACGCTTCGACTGCGCAGCGTGCGCGCGCCGAGCGCGATCCACGCCGCGAACATCCACGCGAGCCCGATGCGGCCGAGCACGCTCGCGCAGCGCAGGTTCGCGAAGTCGAACCGCAAGAGGCCGTTGTAGACGAGGCCGAGCAGCACGAGGACGAGCCCGCGCCGCAGCGCGTGAAGCGCGAGGTCGCGGTCCGTCGCTCCGCTCGCTCGTCGTTTCGCGAACGAGAACGGCAACGACGCGCCCGCGACGAACAGGAACAGCGGGAAGACGAGGTCCCACAGGTGGAAGCCGTGCCAGGCCACGTGTTCCGTCTGTTCCTTCGCGCGATCGAGCCACGCCCACTCGTTCGAGTCGGCCCACGCGCCGAGCACCGCCGCTCCGCCGACGATCCAGAACATGTCGAAGCCGCGCAACACGTCGAGCGAACGCAGCCGCGTCGCCGGCGTCGTTCGGGTGTCCGCCACGCCGGCGTTCACTGCGTCGATCCGGCGTTCGTGCCGGCCGAGGCTCCGTACGTCTTCGCCTCGAACTGCGGTTCGGCGAGCCGCGCGAAGAGCTCGCGGACCTTCGCGCGAGTCTCGTCGCTCTCGCCGCCCCACAGCGCGAACTCCTCGCGCTCGCCACGGCCCAGCGCGAGCTGCATCGTGCCTTGCGACTTGTGCTCGGCGATCTCCCAGTTGACGACGATGCGGTAGTCGAGCTTCTCCTGGAACCCGAAGCGCTGCAGGCGGTCGAACGAGAACTCTGGAGCCGGCAGCGCTGCGCCATCCCCCGCGATCGGCGCATCGCTCGCCGCAGTCATGTTGCCGATCAACAACGCGGGCCGACGCGCCGGCTCGAGCGACAGGACCGCCTCTCGCGCGAGCCGTGTCGCCGCTTGGTGGTGCGCGTGCGTCGTCGGCGTCGGGCGCAGCGCGAAGACGCAGTCGTATCGCTCGCGCTGCAGGGCGGCGGCGAGCTCGCGGCGCACGCGCTCGAGATCCCAGACGCGTGCATCGGCGCCGAGCACCTCGTCGAGGTCGGTGGTGTACCGATGATCGCGTTCGGCGAGGAACGTGACGCTTTGCACGCCGAGCACGCGCGTCGCCTCGACGAGCTCGTGTTGACGGATCGCCGGCAGGTGCGCGCGGCCGATCGATTCGTCGGTGAGCTCGACGCCATAGATCCGCTCGGCGAGCGTCGCGTACTTGAAGCCACCTTCGCCGTTCGTGAGCACGAGCACGTCGACGACGCCGTCGAGATGCGTCGTCCACTTGTAGAGCGTGCCCGCGAACGCGGTTTCGTCGTCGGGGTGCGCGATGACGACGAGCGCGCGCGGCCCCCGCGCGCCGTGGCGGTCCGTGACGTCGACGCGCCGCGCGCGGCCGTCGAACGCCAAGGCCGCGACTTCCTCGGAGGCTTGGTGGCCCGCCGATCGCGGTGACGACACCGTCGAGCAGGCGCAGATCAGGACGAGCAGGCTGCCGAACGGGACGCGCATCGCATCACGATACGCGGGGCGGGCCCCTGCTCCAGGCGCTGCCCGTCACGCATTGCGGGACACGCTCTGCCGAGCACGCGCGGACGCCCGAGCGCCGTCGCCCGACGCGGCAGGTGCCACGAACGCCGCGCGACCGACCCGGCTCGGGATCCGCGCGGCCGCCGCCGGGCGCCTGCCGCCGCTTTCCGAAGGATTACTTGACTAGTCATGTATTTGGCGCCAGACTTCCCGCATGGCTACCCCGAAGCGCTCCCGACCCAAGGCTGCCGCACTCCGTGCGCGTGAAGGCGACGCGGGCTCGCCGGTGAGCTCGCGAGCGTTGGGGACCTCGAAGCCGGCGAAGTCGTCGGGGCCTGCAGCCTCGTCGGCCTCGGCCAAACTCCCCGCAGCGCCGATCCGGCGCGTCGCCGAGGAACTCCAGCAAGCGCGTCCGTTCCGCTCGACCGCGCAAGAAGCGTTGCTCGCCGTGTTGGTCACGGCGGATCGCATCGCTGCGCACCTCGATCGGGTGCTGGTCGCGGAAGCGGACATCACCCGCCAGCAGTACAACGTCCTGCGCATCCTGCGCGGAGCCGGCGCGGAAGGTCTGCCGACGCTGGTGATCGCGGAACGCATGATCGAACGCACGCCCGGCGTGACGCGCTTGCTCGACCGGCTCGAGTCGAAGGGTTGGATCGAACGCGAACGTTCCGCGGAGGACCGCCGCGAGGTCCGCGTGCGGGTCAGCCGCGCGGGCCTGGCCGTGCTCGCGCGCCTCGACGACGTCGTCGACGCCGTCGACGATCGGCCCGAGCGCGAACTCGCCGACGGGGAGCTCGCCGAACTCGTGCGGCTGCTCGATCGCCTGCGAGCGCTGTACCCCTGACGACGCCGGGCCTGATTCGGCCCATGAAGCCCAAGGCGCGGCCGACGTGGCGCGCGCTCGATTGCAGAACCTCACCTCTTCCGAGACAACACATGACTAGTCAAGCAATGACACGACAAGCTTCCTCCCCCGCTCCGGCCCTGCTCACCAAGGTGCTCGCGACGCACGCCGACCCGGGGCTCGTCCTCGCGCGACTGACGCTCGCGGTCGTGCTGTGGCCGCACGGCGCCCAGAAGCTGCTCGGCTGGTTCGGCGGCTACGGCTGGGACGGAACGATGGGCTTCTTCACGCAGACGGTCGGCCTGCCCGCGCCGCTCGCGGCCGGCGTGATCCTGCTCGAGTTCTTCGGTCCGCTGCTCTTGCTCGCGGGCTTCCTCACGCGGCCGGTCGCGCTCGGCATCGTCGGTTTGATGGCGGGCGCGATCGCGACGGTGCACGCGCCGAACGGCTTCTTCATGAACTGGTTCGGCCAACAATCGGGCGAGGGCTTCGAGTACCACCTCCTGGTGATCGGTCTCGCCGCGGTGCTCGCGTTGCGCGGCGGCGGCAGCCTCTCGCTCGACCGCAAGCTAGCGGGGTGAGCGCGCGGCGAAGCTCAGCCCTGCGCTCGACGTTCGCGCACGAGGCGGGCGGCGAAGAACTCGCCCGCCTTGTAGCTCGAACGCACGAGCGGTCCCGACGCGACGTACCGGAAGCCGAGGCGCTCGCCGAGCGCCTTGTACTCGTCGAAACGCGCCGGCGGCACGTACTCGCGGACCGGAGCGTGGTTCTCGGTCGGCCGCAGGTACTGACCGAGCGTCAGGAAGTCGACGTCCGCGGCGCGCAAGCGGTCGAGACTCTCGAGCACCTCTTCGTGCGTCTCGCCGAGCCCGAGCATCAGCGACGACTTGGTGAACGCGCGCGGCGCGAGCCGTTTCGCTTCGCGCAACGTCGTCAGCGAACGTTCGAACGAACACCGCGGGTCGCGGATCTTCCGCTGGAGGCGATCGACGACCTCCACGTTGTGCGCGAGCACGTCGGGCGCGGCGCGCAACAAAGTCTCGAGCGCGGCGCCTTGGTAGTCGGGGATCAACGTCTCCACCACGGTCTGCGGCGCGAGCTCACGCACCTTGCGGATGCACTCGGCGTAGTGCGCGGATCCGCCGTCGGCGAGGTCGTCGCGATCGACCGACGTCAGCACGACGTAGGCGAGCTTCATCGCCGCGACCGCCTGACCGACGTGCAACGGCTCGTCCGGATCCGGCGGCGCCGCGCGATCGACGGTCTTGACCGCGCAGAAGCGACAACGCCGCGTGCACTCGTCGCCGAGCACCATGATCGTCATCGTCGCGTGCTCGCCCTTCCAACACTCGCCGACGTTCGGGCAGCGCGCCTCTTGGCAGACCGTGTTGAGCTTCAGGCTCTCGGTCAGCGCCTTGAGCTTCGCGTAGCCTTCGCCGCCGGGCAGCGGCACTTTGAGCCACGCAGGCTTTGGCGTGCGGATCGGGATGCCCGAGGGTTTCTCGGAGCTCCAGGCGGGTTCGGCGGAGGTGCGGTCGGGGACTTCGGGGCTCATACGCGGCTTCGCGAGCCGCGGAGTCTAACACAAGGGTCCAGAGCGAGCCCGCGGGCTCAGAGCTCCGCGCCGAGACGGCGGCGCAGCCGCTCGAGCACGCCGGCGTCGACTTCGGTGCGCGCTTCGAGCGTGCGTTGCAGCGCCTTCACGGCGTCGGCGAATCGACCACCGAAGCGCGCGCACACGTCGCAACCGCTGACGTGCGCTTCGATCTTCGCGCGGCGCTCGCGTTCGAGCTCGCCGTCGAAGTAGCTCGAGAGGTGCTCGAGCACTTCGCTGCACTTGAGGCCTGCGACTTCGCGATCAGGCAACATGCTCATCTCCTCGCAGGTGTCCGGCGAACTTCAGACGCGCGCGGTGCAAGCGGCTCTTGTGCGCGGCGACGCTCGTGCCCGCGAACCGCGCAGCTTCTTCGGCGGAGAGCTCGGCGACGTCGCGCAGCACGATCGCCTCGCGGTCCTCCGGGCTCAAGCGCTCGAAGGCGCGCAGGATCTGATCGCGACGTTCGAGCGCATCCATGGGATCGACGGTGGGTTCGGCGCCGAAGCCGGCCGCGCAGCCGAGTTCGGTGAGCGAGCCCACGTGCTCGGGCTCACCGGAGCGTTTGCGGTGCTGGCGGAAGACCGCGTGACGCGCGATCGAGAGCAACCACGCGCGGGCGGATTCTTCGCCACGGAAACTCGCCGCGTTACGCCACGCGGCGAGGAACGTCTCCTGCAGCGCGTCTTCGGCGCGCGTCGGATCGTCCTCGAGCGCTTGCACGACGCGCCACACGGCGACTTCGTGTCGTGAGACGAACTGCTCGAACGCCGCGCGATCTCCGCGCGCGACGAGTGCGAGCAGCTCGACGTCGGAGTTCACTGCGCCTTCAGCGGGCAGGTGCGCCATCCGAACAGCGTGTAGAGCGGGCAGCTCCCGATCAAGCCGGTGGCGAGCGGCACGACGCCGATCCAACCCCACGGCGTCTTGGGGCCGGCGAAGACGAGCGCGATCAGCGCGACGCCTATCGCGACGCGCAGGACTCGTTCGATCGGGTGTTCGTTGGTGGGCAGCAGTTTGCCGAGCATCGTGGGTCTCCTCGTGGGTCTTGGCCTTGCCGTTCGAGAGTCCCGGCGGAGGCGGGACGATTCACGGCGGAAGCGATTTCCGGGCGACCGCGCACGGCCGGGGCACGAGCGCTCTGCAGCGACCCGCCTGGCCCCGACTCGTCCGGGGACCGATTCACGGCGCTAGCGGCGCGACACGAGCCGCGGTCGCTCGCCGCCTCGCGCACGGCGAGTAGATTCGTGCGCTCGATGACCGACGCGAACCGAGGCTTCGTCTACCGCGCGCAAGTCGGCCCAGACGGCGCCGGCGCGACCGTGCTCGGCTTCCACGTCGCGCGCTTTCGGCATTCCGGCGAGGCCGAGTGGCGCACGGCGATCGAGCTCGGCCGCGTGCGCGTGAACGGCCGCGCGACCACGAGCGACACGAGGCTCTGCGCCGGCGACGAACTCGAGTTCCACCGCCCGCCGTGGGACGAGCCCGCCGCGCCGACGTCGTTCGGCGTCGCGTTCGAGGACGAGCACGTGCTCGTCGTGATCAAGCCCGCGGGTCTGCAAGTGCTACCCGCGGGCCCGTTCCTCGCGCGCACGCTGCTCGAACTCGTTCGCGCGAGCTCGGTGGAGCGCACCGATGCGGCGCCCGCGCATCGCTTGGGACGCGGCACGTCGGGATTGATCGCGTTCGGCAAGAACGCCGCGGCTCGAGCCGCGCTCGCGCGACAGTTCCGCGAGTTCGTGCCGCGCAAGACGTACCTCGCGTGGGTCGCAGGGGCGAGCCTCCCGCAGTCGCTCCACGTCCGCACGCCGATCGCGAAGCTCGCGCACGGACCGCTCGAGATCTTCGCCGCGGCGAGTGAAGGCCGCCCGTCGTTCACGCGCGTGCGAGTGCTTCGGCGTGAATCGGACCGCACGCTCGTCGCCACGCAGCCGATCACCGGCCGTCCCGATCAGCTCCGCATCCATCTCGCCGCCGCGGGCGCGCCGATCGTCGGTGATCCACTGTTCGGTCCCGGCGGCCGGCCGAAGAGCGACGTGCCGCCGGGCGCGGGCGGGTACTTGCTGCACGCGGCGGCGCTCGCGTTTCGCCATCCGACGCTCGACCATTGGGTCAAGACGCGCTCGCTGCCCGACTGGGTCGAACGCTAGCTTCTCGGCATGAGCACGACCTTCGAGTTCCGCGTCCACGGCGAACGACTCGCGATCGCGCGGCTCGCGCACGACGCGAACCTGCCCGACTGGGCGCGCGGCGGCTTGGTCAGCTTCACGCGCACGCCGGACGAGTTGTCGATCGTCTGTCCGGAAGCGAAAGTGCCCGCCGCGGTGATGCACGACCGCGGCAAGGTCGCGTTCGGGATCGTCGGGACCGTGCCGATGACGACGATCGGGGTGCTCGCGAGCCTCTGTCGCGCGCTCGCCGACGCGCGAGTGCCAGTGTTCGTGCTGTCGACCTACGACACCGACTGGCTACTGGTCTCCGCGGAGCGCTTCGCGGACGCCAAGGCCGCGCTCGAAGGCGCGGGCCACGTCGTGCGCGGCGAAGCGCCGCGACACTGAATCACGGATTGATGCGGATCCAGCGGACGACCAGGTCCGCGCGGTCGCCGTCGTGGTTGTAGTCGTTGAAGACGAGCGTCTCGTCGACCAGGAACGCGGCCCCATACCGGCCGTCGGTGAACACCGAGTCGCTGGTCAAGTTGTTGAGCGGACTGATGTAGTCGAGCCCTTTCTGCGACAGCGTCGAGCGCACGAGCATGAACGAACCGATGTTGTCGCGGTTCCAGTCGCGCGAGTCGGAGACTTCCGAGACACGGAAGAAGACGCTGTTCTTCGCTTGGACGATGCCGCCGTTGGCGCCCGACAGTGCGGCAGGCGCGCGCGGGAACGCGAAACGATCGGGCGTGGCGTTCGGGAAGTACGCGAACGCGGGGACTTCGTCGCTGACGTCCTTGTCCTTCCAGGACTTGTTCTGCGTGGTACCGAAGGACCGCTCCGAGATGTCGACGAGCACGCGGTCGCGCTTCTCACGATCGGCCATCCAAGTGACGATCGCGGCTTGGATGCCGGGTTTCGTCGGCTCACGGTCGAAGTTCCACACCGCTGCGGCGCCGAGCGTCGGGTCGAGCCACGCGAGCAGGAAGTTGTCGACGTTCGAATCGTTGTCGTGGTTGCGGTTGTCGGCGTTCTCGTCGACGACGCAAAGGAAACGGTCGTCGAGGTCGCTGATGCCCTTCGCGTTGCCGGCGGCGGCGAGCATCGCGATGAGCTCGTCGGGATCGTTGAAGGGCTGCAGCGGCGTCGCCGTGCTGGTCCAGCGGAAGATCGCGTCGTTGGTGTCGCTGTCGCCGTTCGCGTCGCAGCCGCCGTCGTCGTTCTCGAGCACCGTCGTGCCGACGTAACCGGGCACTGCGAGCACCCGATTGATGCCGGCGAGGCCCGTGTTCTGGGGCGGATTCGCGACCGGATCGGCGAACCAACTCGCGTAGTCGAAGAAGAAGAGGACGTCGTCGTTGGTGTCGGTGTCGGTGTAGCCGGCGCAGCCGGTCGGCTCCCAACCGGCGGGGAACCCGAGGCCGACGGCGTCGTTCAGACCGTCGACGAAGTCCGCCTGACGTGTCTCGTTGACCAGGAACGCGACGAGCCAGTTGCTCGCGGCGAGCCGTCGCGCGCGCGTGACGCCGGATTGGTTGATGATCGCGAGCTCGGTGCTCAGCACTTCCGCGCCCACGTCGGTCGAATCGAGCACGCCGAGGACGTTGCCGTCGTTGGTGTCGCCGTCGTTGTTGTGGTCGAAGCCGTCGACGAGCTCGGAGATCGTCACGAAGACGAGGTCCTCGTCGGCGTTCGCGGGCCGCGCGTGGCAACTGCCGCCGGAAGCCGCCGCCACGTTGTGCAACACGCGCGTCGGTGTCGTCGGAGCGTCGCGGTCGAGCCACTTGAGGTTCGTTTCGTTCGCGGCGAGCGGTTCGAGCAGGTCGGCCGCGTAGTACAGCCGGTCGGACGCGACGACGAACGGCACGGTCGCCGCGGAATCGAGCGTGTCGACGTACTCGACGTCGCGCGCGGACGGACTCCCGCCCGAGCCGGGGTAGTGCAACAGCACGACGTCCGTCAGATCGCCGTCCTCGCTCCAATCCCACGAGTCGTCGCGCTCGTTGACGGCGAGGAACACGTGCCGGCCGACGAACGCGGCTGCTTGGGTCGCGACGTTGAGCGGGTGCTCGATCCGGTTCTTCATGTTGACGACGACCGCGCAATCGTCGGTGAAGGACGTGTCGCCGTTCTTCGCGTTGAAGTTCTTGCCCGACGCCGTCTCGTTCGCGAGGTACACGAAGCGGTGGTTGCCGAAGACGACCGGCGAAGTCGAGAGCGTCGCGTACTTCGTCGTGTGCGGTTGGAACGCGGTCGTGCCCGAGTCGTCCTCGCCGAGGAAGATGTCCTCGAGCTCGTTCTTGACCTTGTCGAAGTAGTCCTCGCAGCCGGCGATCACGGCGCCCGCGGCGAGCGCGAGCGGAGCCAGGACGAGGGCGCGACGGAGACTGGGGCGAACGTACGACATGCAGGGCCTTCGGCGCGCACGACGCGGCGCGCAGCGAGCGGCCATGCTAGCACGCGAGCTCGTGCGCCCAACGTCTCGCCGCCGCTGCGGCGCAAGCGTTCGGTGGCGCACACCGCGCGGAGCGGAAATCCGTTCCGCGCGCCGTGTCAGCGCCGCCAGCAGGCGCGAATGCCGTCTTCGAGCTCGACGCGCGGCGCGAAGCCGAGCTTCGCGAGCTTGGAAATGTCCGGCGCGCGGCGCGCGACCGAACCCGGCGGCGCAGGCCGCGCGTCGATCCGCGGATGGAAGCCCGTGACGTCGAAGATCGTGCGCGCGAGCTCGTCGATGCGCTTCTCGTGCGGCGAACCGATGTTGAAGAGCCCTTTCGCGCCGCCGAGCGCGGCGTCGAGCACGGTGAGCAGCGCACGGCCGGCGTCCTCGACGTAGAGGAACGAACGCGTCTGTTCGGGCCCGAAGACCGGGAACGGATCGGTGCGCTCGCGGACGCGCTTCAGCATCTCCGGGATCACGTGGGTCGGCCCCATGCGCGGCCCATAGACGTTGTGGAAGCGCACCACGACCGGGTGCAAGCCGTGTTCGCTCGCCGCGCCGAAGACCGCGCTCTCACCCGCCAGCTTGCTCGCCGCGTACGACCAGCGCGGCAGCGCGATGCGATCGATCGAGAGGATCACGTCCTCCGGCGTCGGCACCTTGACGAAGCCGGCGTCGACGCCGGACGCGTAGTTCTCGCTCGACGAGGCGAAGAAGAAGGGCCCTGACTTCGACTGCAGCGCGAAATCGAGCACCTTCAGCGTGCTGCGCATGTTGACGACCATCGTCTCGTACGGATGGTCGGTCACGTACTGCACACCGACGATCGCCGCGAGGTGGTAGATCGCGTCGAAGCGGCCGGCGAGCTCGAGCGGTCCCTTCGCGAGGTCGTTGTGGAGCACCGTGACACGCTGCGGATGCCGCGCGCGCAAGGCGTCCAAGTCCTCGAGCCCTCCTTTTTTGCCGCAGTCGATCGCGACGAGCTCGTCGCCGCGCTCGGCGATCTGCCGAGCGAGCTCGAAGCCGATCACGCCCGCCGCGCCGGTGACCAGGATGCGCATCGCGTCAGCCTCGCGCCGCCGCCGTCGCGGGCGCCGGGGTCGACTTCGGCACGTCGCCGCGGCCGTAGACGACGAGCTCGATGCCGTGCTCCGCGCAGTGTTTGCCGATCGCGTCGGTGATCAAGCTCCACGCGTCGACGACGATCGCGCCGCGCGCGAGCTTCTGCTTCACGAGCTCGGGCAAGTAGTTCTTGTAGTGGGCGTCGGGCAAGCACACGACGACGATGTCGGCCTGGTCGAGCGCGCTTGCGCAGTCCTTCGCCATCGGGATCTCGGGGAACTCCTCCCAGAGCTCGACGAGCGGGTCGTACGCGACGACGGTCGCGCCGCGTTTGACGAACTCGCGCGCGACGATCTCCGACGGCGAGCTGCGGGTGTCCGCGACGCCCGGACGGTACGTGACGCCGATCAGCGCGGCGCGTTTGCCGCGCAACGCGCCTTTGAAGTGCTTCTCGACCGATTCGACGGCGCGCAGCGGCATCTTCTCGTTGGTCAGGATCGCGCGGCGCGAGAACGGCAACTCCGCTTCGACGCCGAGCAGCTTCTGCGCGCCGAACGCGGCGAGCAGCGCGTCCTTGGTCAGGCAGTACCCGCCGACGCCGAGCCCGGGCAGCATCATGTTGTCGTGCGTGCCCTTGCGCAGCCGGATCGAACGCACGACGTCGAAGAGGTCGACGCCGACGCGCTCGGCGAGCTTCGCCCACTCTTCAATGAACGCGATGTTGGTCGCGCGGTAGCTGTTCTCGAGCAGCTTGCCCATCTCCGCGGCGCGGATCGTCTTGTGGCGCCACAACGGGAACTGCTTCGTGTTGACGTACTTCGCGAGGAACGCTTCGGCGCGCTCCGAGCTCCGCTGATCGATGCCGGCGAACGCGCGCCAGAAGTTGTTGACCGAGTCGAGGTAGTCGGGGCCGGGCATCACGCGCTCGTAGCAGTACGCGAGCATCGGCGGATCCTTGACCACGTCGACGCCGCGCTTCTTCTGGCCTTCGCAGAGCGCCGGATAGAGCACGCGGTCCGAACAACCGAGCGGCAGCGTGCTCTCGATCGTCACGAGCGTGCCGGGTTGCATGTGCTCGCCGACCATGCGCATCGCGGCCGCGTACCCGGCGGTCGGGCAGTCGAGCACGTCGGTCTGACCGGGCTCGCGCACGAGGTCGAGGTTGATGCACGAGATGACGACGTCGGCGAGCCCGATCACGCGCGGGTCGGTCGTGCCGACGGCGTTGCGCGGCTCCTTGGCGGCGGCGCTGATCACCGTTTCGAGGCTCGGATCGTTGGCGTAGGTCGGCGAACGGCCGACGTCGAGCCGCCCGACCTTCTCGCGGCCGGCCGCGTCGTCACGGTCGAGGCCGACGCAGAAGAACATCCGCTTGCCGCCGGGCGTCAGCGTGCGGGCGAGGTTGGCGACGACGGCGGTGCCGACGAAGCCCAAGCCGAGCACGACGATGATCTCTTGGCCGTCTTGCTTCGCCTTGGCAGCGCGATCCTTGATCTCTTCGAACTTCAATGCGGGCTCCTGGTGGGGCTCTGTTCTCTCGGGACACGTCTCGTGGTCACGCCGGCCGACACGTTGGCCGACGCGGCAACGCGCCGAGGGGCGTCGCAGGACGACCCGCGGGCCTGAGTCTTCCTGAGTGACCGCGTCGCGGGGTGGGCATGGCGGGTCGGGAAGGCCCTGTGTCGAAAAAACGGCGCAGCATTCTAGAGGCGCGGGCGAGCCGAGCGAGCGCGGCGGGCGCGAAGCGCCTTCCGAGCGTGCGAAACCAGGACCCGGCGTCCGCCCGACGGACCGGACGATCCGGGCCGGCGGACCGCCCGCTCGGGCTCTTGTCCGCAGAGCGCATCCGCAGCAGTTCGGTCCGGACCGCGCGGCGAGCCTCGGCGAACCGCCGTGCGACGGCTCGGACGTCCGAGCGCGAATCCGTCCCCTACGCCGTGCGCTCGCTGAGGAACGAGCCTTGCCGTCGGCCGCGCGTCCCCGAGTCGTCCTCGGCCGCAGCTCCTGCGCTCCACCATGAACACGATCCTCCGTTCGCTCACCCCGAGCTCGTGCTGGATCCGCTCCGCGCTCGGGTTCGCCCGAGGCGCATCGTGGAGGCTCCACCGCTCGGACGACACCGCCGTGCAAGGCGAGTCCGACGACGCGCGCTCCGTCGGGCCGGACGGCGCTCGGTGTCGGGGCGGAGGCGGCGTCGTCCACTGCGGCCAGAGCACCGGCGTGATGACGCACCGGAGTTCGACCGCGAAGTCCGGCGGTCGCGTGGGGTTCGCGAACTTCGGTTCGGGCTCGACGCCGAATCCCGGGCTCAGCCGGTTCGACGGCGTCGAGATCGGCGTGTGCACGGCGCCGCACGGCCATCCGCGCCACGCGCTGCTCGTCCACCGCGAAGCGCGCGTCGTGCCGCGCGGCAGCGAGCTCGGGATCCGCGGCGCGAGCCTCGCGTGCCGCGCCGAACTCGACTGCGCAACGCGTTGGCGATTCGCCGACGGCGACAGGTGGCAGTTGGAGCCCTCGTGTCGAGATCCCGTTGGCCCCGCGGCGGCGGCTCGAACACTTCGAACGCGCTCGCCGTGACGTTCGCTCCCCGAGCGAAGGCTGCGAGCGCCAAAGCGGCGCGGTGTCGATCCCCCACCGCGCCGCTCCTTCGTCCACGACGCGCTTCCGCCGGTCGCTAACGTGTCGGCGATGCGCTATCCGTCGATCTTGCTCGCGCTGCTCGTGGTGCTCTTCGGTGCACTCGCGATCGCGCCGCCGGATCGCTTGACGTGGGCGCTCGAGAACTCACTCGTCGTGCTCGCGGTCGCCGTCCTGTGGGCGAGACGCCGCAGGCTGCGCTTCTCGAACTTCGCGTACACGGCAATCTTCGTGTTCTTCGTGCTGCACGAAATCGGCGCGCACTACACGTACACGCAGGTGCCGTACGACCGTTGGTGGACGGAGCTCACCGGGCACACGTTGAGTTCGGTCCTCGGCTGGCAGCGCAACCACTACGACCGACTCGTGCACTTCTCGTTCGGGCTGTTGCTCGCCGTGCCGATGCGTGAGCTCTTCCTCGCGATCGTCGCAGCGCGCGGCGTGACGAGCTACGTGTTGCCCGTGCAGATGACGCTCTCCTGGTCCGCTCTCTACGAGCTCGTGGAATGGCTCGCTGCCGA
The DNA here is from genome assembly GCA_023150475.1 of Planctomycetota bacterium. Classification (GTDB taxonomy): domain Bacteria; phylum Planctomycetota; class UBA1135; order UBA1135; genus JACRIN01. The sequence goes on from JAKLKU010000015.1 coordinate 142,168, forward strand.
AGTCTTCGGCGGCGACACCGGCGCCGCCTACGTCGGCATGCAAGGCGACGTGTGGGACGCGCAGAAGGACATGGCACTCGCGGGAACCGGCGCCGTGCTCGCGATGCTGCTCTGCGCGTGGTTCGGCCGTCGTTCGCCGCGCAACGCCGGCACCGGTTGATCGGGATGTTTGATCGCAAGTCTTGGTCGCAACGGGCGGGCACGACGGTCGGGCGCAACGGTTGACGGCAACGGTTGACGTCGACTCCCGCCGACTTCGACCCCGAACGTTCACGCGACGACGGGCTTGCACCACAGCGCAGCTCACGCGTCTCCAGCGCTCGGGCGCGAGTGGAACCACACGCGTGTCGCGCGGCGCACGGATCCGCTACACCGCCGTCGGATCGCAAGCTCCAACGTGTTGCCGGTGCGAAACGGAAAAACCGTCGTACGACCCGCGGAGCGACGAATACGCACTGCGAGCGTGCGAGCGTCCTCAAGGATTCCCCCTTCGGCGAGCGACATCGACGCATCCACACGTGGCGCACCGGCCAGGGTGAACCGCGTGCTCCACTCGACACCGGTTCGTTCGTCCCATCGATGAGTGCAGGCTGGCACTACTTCCTGTTCGCGGCGATCGTCGTCATTGCGACGGCGGTGACGATGCGTCGCTTGCGCGCGCTCGGATTCTCCGCCGTCAATCGCAGGATCGGACTGCTGATCCTGGTCGTCACGGTGCTGCCGGGCGGACTGCTGATCCACCGAGCGGAAGTCGACGAACGCGCGCGACTGGTGCGAACCGTCGAAGGCTTCGCGCCGGTGTACGCGCGCGAGACGGAACGGCTCGGGCACGCTCGGCTCTCGCTCGACACGCCCGAAGACGATCCGACGTTCCTCGAGTTGATCGAGACGCAGAAGCGCTGGCTCGGCGCGAACCCGCGTGTCGCGGACATCTACACGTTCAAGTTGCTCGACGCTTCGCGCGTCGTGCTCTGGGTCGACGCCGAGACCGACTACGACGGTAATGGCATCTACGAAGGCGACCGCGAGTCGCGCACGGTGCTCGGCGAGCCGTACGACGACGAGGACGTGTCGGACGAACTGCGGCTCGCGTTCCAAGGCGTGCCTGGGTTCGAAGCGGGACTCGTGAGCGACCGCTGGGGTGTGTGGGTGTCGGCGTACGAGCCGCTGCGCGACGCGCAGGGCCGCGTCGAAGCGGTGCTCGGAATCGACTTCCCTGCCGAGGACTGGGTGGCGGCGCTCGCCACGGCGCGAGAGCAGCGCGCGCTGCAACTCTTGGTGTCGCTCGGGCTGATCCTCGCGTCCACGCTGATCATCGCTCAGCTCAACGCCCGGCTCTCGAGCGCGCAACGTCACGAACAAGCGCTGCGGCACAGCGTCGAGATCGCGCAGTACTCCGACCGCGCCAAGTCGGAGTTCCTCGCGAACATGAGCCACGAGATGCGCACGCCGCTGAACGGCATCCTTGGCGTCGCGGACCTGTTGATGGACACCGAGCTCGATGCTCGGCAGCGCGACTACGTCGCGACGACCCGCACGTCGGCGGCGTGTCTGCTCGAACTCGTCAGCAACGTGCTCGACCTCTCCAAGATCGAAGAGGGCAAGCTGGTGCTCGAGCGCGTGCCCTACGCGGTGCGCACCGTCGTCGGCGACGTCGGCAGCGTCTTGCGCTCGACGACGATGCAACGCTCGATCGCGGTCGTCGTCGAAGTCGCGAACGACGTACCGGAATCGTTGATCGGCGACCCGACGCGGCTGAAGCAAGTCCTACTGAACCTCGGCGGTAACGCCGTGAAGTTCACGGAGCGAGGCAGCGTGGAGCTCGCGGTCCGCCGCGACCCCGCTGCGAGCGACGGCGACGCGCTGCTCATCCACGTGCGGGACACCGGCGTCGGGATCCCGGAGGACAAGCTCGAACTCATCTTCGAGAAGTTCACCCAAGCCGACGCGTCGACGACACGACGCTTCGGCGGCAGCGGACTCGGGCTCGCGATCACGCGCGAACTCGTGCAGGCGATGAACGGTCGCATCACGGTGACGAGCACGGTGGGCGTCGGCAGCGAGTTCGAAGTGCGCTTGCCGCTGGAGGCCGCACCGTCGCTCCCGTCGCCAAACGTCGCTCCGCCGGGCTCCACGACCACGCTCCCGGTCGGGCTGCGTGTCTTGCTCGTCGAAGACAACTCCGTGAACCGGATGGTGATGGAGGCGACGCTCGCCAGGCTCGAGTGCGTGGTCGTCGCTGCGGAACACGGAGCCGCCGCCGTCGAGTGCCTCGCCCGCGAAGCCTTCGACGTCGTGCTCATGGACTGCCAGATGCCGGTGATGGACGGCTACGAAGCGACGCGCCAGATCCGCGCGAGCGGCGGTCCGAGTCGCAACGTGCGCATCGTCGCCCTGACCGCCAACGCGCTCGAAGGCGATCGTGAACGCTGCCTCGCCGCCGGCATGGACGACTACCTTTCGAAGCCGGTGATGCGCGGAGCGTTGCTGGAGGCGCTGGAGCGCGCGGTCGCCGAGCACAGAACCGCCGCCTAACGATACTGCCCCGCGTCGTTGCGCCGAAAATTCGGGCGCGGCTGAAACCAAAACGGGTTGTGGCGGTCTTTGTCTG
>JAKLKU010000016.1 GCA_023150475.1 Planctomycetota bacterium
GATGAGCGAGCACGATCCGAGGAGCGCGGCGCGCCGATTCCGCGTCACGATCGAGCCCCAGTCCCTTCTCGATGCGGCGAGCTCTGGCACCTCGCTGAAGGTACGGGTCGAGCTGCCGGCAGAGGCGCGGAGCGACGCGGCGCGGGTGGTCGGCCTGGCGCGCACGCGAGTGTTCGTGCGCGTCGGCGCGGTCGAGTTCGACCTGCCGCGGCCGCTCGGGCTCGAGCTCGCGATCGGCGATGACGTCGAGCTCGCGAGTGGCCGAGTCGTCGCGCGCGGCGAGCGACGCTCGCGGCTCGCGCGGCCCGACCCCGCGAACCCGCGGCGTGAGCTCGTGCTCGCGGCGAACGTCGACCTCGCGTTGATCGTGACGTCGGTGGTCGCGCCGCCGCTCGTGCCTGGGCTCGTCGATCGCCTGTTCGTCGCGCTCGCGGCGAGCGAGCTTTCGGCGTGCGTGCTCGTCAACAAGGTCGAGTTGCTCGGCGACTCGCCCGCCGCCGCGCGCGAGCTCGAGGAACTCGAGCACGAGTGGCGCGAGCTCGGTTGCGACGCGTTGCGCGTGTCCGCGGCGACGGGCGTCGGGCTCGATGCGTTGCGCGCGCGCCTCGCCGGCAAGACGGCCGTGTTGGTCGGGCATTCGGGCGTCGGCAAGACGTCGCTCGTCAATGCGCTCGCCCCGTCGAGCTTGCTCGCGATCGGCGGTGTGTCGACGGGCAACCTGCGCGGGCGTCACACGACGTCGGCGGGGCGGCTCGTCGAGCTCGCGGGTTCGAGTACGTCCGCCAGCGCCGCGTGGCTCGTCGACACGCCCGGCGTGCGCGAGTTCGGGCTCGGCGGCGTGACCCGCGCCGACCTGCGCGCCGCGTTCGCCGACTTCACGCCGTTCGCCGCGCGCTGTCGTTTCGCCGACTGTGCGCACGTCGCGGAACCCGACTGCGCGGTGCGAGTTGCCGTCGAGCGTGGCGAACTCCGCGCTCGGCGCTTCGCCAGCTACGTGCGACTCGCCGCGACGCTCGAGCGATGAATCTCACACCGCCGTCGTCCACGACCCCGAACGGCGGCGGTGTGTCTGGCGTCCGTGAGCGGAACCCTGAGGCGCCACCACGTGCGCCACTCGACGCGTGACCTCACACGCAGCGCGATTCCGCAGAACACCACCTGCGCTCGCTCCGCAGTCCGACCGGGTCCGCTGCGAAATCGACGAATCATGCAACGACTCGTCGCAGCCTGAGGGCGATCCCTTCCGTCCATTCGTTTCAGCCGAAACGCCGCTCGCAAAGGAGACGAGTCACATGCATGAGAACACTCTCGACGGTCAGTCCACTGCTCTTCCTTCGCGCCGAACGGGCGCCGTGGGACTTGCCTTGGTCGTCGTGGCCGCAGCATCGGCAGCAACCGCAGCGTTCTTGCTGATGCCAAACTCTCAGTCCACGCCGGCTTCCGCCAAGTGCGCTCACGCAGCGTCGGTCGCGGATGTCGGCGATTCCGAAGACGTCTCGGTCGCACGCGCCGCCCACATACTCAGGCGTTCACCCGAGTCCGCGCTCTCGCATCTGCGTCTCAGTGACGACGTCCGCGCAGCGCTCTCGGATCCGCTCGCGAAGTCGCGAGCCTTGGCGGAGGTCGAGTCCGCGCAGAAGGAGTTCGAGCTGCTGATCGGGACCCGCGAAGAACTGGCGATCGCGGTGGCGCGCACCCAGGTGGAATCTGGGACGTTCGTGTCCAGCGAGCCTCCCGCGGATTCGAGCCAGGATTCGTACACGCTGGTCTACACGCCGGAAGGGCCGGGCTACGTCGCCCACATGCCGGGGTCGGAGTTCGAGTACTTGACGACTCAACTGCGTGCGCAGTGTTCGAAGCTCGAGCACACGATCACCGAATCGGTCGCAGCGCGCTGACCGCCGAACGCGCGCACGTGCCAGCGCTCGACGAACGGTCGCGAGCCAAGCCGCGAGGCGCGCGCAGCATCGCCCTCCGCGCGGGGCATTCAATCCCGCGCGGCTTTCCCAACTGTCTGTTCCTCTTCACCACCCGAATCTTCGGAGGTTTTCATGAAGTTCGCGCTTCCGCTTCCCGTGCTCCTGGCGGCGTCCACGCTGCTGGTGGCAGCTTCCTACAGTCCCAGTCGCGCCGCGAGCCCGGTTCCGGCCGCGATCGCTGCGCCGCAAGACGACAATTGCTCGTGTGCGGCACTCATGTCGCTCAGCAATTCCAAGAACTGTGGTATCGCCGTGTACTGGTCGGGCGTGAGCTCGCCGGGTGTTTGCGGTGACGGGGACTGCCCTGATGATGCGGCGAGCAAGTGCTCCTGGGGTGGGACGCTCACGGTCGTCAACAACAAGACGACGCCGATCGCGATCAACATCTCCAATGCGTGGGGCGGATGGGGCGGCTTCTGTCCAAACGTGCCGCCGGGCGGCGAATGCCAAAGGAAGGTCTTCCCCCAAGCCGCATGCGGCGATGGGGTCCAAGGCTACATCAACATCACCGATTGGGGTCCTTGGGGCACCGACTGCCAAGCGTCGCTCACGTTCATTTGCGACCGCTGCCCCGCGTCGTACCACGAATAGGTGATTCCGAGTTGCCGGCGAACAGGTCGTCTCGTGACGACCCTGAGCCGATCGATCGAGATGCGCCGGGCGCAACTCGATGCACGAGGGTGCTCTGGTTCGACACGCTGCGAATCAGAGCAGCCTCGGTCGTTTCGCGTCGTCGCGCCGTCAGTGCGTGCTCAGCGCGTCAGACCGTCGATTCGTCCTCCGCATCGGGCGCGACTTCGAGGTCGGGGAGCTCGCGGATCTCGTTCATCAGCTCGAGGTAGCTCGCATAACGCGACTCGGGGATCCGGCCCGCGTCGAGCGCGCGCACGACGGCGCAATCGGGTTCCGAGACGTGCGTGCAGCTCGGGAAGTGACAGCGCGATTGCTCGGCGACGAGCTCCGGGAAGATGCCGCGCAGGTCCTGCTGCGTCGCGCCGTGCAAACGGAAGACGCGGATGCCCGGCGTGTCGATCACGGCGCCGCCGAACGGCAACTTCAGGAGCTCGGAGTGCGTCGTCGTGTGCTTGCCGGCGTCCCAGAACTTGCTGATCTTGCCGACCTTGAGCTTCAGGCCGGGCGCGAGCGCGTTAAGCAGACTCGACTTGCCGACGCCGGAGCCGCCGTAGAGCGCCGAAACTCGACCCGCGAGCGCCGCGCGCAGCTCGTCGATGCCGCGTCCGTCGGTCGCGCACGTTTCGAGGAGCTCGATGCCGGCGTGCGCGTAGCTCGCGCGCAGCGCCTCGACTTCCTCGTCCTCGGCGAGGTCGACCTTGTTGAGCACGAGCGTCGCGGGGATGTCGTGCCACGCGCACGCCGCGAGGATGCGATCGGCGCGGTTGGACGAGAACGGCGGCTTCTTGACCGACGCGACGACGAAGAGCCGATCGACGTTCGCGAAGAGCACTTGCTCGCGCGGATCGTGCGTCGAAGCGAGCCTTCCGAGCCAGTTCGTGCGCGGCAGGACTTCTTCGAGCCCCGCCGGCTGGCTCGACGTGTCGACGAGCACTCGGTCGCCGACCGCCACAGGGTTCTTCTGCGTCTTGCGTTCCTCGAAGAGCTTGCCGCGCGGTGCCGCCAGCACGACGCGGTCGCCGACTTCGACGTGCACCACTTTGGCGTCGGTGCGGACGACTCGGCCTGTCTCCGGAGCGGTCATGCGCTCGGTATGCTAGCCCGCCGACATGGCATCGCGCCCGGTGATTCGCTCGATCAAGAATCCGCTCGTGCAGCGCGCGCGCGAAGTGCTCGCGGGCCGCGACAAGCGCACGATCGCTCTCGAAGGCGAACGTTTGGTCGACGACGCGCGGCGCGCGGGGCTCGAACTCGAGCTGGTGCTCGTCGCGGAAGATCGCGCGGAGCTCGCGGAACGCCTCGAACGCGTCGGGCTCGCGCTCGAACGCGTCGACGGCGAGACGTTGGCGCGTGTTTCCCAGCTCTCGACGTCGCCCGGCGTGCTCGCGCTCGCAGCGGCGCCGCGCGCGCGTGAGCTCGGTGAGCTCGACGCTTCGAAGCAGACCGTGCTGCTCGCCGTCGCCGGCGTCGCCGAACCGGGCAACCTCGGCGCGCTCGCACGCAGCGCGGAAGCGAGCGGCGCGAGCGGCCTGCTCGTGGTCGCGGGTGGTGCGAGTCCGTGGAACCAGAAGGCGCTGCGCGGCTCGATGGGGAGCCTGTTGCGTCTGCCGGTCTTCGTCGTCGCCGACGCGAGTTCGGCGGCACACGCGCTCGCGCAACGCGGCTTCCGCGGCGTCGCCGCGGCGACGCGCGGCGGCGTCGACTATCGCGAGTTCGATTGGCGCGGGCCGTTGGTGCTCTGGGTCGGTTCGGAGACCGGCGAGTTGCCGCCCGGACTCGGCGAGCTCGCCGCAGTGTCGATTCCGATGGCCGGAAGCGTGGAGTCGCTCAACGTCGCCGTCGCGACGTCGCTGCTCCTGTTCGAGGCCGCGCGAGCGAGGCGCGCATGAGCGACTTGTTCGGTGACACGCACGCGGCCGATCCGCTCGAGCCGACGCACGCCGCGGCGCCGCTCGCCGATCGCATGCGGCCGCGCTCGATCGAAGAGTACGCGGGCCAGGTGCACCTCGTCGCCGCCGGCGGTTTCGTGGCGAACGTGCTCGCGAAGGGCCTGAAGCAGAGTCTGATCCTGTGGGGCCCGCCCGGCAGCGGCAAGACGACGCTCGCGCGGCTGGTCGCGAGCGCGAGCGGTCTGCGTTTCGTGCCGTTCTCCGCGGTGCTCTCGGGCATCAAGGAAGTGAAGGAAGTGATGGCGGAAGCCGCGCGCGAGATGGAGCGCGCCGGCACGCGCACGTTGCTCTTCGTCGACGAGATCCATCGCTTCAACAAGGCGCAGCAGGACGCGTTCCTGCCGTACATGGAGCGCGGCGACATCCTCCTGATCGGCGCGACGACCGAGAACCCGTCGTTCGAGCTCAATGGCGCGTTGTTGTCGCGCGCGCGGACGCTGATCCTCGAGCCGTTGCCGGTCGACGCGCTGGTCGGGTTGCTCCGTCGAGCTCTCGACGACGCGGAGCGGGGGCTCGCCGGGCGCGTGCAAGTGCCCGACGAGCTGCTCGAACGGATCGCGCACGCCGCCGACGGCGACGCACGGCGCGCGCTCAACCTGCTCGAGAGCGCGGCCGAGCTCGTGCCGACCGGCGGCATCGTCGACGAAGTGACGCTGAAGACCGCGTTGCAGCGCAAGGTGCTCGTCCACGACAAACGAGGCGAGCAGCACTACGACTTGATCTCCGCGTTGCACAAGAGCGTGCGCAACTCCGACGAGAACGCGAGCCTCTACTGGCTCGTGCGCATGCTCGAGGCGGGCGAGGACCGCGCGTTCGTCTCGCGGCGGCTGATCCGCATGGCGGTCGAGGACATCGGGCTCGCGGATCCGTTCGCGCTGCGCATCGCGCTCGACGCGGCGGAGACTTACGAGCGGCTCGGCACGCCGGAAGGCGAGCTCGCGCTCGCGCAAGCGGCCGTGTACCTCGCTCGCGCGAAGAAATCGAACGCCGTCTACGTCGCGTACGGCGAAGCGCGGCGCGACGTCGAACGCACCGCGGCCGAGCCCGTGCCGCTGCACCTGCGCAACGCGCCGACGCAGTTGATGAAGGACGCGGGCTTCGGCTCGGGCTATCGCTACGCGCACGACGATCCGAAGGCGAAGGACGAGATGACGTGCCTGCCGCCGGGGCTGCTCGGACGGCGCTACTTCGGTCGCAAACCGTAGCCGGTTCCAGGGTGAGCTGGGCCGCGACGCCGACGTCCCGGCGCCGTTCCGCGACGCTTCGTGGACTCGAGCGAACGTGGAAGAACTTTCATCGACCGACGCTCAATGCACTCGCGCCGCGACGTCGATAGGGCGAGCTCTCAGGCCCGGGCGGTCCCCTACGCTCGCCGCGCCCGAGTCCCCACTCAGGATCCACACCGTGAAGCACGTCGCAGCGTCGAAGGCTCGCCACACACCTCTCGGCGAGCTCTTGATCAAAGCGGGCAAACTCGACGAGAACGGCCTCGCCCAAGCGCTCGCGTTCAAACGCGAGAAGGGCGTCAAACTCGGCAAGGCGCTCGTGGACCTCGGGCTCGTCAAGGAGGCCGACATCGCCGACGCGCTGCGCCAACAAGGGCGCGTCGTCTGCATCCATCTGACACCGGGACTCGTCGACCACGAGATCGCGCACGCACTCGGCGAGGAGCGCTCGCGGTATCACCACGCGGTCGCGATCAACCGCATCTGCGGCGTGACGACGCTCGTGATGTCCGATCCGAGCGACGTCTACACCGTCGACGAGATCGCGCTCTTCCTGAAGACGCCCGTGCTCGCGGTGTACGCCGAACCGAGCAGCATCACGACCTGCATCGACGCGATCTTCGCGGCGCAGAAATCGACGACCGATGCGCTCGCCGAGATCGCGCAAACGGTCGAAGCCGGCGCGAGCACCGTCAGCTTCGACGTCTCCGGCGGCGAGGAAGAAGCCGCGGAGGACTCGGAAGACGTCACCCAGCCCGTGATCAACATGATCCGCAAGGTGCTGGAAGAGGGTTACAACGCGCGAGCGAGCGACATCCACCTCGAAGCCCGCGCGAACAACTTCGTGATCCGCTTCCGCGTCGATGGTGCGCTCTACGATCGACTCACGCTGCCCAAGGGCTGGGCTCGTCCGGCGCTCGCGCGTCTCAAGGTCATCGCGAACCTCGACATCGCGCAGCGGCGCTTGCCGCAGGACGGTCGCACGCAGATCGAAGTCGGGCCGCGGCGGATCGACTTGCGTATCGCGACGACGCCGACGTTGACCGGCGAAAGCGCGGTCATCCGGATCCTCGACGGCGGACGCGAGTTGCGCGACCTCGAGAGCCTCGACCTCGACCCGAAGCAGCTCGACGCGTTGAAGCGCATGACGGAGTACGCGGATGGCATGGCGCTCGCGACCGGTCCGACCGGCAGCGGCAAGACGACCACGCTCTACGCGATGCTCAAGAAGCTGCACAAACCGGACACCAAGATCATCACGCTCGAGGATCCGGTCGAGAACCAGATGGACGGCATCACGCAGATCAACGCGAACCCGAAGGCCGGACTCACGTTCGCCAAGGGTCTGCGTTCGATCCTGCGTCAGGACCCCGACGTCGTGCTCGTCGGCGAGATCCGCGACGAAGAGACCGCGGAGATCGCGGTGCAAGCCGCGTTGACCGGTCACCTCGTGCTGTCGACCCTCCACACGGTCGGCGCCGCCGAGACGATCACGCGTCTCGCCGACATGGGCGTCGAGCCGTACTTGCTCGCCGACACGCTGCGCGGCGTCATCAGCCAACGACTGATCCGCCGCATCTGCTCGAACTGCCGCACGCCCGAAGAGCCGAGCGACGAAATCCTCCGCCGCTTGGAGCTGCCCCGCGAAGCCGGAGTCACGTTCTACGAAGGCAAGGGCTGCAACCAGTGCTTCGGCACCGGCTTCAAGGGCCGCGTCGGTCTCTACGAGATCATGCAGATGACGCCGGAGATGCGCACGCTCGTCAGCGCGGGCAAGTCGACCGAAGAGCTCAACGAAGCGGCGAGCCACGCTGGACTCGCGACGCTCCGTGAAGACGGCTTGCGCAAGGCGCGCGCGGGCCAGACGACGCTCGCCGAGGTCCTGTCCGTCACGGCGCGAGGTTGATCACGATGAAGACGATCCTCTACGTGCACGACAAGCAGGGCCCGCCCAACGCCACCGCGAGCTACCTGCAGATGGCGGGCTATCAGGTCGAGCTCTGTGACTCCGGCGAGGCTTGCCTCATGCGGATCAAGCAGGGCGGGCTCGACTTGGTCCTGATGGACGTGTTGATCGAAGGGAAGAACGGCTTCGACCTGTGCCGACTCGTGCGCAAGCAGATCGCGTCGGACCAGTTGCCGGTGATCCTGGCGAGCGGCATCTACCGTTCGCGGATCTATCGCGAAGAGGCGATGCAGGCCGGCGCGCAGCTCTACTTGCTAAAGCCCTTCCAGCAGCACGAGCTCGTGCAGGTCATCCACGAGTTGCTCGACGTGCACGCATGCCTCCTGTCGTCGCACCAGGCGACGCAGGACACGTCGCAGGACATCCACCGGCCGGCGCACTGAGCGCGGCGAGCGTCGGGTGTAGGGAGCGGAAACGAACGAGGCGCGGTCCGATGACCGCGCCTCGTCGATTCTCCGACCCTTCGGTCGTGGACTACTTCGTCTCGACGGTCATTTCGCCCTTGCCGGACGCTTCGGCGGTCATCTCGACGTGCTGCGACTGCCCTTGCGCGCCGGCCGTGATGTCCATCTCGGCGTTCAAGTTGATGTTCTGCGTCATCTGGAAGCTCTTCACGTGGCCGTCGCCGAGGATCCAGACCAGCTCACCCGTCGCATCGAGCTCGAGCGCGAGCGTCGCCTTCTTGACGTCGATGTCGATCTGCACGCCCATCGTCTCGCCCTGCTTCTTCGCGATGTTCGTGATGAAGCTGGCGAGATCGAGCGACGGCTTGCCTTCGACCTTGATCGCGACCGCGCCGCAGCGCTTGCCGTCGACGTCGCGCGTGCCCTTGTACTCACAGACCGTCTTGATGTCGTCGCCGAGGCGCTTCACTTCGCCGATCATCTCTTCGAGCACATCGGCCATCTCCTCGGGGGCGTCACCCATGTCGAGCTTGTCGAGGCGCATGCCCGCGAAGACGACGCTCATCAGACCCTCGGCGTCGACTTCCCACTTGTCGCCTTCCTTGACCGAGCGGTCGGGCAGCAACGCGCGGAGATCCATGTCTTCGGCGAGGCGGTCGAGCATCTCGGCGTCGCCGTCGGATTCGTGATAGGCGACGTCGTACGCCTTGTTGTCCGCGTTCCACTTGAACGAGACCTTCTTGCCTTCGAGCTTCTCGAGCTCTTCGTTGCTCGTCGTCTCGGCGCCGGCTTCGATCGAGCTGTCGACCGCATCGAAGCTGCGCAGCAATTCGGTCGGACGACCTTCGGCGACGGTGATGTACTTGTCGGTGATCGTCAGCGACGACTCCATCGTCATCTGAGCTTGGTCGATCGGAATCGCGTCGCTCATGTCGTTGCCGTCGAGCGACATGGTGATGTCGTCGAGTGCGAACTCCATGGAGTTCCCGAACACCTTGGTGACTTCCGTGCCGTCCTTCGGGTGGAAGGCGACGTCGTCGACGACCGGCGTAAGCGCAAGACACAGCGGCGCGACGAGCAGGGCGGAGCGGAACGAACGGACGGATTGCATCGAGATCTCCATGGATTCGTTTGGTGGGGCGGAGATGATAGCCGCGCCTGCAAAGGCCTGCGAGCGGCCGCGTCACACCCCGCCGAGAAGGCCCCGCAAGCGCGATGCCAGCCTCGAAAGGCGGGTTTCCGCGCGATCGTCGGCCAATGCGAGCTCCAGCGCGCGCCGCGATCCCACGAGGACGAGCAGCCGCTTCGCGCGCGTCGCCGCCGTGTAGAGCAGATTGCGCCGCAGCATCACGGCGTGCTGGGTGCTGAGCGGGAACACCACCGCGGGATATTCGCTGCCCTGGGCGCGGTGCACCGTGATGGCGAAGGCGAGCTGGAGGTCCGAGCGATTCTCGCTCGTGTAGTGCAAATCGCGCTCGGGGAAGGCGACGTCGACGCTGCCATCCGCGTGCACGGCGCGGATTCGGCCCATGTCGCCGTTGAAAACGTCCTTCTCGTAGTCGTTGCGGGTCTGGATGACTCGGTCGCCGACCCGGAAGCCCTGCTTGCGCACCGCCTCCCCGAACAAGCCGCTCTCCGGCGCGCCGAGGGCCCGGTCGCGCAAGCGCTCGTTCAGCGCGTCGACGCCGCAGTCGCCGCGGTACATCGGTGCGAGCACCTGCACGTCCTCGAGCCAGTCGATCCCGAAGGTCGCCGGGATGCGCTCGGTGACCACTTCGACCAGCCGGTCGGCCGCTCCCGCTGCGTCGTCGACCGGGAAGAAGTAGAAGTCGGCCCGGCGGTCGCCGCGATCGGGCAAGAGTGGCTGTTCTCCCGCGAGGATGCGGTGTGCGTTCGCGACGATCAGTCCGCCGGTCTTCTGGCGGTAGATGCGCGAGAGCCGTTCGACCGGCAAGACGCCGCTCGCGATCAGGTCGGCGAGCACGTTGCCCGGGCCGACCGACGGGAGTTGGTTCGGGTCGCCGACGAGCACGACGCGGGTCGGCGCGGCGATCGCGGAGAAGAGCTGTGCGGCGAGCAACACGTCGAGCATCGAGACTTCGTCGACGATCACGAGATCGGCGGCGAGTGGCCGATCCGGTCCGTGCGCGAAGCCGCCGCTGTGGGGCTCGAAGCCGAGCATCCGGTGGATCGTCGCCGCGTCGCGGCCGGTCGCCTCCGCGAGGCGGCGCGAAGCGCGCCCGGTCGGCGAAGCGAGCAGGACGCGGGCTCCCGCGCGCTCGGCGAGTTCGACCACCAGTCGGACGATCGTCGTCTTGCCGACGCCGGGACCGCCGGTCAGCAGCGCGAAGGGATGCGAGAGCAGTCCGACGACGGCGCTGCGCTGCGCGGCATCGAGTTCGAGTCCGTTGCGCGTCTCGGCGGCGCGCACGCGAGCTTCGTCGGCGAGCGCATCGCGTTCGCCGGCGTGCAAGAGGCGGGCGATCGCCTCCGCCAGCGCGACTTCCGCGCGGAAGAGGTGCGCCAAGTAGACGTACCGCTCTTCGTCGAACACGACGCGGCGCGACGCGACGAGCTCCGCGAACGCGCGCTCGAGGCGTTCGCGCGGCGGCGCGTCGAGCAGTTCGGACGCGAGATCGAGCATTCGATCCCGTTCGAGCAGCACGTGTCCGTCGCCCGCCGCTTCGCCGAGCACGTGCAACAAACCCGCGCGGCAGCGCTCGAGCGCGTCCGGACTCCAACCGAGGCTCGCCGCGATGCGGTCGACGGTCGCGAATCCGACGCCGCCGATCAGGCCGGCGAGCGCGTAGGGATCGCGGCGCACGGCGGCTTCGCACTCGTCGCCGAAACGCGCGTAGACGTCTCGCGCTTGCGTCGCGTTGAGCCCGACGCCGCGCAGGAACGCGAGCCGCTCGTGCTCGGAAAGCCGCAGCCGGAGTTCGCGCGCCAGGTTCTCGCGGACGGCCTTCTTCAGGCCCTTCACGCTCGCGAGCACTTCCGGATTCGCGCGGATCTTCTCGAGCGCGTCGAGCCCGAGCGCCTCGACGATGCGCTCCGCCCCGACCGGTCCGACGCCCTCGAACGCGCCGGACGCGAGGTACTTGACGAGCCCGTCGGTCGACTCGGGCGAGAGGATTTCGGCGTGGTCGAACTCGAAGCGGCGCCCGTGGGTCGCATGCCGGGTGAAGCGCCCGATCAGCCGCACGCGCGCGCCGACGGTAGGCCGCTCCCAGCGCCCGACGGCCGCGATCGACGGAAAGCTCCACCCGGTCTGTTCCGGGTCGCCGTAAGTGCTCTCGGGCGAGATTTTTACGACGACGAACCCGCTGTCGGGGTTGTGGAACGTGAGCGTCTCCACCGTGCCTTGGAGCACCGCGTTGCCGCCGCCCGCGCGCCCCGCGGACCCCGGCTTTTCCGGGCGTCGGCGAGTCTCGTCCCGATCGCTCTCCACGCCGGAGGATCGCACCCGGCGCCAGCCCTTTCCACAACCTGCTTCCCGGCCGCCCGGTCCGTGAGTACCATTCCCGCCCCTTTTTCCGAGAGAACCCGCTTGGCGATCAAGATCCAGGTCCGTCAGAACGAGTCGCTCGAAGCCGCGCTCCGCCGCTTCAAGCGTCAGTGCAACTACAGCGGTGTGTTCCGCCTGGCCAAGGCGCACACCTGGCACGAGAAGCGCTCCGACAAGCGTCGGCGCGAAGCCCGCGAACGGCTGCGCACGATCCAGCGCGCGACGCGGCTCGCGTCGCAAGCTGCGAGCGGCCAAGTCGCGCGCGTCAACAAGGCCAAGGCGCGTTCGAAGCGCTTCGGCTCGCGCGGCCCGCGGCCGTCGATGTCCTCCGCGACGTCCGCCACCTGAGCGACGCGCGAACTCGGCGCGGTCCGGATGCTTCCCTGCGCCGGCCGCGCCGCAGCGTGTACGTTCCCGCTCGTTAGGCTGTCGTCGCGGCGAGGCAGCCGATGCGTTTCCTTCCGAAGCACCGCGATCTCTCGCAACCGCTCGAGAAGATCGAGCTCGTCGTGCGCGCGAGCGACTTCCGCTCGCCGGTGGACGAACTGGTCGTGCGTCTCGACCGCTTCCTCGGCGAGCACTTGCACTGGCGGTCGCGCACGTCGATCCAAGCGCTCGTTCACGACGGCTACGTGTGGGTCGACGCTTCGACGCCCGACCAACCGCAGGGCAGCGGCGAAGCGAAGCCCGAGACACGGCCGGGTCGCAAGCTCCGTCACGGCAGTCGAGTGATCGTCTGGATCCCGGAGCACAACCGTGTGCCAGTCGAGACGGGGAAGCTCGCCGACCTCGGCGCCGATCTCGCGGTGCTCTACGAAGATGCGGCCGCGTTCGTCGTCGACAAGCCCGCGATGCTCGCCGTGCATCCCGGCGGGCGGCACCTCACCGACACGCTGATCCAACGCGTCCACGCGCGGCTCGGCGTCGACGGGCGGCCGCGCGAAGAACGTCCGCGGCTCTGTCACCGCCTCGACCGCGAAACGAGCGGCATCGTCTTGCTCGGCAAGACGCCCGCGGCGCACGCCGAGATGATGCGGCAGTTCGAGGAGCGCGAAGTCGAGAAGGAGTACCTCGCGATCGTCCGCGGCGTGCCGCGCGAGGACTCGGGCCGCATCGACCTGCCGATCGGCCTCGGGCGTTCGACGCGCGTGCAGCTCAAGATGACCGTGCGCGCCGACGGACAGGAGAGCGTCACCGAGTGGCGCGTCGTAGAACGGCTCGCGGAGCACTCGCTCGTGGCCTGCAAGCTCCTGACCGGCCGCCAGCACCAGATCCGCGTCCACATGTCCGCGATCGGCTTCCCGTTGGTCGGCGACAAGCTCTATGGCGAGAGCGACGAGTACTTCGACCGCGGCATGGAGGGCACCCTGACCGCCGACGACTTGCGCGAGCTCGGCCTGCCGCGTCACGCGCTCCACAACCATCGGCTGGTCTTCACGTCGCCCGACGGCTCGAAACGCGTCGAAGTGACGAGCTCTCTGCCGCGCGACCTCGCCGACTTCCTCGCAGCGCAGCGCTGATCCACCCCGCGTCAGCGGCGTCGAATCGCCGACTTGACCCGAGCGGAGTGCGCGCGAGTTCCGGTGTGCCCTCCGCCGGAGTGTCGCGCGTCGCGCTTCGGCGCAATCGTTCTCGCGACGCGCGGTTCCCAGAGAGAGGCATCCAGTCCATGCGACTCCTTTCGTCCCTTCGCATCGGCGTCTGCGCCATCGGTTGTTCCACCGCCGCGTCGGCTCAGACGTGTCTGCCCTTCGACCACGCAATGGACCCGGCGGGTCATGGCGGATTCCTGGAGATCACGGGCTGCTCGGTGCAACCCCTCGACTACTTCGGCGACATGCCGCGCAGCACGGCGATCGTCGGCGACGTGCTCGTCGTGTCGGCGGACAACGCGGACGGTGCGCACGTGAACCAAGGCAAGGTCTGGGTGTTCCGGCGCACGGGCAACGTGTGGCGCGAAGAGCAGGAGATCACCGAGTCGACTCCCGGCACCGACCGACACTTCGGGCGAGCCGTCGCCTTCGACGGCACGCATCTCCTGGTCGGCCAGCAGATGGGGTACAGCGGCGGAGGCGGCGACGGAGGTTCCGCGCACTTCTACACGTGGAACGGCTCGAGCTGGACGCTCGTCGCGCAGTTCGCCGGCGGCATGTACGGCTACACGGCGAGCACCGACCTCTTCGCTTCGTCGGTGGCGCTCGACGGCGAGTGGGCCGCAGTCGGCGTCTACGGCAAGGACCTCGGGTCGGGCCCGGCGCAAGGAGAAGTGCGCGTCTATCGTTTGGTCGCGGGCGTGTGGACGGACTTCCAGGTGCTGACCGCCTCGGACGGCACGCCGCACGACTGGTTCGGCGACGCGCTCGCGATTTCCGATGCGCGCCTCGCGATCGGAGCGCAACGCGCGGACAACTACTCCGGCGCTCAGTTCGCGGGGGGCGAAGCCTACGTGTTCGACTTCGGCCAAGCGTCGGCGCCCGGAGTCTGGAGCGAAACGACTCGGCTCTTCCCGCCGAGCGGACTCGTCGGCAACTACTTCGGCGAGGCGATCGACACCGACGGGCAGAGAGTCGTCGTCGGCGCTCTCTTCTACGCTCCGAGCGGTCTCCATCGCGCGGGTCGCGCATTCGTGTTCGCCGAGAACTCCGGTGGGTGGTTCCTCGACGGAGACCTGTTCGGTGCCGACTTGACGGATCTCGACGAGTTCGGGAACTCCGTCGCCATCGAGGGCGACACCGTGCTCGTGGGTGCGCACCAGCACGATGGTGCGGTGCCCGACGACCGAACCGGCGCGGCTTACCTCTTCACGCGTGCTTCGTCGGGTTGGGTCGAGTCTCACGAGTTCGCGCACGCACCGTGGGCCTCCGGTGCCGGCGCGTACCTCGGCGCCAGCGTGGCTTTCGACGGCGACACCGTCGTGCTCTCCGAACCGGCTTCGTTGGCGAGCAAGGATGGTCGCGTCCACGTCTTCACGCTCTCGGGGACGCAGTGTCAGCAGGTGCGCGACGACGTCGACGGCAACGGCGTCCCCGACGAGTGTGGTCCCGACTGCAACGGCAACGACGTGCCCGACGTGCAAGACGTCGCCAACGGCACGAGTGCGGACGTGAACGCCAATTGGATTCCCGACGAATGCGAGTGCGCCGTCACGTCGTACTGCACCGCCAAGGTGAACTCGCTCGGCTGTACGCCGGTGATCTTCGCGACCGGCACTCCGTCGCTGTCGGCGCCGAACGATGATTTCCACGTGCTCGCGTCGAACGTGCTCAACAAGAAGTTCGGACTGTTCTTCTGGGGTGCGGAGCCCGCGGCCATTCCGTTCCAAGGTGGAACGCTGTGCGTCAAGCCACCGATCGTGCGCACGCCCGTCCAATCGTCCGGCGGCAGTCCGACCGGCAGCGATTGCACCGGCACCTACGATTTCCACTTCTCACGGGCCTACATGCATGCGCACTTGCTCGCACCGGGCTTGATCCGTGGCCAATATTGGTCGCGCGATCCCGGTTTCTCGCCGCCGAACAACGTCGGACTCACCGCGGCACTCGCGATTTCGATCTGCCCGTGACGCGAGTTGGAGAGTGATTCCAAGGCCGTGGACACGCGAGTCGACGCATCGCGCGCGAAGCAGCGGACATTCCGCCGTGTTCGTTCGCGGGACTCGATTCGTTTCGTGGTCGCGTCGCTGCGCAAGTCGCCGTGCGCGACGGCTAGAGTCCTCCCTGCACGTGCTTGCAACGTGCAGGGAGAACTTGTCGTGACCGATCGCGTCGATTCAGGAGCGAGCGATGCTCCGCGTTCGTGGCTCGCGCGTGTGCGCGAAGGCACGGCGGCGGAGCGAGAGCAGTGTTTCGAAGAGTTGCGCTGCGAGACGCTCGCGCGCGTTCGGGCGCAGGCGCTCGCCGGTGCACTCGCCCCCGAGTCGACGCCCGAAGACGTCGTCCAGGAGTTCATCGTGCGTTTGATCGGTTCCGGGGCACTCGAACGCATCGACGACCAAGGCGACGCCGCGTTGTGGGGCTTCCTCGACGCCGTGTTGAGCTCCACGATCGTCGACTTGCTGCGCGCGCGACGCGCCGCGAAGCGTGGCGGAGGTGCAGCGCGCGTTTCGCTCGACGACACGGAGTGGCGAGCCGGGGCGCGACGCGAAGTGCTGGTCGCGCGCGACACGTCGCCGACCACGGGCGCCGCGCGCGACGAACTTCGCGAACGTGCGTTGTCCGACACGGTGCGCGTGCTCAATCCGCGTGAGTGGCATGCATGGCATGCGATCGACATCGAGGCTCGGCCGAGCGAGCGTGTCGCCGCCGAGCTAGGCGTCAGTGCTTCGAGGCTGCGCGCGTTGCTCAGTCAGGCGCGACACAAGGTCGTGCCCGTGCTCGGACGGCGCTTCGGCGGCGCGGAGTAGCGCCGGGTGGACGAGCGCGACGTTCGACCGGGCTCGGAGCGCTATCGAGCGCTGCTCGAGTTCGGGCTGCAGCGCTGGGTGCAAGGCCGGGAGCCGCTGCGCGAATCGTTGTTGGCCCGCGCCGCCGGCGACGTCGAGCTCGTGGAGCGCGTGCTGTCGGACCTCACTGCGTATCACCGTGCCCGCTCGCGGCTCGGCGGCGATGCGGCGACGCCGCGGCTCGCGATCGGCGAGCGCGTCGGCGACTTCGAGATCGTCGGCTGGATCGCCGTCGGCGGCATGGGCGAGGTCTACCGAGCGCGCCAACTCTCGCTCGGCGGCCGACTCGTCGCGCTCAAGCTGCTGCGGGTCGACGCGCGCGATTCGAAGGCGTGGAAGCGCTTCGATCGGGAAGCGCGCATCCTCGCGAGCCTGCATCACCCGCATCTCGCAACGGCGTACGGCGCGTTCGAATTCGATGGTTCGCGCTGTCTCGCGATGCAGCTCGTCGACGGACCGACGCTCGGGGAAGTGCGCGACGAACTCGCGGCTACACCGGAGCTCGTCCGGCGGCCCGCCGTACGCCGCCGGATCGTCGAGCGCATCGTCGAAGTCGCATCGGCGTTGGACGTCGTCCATCGTTCGGGGTTGGTCCATCGCGACGTGAAGCCGGAGAACATCGTGCTCGCCGGCGGCTGGACGAGCGACGACCCCGTGCCCGACGCGCCTGCGGTGCTCGTCGACTTCGGACTCGCGCGACCGATCTGCGAGACCGCCGAGAGCCGCACCGGCGGCACACCCGCGACGCCGAACTACGCGCCGCCCGAACAGTTGCTCGGCGATCCACTCGATGCGCGTGCCGACGTCTTCTCGTTGGGCGTCACTCTGCACGACTTGTTGAGCGCGAGACGGCCGAGCGAACGCGAGCGCGCCGCGCACGGGCTCGAAGCATTGCGGACGCTCGTCGACGACGTCGACCGCGATCTCGACGCAGTGCTCGCGCGCGCGACCGATCCCGACCCGAAGTGGCGGCACGCGGACGCCGGCGAGCTCGCCAGCGACTTGCGGGCCTGGTTGGCGGGCGCAGCGCCGCCTTCCTTGCGTTCCGGGCCATTCGGGCGGCTGGCGCGCTGGTGGCGCGCGTCGCCGCGTCGCGCCGCGCGTTGGGTGGCGGTCGGCGCGGCGTCGTTCGGCGTGCTCGCGATCGGCGTGCACTGGGGGCGCTCGCGCCAGCACGTCGTCCAGGCCGCGGAAGCGTTCGAACGAGGCGACTGGGCCGCGGCGGACGAGCTCGCGTCGAACCTTCCGCCTTGGACGTTGTCGCTTTCGTCGCGCGACGACGCGTTCGCGAGGTTCGCGCGGCGTGCGGCAGCGCGTGCACCGTCCGACCCGTTGATCGCCGTTCTCGACGAGCTGCGGGCCGGACGACGTTGGGCCGCGCTGCGAGTGGCGGCGACACGGCTCGCGGAGCACGGTGTGGCGTCCGACGCCGAGCTGCTCGACGTGCTCGACGCGGCGTTGCGGTGCGCGGCCGACGACGAGCGACGCGTCGAAGCGGCCACGACGCTCGCGCGGCTCTTCTACGAACGTCCGGTGAGCTGCGACGACGACGCCAGCGCAGTCGCGCGGATCCTCCCGACGCTGCGGTCGCGCTGTTCCGAGCCGACGGCGTCGGAACGTGAGCGACTCTGGTGCCTGAGCGCGGTTTCCGGCGTCGCGCGGCCGGGCGACGTGCCGTGGTTGCTCGACATCGGGCTCGCCGCCGGCGACGGCACGGAGCGACGGCGCTTGGCGCTGCTCGCCGTCGAGCGCGTGTTGCGTCGGGCGCTCGCTTCGGAACGCGAACACGAAGTCGACCTGGCGAGCATCCTCGAGCGCCTGCGCAAGGAGTTCCTCGAAGTGAGCGCGGCGCTCGCCTGCGGCGATCCGCGCGCGTCGAGCAGCAGCCGTCCCTGCGACGAACTCGCGCGGACGCTCGCGTTCGTCGCGCGGGCTCGCGGCGAGGCCGAGCAGCTGCGCGCGTGGCTCTCCGACGTCGGTTGGTGGGACTCCGCGGAGTTCCAGTACCACGCGCACGAACTACGCCCGCTGCGCGCGGCGCTGCACGACACGGCGGTCCTGCCCGAGCTCGTCGACCCTTCCGTGTGGTCGCCGCTGCACGCGCATCTCGAGTGTTGGGCGGCGTGCCTCGGGACCTGGGGCGACGACGAGCTCACGCACGCGGTCAGGGAGCTCGTCGAAGTGGATGCACGCGAGCTCTTCGACTCGCACGCCGCGGCAGCGGCGGCGCTGCGCCGCGGACGCGATCCGGCGGCCGACCTCGATCCGGACACGTTGCTCGTCGCGGCGCGCCCACCCGCGGAGGCGGAGTGGGCCGTGATCGAGAGCGTTCGCTCGAAGGCGACTGCGCCGCCCGCCGTCCCGGCGAGCGTCGACGATCCGGACGCCGAGTTCATCGCGGGGTGGAACTTCCACGACGAACTACGCAGCGAACTCGCCGCTGGAGCGACTGGTGTGCGCGGCCGGCGCGTCGGTGTCGCCGCGGACACCTCGCATGCGTCCTTCCTCAGGTTCGGCGACTTCGGCGGGTCGGAAGTCCATCTCGAGTTCGATGCTCGCGCGCTCGCTCGACCGTTCGATCTCGTGCTCGTGCTCCGCCACCAGATCGGCGTGCGTCCGTACTACCCGTACGGCGGACGTGTCGTGCTCGACGCGCGCATCGACGAGAACTCGATCGCCGGCGAGCTCGAAGTCTCCGCCGCGAGCTACACCGAGATCGCCCACGTGATCGGCTGGGACCGACTCGTCGTCGACGGTCGCCACGGGACGATCGTGAGCCACCGCCTCGCGATCCGACTCCACGAGAAGTCGACGACGACCTATCGATTGCAGGAAGTGGAACTGTGGCAACGCACGCGGCCGTGAGCCTGGATCGGCGGCGATCCGCGTCGCGTGTCCGGCCGCACGCGACGCAACCGCGCTAGCCGTCGGCGCGGCGCCAGCGGCGATCCGTCGCGAGCTCGAGCGCGAGCAGCGCCGCGCAGATCACTGCGGCGAGCCACGCACGATCGACCAAGCGCCACGCGAGCACGGCGAGGATCGTGAGCACGACGCCGGAGCCGATCAAGACGTTGCCCCAGTTGAGTTTCGCCTCGACCGTTTCCGGCGGATTCGACAGTGGCAAGTCGTGCACGCAGAAGTCCCAAGTCGCGCGCATCACGGCGACGGCGAGCAGGAAAGCGACCGGGACGAGCAATGCGGCGGACGAAAGCGTGCCGTGGACGATCGTCAGCACCGCGAGCAGCGCGTAGAGCGGCACGACGAAGCGTGCCACCAACGCCTTGAACGCGCCGTTCTGCAGCGCGGCGCGTGGCGTGGGCGCCGTGTCGAGGATCCAGCGCGCGCGATGCGAACGGGAGACGACGACGTGCGCGAGCAGCACCGGCAGGTACGTCGCGCTGGTGAAGAGCAGGAGCGCGGCGAGTCCTTCTTTCGCCGGGCCTTCTTCGCCGCGCGCGCCGAGTGCGAGGAACGCGAGCGGCACGCCGATCAGCGGGTAACTGCGCATGACGACTTCGCGTTCGCGCGCCAACGCTTCGAACACGAGCTCGAACGTCGCGCGCTCGTCGCGGCGGACCCAGGAGCGCAGCGCGAGCACGCGCAGCGGCGTGAGGACGATGCTGCTCCACGAGCGGCTGCGGCGCGGTGCATCCGCGCCGACCGACGGCAGGACGAGCAACGAGCCGAGCGCCAGCGCGCCGAACAGCCAACCGACGAGCGGCCACGGCAACTCGTCTTCGGCTCGCGCGTGCACTTCGAACGGCGCAGCGAAGAGCGCCGGGGGGAAGGCCCGCACGAGCGGCGACGTGGGCGCCGTCAGCTCGCCGAACTCGGTCACGAAGCGCACGCCGACCACGGCGCCGACGATCACCGACCCGAAGAGCAAGGTCTGCAAGACGACGAGCAACGTCGTTGCGCGCGAGGCGAACAGACTCTGGAGCCACACCAGCGCCGCGGCGACGGTCGCTGCGAGCAGCAGGCCTTGCGCGACGAGCTCGAGTCGATCGAGCGGTGTGAACGTGCTCGGCGCGAAGAGCGCGGCGATCACGAGCGAGCTCGCGGACTGCGTCAGCGTCGCGATCAAGACGTGCAGGGCACGCGCCAAGCGCTGCTCGAGGTCCGAGATCGGCAACGCACGCACCCACGAGTCGGCTTCGTCGTGCACGAGCAACGCGCCGAACTCGCCGAGCAACGGCAACGCGACGAGCCCCGACGAGATCGTCAGGGCGAACGCGGCGTACGTGTAAGGCGACAACGCGTCACGCACCACGCCGCACAAGAACGCCGCGACCGAGGCGTGCAGGAAGAGCGTCGCGATCGGCACGGTCTCCGCGGCGCCGCGGGCGGCGAGACGAGCTCGCAGCAGGATCACGACGCGGTTCCACATCGAGAGGCGCGCGCTACAGTACGCCGCTCGATGCAGCTTTTCATCCCGGGCCCGGCCGGTCGGCTCGAAGCGATCTTGTGGCCGCCGAAAGGTGCGCATGGCGAGGACCTGCCGTTGCGCGCGGCCGCGGTCGTGTGCCACCCGCATCCGCTCGGCGGCGGCACGCTGCACAACAACGTGGTGTTTCGCACCGCGCGCGGTCTGCAACGCGCCGGACTCGCCGTGCTGCGATTCAACTTCCGTGGCGTCGAGCGCAGCGAAGGCGTCCACGACGGCAACGGCGCCGAAGAGGAGGACGCGCGCGCCTGCTTGGACTGGCTCGCGGCTCACCATCCTGGCGTCGAGCTCTGGGGCGCCGGGTTCTCGTTCGGCGCGCGGACGATGATGGGACTCGCGCCGCGAGAGCCGCGGCTCGCGCGCCTCGTGCTCGTCGCGCTGCCGGTCGAACACTTCGACTGCGCGAAGCTCGTCGACGTCCCGCAGCCGACGCACCTGGTGCTCGCCGAGAACGACGAATTCGGCTCGTATGCCGAGTTCCGCGCTCAGTTCCCCGAACTGCCCGCTCACATCGACGCCGAAGTCGTCGAAGGTGTCGATCACTTCTTCCGCGGCAAGACGCCGGAGCTCGAAGCTCGTGTGCGCCACCATGCCGAACAGATCCTGGAGTCGCGCCGATGACCGAAGTCCACGAGCACTACCCGCACGACCGTCAACCCGCGATTCGCGTCGTGATGATGCCGCGCGACACCAACGCGCTCGGCACGATCTTCGGCGGCGTGATCCTGTCGCACATCGACTTGGCCGCTGCGATCGAAGCCCATCGTTATCACCCGGGCCGCGTCGTCACCGTCGCGATGAACCAAGTCGAGTTCAAGCAGCCCGTGCTGGTCGGCGACTTGGTGAGCTTCTTCACCGACACGGTCAAGATCGGCAAGACGTCGATCACGGCGAAGGTCGAAGTGTGGTCGCAACGCCGCTTCGGCTCGCACGAGTTCGTGTACGTCACCGAAGCACTGGTGACGATGGTCGCAGTCGACGATCAGTTCCACAAAGTCCCGATCGCGCCGCGATGAGCTCCGCAAAGGAGCACTACGAGCGGTTGCTCGCGCCGCTGTACGCCTGGATGCTCGGCGGCAGCGCTGCGGCGCTCGAGCGCCAGCGTGAGTTCGTGCGCGCGCAGGGTCTCGGCGGCGGCGGGCGCGCGCTCGATCTCGGCGCGGGTTTCGGTGCGACGGCGTTGGCGCTCGCCGAGAGCGGTCTTTGCGTCACTGCCGTCGATGCGAGCGACGAGTTGTGCGCCGAGCTCGAACGCTCGCGTGGAGCTTCTTCGATCCGCGTCGTGCGTGCCGACCTCGTCGAGTTCGCGGCGAACGACGTCGAACGCTACGAGCTCGTGCTCTGTGTCGGCGACACGTTGACCCACCTCGAGAGCTTCGAGCGCGTGTTGGCCCTGGCCGACGCGCTCGCCGAACGCGTGGCGGTCGGCGGTCGGCTCGTGCTCGGCTTCCGCGACCTCGCCGGGCCAGCGCCCGAAGGCGCGGCGCGCTTCTTCCACGTGCGTTCGGACGACACGCGGACGTTGACGTGCTTCCTCGACTACCGCGACGAGCACGTGCTCGTGCACGACATCGTCCACGAGCGCGGCACGGAGGGTTGGACGATGCGCGTCGGCGTGTACCCGAAGCTCCGGCTCGCGACCGAGCGCGTGCTCGCGGAACTCGAACGCCGGCATTTCGAGCTCGAGCGCCGCAATGTCGCGCGCGGGATGACGACGCTCGTGCTGCGCCGCCGCTGAACGCGATCAGCCGAGCGCGCGCCGGGCCGCCGCGGCCGGGTCTTCGGCGTGCGTCAACGCCCGGAAGACCTCTTCGAGCGTGCCTTCACCGCCGGCGCGAGCGCGTAGCTCGTCGAAACTGCCGAGCGCGACGAGTTCGCCTTTCGCGAGCACGGCGATGCGGTCGCACACCCGCTCGACCACGTCGAGCAGGTGCGAGGTGTAGAGCACCGCGCCGCCGCGCGCGGCCCATGCGCGGAGCAGCTCCTTGACCATCGCCGTCGTCGGCGCGTCGAGGCCTTCGAGCGGTTCGTCGAGCACGAGCAGCTTCGGTTTCGCGATCAGCGCGCACGCGAGGGCCGTCTTCTGGCGCATGCCGCGCGAGAACGCGCCGACCGGGTCGTCGCGGCGATCGGCGAGTTCGAACGCCGCGAGCAGCCGCTCGGTCTCGCGCTCGAGCGTCGGCTCGTCGAGGCCGAACAGCCGTGCGACGAGCGCGAGGTGCGCGCGCGGCGAGAGGTTCGCGTAGAGCGGCGCGCCGTCGGGCACGAAGGCGAGGTGCCGCCGCGCGGTGAGCGGGTCGTGCGCGACCTCGACGCCGGCGACGCGGACAGAACCCGAATCGGGCGCGTGCAGGCCGGCGAGACAGCGCAGCGCGGTCGTCTTGCCCGCGCCGTTCTGGCCGACCAGGCCGAGGACTTCGCCGGGGCGGACGTCGAGGGTGAGCCGGCGCAGCGCGACGCGTTCGCCGTACGACTTCGTGACGTCGACGAACTCGGCGACCGGTTGCATCAGGCCGGCTGGGTCTCCAGCGTGAAGACCGCCGTGGGGATGCCGGATTCCTCGGACAGGCTCGTCGCGAGTTCCTCGAGCTTCGCGTTGGAGAGACCCTTCGACTTCGCGGCCTTCTTGCCGGCGGGCTCGCTCGACAGGATCTGGATCTCCTTCGGGCGCAGTTCCTCGACCTTCTTCGCCCACGTCTTCACGTCGGCCTCCGCGGAGTTCTGCGGGCCGAAGCTCGCCTGGATCACCAGGCGGTCGAGCGCGGTCAGCGCCTCGCAGATCTGCTTGTACTCGTTCGCCTGGCGGCCGGTGATCGCCGTGAAGAGCTTCTGGGTGCCCCATTCGAAGCGCAGGATCGGCCGGTCGAACACGCGCAACGCCCGGCGGACTTCGTCGGAGCCGAGGCCGGTCGATTCGGAGAGGATCGAGAGGTCGGCCTTCGGGAACCACTTGTTCCGGAGGTCCCGCAAGTTCTCGGCAATTTCCAAGAGATTGGGGTGCATGGTCGGATCTTGGTTGCCGACCACCGTCACGCTCTCGAGCTTCTCGCCGGCCTTCTGCATCTCGATGATCTTGCGCGCCGCGGAGGTGACGATCACGCCGGCGCTCGGGAGCTGGTTGGCGCGCGCGAGGATCGGCACGCTGTCCGCGGTGCCTTTCTGGCAGAAGACGCAGTTCGGCGGGCACTGCTCGCGGCTCGACGGCGTCGGATTGATGCCGAGACTGATGCCGAGGCGGCGACTCTTGACGGGCCCGAAGACGATTGCGTGGTACGCGGCGTTGGCCATAAATCGAGGAGCTCTAGGGGCCTGGAGCGCGCGCGCCGGGAAGCCTGCCGAGGTCGCGCATGGCGCGTGGAGTGCGCCCACTCTGGGAAACGACGGCCCGAATCCTAAACCCCGGCCGGCCAGATGCCTAGCGCGAGTTCGGGTCGGCGGCGGAGGCGCACGCTCGTCGCGGCTCGCTCGTCACGCCGGACGTGGTCCGTCCGCGCCAGCGCACGACGAGGCTCCCGAGGGCGATTCGCCGGCCGTGAGCGCCGTCGACGACGGCGAGACGAGCGTTTCCACCCGGGTTGCCCCCGAGCGCGTGCGCCACACGAGCTCGAAGCCCAGGCCGAGCAGCGCGGTCGCGAGCCCGCATCGCAACGGGTGCTCGTCGACCACCCGCAGCCAGCGCAACGGCGTCGGTTCGTCGACCCGCACTTCGATGCCTCTCAGGGCCAAGTTGAGCAGCCCATGCAGGCAAGCTGAGCACACGAGCGCCGCGCGCCAATGCAGCGGACCCGCGCCGCCGAACGATGACCTGACTTCGGCCGGAGGCTCCGGCGACTCGGGCGGCGCCGCGAGCCCGTGAGGGCCCTGAAGTCCAGGGGAGTCCGAGGACCCAGGCGGTCCAGAGGGGCGACTGAGTTCCAGGGGTTCCGGGAGTTCGGGGGGTCCGGGGTGGTCGGGGGGTCCGGGCGCCGCGCCCGCGGGGCGTCGGCGGTCCGAGCAGACCCACGGCTTTCCGTCGGACGGGTTCGGTTCGAAGCGCACGCAGACAACGACGTCCGATGCGCGGCCCGGTTGCGGGTCGAATCACCTTTCCGCGGTCGGGCCGAGCCGCGCGAGGACCTCCAGCGCGCGGGGGTTCTCCGGCTCGATCGCGAGCGCGATCGCCACGTGGCTGCGAGCTTCCCGCTCGGCGCCGGTCCGCGCGAGCAGGTCGGCGGCAAGTCCGTGCAGCCAGGCGTTCTCCGGGGCACAGCGCAGCGCCTCGCGAGCGCGCCGAACCGCTTCGTCGGATTCACCGAAGTGCGCCGCGACTTCCGCGGCGACGTTCCACGAGTCTGCGCGGTCGAAGTCGAGCGCGAGAGCGCGCCCCAGCGCGGCTTCCGCCCCCGCGCGGTCTCCTTCGGCGGTCTTCGTCGTGGCGAGCTCGACCCACTCCGCGGGCGTGCCGACCGCGGCGACGGCGGGCGCCGGAGCGCGTGGAGCACCACCGGAGAAGTGCGCGAGGTACGCCGTCACCGCACAGCCGATCGCTCCGCCGCCGACGAGGATGGCGAACCAGCGGCCGCGCCGCGCGACGAGTTCGCAGCCCGTCGCGACGAACACCGCGAGCGGCAGCAGCACCGCGCCTCCGTAGAACGCCTTCGCTTGCGCGTAGAACGGCAACCGCAGCGCCAGCGCGAGCAGCGCGAAGCCCGTCGCGACCGCGGACGCGAGCAGGAGGAAGTCGCGCGGCGTCGGCGCGCGCCACCAGCGCACGCACGTCGCCGCGAAACCGAGCACGAGCAGCGCGAGCGGCGCGAGACCGACGGCGAAGAGCAGCGACACGAGCTCCCACCGCCACGGCGGCCGCACGTGCGGATCGGCGCTGCCCGCGATCATTCCATCGCCGAAGAGCGTCGAGTAGAGCGCGTCGGGCACCGAGTGCAGACCGGCGAGCACGGGCTCTCCGAACACGCGGCCGAAGCGCAGGAAGTCGCCGGAGGTGCGGTAGCCGGGCTGCTGCCACCACGCGCGGCCGCTCTCGGCGTCCCAGTTGCCGACGATCGGCGTGCCGAAGTGCGCGGTGACGCGCGCGTAGTGCCAACCGGCGACGACGACGACGCAGCCGAGCACGAGCGCGAGCGGCAGGGCGAGCTCCTTCGCGCGCCGCGCACCGCGCGACCACGCGTCGAGGCCGAGCGCACCGACGCAGACCACGAGCGGGATCAGCGCCGAGAATTTGGTCAGCAACGCCGCCCCGAGCGTGACCCCGATCCACACGAGCTCACGCGTGCGTCGCGCGTCGCTCGAGAGCCGTTTCGCGGTCCACGCGAGCGCCACGCTCGACAGCGCCGCCGCCCACACTTCGTTGGTCGGGAAGTGCGCGAGGTAGAGCTGCATCGGCACGAACGCGGCGAAGGTGATCGCGATCGCCGTGGCTCGCGTCCCTGCGCCGAACGTCGCGCGCGCGCCGAGCGCGACGGCGAGGATCTGCACGATCCCGGCGGCGCACCCGAGCCACCGCAGCAGCCACACCGAGCTCGCGTCCGCCGCGGTGTACCCGCAGAGGTCCAGGAGCCCCGCCGCGACGACGTAGTAGAGCGGCGGTTGGTACGCCTCCCAACCTTCGTGCGCGAGCGGCAGCGCGCCGCGCTGGAGCACGTAGTCGACGTACTCGATGTGCCCTTCGACGTCGAAGCCGAAGCTCGGGTCGATCCCCGAATTGACGAAGAAGAGCAGGATCCACGCGGCGATCGAGCCGCGGACGAGCCAACGTTCGAGGCGCAGCTTCGTGGCTTCCTCGCGCACGCGACCGAGCGCGAACGCCGCTGCGAGACCCGCGCCGAAGAGCGCGAGCGCGAAGCCGAAGTTCGCACGCAACGCGGCGAACGGCGCGGGCACGTCGGAGCGCCGGGTCGCGCCAGGCGCGGACCCCAGCATCGTGCTCGGCGACGCGCTCGTCGCCGTCGCCCATTCGTCGAGCGGCGTCGCGGCGAGGCGCGCCGGCCGTTCGCTTGCGCCGGCGAGGCTCGCGCTCCACGTCGAGTCGGTGGCGATCCACATTGAGTCGCTCGCGCTCCGGGTCGAGTCGCTCGCGCTCCGGGTCGAGTCGCTAACGCTCCGGGTCGAGTCGCTAACGCTCCGGGTCGAGTCGCTAACGCTCCGCGAGCCGTCGTCGAGCTCGAGCGTGCACCACAACGCCGGCGGGCCGAGCGCGTGGCGCACGCGGACCACGAGCTCGTTCACGCCGGCGCGCAACGCGCCTTGCGTGCGGAACTCGCGCGCTCGTTTCCAATCGGTTCCATCACCGGAGCCCAACCGAACGCCGTTGAGCTCCACGTCGAACGCGGTGCGCGCGTGGAGCACGACGCGTGCGTCAGACGGCGCGCTCGTGAGCTCGAACTTGCGCGCGAAACGCGCCTCGAGCTCGACACCGTTCTGGATGCGTGCCGACGGAGCGCTCGGATAGACGATCCACTCCGCGCCGGCGTGGCGCTCGAGGTAGGGGACCCGCGGATCGACGAGGCTCGCGTGGAGCCACCAACCGACGAGCGCGAGCACCGTCGCGAGCGTCGCGCCGCGCAACCAAACTGGACGCTCGAAGCTCTGCGGCATGGTCGTCTCGAACGCGTGCCGCTCGCGCGCTCAGCGCGGCTTGGTCGCGTGCATCCAGAGGCTGCCCGCCTGATGGATCTTGAGCTTGGTCTCCCAGTCGGGCTCGCAGACGTCGGCCTTGAAGTGCTTGGGATCGCCGGGGCCGCGCGAGTCGACGACGCGCTCGAACGCCAAGTCGCGGAAGCCGGCGCGTTGGAGTTTCTCGGCCCACTGATCGCGGCCGAGGAAGTGCATCGCGAGCCCCGCGCCCCTGCCCCAATCGGCCCACACCTTCGACGCTTCGTTCTCGGCGTGGAAGTCGACGACGAGGTCGGCCGGTGCGCCGGGCTTCAAGACGCGGAAGAGCTCCGCGAGCGCCGCGTCGAGGTCGACGGCGTAGTAGAGAGCCTCCATCGAGAACGCGCGGTCGAACTTCTTCTCCGTGAACGGCAGCTTCTCGAAGTGCCCGACCTCGTAGCGCGCGCGGATCGTGAACGAGTGCAGCGCTTCCGCGCGCTCGATCATCTTCGGACTCGCGTCGACGCCGATCGCGCCTGCACCCGGCGCAGCTTTCGCGAGCAGCCGAGTCGCCCAACCGTTGCCGCAGCCGAGGTCGAGGATCTGCTCGCCGGGTTTGATGCCGAGCTTCGAGATCACTTGGTGCACGACGTCGCCGTGCCCGCGCTCCATCGATGCGTCCCGGCCCTGTGCGGCCCAGGAGTCGAACGTGTGGGCGACCGCGGCGTGGCCGGAGAGCTCGGACCCGCCGCCGCCGCACGATGTGCCTTTCGATTCAGTCATGAGGATTTCCGCGAAAGGACGGCAATTTACTGTGACGCGCGGCAGTGCGCAGCACAGAGGCGGTCGACATGTCCGTTCGAGTTCTTGCAGCTCCGTCCGTGGCCCCGGCAGAGGCCTCTGGAACCGGAGGCGTCGTCTACGTCCGCAAGCCGCTCGCGGCGCGGCTGAACCGGTGGCGCAAGCGCACGCCGCTCAACCCGTACTGGCTCGAGCTGCGCGAGCTCGAGCGTTCGGTCGCCGCCTTGGCCGGACACGCGCGCGGGCGGCTGCTCGACATCGGCGTCGGCGAACGACCGTGGGGGCGGATCTTCGAAGGCAAGGTCTCGCGTTACCTGGGCCTCGAGTACCCGCCGGTCGCCGACAACCTTTCGCCCGGCATCTGGCAAGCGATGCACCGACTGCGCGGCGTCGTCGACGTCTTCGGCGACGCGGGACGGTTGCCGTTCGCGGACCGCTCGTGCGACACGCTGCTCGCGATCGAGCTCCTGGAGCACGTGCGCGACCCCGACGATGCCGTGGCGGAGTTCGAACGGGTGCTCGCGGCCGATGGGCGGCTGCTGGTGACGGTGCCGTTCGTCGCGCCGCGGCACCAACTACCGTTCGATTTCAGGCGCTACACGCCGGAGGGACTTCGCGAGTTGCTCGCGCGCCACGGCTTCGAAGTCGTCGGGCTCACGGCGCGCGGCAATTCGGCGATCGCGCTTGGCTCGATGTTCGCGCATTGGCTCGTGCGTGCGTTCGCCGCGAAGTCGGAGCAATCGGACGGCAGCGTCAAGCTCTCGCGCGTGCGCGGGCTCGCCGTGTTGCCGTTCGTCGCGTTGTCGCAGAGTTTCTTCGCGGTCTGCGCGCATGTGACCCGCGACACGTCGCTCTCGCTCGGCTACTCGGTCGTCGCGCGCCGCGTCCGGCCTCTGCGCGCGTAGACTGGCGCGCGTGGCCGAGCCGCGCTTCGAACACGTCGCCAAGGACTACGCGTCGTTCCGTCCCGGTTATCCGGACGCGCTCTTCGACGCGTTGGCCTCGCTCGCGCCGAATCGTGCGCTCGCGTGGGACTGCGCGACGGGTTCGGGGCAAGCGGCGCGGCCGCTCGCCGCGCGTTTCGAGCGCGTGATCGCGACCGACACGAGCGCGGAGCTGCTCGCCGAAGCGCCGCGGCAAGAGCGCATCGACTATCGGCGCGCCGACGCGCGCTCGAGCGGCCTCGAATCCGGTTCGGTGGCGCTGGTCACGGTCGCGAACGCGCTGCATTGGTTTCACGGCGCGGAGTTCGAATCCGAAGTGCGGCGCGTGGTCGCGCCCGGCGGCGTGATCGCAGCGTGGTGCTACGGCATCGCGTGGGTCGAGCCGGCCGTCGACGCGCTCGCACGGCACGTGCACAACGTGCTCGTCGATCCGTACTGGATCGCGCCGAATCGCATCGTCGAGCGCGGCTACCGCGACGTCTCGTTCCCGTTCGCGCGTGTGTCTGTCGCGGAGTTCTTCGCGGACGCCGTCTGGGACCTGCCGCGTTACCTCGCGTACCTCGGCACGTGGAGCGCCGTGGTCAAGTACCGCCGCGATCGAGGCCACGATCCGCTCGAACTCCTCCGCCCCGACTTCGAACGCGCGTGGGGCGAGCCGACGAAGTTGCGCGCCGTGCGTTGGCCACTGCACCTGCTCGTCGGCCGGGTCTGAAGAGTTCAGGCGCCTCGCCCGAAGCGCGCGAGCAACTCGTCGAGCGGGCGCAGCGTCACTTCCCAGTCGTACTTCGACTCGACGAGCTTGCGACCGCGCTCCGCGAACTCGCGCGCCTTCGCCGGATGCGCGAGCAAGTCGCACAGCGCGCCGACCTGCGCCTCGACCGAATCGGCGACGAGGAACGCGTCACCCGCGCCGCCTTCGATGCCTTGCGTCGCCGACGTCGTGCCGACGACCGGCAATCCCATCGCGAGCGCTTCGAGGACCTTGTTCTGGATGCCGCGCGCGATCCGCAACGGCGCGACCGAGATCGCCCCGCGTTCGAGCCACTCGCGCGTGTCCTGCACGAACCCGGTGACCGTCACGCCGGGCATCCGCGCGAGCGCTTGCACTTCCGCGCTCGGCCGCGAGCCGATGATCGTGAAACGCACGTCGGGAAAGCGCTCGCGCACCTTCGGCAGGATGTCGTTCACGAACCACACGCATCCGTCGACGTTCGGCAGGTAGTCCATCACGCCGGTGAAGACCAAATGGCCGGGCTCCGCGCGTTCCGGCTTCGGCCGGTAGAACGCGAGGTCGACGCCGTTGCGCAGCACGAGCGAGCTCGCACCCGGGATCTGCTCGCGGAAGATCCGCTCTTCGAGCGGCGTGCAGAAGACGTTCTCGTCGAAGCTCTTCGCGATGCGGGTCTCGACGCGCAGCAGCGTGCGCCACTCACGGCGGTACACCCAGCTCATCGGGAAGCCCGCGCGCTCGGAGTATTGGCGCCATTTGTCCGAATCGAGCTCGGCGAAGTGCATCACGCGCTTCAACCGGGCGTGCGGCTCGAGGAACACGCCCATCGACGACGAATAGGCGTAGCCGACGTCGAACTCGGGCGCGGCGCGGTCGACGGCGGCCTGCAGCTCCTTCGAACCGTAGACACCGAGCGTCAGCGGTTTCGAGCCGAGGAGCAGCGGCACCGACGCGAGTTTCGCGCGCCGCTCGTCGAAGTCGACCGTCGTCGTCGGCACGCCGAGCTTGCGCAGCTCTTCGGCCGCCGCGCGATCGGCGTCGTCGTGCGCGAACGCGATCGCGCTGACCGAGTGCGCGCGCTGCATGCGCTCGATCAAACGCCACGTCGTGATCTTGTCGCCGCGGTTCGGCGGATAGGGGACGCGCTGCGACAGGAACAGGATGCGCACGGCGCGCAGACGTTAGCGAATCGCTCGGCGCGTAGAAGAGCCCGAGCGGTGGCTCACACGCGCGCGCGTCGCAGTCGTGCGCCGACGTACGCGGCGATCCAGCTCGGCGCGGAGAAGACCGCGAGCGCGACGAGCGACAGCGGCCAGAGCGAAAGATCGCCGCGCGCGACGAGCAGGCTCCCCACGAACTGGCCCAGCGCGAACGCGATCGGCCACACGCCGTACGCGGCCGTGTGGCGGCGCGCCGCGACGAAACACACGACTGCGGCGAGCGGCAGGATCACGGTGACGTAGAGCGGCGAGTCCCACGCTTCGCGGCGCCGCTCGAGCGCGCCGAGCACGATCCACGCGAGCGCGCCGAGCGCGAACACGATCGCCGAGGCCGGGAGCGGGAGTGTCGGACGCGATGTCGACGAAGGCGTGTTCATGTTCGCGAAGGGTTGGATCGGATGTTCGAGGTACGGCGCCGAAGTCTGCCGAGCATCGCGGCGACGGCCGCGATCACGAAGTACGGCAATGTCGCGAGCCCGAGGGTCTGGACGCCGAGTGGCCAGTAAGGATCGTCGAGAGTGATGCGATAGACGAGCACCGCGCCGCCTCCGAGCGCGAGCGGGAAGAGGCTGCCGAGCCGCGGCTCGCGGTACGCCGCGAACGCCGTCAATGCCGCGAGCGCCGCGCAGACGAGCCACAGCGTCGCGGTCGGGCGGCGCTCGACGTTCGCTCCGCCGTGCGCGGCGACGACGAACGCGACGCCGCCGGCGATCACGAATGCCGCCGCCCACGCGATCTCGCGCTTCACGGTCGCGACGGTGGTCTGTTCTCGATCGTCCACGCCCCCCAGTCTCGGCGCACCGCCTCGAACGCGCGCACCAGGACTTTCGAGCCCGCCGATCAGCGGCGCTATGCGAGCGGCGTTCAGAACGGCAGGTCGTCCGGCGAGACTTCGAAACGTTCGGGCGGGCTCTTGCGGCGCTTCGGCGGCCGAGGCGCGCGCTCGTCCGGCGCAGCAGCCTCCGCTTCGGCCGCGGCGTCGAGCTCGTACTCGACCTGCGGCTCGCGCACGCCGCCGTCGGGCGGATGCGGGTGGTCGAACGACGTGTCGAGCCCGCGGCGCGCGACGTCCTCGGCGAGGCCGCCGTGCTCGAGCGCGCGCCGGACGCATTCGTCGGTCGCCGCGACGCACAGCGGCGCGCCGTGCACGCGCCACGCGTGGTCCTCCATGCCGTCGAGACCGCCCGAGAGCGGCAGCTCGGCGAGGAAGAGCTTGTTCACGCCGCGCAGGATGCGGCGATCGAGCACGAACACCGAACCTTTGTCGGTCTCGCGCCGCATCAGACGCCCGAAGCCCTGACGGAACTTCGCGAGCGCCCGCGGCAAGTAAATGCGCCGGCGTTGCTCGCGTTCGCCGAGCGCCGCGCACTGCGCGTGGTGGTACCGATCGGGCACGCCCCACGGCAGCTTCACGATCACGAGGTACTCGAGCGTGTCGCCCGCGAAGTCCGCGCCGTACCAGAACGTGTCGACGCCGAAGAGCACCGAATCGGTGTGCGCGCGGAAGAGCTCGCCGAGCTCCTCCTTCGACGTGCCGCGCATGTTCTGCCACCAGAACGGGATGCGGCGCGCGGCGAAGGCGCGTTCGAGCGGCTGAGCGCAACGTTTGAGCTCGTCGGCGTTCGTGAAGAGCACGAGCATCCGTCCGCGCGTGCGCTCGGCGAGGTGCAGCACGAAGCGACGCACGTATTCGTGGAAACGCTCGCGCTCGCTCGAGTACTCCGGCGCGTCGTTCGGCACGAACACTTGCACGCGCTCGTAGTCGAACGGGTCGTCGGCGCGCGCGGTGCGCACGGTGCAGGGCTCGCGATCCTCGAACTCGAGCGGCTCGCGAGCGCGGTCGAGGCCGAGGTAACCCTCCGCGCACTCGAAACCGCCGCGCAGCCACGTCGTCGCGGAGATCAACACGCCGCTCCAGAGCTGCGGGTAGTAGTGCCGGCCGAGGAACTCGTTCGGCAGGAGCACGCGCGCCGCGAGCACGTCGCCGCGCCGCGGATCCTCCTCGAGGTCGTAGAACGTCTCGCGCCGCAGTTGCGGCTTGCCGTCGGAGCGCGGGAGCCAGGCTTCGAGGGCTTCGACGATCTCGACGACGTCGACCCGCGCGCGTTCGAGCGCGCGGCGCGTGCGCGCGAGGCCTTTCGCCGGCACCCGCGCGAGCGCTTCGACCAGCGCGGCGAGCGCCGCGTCGAGCCGCGAGAGCGAGCCGGTCAACGCCGCGTGCGCTTCGACGAGCGGCGCGGAGCGTTCGCTCTCGAGCCACTCGCGCCACAGCGCGTACCGCTCGCGTTCGCCGCGACCGAGCGCGTCGCGCACGCGCCAGCGTTTGAACTCGTCGATGCGCTCGGCGAGCGCGTCGAGCGCGCCGAGCGAGAGCTCCTGCGTCGCGAAGCACTCTTCGAGCGCCTGCTGCGCGAGCGGCTGGTCGTACACGATCGCGCGCAGCCGTTCGAGCGGGGCGCGCGGGCTCGAGCCATTGCGCCGGCCGAGCCGCGTGCACGCGTCGCGGATGTCGTCGAGGGCGACGGCGTGGCTCCACGCGGCGTGCGCTTGGTCGTGCAGGTGCTCGCACTCGTCGAAGATCACGTTCCTGAAGAAGTCCTGGCGAGCCAGCGCGAACGCGTGGTTCGTGACGATCACGTGCGCGTGCTCGGCGCGCAGTCGCGCGATCTCCGCGCCGCACGTGCGGCGATCGAGGCGTTCGTGGCAACAACCGACCTGCGCGCGCACGGCGCGCAGCATCGGCTCGAGCTCGCGCTCGAGATGCGCGGCGTCCTGCCCGACCCACGCGAGCTTCGGCGCGAAACGATCGAGATCGGCCTCGGGTTCGATCAACGCGAACGTCGCGAGCGCGCTCCACGCGAGCCACGCGGCCGCATCGTCGTCCTGCGCGGGCACGTGGGCCTTCAGCGCACGCCAACAAAGGTAGTTCGCGCGCCCCTTGAGCGACGTGACGCGCGGACGCAGCGGGAAACGCGCACGGTCGAGCGCGGAGAGCGCGCGCGGCACTTCGCGCAGCATCGCTTGCTCCTGCAGAGCGCGCGTGTAGGTCGAGATCGCGACGCGCCGATTCGCGCGCGCGGCCCAGATCAGCGCCGGCACGAGGTACGCGAGCGTCTTGCCGGTGCCCGTCGGGGCGTGGACGAGCAGCAGCTCGCGCCTTCCGAGCGTGCGCGCGACGTCGCGTGCGACTTGGTGTTGGCCCGGGCGATACGCGAGCGTCGCGCCGTGCGCGGCGGCGAGCGCGGGCAGGTGCTCGCGGAAGACGGCGTCGACGAGCTCGAGATCGTGCGGCGCGAGCGGCTCCTCTTCTTCCCGGTGCACCGGCACGGTGTCCTCGAGCTCCGCGAGGTCCGCGAGCGCGGCGGCGCGAGGCCGCAGTTCGTCGACGAGCTCGCGCACCGTGTGGCCGGCATTCGCGAGCGTCACGCCGTGCGCGACGCCTCGTGCGTGTCCGTCGGGGAGCCGCACCGCGTCGTCGCCGGCCGCCGCGAGCCACGCCGACGGTCGCTCGACGAGGTGCAACACGAAGCGCAACGTCTCCGCGACTTCGCCGTCGACGTCGGCGACTGCGTTGCGCGCCGCGATCAACGCGGCGAGCGAGAGGCGCAAGCTCGCCGGATCGAGTCCGAGGAAATGTCCGACGACTTTCGAGAGGTCGAGCGCGAGCTCGGCCGTCGTGCGGATCGCGTTCGCCTGCAACGACACGCTCGGGCGCAAGGCGAGCAAGCCGCTCGCGAGCCGATCGAGGCTCTCGACTTGCGGTTTCGCGCGCGTCCGACCGAGCAGCGCCGTCCACCACGCGAGGAACGCCGTGCGATCGGACGTGATCACCGTCGAACCGCCGACGAAGTCCGCGAGTTCCTGCCACGCGCTGCGCGCGCTCGGCGCGAGCTCGAGCTCGGCGGCGTCGAGCCCGAAGCGCGTCGCGGCGCGAACCAGACGCTCCGCGGCCGCCGGGTCGCCCGGAGCGAACGGCCGGCAGAGCCGTTCCAGGCGCTCGAAGCCCGAGCCCAGCGGGTCGCGGCGCACGGCTTCGATGCGCACGACACCGTCGAGCGTCGGGTCGTCGCCGGTCGCGAGCACGCAGACGAAGGCGAGCCGCGCGAGCGGGTCCGGCCCCGCCCACGCGTCGTCACCTCGCTCGTCCGCCGCGAGCGTGAAGTCGCCCCGTTCGATCACCGCGCGCATTGAACTCGCTCGCCGCGCTCCGCGCACGACGGCCCGCCGGCGGTGGTCCGCGTGGAAGTTCTGGCGGCGGCCGAACGGGTTGCTCGTAACTCGATGCGGCCAAACGACTTGAGGCGCTCCTCGCGCGTGCGCGTACGCGTGCGTGGATCGCCGGCGCTCGGTTTCCGCGCGCTTGACTCGACCTCGCCGCCTCCTATTTATGGCGCCCCGCCGCGGCCGGCACCGTTCGGGCCGAGCACGCGTGCGACCTCCCCCATGGCGAAAACCACCACGAAGCAGGCGAGTCCGTCCGCAGCCGAAGAAGCCCCCGCGGCAAAGGCCAAGACGGCTCGAGCGAAGGCTCCCGCGAAGCGCGCGAAGACGGCGAAGAAGTCTGGCGCGGCCGCCGAGCCGGAAGTCGAGATCGACGAAGCGACCGAAGCGGAAGCGCAAGCGACCAAGGCTTCGGGCAAGTCGCTCGTGATCGTCGAGAGCCCCGCGAAGGCGAAGACGATCAACAAGTACCTCGGCAAGGGCTTCGTCGTGAAGGCGTCGATGGGGCACATCCGCGACTTGCCGAAGGGCAAGTTCGGGATCGACCTCGAGCACGGGTTCGAGCCGCAGTACACCTCGATCAAGGGCAAGGCGAAGGTGATCGCCGAGCTGAAGCGCATCGCGACGGCGGCGAAGGCCGTCTACCTCGCGCCCGACTTGGACCGCGAAGGTGAATCGATCGCGTGGCACTTGCGCGAGGCGCTCGAGCTGCCGGAGGAGAAGACCTACCGCGTGATCTTCAACGAGATCACGAAGAACGCGATCCTCGAAGCGTTCGAGAAGCCCGGCAAGCTCGACATGGACAAGGTCGACGCGCAGCAGGCGCGCCGCGTGCTCGACCGCATCATGGGCTACAAGCTCTCGCCGCTGCTCTGGAAGAAGGTGGCGAAGGGGCTCTCCGCCGGCCGCGTGCAGTCGGTCGCCGTGCGCCTGATCGTCGAACGTGAGCGCGAGATCCGCGCGTTCGTCAAAGAGGAGTACTGGCGCGTCACGGCGTACTTCACCGTCGATGGACAGACGTTCCAGGCCGAGCTCAAGCGCATCGGCGAGAAGCGCATCGACAAGAACCTCGACCGCGCGACCGCCGAAGGGCTCGTCGCGAAGATCGGCGCGAGCCCGTTGGTGCTCGCCGAACTCGAGGACAAGCCGAAGTCGCGTCTGCCGACGCCGCCGTTCACCACGTCGCAGCTCCAGCAGAAGGCGGCGACGATGCTGCGCTTCTCCGCGAAGAAGACGATGATGGTCGCGCAGCGGTTGTACGAAGGCGTCGAGGTACCGGGCGAAGGCTCGGTCGGCTTGATCACCTACATGCGTACCGACTCGACGCGCGTGTCCGACGATGCGATCCGCGACGTGCGCAAGTTGATCGATGCGCAGTACGGCGCTGCGTACCTGCCCGACAAGCCCAACGCGTTCCGCACCAAGGCGAAAGGCGCGCAGGAAGCCCACGAAGCGATCCGTCCGACCGACGTGGCCCGCACGCCGGCGTCGCTCGCCAACGTGCTCACGGAAGAGCAGTACAAGCTCTACAAGCTGATCTGGGACAAGTTCGTCTCGAGTCAGATGAAGCCCGGACAAGCGACGATCACCACCGCCGCGTTCATGTTCGGCGACGCGCGTTTCGTCGCGCAGGGCGAAGTCGAGGTCTTCGACGGCTGCACGCGCGTCTTCGGCGCGACGGCGGTGCGTCCGCCGCACCAGAAGGAAGGCGGCGACGAGGAGACCACCGAGCACGCGACGCAGGCCCTGCCGAAGTCGCTGAAGGTCGGCGAACCGTACACGCCGAAGAAAGTCGAACCGACGCAGCACTGGACCCAGCCGCCGCCGCGCTATTCGGAGGCGACGCTGGTCAAGGAGCTCGAGAAGAAGGGCATCGGCCGCCCGTCGACGTACGCGGCGATCATCTCGACGATCCAGGACCGCGGTTACGTCAAGACCGAGCAGCGCAAGTTCTTCGCGACCGAGCTCGGCGAGCTCGTCATCGACTTGCTCGTCGCGCACTTCGGCGACGTGATCAACACCGACTTCACGGCGTCGATGGAGTCGAAGCTCGACGAAGTCGAAGGCGGCCGCCAGGTTTGGCGCGAGGTCGTCAAGAACTTCAACGACGTCTTCATGCGCGACCTCGACAAGGCCGAGGACGCGATGAAGAACTGGAAGCGCGAGCCGCAGCTCTCCGACAAGGTCTGCGACAAGTGCGGCGCGCCCATGGCGGTGCTCTTCAACAAGCGCGGCAAGTTCCTCGGCTGCACGAAGTACCCCGAGTGCAAGAACACGATGGGCGTCGACGGCACGCGCCCGAAGAGCGAGGCGATCCCGACCGACAAGGCGTGCGAGAAGTGCGGCAAGCCGATGGTGATCCGCACCGGCTCACGCGGCCGTTTCATCGCCTGCACCGGTTATCCGAAGTGCAAGAACACCGCGTCGGTCGACGAGAACGGCGAAGTGATCAAGCCGAAGGAGACCGGCATCGCGTGCGACAAGTGCCAAGCGCCGATGGTGGTGAAGAGCTCGCGACGCGGCCCGTTCCTCGCGTGCTCGGCCTATCCGAAGTGCCGCAACGCGAAACCCTTGCCCGAGGAGCTGCGCGAAGCCCCGAAGGACACCGGCATCGTCTGCGACAAGTGCGGCAAGCCGATGGTCGAGAAGATGTCGCGCTGGGGCAAACCGTTCATCGCGTGCACCGGCTACCCCGAGTGCAAGAACACGAAGAAGACCGGCGCCGAGGCCGAGAAGGACGCGGAGAAACCGTCCGAGCCGGCGGAAGCCACGGTGGTCGACGAAGTCGGCGACGATCTCTGACCGCCCGATTCGCGGGGTGTGGTTCGGCTGCGCGCCGCGGCGTCGGCCCACCCACGACGTAGCGAGCACGCGCTCGACCCTTCGCGGTCGCAGCGGCTTCGGTGGCCACATGGCGAAGCTCAGGTCGCGCGTGCGCGTGGCGGAGCTCGCTGCACGGGCCGGCGGGCTTCGACCGCGAGCTCGCGCGGGTGCCGGTGGCGTTGCGCGGGGATCGGATCGCGACCTCCGCGGCTCGTGCGGCAGGTGCGCGGAGGTCGCGGCGCCCGTCGATCTCGAACCACCTCACGGACCGAAGAAACACCAGCGCCGCGGCCTCGGACGCTAGACTCTCGGGCCCTTTTCTCCGCCAACGCCCCAGGTCCACACGCCATGGAAATCACCGAGATCCAAGTCAACGGGTACGAGAAGGTCGTTCGCTGCCGCGACAAGGCGAGCGGTCTGCACGCGCTGATCGCCGTGCACGACACGACGCTCGGGCCCGCGCTCGGCGGCATGCGCATGCTCCCGTACGCGTCGGAAGACGAGGCGCTTTTCGACGTGCTGCGCCTCGCGAAGGGCATGACGTACAAGTCGGCCGTCGCGGAAACCGGCCTCGGTGGCGGCAAGTCGGTGATCATCGGCGATCCGAAGACGAAGAGTCGCGAGCTCTTCCACGCGATGGGGCGCTTCATCGACTCGCTGAAGGGCCTCTACATCACTGCGGAAGACATGAACATCGGCATCGCGGACCTCGACATGGTTCGTGAGACGACGAAGCACGTCACCGGCCTGTCGCGCGACAAGGGCAGCTCCGGCAATCCGAGCCCGTACACCGCGCGCGGTTGCCTGGTCGGCATCCGGGCGACGCTCGAAGAAGCGTTCGGCAGCCCGAGCTTCAAGGGTCGGCGCGTCCTGATCCAAGGCGTGGGCGCGGTCGGTGGTCGACTCGCGGAGATGCTGAAGGACGAAGGCGCGGAAGTGATCATCTGCGACATCAACGACGCGCGCGTCGCCGAGCTCTCGAAGAAGTTCGGCTTCAAGGCGGTGCCGGACGCGACGCACCTCGACGTCGAGTGCGACGTCTACTCGCCGTGCGCGCGCGGCGCGACGTTGAACGACCAGACGATTCCGAAGCTCAAGTGCAAGGCGATCGGCGGCGCCGCGAACAACCAATTGCGCGAGCCCTATCACGCCGACCGCTTGCGCGAGCGCGGCATCGTCTACGCGCCCGACTACGTCATCAACGCCGGCGGCATCGTCAACGTCTCGATCGAGCTCCTGCCCGGCGGCTACGACGAGAAGAAGTCGCTCGCGAAGGTCGACCGCGTCTACGACAACCTGAAGCGCGTCTTCCAGATCGCGAAGAGCGAGAAGATCTCGACGCGCGCGGCGGCCGAGAAGCTCGCCGAAGAGCGCCTCGCTGCCGGCAAGAAGGCCAAGGCCGGCGCTCGCGCCTGAGGCTCGGCGCGCGAGGCTCGCGATGCGCGCTCGCGTGCTGATCCTGCTGCTCCTGCTGTTCCTCGGCGGCGTGCCCGCGGTCGTGTTCTTCACGATCTCGCGCACGGCGCCGCGCGACGGCGCGTGGAGCGGCTCGCAACCGGGCGGCATCGTCAGCGGCGTGGTCCGCGACACCTCGGGCAACACCGTCGGGCACGCGGTGGTCGAGGTTCGCGCGGGTCGTTGGGCGCCCAAGGCGGGCCGCCCCGGCGCGTTGATCGCGTCGACGGATCAGCTCGCGTTCGACGAGACGCACACGGTCCGTGTCGAGACGGGCGCCGACGGGCTCTTCGAGGTCGCGGTCGATCCGGTCGAAGGCGTGTACGTCT
This sequence comes from Planctomycetota bacterium, assembly GCA_023150475.1. Lineage (GTDB taxonomy): Bacteria > Planctomycetota > UBA1135 > UBA1135 > JACRIN01. The sequence continues at coordinate 39,662 of JAKLKU010000016.1, forward strand.
TCACGGCGCTGGCGGAGGGGTTCGAGCTCCGCGAGCGGTTCTATTCGTTCCTCGACGCGGAGCGCAAGCCGCTCGCAGTGCCGTCGCCCGTGGTGTTCGAACTTCCGCGCTCCGTGCGACTCGTCGTCGAGATCGAAACGCAATCGAGCGGCCTGCTGCGCGGCGGCTACTCGCTCGAACACGAAGCCACACGTTGGCTAGGTCTCGCCGCCACGGGGCGCATCTGGAGCGGTCGGTTCGAAGGCGCCGGCTTCACGCTCGATCGACTCGTCCCAGGTGCGGCGCATCTCGCGATCGCGACGGACGACGGGCGGCGCTTCGAGTGCGATGTCGAGCTCTCGGTCGGCACGTTGACGGTCCGTGTCAAGCTGTGACGTCGCGCGAGTTGCATCGCCGCCGCCCGCGCGGTGTGATCGACGCGCGATGAGCGGCCGCAAGATCGTCCTCCTGCTCGGCGTGATCTTCGTCGGCACGCCGCTCGTCCTGATCTGGCTCTTCGTCCAGGCACCGCCGCGCGATCGAGTGACCGTCGGCGTGCAACCGGGCGGCGTCGCACGCGGCGTCGTCGTCGACGCGCGAAGAACGCCGGTCGCCGGCGCGACGATCGAAGCGTTCCTCGCGCGGCCGGTCTCGGGCGCGAAGTCGGTCGAGCACGACGTGGAAGAGCCGCCGGAGCTCGAACGCCGCGAGTGTGCGACGACCACGACGGACGCGGAGGGGCAGTTCGAGCTCGCGCTGCCCGGCGGCGACGGTTTCTACGTGCTCGTCGCGCGCACGCCGACGACGGTGCGTTGCGAGCGGTGGCTCTCGTTGCTGGATCCGCCGAGTGCGAGCCCGCTCGAGTTCCAATTGCGCAGCGGGGCGCGTCTGACGGTCGAACTCGTCAACGCCGGAGCCGCGCCGCAAGGCTTCTACGACCTGTCGGTGGTGATCCAGAGCGGCCTGATGCGCCTCAAGGAAGCGCTGCCGTCGAGCGCGCGCGGCTCGTTCTCGGCGCAGGAGTTCACGATCGAGAGCCTGCCGGTCTCGCCGGTGCGCCTCGCGCTCGACCTGCCAGGCGGCGTGCGCCTGGAACGCGAGCTGAGCCTCGCGTTCGGCGAGAACCGCCTCGTGATCGACGCGGCCGCGCGCTGAGGTTCGCTTCCGAAAACACGCGCGGCGAGCCCGAACGAGCTCGCCGCGCGCCTCTCTGGGTCCGATCCCGGAGTCATTCCTTGCGCAGGAAGTCGACCAGGTCCTTCTCGAGTTCCGCGAGCCCGTAGTCGGGGACCGTCAGGCAGCGGTAGATCATCCGAGCGAGCGGCTCGGGCGTGTTCGGGTTGAGATCCTTCGGCGGGGGATAGCTGAGGAAGTACGAGAGCGAGAGCCGCTCGACTTCGCCGCCTTGTTCGCGACCCGCGTAGTTCCACGGCACTTCGTCGAACGGCAGCACGCCGGTCAGGATCTCGTAGAGCATGATGCCGATGCCCATCACGTCCGCCTTCGCGTCGCGCAGGAGCAGCGGGTTGTAGTGCGGCGTCGTCGTGATCACGCCGCGCTCGTGGGCGCGCATCGCCGGATCGACGAGCACGACCGAGCCCGACGGCTTGACGAGGATGTTCTCGGGCTTCAAGTCGCCGTGATAGGCGAGCTCGCCGGCGCGTTGCATCTTCTGCAGCGCGCGCACGATCGTCAGGAACCAGTTGAGTCGGATGCCTTCGAGCGCCCGGATCTTCTCGCGCAGCGTCTTGCCGCGGACGTAGTCGAGCGCGACGATCGTGCGACCGTCGTGCTTGAACACTTCACGCACGCCGACGAGGTTCGGGTGCCGCGCGTTCGCGAGCAGCTCGCCTTCGGCGCGCACCATGAAGTCGATCTCGTGCGCGTCGAGGAAGTCGACCTTCGCGCCTTCCTTGCGGAAGAACACAGCCTCCGCCGGAGTTTCGTCGGGGCTGATGCCTTCGGGCTTGCGCTCGTTCGTGATTTCGAGGAATCGCGTCACGTACCGGCCGCCGCCTGCGACGTCGCCGATCTTGAGCGCGACTTTCTCGCCACGTGCGTCTTCGGCGAGGTAGACGAGCGCGAAACCGCCGCGCGCGATGAACTCCTGCACCGTGTAGGTGCCGAGGCGTTCGCCTGCTTCCAGCTTGATCATCGGGGACTCTTCGGAGAGGGAGGCGGGGTAGCTCGGAGCGCCAGCCGCTCCGTGCACGCCTCCTTCGGTCCGGGCCGCTCGTCAACTTCAATGACAGTCTCAAGCGGTTCGCGGATGGGCCGCTTCCCGCTCGCAGGAAGCGAGCGAAATGGCTCTCAAGTCGAGCGCGAACTCAGCGCTTGGCGGACGCGGGCACGATGCGCAGCGCCGAGAGCTCGACTTCGACGAGCTCGCTGTCCGGTCCGAGACCGAGGATCTTGCGTGCGCCGTCGAGCACCGTGCCGCTGCCGACCGCACGGGCCTCTCTCTGATGCGGGCTGAATTTCCACGCGCGTCCGAGGCCGTCGAGGGAGCCGAGCTCCTGCTGGAAAGTGTTTCGCACGCTGAAGTAGTGCTTCGACGCGTCGTCCGGCGCTTCCGGAGCGGCGTAGAGCACGATCGAGCCGACGCGCCGGCCCGCTTCGAGCACGTTCCACGCGCGAATCGCCGTCAGCTTCTCGATCTGATGCAGCGACGAGCCCGCGGGCTCCTCGGTCTTCTGGGTCTTGCACGCCGCGAGCGCGGCGCAGGTCGCGAGAGCGAGAGCGAGGATCTTCATGGGCGGGTCTCCTTGCGCACGAGGAGCACGAGGAGCATGACGAGCGCGGCGCCGCCGATCCAGAGGCCGACGTGGGTCGAACGCGGCTCGTAACGGAGCTCGACGTGCCACTGGCCCCAATCGAGCCACACGCCGCGCAACGCGTGGTCGACGCGTTCGACCGGGATCTCGACGCCGTTGGCGGTCGCACGCCAGCCCGGCGCCCACGCCGCGGGGATCACGACGAGCCGTTTCGACGTGACGATCGCGTCGAACGCGAGGCTGCGCACGTTGTACGCGCGCAAGTCGAGCTGGTCCTCCTGGATCAACACGTCCTCGAACATCTGCACGAACTGCGGCAACTCTTCGGGCGGCGGGCGTTCGACGAGCGCGGTCCTCGGGTCGAAGTCGGGGCTCACGAGCCGTTCGATCCGCGTGGCGGGATCCTCGACGAGGTCGACTTGCTCGGCGAAGAACACCGGCGGCATGGCGCCCGGGTTCTCGTACACCTTGACCGCGCCGTCGAGCACGAGGCGGAACGGTTCGGGAAGCGGAGCGCGCGAGAGCAAGTAGCGGACGCCCAGCAAGTCGCCGAGCGGCAGCGGCCGATCGAACCAACGGATCTCCTGCACGAAGAGCTCGCCGCGCGGGTCGCTCGAAAGGTGCTTCACGAGCTCGGTCATCCGTGAGAGCTCGAGCGAGTCGTAACCGGTGAGCACGCGCAAGCCGTAGAAGAGGTTCGCGTTCGCGATCAGGATGCGCGGGTCGACCGACAGGATCGTGAACGGCGGCTCCGTGCGTCGTTTCTCGAGCAGGAAGTCGGTCACCGGCGTGTTCGGCCGTGCGAGCTCGCGCCCGACGACCGAGTTGAAGCGGTCTCCGAACGCGCAGAGCTCGAGCGCGACGAGCGCGAAGAACGCGGCGGCGATCGGTTTCGCGTGTCGGGTGCGCGCGAGCAGCGCGTCGAGCCCGAACGCGCCGAGCGCGCTGAGCGCGAACGCGACGAACAGCGCGAACCGCATCAGCTTCGTCGCGCCGACGAGCGGCAGCGCGCGGACGCCGTCGTAGAGCGGCGGGAGTTGGAACGCGAGGCACGCGGCGAACGCGAACAGCGCGACGAAGAACCATCGCGCTCGCCCGCGGCCGATCAAGAGCCCGACCAGCGCCAGCGCGAGGAGCAACGCGCCGACGTAGCCGCCGACGAGCTCGGAGTAGTTGAGGTGCGCGCCGAGCGGGCCGTGGTAGTCGCCGTCCTGCGGCGTGCCGAAGAGTCGCGGCGCGACGAGCAATCCGAGGCCCTTCCACGCGCCGTCGCGAGCCACCAGCTCGGCCGCGGCGTTCGCCACGAGCCCCTGCGAGTCGCGCAGGTACTCGACGAACGGCAGGAGCTGCGGCGCCGCGAGCAACGCGCCGAGCGCGCCGCCGAGCACGAGGCGCAAGAGCCCTGCGCGTCCGAGCCGCGCGCCGCCGAGCTCGACTCTTGCGCGGAAGAGCGCGTACGCCGCGACGACGAGCAGCAGATGCGCCGACGTCTGCGCGTGGCCCGCGCAGAATTGCAGGCCGACCACGAGCGCGAAGAGGGCCGTGCTGCGCGCGTTCGGCCGCGCGGCGACACGTTCGACGCACCAGAGCGCGAACGGCGCGAAGAGCGCGACGTTCGACTGGTTGTGGCCCAGCCACACGACCTCGAAGCCGCACAGCATGAAACCGAGCGCGCCGACGCTCGCGGCGCCGCGCGAGACGCCGAGCCGCGTCAGGAGCAGCAGCATGCCGCCACCCGCGAGCACGAGCTTGAGCCACGCGACGCCGACGAAGAACCACGGGCTCCGCGTCGCGAAGTAGATCCAATTCGGCGGCCACCAGAGCCCGAGCTGGTACGCGCCGCCGATCGGCTGGCCGCCGTAGTTCGCCGAGTTCCACAGCGGCAACTCGCCCGCCCGCAGCCGTTCCGCGGCGAAATCGAGCCACGGCGCGATGACGATCGCTTGGTCGAGCAGCAGCGGGTTCTGCGGCTCGATGTCGGCCGCGCTGTGCCACGGCTCGAACTCGTACAGCGTGTCGAGCGGCAGGAAGACGGTGCCGGGCTCGAAGCCGCGTCTCAGGAAGAACGCTGCGACCAGCGCGAGCGCCACGAGAGGCCAGAGGAGCGAAACGCGCGCTGTTGGCCGTCGCTCGTCTTGCATGCGGATCCCCGGATCGCGCGGCCAGGCTAGCGCGGCGATGCGGACCGGACCACAATGTCGCGCCCCGACGTCCGCCCATGATCCAACCGCTCGACGATCACGCTCTCCAATCGTTTCGCAAGGCCGGTCGCATCGCCGCCGAATGCCGTGAGTGGGCGCGCGCCAACATCAAGCCCGGCGTCGAGATGCGCTGGGTGCTCGAAACCGTCGAGCAGATGATCCGCGAGCGCGGTGGCCAGCCCGGTTTCCCTGCGCAGTCGAGCCGCAACCACATCGCGGCGCACTACTGCACGCACCCGACCGACCCGTTGCGCTACGAAGCCGGCGACGTCGTCAAAGTCGACTTCGGCGTGCACGTCGACGGTTACGTCGCGGACACCGCCGCGACCGTCGACCTGTCGCCGGACGGACGGTGGAAGAAGCTCGTGCAGGCTTCCAGCGACGCGCTCGCCGCTGCGATCGCAACCATCGGCGACGGCGTGTCGGTCGGCGATCTCGGCGCCGCGATCGAGCGCACGATCCTGAGCCACGGCTTTCAACCCGTGCGCAACCTGACCGGGCACGGGCTCGGACGTTGGAAGGTGCACACGCCGCCGCAGATCCCGAACTGCGCCGAGCGCACGAATCACCGGTTGAAGACCGGGATGGTCTTCGCGATCGAACCGTTCGCGTGCACGGGCCGCGGTTACATCAGCGAGAAGGGCAAGGCCGAGGTCTTCATGATGGTGCGGCCGCCGATGAAGGCGAAGGGCCTCGACCGCGACGTGCTGAAGGACATCGAGGGCTGGCGTGGTCTGCCGATCGCTCGGCGCTACTTCACGCATCGTGATCCGGCGATCGTCGACGACACGCTGTCGAAGCTCGCGAAGCAGGGCTCGCTGATGCGCTACCCGCCGCTCGTCGAAGAGGAAGGCGTGATGGTCTCCCAGACCGAGCACTCGATCTACCTCGGCCCCGACGGCGTCGAGATCCTGACGGCCTGACGGCTCGGCTGAGACATCGTCTTTGCGCGGACGTCGAGCGAAGCGCGTGCGTCGTTCGCGCTCTCTCGAACGCGCACTGAGCAACTAGCTCGGGAAGACGCGGCGCAGTCCCGCGCTCAACGCAGCGGCGAAGCTCGTGGGCGTCGGCCGAGTCGGACGCTCGAGCGCCTCGAGCAAATCGACGGCCCGTCGAACATCGTCATCGATCGCTTTGCCGTGTTCTCGCGCTAGGCGTGCGACTTTGCGTGCTCGCTTCGAACCGGGAGGTTCGATTCGCCGCCAGAGTTCGGCGAGCTGGTCCAGAGCCGCTGCGAAGATCATCAGTGCATCGTGCACGTACACGAGATCCTTCGCTCGCATCCGTTCGTCGCGCCTTTCGAGCACGAGCAGCTTCTGCGCGAGGTAGCTTGCGGCGTTGGCGATCCGCAGACTCAACCGGTCGTCACCGACGTCGTAACCATCGGAGGGGCGAAGTTCGATCGTCCACGGAAACTGCAGCAGCAGATCGACATGCGGCAGCCGCTGCGCGACGGTTCCGGCGATCTGCTTCGTAGACCGACCGACTCCAAGTCGGGTCTCGCCGCTGCCTGTACGGTGCGTAACGAACTCGATGTAGTGGTTCGGCAGCGACCTGGACTCGTGGCGCGTCACTGGAGGCGTCGTGCCGCCGAATTGCTTCTCGTGAAAGCCGAACTTGCTCAACTGTTCGTCGACGCGGAACGAGTCGGCCTTCAGGGAAGCGTCGATCGCGACGTCCGTGTCGAACGTGCGCAATGCGGGGAAGTCGACCGGCTGAGCCAGTGCGGCTGAACGGAAGAGCTTGTGAGCAGCTCCGCCGATTACGACGAAGAGCTCGGGCGCCGGACTGACCGCGCGAGCGAGCACCACCAGCAGTTCCGCTTCAGGGTCGAGAGGCATCGCTCGACCCCGAGAAGACCGACCTGGCGAACGCCTCGCGCTCGATCTCGCCGGCTTGCTCGCTCCCACGCACCGGGTGATCGAGGACGTCGAGCCAGGTCTGCACGACATCCGCGGTCGGCACGAAGTTGCCGGTACGAGTCTGGCGCAGCACGACGCCGCGGAACAGCGCTTCCGGCCAACGCGGTTCGATGACTCGCACGCGAGCCTGGTCTGCCGGCGCCCGTTCGAGCCCGAAGCGCCGCAAGGACTCGTCGCGGACGTCTTCCAGATACAGATGGATCGGCGCGCCGTCCACGAACGAGTATCCGAGTGCTCGACTCGCTTCGAACAGCGCGAGGCACGCGCGGGGTCCGGCGCTCCAGCGAACCTCCCCGTCGTACCGGGGCCGGTCGTCCGGATCGAACGCGACGGTATTCGCATGCGCGAACTTCGCCAGGGCGGACTCGAGGTGTTCGTGCGTCTTGCCGCTTGGGAGGATGAAGCGCGCCTGGATCTCGCGCCGGGTCTGTGCACCGCACTTCTTCTGCCAGCGTTCGAAGAACTCGCGAACTCGGACGAGCTGAAGCTCTCCTCGCACCTCATCGAGGAATCCGGCAGCGCGCATCAGCTTCACCCAGCGCGCGGAGGTAGGCTCCGAGACGTCGGCGAAGCGAGCGAGCTCCCGCGCTCGACGCACACGAACCCGCGGCGCAGCCAGGAGCTCCGGCGGCAGCCGTCGAGCGATCAGCACCTTCGCCATCCATTGGCCCAGGTCGCTGAACGGGTCTCGGTCGTGAAGCGTGGCTCGGTGCGCTTCGCGGATTCGCTCCCCACGCGCGGCGATCTCGCCGCCGGGCATTCCGCGCAGCACGAGTCTTCCGTGGAGATCGAGCATGCCCCACGCAGCTTCCGGCGCTTCGCGTGCCATGAACTCCGCGACGGCGTCGAGACTGCGGTCGGTCAGGTTCGCGACACCGACGATCGGCAGAGCCGTCGCGTCGAGCCGCGCGGCGTGGCGTCGCGCCTGGAGCAGCGCCGCTGCCATCAGTCCGTGCAGGACCTCGACGCGGTTCTCCGACGCGGTCTTCAACTCGATCGCGAACAGGCGACCGTTGACTCGGACCTCGAGATCGGGTCGATCGCCGTCTCGGCCGCCGTGTGCGAGTACGTCGATTCCGATCTCGACGAGGAGCTGCCGAAGGCGCATTTCGAAGTCGGCGGCGTGGGTGGTGCGTTTGCTCATCGCGGGTCGGTGGCGTTCGGCCATGCTGCTAGTCGACCGGAACCGCAGCTGTCCTGTCCACGAAATATTTCATGTACATGACATAACTGCGGCTTGGGAGGTGTCGAGAGGGGCGTTTTCTGCCGTGCCGGTGCTGCAGGGCTCGTACAGGGCGGCCGCGGCGCCGGAGTGTCCTCGGCGACATCGCAGACCCGATCGAACCGTTCGCGTGCACGGGCCGCGGTTACATCAGCGAGAAGGGCAAGGCCGAGGTCTTCATGATGGTGCGGCCGCCGATGAAGGCGAAGGGCCTCGACCGCGACTTGCTGGAGGACATCGAGGGCTGGCGTGGTCTGCCGATCGCTCGGCGCTACTTCACGCATCGTGATCCGGCGATCGTCGACGACACGCTGTCGAAGCTCGCGAAGCAGGGCTCGCTGATGCGCTACCCGCCGCTCGTCGAAGAGGAAGGCGTGATGGTCTCCCAGACCGAGCACTCGATCTACCTCGGCCCCGACGGCGTCGAGATCCTGACGGCCTGACGTCGCGCGACGCGCAGCGCGAGCCTGTGTTCCGTGATCGTCCCCACGAACGCAGCAGGCCCGCCCGGCCGGAGCCGAGCGGGCCTGTTCGAGTGTTCCGCGTGAGGCGCTAGCTCGCGCTCACGGTCCGACGACGTAGTCGAAGCCCTGCGTCAGCAGGACGCCGAACGACGCGGCCGAGTCGCGGCCCCAGAACTGGCAGCGGATCGTGTTGCCGGGCACCGAGAGCGACGGAGCCGGGTTGCCGCCGAGGAAGCCCGCGCGGAAGAGGTTCATGTCGATCGCGAGCACGCCGTTGCACTGACCGGGAGTGCCTTGCGTCTCGTTGACCGGCACGGTGCGGCGCACGTTCGCGAGGCAGAGGTTGCCGCCGAGGAACGGAATGTTCGCCGCGCCGGTGTCCGAGTAGATCAGGAGACCGATCTGGCCGCCCGACGTGTTGGACGCGCTGACGATGAAGCCGCCGTTCGCCGTCGCGCTCGGCACGCCCGCCATCGTGAGCATCGGAACCGTGCCGCACGAGTTCACCTTCGCCGCGCAGTAGTTGCCGTTGGCGAGCGCCGCTTGCACCGCGTTGACCGCGCGCACGCGACCCGAACCGAACGACTTGTCCTTGCCCGGCGTGCCGAGGTCGAGCGCCGTCGACTCGAGGATCGCACGCACGCCAGCCGGCGTCAGCGTCGGATCCGCTTCGAGCAACAGGGCCGCGAGGCCCGCGACGTGCGGCGTCGCCATCGACGTGCCGTCGAGGTTGAAGTAGCCGTTGCACAGGTTGTGCGACGTGGTCGCGACGCCCGGAGCGCTGACGTCAGGCTTCATCAGGCCCGGGGGGAACGGGTGGTCGAAGTACGGCGCCACCGACGACCAAGTGACCGGACCGCACGAGGAGAAGCTCGCGATCGTGTCGCTGCACGACACGGCGCCGACCGTGATGACGCTGGGCACGTCGCCCGGCGTGCGCACGTTGTCGACCTGCGTGCCGCAGCCTTCGTTGCCCGCCGCGTAGATCACGACGACGCCGGCCGCGACCGAGTTGTCGCAGATCTGGCGCCACGTGGCGCGGTTCGGGTTGAAGCTGTGCGGCCAACCGAGGCTCGCGCTGAACACGTCGGCGTTGTTGGCGACCGCGTATTGCATCGAGCTCCAGACGCTCTGTTCGCCGGTCGAGAGGCTGTTGATGAACTTCAGCATCATGATGCGCGCGTCGGGGGCGACGCCGCATTGCGTGCCGGCCGTGCCGTCGCCGGCGATCGTGCCGGACGTGTGCGAGCCGTGGCCGTTGTTGTCGCTGGTGTTCGGGTTGTTGCCTTCGAAGTTCCAGCCAGTGATGTCGTCGACGAAGCCGTTCGAGTCGTCGTCGATGCCGTTGCCCGGGATCTCGCCCGTGTTGCGCCAGAGTTGGTTCGCGATGTCGGGGTGAGTCGGGCAGAGTCCGGTGTCGCACACCGCGACCGTGACGCCGCGACCGGTGACGCCGAGCTGGCTCCACACTTGCGTCGCGCCGATCAAGTTGAGGCCGCAGGTCGGCGCGTCCGTGCCGCCCGCGGGGAGCGACGTCAACACTTCGAGTCCGCGCGGCGGGTCGTAGTGGACGTAAGCGACGTCTTCGCGCGCCGCGATGCGGCGGATCACGTCGGCCGACAGTTGGACCGAGACGACGTTCGCAATCCAGAGGGGTTGCACGCGCTCGCCGACGCCGCCGGTCGCGCGCTCGACTTCGAGTGCGGCGAGCAGATCGGGCTGCGTCGCGTCCGCCATGCTGCGGAGCACCGCGATCACGTCCGCGCGCCGGGTCTGCTTGTTCTTGTTCGCCGAGAGCGCCTGGATCTGATCCGCAGGCACTTGGTCGCGCATCACGATGTCGACCGGGATGAGCTCGCCGGCTTGCGCGGTCTGCATCCGCTCGATCAGTCCGCCTTGGAGTTTGGCGTCGAGGGCGTGCAGGTCGACCGACTGTTGGAGGACGACGGGTGTGGCCGTCAGGAAGGATCCGGAGGCGAGGAATAGGGTGGTGAACATGTTCTCGGTGCGCGGGGGCTCTGCACCCGCATGGGAGTAACCGACCGGAGATGCCACGGCCGACCGGACGAGATGCGCCGGCCGAACGATGCCACGAGGCTACCCCGGGCACTGGAAAAGCGCAGCGGTGTCGTTGCGATCACGACCGCGCTCGCAACGCGGCGTGACGCCGGCATCCGCAGGGTGAAACACGTCCGAGCGCCCGACGCTTGGGTCGCAGCGGCTCGACTGGAAGCTCTTGCACGGTCCACGTCCGGATTCCGGAGCCGGTGCGTGCCCGCACGTCGCTCCGGTGCGTCGCGTGGGATCAAGCGACGCCGCTGCGCGCGCCGATCCGAGGCGCGAGCCACCGCGACGAAGTGGAGCGGTTCGGCTCGTCTGCGTCGAAATCCTCCGACTCGAACGGGAGTTCTCATGCGCACGCTCGCCCTGGCCTCGTCGTGCATCCTCTTCGGCGCGTGCGGCGGCGCCGATCCGCGGCTCGAGCCGCTCGCGAGCGCGACGATCGTCGCGACGCCGGACCGCACCGCGTTCGGCGACCTCGAACTCGGTGTGACGACCCTCGGCGAGTGCGTGGATCGCTTCGGCGCCGGTCGCGTCGCATTGGTCGCGAGCGACCAAGTCGGGCTCGAGTGCGCGTACGAAGGTGGCGAGCTCACGTTGCTCTTCCTCTACGACTTCGTGCTGCGCGACGACGACGAAAACACTGCCTTGCGCACGGCGCCGCGTGATCTCGCGAAGTTCCTCGAGCGGTTCCCGCAGCGTCGCGGTCTGCCACTCGCCGGCGTCACGGTTTCGTCGAGCGGCGTAGGCAGTGCGTTCTACCGAGGTGCGCTCGCGCCGAGCACGACGCTCGGCAAGCCGGCGAAGCTCGGCGCTCCGTGGATGGAGGCGATCGTCGCCGTCGGCCGTGAACCGGACGAAGTGCGGCCTCCGATGCTAGCTGGCATGACGCCCGACTGGCCGGACGCGCTCGCGTGTTTCCCCGACCGCGGGCTCGCGCTCTACGGCGAAGACGGGGTCGCCGATCCGCTCGAGATCGAGCTCACGCGCATCGCGCTCTTCGTGCCCGAGCGGCCCTGATCGTCCGTCAGGGCATCGCGGGGAATTCACGAGTCACGCAGCGCGAGCGGGTGCGGTGCGAGGGGAGTGCATCCGTCTCTGACGCTCCGCAAGCGCTGGCGCTCCGCAGGCGCAGGCGCTCCGCAAGCGCTGGCGCTCGTCGCGTCACGCCGAGTACACGCGGTGGCAATCGTCGTGATCGTCGATCGTCTCGAGGAACGCTTCGTGCGCGGCGCGCATGTCGGCGGAGAGCTGCGCGGGCTCCTTCGGCTTGTAACCCATCTCGGATTGCACGACCGACCAGCCGTTCGAGCGCAGGTACGCCGTCGCCGCGTCGAGGTCCTTCGGGTCGGTGTAGAAACGCGCCGCCGTGCCTTCGTCGGTCTCGCCGGTCTCGCAATCCTGCGCGCCAGCTTCGATCGCCACGGCCTCGACGTCGAGCCCCGCGGTCGCGTGCGTCGCCTCGATCATCCCGAGGTGATCGAAGAAGAACATCACTTTGGCGCCGAACTGTCCGTCGCGGAACAGCGCTCGCATGTCGGGCGCCGTGCGGTTGCGGTTGTCGGTCAGGCACTCGACGATCACCGGCACGCCTTGCGGCGACATGCCTTCGAAGGTGACGAGCGCGAGGTCGGCGCTCGCTTCGCCGCCGCCCGAGCCCTTCTTGATCGCGCGAGTGATCACGTCGTTCGACACCGACGCCTTGCGCGCCGCTTCGACGGCGACCGCGAGCCGCGCGTTCATCGCCGGATCAGGCGACCCGAGCTTCGCTGCGACGGTGACTTCGCGCACGAGCTTCGTCGTGACCTTCGCGCGCTTGTTGGCGTTGAGCTCCCGCTTCTTCTGCAACCACTGTCGACCCATTCGGCCGAGTGTACCCGCGCCGGCCGCGCGGATGCAGGGCGCAGGTCGTGCTCGACGCTTGGCACTGGGTCGAGCTCGTGGTTGGCGGGCGACGCGGCCCCGTAGCCTCGAACCGCCGCGTGGGGCCGCGCGAATCGTGGTGGGCGGGTATCTTCGCGGTGGACGGCGGTTCGTTCGCCGCGTCGATCTCGGGAGCTCGCCATGAACCTTGCCACGAAACTCGCCACGCATTCCATCGGGAACTTCACTGCGTCCACGCTCGGTCGCGCGACCGCGATCGGCGCGCTTTGGTCGCTCGCGTTCTGTGTGCCGCTGACGACGGCGTCCGCACAACGCGGCGCGCCCGCGAATCGGAAGACCGAGCTCGAGCAGCCGCAGGAGCTCGTCTCGCTCCGTGGTCGCACGAGCCTCGTGCCGCGGCAACTCGAGAAGGCCGCGGGCGGCAGGCCCGTGATCCTGCTCACCGGGTACTGGCCGCCGAGCAACGAAGGCGTGCGCCGGTTCAGCACCAACGTCGTGCAGAACCCGCAAGGCTGGATCGGCAGTGATTGGGAGAGCCGCGGCTACGACGTGCACTCGTACTTCCCCGAATTCGTGCCGCCCAATTGCTCGAACTGCGGCCAAGGCAGCGGCGATCTCGAAGTCGATTATCAGGACACGACCGCCGACTTCTGGCAGATCGTCAACACGCTCCAGCCGATCGCGATCATCACGTTCAGTCGCGGGTTCACCGACCTCTCGTGGGAGCTCGAGATGAACCAATACAACCTGACCACGTGGATCGGTGACTTCACGGCGCCGTTCTTGCCGACGCCGACGCCGCCGGACGCGGGCTGGCCGGCGAACGCGGTGCGGCTCTCGTCGCTGCCGGTCGCGGACATCCTGGGCGACATCGGAGCGGCTGGGCTCGGACTCGCGCCGTTCATCGACTACGCCGGCTCGGGCGGTGGCTACCTCTCGGAGTTCATCGCGTACAACGGCACGTGGTACCAAGGCTTGCACGACAGTCCGCTGGACCCCGCGTGGTGCATCGCGGCGGGCCACGTGCACGTCGGCGGTCTGGTGACGTGGCCGACGGCCGACGCGGCGGTGAAGGTCACGCTGCGTTCCGTCACCGACTATCTCGACCACGTCCTGCAGACGCCGTGCGCCGACCCGGTCACGTACTGCACGGCGAAGGTCAACAGCCTCGGCTGCACGCCGAGCCTCACGACGATCGGGTTCCCGAGCGTGTCGAGCGGCAGCTTCCAAGTGCGCGCGACGCAACTGCGCAGCCAACAGCCCGGGCTCGTGATCTGGTCCGCGAACGCCGCGTCGATCCCGTTCCAAGGCGGGACGTTGTGCGTCGCGCCGCCGGTCAAGCGCACGACGCCCGCGAGCGCGGGCGGCAGCGGCAGCACCTCGTGCAACGGCGTGATCTCGTTCACGTGGTCGACGGCGTACTTGCAGCAGCAGGGACTCGCGCCTGGACAGACGACGCACGCGCAAGTCTGGGCGCGCGACAACGGCGATCCGTTCGGCTCGAGCTTGTCGAACGCCGCGAGCTTCGTGTGGTGCCCGTAGTCGTGCGCGAGATGCGCCACGCGCCGCGTTGACCCGAGCCGTGGCGCGCGCCTCTCGGATCCGCGCGACTTCCGCGGCTCCGTGACGATCGCGCGAACACGTCGACCGCGCCTCGGCGCGCCGCGCGGTCGGGTCCACGCCGTGCGTCCGAACGCCGCAGCACTCGGAACATCCGCTTCCGTGCCACGGCGAAGTCGGCGTGGTGGTGGACCCCGGGATCGTGCTCGTTCGCACGCAGCGCACGCGTGGCACGCGGTTGCTTTCGGAGCCGGCGGAGCGTAACCCTCGCGCATGCGCGTCGCGCTCGTCACCACTCCGCCGTCGGTGCGCTCCGGCATCGGCGACTACACACGCGCCTGGCTCGCGGAGTTCCGCCGGCACGCGGACGTCGAGGTCTTCGTCGACCGTGGCGCCGGCGAGGAGCTCTGCGGGCTCCCGACGAGGCCGACGAGCGAGCTCGCGCGTTTCGACGGCGAACGCATCGTCTACCAACTCGGCAACGAGCTCTCGCACGCGTTCATGACGCCGCTCGTCGCGCGATTCGGCGGCACCGTCGTGCTCCACGACTGGGTGCTCTTCGATCAAGCGGTCGCGGCGTTCCCGGAGCTCGCGCGCGGCGGACTGGCGGGCCACTTGCGTGCGTTCCGCGAGGGTGGACTCGACCAAGCGATGGTCTACGCGGCGAATCGCGCGCGCAAACGGCGCGACGAACGTGGCGAGCCCGAGCTCGCGCGCTCGGGGACCATCCTCGACGGCTGGCACGCGCCCGAGAACGGCGGACGGTGGACGAACGCCCGTGCGTTCGTGCGCGTGCCGGGGCGAGTCGAGGCCGTGCGGCTGCGCGTGTTCGGCGAGAGTGGCCGCGAGCTCGTCGTCGAGCATCAGCACACGCGAGAAGCGTGTGTCGCGTTCGGTTCGGGGCGCGACGCGACGCTCGAGTTCGCGCTCGACGCGCTCGACCCGGTGCTCTCGCTCCGCGTGCGCGGCATCCGGGCGAGCGACGAACAGCGCCGGCACGGCGACACCCGCACGCTCGGCGTGTTCGTGCGGTCGCTCGTCGCGCGTTCGGGCGGCGAGTGGCGCGAGCTCGACCTCGCCGCGCGCGCCGAACTCGGGTCGCCGCCGTGCACGTTGGATCGCGATCGTTTCCGGCTGCCGTTCAACCGCTCGATCGTCGCGCACGCGGATGCGTTCCTGGTCCACAGCGACTTCGTGCGCCGCAAGATCCTCGCGGTGCGTGCGGACTCGCCGCCGATCGCCGTCGTGCACCACGGTGCGCGGCCGCACTGGCGCGACGACGATCGCCGAGAGATGCGGCGGGCGCTCGGGCTCGCGCCGGACTACGTCGACGGTTTCCTCGTCACGAGCTTCGGCCACGTGCAGGCGCACAAACGCATCGACCGGCTGCTCGCCGCGTTCGCGCTCTTGGCCGAGGAGCGACCGCACGCGCGGCTCGCGTTGGTGGGTTCGTTGCAGCCCGAACACTTCGACGCCGAACGGTGCGTGCGCGAGCTCGGTCTCGAGGGCCGCGTGCGGCTCACCGGATACGTCGACGAGGAGCTCGGCCGCAAGTGGATCCACGCCGGAGACCTCGCGGTGCAATTGCGTGGTCCTTCGACCGGCGGCTCTTCCGGCGGCGTGTTCCAGTCGCTCGCGCTCGGCCGCGGCGTGATCGCGACCGACCTCGACGAGCAGGCGGAGCTGCCGGGCTCGTGCGTCCTCAAGGTCAAGCCCGGTGAGCGCGAAGTGCCGGAACTGGCTCGAGTACTGGTGCGGCTTTGCGACGCGCCGGCGGAACGCGCGCGCCTCGAAGCGGCCGCGCGGCGCTTCGTCGAGCACGACTGCGCGTGGTCGACCGTCGCGCGCAAGGCGTACGAGTTCGTACGTAATCTGCCCGGTTCGCGAGCGACGCGACCGACGAGTCGGGCGTGAGGACGCGAGAGACCGAGCGCGGCTCGTCGAACCCGGAACATTTCGACGCTCCGAGCGGTCGCGCACGTCTCGCCGCCACCCGCGGTCTTTGAACGACTCGTCACGCGTGGAAATCGTGGGAGGAGTAGCCTCGGCATCGTGACCTGCGGCCCTTGCGCGGGTTGCAACGAGCGCAGTTCCGCACGCGCGGTCCCCGGGCAGGCGTCGCGCGGTGACGGGCGGCGCTCGGCGCGGAACGCGGTCCGCGCGCTCGACGGCACGACTCGCATGCATCGCACTCGAACACGGCAGTACCTCGGCACGGCCACTTGGCTGGGCCTCCTCGTCCTCGTGCTCGTGGGTTGCAGCAAGACCGAAGCGAGCACTCGAGGCACACGGCCGGTCGAACGACTCGCGCTGACGACGAAGAACGATGATGAGCGCTCCAGGGCCCCTTCGTCGGTGATCAAGCTGCTGCCCACCGACGAGTTGCGGTTCGAGTGCGAAGGTGCGGACTCGAGCCGCGTCGTGACGACGCCCAAGCCGCCCGACGAACCCAGTTGGTTCGCCGACATCTCGGCCGGAACTGCGTTCAAGTGGTTCGTCGACGTCGAGGCGAAGGTCTGCCAACGCGTGATCCTCGACGTCTCGATCACTGGCTTCGCGAACACGCGAATCCAGATCTACGGAGCGAGCGAGCTCCTCGCGGAAGGCGTCGTCGGCGAACCGTTGCTCGGCGATCGATCCGGCCCGACTCGGCGTCTCGTCGTGTTCGACTTGGAGTCGACGTACTTCGATCCGCGACGCGTCGTGTTCGTCCAGTTCGGCGTCTCCCCGGTCGTCCCATCGCGCATCGACGTGCACTCGGTCGAACTCGTCTCCGTCCCGGCGGCGGCCGCGCTCGCCGCGGTGGACGAGCCGCCACGCCTCGCGCGTCTCGGCGGTGAACAGCGGCGCGCGTTCGGACTCTCGAACTGGAGCCCGCTCGTCGCGCGTTGCGAGCCCGACGAGAACTCGATCCTCGCGTTCGCCTGCGCCGTCCCCGACGTGTTCGCGACGGAGCCCGGGCCTCTCGATCTCGAGCTGACGATCTCCGACGGATCCGGCGTGCTCGCCGAACGACTCGTCCAACTGAACACCGGCGCCGGGCGGCGTTGGGTCGATGTCGAGTTCCCGCTCGCACCTGCCGCGGGCCGCACCGTCGACTTGCAGTGGAAGCTCGTGGGGCCGCAGCGCGAGTCCGAGGTGTACTGCGCTCTCACGCCGCCGATCCTCGCGCACCGCGACGCAAAGCCGCGCAGCGTGCTGCTCGTGACCTCCGACACCCACCGCGCGGACCACGTGTCGGCCGCGGGGCTGCGACACGACGTGCTCACTCCGTCGATCGACCGGCTGATGGCGAGCGGCGTGTGGTTCTCGAACTGTCTGTCGTCGTCGAACGCGACGACTCCGTCCCACGTCGCGATGCTCACCGGCATGAGCCCGCGCGACACTCGAGTCGTCGACAACCTGACGTCGTTGTCGGACCAGGCCATCACGCTCGCGGAGCGCTTCCGGAGCGAAGGCTTCCTGACGTGGGCCGTCGTCAGTGCGAACCACTTGGATGACGCGCACAGCGGCTTGGGCCAGGGCTTCGATCGGCTCGACGCTCCGCACCAGCCCGAACGTGGCGCTCCGGACTCGATCGCGATCGCCGAGCGTTGGCTCGACACGCGCCCCGGATTGCCGGTCTTCCTGTGGGTGCACCTGTTCGACGCGCACACGCCCTATCAACCCGATGACGAGTTCATCGACTCGGCCTGGCCCGCCGACCGCGATCCCTTCGATCCGCAGTTGCCGCCGCCCGCCGTGCCGGCGCCGGCGCTCGCGCTGATGCCCGAGGGGCTACGCGACGTCGAGTACATGCGCGCGCTCTACCGTGCGGAGGTCAGCGAACTCGACGCGCACCTGCCGCGACTCTTCGAGCACCCGCGCCTGACCAACGGCGTGATCGCGTTCACCGCGGACCACGGGGAGTCGCTCGGTGCTCACGGCATCTTCTGGGATCACCGCGGCCTCTATCCTCAGAGCACGCACGTTCCGCTGGTGCTGTGGTGGCCTGGCGCGCCGCGTGGCGTGCGTTCCGACCGTCCGGTGACCAACGTCGACATCGGCAGGACGCTGCTCGATCTCGCCGGTCTCGCGCAAGTCGAGTTCCCCGGACGTTCGTTGGTCGAGGAGCGTGAGAACGCGCCCGAGCCGCGCTTCATGCTCGCTTCCGGCGGCGTGAGCGCCGCGCTCGAGCACGATGGTTGGCTCGCGGTCTTGCGCCTGTCCAAGGAGTTGGTGTGGATCGCCGACGGGTGCCACGAGCCGTCCGTCGTGCACGCGCTCGAGCTCTACGATCTCCGCACCGATCCGCGCTGCTTCGACGATCGGGCCGCCGCGGAGCCCGAGCGTGCGCGGCGGATGCGCGAGGCGCTGGTCAAGTGGCTCGCGTCGCCGGACGGCGCCGGTTTCGCGGGTTCCGCCACGCGCGACGAACGCACGCTCGAGGGCTTGCGCGCGCTCGGGTACGCGACCGAAGCCACCGATGTCTCGCGCGCCTGGATCGATCCGAACTGCGACTGCCCGCGTTGCGACGCGTATCGCCGATGAGCGGGGGCGGCGGTCGCGCCGCCGGGCTCGAACGAGAGCCGTTACCATGGTGGCCATGCGCACCACGATCCTCGCCACGGCATTCCTCTCGCTGCTCGCTTCCTCGTCCGCCGCGCAACAGTGCGGCGCTTTCTCCGTCGAAGGCTTCACTGCCGGCTCGAACGTCGGCGGTTGGACGTTCGGCGGGCCAAACCAGTCGATCCAAGCGAGCGGCGGCTTCACGGGCGCGCAGCTCGTCACGGCTGGTCTCGACACGTTCGCGCCGCAACTGCGCACGACCGGCGCGTCGATCTACACGGGCGACTACCGCACGGCGGGAGTCACGTCGCTCGGCGTCGACTTGAAGACCTATCAGATCGACTTCCCGAGCTGCCCGCGACCGCTTTCGTTGATGTTGACCAACGACAACGGCACGCCGTCGAATCCGAACGACGACTTCTACGTCTACTACGTCGGCGCGGAGTCGATTCCGTGCGTCGACGGTCTGTGGCACAGCTACCACTTCGACGTGCCAGCGCAGAGCGCGACGCTGCCCGTCGGTTGGGCGGTGGATCCGAACAGCGTGCTTCCGCCGAACACGGCTTGGAACACCGTGATCCAAGACGTCGACCGGGTGACGTTCTTCTATGGCGACCCGACGTTCTTCTTCATCTTCCAGATGTGGACGGTCGGCGCCGACAATCTGCGCATCGGTTGGAACGGTGGCGCGAGCACGTACTGTCTGTCGAAGAAGAACTCCGTCGGTTGCCAACCGGTGATCAGCGCGAGCGGTCAACCGAGCGCGAGCCAACCGAGCGGTTTCGTGCTCTCGACCGCCGAAGTGATCAACAACAAGAACGGCATCTTCTTCTACGGCCACGCAGCGCAGAGCGCGCCGTTCCAAGGCGGCACGCTGTGCGTCGCGACTCCGATCCAACGCACGCCGACCGCGAGCTCGGGCGGCAATCCGCCGCCCAACGACTGCTCCGGCGTGCTCTCGCTCGACTTCAACACGTGGATCGCGGGCGGCAACGATCCGTCGCTCGTCGCCGGCGCGACGATCTTCGGCCAGACCTGGTCGCGCGATCCGCAGAGCGCGAGCACGACGAGTCTCTCGAACGCGGTGCGTTTCACGATCTGCAACTGACGCGACGGCCGCCGCGTCGCGAGGCGACGGCCGCTGCGCGCGAGTCGCGCAGCGCCTGGACGGCGCCTCGAGGACCGGACGGGTGATCGCGGCGGCTCGTCGCGCCACGCGCCGAGGGCAACGCGGACGCCGTCGCCACGCTTGCTGGTTCGACGGTCGGCTTGCGCGGCCCGGCGCGCCGGCTCACCACGAGCGCTCTCCGCATCGTTGGGAGCGTCGCATGCGCGGTCCGCGTCTTTCGACCTACGCCGAGCGTCGCATCCTCACCCGCAGCGTTTGCGATTAGAACTCGATCACGACTTGCGGCCTGGCAGGCACCGAGATCGTCCCGGAGGTGGCCATGAGATTGGCTCGAGAACTGCGAGCGTTGCTCGCCGTCTGCAGCTTCTGCGTCCCGATTGCGACCGCACAGAGCGTGTGGCCGTGGCAGATCGATCAAAAGCTCGTCGCTGGCGACGCTGCCGCCGACGATCGATTCGGCACCGCCATGGCGGCGCGAGGCGAGTTTGCACTCGTCGGCGCGCCACTCGACGACGACGCCGGAATCGACGCCGGGGCCGTGTATGCGTATCGACGAGTCGGAGGCTCTTGGACTTTCGAAGGCAAGCTGCTCAGTCCCACACCCCAGCCGGGCGGGCACTTCGGCTTCGCGCTCGCGTTGGAAGGCAACGTGCTCGCGATCGGGGCACCGCGTTCCGACGAGCTATCTTGGGGGCGAACACACGTCTTCCGTCGCGACGTCCACGCGTGGGTCTGGGAGGCCGAGCTGGATCAGCACCCCAAGTTCGAGAGGTTCGGGGCGTCGATCGACATTTCGCGCGACACCATCGCAGTCGGAAGTCCGCGCGTCTTCCTCACTCCCTACGGCAGAGTGGACGTGTTCCGCAAGGTCGGCGGAGTCTGGTCGCGAATCTGGTTCGAGAACGAGCCGCCAGGTCGATACGGCACGTCCGTCGCGATTCACGACGGCACGTTGCTCGTTGGCGTGCCCGATGTCGAACTGCCGCAAGAGGTGCGCGTGTATCGAGAGTCCACGCCGTCGCAGTGGATCCAGACGGCCACGCTGCACTCGACAACGAATGTGTACGGTTGGGGCGTGTCCGTGGCGATCGCCGACGGCTACGCCGCGGTTGGCGCAACCTCGGGCCCAGGCGTCACGAAGTCACTCGTCGACATCTTCACGTTCGACACTTCGACCTCGAGCGGGTTCGACCTCGTCGCGGAGTTCGTCGAGTTCGGACCGCCGTTCAAGAACAGCGGCTTCGGCCGTTCCATGCGTTTCGACGAGAGCCCGACGAGTCCGCCCATGCGCCTCGTCGTCGGCGAGCCGCGCGACGACTTCACGACGAAGCACGATGGCATGGCGCACGTGTTCGCCCGCTTCGGCACCGAATGGACCCGCGTCGCGCGCATCACGGCGCCCGATCCAGGCTTCCACGACGAGTTCGGCCGGTCCGTCGCGTTCGCCGGCAACCAAGTGCTCGTCGGCGCGTGGCAGGCCGACTCGCCGAGCTCCGACGCCGGGGCCGTTTACGCGTTCGACATCACTCCGCTGCCGACGACGTACTGCACGCCGAAACCGAACAGTCTCGGCTGTGCGGCAGTGATGAGCGCGACCGGGCTCGCGAGCGCGAGTTCCGGCTCCGGATTCGTGATCGAGTGCACGGACGTCTTGCCCGGCAAGACCGGCGTGCTGCTCTACGGATTCGATTCGCAGGCCGAGCCGTTCGTCGGCGGGCATCTGTGCGTCGTTCCTCCGTTCTCGCGCGCGGGCAAGCGCGTCGCGAGCGACGGGTGGTTCTGCGACGGCGTCTACGGTTTCGACTTCAATGCCTTCGTGGCGAGTGGTGCGGACCCGGCGCTCGTGGCCGGCGCAAAGATCGCGTGCCAGTGGGTCGTGCGCGATCCCGCCGATCCGACGGGCACCGGACTTTCCGGCGGACTGTGGTTCGTGCTGGGACCGTGAGCGGCGAGGCCCGTTCGTCGCTCCGCCCGACCGTGCGCTCGGCGCTCTCCGCACGCGGTGCACGCCGGAGTCCGCGCGCGAAGGGTGGTCGAGTTCGACGTGGTCGAGTAGCGTCGTGACGGCGGGCGCCTCGGGAGACGGCGCTCGCCACCATCCCGGAGGTTCACGATGAATTCCGCATGCTCGCTGCGAGCCTGGCTCGCGCTTTCGCTCGCTTTCGTTTCCCACGCGTCGGCTCAGAGCCTTTGGCCCTGGCAGCTCGACTCGCAATTCACGGCGCCCGACGCCGACACCGGCGATCTCTTCGGCGCGGCCGTTGCAGCGCAGGGACCGTTCGCGCTGGTCGGTGCGCCCTTCGACGACGAAGCAGGGCTCGACGCCGGCGCCGTCTACGCCTATCAGAAGGTCGGCAGTTCGTGGCAATTCGCCGGCAAGCTCCTGAGCTCCGCGCCGCGGCCGAACGGACACTTCGGCTTCGCGCTCGCGCTCGACGGCAGCGTCGTGGTCGCAGGTTCACCGTCGCTGACCACGTCGGGTCCCGGCGACGCGCACGTGTTCCGCCACGACGGCACGAACTGGGTCTTCGAGGCACGGCTCCAGCCGTCGACGCCGACCCCGGACTTCGGCATCGCGGTCGCGGTCTCACGAGACGACGTCGTCGTCGGCACCGCGAAAGTGACGTCCGGTTCGGGCAGCGCGTACGTCTTCCACGCGTCCGGCACGACGTGGAGCCAAGCGCTCGCCGTGATCGACACCATCAAACCGCTCGGAGCGTCGGTGGCGATTCGGGACGACACGTTGTTGATCGGACGCGCCGACCTGAACTCGTTCGTCAACGGCAGCGGAGTCCTCGTCTATCGGCGGCACGGTCCGACGACGTGGACGTTCTCCTCGACGCTGACGCCGCCGTTCACTCCTGTCGGGTGGGCGCGCAGCCTCGCGATCGGTGATGGAGTCGTCGCCGTCGGCGGACGATTCTCCGGCGGTCTGGGCTTCGCGGCCGTCGACGTCTACGACTTCGATCCGAGCACCTCCTCGAATTTCGTGTTCAACGCGCACTTCGTCGGGGAACCGACCAATCCGTCGGGACGGGACGCGTTCGGAGCCTCGCTCGGATTCACGCGGGACGCCGCGAGCACCGGCGAGCTGCTCGTCGTCGGCGCGCCGCGTGAGGACTTCACGGCGCCGAACGACGGCATGGTGCACGTGTTCGCGCACTTCGCGCCGCAGTGGAAGCGCGTCGCGCGCGTCACGGCGCCCGCAGCGGCGGGCTTCGACGAGTTCGGCAGCGCCGTCGCGACGAGCGGCGCCGAACTGCTCGTCGGCGCGTGGAAACGCGACGGCGCCGTCGGCGACGAAGGTGAGCTCTTCGTGTTCGATCTCACGCCGGTGCCGACGAACTACTGCTTGCCGAAAGTGAACTCGCTCGGCTGCAAGGCGATCCTGTCGGCCTCCGGTGTGCCGAGTGCGAGCGCGGGGTCGGGCTTCACGATCGACCTCGCGAACGTGCTGCCGGACAAGCTCGGCGTGCTCTTCTACTCGTACGCTTCGCAAGCCGTGCCCTTCCGCGGCGGGTACTTGTGCGTGACCGCGCCGTTCGAGCGCGCCGCGACTCTGACGTCGAACGACGGGACGTTCTGCGAAGGCGCGTACTCGAGCGACTTCAACGCGTACGTCGCGAGCGGCGCCGATCCGGCGCTCGTCGCCGGCGCGGAAGTGTTCTGTCAGTGGGCGACGCGCGATCCGGTGGACGCCTACGGCAGTGGGCTCTCCGACGGACTCTGGTTCTTGCTCGGGCCCTGACGTTCGCGCGCTCCGTGTTTCGACGACGGGCGCGACGACCACCCGCGTCTCGTGACGGGGATCGGGTGCCGTCGACGTCGCGGCGTCGTGAGCGTTCGAGCGCGGCGTGACTCGCGCCCCGCGCGGCGAGCCGGTGACGCGGAGTCCGCGCTACGGTCTTCTGCGGCTGGGCAGGATTCGAGGGGCCGGTTAGCGTCCGAACGCCGAGCGCTTCGGGAGACGGCGCTCGACTTCTACTTGGAGGTCCCGATGAAGTTCGCACGTTCCCTGCGAGCTGTGCTCGCGCTCTCGTTCGCTTTCGTCTCGCACGCCACGGCTCAGAGCGTTTGGCCATGGCAGTTGGACAAGAAGCTCGTGGCACCGGACACCGATGCTGGCGATCGCTTCGGCCACGCCGTCGCGGCGCAAGGCCCGTTCGCACTCGTCGGCGCGCCCTACGACGACGAAGCGGGTCAAGATGCAGGCGCCGTCTACTCGTTCCGCAACGTCGGAGGCAGTTGGGTGTTCGACGCGAAGATCCTGAGTTCGCACCCGCGCGCGGATGGTCACTTCGGCTTCGCCGTCGCGCTCGACAGCGGTTTCGCAGTCGTCGGCTCGCCGACACTCTCCGGCACGGCGACAGGCGATGCGTTCGTGCTGCGCCACGACGGGACGAGCTGGGTGCACGAACAACGCGTGCTTCCGGCTCAGCTCCAACTCTGGTACGGCGCGGCCGTCGACATCTGGCGAGGCACGTTGGTCGTCTCCGGTCGAGGCGTGCCGACGGCGCCGCAAGGACGCGCCTACGTGTACTCGAAGGGCACCGGAGGTTGGTCGCAGGTGTTCGCCGCGTCCGGGTTGTTGCCGTATGGCACCGCGTGTTCCGTCTTCGATCACACGCTGCTCGTCGGATCTCCTGGTTCGAACAACCAGTCGGTGTTCGTCTATCGCGAGAGCGCGCCCGGCACCTGGGCATTCGCCAGTTTCGTGACGCCGTCGGAGCCCGACACGCAGTTCGGCACGAGCGTCGCGCTCGGGCAGGACGTCGCCGCGGTCGGTTCGGTGTCGCCGCCGCTCTCCAAGGGCCGCGTCGAACTGTTCGACTGCCAGACTGCGAACCCGCAGACGTTCTCTCCCACGGGTGCGTTCACGGAGCAGAGCCCGCTCTTCGCGCCGACCGAGTTCGGCCGCGTCTTGCAGTTCCTCGAGGACCCGGGCGAACCCGCGAACCTGCTGATCGTCGGCGAAGCGCGACGGAAGTTCACGACGAAGAACGACGGCATGGCGCACGTCTTCGCGCGCGTCGGCACGGAGTGGCAACGAGTCGCGCGCATCACGGCACCCGATGCCGCCACGTTCGACGAATTCGGCCACGGTGTCGCGATCACGGGGCTCCAAGTCGTGGTCGGTGCGTGGCAAGCGGATGCGCCGACGCCCGACTCCGGCGCGGCGTACACGTACGACCTGCAGATCCTCCCGACCGTGTACTGCACGGCGAAGACCAACACGCTCGGTTGTGCGCCGGCGATCACTTGGAACGGAGTGCCGAGCGCGAGCGTAGGCTCCGGTTTCGACATCGGTTGCGTCGACGCGCTGCCGGAAAAGCTCGGCGTCCTCTTCTACAGCGACGTCGCCGACATCGTGCCGTTCCGCGGCGGGTGGTTGTGCATCGCAGCGCCGCTGAAGCGCGCCGTGACGCAACACGCGAGCTCGGGCTCGTTCTGCGACGGCGCGTACACGACCGACTTCAATGCGTTCATCGCGGCGGGCCACGACCCGGCGCTGATCGCGGGCGAAAGCCGGTACTGCCAGTGGGCGACGCGCGACCCGGCGGACGCCTGGGGCAGCGGCCTGTCGCAGGCGCTCTGGTTCGAGATCGGGCCTTGACGATCGGTGTGGTGGCCTTGCCAGCCATTCCGGTATCCACTCCGTGTCACGGGCCGATGGCGCACCCGCCGGCCGATCTCGTGGTGGTGTCCTCGGGCCCCATTCCACTTCCGATCGGATCGCGCGGCAGCTGAGCGTCGCGGACAGTTCGTCACTTGCGCGGCCAAGACGCTTGGGCTTGATCATCCGAGCGTCGTGGTCGCGCGCGTGGAGAGCAAGTTCGTTCACGTCCTCCAGTCCCATCCGATGCAGGAGCAGAACATGAAGTTCGCCGCCTCGCCGTCCTAGCGATCTCCGTTGCCGCGGCCCACCTCGCCGTGACTCTTCGAGTCGATGCTGCGCCTCAGTCCGCGTTGCCACCCGTCCCGCCGCAACTCCTGCGCAACACGGCGTGCACCTACTTCGGCGGTAGCGTGCCGGCGGCCGGAGTCGCGAAGGCCAACGACCGTGCGCAAGGAGTGCACGTCGTACCAGGTAGCGAGAACATCGTCATCGTTGGCAACACTGGCTCGAACAACTTCGGACACCGATTCGCGCTTGGGCTTCCAGGATGGGATCAGTCACACCGAGGCGGCAGCGATGCGTTCCTCGTGAAGCTGTCGTACGACGCGGTCGAGACGACGCTCGGCTACGCGACGTACTTCGGACGTGGGAATCTCACCGGGGACCCGCAGTACGCGGATCGCGGTCGACACTTGACGCTGAAGCCGTCCAACAGCCGTGTCGTGTTCTCGGGCGACACCGCAGTGTCGGATTTCCCAACCGCGTCGAACGGTGCTAGCAACCCTGTCTTCGGTCCGACGTGGACGACCGGTGGTACCAGCGATCCCTGCGAGGCCTAGGTCGCCATTCACAACGCGAATTGACCTCCAGGTTGGTGCACGTGGTTTCGTCCTCGCAAGGCGTTCCGGGCAACCGCTGGCAGCGACGCGTCGATCGCGGTCCGCCGGTAGTGCTCGCTTTGTCCATTCGGCCCTGGTGCTCCATCGCCGCGCTCGTTGTCGCTCCGCATGCGGTTGGGCAGAGCGCACTGGTGACTCACTTCGGCACTTCGGTGGGTGATAAGGCAGGGTTGACTGTCGCTGGTGCAGGAGATGTGGATGCTGATGGTCGCTGCGATGTCATCGTGGCGCTGCCAGGCTATTCGGTTTCAGGCAACTACGTCGGGGCGGCGCTCCTGTACTCCGGCGCGGATGGGCACCTCATTCGTTCGCACGTTGGGCAGACGCATCTCAATCTGTTCGGCGCGTACGTCAGTGGCGCGGGCGATGTCGACGGCGACGGCCACGACGATGTCATCGTGAGCGAGATGTTCGGGGATGTCGGTGGCAAGGACTTCGGCAACGCCCACATCTACTCCGGCAGCGATGGAGCCGTCCTGCACACGTTCATCGGCCCCGCGCTCGGATCGAGATTCGGAGTCGTTTCCGAGGCAGGCGACGTGGACGCGGATGGGTACGCGGACGTGGTGGTGGGTGCGTATTTCGACAAGGTCGCGGGGCCGGAGTCGGGAAGCGCGTTCGTGTACTCGGGCAAGACGGGCGCGCAGTTGTGGAAGTTCAGCGCTGACTCGCCCGGGGATTGGTTCGGGCTCTCCGTCGACGGCGTCGGCGACGTCGATCACGACGGTCATGCCGACATCCTCGTCGGCGCGCCGTACGACGGCGTCTCGTCTCCCTTCGCCGGCACGGCACGGATCTACTCCGGTCGCACCGGCGCCGTGCTGCTCTCGATTCACGGCGATCACGCCTTCGACACACTCGGTTGGTCGGTGGCGGGCGCAGGCGACGTCAATGCCGACGGATTTCCCGACGTCGTGCTCGGCGCGACGGGCTCGAGCGTCGGCGGAATCGCAAACGGCGCAGTATTCGTGCACTCGGGCAAGGACGGCTCGCGTCTGTTCGCCTTCCTCGGCCATCACGACTACGACTACCTCGGCTGGACCGTGGACGGAGCGGGCGACGTCAACGGCGACGGGTACGGCGACGTGGTGCTCGGTTCCTACAACTCGTGGTTCGGGCACGGCTTCGGCTATCCGGTGCTCTCAGGGAAGGCCCACGTGATTTCTGGTCGCGAAGGCACGCCTCTCTACTTCGTGCACGGCGGCGCGCAGACCGACAGCTTCGCGTGGTGCGTCGCGGGCGCGGGCGATGTCGACGGCGACGGACTCGACGACATCATCGTCGGCGAGCCGCAGCTCGATCGCGGCACGACGAACACCGGCGCGGCGCACGTCTACTCGAGTTGCCCGCTGCCGCCGATCGTGTACTGCACGAGCACGCCGAGCGCATCGAGCGGCACGCCGCACGTGACGAGCACCGGCTCGGCGACGCTGGGCGGAGCGGACGACTTCTTCCTCACGGCGACGGGACTCGTGCCGCACGGTTCGACGTGGTTGATCGTGGGCTGGGAGTCCCTGAACCCTCCGTTCGTGGGCGGCGCGTCATGCGTCGCGCCGCCGATCGAACGCGTGAGCGTCGGCAACGCAGATGCGAGCGGCACGGTTCGCTTCCATGCGTCGCACGCGTGGATGGCGAGCCTCGGGCTCGGTGTCGGCTCGAACGTCTTCCTGCAGTTCGTGGGCCGTGAGCCGACCTCGGGTACAGGCGGTTTGGCGTGGACACAGGGTCTTCACGCGACGATTTGTGACTGACATCCCCTTCTCCAGAGCGCCGTCCTCCCCGCACCGTCGTGCTCGTCCGCTGTCTCGAGCGCCGCGTTCGCGGCGCGGTCTGCTGTCGCCGCGGCAGTCTCGCCTACGGGTGCCGCGCGAGACCCGGTCGGCGCGCTCGCTCCGGCGCGCGATCGGCCCGGGAGTAACCTCCAAAGCGTTCGTCAGCAGTGTCGCCGACTTCCTCCGCGACGCGGGGCGAACGGACACTAGAATGCCGCGTCGCTGAACGGAGCTCGGGCGCCTCGCGCCGGGCTCCGATCGGCGTGTCCGCGGCTCGACGGCGCCTCCGCGTCGGGTCGGCGATTCCGACGCGGAGGATCCGAACGACATGACACAGACGCGCAACGTCGGGGCCGAGCTCCCGTCGCAGCAATTCGAGAACGTGGTCATCCGCTTCGCCGGCGACTCCGGCGACGGCATGCAGATCACCGGCAGCCAGTTCACGCACACGGCGGCGCTGCTCGGCAACGATCTCGCGACCTTCCCCGACTTCCCGGCCGAGATCCGGGCTCCCGCCGGCACGCAGCCCGGCGTCTCGGGCTTCCAGGTCCGCTTCAGCTCGAGCGACATCCACACGCCGGGCGACCGACCGGACGTGCTCGTCGCGATGAACCCCGCGGCCTTGATCGTCAACATCAAGGACCTCGCGCCGGGCGGCATCGTGATCGTCAACACGGGCCAGTTCACCGAGCGCGACGTCGCGAAGGCGGGGCTCAAGTCGAACCCGATGACCGACGGGACGCTCTCGGGCTACCGCAAGATCGAGATCGACATCAACGATCGCGTGAAGCGCGCGCTCGAAGGCTCGCCGCTCTCGCCGAAGGACGTCCAGCGCTGCAAGAACTTCTACACGCTGGGCCTGATGTACTGGCTCTACAGCCGGCCGCTCGATCCGACGGTGGCGTGGCTGAAGGACAAGTTCTCGAAGAAGCCCGAGCTCGCCGAAGCGAACATCAAGGCGCTGACCGCCGGCTTCAACGCGGGCGACATCCAGGAGCTCTTCCAAGCCCGCTACGAAGTCGCGCCGTGCACGACGATGGCGCCGGGCACCTACAAGAACATCACTGGCAACGAAGCGCTCGCGATCGGGTTGGTCGCCGGTGCGGAGCTCGCCGGGCTCAAGGTGTTCATCGGCTCGTACCCGATCACGCCGGCGTCATCGATCCTCGAGCAGCTCGCGAGCTACAAGAACTACGGCGTGATCTCCTTCCAGGCGGAAGACGAGATCGCGGCGATCTGTTCGGCGATCGGCGGCTCGTACACCGGCCACCTCGGCGTCACGACGACGTCGGGACCGGGGATGGCGCTCAAAGGCGAAGCGATGGGCCTCGCCGTGTCGCTCGAGCTGCCGCTCGTGATCGTCGACGTGCAACGCGGCGGTCCGTCGACCGGTCTGCCGACCAAGACGGAGCAAGCCGACCTGCTCCAAGCGATCTTCGGCCGCAACAGCGAGGCGCCGATCCCGGTGCTCGCCGCGTCGACGCCTTCGGACGCGTTCGAGTGCGCCGTCGAAGCGTGCCGCATCGCGGTGCAGTACATGACGCCGGTGATCCTCCTCTCCGACGGTTACATCGCGAACGGCGCGGAGCCGTGGCGTCTGCCCGACGTCGACAAGCTGCCGCGTTTCCCCGCCAAGTTCACGACCGTCGCGCCGGAAGGCGGATTCCTGCCGTACGCGCGCGACGAGAAACGTGCTCGGCCGTGGGTGAAGCCCGGCACGCCCGGCCTCGAGCACCGCATCGGCGGCCTCGAGAAGGCCCACCTGACCGGCCACATCAGCTACGACCCCGAGAACCACGACTTCATGGTGCGCATGCGCGCCGCGAAGGTCGCCGGCGTGCGCGACACGATCCCGACGCCGGCCGTGGTCGGCGAGCCGCAGGGCGACTTGCTCGTGCTCGGTTGGGGCTCGACGTACGGTTCGATCGCGAGCGCGGTCGAGATCGCGCGTCACAAAGGCCAGAAGGTGTCGCGCATGCACTTGCGACACGTGTGGCCGCTGCCCGCCGGGCTCGACGAGATCTTCTCGCGCTTCAAGGCGATCCTGATCCCCGAGATGAACCTCGGGCAGCTCGCTCGTCTGCTGCGCAGCGAGTACCAACGCCACGACTTCATCTCGTACTCCAAGGTGCAGGGACTGCCCTTCAAGACGTTCGAGCTCAACAACAAGATCGACGCGATCCTCGGGAAGTGAACCATGGCCGAGACCCAAGCTCTCACGAAGAAAGACCTCAAGTCCGACCAGGACGTCCGCTGGTGCCCCGGTTGCGGCGACTACTCGATCCTGAACAGCGTTCAGGGCGTGCTCGCCGGCCTCGGCATCCCGCGCCACAACATGTTGTTCGTGAGCGGGATCGGCTGCTCCAGCCGCTTCCCGTACTACATGAACACGTACGGCATGCACTCGATCCACGGGCGCGCGCCGGCGTTCGCGACGGGCATCAAGCTCGCGAATCCCGAGCTCTCCGTGTGGATCGCTACCGGTGACGGCGACGGCCTCTCGATCGGCGGCAACCACCTCGCGCACATCCTGCGCCGCAACGTCGACGTCAAGATCCTGCTCTTCAACAACGAGATCTACGGCCTGACCAAGGGCCAGTACTCGCCGACGTCGAAGATCGGGCTCAAGACCAAGACGTCGCCGATGGGCTCGGTCGACCGGCCGTTCAACCCGGTCGCGTTCGCGCTCGGTTGCGGAGCGACGTTCGTCGCCCGCACGATCGACACGCACCTGAAGCACATGGAAGCGACCCTCGCGGCCGCGGCTGCGCACAAGGGCTCGGCGTTGATCGAGATCTACCAGAACTGCGTGATCTTCAACGACGGCACGTTCGACGCGATCGCCGACAAGACCGTGCGCGACGACAAGACGATCGATCTCGAGCCCGGCAAGCCGATGCTCTACGGCAAGACGCGCGATCGTGGGCTCAAGGTCGAAGGCTTCGACGTGCGCATGGTGCCGGCGGCTTCCGCCGACACGTGGAAGGCGGACACGAGCTCCGCCGGTCCGGCGTTCGTGATGTCGCAGCTCGACGGCGACCCGACGATGCCGCGGCCGATCGGCATCTTCCGCAGCGTCGCCGCGCCGATCTTCAACGACGGCGTCAACGCACAAGTGCGCGACGCGATCGCCAAGAAGGGGCCGGGCAAGCTGCGCGACCTCTTCTACAACGGCGACATGTGGCAAGTGACCTGACGACGCCTACGGCATGCACTCGACGAGCGGCTCGCGTTTCGACGCGGGCCGCTCGTGTTTTCGAGCGGGGCTTCGAACACCCTTCGCACGACGTCGGGCTTCGCGGGCTCCTTCCTACGGCGTAGTGCGCACGCAGCGAGTGCGCGGCGCGTGACGCCAACGCTCGCGCGTGACGTCGCGAAGCGCGAACTCGTCCTCGCTCGACGAGTCGAGCCCAAGCGCGAGCTACCCAGCAAGGGGCAGACGTGCACGTTTCTACGTACGTCATCGGCGGTGCCGAGCTACGCCGTGCGGCGGATCGCGAGCGCAGGCGCGGATTCCGAGACTCGCCCGCCAACTCATGCGCACTCCCGCGCAGCACGACAGCGAATCGGAACCGCTTCGCCGTCGCTCGACTCCTGACGAGCGGCGGCGAGCGGCGTGTTCGGCGTGCGCTCGATCCGTGTCCTGGACGCCTTCCCCGAGGAGCGAGGCGCGTCGATGAACTTCTTCCCGAAGTGGTGCAACACGCTGCGGCCCGTGATCGGCGCCGGAGCCGCGGCCGGCGGCCTGTACGTCGTCGCGTTGGTCGCGTACGGCGCGTCGCCGAAGACTCTGAACGTCGGTTTCGCGCCCGAACAACCGGTGCCGTTCAGCCACGCGCTGCACGCCGGTGAGCTCGGGCTCGACTGCCGGTACTGCCACACGACCGTCGAGAAGGGCGCGCGCGCGGCGATCCCGCCGACCGAGACCTGCATGAACTGCCACACGCGGATCCGGCCGCAGAGCGACTTGCTCGCGCCGGTGTTCGCGAGCTGGTCCGACGGCAGCTCGGTGCGCTGGAAGCGCGTCCACGACCTGCCCGACTACGTGTACTTCGATCACAGCGCGCACGTCACGCGCGGCGTCGCGTGCGTCTCGTGTCACGGTCGCGTCGACACGATGGAGCGCGTGCGGCAGGAGCAGCCCTTGAGCATGGGCTGGTGCCTCGATTGCCACCGTAATCCGACGCCGAACCTGCGTCCGCCGGAGTTCGTGACCGCGATGGACTGGACGCCCGACCGAGCGCCGGAAGTGATCGGCGCCGAGATCGCCGCGCAGAAGCACATCCAACCCTCGACGGATTGTTCGACATGTCACCGCTGAACCAGAACGAGCCGTCGAGCAGCCTGCACGCGGCCTTCGGCCCCGCGCCGAAGGCGGACGCGAGCGGCTTTTCGCGCCGGCGCATGCTGCAAGTGATGGGCGCGTCGCTCGCGCTCGCCTCGGCCTCGGCGTGCCGCTGGGAAGCCGAAGAGATCCTGCCGTTCCAGAAACGGCCGGAAGGGCGCATTCCGGGCTCGACGCGGCGTTTCGCGACGGCGTTCGAAACGTCGGGTTTCGCCGCCGCGTTGCTCGTCACGAGCTACGACGGCCGTCCGATCAAGATCGAAGGCAATCCGCTGCACCCGCTCGATCGCGGCGCGGCGACGGCGCGGTCGCAGGCCGCGGTGCTCGATCTCTACGACCCCGACCACAGCCGCGGCCTCGTGCAGACGTTCCAAGGCGTCGCCTACCCGCGCACGTGGAAGGAGTTCGATCCGTTCTTCCAAGGCGTGCTCGCGAAGCAGCGCGAGAGCGGCGGCGCGGGATTGCGCGTGCTCGCCGAGCCGAGCTCGTCGCTCGCGCTCGCGGAGCTGCGCCGGCGTTTCGCCGCGACGTTCCCGAAAGCGCGGTGGGTGACGTGGGAGCCGCTGTCGCGCTCGAACGAGCTCGCGGGAGCGCAGCTCGCGTTCGGCCGCGCGGTGCGCGCGCTGCCGCGCGTCGAAGCGTCGAAGACGCTGGTCGGCTTCGACTGCGATCTCTTCGTCGAGCACCCGGCCGCGCTCGCGGCGGCGCGTGGCTTCGCCGCACGGCGCGATCCGCACGGCGCCGACGTGCAGCGCGTGTGGGCCGCGGAGTGCGCCCCGACGTCGCTCGGCGCGGTCGCGGATCACCGCGTCGCCGTGCGCGTCGAGCAGCTCCTGCCGCTCGTGCTCGCGCTCGAAGCCAAAGTGCACGCGGCGCTCGGCAACGCGCTCGACGCGAGCCTGCGCCCGAACCAGACGGCGCCGACCGGCGGCTTCCTCGCGACGCCCGCGATCACGGAGTTCGTCGCGGCGCTCGCGGACGAGCTCGTCCAACGCCGCGGCGAGTCGCTCGTCGTGTGCGGCCGGCGCGCGCCCGCCGCGGTGCACGCGGTCGTGCACCGCTTGAACGCGGCGCTCGCGAACGTCGGCCGGACGGTGCAGTACGTCGACGACGCGCAAGCGAACGAGCCCGAGCCCGCGACGGCGCTCGCGGAGCTCGTGAAGGAGATGGAAAGCGGCGCCGTCGAGTGCCTGGTCGCGCTCGGCGTGAACCCGGTGTACGACGCGCCGGCGGACGTCGACTTCTATCGCGGGCTGCGCAAGGTCGCGCTCTCGATCCACCTCGGCGACTACCGCGACGAGACCGGCCGCGCGTGCACGTGGCACCTGCCGCGAGCGCACGCGCTCGAGAGCTGGGGCGACGCGACGTCGTGGGACGGTTTGCGCTGCACGACGCAGCCGCTGATCGAGCCCATCTTCCCGCGGCGCACGAACCTCGAGCTCGCCGCCGCGTTGGTCGGCGAAACGACGCTCGCGCGCGACCTCGTGCGCGCGGCAGTGTTGCCGGGCGCGAGCGACGCGGAGTGGCAGAAGGCGCTGCACGACGGGTTCGTCGCGAACTCGGCTGCGGCGTTCGTGACGCCGAGCGTCGCACGCTTCGACACGCCGCCGGTCGCGCCTCGCGCGTTGCAGCCGGACGCGACGAACGGCGCGCTCGAGCTCGTCTTCGCGGCCGATCCGAAGCTCTACGACGGCCGGTTCGCGAACAACTCGTGGCTGCAGGAGCTGCCCGACGCGACGACGAAGATGACGTGGGGCAACGCGGCGCTCTTCGCGCCCGAGACGGCGAAAGCGCTCGGCGTCGCGGACGCGACGCTGGTCAAGCTGAAGGTCGGCGGGCGCGAGCTCGAATGCGCGGCGTGTGTCGTGCCGGGCCACGCGGTCGGCGCGGTCACGATCCACCTCGGTTACGGGCGAACGGCGGCGGGCGTCGTCGGCGGGCTCGACGAAGAGAGCGTCGAATCGGTCGGCTTCGCGTCGTACCGGCTGCGCACGCTCGCGAACCTCGACACGGCGCTCGACCTCGCGGTCGAAGCGACCGGTCGCGCGTACCCGCTCGCACGCACGACCGATCCTGCGGTCGGCGACGAGATCGGTCAGAGCGGCGTCGAAGAGCGCCTGCACGAGCTGCTGCGCGAAACGACGCTCGCGAAACACCTCGCGAATCCGCACGGCGAGGAGCACGCGGGCCACCATCCGGCGCTCGAGTCGCTCTGGGAGCACGCGGAACCCGGCGCCGTGCGCTGGGGCATGGCGATCGACCTCAACACGTGCGTCGGTTGCAACGCGTGCACGATCGCGTGCCAAGCGGAGAACAACGTGCCGGTCGTCGGTCGCGAGCAAGTGTTGCGCGGCCGAGAGATGCACTGGATCCGCATCGACCGTTACTTCCGCGAGGAAGGCGGCGCGACGGCGATGCGCTTCCAACCGCTCGCGTGCCAGCACTGCGAGAGCGCGCCGTGCGAGCAGGTGTGTCCGGTCGCCGCGACCGTGCACAGCGCCGAAGGCCTGAACGACATGGTCTACAACCGCTGCATCGGCACGCGGTACTGCGCGAACAACTGCCCGTTCAAGGTCCGGCGCTTCAACTTCTTCAACTACCACAAGGCGATCGACGCCGCGGGTTCGGAAGTGCAGCGCATGCTCTACAACCCCGACGTCACGATCCGCCACCGCGGCGTGATGGAGAAGTGCACGTTCTGCGTGCAGCGCATCCAGCGCGCGAAGATCCAAGCGAAGAACGAAGGGCGTCCGCTCGCCGACGGCGAAGTGGTCACCGCCTGCGCGCAGACCTGCCCGACCCAAGCGATCGTCTTCGGCGACCTCGCCGACGCTCAGAGCCGCGTCGCGCGACTCGCCGCCGACGGACGCGCCTACCGGATGCTCGAGGAACTGAACATCCGACCGCGCACGACCTACCTCGCGAAGGTCACGAACCCCAACTCCGCCATCTCTGCCGGCGCAAAGAGCGAGAGCGCCAACGGAGCGAGCCACCATGACGGTTGATTCCACGAGCGCGCTCCATCTCGACGAGCCCTACGCTCGTCCGGTGCTGGTCGAAGGCGATCGCGACATCGCCGCCGTGACACGCCGCGTGTGCGGCGTCGTCGAAGCGCCCAAGCCGCCGAAGGCCTGGTACGTCGCGATCACCATCACGTCGGCGATGACCGTGATGCTCTTCGGCTGCGTCGCGTACCTGATCGCGACCGGCGTCGGCGTGTGGGGCAACAACTCGCCGGCGTTCTGGGGCTGGGACATCGTCAACTTCGTCTTCTGGGTCGGCATCGCGCACGCCGGCACGCTGATCTCCGCGATCCTCTTCCTGCTGCGGCAGAAGTGGCGGACGAGCATCAACCGCGCGGCGGAAGCGATGACGCTCTTCGCCGTGTGCTGCGCGGGTCTCTACCCGTCGATCCACGTCGGTCGTATCTGGGTCGCGTACTGGCTCTTCCCGGTGCCGAACCAGATGCAGATGTGGCCGAACTTCCGGAGCCCGCTGCTCTGGGACGTGTTCGCCGTCTCGACGTATGCGACCGTTTCGCTGCTCTTCTGGTACATGGGCCTCGTGCCCGACCTCGCGACGTTGCGCGACCGCGCGACGACGAAGCTGCGCAAGGGTCTCTACGGCTTCTTCGCGCTCGGTTGGTGCGGCTCCGCGCGGCACTGGCAACGCTACGAGCGCGCGTACCTGATCCTCGCCGCGCTCGCCACGCCGCTCGTCCTGAGCGTGCACTCGGTGGTGTCGTTCGACTTCGCGGTGTCGCAGGTGCCCGGCTGGCACACGACGATCTTCCCGCCGTACTTCGTCGCGGGCGCGATCTTCTCGGGCTTCGGCATGGTCGTCACGACGATGGTGCCGGCGCGCGAGCTCTTCGGTCTGAAGGAGCTCGTCACGCTGCGACACCTCGAGAACATGAACAAGGTGATCCTGGCGACCGGTTCGATGGTCGGCCTCGCCTACGCCACCGAGTTCTTCATCGCCTGGTACGGCGGCAACCCCTACGAGCGCTTCGTCTTCCTGAACCGCGCGCTCGGGCCCTACTGGTGGGCGTACTGGCTGATGGTGTTCTGCAACGTCGTCGCGCCGCAGTTCCTGTGGGTGAAGAAGATCCGCACGAACCTGTGGGCGATGTTCGTGATCTCGATCTTCGTGAACATCGGCATGTGGCTCGAACGCTTCGTGATCGTCGTCACGTCGCTGACGCGCGATTACCTGCCGACCAGTTGGGGCTACTTCGCGCCGACCTGGGTCGACATCTGCACGTTCGCGGGCACGTTCGGGCTCTTCCTCACTCTGTTCCTGCTCTTCTGCCGCTACCTGCCGATGGTCGCGATCGCGGAAGTGAAGACGGTGCTGCCCGCGGCTCACCCGCACGGCGGCCACGGCCACAAGGAGGGCGCTCACCATGGTTGAGAGCGCGATCCAAGCGGGGGCGAAGCCGGTGTACGGCGTGCTCGCCGAGTTCGACGACGTCGATTCGATCGCCAAGGCCGCGCGCGAGGTGCGCGACGCGGGCTACGAGCGCTTCGACGTGTACAGCCCGTTCCCGATCCACGGGATCGAGCGCGAGATGGGGCTCCGGCCGACCAAGTTGCCGTGGATCGTGCTCGTGTGCGGTCTCTCTGGCACGTCGCTCGCGCTCTTCTTCCAGTGGTGGTCGAACGCAGTCGACTATCCCTTCAAGATCAGCGGCAAGCCGCTCTTCGGCATTCCCGCCAACATCCCGGTGACGTTCGAGTTCACCGTGCTCCTGTCGGCGTTCGCGGCGTTCTTCGGGATGCTGGTGCTGAACAAGCTGCCCGAGCTGCACCGTCCGGTCTTCGAAAGCCAACGCTTCCGCCGCGCGACCGACGACCGCTACTTCCTCGCGATCGAAGCGAACGATCCGCTGTTCGACGCGAAGCGCACGAGCGAACTGCTGCAGAAGCTGACGCGCAATCCGGTCGAGCTCTGCCACGACTCCGGTCAGAGCGGTGCACTGCCGAGCTGGCTGCGCGCCGGGTTCGTCGGCGTCGCCGCGCTCGCGCTCCTGCCGCTCGCCGCGACGGTCTGGGCGCGCGCGTTCGACACGACGCGTCCGCCGATCCACATCGTGCGCGACATGGACTCGCAGCAGCGCTTCCGCGCGCAAGTTGCGAACCCGGTGTTCGCCGACGGCCGCGCGATGCGGCCCGATCCGCTCGGCACGGTCGCGTGGGGCGAGCTCGGCGCGAGCGGCGCCGCGCAAGCGGGCAAACGCGGCGACACGTTCGTCGATGCGTTCCCGCTGCCGGTGACGTCGAACCTGCTCGAGCGCGGTCGCGAACGCTTCGCCGTGTACTGCACGCCGTGCCACGGTCAATCGGGCTACGGCGACGGACTCGTCGCGTTGCGCGCTTCCGAGCTCCAAGAGCAGAACTGGGTGCAGCCTTCGTCGTTGCACGATCCGTTGGTGCGCACGCGTCCGGTCGGCCAGATCTACGACACGATCGTCAACGGCGTCCGCACGATGCCGGCGTACGGCCGGCAAGTCTCGAGCGACGACGCGTGGGCGATCACGGCGTACGTCAAGGCGCTGCAGCGCTCGCAGAACGCGTCGGTCGACGACGTGCCGCTGCCGGAGCGCGCGAAGTTGGGAGTGCAGTGAGAAACGGAGCTCGATCCTCATGACCCACACACTCGCTCGACAAGCTCCGACCCTCGGCGACCGCGCGTCGCGGTGGGGGACCATCGCGCTCGGCGTCGGCGTGATCGCGCTCGCGGCCGCGGCGTACTTCGGCTGGGCGCGCGAAGACGGTTTCAAGCGGCTGCAGCACGCGTGGCTCGTCGCCTGCGCGTTCTGGCTCTCGATCTCGCTCGGCGGGCTCTTCTTCGTGATCGTGCAGCACCTGACGCGCGCCGGTTGGAGCGTCGTCGTGCGCCGCGTCGCAGAGCTCGTCGCCGCGAACACGCTGGTGACGGCGATCCTCTTCGCGCCGCTCGTCGCCATGGTGCTGAAAGGCGACGCGTCGCTCTACCCGTGGGCCGATCCGCACCACGTCGCGGAGCATCCGTTGCTCGCGGCCAAGGCGCCGTGGCTCGACGCCAAGTTCTTCGCGCTGCGCGTCGTCGTGTACTTCGGCACGTGGTTCCTGATCGGACGTTGGCTCCTCAAGCGTTCGACGGAACAGGACGGCGCGAGCGGAGTCGAGCCGACGCTCGCGCTCGAGCGGCGCGCGCCGCCGGCGATGGTCGCGTTCGCGTTGACGCTCAACTTCGCGGCGTTCGACCTGCTGATGAGCGTCGTGCCGACCTGGTACAGCACGATCTTCGGTGTCTACGTGTTCGCGGGCTCGGTGATGTCGTTCTTCGCGTTCAGCGTGGTCGCGCTGCGCTTCTTGCAGAAGCACGGCCTGCTCGAGCGCGAAGTCAACGTCGAGCACTACCACGACCTCGGCAAGTTCCTCTTCGCGTTCGTCTTCTTCTGGAGCTACATCGCGTTCAGCCAGTTCATGCTGATCTGGTACGCGGACCTGCCGGAAGAGACGTTCTGGTTCAAGACGCGCATGGAAGGCCCGTGGGCGATCGTGTCGGTCGTCCTGCTGTTCGGGCACTTCTTGTTGCCGTTCGCCGGACTGCTCTCGCGTCACGCGAAGCGTCGGCTCGGCATCCTGACCTTCTGGGCAGTCTGGCTGCTCGTGATGCAGGCGGTCGACATGTTCTGGCTCGTGATGCCGAGCGTGGAGACGTCGGCCAATCCGGTGACGCTCGCCGGCATCGTCTCGCCGATCGACGTCGCGTGCCTCGTCGGCGCCGGCGGGATCTGGCTTTTCGCGCTGACCAAACTCGCGGGCGGCCGTGCGCTGATCCCGGTCAACGATCCGCGGCTCCCGCAGTCCCTCGCCTTCGAGAACTTCTGACCCCCAACCTGACATGGAAGCGAAGCGATCCTCACTCGCGACTTTCCTCGGCGGCGCGGCGGTGTTCGTCGGCTGCGCAGGGGTCGTCGCGTTCCTGGTGCCGGCGTTCTACGCCGAGCGCGTGAACGAGCTGAAGGCCGAGCGCGGCTGGACGTCGACGCCGGCGGACACCGTGCAGACGAAGTCCGCGCAAGCCTCGAGGCTCAAGGGCTACTCGTGGGTCGATCGCACGAAAGGCGTCGTCGCCGTGCCGATCGAGCGCGCGATGGAGCTCGTCGTCGCCGAACACGGCGGCGCGAGCGGGGAGGCACGGAAATGACGAGCACGTTCCTGATGCTCCAAGCCGCGGCCGCCGCAGCACAGGCTCCCGCCGTGCAATCGGTCGATGCGCAGGCGGCCGCTGCGCAGGCGGCCGCTGCGCAGGCGACTCAGGTCGCGACTGCCGCGACCCAAGCCGCGCCTGCGACCGACGCTGCTGCTGCGACCGTGCAGGCCGCGGCCGAGCTCCTGCCGAAGGCGTCGACGTTCGCGAGCTCGATCGACGACTCGTTCGTGCTGATCCTGTGGTTCGCGGTCTTCCTGTCGATCGTCGTCGCTGGCTGCTTCGTGCTGCTCGTGATGCGTCCGGGACCCGGCGGCGCCGGCGCGACGTCGCGTTCGCTCTTCCGCTGGAGCGCCGTTGGCGCGTTCGCCCTGGTCGCCGTGTTCTTCGTGCAAGGCGCTCGTGTGTGGGCCGACATGCAGGTCATCCCGCGCGGCGCGCTGCCGATCCGCGTCGCGCTCGAGGAGAAGGGCTTCACGTTCACGTACCCGAACGGCTACGTGTCGAACGAGCTCCACCTGCCGATCGATCGACCGGTCAAGTTCTCGTTCCTCGGCGCGAGCGAGCCGTACACGTTCTCGATCCCGGCGTTTCGCACGCAAGTCGCGGTGCCCGTCGGCGTGCGCGCCGGCGGCATCGCCAAGGACGCGTGGGTCCAGCCGATCCTCGCCGGTGAATACGAAGCGCGTTCGACGACGCCGTCGCTGCGACCGCGCGCGGAACTCGTCGCCACGGCGACCGTGCACCCCGAGGGCGGCTACGAGAAGTGGTACCAGGACATCTCCGGTCCGCCGCTCGATCTGCCGCCGGTCGAGCTCGGTCAGCGCTCGTACCAGATGCGCGGCTGCACGCAGTGCCACACGATCGACGGCGCGAAGCTCGTCGGCCCGACGTTCAAGGGCTTCGCGACGCGCGAGCACAAGCTGAAGGACGGTTCGGTCGTCGAGCCGACCGACGCGTACATCGCGGAGTCGATCAACGACCCGCAAGCCAAGATCGTCGAAGGGTTCGAGCCCGTGATGCCGAGCTTCAAGGGCCGGCTGCACGAGCTCGAGGTCGCGGGCCTCGCCGCATACATCAAGAGTCTCCAGTGAGCACTTCGCACTCGATCGGCACGCATCCGACGGCGAGCGCGAACCCGCGCGGCGGCCGCGAGCTCGCATTCTTCTCGCAGGACCACCGAAGCCTCGCGTGGGCGTACGCGATCGTGATCGGCCTCGCGCTGATCGTCGGCATCGTGCTCGCGGTCGGTCTCGCGCTGCAACCGCTCGCCGGTCGCGACGCCGCGACCGACGCGACGAACTATCGCCAGCTCTACACGATGCACGGACTCGTGATGGTCTTCCTGGTCGCGCTCCCCGCGCTGCCGGGCATCGTCGGCAACTGGCTCCTGCCCGAGAAGCTCGGCGTCGCCGAGATGGCGTGGCCGCGGCTCAACTTGCTCGCGCTGCAGATGCTCGTGATCGGCGGCGCGTGTTTCCTGGTCGCGTTCTTCGCGACGCCGCTCGACACCGGTTGGAGCTTCGGCTTGCCGTTCGCGCTCGAGAGCACGTCGAGCGTCGCGTGGGGCCTGCTCGGCATCGTCTTCGTCGGCGCTTCGCTCGCGACGCAAGGCGCGAACATCGTCGCGACGGTGGTGACGAGCCGCGGTGCAGGCCGCTGCTGGTCCGACCTGCCGTTCTTTGGTTGGGCGCTCGGCGCAGCGGGCCTCGTGCAAGCGCTGGTCACGCCGGTGCTGCTCGTCGCGCTCGCGTTGCTCTTCGCGCAGCGTTCCGGCGCGAGCGACGTGTTCTCCGCGGGCGGCGCGGACGTCGCGTTCGACCAGTGGTTCTGGTTCTGGGCGCACCCCGCGTTCGGTTCGATGGTGCTCGCGAGCCTCGCCGTGATCGGCGAAGTCGTCGGCGAGCACGGCGACCGTCCGAAAGGCGCGTCCGCGGCGGCGGTGCTCTCGATCGCGGCGCTCACCGTGTTCTCGTTCGGTGGTTGGGGCATCCACGTGCTCGGCCGCGGCGACTCGCAGGCGTTCGACGTCGCGTCGAGCGGGCTCGTGCTCGCCTCCGGCGTGCCGCTCGTCGTCCTGATCGTCGACTGGGTGATGACTCTCGCGCGCGGCGAAGCCCGCGGCACGACCGCGCTCGGCTACGCAGCGACCAGCACGACGGCGTTCGTGCTCGGCGGCTTGGCCTGTGCGTTCTGCGTCGTGTTGCCGACGGGCGCGTACCTCGCGGACACGAGCTTCCCGACCGGCGCGATGCACTTCCTCGTCGTCGGTGGTGTGCTCGGCGCGCTGTTCGCCGGCGTCCACCACTTGTGGCCGCGTTGGTTCGGCGTGCCAGTGCGCGAAGGGTGGGGCAAGTTCGCTTGCTTCCTCTACTTCGTCGGCATGGTGCTCGCGTTCGTGCCGCTCTGCGTGCGCGGATACCTCGGTCAGCCGCGGCGCACGCTCGACGTCGTCGTCGCCGACGAGCGTTGGAGCTGGTACGCGATCGCCGGTGCGATCGTGCTCTTCGGCGGCGTGACGTTCGCGCTCTGGAACCTGCTGCGCACGATGCTCGATTCGCGCGCGGCTCTCGCGAGGACGGAGGGCGAGTGATCCAAGACTGCTGCACTCCGGCCGCGACCGCGTCGAGCGACCTGGCCCAACTGTTCGCCTTCGGCCTCTTGATGAGCGCCGGGCACTGCTTGGGCATGTGTGGTCCGCTCGTCTGCGCGGTTTCGATGCCGGCGGAGCAGCAAGGTTCCGCGCGTTGGTCGGCGTTCGCGTGGGCGAGCGTCTACCACGCGGGTCGCGTCGCAAGCTACGCCATCCTCGGCGCGCTGCTCGGTTCGCTCGGCGGGATGCTGCCCGACCGCACGACGACGGTCGTGTGGCAAGCCTCGCTCTCGTTCCTCGCGGCCGCGGCGCTGCTCTGGATCGGGCTCGCGCTCTTCGACGTCTTCCCGATGGCGAAGCTGCCGTTCGCGTCCTCGATCTCGCGCTTCCTGATGCAGAAGCTCGGGCGCGCGCGGAGCGGCATCGTCGCGCGCTTCGGCCTCGGCATGGCGAACGGACTCCTGCCGTGCGGTCCGGTCTACACGGCGGCGGTCGCGGCGCTCGCCGCGGCGAGCCCGACGCGCGGCGCGCTCGCGATGGTCGTATTCGGCGCCGGCACGGTGCCGGTGCTCGTCGCGTTCGCGTTCGGCGTGCGCTGGGTCGGCCAACGTCTGCGGCTCGGTTTCTACCGCGTCGGCGCGGCGCTCGCGATCCTGATGGCGTGCCAGCTCGCGTTGCGCGGGCTCGCCGCGCTCGAACTCGTGCCGCACGCGCGCTTCCACGAGGTGGTGCTGTGGTGATCGCCGTCGAACCGCAAGCTTCGTCGGGCGATCGACGCGCAGACGGGCGCAACGGGTCGCGCGCGAAGAACTGCCTGCACTGCGGTCTGCCGATCGCGCGCGGGCGTGCGCTCGACGAGTTCTGCTGCTCCGGCTGCAAGAACGTCCACGAACTCCTGAAGGCCGAAGGCCTCGAGCGGTTCTACGAGCTGCGTGGCGCGAGCGACGCACCGCCGCCCGAGCTGCGGCCGGACACGTACGCGTGGCTCGACCCGCTGCTCGCGAACGCGCGGATCGCCGAGAACGGCACGCAGCGGCTCGCGCTCGACGTCCAAGGCGTGCACTGCGCGGCGTGCGTGTGGTTGCTCCAAGAGCTCTGGGCGCGCGAGTCGGGCGCGATCGAACTGCGCGTCAACCCCGCGCTCGGTCGCGCGGAGTTCCTCTGGACGGCGAAGGACTTCGACCTGCGACGCTACCTGCGCACGGTCGAGCGCTTCGGCTATCGCTTCGGCCCCGCGAAGAAGCGCGACCTCGGCTCGACGCGTGGTCTCGTCGTGCGGCTCGGCGTGTGTGTCGCCGCGGCGCTCAACACGATGATCTTCAGCCTC
Organism: Planctomycetota bacterium; assembly: GCA_023150475.1. GTDB lineage: Bacteria > Planctomycetota > UBA1135 > UBA1135 > JACRIN01. Next base: position 83,159 of record JAKLKU010000016.1, read on the forward strand.
TGCTACTACGTCGGCCTGACGCCGGCGGACGGAGCGCTGTACGGCGTGCTCGGACGCTGGAGCTTCGCGCTCGCGACGATCGCCGTGATCTTCGGCGGCTCGCTCTTCTTCGCTGCCGCGTGGCGCGGTTTGCGTCGCGGCGTCGCGCACCTCGACTTGCCGATCGCGGTCGGTATCGCGCTCGGGTACGGCGGTTCGGTGTGGGCGTGGCTCGCCCGCGGACCGGAAGCCGCCTACTTCGACACGATGACGATCTTCATCGCGTTGATGGTGCTCGGGCGTTGGCTGCAAGAGCGCGTGATCGAACGCAATCGGCTCTCGCTGCTCGCGAACGACGGCGTCGACGACCTCTACACGCGGCGGCGGCGCGGTGCGGAGCTCGAGACGATTCCGGCCGCGAAGATCGAGCCCGGCGACGAGCTCTGGATCCTCCCGGGCGACTTGGTGCCGGTCGAAGGCACCGTGCTCGGCGAACCGGCGACGATGAGCCTCGATTGGATCACCGGCGAGTCGCGGCCGAAACGTTTCGAGCCCGGCGAGAACGTGCCCGCGGGCGCGTTCCAAGCCGGCACGAGCGCGACGCGTCTCGCCGCGGCCGAGGGTTTCAGCGCGTCGCGGCTGCACTCGTTGCTCGGCGCGGGCACGAAGACGGCGCCCGGCGACGAACGCCAGGACCGCCAAGATCGATTCTGGAGCCGCTTCGCGACCGTGTACGTGTTCGCGGTGCTCGCGCTCGCGGGCCTCGGTTTCGTCTTCTGGTCGCACGAGAGCGTCGAACGCGGCATCGAAGTCGCGTTGTCGGTGCTCGTCGTGACGTGTCCGTGCGCGCTCGGCCTCGCGTTGCCGCTCGCGAACGAGCTCGTGCACATGGCGCTGCGTCGACGTGGCATCTTCCTGCGCGAAGCGAGCTTCCTGCGGCGCGTCCTGCGCGTGCGGCACGTGTTGTTCGACAAGACCGGCACGGTGACGCGAGGCACGCTCCGGTTGAGCGACGCGGCGCGAGATGATCTCGCGCGACTCGACGCAGCCGCTCGCGCCGTGCTCGTCCACGCGACCGCGCAGAGCCTGCACCCGACCAGCCGCTGCATCCATCGCGAACTCGCCGGCGACGGTCCGACCCGCCTCGTCGAAGGCCTCGAAGTGCACGAGATCGCCGGGCGGGGCCTCGAAGCGCGCGATGGCGTGCACGTCTGGCGCCTCGGCAACGCGGAGTTCACGCTGCCCGAGGAAACGCCGCAAGCTGGCACGTTCTTCACGCGTGACGGCGACGTGCTGGCGCGGCTCGACGTCGAGGAAGAGCTCAAGAGCGATGCACGGGAGGAAGTCGCGCGCCTCGAAGGCCGCGGACTGCGCGTTCACCTCTTGAGCGGCGATCGGCACGAACGCGTCGTCCGAGTCGCGACGGAGCTCGGCATCGAGCCCGAGCGCGTGCGCGCCGAGCTCGCGCCCGAGGACAAGGCCGGCTACATCCGCGCGCTCGACCTGCGCAACACGTGGATGATCGGCGACGGCATCAACGACGGCCTCGCGTTCGACGCCGCGTACTGTGCCGCGACGCCCGCGGTCGATCGGCCCAACTTGCCGTCGCGTGCGGACCTCTTCTATCTCGGCGACGGCATCGGTGCCGTGCGCACGACGCTCGGCTGGGCTCGCCGGCTCGCCTTGGTGTTGCGCGCGAACCTCGTGCTCGCGATCACGTACAACGTCGCGGTGGTCGGCTTCTGCCTCGCCGGCGAGATCGGCCCGATCGCGGCGGCCATCCTGATGCCGCTGTCGTCGATCGGGTTCTTGTCGCTCACGACGATTCGACTGACTCGGAGGACCGCCGCATGGACGTCCTGATCCTGCTGGTCTTCGTGAGCATCGTGTTCGTCGCGGGCTCGCTCCTCCTGCTCTTCTTCTCGCTGCATCAGCGCGATTTCGAGCACGCCGAGCGGTTGTCCCTGCTGCCGCTCCTCGATTCGAACGGCGCCAAGCCCGCCGCCTCCGCAGACGCGGAAGGCATGCGAGCGAGCGTCGACACCGTTTCCGTCCCTTCGAAACCCTGAGCTCTTCACGGCCATGAACTCTTCATCCACCGCCACGCGACACGTCGAGTACAACGACGCCGTCGTTCGGGCCTTCCTGCTCGCGTCGCTGATCTTCGGCGTCGTCGGGTTGCTGCTCGGCGTCATCGTCGCGACGCAGCTCTCGTTCTGGCAGGCCAACCTCGGCCTGCAATGGACGACGTTCGGACGGTTGCGGCCGTTGCACACGAACGCGGCGATCTTCGCGTTCGTCGGCAACATGATGTTCGCCGGCATCTACCACTCGATGCAGCGCCTCCTGCGCACGCGACTCGGGTCGGACGGCTTGAGCTGGGCGCACTTCATCGGGTGGCAGCTCATCATCGTCTGCGCCGCGGTGTCGTTGCCGCTCGGCCTCTCGCAAGGCAAGGAGTACGCGGAGCTCATCTGGCCGATCGACGTGATGGTCGCGGTCGTGTGGGTGATCTTCGCGATCAACTTCTTCCTGACGATCGCGAAGCGCAACGAGAGGAACCTCTACGTCGCGATCTGGTTCTACATCGCGACGGTGGTGACCATCCCGGTCCTCTACATCGTCAACAACCTGCACATCCCGACGAGTCTGCTGCACAGCTACCCGGTGTTCGGCGGCGTGCAGGACGCGCTCGTGCAGTGGTGGTACGGGCACAACGCGGTGGCGTTCTTCCTCACCACGCCGATCCTCGGGATCATGTACTACTACCTGCCGAAGGCGGTCGGCCGGCCGGTGTACAGCTACCGACTCTCGGTGGTGCACTTCTGGTCGCTGGTGTTCCTCTACATCTGGGCCGGCCCGCACCACTTGCTGAATTCGGCGTTGCCGGAATGGGCGCAGACGCTCGGCATGGTGTTCAGCGTGATGCTGTGGGCGCCGTCCTGGGGCGGGATGCTCAACGGGTTGCTCACGTTGCGCGGAGCGTGGCACACGCTGCGCACCGACCCGGTGGTCAAGTTCCTGATCGTCGGCGTGACCTTCTACGGCATGTCGACGTTCGAGGGACCGCTGCTCTCGATCAAGAGCGTCAACGCGCTCGGTCACTACACCGACTGGATCATCGGGCACGTCCACGGCGGCGCGCTCGGTTGGAACGCGGGCATGGCGGCCGGGTTGTTCTACTGGCTCTTCCCGCGCATGTGGGGCACGAAGCTCTGGTCGACGAAACTCGCCGACGCGCACTTCTGGATGTCGACGTTCGGCATGTTGCTCTACATCGGCGCGATGTGGGTCGCCGGCGTCAACCAAGGCCTGTTCTTCCAGGCGCTCGATGCGGAAGGCTTCCTCAAGAACACCGACTTCGTCGAGGTCCTGAACGGCGGCAAGTTCCTCTACCTGATGCGCCTCGTCGGCGGTCTCGCGTTCTTCTCCGGCTACTTGCTGATGGTCGTCAACTTGGTGATGACCGTGAAGTCGGGTCAAGCCGCCAAGGACGGCGTCGACGTCCCGGTGCGCGACGACTCGCCGGTCGTGCCGGTGATGTCGCTGATCTTCAGCGCGCCGGTGATGCTCTCGACCGTCGTGATCGTGGCGTCGATCGTGTTCGGCCTCGCCGGTCCGATCTCGAGCGCCGTGGTCGCCGCGATCGGTGCGCTGCTCGTGGTGGTGTGCATGCTGTACTACCGCCGCTACCAAGAGCAGAAGGTGCGTTGGCACGCGATGCTCGAAGGCCGCACGTTCCTCTTCACCGTGCTCGTCCTGATCTCGATCCTGATCGGCGGTCTGATCCAGATCGTCCCGACGGTCGTGAACAAGGACTACGGCACGCAAGCGGCGTCCGCGGCGAAGCCCGAGATGGTCGCGACGCCGAGCAAGTACCTGCAGGTGCCGTACACGCCGCTCGAGCTCGAGGGCCGCGACATCTACGTCCGTGAAGGGTGCTACGTCTGCCACAGCCAGATGGTCCGTCCGTTCCGGCACGAGACCCTGCGCTACGGCGACTACTCGCGCGCCGAGTCGTACGTGTACGACCACCCGTACCAGTGGGGCTCGAAGCGCACGGGGCCGGACCTGCACCGGCTCGCCGGTCGTTACCCGAACCTGTGGCACTACCAGCACATGAAGGACCCGCGTTCGACGTCGCCGGGTTCGCTGATGCCGGTTTATGCGTGGCTGCACGAGCAGACCGTCGACTTCGCGCAGACGCCGAAGAAGCTCTCCGTGATGAAGACGCTCGGCGTGCCGTACGAGCAACAGACGATCGACGACGCTCGCACGCTCGCGCTCGCGCAAGCACAGACGATCGTCGACGACCTCAAGAAGACGGGCGGCGTCGACGTCGCGCCGGACAAGGAGATCGTCGCGTTGATCGCGTACCTCCAACAACTCGGCCTCTTGCACGAGCCGCCGCCGTTGGCGCAGGCCGTCGGAGGGAAGTGACGTGTTCCAGGAGTTCTACAAGACGAGCGAGTGGCTGACGCTGCCGCAGATCACGCTCATCTTCTTCTTCCTCTTCTTCCTCGCGGTGCTGGCTTGGGTCGTGTTCCGCATGCGCGACAAGCGCGAAGTCGACCGGCTCTCTTCACTGCCTTTCCAATCCGATCGCGAAGACGCCACGCATCAGGAGTCGATCCATGGTTGACCAACACGCAGACATCACGCTGGACCACAGCTTCGACGGCATCCAGGAGTACGACAACCGCCTGCCCAACTGGTGGCTGTTCACGCTCTACGGCGCAGTCGTCTTCTCGGTCGGCTATTGGCTCTTCTATCACACGTTCGGCGTGGGCTTCACGCAGGACGAGGCGTACGACCACGAAGTCGAGATCGCGGCGCAGCAGCAACTGCAGCGCGAGATGGGCAAGGAAGTGACCGACGACTCGCTGATCTTGATGACCAAGGTCCAAGCGCAAGTCGATGCCGGCGCGAAGATCTTCCAACAGAAGTGCGTGCAGTGTCACGGGCCGCAAGGCGGTGGTGACATCGGTCCGAACTTGACCGACGACTTCTGGCTGCACGGACCCGGTCCGCTGCAGGTCTACAACACCGTCATGAACGGCGTGCTCGACAAGGGCATGCAAGCGTGGAAGGACCAACTCGGTCCGGTGCGGGTGCGTCAGGTCGTCTCTTACGTACTCACTCGGAAGGGGTTGAACGTCCCGGGCAAGGCGCCACAAGGGAAGCCGACCGCAGAGTGGGAAAAGGCCGCCGCCGCGGCGAACCCGACTCCGCCCGCCGACGCGAAAGCGCCGACGGACGCGAACGCGCCGAAGAGCGGAGGCTGATCCTCCGACGCTCGCGCCAGGACCGACGACGTGACCACGAAGATCCAGAAGGGCATCCGGCGCAGGCCGGATCTAGACACCGTCTACACGATCAACGCGGACGGCTCGCGCAACATGCTGCAGCCGGCCGACGTCAAGGGACGCTGGCACACGCGGAAGAACGTGATCTTCGCGCTGTTGATCGCGTTCTATCTGATCGTGCCCTGGATCCGCATCGACGGCGCGCCGGCGTTGCGGCTCGACGTGCCGAATCGCACCGCGTACGTCGTCGGTCACACGTTCACGCGCGAGGACTTCTACCTCGTCTTCTTCCTGATCACCGGCTTCGGCTTCGCGCTGTTCGCCGTCACGTCGCTGCTCGGCCGCGTGTGGTGCGGGTTCGCTTGTCCGCAGACGGTGTTCCTCGAAGGCGTCTATCGCCGGATCGAGCAGTGGATCGAAGGCGACCGCAACGCGCGGTTGAAGCGCAATCAAGGGCCGTGGACGTTCGACAAGATCTGGCGCAAGTCGGCGAAGCAGCTCGCGTTCGTCGTGGTGACGTTGGGCATCACGCACACGCTGCTCGCGTACTTCATGCCGGTCGAAGAGATGGTCCCGGCGATCCTGTCGGGCCCGTCGCAGCACTGGGTCGCCTTCTCGTGGACGATCGCGCTCTCCGCGGTGCTCTACTTCGACTACGCGTGGTTCCGCGAGCAGTTCTGCATCATCATCTGCCCGTACGGTCGTTTGCAGTCGGCGTTGATCGACAACGACTCGGTCGTCATCGGTTACGACGAGAAGCGCGGCGAACCGCGTGGGCCGAAAGGCAAGGCCGACGGCGACTGCATCGACTGCCAGAGCTGCGTCAACGTCTGCCCGACCGGCATCGACATCCGCAACGGCCTTCAGCTCGAGTGCATTGGCTGCACCAACTGCGTCGACGCCTGCGACTCGATCATGGAGCAGGTCGGCCGACCGAAGGGCCTGATCCGCTACGACTCGCTGCGTGGATTCCACGGCGAAGGCCACCGCTGGTTGCGGCCGCGCGTGTTCCTGTACATCGGCCTCGCGCTGCTCGGCCTCACCGTCTTCGGCTTCACGGCTTCGAAGCGCACTTCGTTCGAAGCCACTTCGCTGCGCGCGCGGGGAATGCCGTACACGCTCGAGACCGAGCGCATCCAGAACCTCTATTCGATCCACCTCCAGAACAAGACCACGACGAAGGCCGAGTACAAGGTCGAGCCGTTCGCCGAGGCGGGCGCGCCGAGCGTCGAATGGCGCATCGCGGCGGACGTCGTCGAAGTCGAACCGCTCGGCGAAGCGACGATCTCGGTCTTCGCGTTCGTGCCGCGCGAGCAGTGGTCGAAACCGTTCCCCGTCGGCATCAAGGTCAGCGACCCGACGAAGCAGGAAACCCAGATCGTCGAGCTGACGTTCCAAGGACCGTGACCATGCGCGAGCTCTTCCATCGTCGTCCCTGGCTCTGGATCGTGCTGCTGCTCGGCGTGATGGTGGTCACGAACATCGTGTTCCTGGTGATCGCGCTGAGCCACTCTCCGATCTCCGTCAAAGTCGGCTGACGCGCTGCGCGACCGAGTCGCGTCGAGGCCGGCGACCGAGGCTTCGTCGTCTGCGTGGGCTCCCAGGCGACGCACGGTGCGCGCCGGACTTGGACATTCTCGTCAGCGTCGCGTGGCGTCGACTCGCGAGCTCGTCTCGGGGTGGGTCGACAGGATCTCCGGGATCCCCGACGAGCCTGTCTCTGCTTCGATGCGCACGAGCACGTCACCGAGCGCTCGGCGTGGCACCCCGATCCGCTCGAGCGCGTCGAGCGCGAACGCGTCGGCCTCGCGCTCTTCGGCCCGCGAGTAGCCGGCCTGCAGGAGCACCGCGGGCAGTCCGGTGCCCACGGACGCGACCGTCGAGACGTCGGATGTCAGCAGCAACGACAGCAAGGCGACGATCGACCCCTCGAGCAATCGCCGCATGCCGTGGTGTCGTTCGAGGTGACCGAATTCGTGCAGGAAGACCGCCACGAGCTCGTCGTCGTGCGCGACGAGGTGAGCGAGTTCGTCGGTCATCACGACGATCCCGCCCGGCAGGGCGAACGCGTTGGCTCGCAAGGGTCCGCCGGCGCGCCGTTCCAAGCGGAGCCCGGTGAGGTCGGGCACGGCCGTTCGCGCTCGTTCGAACGCGGCTTCGACGGCGCTCCGCCGATCGTCGCTGAGTTGAGAAGGATCGAGCCAACCGTCGATCCATTGGAGACCTTGCGCGCCGATCGCGCGTTCGACGTCCGGCGGGACCAGGACCGCGGCGCGAGCCGCGAGCGCCGGCACTCCGTACTTCACGAAGAGCCAAGTGACGACGACGAGCGACAGGACACAGAGCGCCGCCCAGCGTCCGCTCCGTTCGAGTCGCTGGATCCAACGTGTGGTCGGGCTCGAATCGAGTGCGGCGAGCAGGCGTTCCGCGTCCGGTCCGGCCTCGAAAGCGAGCGAAGCGCCCCGCTCGAGCTCCACGGACCACGTCGACCGGCCGACGCGCGCGCCGACTCGGAGCGCGGCCCGGGGGACGTCGAACGCAAAACCATCTCCGCGGATCGCGAGTGCGCCCTGCTCCGCGAGCGTCACGTCGACGGCCGTCGAACGCGAGTTCCGGCCGTCGAAGTACTGGGCTCGCGCGGACGGAGCATTCATCTCACCACCCGACATCGATGTCGAACACGTCCGCGATCTCACCGCCGGTCGCAGAGACCGAATTCGATTCGTTCGCGACGAACGAGTCGAGATCGCCATCGACTTCGAGTGCGGTGTTCGAGATCAGATACTTGGCCAGTCGGATCTGCGCGAACGGGATGTAGAGACCCAGCGTCAGCACGATCAGGACGGTGTTCACGAGTTGGATCCACGCAAGCGAGCCAGGATCGAAGCGCGTGCTGAGCGCGTGAGGCCCAACCGAGGTCTTGCCCAGCGAGAGATTCCCGAGCAGCCCGCGCGCGAGTCCGTTGATCATCGACCCGCCGACGATGCCGGTCGCATACCCGACGCCGACGAAGAGCAGTCCTTGCGCGGTCGCCTCCCCGGGATCCTCGACTTCGACGAAAGTCACCATCACCACGACCGCGACCAGGAAGACCGCTGCGAGCGCGATGGCGAGACCGATTACAACCAAGGTCAAGAAGGCGCGGTAATACTGCCCGGGAAGAGCGCTGAAGGTGCAGCGCGTTTGGCCAAACCGCAGGTTGTGGAACGAAAATCGGTGCCGTCGGAACCACCAGTAGGGCGCAATCAGCCCGAGCGTCAGCGGCAGGCACACGGTCAGCAACCCGAACACGAAGTACGACTCGCCGAAACTCCCGTCGAACGCGAAGCGGATGCCGCGCCACGACGAAACACGCGCGCGGAACTGCAGCGCCTTCACGACGATCCAGGGGACGATCGCGAGATAGGCGACGACGACCGCGACGAGCAGCTTCGGCGATGTCTGCGTCGCGACGCCGTAGAGCACGAACAGCGCGGCCGCGAGCAAACGTCCTTTCAGGATCGGAATCGGCCGACCGTGATAATCGAAACTCGTCCCCGCGAGATGCGTGTGTCCGTAGAAGTAGCGTTCCTTGCGCACCTTCGCCCACGCCGAGTAGATCCCGAGCGTGACGATCGAGAGCAGTGTGTTCGCGATCCAGATGCGGAAATACTCCGCGCCCGAGCCCGTGAAGCTCAAGCGTTCGGTGCGACGATCGTGGTCGATCGGAGCGAGCAGATTGGGTGACGGCAAGCGAGCCCCCCGAGAAGCGCTCGCCACACTAGGTGCGCGTCGTCGAAGTCGCCATACGGCGGACGGCGATCGTCTCAGAGCAGTCGCTTCAGTCGTTCGAGCTCGTTCAACGCTTCGAGCGGGGTCAGGCGTTCGACGTCGAGCTTCGCGAGCGCCTGTTCGACGGCGCTGCTCGGGCGGGCGAACAGCGAAAGTTGCTGCACTCCGTTGTTCGCGCCGCGAGGCGCGTGGCTCTGGATGCGTTGCGAGAGATCCTCCGCGTCGGCCTCGAGGTCCGCGAGGATCGATTTCGCGCGCGCGATCAATTCGTCCGGCACGCCGGCGAGCCGCGCGACGTGGATGCCGTACGAACGATCGGTGCCGCCGTCGACGATCTTGTGCAGGAACACGATCTCGTCCTGGTACTCGCGCACCAGCACGTTGCGATTGCAGACGCCGTCGAGGCGCTGCGCGAGGTCCGTCAACTGGTGATAGTGCGTCGCGAAGAGAGCGCGCGCCCCGATCTTCTCGTGCAAGAACTCGACGATCGCCCATGCGAGCGCCAGACCGTCGAACGTGCTCGTGCCGCGGCCGACTTCGTCGAGCACGACGAGCGAACGGCTCGTCGCGTTGTTCAGGATGTTCGCGACTTCGACCATCTCGACCATGAACGTCGATTCGCCGCGCGCGATGTCGTCGGAGGCGCCGACGCGCGTGAAGATGCGATCGACTACGCCGATCTTGGCCTCGCGCGCCGGCACGAAGCTCCCGATTTGCGCAAGCAGCACGATCAGCGCCGTCTGGCGAATGTAGGTCGACTTGCCGGCCATGTTCGGGCCGGTGAGGATCGTCACGCGTTTTTCGCCGCGGTCGAGGCGACTGTCGTTCGGCACGAACGCAGCGAGTCCGGGTTGGCGTTCGATCACCGGGTGCCGGCCATCGAGGATCTCGATCACGTCGCCTTCGTCGATCGTCGGGGCGACGTAGCGGTGCTCGGCGGCGCGTTGCGCGAGCGCGGCGAGCGCGTCGACGTGCGCGAGCGCCGCCGCCGTGTCGAGGATGCGATTCGTGTGTCGCGCGACTTCGTCGCGGAGCGCGCAGAAGAGGTCGTACTCGAGCGCGCGGGCGAGCTCTTCGCTCTTCAGCACCTTGCTTTCGAACTCCTTGAGCTCGGGCGTGATGTAACGTTCGGCGTTCTTGACCGTCTGCTTGCGGACGTAGTTCTCCGGCACGCGATCGACTTGTCCGCGCGGCACTTCGAGGTAGTACCCGAACACCGAGTTGAACCCGACCTTGAGGTTCTGCATCCCGGTGCGCGCGATCTCGTCGGCTTGGAAGCGCGCCATCCAGGACTTGCCGTCGCCGGCGATCTGGCGGAGCTCGTCGAGTTCCTTCGAGAAGCCGTCGCGCACCAAACCGCCTTCGCGCAACGTCAGCGGCGGCGCGTCGAGCAACGTCGCGCGGATGCGCTGCGTGACGTCGTCGAGTGGATCGAGAGACTCCAGCAACTCGCCGAGGATCTTGGAGTAGACGTGCTCGAGCTGCTTCTGCAGCGTCGGCACGCACGCGAGCGAGTTGGCGAGTGCGACGAGATCGCGTGCGTTCGCGCGACCGGTCGAGAGCTTCGCGACGAGTCGCTCGACGTCTTGCACGCCGGCAAGCCGTTCGCGCACCTCTTCGCGCAGGAAGGGCGACGCGCAGAACTCGGCGACTCCTCGTTGGCGGTGCAGGATCGCGTCGGGCCGGCGCAGCGGTGCGAGCACCCAATCGCGCAGCAAGCGCCCGCCCATCGGCGTCAAGGTGGCGTCGAGCGTGTCGAGCAACGTGCCCTCGCGCCGCGCTTCGCGTTGGGTCTTGACGAGTTCGAGGCACGAGCGCGTCGCACGATCGAGGACGACGTGTTCAGCGTGGTCGACGATCTCGAGCCGCCGCACGTGCTCGCACGCGCTCTTCTGCGTCTCCTGGAGGTACTCGACGAGCGCGCCGGCCGGAGCGACGAGCGGCGAGTCGTTCTCGAGCCCGAAACCCTCGAGTGTCGCGACCTTGAAGTGCTTCTCGAGCACTCGGCGCATCGAGACGAGATCGAAGCGCCAACCCTCGCGCTCGGTCGTGCGCGTGCCTGCGGCCGCGAGTTCGCGCGCGACTTGCGGCGCGCGAGCCGCGGAGTCCGGCGACCAGATCAGCTCGGCGGGTTGGAGCCGCGCGAGTTCGTCGCGCACCGCTTCGAGCGGCAGGACCGCGCCTTGGAACACGCCGGTCGAAAGATCGACCCACGCGAGCGCCGCTTTGGGCTCGCGCCCCGAGCGCGCGTCGAGCACCACGAGCCCGGCGAGGAAGTTGTGCGCCCGTGCGTCGAGCGCGTCTTCCTCCGTGATCGTCCCGGCGGTGACGACGCGCACGATCGCCCGCTCGACGAGTCCCTTCGACGCCTTCGGATCGGTCGTTTGCTCGCAGATCGCGACTTTGTGGCCGCGGCGCACGAGCTTCATCAGGTACGCGTCGAGGTTGCGCGCCGGCACGCCGGCCATCGGCACCGCGTTCGGACCTTTCTCGCGCGCGGTCAGCGTCAGTCCGAGCTCTCGCGATACGAGCTTCGCATCGTCGTGGAAGAGCTCGTAGAAGTCGCCGAGCCGGAAGAAGAGCAGCGCGTCGGGCTCCTCTTGTTTCGCGCGCCAGTACTGCGCCATCACCGGCGTCAGCGTCGATTGGTCGACGAAACTCGCTTGGCCACGCCGGCTGGCGGTGGACGCATCGGCGCTGGACGCACAGGCGTTGGACGAAGCGACGGCGGACGTGTCGGCGGAACCCGGCGGTTGCATGACGTGGGTGCCCCGCCGCGGCGCCGCTGGGCGGCGTTTCGGCTTGGCGTCCTGGGCGAAGGACGTGCAGCGTGGCGCTGCAGTCTAAGGAGGACAGGCATTCTCACCAAGCCGCGCCGGAGGCCTGTGGTCGCGCGGTACGCGGCTTGCCGAGGCGCGGCGCCCCCAAGTGGAGGCCGCCGGTCGCGCGACGTAGGCTACGCGACTCCGGCGCGCGCTCCGGATCCCCGTGAAGTCCGTCCACGTCCTTCTCCGTTCCTCGCCCCTGCGAGCCGTCCATGCTCGCGCGCGCCGTTTCGGCGCGTTGTGCGGCTTCTTGGTCGCTGGTTGCGCCACCTACGGCGAGAAGACGGCTCTAGCGTACCGGGACTTCGAAGCGGGGCGTTTCGAGGAAGCTCGCGTCGCGTACGCGGATCCGAAGACGACCGACTCGCCGTTCCTATCCGGCGCCGAAGCGGGGATGGCCGCGCTGGTCGGCGGTGATTTCGAAGCGGCCAAAGGGCACTTCGAGACGGCGTACGCGGAAGTGCGCGAGCTCGAGGACCGCGCGCTCGTGTCGGCGACCGATCTCGGGGAGAGCCTGGTGTCGTTCGCGATCAACGACACGTTCAAGGCCTACCAGGGCGAAGGCTTCGAACGCGTGATGTTGCACGCGTGTCTCGCGATCACCTACCTCGGCCGCGGCGAACTAGAAGGCGCCTACGTCGAAGCGCGCCGGGCGAACAAGTTGCTCGAAAGCGAAGAAGCGCTCTACGAGAAGCAGTACGCGGCCGGCGGGCTCGGCCATTTCCTGTCCGCGCTCGCCTACGAGATGCTCGGCGAGCCGGGCGAAGCCTTCATCGACTACCAGCGGATGATGCAGAAGGGCCTCGGCGGCGACCTCGCCGCGCGCGCCCTCATCCGTCTCGCACCTCGACTCGATCGCGAGAGCGAAGTCGCGCCGCTCGTCGAGCGTTTCGGCCCCGATCCGGATCGTCCCGACGATTCGGCGACGATCGTGTTGATCGCCGGCGTCGGCAGCGGGCCCTACAAGCAGGAAGCGGGCATCTCGATCCCGATCGACGGCGGGAAGATCGTGCAGTGGGTGGTGCCGGTGCTCGCGACGCGCCCGCAGCCCGTGACGAGCCTCCTGCTCAGGCTCGGTGGCGGCTCGCAGGCGGTGCGCACGACGGTGATCGAGGACGTCACGAAGGTCTCGAAGGAGAACCTCGACGACCGCATCGCCTGGCTCGCCGCGAAGTCGGCCGTTCGCGCGGTCCTCAAGTACAAGCTCACGGAGAAGCTCGAGGACGAACACGGCGTGCTCGGCCTGATCGCCGGCGACATCTTCACCGTCGTCACGGAACGGGCGGACTTGCGCGCGTGGCAGACGTTGCCCGACACGTGGCAAGCGGCGCGGGCGTTCGTCCCGCCCGGCGTGCATGCGCTCGTGGTCGACGCCGAAGGCGGCGAAAGCGTCTCTCTCGGCGATTTCGAGCTCGCGCCGAACGAGACTCTGATCGTCGTCGCGCGCTCGATCGGCACGCGCGTCTGGGCCCACGCGATCGGCGGGCACAGGCTCGCTGCGTCGGCTCCCGAACCGAACCCCGAGCATCCGCAAACGCCCGAACCGACTGCAGCGAACCCGTAGGTCATCCCCTCACGATCCAAGAAGGACAACGAACATGAAACTCCAATGCCTCGCCGGCGCGTTGCTCGCGCTCGCCGTGTCCGCGTGTGCCGGCCAGAACTCGGTCGGAGGAACGCAGAACGTCTACTCCGGAGCCGAAGGCCAAGGCGAGTTGGGGGCCGTCGTCGGCAACGACTACCTGTCGCACGCCCTCAAGATCCAGAACTACCGTTCGAAGCGGCTCGAGGACGGACGCTTGATGATCCAGTTCGAGCTCTTCAACGACACCGACCAGAATCTGCGATTCGCCTGGGCGATCGACTGGTTCGACGCACAAGGGTTCAAGGTCGCCGACGCATCGCGCCATTGGGCTCCGGTCCAGCTCGGCGGCGGCGGGTTCACCACGATCCAGCAAACGGGCCCGACACCGGCCGCGGAGAACTTCAAGCTCCAGGTCACGTCGCCCAACGAAGTCCGCTGAACACTCCACTCGAGAGGTATTCGATGAAGATCCTGACCACGTCCCTGATGCTCGCGACGCTTGGGCTCGGAGCCTGCAGTTCACTCAAGTACGACGACCCCGACAAAGTCGAGACGCTGACGATCGACTTCGGCTCCACCGACCTACAGGAGCTCGCGGGTCACATGGTGCAGTCGCTCGTCAACTCGCAGTCGCTCAACTACATCCAGAAGTCCGGCGACGACAAACGGATCGTGCTCTTCGTCGGCGGTGTCAACAACCGCACGAGCGAGCACATCGACACGACCGGCATCACCGACTCGATCAAGGTGCCGCTCCTCCAGAGCGGCAAGTTCCGTCTCGCGACGAGCAAGCAGGGCCAAGACGAACTCGCCGAGCAGGTGCGCTTCCAGCAGGGCGAAGGTCGCGTCGACCCGGCGCAGGCCAAGGCCTTCGGCAAGCAGGTCGGCGCCGACGTGATCCTCTATGGCAACCTGCGCTCGATCGAGAAGTCGAAGGGCCGCAACCTCGAGGACGCCGGCTACAAGAAGGACGACGTCTGGTACCAGTTCACCCTCGAAGCCGTGAACATCGAGACCGGCGAGGTCATCTGGGCCGACCAGAAGGAACTCCGCAAGACGAAGAAGACCGGCATCTTCGGCAAGTGACGCGGAGGTCCGCCCCAGGCGGCCGACCGTTCCAAACGCGCTCCGCCCGCGCCCTCGCGGCTCGGCGGGGCGCCGCTGTTTGGACGCAACTGCTTGTTGAAAATGGGCTTGCGTTGGTTCGCCCGGCCCGGGCGTCTGCCGCCGTTCGGTAGGAGATCGGATCTCGCTAGTACCCGTGCGCACCGAACGGATGGGGGACACAAACGGGCGGTGCGCGGACGAAGGACGAAACGGACACTCCTGAATCACTCCTGAGAGACGGACACCTCTTCAGAGCTTCTTCACTCCTGAGCCCGGGCCCGCTGATCTGGCGGGCCCGAGTTCTTTTCGTCCCGTCCCTCCGTCACCGCCTGCCGCGCCCGATTTCGCGGCTTACAGGGCGCCTGGCGGGTTCCCGATTTTTTTGGAGTCGGGCGCGTTCGGTCCCGGCCGGGCTCCGGCAAGGAGGCCCGCAGCCCACGTGGCTGCGCTGGGGATCCTAAACTCTTCTCGATGCCGCAAGCCCACCGGTTCACGCCGGTGGGCTTGTGTTTTGGGGCCGCCGATCCGGCGGCTCCACCGGGGACCGCCCGCCAGCCGAACAAGCGCTGCCGACGCCTCGGCGGACTTCGCGGTCCGAGCGCGAGCGGTAGATTCGAGTCCCCACCATGCCGATCCATCTCGTCACCGGCGGCGCCGGCTTCATCGGTTCGCATCTCGTCAGTGCGCTCGCACAACGCGGTGACCGCGTACGGGTGCTCGACAACCTCGCGACGGGCAAGCTCGAGAACCTCGCGCACCTCGTGCTCGGTCCCGTCGGAAGTGGCGCGCCGGTGGAGTTCCTGCAGGGCGACATCACCGATCCAGAGGCAGCGAAGGAAGCGTGCCGTGGCGTCCACGCAGTGTTCCACGAGGCTGCCCAGGTCTCCGTGCCGCAAAGCGTCAAGGACCCGACGAAGTGTTACGCGATCAACGTCGGCGGCACGCTGACGATGCTGGAGGCAGCGCGCGAGGCCGGCGTGCAACGCGTCGTCTTCGCCGCCTCCTCGGCCGCCTACGGTGACACCGAGGAGTTGCCGAAGCACGAAGCGATGCTGCCGAGGCCGCTTTCGCCCTACGCGTCCGCGAAGGTCGCCGGCGAGCACTTGCTCAGCGTGTGGGGCCACGTCCACGGACTCAAGACAGTCTCGCTGCGTTACTTCAACGTGTTTGGGCCGCGCCAAGTCGACGACTCGCCGTACACCGGCGTCATCGCGATCTTCGCGAAGGCACTGCTCGAAGGTCGGCAGCCGACGATCTTCGGCGACGGCGAGCAGACGCGCGACTTCACGTTCGTGGAGAACGTCGTGCACGCGAACCTGCTGGCGATCGAGCGGGACCTGCCGCCCGGAGCGGTGGTCAACGTCGGCGCCGGAGCGCGCATCACGATCAATCAGCTCTATCGCGCGATGGCCGAACAACTCGAGAGTCGCGTCGAGCCTCGCTACGCGCCGCCGCGCGCGGGAGACGTGCAACACTCGGTCGCGTCACTCGAACGCGCGACCCAATGGCTCGGGTACGCGCCGAAGATCGGTTGGCGCGACGGGCTCCGGCGGACGGTGGATTGGTACCGGCTGCGCCTGGCGACGCCGCGGGCCTGACCGGCTCTCGGTCGCCCCGCGGGGCATGCTCGGCACGCTCGCGGAGCCGAAGTCGACGGTGACGCGCAAAAATTGCTCGCCTGCGCCGTCGGCCGGCCTCGCCTGCGCCCTTCGGTCCATTTGGTGATTCCAAGGGGTCCGGATAACCTCTTCGGCCTCATACGAAGCTGCGCGAATCCACCCGCAGGCGCTCCCAAACCCTCCGAACACCATGAATCCGACCTCCGCCACCCAGACGCCGGCCGACTACAAGGCCGAGCTCGAACGACTCCTCGGGCTCAAGAACGTCACCTACAAGTACAACCTCTCGAAGGACGAGCTCTTCCACGAGGCGATCAAGAACGACCGCGGTCGCGTGCGCAAGGACGGGCCGTCGAACGAGCAGAAGTGCTACCCGACGAAGCTCGGAACGAAGGGTCCGCTCGTCTACTACACCGACCCCGACTGCACGGGTCGCCGCGTCAAGGACACCTACGCGGTGTGCTGGCCGGAGATCGCCGACGTCTTCTGGTGGAAGGACGACATGCAGCGCTACGACCCGGAGAAGTACCAGGGTCTCCTGAAGCGCGTCGTCGAGCACTGCAACAACAAGAAGTCGCAGCTCTACGTGAAGGACGTCTTCGTCGGCGCCGACCCCGACTTCGCCATTCCCTACCGTTTCGTCGGCGAGTACGCGGCGCACGCGATGTTCGCCCACAACATGTTCCCGAAGGACTTGGTGGGGGTGAAGGACGTCGCGGCTCGTCGTTGGACGATGCTGAACGTTCCGTCGTTCGTCTGCGTGCCCGAGCGTGACGGTTCGCGCGCGGAAGCCGCGATCATCATCGACGTCAAGAACCGCATCTGTCTCGTCGCGGGTCGCGCCGACTACTGCGGCGTCGTAAAGAAGACCATCTTCACGGTCGGCAACTACCTGCTGCCGCTGCAAGGCCGGCTCTCGATGCACTGCTCGGCGAACGTCGGTCCGCGCGGCGACGCGGCGATCTTGTTCGGCCTCTCCGGCACGGGCAAGACGACGCTCTCCGCCGATCCCGACCGGCGCCTGATCGGCGACGACGAGACGATTTGGAGCGACCACGGCCTCTGCAACCTCGAGGACGGCTGCTACGCCAAGTTGATCGACCTCAACAAGGAAGCCGAGCCGGTGATCGCCGCTGCGCTCTCGAAGCCCGGCACCATCGTCGAGAACGTGCCGCCCGTGAAGGGCAAGAAGATGGAAGAGTGTGATCCGCAGGAGCTGGATCTCACCGACAAGTCGATCACCGAGAACACGCGTTTCAGCTACCCGCTGACCGCGAACCCGAACGTGATGCCGAAGTCGCAGGGGCCGCACCCCGAAACGATCGTGCTGCTCACCGCGGACGCGTTCGGCGTGTTGCCGCCGGTCGCGGTGCTCGATGCCGAGCAGGTCATGTACCACTTCGTGTCGGGCTTCACGGCGAAGCTCGCCGGCACCGAAGTCGGCGTCACCGAGCCCAAGGCGGCGTTCAGCGCGTGCTTCGGCGCACCGTTCATGGCGCACAAGCCGTCGGTGTACGCGAAGCTCCTCGGCGAGAAGATGCAGAAGCACCACGCACGCTGCATCCTGCTCAACACCGGTTGGTCCGGCGGCGCGTACGGCGTCGGCAAGCGCATCTCGATCAAGCACACGCGCGCGCTGCTCAACGCGGCTCTAGCCGGCCAACTCGACAAGGTCGAGTACGAGCTGCACCCGACCTTCAACCTGAAGATGCCGAAGAGCTGCCCGGGCGTGCCGGCCGAGATCCTGAACCCGCGCAACACGTGGGCGGACAAGGCGGCCTACGACGCGGCGGCGACCAAGCTGCGCGACATGTTCCGCAAGAACTTCGAAGAGAAGGGCTTCGCGAAACTCGGCATCAAGGCCGCGATGTGATTCCTGCGGACGGTCGCAACGGCCGTCCGACCTGCAAACGACGCGCGGCTCGCTTCGCGGGCCGCGCGTACGCGTTTCGGTGCCCGCGTTCGGCGCCGCAGCGCGTGATATGTTCGGACGCCAACGACGGAGCAACCACGTGGCCGACGCGAAGACTCATTATCTCCAGGGCTTGAAGCTCTTCGGACAGAGCAAGTTCGAGGAGGCGATCGTCGAGTACCAGGCCGCGCTGGTCGAGAAGCCGGACTGGGCGGACGTGATCCACGCGATGGCGACCGCGCAGTCGAAGCTCGGTCGGCACGACGAGGCGATCTCGAATGTCAACCGCGTGATCCAGCTCACGCCGAACGACGCGTTCGCGTTCACGTCGCTCTCGATCTTCCTGCAGCGCAAGGGGCTGATCCCTGAGGCCGAACAAGCGGCCGCCAAGGCGCGCATGCTGTCGTGGAAGGAAGAGCTCAAGAAGAACCCGAATGCGCCGCCGCCCGCCGGCGCCGGGCCGATGCACGTCGTGCAGTGAACGTCCGGCGAGCGTCGCGATGATCCGCTACGAAGGCACGCTCTATCGGCCGCCGTCCGAGGCGGACAGCCTGATCCTGCAAGCGACGATCGGCTGTTCGTACAACGAGTGCAGTTTCTGCGCGATGTACCGCGAGAAGCGCTTTCGGGTGCGGCCGATCGACGAGCTCGCGCGCGAGATCGAATGGGCAGCGCGCGTCGAACCTCGCGTGCGCAAGGTCTTCCTGGCGGACGGCGACGCGCTGATCGCGAAGACGTCGTTCCTGCTCGAGCTGCTGGCGCGCCTGCGCGTGGCGTTCCCGAACCTCCAACGCGTGAGCTGCTACGCGTCGCCGCAAGCGCTCGCCGTGCGCAAGGTCGAGGAAATGACGGCACTGCGCGACGCGGGGCTCGTGCTGTACTACCTCGGCATCGAGAGCGGCGACGATCCGACGCTCGAGCGACTCAGGAAGGGCGTCGATTCCGCGGAGATGATCCGTGTCGCGAAGAAAGCGCACGAAGCGGGCGTCAAGCTCTCGACGATGATCCTGCTCGGCGCGGGCAATCGTGTGCGCTCGCTCGAGCACGCGCGCAACTCGGCGCGGGTCGTCAACGCGATCCAGCCGCGCTTCGTCAGCACCTTGGTGATGACGCCGGTCGAAGGCACGCCGCTCTGGAACGAAGCCGAACGCGGCGAAGTCGACGAGCTCTCGCCGCTCGAGTTGGCGCGCGAGCTGCGCGAGTTCCTGGCCGCGCTCGAACTGGGGGAGTCCGGCGGCACGGTCTTCCGCTCGAACCACGCGAGCAACTACCTCGCGCTGGCCGGCACGCTGCCGAAGGATCAAGCGCGACTCGTCGCGGCGCTCGATCAGGTCCTGACCGATCCGCGCGCCGGACGCTTCCGGCCCGAGTGGACGCGCGGGCTCTGAAACGATCGCGGGCAGCGTCGAAGTGAATCGACGCCGCCCGCGTGGATGCGGAAAGCTCGGCTACTCGTCTTCGCCGATGCCGAGGATCTTGCGCCCTTCTTCCGAGATGCGCTGCGGACTCCACACCGGCTCCCACACGACCGTCACTTCGGTCGAGGTGACGCCGTTCACGGTGTTCAGTCGGCGCCGCACCATCTCGGGGATCGTCTTCGCTTCGGGGCACGATTGCGAAGTCAACGTCATCGTCACGATGCACGCGCCGTCGGTGCACTTCACGTCGTAGACGAGGCCCAGGTCGACGATGTTGACCGGAATCTCGGGGTCGTAGACCTGCTTCAGCTCGGCGTAGATCTGGTCGAGTTGGCTGCTCATGGACGGGGCTTCCGGGGACATGGGTCGGGTGACGAGCTCCGGATTGTAGCCCGTGGACGGCGAAGCTGAAACGTGGGCGGCCGTTCGGCCTACGAGCCGGCGCCCGATCGCTCCGCGCGTCGCCTGGCGAGCAGCGGCCCGAGCTCGGCGATCACGTTTCCGGCGAGCAGCGCGCCGCCGCCGATCCAGAGCCAGCGATCGAACGTGTCCGTGCCGACACCGATCGAGATCACCGCGGCCCAGACCGGCTCGAGCGCGTACAGGATCGCCGCGCGCACGGGGTCGAGTTCGCGTTGGAACACGTTCATCAGCGAGATCGCGACCACGGTCGCGAGCAGCGACGAACCGGCGAGGGGCACGAGGAATCCGCGTGAGCCGAGCAGCGCGAGCGTCTCGCTCGCCGTCACGTGCTCGCGAGCGGCGAAGAGCACGAGCAACGGCAACGCCGCCAACGTGACGACCGCGAACGACGTGAACGTCACCGGCATCGGCGCGACGCTCTTCGTGATCCGATCGGTCGCCAGGATGTGAACGGCGAAGACCAACGCACAACCGACGGTCAACCACTCGCCGAGGCCGAACGTGAGCTGCGGCGGACCGCCGATGAACGCGCCACCGAACGTGGCGAGCAACGCGCCGACGACCAAGACCGGGTGCGGCGGCTTCTGCGCGTGCGCGGCGGAGAGCAGCGCCGTGAACACGACGTAGAGGCTCGTCAGGAACGCCGAAACCGCCGGCGAGACGCCTTCGAGTCCCCACATCTGCAGCAGGAAGCCGCCGAAGAGCAGACCGCCGAGCCACGTACCTCCGCGCCACGCGCGCGCGTCGAGTCCGCGGCGTGCGCTCGGCACGACCAACGCGAGCACGATCGCCGCGAGGCCGAAGCGCAACACGAGGAAGAGCGCGATCGAGAACGCGCCGAGATCGCGACCGACCGCAGGCACGTCGGCGTCGATCGCCTGCTTCATCCAGACGAACGTCAGGCCCCAGATGAACGTGACGGCGAGCAGGGCGAGCGCGGCCTTGCGCTCCTGCGGCGAAGTGACGTGCGCGCTCGACATCGGGCGCAAGAGGGTAGCGGCGTCGCGCGCCGCGCGCACGGCGCCGTTCAGGCGAAGAGCGGCACCGGCGTGACGTCCGTCGTTCGTTCGACGCCGAGCCAGTCGCGCTCGAGCGACGCGTAGAGCCCGCGGAAGTCCGTCGTGAACGGGACGTCGCCGTCGACGAGCCGTTCGAGGTCCGGGGGCGTGCCGTGGAGCCCGGGCCGCACGTTGCCGCCGCAGACGAGCACCGGCGCGGCCGCGCCGTGATCGGTCCCTTTCGAGCCGTTTTCCTCGACGCGCCGTCCGAACTCGCTGAAGACCAGCGTGACGACGCGCCGGCCGACGCCTTGGGCTTCCAAGTCGCGTTGGAACGCCGAGAGCGCGTCGCCGAGCTCGGCGAGCAACGCTGCGTGCACCGGCGCTTGCCGCGAATGCGTGTCGAAGCCGGCGAGCTCGACGTGGAAGACGCGCGTGCCGAAACCGCCGGCGACCAACTTCGCGATCAAACCGAGCCGTTCGCCGAGCTTCGAGTTCGGGTACACGACCGCCGAACGTTTCGCGGCGAGCGCGGACATGCGCTCCGCGGCGCGATACGTCGTGCGCGCGGCCGAGCGCAGGAACTCGAGCTCGCGCCGAGGTTCGCTCGAAGCGGCTCGGTCGAGCAACGCGGCACGCGTCTCGCCGCTCGCCGCTGCGTTCGCGCGCAGCGCGAGACCCTCTGCGCCGCGCACGGTCGGCGTGAAGCTGCGTTCGGCGCGCAGCGCGAGCGGCAAGTCGCCGTCGCCGACGTGCAGCGCGGGGAGCGAGCCCGGCGCGCGCTCCGCGAGCTCGTCCGCGATGCGCCCGAGCCAACCGCGCGAGCCCGGCGGCCTCACGGGATCGGCGGTGTGCCAGATCTCCATCGAGCGGAAGTGCGAACGATCGGGCTTCGGGTACCCGACTCCGTGCACGAGCGCCGCGCGGCCTTCCGCGAAGAGCGGCGCGAGACCGCCGAGGCTCGGATGGAGCCCGAAGTCGTCGTCGAGCCGATGCAGCGCGCTGCGCGCGAGCGCGAGTGTCGGTCGGGACTTGTAGTACGCGTCCTGCCGGTGGGGCACGACCGTGTTGAGCGCGTCGTTGCCGCCGCCGAGCTGGAGCACGACGAGCACGCGCTCGTCCGCGCCGCCGAACGCCGCGGCCGCGCGCACCGCACGCGACGAGAGCGGGACGGCGGCGGTCACGGCGAGTCCGCCGATCAAGAAGCTGCGTCGAGTGGTGAGCATCGTCGTCCTCGGAGGCATCAGGCCAAGTGGTACTCGGGCGCGGAAGTGATCGCGGCGACCGCGTGCGCGAAGGCGGCGCGCGGCGAGTCGCGGCGCGCGGCAGCGGAGCGCACGATGCCCGCGAGCTCCGGATCCGCGTCGCCGCCGAACAGCCGCTCGAGTGCCTGCTCCGCGGCCTCGGCAGGCGCATGTGCGAGTCCCGCGAGCGTGCGCTCGCCGTTCTCGAACGATTCGGCGACCGCGAGGCCGGCGTTGACGCGCTCGAGCCACGTGCCCGCGTTGATCCAGGTCCGTCCGCCGTCCCAGCCCTTGACGCTCGGCGGGCGGAAGAGCGCTTGGCCCATCCGCGCGGCGAGAGCGGCGGCTTCGCGCGGCGCGATCTCGAGCTCGAGCGCGAGCGCGATGCCGACGACGAGCTCGACGGGCCCCGCGATCCGCGCACGGCGCGCGTCCCGCGCGAAGAAGAGCTTCGAGCCGAGCAGCGTGCGCAGCGTCGCCGCGATCGACCAGTCGCGCGCGACGAGCTCGGCACCGAGCGCCGCGATCACGTCGCGCCCGACCTCGACGGCGACGAACTCCTCGATCAAGCGTCGCGCGACGAACCGCGGACACTCGGGATGCGCGAGGACGAGCTCGATCACGGCGTCGCCGTCGTGGCGCCCCGTCTTGCCGAAGACGGTCTTCGGGCCGTCGTCGTGATGGTCGCGGTGGAAGGCGAACTCACGACCGTCGGTGCCCCAGCCCGTGAACGCACGCGCGGCTTCCTGGATGTCGCGTTCGTCGTAGTGCCCGATGCCGAGCGCGAAGAGCTCGAGCACCTCGCGCGCGAAGTTCTCGTTCGGATGCCCGCGCCGATTCTGATTGCCGTCGAGCCACACGAGCATCGCCGGGTCCTTCGCCATCGCGTGCAGGAGCTTCCGGAAGTCGCCGAGCCCGTGCGCGCGCAGCAACGAGTTCTGCCGGTGCATCAACCGCACGTCGTCGACCTTCGCGATCGACGTCGCGAAGTGGTCGTGCCAGAAGAGCGTGACTCGTTCGCCGAGCGGATCCCCGTTCGCGAGCAAGAGCGCCATCCACCAGGCTTGCAGGAGCTCGTGATTCCCCGACGCGAGCAAGCTCGTGATGCCGTCGTGGAGTTCCGGCGCGTGTCCTTCCGGCGCGAAGAGCCGCTCGAGCGTGCGCTCGGGGCCGTCCTCGACGGCGCGCACGAGGCTCGTCGGGCTCGCACCGAATCCGGCGCGTCGCAGCAGGTGTGCGGCGGCCGCGCGATCCCACGGTTCGGCGCGCGTCGGTTTCCAAGGCTCGAGCAACGGGTGGCGCATGGTCATTCCTTCGCCGCGGCGACGTCGAGCGCGAGTTCGAGCCGCATCGTCCGTTCGTCGGTGCGGCGCGCCTCGATCGACAAGCGCTCGACCAAGTCGGCGATCGCGAGCAGCCCGTCGACGTCCTTCTCCGCTTTCGCGCGCGGCTTGCCTTCGGAGAGCACGCCGTTCATCACCAGCGCCTCGCGATTCGCGCGCAGCGCCGCGAGCACCGCGTCGCCGGCAATCTCTAGCCGTTCCGCGTTCGGCGCCGTGCGATCGACCTTGCCCGCAGCGAGCTCGCGCACGAGCTCCTCGACGAGCTTGCGATGCGTGCCGATCACGAACACGTCGCCGACGAGGCCACAAGCCGGCTCGAGGTTGTAGGCGACGTCGACGCCGTCGCCGGGTTTCGGCGCGAGCAACTTCGCGTACGAGACCTGCACGTCGCCGACGAGCTCGAGCTGCAACTGCATCGGCGGCTTGCCTTGTTGGCCACGCTCGACGTTCATCAGCCCGACGACGGTCTGGAACGCGCTCGGGAAGAGGGGCGCGACGCGTTCGGTGTCCCGCACGCGCGCGACCAACGCCGCGGCGGGCAGCGGGATCTCGGGCCGCACGTTCGCGTCGAACGCGACGTCGCGCACGACGACGCGGCCCCACGGCGCGAGCGCCGGGATCACGGTCTCCGAGATGTCGGTGCCGCCGAAGAAGATCGCGAGGTTCGAGAGCGCTTCGGCGAACGCGGGCAACTGCTCGGGCTCGAAGAGCTCGGTGCGTTTGCCGAAGAAGTCGACGAGGTCGCGGTGCAGCAGCCAGGTCGCCGCGTTCGCGCGCCCGGTCGGCAGCGGCGCGAATGCCGCGTCGTTCGCGGGCAAGAGCGCTGCCGCGGCGCCGCAGTCGACGTCGAGGCCGACGAGCGCGAGGCGCACGTCCTCGTCTTCGCACGCGAGCGACAACGTCGCGTACCGCGCGTCGCCGAGCGCCGCGAAGGTCGGTCCGAGCAACAACTGGACATCGGGCTTGCGCGCCATGTCGCGCAAGTTCGTCCAACCCTGCGGGTCGCCGAGCTTGCCCTGTTGCGCACGCTCGTCGATCGTCGCGAGGTCGGCGAACGCGAACGCGAGCTCGTGCGGCGAGCGCGACTTCACGGCGTTCGCGAATTCGGGCTGACCGGCGAGGCCGCGGGCGTCACGGGCGGCGGCGAGCTCGAGCGCGTCGCGCAGGTAGCCTTCGTCGTTCGTCACGAACGCGAACGCATCGCGCCGAGCGACCACGAGCGCTTCTCCGACGCGCCACAGCTCCGCGCCGAGCACGGTGGCGGCGGGGCGGTCGAACGCTCCCGGGAAGCCCGCGCGTTTCGCGACGAGCGCGAGCAGCTCGGCGACGTCTTCACCGAGCGCGCGTGCATCCGTGCCGCGCAGCACGAGCAGCACACTCGGCGTCTCGCGCCGGAAGTCGACGGCGAACGCTGCGCCACCGGCAGACAGCCGAGCGATCGTCGGCAGCACGTCGAAGCCCGCCGCGGCGTCGAGCGCCGCGAGCAACTGCTCTGGGTCGACGCCCTGCGCGCCGAGCAACGTCTTCACGCGCGGCTCGGCGAGCACGGCGCGGACGAACGGATGCTCGAGACCGCGCGCGGCGAGCTCGTGCACGCCGTGCGCGTCGACGAACAGGTCGCTGCCCGAGGGCACCAAGCTCGCCAACTCGCGCTCGGGTGCGAGCGGCTCGACGGCCCTCGGTTTGGGCCAAGCGAGCGCCAGAGCGGGCAGAGCGAGCAACGGCAAGACGACGTCGAAACGCATGGCAGTGTCCTTCGTGTGGGCGTTCGATGCAGCGGGACCGTTGTGACACGAGCGCCCGTGACGTGAAAACGCTCTCCGTCAAACGCATGGAAAAAGGCCGTCGGGCGTCGCAGGCGGCGCTGACAGCCCTCGGCAGCCCGGGCACAATGCGCCGCCCTGCGTCTCGAGAGCTCTTTCCTGCATGAAGTTCCTGCCGTCCCCCTCGTTCGCCGCGACGGCGCTGCGCCTCGCGGCGTGTGTGCTGCTCCTCCTCGATGCCACTTCGCAGGCTCCGCGCACCGCGGAGCCGCTCGTGATCACGCACGTCAAGACGAGCCTCGCGGCGGACGCGCCGGAATCGTCGCTCGTGATCGAGAACGGCCGCATCGCGCGGATCCTGCCGGCGAGCGCTCCATTACCGCCCGCGATGCGCGTGATCGACGCGAAGGGCATTTTCGGCTTGCCGGCGTTCGTCGACGCTGCGAGTTGGAGCGCCTGTGTCACGCCCGAGCCGAAGATCGACCAGGATCTGCCGGCCGACATGCGCGCCGACGTGCAGATCGACATGCGGTCGGCGAACCGCAAGGGTGTCGAGCCCGCGTTCCGCGCCGCGGCGGCGCTCGATTTCACGCAGGACGAAGCGAAGGCGTGGCGTGATGCGGGGTTCGGCGCCCTGCTCGCGGCGCCGCACGGTGAGCTGCTCGCCGGCACGAGCGCGTTGATCGTCACTCGCGACGCCGCCGCGCGGGACGCGGTGCTCGCGCCGGACGTGTTCGCGCACGCCGCGTTCGCTGCGAGCGGGCAGGGCTATCCGAGCACGTTGATGGGCTACACCGCGCAGTTGCGCCAGTTCGTCCTCGACGCGCGCCACCACGACGAACTCGCGGCTCGCGCGCTCGCCGGCCGCCCCGGTCCGCGGCCCGCGTTCGACCCCGAGCTCGAAGCGTTCGGCGCCGTGCTCCGCCGTGAACGGCGCGTGCTCGCCGAGGCGCACGCCGCGGCCGACATCGATCGTTGGCTCGCGCTCGCGGACGAGCTCGGCTTCGACGTCGCGATCGTCGGCGGCAACCAGGCGTTCGAGCGCGCCGACGTGCTCGCGCGCCGCAACGTGCCCGTGATCCTGACGCTCGAGTGGGGCGACGGGCCCGACGACCCCGACGCGAAGCAGGACGAGCCGAAGCCCGCCGCCGGCGGGGAAGCGCCGGAAACGACGCCAGCTGCGAAGCCCGAGACGCCGCCGTCCGGCGAGGCGCCGCAGCAGCCGCAGGGCGACGCGGCGAAGTCCCACGAGAACGCCGGCGACAAGGCCGCCGACACGGCCACCGACGCCAAGCGCTTCGAGTACGTCGAGCCGCTCGCCGTGCGTCGAGCGAAACGTGCGCGTTGGGTCGAGCGCCGGGACTGCGCCAAGGTGCTCGCCGCCAAGGGCGTGCGCTTCGCGTTCGGCACCGCGAACGGCGGCGCGAGCGACTTGCTCGGCAAGGTGAAGCAACTCGTCGAAGCAGGGCTGGCGCGCGACGTCGCGCTGCGCGCGCTGACCTCCGGCGCCGCAGAACTGCTCGGCGCGCCGCGGCTCGGCCGCCTCGAGGTCGGCATGGACGCGAACGTCGCACTCTGGACCGCGGATCCGCTCGGCAAGGACGCGCGGCTCGCGTGGCTCGTCGTCGACGGGTTCGCGCACGAGTTCGACCTCGAAGCGAATCCGCCGCTCGAAGGCAAACCCGACGAAGGCGTCGACGCGAGCGGCACGTGGACGCTGAAGATCGAGGCGAGTCAGGAGCCGCCGGAGACGCTCGAGCTCACGATGACGCCCGACGGCAAGGTCTCGGGCAAGGTGCGCGCGACCCATCCGATGACGCAGGCGGAGATCACCGCCGACCTCGCCGGCCGCGTCGCGCAGAAACGCATGCAACTCACGACGTCGATCGATCTCGGCCAATTCAAGATCGATGCGGCGTACGACGGCACGCTCAGCGGCGACGCGTGGCAAGGCACGGTCGTCGTCAAGGGGCCGTTCGGTGAACAGAAGTTCGACTTCGAGGCCACGCGGCAGCCCAAGTGAGCACCACGATGCATCTTCGACACACAAGCTTCGTTTCCCTCGCCGCGTGGCTGCTCGCCGCGAGTGCGTTCGCGCGCGGCGAACATCCGTACGAGACCGACGTCGAGCGCAAGCCGACGCTCGTCACCCACGGTTCGTGCGTGATCCAGAACGTCACGATCCACTCCGCGGTCGGGCCTGCGCGCTTGGGCAGCGTGCTCGTCCGCGACGGCAAGATCGCGGCGATCGGCGACGTCGAGGCCGCGGCCGGTCTGCTCGCGATCGACGGCACGGGCAAACACCTCGCGCCCGGCGTCGTCGACAACCACTCGCACATCGCGATCGCGAGCGACGTCAACGAAGGCACGCTTTCGATCACGGCGGACTGCGACATCTCCGACTCGCTCGACCCCGACGATCTGTCGATCTACCGCGCGCTCGCCGGCGGCGTGACGACCGCGAGGTTGCTGCACGGCTCCGCCAACGCGATCGGCGGGCGGCACGAAGTGATCAAGCTCGCGTGGCGCGTGCCTTTCGGCGAGCTCGTGCTCCGCGGCGCGCCCGAAGGCGTCAAGTTCGCGCTCGGCGAGAACCCGAAACGTTCGAACTACTCGCCCGGCTCGCGCTTCCCCGACACGCGCATGGGCGTCGAAGTCGTGTTCGAACGAGCGTTCGCCCGCGCCGCGGAGTACCGCGACGAATGGCGGCGTTTCGAAGCGGCGAAAGCGCGCGGCGAGGATCCGGCGCCGCCTCGACGCGACGTCCGCCTCGACGCGCTCGCGGGCATCCTCGACGGCTCGGTCGATGTGCACTCGCACTGTTACCGCGCGGACGAGATCGTGATGCTCTTGCGCGTCGCCGAGCGCTTCGGCTTCCGCGTCAAGACGCTGCAGCACGTGCTCGAAGGGTACAAGGTCGCCAAGGAGATCGCCGCGCACGGCGCGGGCCCGTCGACGTTCGGCGATTGGTGGGCGTACAAGATCGAAGCGTACGACGCCGTGCCGCAGAACGCCGCGCTGCTCGACCAAGCGGGCTGCTTGACGTCGTTGAACTCCGACTCCGCCGAGATGATGCGCCGGCTGTGGGGCGAAGCCGCGAAGTCGGTCCGTTACGCCACCATGGACGAAGTGCGTGCGCTCCAACTCGTCACGCTCAACTCGGCGAAGCAGCTCGGCATCGACGCGCGCACCGGCTCGATCGAAGTCGGCAAGGACGCCGATCTCGTGCTGTTCGACGGCGATCCGCTCTCGTCGCTCGCGAAGCCGCTGTGGACGATGGTCGACGGCGAGATCCGCTTCCAACGGCGCGACGCGTTCGAGCTCGAGTCGAAGCCCGTCGAGATCAAGGCGCTCGAAGAGCCCGCGCGCTCGAACGGCGTCGCGTGGAACCCGAACGGCGGTCCGACGATCGCGCTCGTCGGCGGGCGCATCCATCCACTCACGGCGCCGACCGTCGAGAACGGCGTGCTCCTGATGCAGGACGGCCGCATCGTCGCGCTCGGCGTCGGGCTCGCGATTCCGGCCGGCGCGACGGTGATCGACGTCACGGGCCAGGACGTGTGGCCGGGCGTGATCGCGCTCGGCACGCCGCTCGGCCTCTGGGAGATCGGCTCCGTCGCCGGCACCGACGACCAATCCGAGATCGGCGGCGATCAGCCGGACCTGCGCGCCGCGGCGTCGATCGCGGCGGACTCCGCGCACATCCCGGTGACGCGCACCAACGGCATCACGCGCGCGCAAGCCGGCCCGATCGGCGGCGGACCGCTGCGTGGGCAATCGTGCGTGATCCGCTTGAGCGGCGATACGTGGGAAGAGCTCGTCGTCGAGGACCGCGACATGCTCCATCTCGAGTTCCCGCGGATCGGCAACGACGCGAAGGAGAAGTCGAAGAAGAGCGATGCGCTGAAGGCGCTCGAGAAGAAGTTCGCCGAAGCACGCGAGTACGCGCGGCTCGTCGACGAGGCTGCGGCCGCGAAGCTCGCGCCGCCGACGCTCGATCCGCGCAAAACCGCGCTCGCGCCGTACGCGAAAGGTGAACGACGCGTCGCCGTCCACGCCGACAACGCACAGACGATCCTCGCCGCGGTGCGTTTCGTGCGCGAGCAGAAGCTCGACGCGGTCCTCTACGGTTGCCGCGAAGCGTGGAAGGTCGTCGACGTCCTGGCGGAGGAGCGCATTCCGGTCGTCGTCGGGCCCGTGCTCGACTTGCCGACCGACGAGTTCGCGCCGTACGACGCGCCGTTCGCGAACGCCGCGGTGCTCGCGCGCGCTGGTGTGCCGTTCGCGATCCAATCGGCCGACAGCGAGAACCCGCGCAACGTCGCGTTCCACGCTGCGATGGCGTGTGCGTACGGTTTGCCGCACGAGGAGGCCGTGCGCGCGATCACGTACTACGCGGCGCAGATGCTGCGCATGGAGGACGAGGTCGGTTCGCTCGCAGTCGGCAAGGTCGCCGACGTGATCGTGACCCGCGGCGATCTGCTCGAGATCCGCTCGCCGGTGACGTACTCGTTCATCGACGGCATCCGGCAAGATCTCTCGAACCGCCAGACACAGCTCTACGAACGCTGGAAGAAGCGGCTTGCGCCGCGTTGAGCGTCAGAGTCCGACGACGTACTCGACTGCGTCGGAGAGCGACAGGTTGTTGGGCGCCGAGAAGCCCGGGTCGCGGCTCCAGTACTGGCAGTCGACGACCGTGCCCGGCGCGGAGAGGAACGCGGCCGGGTTGCCGCCGAGGCCGCCGCTCGCGAACGCGTTGAGGTCGAGCGCGAGCGCTCCCGAGCAGTCGTTCGGCGGAGGATTGCCGCCGGTCGCGAGCAGGATCGAGCGCTTGAGCGGCGCAGCGACGCACAACGTGCCGCCGCCGAACGGCGTCGCCGCGCGGCCGGTCGAGCCGTAGATCAGGAGCCCGTTCTTGTTGTTCAAGACCTGCGACGCGCTCACGACGAAGCCGCTCGTCGCGCTCGCGCTCGAGACGCCGGTGAATCCGATCGCCGGCGTGCACCCTTGGCTGTTCACCTTGGCCGCGCAGTAGACCACCGGCGTAGGCGTGCACTCGGTGAACGTGAAGTGCGAGTTGAGCGCACCGAACGACGCACCCGGCGTCGCCGCGCCGAACGTGCCGCGCAGCGCGAGCCGCGACGGCCAACCGTCGAGGATCCCGTACGTGCCGCCGAGCGGCGTCGGGTTCGATTGTTTCGCGACGGTGGTGATCGCTCCCGTCTTGTCGATCAGGATCATCTCGTCCTTCGAGTTGCTCGGTCCGTAGTAGACGCTCGTCCACAGCCCGACGGTGCCGTCGCTCGAGATCGACTGCATCGGGTTGCGCGACCAGCCGAAGCCGAAGCACACGCCGCCGTCGATCGGATCGTTGAACGCGAGCAGTTTGCGCCAGTTGCCGGGCGAGCCCGCGAACCAACCGCCGCTGAACTGCGTCGGCGAGACCTTCACGTCGGCGTAGAACGCGATCTCGCCCGCGTCCGACAGGTTGGCCGCCGCGAT
Source organism: Planctomycetota bacterium (assembly GCA_023150475.1). Taxonomy (GTDB): domain Bacteria; phylum Planctomycetota; class UBA1135; order UBA1135; genus JACRIN01. Next base: position 113,954 of record JAKLKU010000016.1, read on the forward strand.
GTCGAAGAACGTGCCGCCGATCGGCGTCGCATCGTTGACCGTGACGAACCACTGCTGGACGCCGTTCTTCACGAGCACGATGCCGCGCGACACGGCGCCGCTCGCGAGCGGACGGAAGACGATGTCGCCGTTCGTGTTGATGTCCGGCAGCGGTCCGACCGGGATCGTCGTGCCGTCGGAGAAGCCGAGCGACTCGCCGCCGACTTGCGTGTACGCGCCGCCGCCGGGCGCGGGATCGCCGTTGACCGCGACCTTGGTCAGGACGCCGTTCGACCATTTCAGGATCTGGTGGGCCGAAGTGCTCGCTCCGAGCGCGAGGAACACGACGTTGCCGGCGTCGTCGATCGAACCCGGGCCGACCGCCGACAGTGTGCCGCCCGCGGGCGACACGTCGCCGGGCGCCGCGACCTTGGAGAACGTGCCGGTCGCGCGCCGCCAGAAGAAGAGCGCCCGGTTGACCGGTCCGTTGTCCATGTCGGCGATGAAGAGCACGTCGCCCGCGCGGTTCGTCGCCGGCACGAAGAACGTGCCACCGAAGAAGCCGCTGAACGTGCCGCCGATCGGCGTCGGATCGCCGACGCCGCCGCCGAACGTGCCGCTGCCGCCGCCCGAGCCGCAGCCGACGGCGATCGGCTGCACACCGCTCGCGTCCGCCGCGAAGATGCCTTGGTTGCGCGCGACGCCGGCGACTTGCGCGAAGAACACCGAACGACCGCTGCCGTCGACGTTCGCGGAGTTAGCGAACGCGACCGGACTCAGCGTGCCACCGCCGGGCACCGCTTGGTTGTGCCAACCCGCGGCGACGTTCCCGCACACGGTCGGCGTGGGCGCCGCGAACGTCGTAGTCGCGACGGGCACGTCGACGTGGCGCACGACATCGTCGTGCAAGCGCACGAACGGACGATCTTGCGGAAGGGAGGCGAACACGATCCCGATCAACGACGCGTGCAGCATGGCGACACTCCGGCTGAAGGTCGGTCCAGGCTACCGCTCGTGGACGGATCGCGCCCTGGGCCGAACGATCGGCCCGCTCCGCACTAATCCTGACTCCGACTACGCTCCGCGCCCACGGCGCGCCGCGCGCGGCGATGCATGTCGAGGAAGTGGGTCGACGCCGACGCACGAGTTGCCGACGAACGGCAGTCCGTGTGTCGTCGCGCAGGTTCGCCGTGAAGTTCCGCGCAGTCGCGCGTCAAAGTCCGACGACGTACTCGAGTGCGTCGGAGAGCGACATGTTGTTCGGCACGGAGAAGCCGGGATCGCGGCTCCAGTACTGACAATCGACGAGCGTTCCCGGCGCGGAGAGCAACGCCGACGGCGTGCCGCCGAGCAGTCCGGCCGCGAACGAGTTCATGTCGATCGTCAAGACGCCCGAACAATCGTTCGGCGGGGGATTGCCGCCGGAGTTGAGCAGCGGCGTGCGCTTGAGTGGGCCGGTGACGCACAGAGTTCCGCCGCCGAGCGGCAGGTTCGCGCGGCCGGCGAAGCCGTAGGTCAAGAGCCCGGTCTTGTTGTTGAGCACTTGCGACGCGCTCACCACGAATCCGCTCGTGCCGCTGGCGCTCGAGAGCCCCATCGACGCGATCGCCGGCGTGCACCCGAGCGAATTGACCTTCGCCGTGCAGTACGTGGTCGGGAGCGGCGCACATTCCGTGAAGCCGAAGTGCGCGGACGTCACGCCGCCAGGCGCGCCCGGCGTCAACGCGCCGTAGACGCCGTGCAGCGCGAGCCGTGACGGCCAACCGCCGAGATTGCCGTAGCTGCCGCCGAGCGGAGTCGCGTCGCCTTCGCGCGCGATGATGCTGAACGCGCCGAAGCGATCGACCAGCACGAACTCTTGGCGCGCGAACGACCAGCTGACGAATACGTACACGAACAGACCGACGGTGCCGTCACTCGAGATCGACTGCATCGGGTTGCGGGAAGCGGCGAGCCCCCAACACGTTCCGCCGTCGATCGGGTCGTTCAGCGCGAGTACCTTGCGCCACGCGCCCGGCTTCCCGGCGAACCACGCGCCTGTCGACTGCGTCGGCGAGAGCTTCACGCTGGAGTAGAACGCGACTTCGCCGACGTCCGAGAGGTTCGCGGCGTACAGGCTCTCGAACGTGCCGCCGATCGGCGTGACGTCGGAGGTCGTGACGAACCACTGATGCGTGGCACCCGAAACACGCACGATGCCGGCAGCGACCGCGCCGGTTGCTTGCGCGTTGAAGACGACTTCGCCTTTCGCGTTGACGTCCGGCAGCGGTCCGACGGGAACCGTCGTTCCGTCGCCGAAGTTCACGGTTTCGCCGCCGACTTGGCTGTAGGTGCCGCCGCCCGGCGCAGGATCCCCGACCGCGGCGACCTTGGTGAGCACGCCGCCCGACCAACGCAGGATCTGCTGCGCCGGCCCGCCCGCGCCGAGCGCGAGGAACACGACGTTGCCCGCGTCGTCGATCGAACCGGGCCCGACCGCGGCGAGCGTGCCGCCCGCGGGTGACGCGTCTCCGGGCGCGGCGACCTTCACGATCGAGCCCGACGCGCTCTGACGGAGGAACAGCGCGCGGTTCACCGGCCCGTTGTCGATGTCGGCGAGGAAGAGCACGTCGCCCGGCCGATTGGTCGCGGGCACGAAGTACGTGCCGGCGAAGAAGCCGCTGAAGGTGCCGCCGATCGGAGTGGGGTCGCCGAGGCCACCGCCGAACGCTCCGCTGCCGCCGCCGGGGCCGCAGCCGACCGCAATCGCTTGGACACTCGCTCCGTCGGCCACGAAGATCCCTTGGTTGCGGGCGCTGCCGCTGACAGCCGAGTAGAAGACGGCCCGTCCCGAGCCGTCGACGTTGGGCGAGTTCAGGAACCCGTTGAGCGAGAGCGTGCCGGCGCCAGGCGTCGGATCCCCGTGTCGTGCTGCCACAGCCGAGCCGCAGACGATCGACGTGATCGGCGCGGAAGCCGACGCCGTTTGCGAGGGGAGCTGCGAGCCATCGAGTCGCAGCGCGACGTCGTCGTGGATGCGCAGGAACTGAGGAGTTTGCGGAACGACCGCGAGGGCAAGCGCGGCGTGAGCGAGCGAGAGCATGGAGTTCCTCCGAGGAAGTAGAGGAGTCAAAGCTACGCAGACACTCCGAAACTCGCAACGCGGCGCGGACTCGTCCTCCCGGCGCGGTCGCCGCGTGCGACCAAGGCAGTATCTCGCTCGGAGGGGCGAGCGCGATACGCTCCTCAGCACGATGCTCACGCTCGCGCCCCGAACGCTCGTGCGCCTGCTCCAAGTCGCTCTGGGGCTCGCCGTTTGCCTGGCGTACGCGCAGGTCGGGAGCTTCGGCTTCGTCGACTTGGACGACAGCGCGTACGTCTACGAGAACCCGAGCGTGCTCGGCGGTCTCTCGTTCGAAGGCGTCCAGTGGGCGTTCACCGCGACGCACTCGGCGAACTGGCACCCGTTGACGTGGTTGTCGCACATGCTCGACGTCACGCTCTTCGGCGTCGATCCGACCGGGCATCACTGGGTCAACGTCGGGTTGCACGCGGCGAACACGGTGCTCGTGTTCGTCCTGCTTCGCGAGCTCACCGCCGCGACGTGGAAGAGCGCGTGGGTCGCGGGACTCTTCGGCCTGCACCCGCTGCGCGTCGAGTCGGTCGCGTGGGTCTCCGAGCGCAAGGATGTGCTCTGCGCGTTCTTCTTCCTCGCGACGCTCGTCGCGTGGACGCGCTTCGTGCGGACGCGGCGCATCGAGTGGCGCTTCGCCGCGGTCGGGCTCTTCGTGCTCGCGTTGCTCGCGAAACCGATGGCCGTGACGTTGCCCGCCGTGCTGCTCGTGCTCGACGTGTGGCCGTTCGCGCGGACCGAGCGTTGGAAGCCGCTCGTCGTCGAGAAGTTGCCGTTCTTCGTGCTCGCGTTCCTGTCGAGCTACGTGACTTGGGCCGTCCAAGCGGCCGGTGGTGCGACCGGCGAGATCGCCGTGTATCGGCTCGCCGAGCGCGCGGCGAACGCCGTGAGCGCCTACGGCGTGTACCTCGCGCAGACGTTCTGGCCGGTCGATCTCTGCGCGTTCTATCCGCATCCAGCGACGCTCGCGGAGGGTGTCGATGTCCGCGCATTCGCTCTCGCAGCCGTGGTGATCGTCGCGCTCGGTTTCGTCGCTTGGCGCGAGCGAGCGCGGCGGCCGTGGGTCTTCGTCGGCGCGCTGTGGTTCCTCGGGATGCTGGTGCCGGTGATCGGGCTCGTGCAGGTCGGTTCGCAAGCGCACGCGGATCGCTACACGTACTTGCCGCAGCTCGGCGTGCTGTTCGCGCTCGTCTGGTCGCTCGGTGAGTTCGTCGAACGGCGGCGCGAGCTCGTGCCGCTCGTCGGTGCGCTCGCCGTGTGCGCGCTCTTCGCGTTGGGCTTCGGCACGTGGAGGCAGAGCGCGGTCTGGCGTTCGAACGACGCGCTGTACGGCCACGCGATCGAAGTGGAGTCGCGCAGTTGGCTCGCGTGGAACAATTTGGGCAACCAACATCTCGGCCGCGGAGAACTCGACGACGCTCAGCGGTGCTTCGAAACCGCTGCGAAGCTCTGGCCGCGCTACCACGAGGCGTTCTACAACCTCGGGCTCGTGCGTTTGCAGAAGCTCGATCGCGAGGGCGCGATCGACGCGTTTCGGCGAGCGCTCGAGCTCGATGGCGACAACCTCGACGCGTGGAACAACCTCGGCGTCGCGTACCTCAACTTGCGGCGCTTTGAAGAGGCCCGCGCACAGTTCGAGCACGCGCTCTCGCTCGACTCGAAGCACGCGGACTCGCTGCACAACCTCGCGTTGACGCACGCGTTCCTCGGCGACCGCGCAAGCTGTGAGGCCGCCGTACGACGGCTTGCCGAGGTCGACGCCGCCCGTGCGGCGGCCGTGCGCAGCGAGGTCGGCTTGGCGCGCTGACCGGCGGAGCGCAAAATCCCGACGGCCGACCCGCGCAAAGGCCGAGCCCGCGCCGTCCGCGGGCTCGCGTCCCCAATCGAGGAGCCTTCCATGCGTCCTTCCGTCCCGTCGCTCCGTCTCCTGCTCGCGTGCGCGGCGCTCGTCCCGCTCGCCGCCTGCGAGTTCCGCACGCTGCACCACTTCGGCGGCGAGTCGATCTCGATCTCGAACGACGGCGACTCGACGCGCATCCGCATGTCGAGCGCCGGATACTCGGTCGACCTCGACGTCGACGGCCGAGCGACGTTCCTCGACGACGAGAGCGACGTCGCGACGCTCTCGAGCGGCGGTTCGTTCGAACTCACCGAGGAACTCGACGGCGTCGAGCGCACGTACCGCGTCGTCGACGACTTGACCGACGGGCTCGTGCGCACGTTCGAAGAGGACGGCGTCAGCCGTCCGTTCGACGACGAAGCCAAACGCTGGCTCGCCGAAGCGCTGCCGCGGCTCTTCCGCGAGACCGGTTACGACGCCGAGGCGCGCGTCGAACGTCTGCTCGCGCGCGGCGGTCCGGACCGCGTGCTCGACGAAATCGAGCTCGGTCGCGGGGATTGGGCGCGTGCGACGTACTCGATCCGGCTCTTCGAGCTCGTGGTACTCGCCGAGAAGCCGCGCGAACGTGCGTTCGGCCTGGTCGAGCGCCTCGAGTCCGATTACGAAGCGCGGCGTGCGCTCGCCGCGGCGCTCGCCAAGCAGGAGCTCGACGATGCGGGGCTCGCGCGGCTGCTCGGCGCCACGCGCAACATCGAATCCGACTACGAGCTCGCCGAGCTCTTGATCGCGACCGCGCCGAAGCTCCAAGGCGAGGCCGCGCGCACGAGTTGGCTCGAGGCGGCGCGGACGCTCGACTCCGATTGGGAGTCGCGCCGTTCGTTCGAGGCGGGCCTCGCCGGCAAGACGCCGACGTTCTCTACGCGCATCGTCGCGCTCGCGGCGGAGCGCATCGACTCGAACTACGAGCTACGTTGCGTGCTCGATGCAGCGGCACCGCAAGCGGGCGACGCGGGACTCGCCGCGCAGTACGTGACGGCCGCGCGCCAGCTCTCGTCGGACTACGAGCGCAAGCTCGCGCTCAACGCACTCTTGGAACACGCGCGATTGGCGACCACCGAGCTCGCGGCGGTGCTCGACGCCGTCGCCGAGATGTCGTCCGACTTCGAGCGCCGCGAAGTGCTGGTGCAAATCGCGCCCCTCGTCGCCGGAGACGAGGCCCTGGCCCGCAAGTACCGCGAAGTCGCCGCGCAGCTCTCGGACTGGGAACGTGGCCAGGCGCTCGAGGCGCTGGAACGGGCTTCCGTGCGCTGACGCCGAATTCACGCATCCCGGAACCCCCAAACGAACCGGCGGCATGCAGGATCACCTGTCCGCCCAGGGTGGGCGACTTTCCTGGCCGACACGGATCACCAAGCCATGCCTTCCCTTTCGCAACGATCGTTCACTTTCACGGCCGTCGCCATCGCGTCCGTCGCATCGAACGGTTTCGCACAGTCGACGACACTGCAGAGCTGCACGTCGGCCGGGCTTTGGGCGAAGACCGACCTCGACTTCGCCGACTCGTACCCGCTCGACATCTCCGGCGATGGGCGTTACGTGCTGATGCAGAGCGACGCATCGAACCTCGACACGCCGGACGGGTTCTTCGGCAACGATCTCTTCATCAAGGACCGTTCGACGGGCGCGATCGAGTTCGCGGCGCGCCGCACGACAGGCGAACAGGCGCAAGGCTGCTGGCCTCAGGGATCGATTTCGGAGGACGGACGCTACGTCGCGTTCGCTTCGATCGACACGCACGTCGTCCCCGGCGACTTCAACGGCAAGGTCGACGTCTTCGTCCACGATCGATTGCTCGGCACGACGACGCGCGAAAGTGTCCATCCGTCGGGCATCGAAGGCGACGGCGCGTCGTCGTCGCCGCAGTTGACGCCCGATGCACACCACATCGTCTTCGTGAGCGACTCGCTCGGCCTCGCTCCGAACGCGAACGGACTGCAACAGGTTCACGTCCGCGATCGTCTGACGAACGCGATCGAGCTCGCGAGCGTGAACGCGGCGGGCCAAGCGGCCAACGCATTGGCGGAGAGTCCGTCGGTCTCGCACGACGGTCGCTTCGTCGCGTTCGATTCCGCGGCGACGAATCTCGTGGGCCCCGATCTCAACGGCGCGTTCGACGTGTTCGTCCGCGATCGGCTCACCGGCACGACGCAGCGGATCAGCACCAATCCGGGAGGTGCGGCGGGCAACGCGTCCAGCATCTTGCCGCGGCTCTCCGCGGACGGCCGATTCGTCGCGTTCCTCAGCACGGCGAGCGATCTCGTGCCCGGTGACACGAACGCCGCGAACGACGTGTTCGTGTACGACGCGCAACTCGGCACGCTGACGCTCGGCAGCGTCAGCACGACCGGCGGCTTCCCGAACGGCTTCAGCAACACCTGTGACCTCTCCGCAGACGGGCGTTGGCTCGTGTTCGGCACGTGGGCGAGCAACGTGGTCGCGCCGGACACGAACGCCAACGGCGACGTGATCCTGCGCGATCTGCAGCTCGGCGTGAACGTGCGAGCAGGCGCCGACTGGACCGGCGGGCAATCGTCGTTCGGGACGTACCATCCCCACGTGTCGGACGACGGGCGTTTCGTCGCGTTCTGGTCCGACGGTGACGACCTGGTTCCGACGCACGCACCGTTCGGGCGAGCCAACGTCTACGTGCGCGACCATGCCGCGATCACGCCGCCGATGGCGACGTACTGCACGGCGAAGACGAGCAGCGGCGGCTGCGTCCCGCGGATCGGCGCGACCGGGGCGCCGACGGCGAGCGGCGACGACGCGTTCTTCGTGTTCGCCCAGTTGGTGCAGGCGCCGACGTTCGGCACGTTCTTCTGGTCGACGGCGCCCGCGGGCACACCGTTCGGCGGAGGGACACTGTGCTTGAAGACGCCGTTGCAGCGCACGCCGCCGAAGTCGACCGGACCCGTCGCGGGCTGCGTCGGTGGGCTCTCGTTCCACTTCTCGCACGCCTACATGGCGCAGAAGGGCGTGCAAGCCGGCGACACGATCTACGGCCAGTACTGGACCCGCGACGGTGGCTTCGCGCCGCCGAACAACCTCGGATTGACGGGCGGATTGCAGGTCGTGTTCGGGCCCTGATCGGCCGGCCCGATCACGCGAAGCCGGAGCCGTGCGTCGCGGCTTCGGGCACCTCCGCACCGAAGCCGCCAGCCGAGTTGCGCCGCAAGCCGAGCAAGCGCAGCACGCGTTGGAACAGCACGTACGCGAGTTCCGGCGTCGCGACCTGCACGTCGACCGGCTCGTGCGAGCTGGACGCGAGGTCGATCGCCGCGATGCCGATGCCGGCGCGTTGCCAACGCACGAGCACGTGCGCGAGGTCGTTCTGCGGTTGGGTCGCGCCGTCTTGCACGAGCACCACGCGCCGGATGCCGCGCGAGCCGAGCACCGCAGCCGACGGGAAGTCCTGCGGGAACACGACCCAGTGATTGTCGAACGACTTCGGTTGCGGATCGCCCTTGATGCGTCGAGCGTCGAGCAGGAACGCCGGCGCCGCATCGGAGTGCAGCCGCGCGTTCGCGAGCTCGTCGACGCCGAGCTCGAGGCCCGCGCGGATCGGCTCGTTGGGCACGACCGGGTTCGGTCCCATCGTCGAGTTGTAGAGCGGCACCGGTCGGAAACCAGCGGCCGCGCATTCGAGCGCGATCGCGAGTGAATCGGCGCCGGGCAAGTCGAGGATCAACGCAGTGTCGCCGGGGCGCGGCGGCGTGAAGCGACCGTGCGCGCGTTGCCGTGCTTCGAGCCACGCCGCTTTCGCCGCGTCGTCCGCGACGCCGGACGCGAAGAGCACGGGCTTCGCCCAATCCGACCACGCGCCGTCGCTCGGCGCCCAACGTTCGAAGAGCTCGCTCGGATTCATGGTTGCACCAGGACGGCGACGTCCAATGCTCGCGCGTCGATCAACGGCCGGCGCGCGATGCGTCCGTAGATGCCGGCGCGGCGACCGTCGATCACGTACACGCCGAGGCACGGGAAGTACGACTCGCCTGCGATGTCGACCGGCTGCGCTTGGAAGCGGCGTTGGGCGACCCAGTGGCCAGGGAACCAACGCGCAGAGCGTTCGATCGAGCGCCACTCGCGCGGGGCGACGGCTTCGCGGATCCCGACGCCGTCGCCGACACGGCCGAGCGCCGGCTTGACGAGCCAACGTTCGTCGCGCCGCCAATCGACGGCGCGCGGCGAGCGTGTTTCGGGCAGCAGCGCGCGCCACGTCGGCACCGGCGTCGCGAGCTCGTCCCACGCGAGCGGGAAACGCTTCGACTGGACGAGCAGAGCCGAACCGGGATTCGAGAGCGGCGTCAACGAGCCGCGGAAGAAGTGTTGCCAGCGCGTGCGTCCGGGCGTGTGCTCGAGCCACTCGGCCGGATAGAACCGCGCGAGCGCCGCCAGCGGCCCCGAATGCCACTCGGTGCGCGCGTGCGCTCGGCCTTCGAGCCATTCGATCTGGGTCGGATCGCAGAGACACGCGCGGCGGTCGCGAGCAGCCAACGCACGCTCGAGGTGCAACATCACCTGGCGATCGTCGACGTAGGCACTCGCATGCACGAGACCGAGCACGTCGCGCGGTCCGGTCGCGCGCGCGAGCGCGTCCGCGAGCACCGCGGTCGGATCGCCGGCGAGCTCGAAGCCCGTGAGCTCCGCGGCGAGTCGCGCGAGCCCGGTGGCTTCGATGTAGCCGCCGGGCACGTCGTTGTTGACCTCCGAGATGCGCCAGCCTTCGCTCGTCCAGTGGAAATCGAAGCGCAGCACACGCGCGACTTCCGCCGAGCGGCCGAGTTTGCGCGTGTCGGCGAGCGCGCGGCGGATCGCGCGCGGCAAACCGAGGCGCGCGTGGAGCTCCGGTCTCCCGACCAGTTCTTCCTCCGCAGCGAGCGCCTCGCGCGCGAGGCGTTCGGCGAGTTCGCCGAGCTCGCTCCAGGTCTCGCGCGAGATGCCGAGCGCGAAGTCGGCGAGCACACAGCCGTCCTCGTACTGCGGATCCCACTTGCCGCATTCGAAGATCGTGCGTCGTTTGAACTCGACGAACTCGGCGCGCGTGAATCGTTGGCTCGTGGCGAGCGGCGAGCTCATGCGAAGCTCCCCAGGTGCACCAACCACCACGTCGCGGCGCCGAGGAACACTGCGCCTGGGACGACGCCGGCGGCGAAGACGCTGCGCCGCGGAGCCGAGGCGTTTGGCCTCAATGCGATATCGAGGACGAGACCGACCGCGCCGAGCACGAACGCCGGCCAGCCACGGTCCGCGAAGTCGCGCACCGTCGCCGCGACCTCGATCCAATCACCGGCGACCGCGCGGCCGAGCACCAGCGCCTCTGCGAGCACCAACGCCGCGAACCGCACGCCGGTCGCAGTGTCGCGGTCGATCGTGATCGACTCGGAGGCGTGGCCGAGCTTCAACGACGTCCACACGAGCACGAGCAGCACGAGTTGCGCGATCCCGGAGCTCCCCAAGACGACCCACCAACCGGGGCCGTCGCCGATGTTGCCGCCGACATAGGCGAGCGCGTGGGCGAACGGCAGGCTCCAGAGCGCCGCCGCGGCCGCCGGGTTCGCGCGCTCGACGACGTCGTCGCGCAGCGAGAGGCCGAGCAACGGCGACCACGCGAGCATGACGCCGATCCAAGCCGCTCCCCACACGGTGTACATGTAGAGGTAGCGCACGTCTCCACGCACGTCGTGCGAAGCGAAGTTGGTCAGCACGAGGAAGATGCCGACGATCGCCGTCGCCGGTGCGAACTGCAGCGCTCGCTTCCACGGCGTCGGCCGGAGCACGAACGGCCGCCTGCGCAGCGCGTTGAACCACATCAACGTGCAGACGATCGCGATGAACGTGGAGACGGTGGCGACCGCCTTCTCGGATTCCGCCATCGGCCCTTCGTAGGGCACGAGCAAGGAGTGGGGGAGCGTCACGGCGAGCGCGAGCCTACTCGCACGCTCGCTGCGCATTCCACGGAGAATCCGCGCGAGTTGCCGCGCCAAGAGACGCTCATCGCCAGCAGTCGGACGCTCGGTCGAGCTCCCGGCTGCTCGTCCAGGTCACGCTCGAGCCCGCACGCTCGGTAGCTCGAAACCCGCTCGGTACTCGCGACGGACGAGCGTGTCGGTCGCTTCCTGGTGGTTGGTGAACGCGAGCTTCGACTTGTCCCAGAGCAGCTCGACGCCCGGATGACGCGCGGCCTTCGAGCACAAGAGCCCGCCCTCCGCCATGCGTGCGGCGACGCCGAACGGCGACTGCACGAACGCGTCGCGGCCTTGGATCGCGTCCACCCAGGAGTGCCAGTGGTTGCGGTCCTTGCACTCCGGCAGACCCTTCAACGTCTGCCAGTCGACCGGCTTGCCGTCTTGCCAGACCTCGAGCTTGCCTTCGGGTTCGACGTAGAGGACGCCTTCCTCGCAGACGACGAGCGTGCCGGTGCGCGAGAACTCGCCGGGCGGCAGTCCGAGCGCGCGCCGCGACGGGAATTGGCCCTTGTCGGCGTAGTGCACGTTGAAGACCGGCTTCGCGAAGCGCTTGCCGCCGCCCGGATAGCTCAACACCGAGTGCACGTGTTGCGCGTGGTAGAAGTCGGACGCCTTGCGCGTGTGCGAGAGCACTGCTTCCGGCGAGCCGAGCTCGAGCCCGAAGTAGAGGACGTCGAGCAAGTGCGTGCACCAATCGCCGAGTTGGCCGGTGCCGTAGTCCCACGACGAACGCCAACGCAGGCCGACCAGCCCTTCGCGGTGCGGCGCGTCGAGCGCGCAACCGAGCCACAACGGCCAGTCGACGTGCTCCGGCGGCGGAGTCGGATCCTTCAAGCCGCCGTAGTAGAAGTAGCCGTCGCCTTCGTCGGGCGGACCGTTGACCCACACGTGCGCTTCGACGGCCTTGCCGAGCAGGCGCTTGCGCAGGATCTCTACTGCGTACTGGCGGCCGGCGTAGCCCATGCGTTGGTTGCCGACTTGCGTGACGAGCTCGGGCCGCGCGGCGACCGCTTGTTCGAGCGCGACGACTTCCGAGAGCTGCTGCACGAGCGGCTTCTGGCCGTAGACGTGTTTGCCCGCAGCGAGCGCCGTGAGCATCACGACCGCGTGATTGTGGTCGGGCACGCAGACGAGCACCGCGTCGAAACGATCCGCGTGCTGATCGAAGGCCTCGCGGAAGTCCTTGCAGGTGAACGCGTCGGGGAAGCTCTTCGAGACCTCCGCGAGCGCGTTCGAGTCGACGTCGCAGAGGCCCGTGAAGGCGACATCGGGATGGGACTTGAGCTGGTCACGGTCGTACGGCGCGATGCTGCCGCCGACGCCGACGTGCAGGATGCGGACCTTGTCGAGCGGCTTGCGCTTCGCGCTCGCCGCGAGTCCAGCGCTCGCGCACGAACCGAGCGATCCAGCCGCGAACGTGCCGGCGACCGCCGCGCCGGAGACCAAGAACTGACGACGACTCCACATGGCAGGCCCTTTCGTGGTGCGGGACGCGCCCGAAGCTAGCAACTGCGTCGAGCTCGGCCATCGGTCGCTCGGCGCAGCCGTCCAGGCGCTGCAGCCGGCGCGCCGCCACGATCAGGCGCGACCAGGCGCACTCACGCGCGACCAGGCGCACTCAAGCACGGCGTGCACGGGCGCGCGCGTCGGCGACGATCGCGTTCACCCCTGCTCCGCGCAGGTAGTTGCCGACGAGCTCGAACTGGGGGATCGCGGTGGTCAACGCGTCGATGCGTTTCACGCGCTCGGGATGCGCGAGGTCGTAGCGCGGCAGGATCTTCGGCGCGCGCGAGAACGACAGGAGCTCCGGATCGTCGCGCAGGCCGAGCAGCGGCGCGACTTCGTACATCACGACGCTGGCGAGCGCGTCGTCGTTCAGGTTCGCGCCGTGCTTCTGGCGCGCGCCGCCGACACGCGTGCGCAGCACGACGAGGCCGTCCGGCGCGCAGGTCGGGTCGATCGAGCTCGCGAACTGCGTCGAAATCTGCACGTCGCGTTCGGCCTTGGTCACGAGGTAACCGAACGCGTCCAGCGGATGCGACACGCGCTCGCGCTTCCAGACGTGCGTGACCGTCGCGATGCTCTCGTGCTCGATCGCGGCGAGCTCGCTTGCGAGCTCCGGCGCGAACGGCGCGACGAGCTCCGCCGCCGCGGGCGCCGGCGTCGCGAGCACGACTCGCGGGGCCTCGAGTGCGCCGCCGTCGAACTCGGCGCGCCAACGCTCACCGACGTGCGCGAGCGACGTCACTCGCGTCGCGAGCCGCAATCTCGGTCCGAGCGAGCTCGCGAGCGCCGCGGGCAACGCGCCCCAGCCGCCCTGCGGTCGCACCGGCGTCGGCGGACGTTTCCGCGCGAGCAGCGCGCTCGTCAGGCTGCCGTGCTTCTCGATCAGCTCGGCGACCACCGGCAGCGTCGCACGCAGCGAAAGTTGCTTCGCGTCGCCGCAGAAGATGCCCGCGGCGACCGGGTCGACGATCTTCTCCGCGAACTCGGGCCCGAGCCGCGCGACCGCGAAGTCCCAGAGCGAGCCGTCGAGTCCCGCGCTCTTCGAACGCAGCCGCTCGCCGAGCGCGTGTGCCTTGGCGCCGGCGGAGAGCAGCCGCGACTTCAGCAGCGCGCCGAGCGACGTCGGCAACTCGTGGAGCTCGCCGCCGTGCACGACGAGCCTGCGCCGCGCGCGTTCGGGGAGAGCCACGAACTCGACGTCGACTTCACGGGCGAGCGCGAGCGTCTCCGGTGCGTCGTCGGCGATCGCTTCGGGCCCGAACTCGAAGCGCAGGCCGGGAATCGTCGGGCTGGCGAGCGTGCGCATCACGCCGCCCGCTTGGCGTTCGCCTTCGAGCAGGACGACCGAGAGCTCGTGCGATGTGCGCGCCAACGTGTGCGCGTACGCGAGCCCGGCGATCCCGCCGCCGATCACGAGCACGTCGACTCGGTCCGGTTCGAACGCCGGCCGGATCATCAGACCGTGCGCGAGAAGCGCTCTTCGCCGCTCTTCGGTTTGTTCTTCAGGTAGGCGTCGAACACCATCGCGAGGTGGCGCAGGAAGAGCCGGCCTTTCGGCGTCACGTCGAGTCGCCTGGGCCCGAGCGTGCAGAAGCCGAGCTGCTGGTAGCGCTCGAGCTCCTTCCACTCGCTCGCGAAGTGCGTCGCGAGGTCCTTGCGGCCGAAACGTGCCTCGAGTTCGTCGAGGTCGAGCTTCATGCGGCACATCACGTCCTGGATCACGGCGCGGCGCAGGTCGTCCTCGGCGCTGCGCACCATGCCGCGCACGACCGGCAGCTCGCCCTTGGCGATGCGTTCTTCGTATTCCGCCGTCGTGCGCGCGTTCTGGAAGAACGCATCGCCGACGTCGGAGATCGAACTCATGCCGAGCGCGATCATCTCGCTCGCCGGCGCCGTCGTGTAACCCATGAAGTTGCGGTGCAGCAGCCCACGTTCGATCGCGAGGTACAGCGCGTCGGTCCGGAGCGCGAAGTGGTCGAGCCCGATCACTTCGTAACCGGCGAGTCCGAGCTTCTCGAGCGCGAGCCCGAAGAGCCGTGCGCGCTCCGGCGGCGTCGGCATGCGGTACTGCTCGAGCGATCGTTGCGCTTCCTTGTGCCACGGCACGTGCGCGTAGCCGTACACCGCGAGGCGATCGGGCTTGATCTCGGCGATCGTGTCGAGCGTCGAACCGAACGTGCGGTCGTTCTGCTCCGGCAGACCGTAGAGCAAGTCGAGGTTGACGCCTTCGAAGCCGACCTTGCGCGAGTACGCGACGAGGTCGACTGTCTCCTCGGTCGTCTGATCGCGGTGGATCACCTTCTGCACGTGCGGATCGAGGTCCTGCACGCCCATCGAGATGCGGTTGAAGCCGAGCCTGCGCAGCACGTCGATCTGCTCGTGCGTCGTGACGTGCGGGTGCGCTTCGAGCGAGACTTCGGCGCCGTCGAGCAGCTTGAAGCGCCGCGTGATCATGTCGAACACGCGCTCGATCTGTCCGACGTCGAGGTGCGTCGGCGTGCCGCCGCCCCAGTGGAGCTGCGCGAGCCCGCGACGTTGGCCGAGCCGGCGAGCGACGAGTTCGAATTCCTGGTCGAGAGCGTCGAGGTAACGTTCGACACGGTCGCGACGCTTCGTGATCTCGACCGTGCAGCCGCAGAAGAGGCACATGCGGCCGCAGAACGGCAGGTGCACGTAGAGCGAGAGCGGTTCGTTCGGTTTCGAGCTCGCGCGTTCGAGCGCGGCGAAGGCGTCCGCGGAGCCGAACGCCTCGCTCCACTCCGGCACCGTCGGGTACGACGTGTACCGCGGGCCGGGACCGGACAGGTCGAGCAGCAGGCTCTCGTCGAGCTCGAAATCCGCGCGTTTCATCGTTGTCGCTCCAGCGCGGTGCGCACGAACGCCCCGACGCTCTCGGGATCGGTTTCCTTGAAGATGCCGTGGCCGAGGTTCAGCACGTGCCCCGGCCTGCCGCCGACTTCGTCGAGCAGCGCGCGCGTCCGGCGAGCGACTTCCTCGGGGCTCGAAAGCAGCACCGCGGGGTCGAGGTTGCCTTGCAGCGCGAGACGATCGCCGTAACGGTCGAACGCCTTGCCGATCGGCGTGCGCCAGTCGAGCGCGACGGCTTCGACGCCGCTCTTCACGGCTTCGTCGAGCAAGTGATCTCCGCCGTGGATGAAGAGCACGCGCGGCGCGACGCCCGCGAGCTCCTGCAGCACCGCGCGCGCCCACGGCGCGGCGTAGCGCAAGTAGTCCTCGCGAGCCAAGGTGCCGGCCCACGTGTCGAAGAGCACGACCGCTTCCGCGCCGTGCACGACTTGGTAGCGCAAGTGCCGCGCGACGACGCCGGCGAGCTTGTCCATCAAGGCGCGGAACGTGCTTTCGTCGCGGTACATCATCGCGCGCGTCGCGGCGAACGACTTCGTGCCGCCGCCTTCGATCGCGTACGCAGCGAGCGTGAACGGCGCGCCGCAGAAACCGATCAACGCCGTCTCTTCGGGCAAACCGCGGCGCGTCTTGCGCAGCGCTTCGCCGACGAAGCCCATCGTTTCGTCGGGATCGACGTCGGCGAGCGCGTCGATCTGCTGCTTCGAACGCACCGGCTCGGGGAACGACGGGCCGTGCTCGTCGAACACGAGCTTCATGCCCATCGCCTCGAGCGGCACGAGGATGTCGCTGAACAGGATCGCCGCGTCCATGCCGTAACGCCGGACCGGTTGGAGCGTCACTTCGGACGCGTAGTCCGGATTGCGCATCATCTCGAGGAAGCCGCCGGCCTTCTGCCGCACCGCGCGGTACTCGGGGAGGTAACGACCGGCCTGGCGCATCAGCCAAACGGGTGGGCGGGGGAGCGGCTCGCGGCGCAACGCGCGCACGAGCAGACGGTCTTCGGAACGCATGGTCATGGTGTCAGTCGGTAGCCCGTGCCGCGCACGGTGTGGATGTAGCGGGGGCTCTGCGGATCGGGTTCGAGCAAGCGCCGCAGCCGCACGATGAAGTTGTCGATCGTGCGCTCCGTCGGGAACGCTTCGTAGCCCCACACGCGATCGAGGATGTCGGCGCGCGAGATGACTTCGCCGGGACGTTCGGCGAGCGCGCGCAGGATCAGCACTTCCTTGGTGGAGAGTTGGTACTGCTTGTCGCCGACTTGCGCCGTGTAGCTCTTGAAGTCGACGCTCGCGTCGCCGAGCACCAGCGTGTCGCCGAAGCTCGCCTTGGTCTTCGCCCACTTCGAGCGTTTGAGGATCGCCGCGACGCGCAGCATCAGCTCGCGCAGCTCGAACGGCTTGCCGAGGTAGTCGTCGCCGCCGAGTTCGAGCCCGCGGATGCGGTCGTCGGTGTCGGAACGCGCGGTCATGAAGAGGATCGGGACGTCGACCTTCTCCTTGCGCAAGCGCTCGCAGACTTCGAAACCGTCCATGCCGGGCAACATCACGTCGAGCAGCACGAGCGCCGGCGGTTCGCGCCGGATCTTCTCCAGCGCTTCGAGGCCGTCGCCGACGACTTCGACTGCGTAACCCTCGAGCTCGAGGTTGTCCGCGATGACTTCGGCGAGGTGGAGTTCGTCCTCGACGACGAGCAACTTTTCGCCGGTCACGCCTTGGCCTCCGCGCGGACTCGCGGCTCGACGAGCGCGAGCTCGATCTCGATCTCGGTGCCGCCGCCTTCGAGGCCGTCCTTCGCCCGCACACGACCGCCCATCGCCATGACGAGCTCGCGCACGAGGTAGAGGCCGAGGCCGACGCCGCCTTTCGCACGCACGTTCGCGTCGTCGCCGCGCACGAACGGTTCGAAGATGCGCTTCGGATCGGCGCCGCCGAGGCCGGGACCGTAGTCGCGCACGTAGAGCAGCGCCTTGGTGCGCGTGTGTTCGGTCCGCACGAGGACCCGCGGGTCCTTGCCGCCGTACTTCACGGCGTTCGACACCAAGTTGGAGATCACCGTGTCGAGCGCGCGTGCGTCGGTGCGCACCCACACGCCGGAGCCGGCGTCGAGCTCGATCTTCGCGCCGCGCACGGCGTGTTCCTTGGAGAGGCGTTCGACGACGTCCCGCGCGATCCCGGAAAGATCGAGCGGCTCGATGTCGAGCGTGGGTTTGGCGGAGTTGACGCGCGCGGTCTCGAGCAAGTCGTCGACGCGCGTGCGCAGGCGATCGAGGTCCAACATGGCGCGCTGAAGATAGCGATCCTTCTTCTCGCCGTCCGCACGGCCGAGCAGCACGCTTTCGACGTACAGACGCGCGGAAGCGATCGGCGAGCGCAGCTCGTGCGTGATCGCGGAAAGGAAGTTCTTCTGTTGACGTTCGAGCGCGAGCTCGCGCGTCATCGTGCGCAGGATCGACCACATGCCGCCGAGCAGCAGGATGCAGAGCGTCAGGCCCTCCGCGAGGAACATGCGCTGCGTCTCGCCGGCGACCGCATGCAGCGTCGCGATCTGCTCGTCGGTCAACGGCGCGCCCGCCGATTGCATGCGGTTCGCGAGCAACGTGCCTTGCCGGCCGAAGAAGAACGCCCACCACGCGAGCAGCGCGACGACGAACGCCGCCGAGCTCGCGTAGAGGACGAACGCCTTCTTCCGGCTGATCATCGGCCGAGCTCCGAGAGCGACCGATCCAGCGCTTCCGCCGCCTGCTTCAAGTGCGAGTCGTCGTGCGCGAGCGAGACGAACGCCACTTCGTAGTAGGACGGCGCGGCCCAGAGCCCGTGCGCCAGGAGCCGCGGATGGAGCTCCGCGTACACCTTCGCCGCGGCGCCGTCGATCTTGTGGTACGCGCGCGGCGCGGGGCCCCGCTGCATCGAGATCCAGAGGATCGAGCCTTGGCGCTCGACGGTCGCTTGCACTTCGCGTTTCGCGAGCACGCGCTCGAACTGCGCTTGCAGCGACGCACCGAGCTGCTCGAGCCGTTGGTACGCGTTCGTCCGCGAGAGCTCGCGCAGCGTCGCGAGCCCCGCCGCCATCGCGACCGGGTTGCCCGACAACGTGCCCGCTTGATAGACGGGGCCGAGCGGCGCGACCTTGTCCATGATCTCGCCGCGCGCGAGGTACGCGCCGACCGGCATGCCGCCGCCGACGATCTTGCCGAGCGTGACGAGATCGGGCTGCGTGCCGCTGATCTCGCTCATGCCGCCGGGCGCGACGCGCAGACCGGAAATGACTTCGTCGAAGAGCAGCAGGGCGCCGTGCTCGCGCGTCAGCTTGCGCAGGAGCGCGAGGAACTCGGGCCGCTGCTTCAAGAGGCCGACGTTCGCCGGCAACGGCTCGATCAACGCGACGGCGAGCTCCTTGCCGCGTTCCGCGAAGTACTGCTTCAGCGCTTCGTCGTCGTC
Source organism: Planctomycetota bacterium (assembly GCA_023150475.1). GTDB lineage: Bacteria > Planctomycetota > UBA1135 > UBA1135 > JACRIN01. The sequence continues at coordinate 132,722 of JAKLKU010000016.1, forward strand.
GAGCGGCAGCACGTCGGTCAACGCCGTGAACTCCGCCGGCACGCCCGCGGACGACGGCGTGCCGAACGTCGCGAGGCCGGAGCCCCCCTTGACCAGCAGCGCATCCGAGTGGCCGTGGTAACAGCCGTCGAACTTGAGGATCCGCGAGCGACCGGTGAAGCCGCGCGCGACGCGCACGGCGCTCATCACGGCTTCGGTGCCGGTCGAGACGAAACGCACCTTGTCGCAGAACGGGAAGCGCGAGAGCAGCGCTTCCGCGAGCTCGACTTCCGCCGCGCACGTCGCGCCGAACGACAGTCCGTCGCGAGCTGCACGCTCGACCGCGTCGATCACGGCCGGATGCGCGTGACCGAGGATCAGCGGACCCCACGAGCACACGAGGTCGACGTACGTCTTGCCATCGACGTCGGTGATCGTCGCGCCGCGGCCGCGTGCGACGAACGGCGGTTCACCTTGGACGCTGCCGAAGGCTCGTACGGGGCTCGAAACGCCCCCGGGCATCACTTTGCGCGCACGTTCGAGGAGTTGGTTCGTCACAGCCAGCGTTTCTCCAGAGCTTCGGTGCCGTGATAGGTGATGACCAGGTCGGCGCCCGCGCGCACGATCGCCGTCAGGATCTCCTTGACGACGCGACCTTCGTCGATCCAGCCGTTCTTCGCGGCCGCCTTGACCATGCTGTACTCGCCGGAGACGTTGTACGCGGCGAGCGGCGCGTGAGTCGCTTGGCGCACGCCGCGGATGACGTCGAGGTACGCGAGCGCGGGCTTGACCATCAGCATGTCCGCGCCTTCGTGCTCGTCGAGCACGCTTTCGCGCACCGCTTCGCGGCCGTTGCGCGGATCCATCTGGTACGCCTTGCGGTCGCCGCTCTTCGGCGCCGAGTCGGCGGCGTCGCGGAACGGACCGTAGAAGCCCGACGCGAACTTCGTCGAGTAGCTCATGATCGCCGTGTCGACGAAACCCGCGGTGTCGAGCGCGTCGCGGATCGCGGCGACGCGTCCGTCCATCATGTCGCTCGGCGCGACGACGTCGGCGCCGGCTCGCGCGTGCGACAACGCCATCGCCGAAAGCAGCGGCAGCGTCTCGTCGTTCAGCACCTTGCCGTCGTGCAGGATCCCGCAGTGGCCGTGATCCATCGACGCGCACATGCAGACGTCGGTCATGATCGTCAGCTTCGCGCCGAACTCGCGGCGCAGGCGGGCCACGGCTTTCGCGACGACGTTGTCGGGCTCGTACGCCGAGCTGCCGCGCGCGTCCTTCTTCGAGTAGAGCCCGAAGAGCAGCACCGACGTGAGCCCGAGCTCGACGTCCTTGCCGACGCGCCGCACCAGGTTCTCGACGCCGAAGCGCGAGACGCCGGGCATCGACGGGATCGGCTCTTCACCCTTCGGATCCTCGATCACGAAGTGCGGTTGGATCAGTTGCGAGGAATGGACGCGCGTCTCGGCGACGGCTTCGCGCAGGACTTCGGTCGTGCGCAGGCGACGCAAACGGATGTTCATCGTGAGGGCTCCAAGCGGACGAATGCTTTCGCGAGGCGTTGGATCACGCCTTCGCCGTGGTCGGAAGAGGGGTGGAACACGCCGTCGACTTCGAGGCCGGCGGCTTGCAGCGCGCTCGCGGTCGCATCGCCGAGCGCGAGGCGCAGGCGCGGATGCGTGCCGAGCGCTTTTTCCGCGGCGGCGGCGGCGCGCACCGCGGACGGACTCGTGTAGACGCGCACGTCGGCGCGCGGGTCGAGCGCAGGCGCTGCGACCGGCCGAGTGCGATACACCGGCACGCGCTCGAGGCGCACCGCGCGCGCCGCGAACTCGCGCTCGAGTTCGCCGACGGTCTCTTCGGCACACGGGAAGAGCACGCGCGCGCCGGTTTCGACTTCGAGCGCACGCGCCAACGAGCCCGCTCCTTGTTCGCCGACCACGTCGACCTTCCAGCCGGCGTGTTCGAGCGCCGCGGCCGTCGCGCGGCCGACCGCGGCGATGCGGGCCTTCGGACGTTTCGCGCTCTTCGCGCGCTGCGCGGCGTGCGGGCTCGTGAAGACGATCACGTCGTGGCCGCCGAGCGCCGCGAACGACGCGGCGAGATCGGGAGTCGCGAGCTCCTCGAACTCGATCGCGATCTCGCGCACGACGGTCGCACCGAGGGCTTCGAGGCGAGCGCCGAGCTCGACGTTGGCTTCCGCCGAGCCGCACAGGCCGACGGTCTTGCCGCCGAACGGTCCATGGCGCGTCACGCGGCCGTCCATCAGCTTCTCGAGCGCGAGCGCGGAAGCGTGTTCGGGAGTGTCGGCGGCGGCGCGCGCCCAACGCGCGGGCAGCCCGAGCTTCGGCCGATCCTTGCCGAGGAACGCAAGCGCGGTGAACGGGCCCTTGCCGACCAACGACGCGCCGAGCGGCAAGCTGCAGCCGCCGCCCGAGCGTACGAGGAGCTCGCGCTCCGCGGCGACCGCGCGTTCGACCGACTCGTCGTGCAGCATCTCACGCAGGAAGGCGATCAGCTCCGTGTCCGCCTTGCGCGTCTGGATCGCGAGCGCGCCTTGCGCGGGCGCCGGCACGAACCATTCGATCGGCAGCGCGTAGTCGACGAGGCCCGACAGATCGAGCGCGAGCCGATCGAGGCCCGCCGAAGCGAGCACGATCGCGTCGTACAGTCCGTCGCGCAGCTTCTTGACGCGCGTCGGCACGTTCCCGCGCAGTTGCGTGATCTTCAGGTCGGGCCGCAGCGACTCGAGTTGCTCCTGGCGGCGCGGCGAGCTCGTGCCGACCGTCGCGCCGTGCTTCAGCGGCAGGAACGTGCCGTCCGGTTCGAGCGACTCGCGGCGCACCAGCAGCCGTTCGTGCATCGCGGCGCGCGGCGGGATCGCGGCGATCGTCAGCTCGGGCCGCATCTCGCTCGGCAGGTCCTTGTGGCTGTGCACGGCGAGGTCGACGCGCTTCTCGACCAGCGCTTCTTCGAGCTCCGCCGTGAAGAACGCCTTGCCTTCGACTTCGACCAGCGAAACGTGATCGATGATGTCGCCCTTGGTCTTCAGGATCACGAGCTCGCAGTCGGCTTCGGGCGCGAGCGTCGACGCGACGTAACGCGCTTGCCAGAGCGCGAGGTCGGACCCGCGGGTGCCGATGCGCAGTTTCAGTTTGGTGGGACGTTGTTGCTTCATTTCGCTTCCGCTCCGCGTGCGGCGATCTCGTGGACCAGCCGTTTGATGGTGGCGATCGGCGCGTGTTCGATGCGCCCGAAGGTCTGACGCGCCCAGCGCTCGACGGCGCGGCGGCGGTCGTCGTCGAGCTCGGCGAGAGGGCCCGTGAACAGGCCGCCGAGTTCGCGTTCGAAGATGTCGTGGGTCGTTTCCGAGAGCTCCGCGAGCGCTTCGGCGGCCCGTTTGCCGACGTCGCGTTCCGCGTAGACCTCGACTTGACGTTCGACGAGCCGTTCGGCGTCGCGCGCGGCAGCGACGCGCGCCAAACGGTTCCTTTCCGCGGTTTCGCGCAGTTTCTCGAGGTCGACGATCTCGACCTTCGGGTCGGTCGTCGGCTCGAGGTCGCGCGGCAACGCGAGGTCGACCGCGAGCAGGCCGCCGCCGAGCGGCGCGCGGGCGGCGTGCGCCGAGAGTTGCGCCGCCGAGCGCACGAACCCCGGCGAAGTCGTCGCCGAGATCAACGCATCGAGCGCGAGCTCGTCCGCCGCCGCCGAACGCGCATCGAGCCACGTCGCGCCGAACTCCTTCGCGAGCGGCTCGCCGCGTTCTCGCGTGCGGCTCGCGACGAAGCCGATCTTGAAGCCCGCCTCGCGCGCGCCGAGCGCGGCGAGTCGCGCCATTTCGCCGGCGCCCCAGAGCGCGAGCACCGGCTGCTTGCCCTTGAAGCGCCGGGTCACGTGCTCGATCGCGAGCGTCGAGACGGAGATCGGCCTGCGCGCGAGTTCGGTCTTCGAGCGCACTTCCTTGCCCGTGTGCTCCGCAGCTTGGAACAGCGTGCCGAGCAACTTGCCGACCATCAGCTCGTCCTCGGCGCGTTTGTGCGCGTCGCGCACCTGGGCGAGGATCTGGTCTTCGCCGAGCACCAGCGAATCCAGCGACGCGGCGACCCGGAAGAGATGCCGGACGGCGTCGCGGCCAGTGAAGAAGTGGAAACGTTGCGCGAGCTCGGGCTCGATGGCCAGCGTGCTCGCGAGTTCGTCGACGTCCGCACGAGCCGGCAGGTGGCCGGCTTCGCGGGCGAACGCGATTTCGAGACGGTTGCAGGTCGAGACGACGACGAGCTCGGAGGCTCCGAGGCGGTCGGCGATCTCGCGCTCGACGCCTTTCGCGCCGACCAGGCGCTTCTTCGCCTGCTCGAGCCCGGCGACGTCCGTCTCGTGTACCGAGAGTCCTGCGATCGCGATGCGGTGCATAGGTGCGCACGGTATCGGCGCACGATCTGCGCACTGTCACCGACGTGTCATGCGCACCGCATCGCCGAACCCGAGCGCGTTCTCTACAGTGCGCGGGCATGTCCGGCCCCGCCGCTCCGCTCGGAGTCCTCCTGGTCAACCTCGGTTCGCCCAGCGAGCCTACGCCCAAGGCCGTACGCGCGTTCCTCGAGGAGTTCTTGTCCGATCCGCGCGTCGTCGACTTGAACCCGCTCGTGTGGCGGCTGCTGCGACGGTTCGTGATCCTGCCGCGGCGTTCGCCGAAGGTCGCGAAGCTCTACGAATCGATCTGGACCAGCGAGGGCTCGCCACTCTCCGTCTACTCGAAGCGCCAAGCCAAGCTGCTCGCGGACGAACTCGGCAGCGGCTACCGCGTCGCGCTCGCGATGCGCTACGGCTCGCCGTCGATCGCGAGCGCGTTGCACGAACTGATCGGTTGTCGCGAGCTGCTCGTCCTCCCGCTCTTCCCGCAGTACAGCCGCACGACGACCGGCACGATCGAAGCGGCGGTCGCAGACGAGCTCAGCGCGTACCGCGAGCGCCCGAAGGTCCGCGGCATCGCCGAATTCCACGTCCATCCGGCCTACATCGAAGCGCTGGCGGTGCGCGTGCGCGAAGCACTGAAGTCCGGGCCAGTCGACCACTTCGTGTTCAGCTTCCACGGCTTGCCGGTGCGTTACGTCGAGCGCGGAGATCCGTATCGCATCCAGTGCGAAGCGACCGCCGAAGCGCTGGCGGTCGCGCTCGAGCTGCCGAAGGAGCGCTGGAGCCTCGTCTACCAATCGCGCTTCGGCCGCGAACCGTGGCTGCAGCCGTACGCGGACCAATACGTGCCGCTGCTCGCCGACACGAACCCGCGCGTGCTCGTCGTCGCACCAGGCTTCTTCAGCGACTGCCTCGAGACGCTCGAGGAACTAGGCAAGCGCCTCGCCGAATCCTTCCACGAGCACGGCGGCAAGGAGCTGCGACTCGTGCCTTGCCTGAACGATCATCCGGCGGCGATCACGTTGCTCGCGGCGCTCGCGCGCGGCCCCTAAACCGATACTGCCCCGCGTCGCTGCGCCGAAAATTCGGGCGCGGCTGAAACCAAAACGGGTTGTGGCGGTCTTTGTCTGGCGTACGGAGTTTTTCTGGA